>NZ_CP049257.1:3840255-5120341 GCF_011046535.1 Nocardioides anomalus | reverse complement strand
GCTGGTCACCGGTGTCAAGCTGCTCAAGGACGCGCTCAGCGGCGACGACCACGCCGAGAAGGACGTCTCGTCGATGCGCACGGTCCGGCTGCTGCGCCGGGTCATGCCCGTCGCCGACGAGTACGACGGCCCGCGGCTGCTCACCCGCGTCGGGGGCGCCCGCGCGCTGACGCCGTTCGCCGTGGTCACCGTCGCGGTGCTCGCCACCGACATCGTCTTCGCCATCGACTCGGTGCCCGCCGTCTACGGCATCACCGGCGACCCCTACCTGGTCTTCGCGACCAACGCCTTCGCCCTGCTGGGCCTGCGCGCGCTCTACTTCGTGCTGCGCGGGGCGCTGAGCAAGCTGGTCCACCTCGGCTTCGGCCTCGCGGCCATCCTCGGCTTCATCGGCGTCAAGCTGGTGCTGCACTGGGCGCACCTGGTGTGGCCGTCGGTGCCCGAGATCCCGACGCTGGCCTCGCTCGGCGTCATCGTCGGCATCCTCGCCGTCACCACGACCACCAGCCTGATCGCCTCCCGGCGCGCCGAGGCCGCCGGCTCTCCGGCGGGTCGCGAGCCCGAGGAGGAGCGGAGCGTGGTCGGGTGAGCCTCGTGGACCCCGACGCCGACCGGACGGTCGACGAGGAGCTGCCGCTGAGCCGGGCCGACGCCTGGCAGCGGCGGCACCCGGTCGTCGGCGTTCCGCTCGCGGTGGTCTACAAGTTCGTCGACGACCAAGGCGTCTACCTCGCCGTGATCATGACCTACTACGCGTTCGTCTCGATCGTCCCGGTCATGCTGCTCGCCACCGCCGTCCTGGGCTTCCTGCTCGACGGCAACCCCGAGCTGCGCGCGGAGGTGCTGAGCTCGGCGGTGGCCGGCTTCCCGGTCGTCGGCGACCAGCTGGGTCGCCCCGAGGGGCTCCAGGGCTCGGTCGGCGCCGTCGTCATCGGGACGCTCATCGCGCTCTACGGCTCGCTCGGCCTGGGCACCGCGCTCCAGAACGCGCTGCACGTGGCCTGGTCCGTGCCGCGCAACAGCCGGCCCAACCCGTTCCTGCTGCGACTGCGCAGCCTCGGCCTGCTGGTGGCCGGCGGCCTGTCCCTGGTCGCCGTGTCCACCGTCTCGACCGTCGCCCAGGTGGCCACCGGACTGGCCGCCGACCTGGGTGACGCGGTCCGCTGGGTCGTGCTGCCACTGGTCAGCCTGCTCGTCGTCACCGTCATCGTGGCCGTGCTCACCTGGGCCGGCGTCGGCCGGCGCCACCCGCTGCGCGCCGCCTGGCCCGGCGCGCTGCTCATCGCCGCGGCCTGGCAGGGCGTGCAGCTGGGCAGCACCGTGCTGGTGCAGCGCAACCTGACCGAGACCTCGTCGATGAACCAGACCTTCGGCCTGGTCCTCGGGTTGGTGGCGGTGACCTACGTCGCCTCGCTCGCTCTCGTGTTCGGCGTCCAGCTGAACGTCGTGCTGCACCGCCACCTCTGGCCGCGCGCCCTGCTCACGCCGTTCACCGACTCGGTGTCGCTGACCGACGCCGACCGCCGGGCCTACACGGGGTACGCGCGGGCCCAGCGGCACAAGGGCTTCGAGGAGGTCGACGTGACCTTCCACGACGACCCGGCTGGGCCCTAGGTGTTCTTGCCTAGGCCTGGACGACGGAGGCCAGGGCCGTGCGGATCACGTCGGCGACCTCCTGCGGGTGCGAGAGCATCACGAGGTGGGAGGAGTCGATCTCCGTCACGGTCATGCCGGCCCGCTCGTAGCCGAACCGCTCCACGTCGGGGTTGATGGTCCGGTCGGAGGAGGAGACGATCCCCCAGGCCGGCTTGGTCTTCCAGGCCGCGGTGCTCGCGGGCTCGCCGAACGCCGCGCCGGCCAGCGGCCGCTGCGAGACGGCGAGGACCCGGGCCAGCTCGGGCTCGACGTCGGCGGCGAAGATCTCGGGCAGCTTCTCCACGTCGACCGACACGTCGGTGCCGGGCTCGTCGGAGCCCTCGACCGGGAACTGGGTGTAGACCAGCGCCTGGGCCAGCGGCGAGTCGGGGAAGCGGCCCTGCAGCTCACCGAGGCTCTCGCCCTCGTCGAGCGCGTAGCCGGCCAGGTAGACGAGCCCGGCGACGTTCGCCTCGGCGCCGGCCACGGTGATCACCGCGCCGCCGTAGGAGTGGCCGACCAGCAGGACCGGTCCGTCGATCTGGCGGACCACGGAGGCGATGTACGCCGCGTCGCCGGACAGGCTGCGGTTCGGGACGGCCGGCACGCGCACCGCGATGCCGTCGTCGAGCAGGAGGGGTACGACGCGGGCGAAGCTGGCGGCGTCGGCGAACGCTCCGTGGACCAGGACCACGGTGGGGGTGTCGGACATGGGTGCTCCTTCGGGAGGTGTGCCGGGCGGCACGCCCCGATCCTGGGGAGCGGTCCCCTCGAGGGCATCAGTCGCGTGACTCAGATCCGCCGTCGACGACGTCGCGCAGCTGGCTGCGGGCGGTCACGCCGAGCTTCGGGAACGCGTGGTAGAGGTGCGCGCCCACGGTCCGCGGCGACAAGAACAGCGCCTGCCCGATCTCCTTGTTGCTCAGCCCGGTCGCGGCGAGGCGCACGATCTCGCGCTCCTGCGCGGTCAGCGCGGCCCAGCGCGCGGCGTGGTGGTCGCCGTCGGCGCGGACCCCGGCCGCTCGCAGCTCGGCCTCGGCCATCGCGGCCCACGCCGTCGCGCCGATCCTGGTGAACGTCTGGTGGGCCGAGCGGAGGTGGTCGCGCGCGTCGGTGGCGCGGCGCTGCCGGCGCAGCCAGCCGCCGTACTCGAGCTGGGCGCCGGCCCGCTCGAAGGGGAAGTCCGCGGCACCGCCCTCGTGCACCGCCCGCTCGTAGAGCGGGCCGGCGGCGTCCCCGGCCAGGTGCGCCTTGGCCCGGGCCAGCACGCGCGTCAGCCGCTGGCCGGGGAGATCGGTCAGCTGTCCCTCGGCGCCCCGGACGATCGCGACGACGTCGTCGAGCCGGTCGACCCGGTCCGCCGCGGCCGCCAGCTCGCCGAGACTGCGGAGGGAGACGTGGGGGTGCAGCGGCGTGCCGTCCGCGTCGAACAGGCCGCGCCACTGCTGGTAGGCCGCCTCGTGCTCGCGCTGCGCGCTCAGCGCGAGGGCGCGACCGGCGAGCAGGTTGGCCTCCAGCGAGACCGACTGACCGGGCTCGGTGCCCGTGAGCAGCGCGTCCAGCGTCGCGACCGCGTCCGGCTCGCCGCGCACCGCCGCCACGCGGGCCCGCAGCTCGCGACCGGCCGCTCGGTAGTACGGCAGCCCGTAGGCCTCGCTGAGGTCCACGAGCTGGCGCCCGGAGCGGTCCGCGTCGTCGTAGCGGCCGGTGTCGAACTGCACCTGGCCGAGCGTCATCACGTTCTGCGGGAGCTGCTGGACGGCCCCGCTGAGCCGCATCAGGTCGCCGGACCGGCCCAGCCGCTGCAGGGCCGTGCCCGGGTCGTCGAGCACCCACGCGGTCGCGCCGAGGAGCATCTCGTAGGGGGCGGCGAGGTGCGCCGGCGCTCCGGACGGCAGGTCCGGTGCGGTGCGGAGCCGCTGCCGCACCTCCGCCGGCGGCGCCACCGGGTCGAGGGCGGCGATGATCCACAGCCGCGCCGCGGCGTTCAGCGGCTGGTCGTCGAAGTCGTGGGGCGTGATCGCCTCGTAGCGCTCGAGCCAGTGCGCCAGCACCTCGCGCCGGCGACAGGTCTGGTAGGTCAGGGAGGCGAGCGTGGTGAGCGAGGCCCACCCGCCCACGTCGTCGACCTTGATCATCTCCTCCAGCGCGACCTGGAGCATGTCCTGCGCCGAGGCCTGCTGCATGGTCTGCGCGAGCACGTAGGCGTGCAGCTGCGCGGCCTTGGCGCGGACGACCGGGTGGGTCGAGCGGCGGCGGAAGTGGGCGGCGAGCGCGGACAGCCGGTGCACGTGTCCGACGGCCGTGGACAGGCTGAGCCCGTTGAGCATCCGCTCGTCGCGCAGGTCGGGGTCGGCGGTCAGCTCCGCGGCGCGCACCACCGCGTCGGCGGCCTCCTCCTGGGCGCCGCGGTCCCGCATCCGCTCCGCACTGGCGAGCAGCGCGGTCGCGACGGCCTCGTCCGGCCCCTCGGTCGCGGCGGCGAGGTGCCACACGTGCCGGTCGTCCTCGACCGGGAACAGGTCGGCGAGCCTCGCGTGCGCCCGGCGCCGCTGACGGGCGCCGGCCAGGCCGTAGACCGCGGCCTCGACCAGCGGGTGCCGGAACGACACCTGCGCGTCGCCCACCCGGACCAGGTCGGCACGCTCGGCCGGCTCGAGCAGGGCCATGACGTCGCCGGTGTCGCCGACCGCCCGGGCCAGCACGGCCAGGTCGGTGCCGCCGGCGGCAGCGAGCAGCAGCACCCACCGGGTGTCGTCGGGCAGGGCGGGCAGCTCCGCCGCGAACGCCGCCTCGATCGCGGCGGGCACGGTCGGGTGGACCCTGGTCGCGCTGGGCACGGCGCCGCTCCCGACCCGGGCCAGCTCCAGCAGCGCCAGCGGGTTGCCGGCGGCCTGCTGCACGACCGCGGAGCGCACCACCGGGTCGGTGGCCAGCCCGACGCGCTCGAGCAGCTCGGCGGCCGCGGCCGGCACCAGCGGGGCGAGGTGCAGGACGGGCTGGTCCTCGAGCCCGGCCGCGGGCGCGTCGGTGCGCGACGCGAGCAGCACCGAGACCGTCGAGTCCGCCAGCCGGTTGGCCACGAAGGACAGCACCAGCCACGAGGCCGGATCGACCCACTGCGCGTCGTCGACCAGCACCAGCACCAGCTCGTCGGGCGCCAGCGCGAGCAGCCACTGGTGCACGTCGCGGCGCAGCCGCAGCGCGTCCGGCGTGCCACCGCCCAGCACCCGCTCCCGGACCGACCCGGCGAGCGCCGCCGTCTCGGGGTCCGGCGCGTCCGCGGCGTCCAGCAGGTCGAGCAGGGTGGCGAAGCCGAGCTTGGCCTCGGTGGCGCGGCCACGCAGCCGCAGCACGAGCCAGCCCTCGGCGGCGGCGCCGGCCGCGGCCGCGGTGAGCAGCGCGGTCTTGCCGGCGCCGGCCATGCCCAGCACGGTCAGCACCCGGCCGCCGGAGGTGAGGTGGCGGCGTACGGACCGGAGCTCGTCGTCGCGGGCGACCAGTCCGTGGTCCGACCCGCTCCAGCCCTGTGCCATCGCCCTCCCCAGGACGCATCCGAGTCACTCGACTGATGCCGCCCGCAGGCGGGTCTCCCTAGCGTCGCAGCGTAGTCACCACCGACCGCGTCCCCAGGAGGAGTCCATGCCCGCCGCCAACCCCCACGGCCTGCCGCTCGAGCCCGCCGCCCAGGCCTTCGCCGAGGCGACCGCGGAGCCGCCGTACCTCTACGACCTCGGACCCGAGAAGGGGCGGGAGGCGGTGGACGAGGTGCAGAGCTCGGAGATCACCAAGCCCGACGTGCACGAGGAGTGGACGACCGTCGAGGGCGGTCCGACCGGCAGCGTCAAGGTCCGGATCGTGCGGCCGCCGGACGCCGCGGGCACCCTGCCCGTCGTGCTCTACGTGCACGGCGCCGGCTGGGTGTTCGGTGACGCCCACACCCACGACCGACTGGTCCGCGACCTGGCCGTCGGCGCCCACGCGGCCGTCGTCTTCCCGGAGTACGACCGCGCGCCCGAGCACCGCTACCCGACCCAGCTCGAGCAGGCGTGGGCCGTGGCGGAGTGGGTCGTCCGCGAGGGCGCCGCCAACCTGCTCGACGGCTCGCGGATGGCCGTGGTCGGTGACTCGGTGGGCGGCAACATGTCGGCCGCGCTGACGCTGATGGCCAAGGACCGCGGCACGGTCTCCTTCGTGCAGCAGGTGCTCTTCTACCCCGTCACCGACGCGTCGTTCGACACCGCGTCGTACGAGCAGTTCGCCGACGGCTACTTCCTCTCGCGCACCGGCATGCACTGGTTCTGGGACCAGTACACGACCGACCCCGACGAGCGCGCCCAGGTCACCGCCTCCCCGCTGCGCGCCTCGGTCGAGCAGCTCCGCGGCCTGCCGCCGGCGCTGGTCATCACCGGCGAGGCCGACGTGCTGCGCGACGAGGGCGAGGCGTACGCCGCCAAGCTGCGCCAGGCCGGGGTGCCGACGGTCGCGGTGCGCTACCAGGGCGTCATCCACGACTTCGTCATGCTGAACTCCCTGCACGACATGCCGCCGGCCCGGGCCGCGGTCGCGCAGGCCGTGGCCACGCTCCGCGCCGAGCTGCACGACGCGGGGCCGACCTCCGTGGTCTGAGGCCGGCGTCGGTGTTGCGCCCTACGCTGCGGGACATGACGACACTCATCGCCCGGTTCGCGGTCGACGGCTGGGACGAGCGGAGCATCGAGGGGATCGACGACTGGGTCGGCGCGGCCCGGCTGTCGAAGCGGTTCACCGCCGGCATCGCCGGCACCTCGGTCGCTCTGTTCGTCGCCAGCGGCGACGAAGGTCAGCGCGGCTACCTCGCGGCCGAGCACATCACCGGCACCACCGACGACGGCCGCTCGGGCAGCGTCACGGTGCACCACGGCGCCCTCGAGTCCGACCCCGACGTCGCGTTCGGTCACGTCGTGCCCGGCACGGGCACCGACGACTGGAGCGGGTGGAGCGGGACGGCGCGGATCGGCCACGACGACGAGGGCGCGTTCTTCACCTTCGACCTCACCTAGAACCTGTTCTACTTCTCGGTAGGATCCGGCCATGGGTCTGCTGACTCCCCTCGCCGTCCGCATCGGCGCGCTCCCGTGGATGCCGAAGCTGCTGCCCCAGATCGTGTGGAGCGACAAGACCCTGCAGCGGCTGACCCGCGGCCGGGTCAGCGTCCTCGACATCGCCGGGCTGCCCAACCTCACCTTCACCGTCCGGGGTCGCAAGAGCGGCGTGGAGCGGTCGACCCCGCTGCTGTGCGTGCCGGACGGCGACACGATCCTCATCGCCGGGTCCTACTTCGGCGGCCCGACGATGCCGCTGTGGGTGCACAACCTGCGCGCGGCCGACGGCGCGGCCAGGGTCGGCTACGGCGGCCAGAGGTTCCCCGTGCACGCCACCGAGCTCGAGGGCGAGGCCCGCGCCCGCGCCTGGGCGCACATGCTCGAGACCTGGCCCAACTTCGCGACGTACGAGGAGCGCACGGACCGGCTCATCCCGGTCTTCCGACTCGCCCGCACGTCCTAGTCGCGGCGGTGTCGGCCGGGTCCTAGAGTCTGCGCGTGCAGTACGGCCAGCACCCCGCACCCGACGTCACGATCGCTCACCTCAGCGATGTCCACCTGCTCGGCGGCGGGCTGCGCCAGTACGGCGTGGTCGACCCCGAGGCCGGGCTGCGCCTGGCCCTCGAACGGCTCTCGCGACTGGAGCGCAAGCCGGACGTCCTGGTCTTCACCGGCGACCTGGCCGACCGCGGGGAGCCCGAGGCCTACGTGCGGCTGCGGGAGGTGGTCGAGCCGGCCGTGGCGGCGCTCGGCGCCCAGCTGGTCTGGGTCATGGGCAACCACGACGAGCGTGCGGCGTACGCCCGGGCTCTCTTCGACTCCGACGACGACGGCCTCCAGGACCGCGTGCACGACGTGCGCGGACTGCGGGTGATCGCCCTCGACACCAGCGTGCCCGGCTGGCACCACGGCGAGCTCGACGACGTGCAGCTGGACTGGCTGGCCGAGCAGCTGGCCACGCCGGCCGAGCTCGGGACCGTGCTGGCCATGCACCACCCGCCGATCCCGGTGCCGCTGATGGAGGCAGCGGCCGTCATCGAGCTGCACGACCAGCACCGGCTGGCCGCGGTGGTCGAGGGCACCGACGTGCGCCAGATCCTCGGCGGGCACTTCCACTACTCGTCCTACAGCACGTTCGCCGGCGTACCGGTCAGCGTGGCGTCGGCGTCCTGCTACACCTCCGACCCGGCGCCGCTCGAGCGCTTCATCTCGGGCGTGGACGGCCACCAGTCGTTCACGATGACCCACGTGTACGCCGACCGGCTGGTCAACACCGTGGTGCCGCTGGGCGACGTCCCCGAGATCACCGGCTACCCCTCCGACGTGCGCGCACAGGTCGAGGCGCTGAGCGCGGAGGAGCGCCACGACATGTTCGCCCGCAAGGACTCCGACTTCAACAACGCCGGCGAGAGCCACCGACTGCCGACACCCCAGGTCGACCAGTAGCCACTACCCGGCGAGCCGCCGGTGCCCCCGGGCGCGACGCGTGACGTCCGCGACGGCCTCGAGGAGCACCGGCGTCCAGCGCTCGGCGTCGAGGACGACGGAGGCGTGGCCGCCGGGGGCGTCGAAGACCGTGGCGCCGGGGACCGAGGCCGCGAGCCTGCGCTGGCGGCGGGCCGGGACGGCCTGGTCGCGGCCGGTGACGACCACGGCGGTGGGCACGTCGATGGTCGACGTCCACGGCGCGGAGTTGAAGCGGCCGAGCTCGCTGAGCACCTCGGGCATCGACCAGGCGGAGGTGGAGCGGAACTCCGAGGCGCCCCAGCGGGTGGCGTCGGTCAGCTCGACCGACGGCAGCTCGGGCAGCGCCGCGGCGAGCCGCTCGACCTGGGTCAGCGCGATCCGCGAGAGCAGGTGCATCGCCAGGGTCATGACCGGGAAGAAGAGCCTCTCTCCCGCGTGCCCGCGGAAGAGGCGGGCCGTCGAGGCCAGCACGAGCCCGCTCACCCGCTCGGGGTGGCGGTGCCAGGTCTCCTGGGCGACCGCGCCGCCGAGGGAGTAGCCGGCCACGGTGGCCGAGGCGACGCCGAGCGCGTCCAGCACGCCCACCGCGTCGTCGGCGCAGTCGGCGATCCGGAACCGCTCGCTCTTGATGCCCCGGCCGTGCCAGCGCTGGTCCAGCGCGATGACGCGGTGGGTGCGCGACAGCTCGGCGAGGACGCCGAACCAGGTGAGGTAGGCCGTGCAGCCGAGCGCGTGCAGCAGCACGACGCATGGCGCGTCCGGGGTCGGCCCGGCCACGTCGACCACGAACGTGCGACCGCCGGGCACGTCGAGCATCCGGCCGACGGGGACCGTCTCGACGGGCGGCAGCGTGACCACCCGCCGGACCAGGAACCGGGCCGCGGCCACCGGGCCGCGCAGGGCCGGTCGGGCGAGGCGCATCGTCGGCAGTCTGGCACGAGGACTAGAACAGGTTCTACCCCGCTCGTCGTGCGTCACACTTCAGGGGTGAGCGAGACCGGAGCCGACCACCACGAGGCCGAGCGCGCACGGCTGCGCGCCGTGCACCTGAGGGAGCCCGCCGACCGGCCGGCGTCCACCGCGCGCGGGCTGCACCACACCGCGCTCATCAGCAGCGACGTCGAGCGGACCGTGCGGTTCTACCAGGACGTGCTCGGCTTCCCGCTGACCGAGCTCATCGAGAACCGCGACTACGCCGGCTCCTCGCACTTCTTCTTCGACATCGGCCACGGCAACCTGCTGGCCTTCTTCGACTTCCCCGGCCTCGACGTCGGTCCGTACGCCGAGGTGCTGGGCGGGCTGCACCACCTGGCCATCTCCGTCGCCCCGGACCGCTGGGGCGAGCTGCGCGGCCGGCTCGAGGACGCCGGCGTGCCGTTCGAGGTGCACAGCGAGGTCTCGATGTACTTCCGCGACCCCGACGGCGCCCGCATCGAGCTCATCTCCGACCCGCTCGGCGAGATGTACGGCACCCACGTGCTGTGAGGCCACCACGACCGCAAGCCACCCGGAAGGACCAAATCGGACGGTCGGGCGCATGACCCTGGTGGACCTGGGGGTACGACGTCAAGCGAAGGACGACATCCGAGCACCTCACGGGGAGTGCGCTGTGGACAGGTTCATCACGGTGGCAGGCATGACCATCAGCGCCGTCTGGCTGCTGGTGTTGGCGACGGTGACGGTGGTGGAGCGGTGGTTCTCCTGACCCGGCTCAGGCGGCCGCGCTCGACTGCTCGGTGGCGGCGCGAGCGCCGCTGACCCGACGGGCCGCCCGCAGGCGCAGCCGCTCGACGACGATGGTGCGCAGCACCCGCAGGCCGTCGCGCACGGCGTGCAGGTTGCTCTCGCCGTACAGCCGCTCGCGCTCGACGCTCGGCACTTCGGCGATCTCGGCGCCCGCCGCGGCCATGCGCACGTTGATGACGGTCTCGATCTCGAAGCCGTCACCCCACTCGACCGTGCTGTCGTCGGTCGGGGGTGCGTCGGCGTCGGGCAGGTCGAGCACCGGCGCCATGTCGGCCCAGAACGCGTTGTAGCCGTAGCAGAGGTCGGTGAAGCGGGTCCCGAAGGCGGCGTTCGCGGTCTGGTTGAGGAAGGCGTTGCCGAGCATGCGGACCGGCGTGATGTCCGCGCTCCCCCCGCCCTCGGCGAACCGGCTGCCCTTGGCGAAGTCCGCGCCGTCGGTCAGCGCCTCCACGAAGTGCGGGATCTCCGCGGGGTCCGCGCTGCCGTCGGCGTCGAACATGACCACGACGTCGCCGCTGGCCTGCTCGATGCCCGTGGCCACGGCGTTCCCCTTGCCGCTGCGGGCCTGCTCGACCACCTCGGCGTCCGGGAGCACCCTCCGCGCGGTCTCGACCGTGCCGTCCACCGACCCGCCGTCGACCACGATCACCTCGTGGTCGCCGGGCAGCTCGTCGAGGACCTCAGCCAGCTCCGGCAGGACGACCTCGAGGTTCTGCGCCTCGTTGAGCGTCGGGACGACGACGCTGAGCGTCGGCGTCACGGCCCGACGGCGCCAGTACCTGCGCTCGCGGCTGCGCACGGTGCCCCCCTGACACGCACGGAGGGTCCCCCACTGGCCCCCCAGTGAACAGATGTTGCCCGAGTCGCCCGGGCGCCAACCGTGGTCTGGACCGGCCGGGGTCAGACCCGGGCGGCGCCGATCTGCACGTAGCACATGAGCGCGGGCCGGTCGCTGCGGTTGACCCACCGGTGCCGGGTGCCGAGCTGCACGACGCACGTGCCGGGCGTGAGGGTCACCTCGGCCTCGTCGTCGAGGGTCAGGCAGAGCTCGCCCTCGAGGCAGATGCCGTAGTCGACGGTGTCGGTGGTGTGCATGCCCTCGCCACCGGGGTCGAACGGGTCCATCAGGCCGGGCAGCTTCTCGTCCACCTCCCGCGCGACCTCGTCGGGGTCGTGGACCTCGGGCTCGGCGGAGTGCGGAGCCCAGCGCAGGAACAGCGCACGGCTGCCGCCGAGACCCGGGAAGTACGGGCGGAGCACCGGCTCGGGGTCCCGCTCGCCGACCCGGGCCGCGCCGTCGGGCGTGCCCCACAGCAGGAAGAAGTCCGAGCCCGGCAGCAGCGCGACCCGGGTGGGCGCGGGCGGCTCGTCGCGCACGAAGACGGCCTTCCCGTCGGCGTCGTGGCCGGTGACGATCAGGCGGGGCTGGATGGACATGGGCGTTCCTCTCCTCGGTGGTCGTTCAGGCCGGCTCGGGCGCCGGGTCGGCGAACTGCTGCCGCAGCGTCTGCTTCGACCACTTGCCGGTGGCCGTCTTGGGCAGCTCGGCCAGCATCTCGACCCGCTCGGGGATCCACCAGGACGCCACCCGGCCGCGCAGGTGCTCGCGGACGTCGTCGGCGGTGAGCACCGCACCGTCGACGGGCACGACGCAGGCCATCGGACGCTCGCCCCAGCGCTCGTCGCTCACCCCGATCACCGCGGCCTCCCGCACGCGGGGGTCGGCCATGATCGCGCCCTCCAGCTCGGCCGAGGAGATCCACTCCCCGCCGGACTTCACCAGGTCCTTGGTGCGGTCGACGATGCGCAGGAACCCCCACGGGTCGATGGTGCCGACGTCGCCGGTGCGCAGCCACCCGTCGGCGGTGAACGCGTCGGTGCCGGCGTCGGAGCCGAAGTAGGCACTGGCGATGGTCGCGCCCGCCACCTGGAGCTCACCGGGCGTGCGGCCGTCGCGGGGCTGCACGTGCCCCTCGTCGGAGACGACCCGGATCTCGGTGAGGGGTACGGCGGGGCCGGGCGTGCCGAGCAGCCGCCGCCGGTCGTCGCCGGTGACGTCCTCGTGGACCGTCGGCACGAACGCCGACGTCACCACCGGGCTGGTCTCGGTCATCCCCCAGGCGTTGGTGAGCGGGATGCCGACGGCGTCCTCCCAGGCGCTGGACAGCGCGTCGTCGACCGGCCCGCCGCCGCACGCGACGTGGCGCAGGCTGCTCAGGTCGTGGTGCCGCAGGACCGGGACCATGTCGCGCCAGACCGTCGCCACCGCCGCGCTGAAGGTGGCGCGGTGCCGGGACAGCAGCGCGGCCAGCTCGGCCGGGCCGGTCGCCGGACCGGGCAGCACCAGGTCGGCGCCGCACTGGAGGGCTGCGTACGGCAGGCCCCACGCGTTCACGTGGAACATCGGCACGATCGGCGCGACGACGTCGCGCTCGCTGAGCGCGAAGACGTCGGCGGCCAGCAGCAGCAGGCTGTGCAGCACCACCGAGCGGTGGCTGTAGAGCACGCCCTTGGGGTGGCCGGTGGTGCCGGAGGTGTAGCAGAGCGAGGCCGCGGCGTCCTCGTCGTCGACCACGGCCGCGATCGGGCGGTCCGCCTGCTGGGCCAGGAGATCCTCGTAGTCCAGCACCCGTGGGTCGTCGGGCAGCGGCGCGTCGCCACCGTCGTCCATCACGACCACGTGCCGCACGGTCCGGAACGACGCGACCAGCGGCCAGACGACCGGCAGGATGGTGCGGTCCACGAACAGCACGTCGTCGGCGGCGTCGTTCACGATGAAGCTCACCTGCTCGGCGTACAGCCGGTGGTTGACCGTGTGCAGGACCCGACCCGAGCTGGGCACGGCGAGGTAGAGCTCGACGTGGCGCTGGCTGTTCCAGGCGAAGGTCCCGACGCACGCGCCGGGGGGCACGCCGAGCGCGTCGAGGGCGTGCGCGAGCCGGCGCACGCGGGGCGCGACCTCGGCCCAGGTCGCGACGCTCTCCCCTGCGCTGCCCGTGCCGCCGGTGACGACCCGCTTGTGCGGGAAGCTCGTCTCGGCCCGGGTCAGCAGGGTGGGCACGGTCAGCGGACGGTCCTGCATGAGACCGCGCATCACCGGGCGTACCCCTCGGCCGGCACCGTGACCTCGACCGCCTCGATGCGGCCCTCGCGGACGTGGGTGTCGTCGGGCTGCCAGCTGTTCGACGTGAGCAGGAACAGGGTGGTGCCCCCGGGTCCGCCGAGCACGCAGTCGGTCGCACACCGACCGGGGACCTCGATGGTCTGGGTCACCCGGCCGCCCGCCTCCACGCGGAGGAACTGCGAGGTGCTGATCGAGGAGACCCAGACGCCGCCGGCGGAGTCGACGCAGATCCCGTCCGGGGTCGAGCCCGGCGGCAGCTCGGCCCAGACGCGACCGTCCACCAGCGCGCCGTCGGTGTCGACGTCGAAGGCCCGCAGCCGGGCGGCCCAGGTCTCGGCGACGACCAGCGTCGAGGTCCCGGGCAGCACCACCATCCCGTTCGGGAAGACCAGGTCGTCGGCCACGACCGTCGCGGCGCCGTCGGGGTCGAGGCGGAAGACCGGACCGGGGCGCCGGGGCGCGTCGGCGTACAGGTCGTAGCCGAAGCCGCCGACGAAGGTCCGTCCGTGGCCGTCGACGACCAGGTCGTTGGTGGGCGCGTCGGTGTGCTCGGACAGGTCCGCGAAGACGTCCACCCGCCCGTCCGGGGTGACCCGCCGGACCTGGCGCTGCAGCATCGCGCTGACCAGCAGGGAGCCGTCGGGGAGCCAGCCGAGACCCGAGGGCTGGTCGTCGACGACGGCCACCTCCTCGAGCGTGCGGGCCGCGGGGTTGGCCTTGAAGACCTGGCCCGTGTGCATGTCGGAGAACCACAGCCGGTCGTCGTGCCAGCGCGCGCCCTCCGGGAAGCGGAGGTCGGAGAAGATCAGGGACGGCTGGCTCACGGGGTCTCCTCGGCGGGGGGAACGGGTGGGGGGCGCAGGTGCGTGCGCAACCGGGTCACCCCGGCGTGCAGGTCGGGGGCGTCGACGACGACGATCACGCCGAGCAGGGCGGCGTAGAACAGCTGGGTGACGTAGCTGGGCAGCGCCGCGACCGTCGCGACCTCGGCGAGGAGCGCGACGGCGAGGATCCCGGCGAGCAGCCCGAGCGGTGCGCCGCGACCGCCGGCCAGCGACACCCCGCCGAGCAGGGCGGCCGCGGCCGCGAGGATGAGGGGCTGGACGCCGGGGTCGGGGTTGGCCGAGCCGAGGCTGAAGCTGAGCAGCGCCCCGCCTAGCCCGGACAGTGCGCCCGAGGCGGCGAAGGTGGCGACGAGCAGCCGGCCGACGCGGACGCCGGCCACCCGGCTGGCCCGCCGGTCACCCCCGATGGCGCGCAGCTCGCGACCCCACCGGCTGCCGGCCAGCAGCAGGGCGGCGAGCGCGAAGAGCCCGAGCGTGATGAGGCTGCGCGGCGAGAAGACGGTCAGCACCGGTTGGTCGACCCAGAGCGTGACGTCGATGTTGCTGTAGGTCTTGGTCAGCCCGTCGGAGAGGGCGCTGGTCAGCCCGAGCAGCGCGATGTACGTCGCGAGCGTGACCGGCATCGACGGCAGCCGCAGCCCCGCGATGAGCGCCCCCTGGACGAGCCCGATGGCCGCGCCGGTGCCGACCGCCGCCAGCAGCCCCACGCGCCAGTCGTCCTGACCGAGCTGGACGGTCAGCATGCCGCCCAGCGCGTAGGTGCCGACCACGGAGAGGTCGAACTCGCCGGCGATCATCGTGAGCCCGAGCGCGAGGGCCAGCGGGCCGAGGCGGGCGAGGATCTGCAAGGTGTTGTAGACGTCGAAGCTGGACAGCTCCACGTCGGCCCACGTCGGGGTCAGCAGGAACACGACCAGGGTGAGCCCGAACGCCGTCAGCGGGAGCAGGAGCTCCGGCCGGGCGAGTCGCAGCCGCCTCATGCCTGCCGGCTCCGCGTCCGCAGGTGGACGAGGACGACGACCCCGAGCACGATCAGCCCCTTGACCAGCACCTGCACTCCGGTCGAGTAGCCCCGCAGCAGCAGGATGTCGGAGACCGCGGCGATGAGCACCGCGCCCAGGAAGGTCCGCACGGCCGAGCCCCGGCCGCCGGTGATCGGCGTACCCCCGGCGAGGACCGCGGCGATGGCGTCGAAGGTCAGCGTCCCGCCCAGGTTGACGTTGGCCGAGGTGTTGAAGGCCGCGGTGAACGCCGCGGTGACGGCGAACAGGGCGCCGGCCCCGAGCCAGGCGAGCGTCGTGGTCCGGCCCACCGCCAGCCCGGCGGCGCGGGCCGCACGGCGGTTCTCGCCCACCAGGTAGAGCGACCGGCCGAAGCCGGTGCGGCGCAGCGTCCACTCGACGCCCAGGGTGAGGGCCACCAGGACGTAGACGCTCAGCGGCAGTCCCGCCGGCGTCGCGTTGAGGTGGTCGTAGCCGGTGCCCGACGGCGAGACCGAGACACCGTCGGTGACGCCGGTCGCGACCCCGGCGATGGCGAAGCTGGCGGCGATGGTGAGGACCACCGGGTTGGCGCCGGCGTGGCCGACGACCGCGCCCTGCACGCCGGTGACCAGCGCGCCGACCACGACGGCCAGCAGCAGTGCAGGGACCAGGCCGAGCGACTGCGCCGACAAGAAGACCATCCCCACCGCGGCGACGGTCTGGGAGATGGCCAGCGAGACGGCGGAGCCACCGATCATGATGAGCGTCAGCCCGAGTGCGCAGACGCCGACCAGGCTCGCCGAGGTGAGGATCGCCTTGGCGTTGGCGACGCTGACGAAGCGGTCGGTGGACAGGCCGGCGAGCAGCACCGCGACCACCACGACCACCACGACGCCGTCGGTGGCGAGCTCGGCCCGGGTACGCCGGGCGGCGGCGGCCTCGCGGGCGGGGGCGGCCAGCGCAGTCACCGCCGCACCTCCTCGAAGGCGCCGTGCGTCATCTCCCGCAGCAGCACCGCGCCCGGGGTCGGTCCGTCGTGGCGCTGCACGACGTGACCCTGGTGCAGGGTGACCACGACGTCGGCGAGGTCCTGGAGCTCCTCGAGCTCGGTGGAGGAGAACAGCACGGCGAGCCCCTGCTCGGCCGCGTCGCGCAGCAGCCGGTGGATGGCGGCGCGGCCCCCGACGTCGACGCCGCGCGTCGGCTCGTCGAGCAGCAGCACCCGCACGTCGTCGCGGGCCAGGCCGCGGCCGACGAAGACCTTCTGCTGGTTGCCGCCGCTCAGCGTCCGCACGTCGTGACCGACGCGCCGGCGCTCCAGGCCGCACAGGTCGACGAGCGCGTCGAGCGCTGCGCTCCAGCGGCGGGACACCACCACGCCGCCGCGCGTGAGCGCACCGAGCCGGGTGGCCAGCAGGTTCCAGCCGATCGGCTTGTCCAGGAAGAGCCCCTCGGACTTGCGGTCGTTGGAGACGAACGCCACGCCGGCCCGCACCGACGCGGTGGACCGGCCGAGCCGGACCTCCCGACCGTCGACCCGGACCCGCCCGGTCGCGTCGGGCACCAGCCCGGCCAGCGCGCGGAGCGCCTCCGAGGCGCCCGAGCCGAGCTGGCCCGCGACGGCGTACACCTGGCCGGAGCGGAGCTCGAGGTCGAGCCCGTGGAGGCGCGCCGGGACGGACAGGCCCTCCACGTCGAGCACGACGTCGCCGGCCTGTCCGCGCGCCGACTCGGCCAGCCGCTGCGGCGCCTCCCCGAGCATCTGGTGGATCAGCGTGTCCACGGTCAGCTCCGCGGCCGGCGTGGTCGCCACGACCGCGCCGTCGCGCATGACCGTGACCCGGTCGCAGAGGTCCAGCACCTCGCCGAGCCGGTGGGAGACGAAGAGGATCGCGCAGCCCGCGGCGGCGACCTTCCGCACCGAGGCGTAGACGTACTGGCTCTCGACGTCGCTGAGCGTGGCGGTCGGCTCGTCGAGGATGAGCAGCCGCGCGTCCTGGCCCAGGGCCCGCGCGACCTCGACGAGCTGCCGCTCGCCGATCCCGAGCTCGGAGAGCGGTTGGCGCAGGCCGACGTGGTCCAGGCCGACGCCGTCGAGCAGGGCCCGGAAGCGGGCGGCCGACGAGCGCCCGCGGTTGAGCCACCCCGTGCGGGCGTCGCCCAGCATGAGGTTCTCCGCCACCGTCAGCGAGGGGACGACGCTGAGCTCCTGGTCGACCAGGGCGACGCCGTACCTCTGCGCGACCTGGCGGCTGCGGAGGTCGAGCGCCTCCTCGCCGATGCGGATCAGCCCGTCGTCCGGGGCCTCCTGGCCCGACAGCATCTTGACGACCGTGCTCTTGCCCGCGCCGTTGTGGCCGCACAGGGCGTGGATCTCCCCGCGGGCGATGCCGAAGGACGCGGCCCGCACCGCCTGGGTGCTTCCGAAGCTCTTGCTCAGCCCCTCCACGCGGACCAGCCCCTCGCTGGTCCGCGTGGCGACGGGGGCCTCGCTCACGCGTTGCTGCACTGCGCCTCGAAGTCGGCGACGTTCGCAGCGGTCACGCGCTCCTCCTTGACCACCTCGGTGGCCGGCGGCTCCTCGCCGTTGAAGTAGCGCTCGATGTAGTCCGCCGTCTGCTCGGCGATGGTCCCCGGGTCCTCGGTCGCGGTGCCGTAGAGCGTGCCGGCCTTGATCGCCTCGATGCCGGCCTTGAAGCAGTTGCTGCCGGTCACGACCATCCCGTCGGCGCCGCCGACCTGGCAGCCGGCCTGCTCGGCGGAGGCGATGATCGCGACGGCCTGGTAGTCGGCCATGCCGTAGGCGCCCTGGATGCCGTCGCAGCCGTGCTTGGCGATCAGCTGGGTGGCGATCTTGCCGGTGAGGGCCGGGTCCCAGTTGCCGTCCTCGGTCTCGATCACCTCATACGACGGGTTCTTGGCCATCTCGGCGTCGAAGCCCTTCATCCGGTCCTGGGCGGCGAAGCCGGACTTGGTCCCGGTGATGACGATGATGTCGCCGGAGTCCTTGCCCTGGGCCTGGAGCCCCTCGACCAGGTTCTGCGCCGCCGCGACGCCCAGCGCCTCGCTGTCGGAGAGGACCTGCATGACGTCGCCGTCGACCGAGGGGTCGGGGCGGCCGTCGAACACCAGGACCGGGATGCCCGCCTGCTTGGCCTTCTCGATCGGCACGACCATCGAGGAGGTGTCGAGCAGGGCCGCCACGATGAGGTCCGGCTTGTTGGAGATGGCCTGGTTGAAGTTGGTCACCGCGGTGCCCGGGTCCATGGTCGTCAGGTCGCGGATCTCGACCCCCTGGCCCTCCAGCTTGTCGGTGAAGACCTTGTTGAAGTGCGCGCCCCACGGGTTGTCGGCGCCGTAGCC
Organism: Nocardioides anomalus; assembly: GCF_011046535.1. Classification (NCBI taxonomy): domain Bacteria; kingdom Bacillati; phylum Actinomycetota; class Actinomycetes; order Propionibacteriales; family Nocardioidaceae; genus Nocardioides; species Nocardioides anomalus. Next base: position 5,102,094 of record NZ_CP049257.1, on the reverse strand, counting down.
GACGAAGTCGACGGTCTTGCCGTCCAGGCCGCCACCACCGCCTCCGCTCGCGCTCGCCTTGTCGTCGTCGTCGCCGGAGCCACCGCACGCGGCGGCGGCGAGCGCCAGCCCGAGGACGGCCGCGCCGAGGCGGAGCGGGGTGCTCCGGCGCCGGGTGGTGGGGAGCAGGGAACGGGACGTGGACATCGGGACTCCTGGGATCGACACCGGATCGGCTGCGTGTGGCGCCCGCCACACCTCGTGCTGACGCAGAGTCAAGTGCGGAGCGCGGCCCCAGGAGAGGGACGGTCCTGCCACTGTTCCGGGCACGAGGGTGGAAGAACCCTCCACCGCTGCGGCAGACTGCGCCGGTGACGACGACCGACGACGACCGGTACCGGACCGCCAGCCCCGACCTCGCGTCGTACCGGATCCGCCGCGAGCGCGAGCTGAGCTCCCTCTACGCCACCGCCCGGTCGCTGACCGCGCTCGGGGAGATCGACGTGGTCCTCGACTCGATCGTGCGGCAGGCGCACGAGCTGATCGGCACCGACTTCACCTACCTCTCGCTGCTCGACGACGACGGCGAGCTGGTCCTGCAGGCCTCGGAGGGCCTGATCTCGTCCTCGTTCAGCGCGGCCCGGGTGCCGGCCGGGACCGGCGTGGGCGGGCGCGTGATCGCGACCGGGGCCCCGGCCTGGGTGAGCAACTACCTGGCCACCCAGGACGTCCCGCACCACGACGCGTTCGACGACCTGGTGCTGCCCGAGGGGATGGTCGCGCTGCTCGGCGTGCCGCTGCTGGTCGGCGAGGAGGTGGTCGGTGCGCTGTTCGCGGCCGACCGCACCGAGCGGCCCTTCGAGCACGACGAGGTGGCGCTGCTGAGCGCGTTCGCCGACCACGCCGCCGTCGCCCTCAACAACGCCCGGCTGTACGCCGAGAGCCGCTCCGCGCTCGCCGAACTGCAGGCGGCGTACCGCACCATCGAGCAGCAGGTCGCCGTCGTGGAGCGCGCGCAGTCGGTGCACGAGTCCCTGACCGGCGTCGTGCTCAAGGGCGGTGGCGCTGCCGAGGTCGCCCAGCTGCTCGTGGACCACCTGCAGGGCGCGGTGACGGTCTTCGACCGCACCGGCGCGGTCATCGCCCAGGGCCGGCACGAGGGCGGCGTGAAGCAGCCGGACCGGCGGCCCTCGCCGGACGCCGTCGAGCAGGCCCGCCGCTCGGGGCGGTGGGCGACCACCACCGACAGCACCGGCCTGTGGCACAGCGCCGCCACCATCCAGGCCGGCGACACCCACCTGGGCGCGCTGCTGCTCACCCGCGAGCACGAGCCGGCGCCGATCGACGTGCGCACCCTCGAGCGGGCCGCCCAGATCATGGGGCTGCTCATCCTCAAGGAGACCGCGGTCGCGGAGGCCGAGGAGCGCGTGAGTGGCGAGCTGCTCACCGAGCTGCTGGTCTCCACCACCCCGACCAACCCGACCCGCCGCGCCCGCGCCCAGGCCCGCGGCGTCGACATCACCGCCCTCGACACCCTCGTCGTCGCCGAGTCCACGGGGCGCACCCTGTCCGAGGTCAGCCGCCGCCTGCACGCCCTGTCGACCTCCCACGGCGGCCTGGCCGGCGAGCACCTCGGTCGAGCCACCCTCCTCCTCGCCGGCGGCGACGCCGAGACCACCGCCGAGACCGTCCACGCCCGGCTGCGCCGCGAGCTCGGCACCCCCGTGCGGGTCGTCGCCGAGAGCGTCGTCGACGGCGCGTGGGGCCGCGCCTTCGACCGCGCCAGCCGCTGCTGCGACCTGATGGCCACCCTCGGCGTCACCGACCAGGGCGCCACCGCCGAGCAGTACGCCATGTTCGCCCTGCTCTTCGACCCCGACCGCGCCGACGACCTCGACCGCTTCTTCGCCGACTCCCTCGCCCCGCTCCTCGCCTACGACACCCGCCGCTCGACGCAGCTGGTCGCCACGCTCACGGCGTACTTCCAGCACGGGGGGAACCTGACCCGCACCGCCGCCGCGCTGCACGTGCACCTCAACACGCTGCTCAAGCGGCTCGAGCGCGTCGACAGTGTCCTCGGCGACGACTGGCGCACTCCCGACCACGGGTTGCCGCTGCAGGTCGCGCTGCGGCTGCACGCCCTGCGCACCGGCGCCTGAACGCACCGAGCCCGGCACCTCGCGGTGCCGGGCTCGGCTCAGGTCGTGCGTCGCTGGGACGTCAGGAGCAGGGCAGGTACGACTGCTCCACCGTCGCGGTGCCGCCACCCTTGGTGGGCTTGTCCGCGCGATGCGCGTGGTGCTTCTTCGCGGGCTTCTTCTTGACGAGCGTGAGCTTCACCTCGACCGCTGCGGCCTTGCTCGGGTCGAGCCCGGTCAGGGTCGTGGTGGTGGCCTTCTTCGGCTTCTTCACCGTGGCGACCTGCGTGCCGTTGACGAAGAACTGCGCCTTCTTGATCTTGCTCTTCTTGCCCTTGCCGACGGCCTTGGTCCAGGTCCCGGCGAGGGTGCCCGCCGTGCAGTCGCGACCCGCAGCCAGGGTGAGGTACTTGCCGCCGTCGCCGGTGGCGGCGCCCTGGGCGATGCCGGGCGTCTGCAGGGTGATGGTGGTCTTGGCCGAGCCGGTGGTCGACGTACGCGTGTTGGTCGGGCTGGCCGCATCGACCTGGTCCTGGTGGACGTACTGGGTGATGTAGTTGACACCGGCCGGCAGCAGCGCCGACGCCGTGCCCACACTGTGCGGTCCGCCGACGAAGTTGCCGACGAGCCTGACGGTGCTGAGGGAGGAGAGGGAGTTCGCGGTGATGCTCTGCACGACCCCGCCCCGCGCCTCGGTGGTCACGGTGACGTAGGCCGGGGCGACCAGGTCGAACTGGTACGTCGTCTGGCCACCGATGTTCGCGGAGACCTTGCACGTCTGAGCGGCACCCAGGGCGGCGTTCACCGAGGCGGAGTAGCTGGTGTCGATGACGACCTGGCTCAGCTGCCCCGCCGCCTGGGTCGCCGTCACGGTGCTCGTCGCGGACGCCGTCACCGTGGTGACCTCGCCGGGAGAGCCGGCCTTGGTGACGGTGTTCGCGTACGACAGGCTCGCGGTCTTGGCGGCGCCGTCGGCCGCCAGCGGCACGGTCTGGTCCGGCGAGGTGTCCGCCGCGGAGTCGGTGCAGGCGGCGTCCTTGGTGGAGCCGAGGCCGACCATGGTGGTCCCGGTGATGACCGCCGCCTGCGCGGCGGGCGCCATGGCGACGAGCGTCGCCGCGGCCAGGGCCGAGGTCGTGGTGAGGGCCGCGATCCGCGCGGCGCGTGAGAGGTGCATGCGAAAGCCTTTCGAAGAGGTGGCCGCACGCTAGCGTCCCGCGGTCCTCTCGTGCGACAGAACGACCGGGCCGGCCGGAGGGCGACGACACGAGAAGACCCCCACCGATCGGTGGGGGCCGTCTGCGCGAGTGGCCCCGCGACGTGGTCACAGCTCGGCGATGAGACCTGGCGCCGCAACCGGGTGCGGGTTGCGGCGCCAAGGGATGGGGGAGCGGATCAGGCGGGCTCGGAGAGGCTGCCGAAGGCGCTGCGGTGGAAGACGAGCGGCAGCGACGTGTCGGTGTGCTCCACGGCGTGCAGCTGGAGGATCACGATCGTGTGGTCACCGGCCTCGACCTCGTTGTAGATCGTGCAGTCGAACCGGGCCAGTCCCTCGTCGAGCGTGATGGCACCGTCCTCGGAGGAGGTGACCGGGACGTCGTCGAAGCGGTGCTCGACCGGCCCGGCCAGCCGGCGGCAGACGCGAGGAGTTCTTCGACCTGGGCGACCCAGACGACCAGCCGACCGGCTACATGGGCGCCTTCCTGCAGCTCTACCTGCAGGCGGTCACGGCCGGCATCCTGCGCAGCGTGCGCAACGACGCCGTGTCACTCGTCCAGCGGCGCGCCCGCAACTTCAGCCACGCCTCGAGCGGTTCAGCAGCCGACGACCGACAGGTCCTGCAGGTCGTCGGCGAGATCTCCGCGGATGCCTTCGCGGCCGAAGCCATCGTCCTCGCTGCCGCAGACGCCATCCAGGTGGCCTTCGACTCGGTCGTCGACGGCGCACCTGACCCGACGGCGGCCGAAGCCGCCCAGCTCGCTGCCGCGCAGGCCAAGATCGCGATCGACCGGTTCTCGTATGCGACCGCCGCCAAGCTCTTCGACGTCGGCGGCGCTTCGGCGACGCAGAAGGTCCACAACCTCGACCGGCACTGGCGCAACGCTCGGGTGGCTTCGACCCACAACCCGACCTTCCTCAAGGCATCCGCGGTCGGTGATCACCACGTCAACGGAGCGCCGTTCCCCGGCAACGCCTATTTCTGAGCCGGTCTGCAGCCCGCGGACGTGCGCCCTGCCATCCTGTCGTGAGCGCGACGATGGCGGCACACCTGGACGAGCCGAGGTGTGCCGCCATCAGCAACCACGTGGCAGGTGCAGGATTCGAACCTGCGAAGCTTTCGCGACGGATTTACAGTCCGCTCCCATTGGCCGCTCGGGCAACCTGCCTGGGTGCCGCCGGACCCGGGTTGGCGGGTCGACAACGGAGCGAAACAATAGCGCAGCGCAGACGGCGCGGAAGAATCGCAGGGAGCTGAGAGATGGCTGACTCGTCGTTCGACATCGTGAGCAAGATCGACCGCCAGGAGGTGGACAACGCGCTGGGGCAGACCGCGCGGGAGATCTCCACGCGGTTCGACTTCAAGGGGACCGGGGCCGCGATCGAGTGGCAGGGCGAGCAGGCGATCGAGATCAGCGCCTCCGCCGACGACCGCGCGACCGCGGTGCTCGACGTGTTCAAGCAGAAGCTGATCAAGCGCGACGTGTCCCTCAAGGTGCTGGACGCCTCCGAGCCGCGGCCGTCGGGCCAGCAGTCCAAGATCGGGATCACCCTCAAGGAGGGGATCAGCTCCGAGGACGCCAAGAAGATCACCAAGCTGATCCGCGACGACGGCCCCAAGGGCGTCAAGGCCCAGATCCAGGGTGACGAGCTGCGGGTGTCGTCGAAGAAGCGCGACGACCTCCAGGAGGTCCAGCGGCTCGTGCGCGAGCAGGACTACGACTTCGCGGTGCAGTTCACCAACTACCGCTGAGCCAGCGGTGGCCCGCGCGGTGGACGCGCTCGTCCGCGGCGCGGCCGAGTGGCTGCTGGGGCAGCCACCCCAGGGCGACTCGCTGTACCACGGGCGGGCCGGCGTCCTCCTCGCCCTGCTGGACGCGGCGCAGGCACTCTCTGACGAGCGCTACCGGTCGCGGGCGGACGTCCTGGCTAAGGAGCTCGCCGAGTCCGTGGACCGGACCGAGGACTCGTCGCTGTTCTTCGGGCTGACCGGCCACGCGGTCGCGCTGGACGCCGCGGGGCGGCCCGAGGACGCTGCGCGGGCCCTGGACCACGTGCGAGCGCGGTTCGACGGGGAGCGGTGGGGCCCGGTGTTCGAGCTGCTGGGCGGCAACGCCGGCATCGCGCTGAGCGCCTTGCGCGTGGGCGACGTCGACCTCGCGCTCGCCGCGGTGACGCCGTACGTCGCCACGGCGGACCGCACGCCGGGCGGCGTGAACTGGGCGGTACGCCCGTCACCGGCCCGCTCGCACCACGTGGCCCACGGGACCCTGGGCATCGTGCTGGCCCTGGCCCGGGTGGGCGCGGCCACCGGCCGGGACGACCTGGTGGACCTGGCGCTGGCGGGGGCAGCCGACGTGGTCGCGCGCAACGAGGCCGGTCCGGACGGCTTCCTCGTGCCGCACTCCGACCCGCCGCACCGGCCCGAGCTGATCGAGCGCTGGAGCCTGGGCTGGTGCAACGGCCCGACGGGGGACGCGCAGGTCTTCGCGGCGCTGCGCGACGTCACGGGCGACGACGCGTGGACGGCGCGGGCGGACGCCTGCTGGCACACGGTCACCACCTCGGGACTGCCGCGCCGGCTGCGGCCGGGGTTCTGGGACAACCACGGGCGCTGCTGCGGGACGGCCGGGGTGCTGGCGCTGGCTCTGGACCGCGGCGACCTGGCCTTCGCCGAGGTCCTGGTCGAGGACCTGCGCGCCCGCGCCCTCCACGACGAGGCGGGCGTCCGGTGGTCCAACCACGAGCACCGCGCCGACCCGCCCGACCTCGAGCCGCGCAGCGGCTGGGCCATGGGCAACGCCGGGATCCTCCTCGAGCTCCTGCGGTACGCCGCGCGGGCGCCGGGCCCTAGGACAGCAGCGGGCGGTCCGGGAGGCTGAGCAGCCCCAGGCCCGCCCGCACCGGCCGGCGCTCGACCGCCCGGGCCAGCGTGGTGTCGCCGCGGGTGATGCGGGCGAACTGGTGCCACCCCACCGACGTGGAGCGGATCAGCTCGTGGAACGCCCAGGGCCGGCGCTCGAACGCCCGCAGGCACCGCTCCCCCGCGGCCATCTCCGGCAGCAGCTCGACCGCGAGCCCCGCCCGGTAGCGCTCGACCGCTCCGTCCGGCCCGCCGGCCGCGGCCGCCCCGGCCAGGGCGCCGGAGCGGGTGGCGAAGGAGATGCCCTCGCGCGTCCAGGGCTCGAGCAGCCCGGCCGCGTCGCCGGCCAGCAGCACCCGGCCGCGGCCCAGCGGCGAGTCCGGCGTCCGGCAGCGGGTCAGGTGGCCGGAGTCGTGCACCACGCGGAGGCCGTCCAGGCCGAGGCGGGTGACCACGTCGCGCAGGTAGCGGCGGGTGGCGTCGCCGAGTCCGCGCGCCGCGATGACGCCGACGGTGAGCGTGTCGCCCTTCGGGAAGACCCAGGCGTAGGAGCCGGGCAGCGGCCCCCAGTCCAGGTGCACCCGGTCCGCCCACCGCTCGGCCTGGGGCCCCGCCTCCAGCTCCAGCTCGAGGCCGAGGTCCACGTGTCCCAGTCGTACGCCGACCTCGCGGGCCAGCCGGCTGGACGTGCCGTCGGCCGCGACGACCACACCGGCCCGGAACGAGCCCGCGTCGGTGGTCACGACGTCGTCGTCGAGGGACACGAACCGGCACGGCACCCGCACCTCGGCGCCGGCGGCGGCCGCCCGGTCCAGCAGCCAGACGTCCAGCTCGGGGCGGGTGACCATCTGCAGGCACGGCTCGTCGACCACCCGCGTGCGCCGGCGCCGGCCGTCCAGGGAGAGCGAGACGCGGGTGATGGCCGCGCGGACCGGCGGCGCCCCCGGCAGCGCCCGCAGCGACGGGCCGATCAGCCCGCCGCCGCAGGTCTTGTAGCGCGGGAACGCCGCCCGGTCGAGGACGACCACGCGGGCGCCGGCCTGCGCGGCCGCCCGGGCCGCGGACGACCCGGCCGGCCCCGCGCCGAGCACCGCGACGTCGTACTCCTCCACGGAGCCGACGCTAGACGCAGCCCGGGGAGGTCAGGCGGTCGCCATGCTGCGGACGCTCGTGGCGCCCTTGGCCGCGCTGAGCCAGACCGTGGCGCCCTCGACCACACCGACGTTGCGGGCCAGGGTGCGGGTCATGGTGACCAGCACGTCCGAGCCGTCCGTGGCGGTGACCGTGACCCGCACCTCGAAGCCGACCCGCAGGATCCGGGTCACCGTGCCCTGGACCGCGCCCGGCACCGGCTGGGTGGAGACGTCGATGTCGTGCGGCCGCACGGTCTGGTCGCCGAGGTCGGTGGTCTCGCCGAGGAAGCGCATCACGAAGTCGTTGGCCGGGTTGTCGTAGAGCTCGTCCGGGCTGCCGATCTGCTCCACCCGACCCTCGTTGATGACCACGATCTCGTCGGCGACCTCGAGGGCCTCCTCCTGGTCGTGGGTCACGAAGATCGTCGTGGTGTGCACCTCGTCGTGCAGGCGTCGCAGCCAGTCGCGCAGCTCCTTGCGGACCTTGGCGTCCAGCGCGCCGAACGGCTCGTCGAGCAGCAGCACGGTGGGCTCCACGGCCAGGGCCCGGGCCAGCGCCATGCGCTGGCGCTGACCGCCGGAGAGCTGGCTGGGCATCCGGTCGCGGAACTGCGACAGGTGCACCAGCTCGAGCAGCTCGTCGACCCGCTGGGCGATCTCGGCCTTGGGCCGCTTGCGGATCTCCAGGCCGAAGGCGACGTTCTTGGCCACCGTCATGTGCTTGAAGACGGCGTAGTGCTGGAACACGAAGCCGACGTTGCGCTTGCGCGCCGGCAGGTTGGTGGCCTCGCGGCCCTCGATGGTGACCGTGCCGCGGTCGGCGGTGTCGAGCCCGGCGATGACACGCAGCAGCGTGGACTTGCCGCCGCCCGAGGGGCCGAGCAGGGCGGTGAGCTGCCCGGTGGGCAGCGAGACGGTGACGTCGTCGAGCGCGACGAAGTCACCGAAGGTCTTGGTCAGACCGGAGACGTCGATGCTCATGCTTTCTCTCCCTGGGGGGCCGCCGCGGCGGCCGGGGTCTTGTGGTCCTTGGGCCGCAGCAGCGCGACGACGATCAAGCAGACGACCGCTACGGCGACGAGGATGAACGAGACGGCGTAGGCCGTCTGCTGCTCGAAGTTCTGGTACTTCTGCTGCACCAGGACCGGAGCGGTGGTGGTCTCGCCGCTGACGTTGCCGGCCACGACCTTGACGGCGCCGAACTCACCGAGCGACCGGGCCAGGCTGAGCACGACGCCGTACACGACGGCCCACTTGATGCCCGGCAGCGTGATCCGCCAGAAGGTCTGCCAGGCGTTGGCGCCGAGGCTGTTCGCGGCCTGCTCCTGGTCGTCGCCCATGTCCTCCAGGACGGGCACGACCTCGCGGATGACCAGTGGCAGCGCCACGAAGGCGGTGGCCATGATCATGCCCGGCTTGGCGAAGACGATCTGCAGCCCGTGGTCCTCGAGCGTGGGCCCGAACCAGCCGTAGCGGCCGTTGTAGACCAGGATCAGCGCGAGGCCGACCACGATCGGCGAGACCGCCAGCGGCAGGTCGATGAGCGCCGAGAGCACCCGCTTGCCGGGGAACTCGTAGCGCACCAGCAGCAGCGACATGCCCACGCCGAAGACCAGGTTGATCAGCACCGCGACGATCGCCACGGTGATGCTCAGCTTGAGCGCGTGGGTGACGTCGGGGTCGCTCAGCGCGTCCTGGAAGGCCTGCGTGCCGCCCTCGAACGTACGCCGGGCGATGAGCCCGGTGGGCCAGGCCACGAGGAAGAACAGGTAGCCGACGACGACCAGGCGCAGCACCCACTTGAGCGCGGGGCTGCCGGAGCCGACGACGGTGGACCGGGTGCTAGCCACGACGCGCCAACCTCCTCTGGATCAGGTCGAAGACCACGATCGCGACCAGCGCCACCAAGAGCAAGATGGTCGCGACGGCGGCCGCCGACTGCTGGTTGCCGCCCTCGATCGCGCTGTAGACCCGGACCGACGCGACCTCGGTGCGGTTGGGCAGGTTGCCGCTGAGCAGGACCAGCGAGCCGTACTCGCTGATGGCGCGCGCGAACGACAGCGTCGCGCCCGCGAAGATCGCCGGCGCCAGGGTCGGCAGGATGATCCGGCGGAACGTCGTCGCGCGGCTCGCCCCGAGGGACGCGGCCGCGTCCTCCACGTCGGTGTCCATCTCCTCCAGCACCGGCTGAACCGTGCGCACCACGAACGGGACGGTCACGAAGGCCAGGGCCAGGAACACCGCCTTGCGGGTGTTGTTCCACTCCAGGCCGAGCGGGCTCTGAGCGCCGTACAGGGAGAGCAGGACCAGACCGGCGACGATCGTCGGCATCGCGAACGGGATGTCGATGACCAGGTCGATGAGGGACTTGCCCGGGAACCGGTCCCGGACCAGGACCCAGGCGATGATCGTCCCCATCACGATGTTCACCGCGGTGACACCGAGGGAGCTGAAGACGGTCAGCTTGAGGGCGTTGAGCGTCTGCCGGTTGGTCAGCGCGTCCTTGAAGACCCCGAACCCGTCCTCGCCGGCCGTCGCGACGACGGCACAGAGGGGGATCAGGACCAGGAGGCTGAACCAGATCAGCGCGACGCCCAGACCGAGGGCGGAGCCCTTCGTCAGGTTGTGCCGCGAGGCCGACCGGCGCACGCGCGCCGGCCGGCCTCCCGCGACACTCGTGGTCGCAGTCGACATCGGTCGCTACTGACCCGCGTCGGCCTGGATCTTGGTCAGGATCCCGTCGTTCTCGTCGAAGAACTTCGTGTTGGCGTCCGCCCAGCCACCGAAGTCGTCGTCGATCGTCAGCAGCGTGCCCGGGGCCGGGAACGGGTCGCTCGGGTCATTGGCGCCCTCGACCTCGAGGTCGGGGACGTCGACGAGCGGGCGGTAGCCGGTCTCGGCGTACAGCTTCTGGCCGTCCTCGGACTTCTGGAAGTCCAGGAAGTCGGTCGCCGCCTGGGGCGCGTCCTTGAGGACGGCGCACGGGTTCTCGATCGAGAGGGTCTCGTCCGGGATCACGTAGTCGAAGTCCTGGCCGCTCTGGCGGGCGAGGATCGCCTCGTTCTCGTAGGAGAGCAGCACGTCGCCGGTGCCGCTGGTGAAGGCGGTGGTGGCGTCGCGGCCGCTGTCGGGCAGCGCGGCGACGTTGCCGAAGAACTTGGTCATGTAGTCCTGGGCGGCCTCGTCGCTGCCACCCTCGTCCTTCGCCGCGCCGTACGCCGCGAGGAGGTTCCACTTGGCCGAGCCCGAGGAGGCCGGGTTCGGGGTGACGATTCCGACGCCCGGCTGGATCAGGTCGTCCCAGCTCTCGATGCCCTTGGGGTTGCCCTTCTGGACCACGAAGACGACGACGGAGCTGGTGCAGATGCCCTTGGTGTCGTCGTCCTTCCAGTCGTCGGCCACGAGGCCCTCGTCGACCAGACGGGTCACGTCGGGCTCGAGGGAGAGGTGGACCTCGTCGGCCTTGGCCCCGGCGACCACGGCGCGGGACTGGTCGCCCGAGGCGCCGTAGGACTCCTTGAACTCCACGTCCTTGCCGGCGTCGGTCTTCTGGAAGGCGCTGATGACGCCCTTGTTCGCCTGCTCCAGCACGGAGTAGCCGACGATGTTGAGCGTGGTCCCGCTGCCACCGCTGCCCGAACCGCTGTCGGAGTCGTCTCCGCAGGCGGTGAGCGCGAGGCTGCCGGTGAGGGCGACGACCGCCGCGACCTTGAGCGTCTTGTTCATGTCTTCCTCTTCTGTGCACCCGGAGCCGCGTCCCGGACCGCGACCATTGACTCAGTAATCTGAAGCAGACTACTGGACTTAGCAGGGTTGGTGGCAAATGCCCGCCACGTGTCGCGCGTCACGCGCCCAGGGACAGAGACGAGTGGGGTCCCAGGCCGGCGCTGACTACCCTGAGAAGGGGTGCGCCCGGCTCTCGAGCGCGCGGTCGTCGAGGCACGAGGAAGTGGCAGGACGTTGTCCAAGCAGGTCAAGCAGCTCGACCGGGTCATCATCCGGTTCGCGGGCGACTCCGGTGACGGGATGCAGCTGACGGGTGACCGGTTCACCGCGGAGTCCGCGGCGTTCGGCAACGACCTGGTGACGCTGCCGAACTTCCCCGCCGAGATCCGCGCGCCACAGGGGACCCTGCCCGGCGTCTCGTCGTTCCAGGTCCACTTCGCCGACCACGACATCCTCACCGCGGGCGACGCTCCGGACGTGCTGGTGGCCATGAACCCGGCCGCGCTCAAGGCCAACGTGGGCGACCTGCCCAAGGGCGCCACGATCATCGTGGACACCGCCGACTTCACCGACCGCAACCTGACCAAGGCCGGCTACGCCTCCAACCCTCTCGACGAGGACGACACCTCGTTGGCCGAGTTCGCGTTGCACACCGTCGACCTGACCGGGATGACCGTGGCGGCGGTGAAGGAGTTCGGCCTGTCCCGCAAGGACGCCTCGCGGGCCAAGAACATGTTCGCCCTCGGGCTGCTGTCGTGGATGTACGGCCGCCCGACCGAGACCACCACGGCGTTCCTGGCCAAGCGGTTCGCCAAGGTCGAGGCGATCCGCGACGCCAACATCGCGGCGTTCAAGGCCGGCTGGAACTTCGGGGAGACCACCGAAGCGTTCTCGGTGCAGTACGAGGTGAAGCCGGCCCCCATGGCGGCCGGCACCTACCGCAACATCTCGGGCAACCTGGCCCTGGCCTACGGGCTGGTGGCCGGCGGGGTGCAGTCCGGGCTCGACATCGTGCTCGGCACCTACCCGATCACCCCGGCCTCCGACATCCTCCACGAGCTGAGCAAGCACAAGGCGTTCGGCGTGACGACGTTCCAGGCCGAGGACGAGATCGCGGGCATCGGCGCCGCGATCGGCGCGTCGTTCGCCGGCAAGCTCGGGGTCACCTCGACCTCCGGGCCCGGCATCGCGCTCAAGTCGGAGGCCATCGGGCTCGCGGTCATGACCGAGCTCCCGCTGGTCGTGGTCGACGTGCAGCGCGGCGGCCCGTCGACCGGGTTGCCGACCAAGACCGAGCAGGCCGACCTGCTCCAGGCCATGTTCGGGCGCAACGGCGAGGCCCCGGTCCCGATCGTGGCGCCGCAGTCACCCGGCGACTGCTTCGACGCCGCGCTCGAGGCGGTCCGGATCGCGGTCACCTACCGCACCCCGGTGATGCTGCTCTCCGACGGCTACCTGGCCAACGGCTCCGAGCCCTGGCGCATCCCCGAGGTCGACGACCTGCCCACGATCGACCCGGCGTTCGCCACCGAGCCCAACCACGAGACCGCCCAGGGCGACCCCGAGTTCTGGCCCTACCTCCGCGACGAGGAGACCCTGGCGCGGCCGTGGGCCGTGCCCGGCACGCCCGGCCTCGAGCACCGCATCGGCGGGCTGGAGAAGGGCGAGGGCCACGGCAACATCTCCTACGACCCGGCCAACCACGACCTCATGGTCCGCACCCGCCAGGCCAAGGTGGACCGGATCGCCGAGTCGCTGCCGCCGCTGCAGGTCGACGACCCGGTCGGGCCCGACGGGGAGCACGCCAAGGTCCTCGTCATCGGCTGGGGCTCGACGTACGGGCCGATCGGCGCCGGGGTGCGCCGGGTCCGCAAGGCCGGCTACCGGGTCGCCCAGGCTCACCTGCGCCACCTCAACCCCTTCCCCCAGGACCTCGGGGAGATCCTCAAGCGCTACGACAAGGTGCTCGTGCCCGAGATGAACCTCGGCCAGCTCGCGCTGCTGCTGCGCGGCAAGTACCTCGTCGACGCCATCGGCTACAACCAGGTCAACGGCATGCCGATCAAGGCCGCCGTCCTGGCCGACGCCATCGGGCACCTGGTGGCCGAGGCCGAGGGCATCGAGGTCTCCCTGACCACCGCCACCCAGGAAGCAGACGCATGAGCATCGATCTCGGCCTGCCCGGCCAGCGCTCCGGCATCGAGGGCGTCCCCACCTTCGACGGCCCGCAGAACGCCAAGGAGTACACCTCCGACCAGGAGGTCCGCTGGTGCCCCGGGTGCGGCGACTACGCCGTGCTCAAGGCGGTCCAGGGCTTCCTGCCCCAGCTGGGACTGCGCCGGGAGAACATCGTCTTCGTCTCCGGCATCGGCTGCAGCTCGCGGTTCCCCTACTACCTCGACACCTACGGCATGCACTCGATCCACGGTCGCGCGCCGTCGATCGCGACCGGCATCGCCACCGCGCGCGAGGACCTGTCGGTGTGGGTGGTCACCGGTGACGGCGACGCGCTGTCGATCGGCGGCAACCACCTCATCCACGCCCTGCGCCGCAACGTCAACATGACGATCCTGTTGTTCAACAACCGGATCTACGGGCTGACCAAGGGCCAGTACTCCCCCACCTCCGAGGCCGGCAAGGTCACCAAGTCCACCCCGATGGGCTCGGTCGACCACCCGTTCAACCCGGTCTCGCTGGCGCTGGGCGCCGAGGCGAGCTTCGTGGCCCGCACCATCGACTCCGACCGCAAGCACCTCACCGCGGTGCTGTCCGCGGCCGCCGCGCACCGCGGCACGTCGCTGGTCGAGATCTACCAGAACTGCCCGATCTTCAACGACGGCGCCTTCGACGCGATCAAGGGCGCCGACACCAAGGCCGACGCGATCATCCCGCTCGAGCACGGCCAGCCGATCCGCTTCGGTCTGGACGGTGCCAAGGGGATCGTCCGCGACTCCGAGACCGGCGGCGTGAAGGTCGCGTTGGTGGCCGACGTCGGCGAGGACGCCGTCCTGGTGCACGACGCGCACAATCCCGACCCGACGGTGGCGTTCGCGCTGTCGCGGCTGACCGACGCGGGCTACCTGCACCAGGCGCCGATCGGCATCTTCCGCCAGGTCGAGCGCCCGACGTACGACGACCAGGCGCGCGTCCAGGTCGCCACGGCCCAGGAGAGCGTCGCCGGCACCCGCCAGGACCGCCTCGCCGCGCTCATCGGCGGCGGCGACACCTGGACCGTCGTCTGAGGCACGCCCCACCCGGACAGAGCGAGGGCCCCCACCGCACGCGGTGGGGGCCCTCGTCGGCTCCTGGCCGCCTCAGTGCTGGATCAGTACGTGGTGATGCAGCCGAGGTTCGGGCTGGTGGTCTTCTTGTAGCCGTTCTTGGCCGGGACCTGGATCTTGAAGCAGGTCTTCTTGTTGCCGACCTGGTCGATCTTGACGTTGAACTTGCCCGAGCTCTTGGTCTTGAACGTCTTGTAGGCCTTGAACGGGCCACCGGAGACGTTGCGCAGGACCTTGACCTTGGTCTTGGGGGCGGTGGCGATCTTGCCCTTGACGTAGAACTTGTTGGTGTTGCCCTTCTCGTACCCCTGCGCCGTGATCTGGTGCTTGGTGGCCTTGGCCGCCTGCGAGGGCGAGACGAGGGCCTGGCCCATGGTGACGGCCATGATCAAGGCGACGAGGGCGCCGATGGTGCGAGCGAGCCGCATGGAGTTCCTCCCACTGTCCGGGTGCTGACTGGCTGAACCTTATCCCTCCTGGGGCATGCCCAAACGCCTCCGGGGGTGCCCTCTGGTCCACCTCGGAGCCCTACTAGCCTTCGGTCGTGACGGACCAGCGACGCGGGCTGCTGCTCGGCGTCGCGGCGTACGCCATGTGGGGCGGGTTCCCGCTCTACTGGCCCCACCTCGAGCCCGCGGGCGCTCTGGAGATCCTCGCCCACCGGGTCCTCTGGTCGCTGGTGACCATGGGCGTCCTGCTCGTCGTGCTGCGGCGCACTCGGCACTTCCGTGCCCTCTTCGAGTCCCGGCGCACCGTGCTCCTGCTCGCCGTGGCCGCGCTGACCATCACCGTGAACTGGGCGACCTACATCTGGGGCGTGAACAACGACCGGGTCGTGGAGACCTCGCTCGGCTACTTCGTGAACCCGCTCGTCACCGTGCTCATGGGCGTGCTCATCCTCGGCGAGCGGCTGCGGCCGCTGCAGTGGGCGGCCATCGGCGTGGCCACCCTGGCCGTCGTCGTGCTCACCGTCGACTACGGCCACCCACCGTGGGTCGCGCTCGTCCTGGCCTTCTCCTTCGGCACCTACGGCCTGTGCAAGAAGTCCGCCAACGTCGGCGCCGTGGAGTCCCTGGCCCTGGAGACGACGTTCATCGCGCCCTTCGCCGCGGCGTACGTCGTCTGGCTGACCGCCACCGGCGCCTCGAACTTCGGCAGCCACGGCGTCGGCCACGCGCTCCTGCTCGCCTCGTCCGGGCTGATCACCGCCGTGCCGCTCATCTGCTTCGGCGCCGCCGCCACCCGCGTCTCGATGGTCACCCTCGGGCTCCTGCAGTACCTCGCCCCCGTCATCCAGTTCGCCCTCGGCGTCCTGTACTTCCACGAGGACATGACCCCCGGCCGCTGGGCCGGCTTCGTCCTGGTCTGGGCCGCCCTCGCCGTCTTCACCGTCGAGGCGACCTCGCACCGGCGCCGGCAGCTGCGGCTGGCGGCGCTGGCGTCCGCGGCCTAGCGGCGCTTCTTCCGCACCTTCCAGGTGCACGTCGCCGGTGTGGCGTCGACGTTGCCCGCGGCGTCGCGGGCGGCGACGCTCAGCGTGTGCTTGCCGGGCCTGACCTTGACCGTGAACGGCGAGGTGCAGGGCCGGGCTGCCTTCTTATCCACCCGGCAGGTGAAGGTGGCGCCGGCCTCGCTCGCGGTGAAGGTGAAGCGCGCCTTCCGCTTGGTCGTGCGCTTCTTGGGCGTCTGGCCGAGTGCCGTGTCGGGCGCCGCGGTGTCGAGCGGCGGCGGGACCGGGCGGGCCGTCTCGTCGGCGCCGATGTCCACCGCCGGGCCCTGGAGCCGGGCCTGTCCGTCGAGGTCGGTGGCGCCGACGTAGCCGTCGCTCGTGCCGGCGTCGACCGTCGGCGAGGTCGCGGCCTCGTGGTAGGTCGTGGCGTCGGTGAAGACCGGCGCGGCGGTCTGGTTGGTGCCCGAGCCGGCCGGGGTCACGGTGCCGGCACCGCTGGTGGTCACCTTGTCGTAGTTGGAGCTCTGGGCCACGACCGTCACGGTGGTGGCGTCCGGCGTGGACGCGGCGATGTCCTCACCGCCGCCTGAGGCGATGACGTTGCGCAGGTCGACCGTGAGCTTGCCGCCGCCGCTGAGGCTGGCGGCCACGCCGGTGCCGAGCGGTCCGGTGGCGATGGCCGTGACGTTGCGCAGGCGCCAGGTGAGGTTGGCCATGGCGCCGGCGGAGCCACCGGCGGAGATGGCGATCGCATCGGCGCCGGTGGCCACGCACAGGGTGTCCCGGACGGTGTTGTTGAGCGCGAACTCGCACGCAGTGCCGCTGCTCGAGCGGACATCGACCCGCTCGACGATCCCGCTGGAGCTGACGCGCAGCCCCTGACCTGCGTTGGCGGAGTGCACGATGCTCAGGTCGCTCACCCGGGCCGGCGTGCCGGGCGCATCGCCCGACAGCTGCAGCGGGAAGGCGACGTTGCTCGAGATCACCGGCCGCGCCTGGCCCGCTGTGCCGTGCAGGTAGATCCCGTTGGCGTTGCTCAGCTGGGTCGTGGTCGCGTAGGTGCCTGGCGCGAGGACGACCTGATCGCCCGCTCCCGCGGACCCGACCGCCTTCTCGATGTTGCAGGCCGTGGCCGGCGTACCGCAGTCCAGGAGCCCGACCCCCGACGGCGAGGCGTAGAGCACTCCCGCGGCGTGGGCGGCGGGCGCCGGCAGCACGACGAGGGCACCGAGGGCGAGGAGCGGGGCGACGAGGAGCGACCGGGTCTGCACGGGAGGACCCTAGGGCACCTGACCACCCCAGGGGGTGACGTGCGCCGTCAGCTCGAGCGCGTCGCGACCGCGTCGGCGAAGGCCTCGAGCGCGTCGCGGACGGGGCCGGGCGGCAGGGCGGTGAGCAGCGCCTTGGCCTCGGCGGCGCGGTCGACGACGTAGGCGCTGGCCTGGGCCATGGCCGGGTGGGCACGCAGCAGGGCCAGGGCCTCGGCGTGCTCGGCGTCGTCGGTGAGCGGGCGGCCGAGCAGCGAGCGGAGGCGCTCGTCGGCGGGGTCGGTCGAGGCGGCGGCCATGAGCGAGGGGAGCGTGGGGACGCCCTCGCGCAAGTCGGTGCCTGGCGTCTTGCCGGACTCGACCGAGTCCGAGGCGATGTCGAGGATGTCGTCGGAGAGCTGGAAGGCGGAGCCGACGATCTCGCCGTACGCCGCGAGGGCCTCCTCGACCTCGGTGGGGGCACCGCCGAAGCGGGCGCCGTAGCGCGCGGAGGTGGCGATGAGCGAGCCGGTCTTGCCGGCCACGACCTCGAGGTAGTGCTGGAGCGGGTCGTCGTCGGGGCCGGGGGCGACGGTCTCGAGGATCTGGCCCTCGACCAGGCGGGAGAAGGTCTCGGCCTGGATGCGGACGGCGTCGGGGCCGAGGGTGGCGGTGAGCTCGGAGGACTTGGCGAAGAGGAAGTCGCCGGTGAGGATCGCGACCAGGTTGTCCCAGCGGGCGTTGGCCGAGGCGGCCCCGCGGCGCAGGGCGGCCTCGTCCATCACGTCGTCGTGGTAGAGCGAGCCGACGTGGGTGATCTCCACGACGCAGGCGGCGGTGACGACCTCGTCGGCCAGCGGGTGCGGGCCGGCCTCAGCCGCCAGCAGCACGAGCAGCGGGCGGAACCGCTTGCCGCCGGCGTCCAGCAGGTGCGAGGCCGCGCCGGTGACGAACGGGAAGCGGCTCTGCACGTGGCCGTACAGCGCCTTCTCGACCTCGTCCATGCGGGCGCGCAGCCGCGCCTCGAGGTCGGGATCGGTGACGGGCAGGGCCAGCCCAGCACCGCTGGAAGAGCTCACCTGATGAATGATCCCGCATTTCCGGCCAGGTCGAGAACCGGACCGGGAACGATGCCCAGGGCCAGCGTCAGCACGACGCAGACGCCGATGGTGGCGGTGGTCAGCAGCGACGGGGTCGTCACGGCCGCCGGCTCGGCCGAGGGCTCGTCGAAGAACATCAGCAGGATCACGCGGACGTAGAAGAACACCGAGACGATGCTGGCCGCGATGGCCACGAGCACCACCGGCCACGCGCCGGCCGACAGGGCGACCGCGAAGACCGCCCACTTGCCGACGAAGCCACCGGTGAGCGGGATGCCCGCCATCGACAGCAACAGGAAGCCGAACGCGCCGGCCACCAGCGGCGAGCGCTTGCCGAGCCCGCGCCACTTGTCGAAGGCCGTGGCCTCGCCGCCGGCGTCGCGGACCAGGGTGACGATGGCGAAGGTGCCGACCGTGGCCGGGCCGTACGTCGCGAGGTAGAACAGCACCGCCTGCAGCGAGGTGATCTCGTCGGTGCCGAGCGCCGAGGCGGCCTGGACGCCGAGCAGCCCGGTGAGCAGGAAGCCGGTGTGGGCCACCGAGGAGTAGGCCAGCATGCGCTTCACGTCGGTCTGGACGACCGCGAGGATCGCGCCGACGAGCATGGTGAGGATCGCGATGATCCACAGCATCGGCTGCCAGTCCCAGCGGTCGGCGCCGAAGGCGACGTAGAACAACCGCAGCAGCGCGCCGAAGGCGGCGATCTTGGTGCAGGCGGCCATGAACGCCGTGACCGCGGTGGGCGCGCCCTGGTAGACGTCCGGCGTCCACGACTGGAACGGCACCGCGCCCACCTTGAACAGCAGCCCGACGGCCAGCATGCCCATGCCGATGAGCAGCAGGGTGTCGTTGGAGGCGTCGTTGCGCACGGCTTCGTTGATGTCGGCGAACTGCATGGAGCCGGCGAAGCCGTAGATCAGCGCGACGCCGTAGAGGAAGAAGCCGGAGGAGAACGCGCCGAGCAGGAAGTACTTGAGCGCGGCCTCCTGCGAGAGCAGCCGGCGCCGGCGGGCGAGCCCGCACAGCAGGTAGAGCGGCAGCGACAGCACCTCGAGGGCCACGAACATGGTGAGCAGGTCGTTGGCCGTCGGGAAGAGCATCATGCCGCCGACCGCGAACATCAGCAGCGGGTAGACCTCGGTGTGGTCGAGCCCGCGGGTCGAGGCCTCGCGCTCGGCCTCGGTGCCGGGCAGCGCCGCGGCCTGGCCGGCGAACGCCGAGACGCCCGCCTCGAGTCGGCGCTCGGCGAAGAGGAGCACGCCGCCGATGGCGAAGACCAGGACCAGGCCCCAGAGGTAGACCGCGGGGCCGTCGACGGCGAGCGTGCCCTCGACGGCGAGCTTGCCGCGGGCCACGCCCTTGCCGAGCTCGCCGAGGCCGGAGCCGACGTAGATCGAGCCGCCGAGGGCGACCACGAGGCCGGCGGTGGCTAGCCCGGCCTGGGTGAGGTACCGGCGCTCGCGCGGGACGAAGGCCTCGACGACCACGCCGAGCGCGGCGACGCCGAAGACCACGAGCATCGGCCAGAGCTCGGCGTACTGGATGGTGGGCTTGTCGAACATGTCAGTGGTCACCCTCGCTGGAGGCGGCGTCGACGGGGACCCGGGGTCCGTCGTCGGGTACGCCGGTCTGCTGGAGCAGCTGCTCGGAGAACGGGTTGCTCACGTCGAGCAGCGGGCCGGGCACGAACCCGAAGAACACCAGCGCCAGCATGAGCGGGACCAGGACCAGCACCTCGCGGCGGCCCAGGTCGGCCACGCCCGCGCCGCCGGCGGCCACGTCGGTGTCCAGCGACTCGGGGTTCGGGCCGGTGAACATCTTCTGGTAGGCCCAGAGCATGTAGATCGCGGCCAGCACGATGCCGGTCACGGCGATCGCGCCGACGTACCAGCGGTAGTCGAAGGCCGAGATCAGCACCAGCATCTCGGAGACGAACTGGCTGAGCCCCGGCAGCCCGGCGGTGGCCAGCGCCGCCACCAGGAACAGCCCGGCGGTCACCGGGGTGACCTTCTCCAGCCCGCCCATCCGCGAGATGAGCGTGGTGCCGCGGCGGCGGATGAGGAAGCCCGCGATGAGGAACAGCGCGGCCGTCGCGATGCCGTGGTTGACCATGTAGAGGATCGAGCCGCTCGCGCCCTGGGTGGTGAAGACGAAGATGCCCAGGGTGATGAACCCGAAGTGGCTCAGCGAGGTCAGGCCGATCAGCCGCAGCACGTCGTCCTGGCCGATGGCCACGATCGCGCCGTAGACGATCGAGATCAGCGCGAGCACGACCACGAACGGCGTGGCCCAGTCGCTGGCCTCGGGGAAGAGCCCGAGGCAGAAGCGCAGCATCCCGAAGGTGCCGATCTTGTCCAGCACGCAGACCAGCAGCACCGACGTGGCCGGCGTGGCCTGCTCGGTGGTGTCGGCCAGCCAGGTGTGCACCGGGAACAGCGGCGCCTTGACCGCGAACGCGATGAAGAACCCGGCGAACAGCCACCGACCGGCGCTGGTCGAGATGTCGAGCTGGGCCAGGTCGTCGTAGAGGTACGACGGGGAGCCGGCGTCGGCCGAGACGACGTAGAGCCCGATGACCGAGCCGAGCAGCACCAGTCCGCCGCCGAGCTGGAACATCAGGAACTTCAGCGCGGCCGCCGAGCGCTTGGCGCGACCGAAGCCGCCGATGAGGAAGTACGCCGGGATCAGCGTGGCCTCGAAGACGACGTAGAAGAGGAACACGTCGGTGGCCAGGAAGACGACCAGCGAGAGCGCCTCGAGGGCCAGGGCCCAGGCGAACCAGCGCTTGGCGTCCTCCTCGGGGGCGTCGTTCCAGGCCGCGACCAGCACGATCGGCGTGAGCACCACGGTGAGCAGGACCAGGAGCAGTCCCAGCCCGTCGAGCCCCAGGGCGTAGTGCACCCCGAAGGCCGTGATCCAGTCGTGGGTCTCGTCGAGCTGGAAGCCGGAGCCGTCGCGGTCGAACTGCGTGGCCGCGACGATGGCCACGACCAGGGTCACCAGCGAGGCGACCACGGCGGTCTGCTTGGCCAGCGCGCCGCGCGGGCCGAAGGCCACCGCCAGCGCGCCCACCAGGGGGACCACCCAGAGGATGGTCAGGATCGGGAAGTCGTTCATGCCAGGTTCACCGCCAGCAGCGCGAGGACGACGAGGAGCACGCCGCCGAGCAGGGACAGGGCGTAGGAGCGGACGAAGCCGTTCTGTGCGCGGCGCACGAGCGTGCCCACCCCGTTGACGGTCAGCGCCCCACCGCGGAACAGGCCGTCCACGACGCTCCGGTCGAAGACCAGCAGGCCACCGGTCAGCCGCTTGCCGGGCTTGACCACGAGCTCGTCGTTGATCGCGTCGCCGTAGATGTCGCGACGGGCCGCACGGGTCACGAAGGAGACGTCCTGCGGCGCCTCGCGGGGCACGTCACGCTGCCCGACGAAGACGACCGCGACGGCCACGCCGATGACCACGACGACCAGCGCGAGCACGGTCACCACGATCGGTGCCAGCGGCGGGTCGGCGGCCTCCTCGAACCCGGTGACCGGCCCGAGCCAGTCGTGGATCCAGCCACCGGCGAGCATCAGCCCACCGAGCGCGGAGAGCGCGGCCAGCACCATCAGCGGGAAGGTCATGACCGCGGGCGACTCGTGCGGGTGCACGTCCTCGTCCCAGCGCTCCTTGCCGAAGTAGGTGAGCAGCATCAGTCGGGTCATGTAGAAGCCCGTGACGCCGGCCCCGAGCAGGGCGCAGATCCCGACGATCCAGTTGTGCTCCAGCGCGACCTCGATGATCTTGTCCTTGGACCAGAAGCCGGCGAACGGCGGGATGCCGATGATCGCGAGGTAGCCCAGCGCGAAGGTGATGAAGGTGATCGGCATCGCCTTGCGCAGTGCGCCGTAGTGGCGCATGTCCACGTCGTCGTTCATGCCGTGCATCACCGAGCCGGCGCCGAGGAACATGTTGGCCTTGAAGAAGCCGTGGGTGAGCAGGTGGAAGATCGCGAACGCGTAGCCGCCGACACCCAGCCCGGCGCCGAGCATCATGTAGCCGATCTGGCTCATGGTCGAGCCGGCCAGCGCCTTCTTGATGTCGTCCTTGGCGCACCCGATGACCGCACCCCACAGCAGCGTGACCGTGGCGACGATGACCACGACCGTCTGCGCGTCGGGGGCCCGCTCGAAGATGAAGTTCGAGCGGACGATCAGGTAGACGCCCGCGGTGACCATGGTCGCCGCGTGGATCAGGGCCGAGACCGGGGTCGGGCCCTCCATCGCGTCGAGCAGCCAGGCCTGCAGCGGCACCTGGGCGGACTTGCCGCACGCGCCCAGGAGCAGCAGCAGCCCGAGGGCGGTCATGGTCTTGTCGCTGGCGCCGTCGGCGTTCGCGCTGATGACCGTGAAGCTGGTCGAGCCGAAGGTGACGAAGGCCAGCATGATCGCGGTGGAGATGCCCATGTCACCGACGCGGTTGATGACGAAGGCCTTCTTGGCCGCCGCCGCCGCGGAGTGCTTGTGCTGCCAGAAGCCGATGAGGAGGTACGACGCGAGGCCGACGCCCTCCCAGCCGAGGAACAGCCCGAGGTAGTTCTCGCTCAGCACCAGCGTGAGCATCGCGGCCACGAACAGGTTGAGGTAGCCGAAGAACCGCACCCGCCGCGGGTCGTGCTCCATGTAGCCGATGGAGTAGACGTGGATGAGCGAGCCCACCCCGGTGATCAGCAGCAGGAACAGCGCCGTCAGCGGGTCGTAGAGCAGGTCCGCCCCGACGTGCAGCCCGCCGACGTCGATCCAGTCGTAGAGGTGCTGGCTGACCTGGCGGTCGCCCTCGTCGCGGCCGAGCAGCGTCACGAACATCGCCAGGCTGATCGCGAAGGAGCCGATCGGCATCAGCGTGCCGAGGAAGTGGCCGAACGCCGCGAAGGGCTTGGGCGCGAGCGCCCCGCCGATCAGCAGGATCGCCGCACCGGCCGCCGGCAGCGCGATGACCAGCCAGGCCAGGGAGAAGACACCGTCCGCGGTCGTCGGGTCGACGACCGGGATGCCTCCTTCGTGGAGTGTGAACATCGTGTGGGTCTGTCCCGTCCGGTCAGTACTTCAGCAGGCTGGCGTCGTCGACCGAGGCCGAGCGCCGGGTGCGGAAGATGGTCATGATGATCGCGAGGCCCACGACGACCTCGGCCGCGGCCACCACCATCACGAAGAACGCCGCGATCTGGCCGTCGAGGTCACCGTGCTGCTTGGCGAACGCGACGAGCGCGAGGTTGCAGGCGTTGAGCATGAGCTCGACGCACATGAACACCACGATCGCGTTGCGGCGCACGAGCACGCCGGTGGCACCGATGGTGAACAGGATCGTGGAGAGCACGATGAACGGCGTCACGCTGTCCACGACTCACTCACCGCCCTTCGTCGAGGTGTCGCCGGGGGCGGTGATGGTCTCCGCACTGGTGTCGGGGCCGCTCGAGGAGCCCGGGCCACGCGCCGAGGCGCTGCTGCGGACCTCGGGCGAGGTGGTGGAGACCGGCGTCCCGTCGGCGTGCAGGTCGATGGAGCGCTGGACCGAGTCGACGTCGTGCGGCACGACGGTGCGGACCGTGCCGCGGGCGGCCAGCACCCGCGAGATCGAGGACTCGGCCACCGAGCCGTCCGGCAGCAGCGCCGGCGTGCCGACCGCGTTGTGCCGGGCGAAGACGCCGGGAGGGGGCAGCGGACCGAGGTGCTCGCCGCGCTCGGCGTAGTGCCGGACGCGCTGGGCGGCCAGGTCGGCCTGGGTCGGCTTGGGCGTGAGGCGCTCGCGGTGGGCCAGCACCATCGCGCCGACCGCGGCGGTGATGAGCAGCGCCGAGGTGACCTCGAAGGCGAAGACGTACTTCGAGAACAGCACGTTGGCCAGCGCCTCGATGTTGCCCGGCTGGTTGGTGTCCGACAGGCCGACGACCGTGCCGAGCGAGATCTGGCTGAGGCCGACGACGAGCACGACGCCCAGGGCCAGGCCGCCGGCGATGGCCAGCAGCCGCTGACCGCGGATCGTCTCGACCACCGAGTCGGAGGCGTCGACGCCGACCAGCATCAGCACGAAGAGGAAGAGCATGAGGATCGCGCCGGTGTAGACGATGATCTGCACCGCGAAGAGGAACGGCGCCTCCAGGGCGGCGTACAGGACGGCCAGCGAGATCATCACGACGGCCAGCAGCAGCGCGGCGTGCACGGCCTTGCGGACGAACAGGATGCCCAGCGCGGCCAGCACCATGATCGGGCTGAGCACGTAGAACGCGATCACCGCTGGTCCCCGTCCTCGACGAGCTGCTCGCCCTGGGCCAGGTCGCGCAGCGCGGACTCCTCGAGGTGGAACTCGGGCTGCTCCGCGGCGGGCTGCTTGAACTGGCCGCGGTAGTAGTCGCCCTCGTCGTCACCGAGCCGCATCGCGTGCGGCGGACGCTCCATGCCCGGCAGCAGCGGGGCGAGCAGCTCGTTCTTGGTGTAGATGAGGTCGGCGCGGTTGTCGTCGGCCAGCTCGTACTCGTTGGTCATCGTGAGCGCGCGGGTCGGGCACGCCTCGATGCACAGCCCGCACAGGATGCAGCGCAGGTAGTTGATCTGGTAGACGCGGCCGTAGCGCTCGCCGGGGCTGAAGCGGCCATCTCCATCAGGGCCATCGGTGTTGGAGGCACCCTCGACGTAGATGGCGTCGGCCGGGCAGGCCCACGCGCAGAGCTCGCAGCCGATGCACTTCTCCAGCCCGTCGGGCCAGCGGTTGAGCTGGTGCCGGCCGTGGAAGCGCGGCGCCGTCGGCAGCTTCTCGAAGGGGTACTGCTCGGTCACGACCTTCTTGAACATCGTCCGGAAGGTCACGCCGAACCCGGCGACCGGGTCCCAGAACTGTTCCTTGAGCGTGGGCATGGTCAGTCCTCTCCAGTGCCCGCAGTGGTCCCGGCAGCCACGGTCCGGCTGCTGGTCTTGAAGGTCAGGGGCTGGGCGGCACCGCGCACCGCGCCGCCGGCCGGCATCGGCGGGACGGGGAAGCCCCCGGTCGCACCGTCGGCCTGGTCGCGGTCGGACTCCTCGTCGGAGCGGGCCGGCCAGAACGAGAAGGCCAGCAGGACGACGAGCAGCGCGCCGATCACCATGAGCAGCTTGTCGCGGTCGATGCCGCCGTCCAGCGAGATCGCGCGGATGGTGGCCACGGCGACGATCCAGCCGAGCGAGATCGGGATCAGCCACTTCCAGCCGAGGGCCATGAACTGGTCGTAGCGCAGCCGGGGCAGGGTGCCGCGCAGCCAGATGAAGAAGAAGATGAAGGCGAGCACCTTGCCGAAGAACCACAGCAGCGGCCAGTAGCCCTCGTTGAACCCGCCGTAGAGGTGGTCGATCCAGAACGGCGCGTGCCAGCCGCCGAGGAACAGCGTCGTGGCCAGCGCGGAGACCGTGGCCATGTTGATGTACTCGGCCAGGAAGAACAGCGCGAACTTCAGCGAGCTGTACTCGGTGTGGAAGCCGCCGACCAGCTCGCCCTCGGCCTCGGGCAGGTCGAACGGCGCGCGGTTGGTCTCGCCGACCATCGAGATCACGTAGATGACGAAGGACGGCGCCAGGATCAGGCCGTACCAGAGGTCGTCCTGGGCCGCGACGATCTCCGAGGTCGACAGCGACCCGGCGTAGAGGAAGACCGCGACGAGCGCGAGGCCCATCGCGACCTCGTAGGAGATCATCTGGGCGCTGGAGCGCAGGCCGCCGAGCAGGGCGTACGTCGAGCCGCTGGCCCAGCCGCCGAGCACGATGCCGTAGATGCCGATCGAGGCGATGGCCATCACGAACAGCACGGCGACGGGCATGTCGGTCAGCTGCAGCGGGGTGCGCTCGCCGAACATGCTCACCGTCGGGCCGAACGGGATGACCGCGAAGGTCACGAACGCCGTGGTGGCCGCGATGACCGGCGCGATGAGGAAGACCACCCGGTCGGCGGCCTTGGGGATGATGTCCTCCTTCAGCGCCAGCTTCACGCCGTCCGCGAGGGACTGCAGCAGGCCGAAGGGGCCGTGCACGTTGGGGCCGATGCGGTGCTGCATCCGGGCCACCACGCGGCGCTCCCACCAGATGTTGAACAGCGTGAGCAGCACCAGGACCACGAAGATCATCAGCGTCTTGATGATCACGATCCACCACGTGTCGTGACCGAACTGCTCGAGCGCCATCGGCGCGATGAGGCTGCTCATGACTGCGCTCCCTCCACGGTGACGCGGCTGCCGGGCGAGGCCAGGTCGGCCCAGACGCCACGGCCGGTGTTGTGGGTCGGGACCCAGACCACACCCTCGACCAGGTCCGGCGCCACCTCGACGGGCAGCGTCCAGGAGCCGCGGTCGCCGGTGAGGGTGACCGTGGCCGGCTCGCCCCCGAGCGCGGCGTACGTCGCGGGGCTGACCCGGGCGAGCGTCGTGCGGGCGGTGGCGCGCAGGTTGTCGTCGCCGTCCTGCATCGTGCCCAGGTCGATCAGCTGCTTCCAGGTCGACAGCACCAGGCCCTCGCCCGTGCCCCGGCCGCTGGTGGTGCCGCTCGGGCTGGCGGTGACCGCGCCGAAGGCGGCGCGCTCGCCGTCCCACGGACCGAGCTCCTCCATCTGGGCGCGGACCTCGGGCACGGTGCGGAAGCCGAGCGGGCGGTCCAGCTCCTCCGCGATCCCGGCCAGCACCCGGCTGTCGGGCAGCGCCTGCGGGTTGGTGAAGACCGCGTCGAACCAGCGCGGCCGGCCCTCCCAGGTCACGAACAGGCCGGCCTTGTCGGTCACCGCGGCGACCGGGAAGACCACGTCGGCCGCGCGGGTCACGTCGGTCTCGCGCAGCTCCAGCGCGACGACGAAGTCCGCCTGCGCCAGCGCCGTGCGGAACGCCGCGGGGTCCGCGGTGTCGTCCGGGTCGACGCCGCCGACGACGAGCCCGTTGAGCTCGCCGGTCAGCACCGCGGCCACGATCTCGTCGGCGTCGCGGCCGGGCACGCCGGGCAGCGAGCCCTCGAGCCCCCAGGCGGTGGCGACGTCCACGCGGGCGCGGGCGTCGTCGACCGGGCGGCCGCCGGGCAGCAGGTTGGGCAGGCAGCCGGTCTCGACCGCACCGCGGTCGCCGGCCCGGCGCGGGACCCAGGCCAGCTTGGCGCCGGTGCGCGAGGCCAGCCCGGCCGCGGAGGACAGCGCACCCGGCGAGGTGGCGAGCCGCTCGCCGACCAGGATCACCGAGGTGCCGTCGACCGGATGGTCGCCGGTGAGGCCGAGCGCGTCGAGCGCCGCGGCCTCCTCGCCCGGGACGGTGGGGACCAGGACGCCGCCGGCCTTGCGCAGCCCGCGGGTGGCGTACGGCGCGATGGCGACGACCTTGGTGCCCTTGGCGCGGTTGGCCTTGCGCAGCCGCAGGAACACCGCGCCGGCCTCGTCCTCGGGCTCGAAGCCGACCAGCACCACGGTGCCGGCGCGCTCCAGGTCGCCGAAGGTGGCGGCCCCGTCACCGGGGCCGTGCAGCACGACGTACGCGGCCAGGAACGACGTCTCCTCGGCCGAGAGCGGCCGGGAGCGGAAGTCGATGTCGTTGGTGCCGAGGCCCACGCGCGCGAACTTGCTGTAGGCGAAGGCGTCCTCGGCGGTGACCCGGCCACCGGGCAGCACCCCGACGCCGCCCGCCGTGCGGGCCGCGGCCAGGCCGCGCGCGGCCACGGCGAACGCCTCGGTCCACGACGCCGGGCGCAGGGAGCCGTCGGAGTCACGGACCTGCGGGTAGGTCAGCCGGTCCGGGGCGGTCGTGTAGTGGAACGCGAAGCGGTCCTTGTCGGTGATCCACTCCTCGTTGACCTCGGGGTCGTTGCCCGAGAGGCGCCGCATGACCTTGCCGCGGCGGTGGTCGACGCGGATCGCGGAGCCGCACGCGTCGTGCTCGGCGATCGAGGGCGTGGAGACCAGGTCGAAGGGGCGCGAGCGGAAGCGGTACTCCGCCGAGGTGAGCGCGCCGACCGGGCAGATCTGGAT
This sequence comes from Nocardioides anomalus, assembly GCF_011046535.1. Lineage (NCBI taxonomy): Bacteria > Bacillati > Actinomycetota > Actinomycetes > Propionibacteriales > Nocardioidaceae > Nocardioides > Nocardioides anomalus. The sequence goes on along the minus strand of NZ_CP049257.1, from coordinate 5,073,963 downwards.
GACGTTGCCGGAGAAGTAGCTGTCGTACGGCTCGTTCTCGTAGATGCCGACCTGCTGCAGCGCCCCGCGCTCGACCAGCTCGATGAACGGGTCGCCGGAGATCTGGGAGGAGAAGCGGGTGCAGCGCGCGCACAGCACGCAGCGCTCGCGGTCGAGCAGCACCTGCGCGGAGATGTTGATCGGCTTGGGGAAGGTCCGCTTGAGCCCGCCGGACTCGAAGAAGCGCGACTCGCCGCGGCCGTTGGACATCGCCTGGTTCTGCAGCGGGCACTCGCCGCCCTTGTCGCAGACCGGGCAGTCCAGCGGGTGGTTGATGAGCAGGAACTCCATCACGCCCTGCTGCGCCTTGTCCGCGACCTCGCTGGTGACCTGGCTGTTGACGACCATGCCCTCGGCGACCGGCAGGGTGCAGGAGGCCTGCGGCTTGGGGAAGCCGCGGCCGTTGCCGGCGTCGGGGATGTCGACCAGGCACTGGCGGCAGGCGCCGACCGGCGCCAGCAGCGGGTGGTCGCAGAAGCGCGGGATCTGCACGCCGACCTGCTCGGCCGCGCGGATCACCAGGGTGTTCTCGGGGACCTCGACCTGGATGCCGTCGATGGTGAGCGAGACCGTCTTGACCGTCTCGACCTCTCCGGTCGCGGGCTTCTCCGGAGCCGTCGTCATGCCATCTCCAGCTCGTCGGCGAACAGGGTCGCCTTCATCGGGTCGAACGGGCAGCCGCCCTGGGTGAGGTGGTCGAGGTACTCCTGGCGGAAGTACTGGATCGAGCTCGAGATCGGGCTGGTCGCACCGTCGCCGAGCGCGCAGAACGAGCGGCCCAGGATGTTGTCGCACTGGTCGAGCAGCAGGTCCAGGTCGCTCTCCTGGCCGATCCCCTTCTCGAGGTTGGCCAGGGTCTGCACCAGCCACCACGTGCCCTCGCGGCACGGGGTGCACTTGCCGCACGACTCGTGCTTGTAGAACTCCGTCCAGCGCAGCACCGCCCGGACCACGCACGTGGTCTCGTCGAACAGCTGGAGCGCGCGGGTGCCGAGCATCGAGCCGGCCGCGCCGACACCCTCGAAGTCGAGGGGCACGTCGAGGTGCTCGGCGGTCAGCAGCGGGGTCGAGGAGCCGCCCGGGGTCCAGAACTTCAGCTCGTGCCCCTCGCGCATCCCGCCCGCGAGGTCGATGAGCTCGCGCAGCGTGATGCCGAGCGGCGCCTCGTACTGACCCGGGGTGGTGACGTGGCCGGACAGGCTGAAGATGCCGAAGCCCTTGGACTTCTCGGTGCCCATCGAGGCGAACCACTCCGCGCCGTTGCCGATGATGCTCGGCACCGAGGCGATGGACTCGACGTTGTTGATGACCGTGGGGCTGGCGTAGAGCCCGGCCACCGCGGGGAACGGCGGGCGCAGGCGCGGTTGGCCGCGACGGCCCTCGAGACCCTCGAGCAGCGCGGTCTCCTCGCCGCAGATGTAGGCGCCCGCACCGGCGTGCACCACGATGTCGAGGTCGTAGCCGGAGCCGTGGATGTCCCGGCCGAGGTGACCCGCGGCGTACGCCTCGGCGACCGCGGCCTGGACCCGGCGGATGACGTGCAGGACCTCGCCGCGGATGTAGATGAAGGCCTGGTTCGCCCGGATCGCGAACGAGCTGATGATGACGCCCTCCACGAGCACGTGGGGGTTGGCCATCATGAGCGGGATGTCCTTGCAGGTGCCCGGCTCGGACTCGTCGGCGTTGACGACGAGGTACTTCGGGTTCGGGTTGTCCTGCGGGATGAACGACCACTTCATGCCGGTCGGGAAGCCCGCGCCGCCGCGACCGCGGAGGCCGGAGTCCTTGACGGCGGTGATGATGTCGTCGGGGGCCATGGTCAGCGCCGTCTTGAGCGCCTCGTAGCCACCGCGGTCGGCGTACGTCGCCAGCTTCCAGGACTGCTCGGCGTCCCAGATGTCGGTGAGCACCGGGGTGAGGGTGCTGATCTCGCTCACTTCGCCTCGTCCTTCTCGGCGCCGCGCTCGGTCGCGGAGCTGCTCTCGTCGACGGCAGCGGCCTCGGTGGGGTTGGAGTCGGCCTCGTCGGCCGGGGAGCCTGCGGCGGCGCCGAGGCTCTTGCCGTCGTCCTGCGGCTTCGCGTCGCTCTCCGGCGCGGTCCACCCGCGCTCGCGGGCGATGCTCAGGCCGACCAGGGACGACGGACCCGCGCCCGGGCCCTCGTCGACGCGGCCGTCGGGGTAGCCCGCCAGCACGCGCTCGGCCTCGCGCCAGGTGCACAGCCGCGGGCCGCGGGTGGAGCTGACCTCGGTGCCGGCGCGCAGGTCGTCGACCAGCTGGACGGCCGACTGCGGGGTCATGTTGTCCATGAACTCCCAGTTGACCATCATCACCGGGGCGTAGTCGCAGGCCGCGTTGCACTCGACGTGCTCGAGCGTGATCTTGCCGTCCTCGGTGGTCTCGTCGTTGCCGACGTCGAGGTGGTCCTTGAGCCGCTCGAAGATCTGGTCGCCGCCCATCACCGCGCACAGGGTGTTGGTGCACACGCCGACGAGGTAGTCGCCGACGGGCTTGCGCTTGTACATCGTGTAGAACGTGGCCACGCCGCTCACCTCGGCGGCGGAGATGCCGAGGATCTCGGCGCAGGCCTCGATCCCCTCGGGCGTCACGCGGCCCTCGACCGACTGCACCAGGTGGAGCATCGGCAGCAGGCCGCTGCGGGCCTCGGGGTAGCGCGCGGCGATCTCCTCGAGCTCGCTGAGCGTCTCCTGGGTCAGGGCCGTCACCGGTCCACGCCTCCCATCACCGGGTCGATGCTGGCGATCGCCACGATCACGTCGGCGACCATGCCGCCCTCGCTCATCACGCTGGTGGCCTGCAGGTTGGTGAACGACGGGTCGCGGAAGTGCGCGCGGAACGGGCGGGTGCCGCCGTCGGAGACGACGTGCGCGCCCAGCTCGCCGCGGGGCGACTCGATCGGCACGTAGGCCTGGCCGGCCGGGACCCGGAAGCCCTCGGTGACCAGCTTGAAGTGGTGGATCAGGGCCTCCATCGACTCGCCCATGATGTGGCGGATGTGGTCGAGGCTGTTGCCCATCCCGTCGCTGCCGATGGCCAGCTGGCTCGGCCAGGCGATCTTCTTGTCGCCGATCATCACCGGGGCGCCCTCGAGCCCGGCCAGCCGGTCGGCGGCCTGCTCGACGATCTTGAGCGACTCCCACATCTCGTTGAGCCGGATGCGGAACCGGCCGTAGGAGTCGCAGGTGTCCCAGGTCTGGACCTCGAAGTCGTAGTCCTCGTAGCCGGAGTACGGCTGGGTCTTGCGCAGGTCCCACGGGTAGCCCGTGCTGCGCAGCACCGGCCCGGTCATCCCGAGCGCGAGGCAGCCGTCGAGCTCGAGGTGGCCGACGCCCTCGAGCCGGCCCTTGAAGATCGGGTTGGCGTTGCACAGGGCGGCGTACTCGGGCAGGCGCTTCTTCATCAGGGCGATGAACGCGCGGATCTCGTCGAGGGCGCCGGGCGGGAGGTCCTGCGCGACGCCGCCGGGACGGATGAACGCGTGGTTCATGCGCAGGCCGGTGATGAGCTCGAACAGGTCCAGGACCAGCTCGCGCTCACGGAAGCCGATGGTCATGACGGTCAGTGCGCCGATCTCCATGCCGCCGGTCGCGATGCAGACCAGGTGGGAGGAGATGCGGTTGAGCTCCATGAGCAGGACCCGCATGACCTGGGCCTTCTCGGGGATCTGGTCCTCGATGTCGAGCAGCCGCTCCACGCCCAGGCAGTAGGTCATCTCGTTGTAGAACGGCGAGAGGTAGTCCATGCGCGTGCAGAACGTGACGCCCTGCACCCAGGAGCGGTACTCCATGTTCTTCTCGATGCCGGTGTGCAGGTAGCCGATGCCGCAGCGGGCCTCGGAGACCGTCTCGCCCTCGAGCTCGAGGATCAGCCGGAGCACGCCGTGCGTCGACGGGTGCTGCGGGCCCATGTTGACCACGACCCGCTCGCTGACGTCCTCGGCCAGCCCCTCGGTGATCGAGTCCCAGTCCTGCCCGCTGACGGTGAAGACCTTGCCGTCGGAGGTGTCGGCGTCGCTCGCGTAGTAGTCGGTGCTCATCAGTTGTAGCTCCGTCGCTGGTCGGGCGGCGGGATGCTGCCGCCCTTGTACTCCACAGGGATTCCGCCGAGGGGGTAGTCCTTCCTCTGCGGGTGGCCCGGCCAGTCGTCGGGCATGAGGATGCGCGTCAGTGCGGGGTGGCCGTCGAACACGATCCCGAACATGTCGAAGGTCTCGCGCTCGTGCCAGTCGTTGGTCGGGTACGTCGCCACGATGGACGGGACGTGCGGGTCGGCGTCGGGGCAGCTCACCTCGAGCCGGATCCGGCGGTTGTAGGTCAGCGACGCCAGGTGGTAGACGGCGTGCAGCTCGCGGCCGGTGTCCTCGGGGTAGTGCACCCCGCTGACGCCCGAGCAGAGCTCGAAGCTCAGCGCGGGGTCGTCGCGCAGCCGCTGGGCCACCGTGGCCAGGTCCTCGCGGCGCACGTGGAAGGTGATCTCCCCGCGGTGGATGACCACGCTCTCCACGGCGTGCTCGACCCCGGCGCTGCGCAGCGCGCTGTCGAGCGCGGAGGCGACCTCCTCGTGCCAGCCGTCGAACGGGCGCTGGCTGGGCGCGGGGAACACGACGGGCTGGCGCAGCCCGCCGTACCCGCTGGTGTCGCCGGAGCCGCTGACGCCGAACATGCCGCGCCGCTCGCCCACCGCGTGCACCTCGGGCTCGAGGGTGGCGGGGGCGTTCTCCGGGCTCTGGTCGACGGCGTCCTGGGTCGGGCCCTTCGGCTCGGGGAGGACGTCCTTCTGGCCCTCGCTCACCGCAGCAGCCCCTTCATCTCGCTGGTCGGCAGCGCCTTGAGGGCGTCGTTCTCGCGGTGCTCGATCGCGTCGGCCATGTTGGAGCCGAGCGGGCGCTGCTGGACCTGGTCGTGCAGCTTGAGGATCGCGTCGATGAGCATCTCCGGGCGCGGCGGGCAGCCGGGGAGGTACATGTCGACCGGGACGACGTGGTCGACGCCCTGGACGATCGCGTAGTTGTTGAACATGCCGCCGCTGGAGGCGCACACGCCCATGGCCAGCACCCACTTCGGGTCGGGCATCTGGTCGTAGATCTGGCGCAGGACCGGTGCCATCTTCTGGCTCACCCGCCCGGCGACGATCATCAGGTCGGCCTGGCGCGGGCTGGCCCGGAAGACCTCCATGCCGAACCGCGCGAGGTCGTACTTCGGGCCGCCGCTGGTCATCATCTCGATCGCGCAGCAGGCGAGCCCGAACGTCGCCGGCCAGAACGACGCCTTGCGCATGTAGCCGGCGACGCCCTCGACGGTCGTCAGGAGGACGCCGCTCGGCAGCTTCTCCTCGATACCCACTTCGTTGTCCCTACGTCTCGGTGGTGCGCGTCAGTCCCAGTCCAGGCCGCCGCGACGCCAGACGTAGGCGTAGGCGACGAAGACGGTGAGGATGAAGACCACCATCTCGGCGAGGCCGAACCACTCCATGGCGTCGAAGTGCACGGCCCAGGGGTAGAGGAAGATGATCTCGATGTCGAAGACGATGAAGAGCATCGCGGTGATGTAGTACTTCACCGGGAAGCGGCCGCCTCCGACGGGCTGCGGCGTCGGCTCGATGCCGCACTCGTAGCTGTCCAGCTTGGCCCGGTTGTAGCGCTTGGGGCCCACCTGGCTGCTCATCGCGACCGACCCGGCGGCGAACAGGAACGCCAGGGCCGCGAGCGCCAGGACCGGGTAGTAGAGCTCCACCGCTGTGCCTTCTCTCCGTGTTGCAGTCTTGCTGCTCGGCTCTCTCAGCCGCTCCGCGGACCCCGGTTGCGTGTGGTGCACGTCTCAGTTGTGCGTTTGTGAACGCAATCACGAAGTCCCGCAGCGCTCAGTCTGCCACTCCGGCCGGACACCGTCACGCCGGGGGGACACCCTCTCTGACCTGGGCGGATAAGGTCACAACGGCATGTCTTAAATCGGCCCCGCTCGGTGGGCCTCGCCCTGGAGGGAGGTCCCGCCTCGGGTCACGCCGCAGCGCGGTGCAGGGCCACGATCCCGCCGGACAGGTTGCGCCACTCCGGGCGCTGCCAGCCGGCCTCGGCGATCAGGTCCGCGAGGCCCTGCTGGTCGGGCCAGGCACGGATGGACTCGGCGAGGTAGACGTAGGCGTCGGGCGAGCTGCTGACGGCGCGGGCGACGGGCGGCAGGGCGCGCATGAGGTACTCGACGTACACGGTGCGGAACGGCGCCCAGGTCGGGTGGCTGAACTCGCAGACGACCAGCCGGCCGCCGGGGCGGGTGACGCGGCGCATCTCGCGCAGGCCGGCGAGGGGGTCGACGATGTTGCGCAGCCCGAAGGAGATCGTCACGGCGTCGAAGGTGGCGTCGGCGAAGGGCAGCCTGGTGCCGTCGCCCGCGGTGAAGGGGAGCGCGGGCTTGGCCTGCTTGCCGACGCGGAGCATGCCCAGCGAGAAGTCGCACGGGACGACGGTGGCGCCGCGGTCGGCGAAGGGCTGGCTGGAGGTGCCGGTGCCGGCGGCCAGGTCGAGGACGCGCTCGCCGGGACGGGGGTCGACCGCCTCGATCACGTCGTGGCGCCAGCGGCGGTCCTGGCCGAGGGACAAGACGTCGTTGGTGAGGTCGTAGCGCTTCGCGACCGCATCGAACATGCGCCGGACGTCGGCGGGCTGCTTGTCGAGGTCGGCGCGGGCCACGCCGCAAAGATAGGTGCGGCGCGTCTGCAACCCGAATCCTTCCCCGGGCGTCACTGTGGTGACCACTCCCCTTCCCCTCAGGAGCCCGCACCACATGACCGCGTTGCGTCGCGCCGGCCTCGGCCTGCTCACCGTGCTGCTGCTGGCCGTCCTCGCCGTCGGCGCGGTGTTCGCGCTCGAGCGGCCGACCGGCCCCGACCTCGGCGCCCCGAGCGTCGCCGCCACTCCCGCGCCGGTGGTCAACGCCGCCGCGGAGCCGACCCCCACCACCGCCCCGGCGCCCGCCCCGGCCGCCGTCGACCCGGGCGCCGAGCCCGCGACGTACGAGCCGCGCTCGCAGGTCCGCCCGATCCGCGGCCTGGAGCCGGGCAAGGTCCTGCTCGAGCAGGGCGACCACGGCATGAGGGTGCGCGACCTGCAGGCCCGGCTGCGCGCGCTGGCGTGGTACTTCAGCACGCCGGACGGCCGGTACGACGACGAGACCGTCGAGGCCGTCCGCGGCTTCCAGGCCAAGCGGGGCATCCCCGTCACCGGCGCGGTCGACCAGCGCACGCTGGACCGCCTGCGCTCCATGACCGGTACGCCGACCCGCGACGAGCTGGGCCTGCACAACCGGCCCGGCCCGCTGGACGCACGGTGCAAGAAGGGCCGCGTCCTGTGCATCGACAAGACCTCACGCACGCTGCGCTGGGTCGTCGACGGCCGGGTGCTCAAGACCGTGGACGTGCGGTTCGGCTCGCAGTACACGCCGACCCGGGAGGGCGTGTTCAGCGTCTACTACAAGGACATCGACCACGTCTCGTCGCTCTACGACAGCTCGATGCCGTACGCCATGTTCTTCTCGCGTGGGCAGGCGGTGCACTACTCCAGCGACTTCGCGGCGACCGGCTACAACGGGGCCTCGCACGGGTGCGTCAACGTCCGCGACCACGACGCGATCGCGTGGCTCTACGACCACGTCGAGGTGGGCGACGAGGTCGTCGTCTACTGGAGCTAGATCTTCTCGGCCACGTCGTGGGTGAGCGCGACGGTGTCGTCGACGCTGTGGCCGTTGCTGGTCAGCTGGACGGTGTGGCCGTCGGCGGCGAGCTGGCAGGTGACGGCCAGCGGCGGCCCACTGGCGTCCTGGCCCTGGGGCACGGCCTGCTGGTTGACGATGCAGACCGTGTCGTCCTCGCGGACCAGCTCGGTGGTGGCGCGCTCGAGCCCCTGGGCGTCGGGGTCGGCCAGCCCGCTGGGCGGGCCGAAGGCGCCGCCCTCGCCGGTGAAGACGGTGACGACCAGGAAGTCCTGGAGGTCCTGGTCGGCGTACGCGCGGAACGCGACCGGCGCGTCGTACACCTCGGCGTAGACGTCCTCGACGTAGCGCACGGCCCGCTCGCGGTCGGCCTGCCGGTCGGCGTCGTCGCCGTCCAGCCCCGTGGGCCGGTCCACCGCGGTCCAGCCGCCCGGCAGGGTGTCGGGCAGGTCGACGGCGTCGGAGTCCGAGCCGGAGGCCTCGGGCAGCAGGACCCCGAAGGCCACGACCACCGCGAGGCCGACGACCCCGAGGACCAGACCGAGGGGCAGACCTAGGCGGCGCAGCGGAGTCACGGGGTTCGAGGTTACCGATCTCACGCAGCCGCGGCTTCGGGTCCCCGGCCCTCGCGTGGGTAACCTCGATCCTCGTGACCAGCGGCGCCAGGGGCGAAGTCGTCCCGGACAGCGCACCCCTCGTCGTCCGCACGGTCCGCCTGGAGATCCCGCGCGAGGCCTCGCTCATCGAGATGCTGCCCGAGGACCACCCGGTCACCTGGCTGCGGCGCGGCGACGGCGTGGTCGGCTGCGGCGTGGCCGCCGAGCTGCGCCCGCGCGGCCCGGGCCGCTTCGCCGAGGCCAACGAGTGGTGGGGCCAGCTGACCAGCCGCGCCATCGTGCGCAGCGACGTCGACGAGCCGGGCAGCGGCCTGGTGGCCTTCGGCTCCTTCGCCTTCGCCGACGAGCCGGGCGACTCGACCCTCGTCGTGCCCGAGGTGATCCTCGGCCGCCGCGGCGACGTGTCCTGGCTGACCACGGTCTCCTCGGTCGGCGGCCTGGACCAGCTGGACCGCCGCCTCGAGCTGGCCACCACCCCGCCCGCGCCGGTCGGCGTGAGCTTCACCGACGGCGCCCTGAACGGTGATGAGTGGATGGCCGCCGTCGGCGAGGCCGTGCGCCGCATCAACCGCGGCGACCTGGAGAAGGTCGTGCTGGCCCGCGACCTGATAGCCACCGCCGCGGAGCCGATCGACGTGCGCTGGCCACTGCGCCGGCTGGCCGCGGACTACCCCACCTGCTGGACCTTCCACGTCGACGGCATGTTCGGCGCCACCCCGGAGCTGCTGGTCCGCCGCGAGCGCGGCCTGGTCACCTCCCGCGTGCTGGCCGGCACCATCCGCCGCACCGGCGACGACGCCCGCGACCTCACCCTCGCCGCCCGCCTGGCCCGCTCGTCGAAGGACCTCGAGGAGCACGAGTACGCCGTCCGCTCGGTCGCCGAGGCCCTCGAGCCGCACTGCTCGTCGATGAACGTGCCCGAGGCGCCGTTCGTCCTGCACCTGCCCAACGTCATGCACCTGGCCACCGACGTGGCCGGCGTGGTGCACGACTCCGAGGAGATCACCTCCCTCGACCTGGCCGCCGCCCTGCACCCCTCCGCGGCCGTCGGCGGCACGCCCACGCGCGACGCCCTGGCGCTCATCACCGAGCTCGAGGGCATGGACCGCGGCCGGTACGCCGGACCGGTCGGCTGGATGGACGCCGCGGGTGACGGCGAGTGGGGCATCGCCCTGCGCTCGGCCGCCATCGAGGGCGACACCGTCCGGCTCTTCGCCGGCTGCGGCATCGTCGCCGACTCCGACCCCGAGGCCGAGCTCGCCGAGACGCAGGGCAAGTTCGTGCCGGTGCGGGACGCGCTCGGCGGCTAGGCGCAACCGGCTCCGTCGCCGCCGAGGGCGGGGCAGGCCAGGGCCAGGTGCACGTCGTGCCACCAGCCGATGGTCAGGGTGGCGGGCTGGCCGGTCGCGGTCACCAGCAGCCCCGGGTCCTGGGTCCACACAAGCCTCAGCACGTCCTGGTTGCCGGTGCAGAACAACCGGCCCGCGGCCTCGTCGACCGGGTCCAGGCCGCCGGCCTCCTGCTCGGCCACCGTCACCGCGTCGCCGTGCCCGAGGTCCAGGTCCCAGCTCAGCTCGCCCTCGGTGGAGGTCCCGCTGCAGTCGCCGACGTTCTCCGGGGCCGAGCCGCCCGCCAGCGCCGCGACCTGGTCCGCGTAGGCGTCGTACAGCGCCTGCGTCGTCGGGTACGGCGTGAGCACGACGGTCCCCATGCTCGGCGCCGGGTCGCGGCAGGTGACGGTCTCGGCGCCGGCCGTGCACGAGGCGGCCGGCAACCGCGCGGAGGCCGCGGCGGCGATGGCGGCCAGCACGTCGGCGGCCGGGGTCGTGGCGGCCGCCGCCGGAGCGGCCGACGCGGTCGCGGACGGGGACGGCGCCGCGGGCGGTGGGGAGGCCGCCTGGTCGGCACCCTTCGCCAGCACCGCCACCAGGACCAGGCCGGCGGCCGCGGCCAGCAGCACCGCCCCCACGAGCAGGTCGATCCTGGTCCAGCTCCGACCCGGCCCGGACGGCTCGACGGTCGGTGGGTCAACGCGCGACGTGGCGGGCGGCGGCGCGGGCGGCGCCGGCGCAGGCGCAGGCGGCTCGCTGCCCAGCGCCTGGTCCACCGCCCGGGCCAGCACCGACCCGGAGCGCCGGTCGTCCGGGTCGAACCGGCGCGCGCCGTCGAGCTCGAGGCGGACCACGGGCAGCTCGGCGGCCACCGCGCGCTTGGCCGCGAGCCGGCAGGTGTGCGCCTCGGCGTACGCCGGCGAGACCACGGCCACGAACGCCTCGCACGAGTCGATGCGCCGGATGACCTCGTTCCACCACGCGGACCCGCGCACGTCGTCGGTGTCGTCCACCGGCTCGTGCCCGGCTGCGCGGAGCAGCTCCCCGACCCGTCGACCCGCGTCCCGGTCGCGGTAGGCCGCGCTGACGAACACCCGGCTCATGCCTACCTCCCCCGTCGCGCAACCTGGTCCAGACCAGACAACGTCGACCTGTCGCGCACCACATCACCCAGGGTGGGGACGTTCGCCGACGGGAGCGGGCGGAGACCTAGGCTCCCCAGGTGCCTTCCGGAGCCCACGACCACGCCCGCGACCCCCGCAACGACGAGATCCTGATCTGGGTCAACGGCGAGCTGAAGCCGCGGGCCGAGGCGACGGTGTCGGTCTTCGACTCCGGGTTCGTGCTCGGCGACGGGATCTGGGAGGGGCTGCGGATCCACGACGGGCACCCGGCGTTCGTGGACCAGCACCTCGACCGGCTGTGGGAGGGCGCCGCGGCGCTGATGATCGACCTCGGCGTGAGCCGCGAGGAGCTGGTCCGGGCGGTGTACGACACCCTCGACGCCAACGGCATGACCGACGGGGTGCACGTGCGCCTGATGTGCACGCGCGGGGTGAAGTCGACGCCCTACCAGGACCCGCGGGTGACGCTCGGGCCGGCGACGATCGTCATCATCGCCGAGCACAAGGAGCCGACGCCGGAGACGGTCGAGCAGGGGCTGGCGCTGTTCACGACCCACGTGCGCCGCGCGACCCCGGACACCCTCGACCCCAAGCTCAACGCGCACAGCAAGCTCAACGACATCCTGGCCTGCATCCAGGCCTACCAGGCCGGCGCGGACGAGGCGCTGATGCTCGACCCGCACGGCTTCGTGGCCACGTGCAACAGCACGCACTTCTTCCTCGTGAAGGGCACCCCCGAGGACCCGGAGTTGTGGACCTCCGACGGCCGCTTCTGCCTCGGCGGGATCACCCGCGGCAACGTGCTGGCGATGGCGCGCCACCACGGCATCGCCGCGCGCGAGCTGACCTTCAGCCTCACCGACGTCTACTCCGCGCAGGAGGCCTTCGTGACCGGCACCTTCGCCGGCGTCGCTCCGGTGCGCTCGGTGGACGGCCGCACGATCGGCACCGGCGAGCGCGGTCCCGTCGTGCGCCGCCTCCAGGAGCTGTACGTCGACTGGGCGGCCCGCGACGTGGCGGGGAGGACCCGCCCGTGAGCGAGCCGGTCCGCGTGGCGATGTGGTCCGGGCCGCGCAACATCTCCACCGCGATGATGCGGGCCTGGGAGAACCGCCCGGACACGGTCGTCGTGGACGAGCCGCTCTACGCGGAGTACCTCGTGCGCACCGGACTCGACCACCCCGGCCGGGACGAGGTCGTCGCGGCCCAGCCGACCTGGCTGCCCGAGGTCGTCGAGGGCCTGCTCGCGCCGCTGCCGCGCGGCAAGGGCGTGCACTACGCCAAGCACATGGCCCACCACCTCGACCTCGAGGCGGAGGCGGACTGGACCGACGACTTCCGCAACGTGCTGCTCGTGCGCGACCCGGCCGAGGTGGTGGCGTCCTACGTCCGCTCCCGTGAGGCCTGCGAGCCCGACGACATCGGGCTGCTGCAGGAGCAGTGGCTGCTCGACCGCTGGGACGCGCTCGGCGCCGACGTCCCGGTCATCGACTCCGCGGACTTCCTGCGCGACCCGGAGGCCCACCTGCGCTGGCTGTGCGACTGGCTGGGCATCGCGTTCACCGACCGGATGCTGTCCTGGCCGCCGGGCCCGCGAGCCTCCGACGGGGTGTGGGCGCCGTACTGGTACGACGCGGTGCTCGCCTCCACCGGCTTCGAGCCCTACCGGCCGCGGGCCGTCGAGCTCTCCGAGCACGACGCGGCGGTCGCCGACGCCTGCCGCCCGGCGTACGAGAGGCTGCGTGAGCGGCGGGTGAGGATCTAGCGGAGCCAGAGCTCGACGACGGCCTCGACGGCCAGCACCACGACCAGCGCCTCGACGAAGACGGTGACGGCGATCCCGACCCACCGCCCGAGGGAGACCTCGCCGGTGAGCTGACCGTCCGGGCCGGGCTTCACGGAGTAGGGGTACTCCACCACGCACAGCGCCCGCGAGGGGTCGCGCGAGTCGGCCAGCACCACGCCGTTGGTGTAGAGCAGCCCGCGGTAGGTCAGGCTGCCGGCCACGCCGTCGAGGGTGTAGTCGATCTTGTTGGTGTACGCCGGCCCGCTGTACCAGATCGTCGAGACGTCCCAGCCGCGCGCGGTGCGCTTGCGCATGTTGTTGTAGGTCAGGCCGCCGTAGTAGGTGCCCTGGGTGAGCACCTCGGAGTGGGTGACGGTGGCAGCCTTGCCCCACTTCAGCATGCCGATGCGCCGGGCGTAGCGGCGGCCGCGGAACGCCGCGATGACGGCGACGGCCAGGAGCAGCGCGGCCGGCACGACGACCGGGAAGTAGACCCAGACCGCGATGGGCGCGGCGGTGAGGATGACGAGCAGGAACAGCTCGTACCAGCTCAGGTCGAAGGTGGCGAGCCGGAAGGACAGCGGCACCCGGCGCGGCGGGTCGGCCAGCGGCGCGACAGGCTCGGGCGGCGCGGGCGGGCCGGCCATGCCGCCGAAGAGGGCGCTGTGCCCGAGCCCGAGCGCCTGCAGCGAGCTGCGGAGCTGCTCGGTGGCCTGCGGGCTGAGGTAGGACGACACGTCGACCGGCTGGCCCATGACCGTGAACGCGTGCGGGGCGCCGTACGGCACCGCGGGGACAGGAGTGCTCGGTGGCGCCCCCGCGGTCGGGGCCACCCCGCCCTGGGCGACGGTGAGCTGGGCCTGCACGTGGGCCACCTGGGCCGCCGCCTCCGCCAGCTGTCGCTGCAGCTCGCTCACGTGCTCAGCGCTCAGGCCTGCGCCCGGCGTCGGGTCCTGCGTCATCCTCGCCCCTCCCCCTCCGGGGTGAGTATGGACCTCGGACGCTCAGCCGACGAACAACCGCGCCAGCGTCCAGACCAGCAGGGCGGTGAGACCCAGCTCGACCGCCAGGCTGAGGAGAAGGAGCAGCCAGCGCACGACGGAGAGCCGACCGCGGTACTGCCCGTCGACCCCGGGCTCGACCGAGTGCGCGAACTGGCTCACGACCAGCGCGCGCTGAGGGTCGCGGGAGTCGGCGAGCACGACGCCGTCGGTGTAGGGCAGGCCGTGCAGGTACACCTTCCCGCTGCGCCCGTCCAGGCGGTAGCGGACCGTCGTGCGGGTGCCGCGCCCGGTGGCCAGCACGGTGCTGACGTCCCACCCGCTCGCCCGGCGGACCGGCCAGTTGGTGGACGACGTGACGTCGGGCGCGGCCGTGACCCTGATGACGGTCGCGACCGCGCCCCAGCGGAGCAGGCCGATCCGGTACGCCGCGCGACGGGCCACGAGCCAGAGCAGCAGCGGCACGCCGAGGAGCAGCGCGACGGCCCGGGCCACCGGGCTCAGGATCCACAGGGCCAGCGGCGCCAGGACGGCGAGGCCGATCGCGAAGAGCCCCCAGAAGGGCAGCTCCAGCGCGGCCAGCCGGAAGGCCAGCGGCACCCGCCGGGGCGGCCCGGACAGCCGCACCGACCCGGTCGGCGCCGCGCCGCCGTCGGGCTCCTCGGTCAGCGGCCGCAGCCAGCGCGGCAGCGGCTCGGTCGAGGCCGGCGCGCCGTCGTCCCGATCCGGATCCGGGTCGACCGGGTCGCCGTACGGGACCGGCGGGTCGGTCATCCCTAGAGGTCCTCGCCGTCCCCTCGGCGCACCCACTCCAGGCCACGCGGGCCGGCGAGCTGCTCCATCTGCATCGCCAGGAACTGGTGGCCGGTCTCGGAGTAGATCCGGTCGTGGATGGCCAGGTTGCGCGGCGCCCCGACACCGCGGACGAACTCCACCGCCATCTCGCTGCGCAGCCAGGGCGCGGAGGCCGGGCACAGCAGCAGGTCGACCGGCACCTCGGGCAGGGCCAGGGCGTCGCCCGGGTGGTAGACGGTCTGGTCGCCGACCGTGACGAGGTAGCCGGAGTTGTAGGGCTGCGGCAGCTCGGGGTGGATGATGTTGTGGAGCTCGCCCACCGCGCGCACGGGCAGGCCGACGTCGAAGGCCGCGCCGACCGCGACCGTGGTGGTGCGCTCGGCCACGTCGGGGGCGTCCTCGCGCAGCTGGTCGTGCACCTGGCCCACGGTGAAGACCGGCGCGTCGGTGGCGCGCAGGTTGTCGGGGTGCAGGTGGTCGGGGTGCAGGTGGGTGACGAGGACGGCCGTCGCCCCGTCGACCGCCTCGGGTTCGGTGAAGACCCCGGGGTCGAGGACGACGACCTGGCCCTCGTGCTCGATCCGGACGCAGGCGTGGCCGAACTTGGTGATCCGCATGCCCCGCAGCGTAGGCACCGACCAGTTCCGGCGCACCCGCGGATCACACCAGACGAGAGCGGTCGTGCGGCCGCCCGCCGGACCCCGGTCCGGGACTGGTGAGGAGTGGTGGATGGACGGGAAGGGACGGCTCCGCTGGGTCGTCGTGCTGACGGCGGCCGGATCGTTCATGGCGGCCCTGGACACCCTGGTGGTGGCCTCGGCGCTGAGCACGATCCAGCGTGACCTCGGCGCGTCGCTGGCCGAGCTGGAGTGGACGGTGAACGCCTACAACCTGAGCTTCGCGGTGCTCCTGGTGCCGGCGGCGGTGCTCGGCGACCGGCTCGGCCGGGCGCGGACGTACGCCGCCGGGCTGGTGCTGTTCGCGCTGGCCTCGGCCGGCTGCGCGCTGGCCGGTGGTGCGGGCGCGCTGATCGCGATGCGCGTGGTCCAGGGCGCCGGCGCCGCACTGGTGATGACGCTGGGCCTGGCCCTGCTGACCTCGGCCTTCCCGGCCGAGAAGCGGGGTGCGGCGCTCGGGCTGTTCAGCGCGGTGACGGGGGTCGCGGTGGCGAGCGGGCCGCTCGTGGGCGGCGCGGTGGTGGACGGCCTCGCCTGGCCGTGGATCTTCTGGCTCAACGTGCCGGTCGGGCTGCTCGCGGCGCCCCTCGTGCTGCGCCACGTGCCGGAGGCGCGGGTTGCCGGTGCGCGGCTGGACGTGCCGGGCGTGGGCCTGCTCGCCGGCGGGGTGCTCGGCGTGGTCTGGGCGCTGGTCCGCGGCTCCGCGGCCGGGTGGACGTCGGCCGAGGTGCTCGGCGCCGGGCTCGGCGGCCTCGCGCTGCTGGGCGCCTTCGTGGCCTGGGAGCGGCGCGCGGTGCAGCCGTTGCTGCCGCCACGCCTGCTGCGGGTCCGCGGCTTCGTGGCCGGCAACGCCGCGATCGCGCTGACCTTCGCGGCGCTGTTCTCGGCCGTGTTCTTCTACGGCCAGCTGCTCCAGGTGGTGCAGGGCGAGTCGCCGCTGGGTGCCGGCCTGCGCCTCATGGCCTGGACCGGGACCTTCCTGGTCTTCGCACCCGCGGCGGGGGCGCTGGCCGACCGGATCGGCGAGCGGCCCCTGGTCACCGTCGGGCTCACGGTGCAGGCGCTGGCCATGGTCTGGTTCGCGAGCACCGTGGGCACCGACGCGTCCTACGTCTCGATGCTCGGGCCGTTCGTGGTCGGCGGCTTCGGCGTCTCGCTGGCCATCCCGTGCGGCCAGAGCGCCGTCGTCGCCGCGGTGGCCGACCGCGACGTGGCCACCGCGTCCGGGGTGAACGCGACCATGCGCGAGCTGGGCGGCGTGCTCGGGATCGCGGTGACCGTGGCGGTCTTCGCCAGCCGCGGTGGCTACGCCTCGCCCACGGAGTTCGTGGACGGCTTCCGGGCGGCGGTGCTGGCCGCGGCCGGGCTCTCGGCGCTCGGCGCGGTGGCCGGAGCGACCCTGCCGACCCGACGGCCCGGCGTACCGGCTCCTGCGGACGTGGCCGCCTCGTCCCCCGCGGCGGTGGCGGCGTGAGCGCCCGGATGGTGACCTACCGGGTCAAGGAGGGGCGCGCGGCGGAGAACGCGGCGTACGTTCGCGACGTGATGGCCGACCTGGCGCAGCGGGGCGCGGAGGGCGTCGCCTACCGGGTCTACCTGCTCGAGGACGGCGTCACCTTCCTCCACGTCGTGCACGAGGACGGCGAGGGCGGCGCGCTGGAGGTCTCCGAGGCGTTCCAGCGGTTCACCTCGACGCTGATCGAGGACCGGTGCGCCGACACCCCCGAGCTGCACCGGATGACGCTGGTCGGGAGGTACGACGGGTGAGCGTGGCCGCGGAGGGGTTCGCCGAGCAGGTCGCGCCGCTGCGGCCCGGGCTGCTGCTGCACTGCTACCGGATGCTCGGCTCCTCGCACGACGCCGAGGACGCCGTGCAGGAGACCCTGCTGCGCGGCTGGCGTGCGGTCGAGCGGTTCGAGGGCCGCAGCTCGCTGCGGACCTGGCTCTACTCCGTGGCCACCAACGTCTGCCTGCGTGAGATCGAGCGGCGCGGGCGGCGACTGGTCCCGGTCGACCTGGGCCCTTCCTCGGACCCGGCCGTCGGGCTGGCGCCGCCGGTCGAGACGGTGTGGCTCGGGCCGCTCCCGGACGCCGGCATCAGCTGGGGCGCGACGCCGACCGAGGCGGTCTACGAGCAGCGGGAGGCGGTGGAGCTGGCCTTCGTGGTCGCGCTCCAGCGCCTCCCGGCGCTCCAGCGGGCGGTGCTGGTCCTGCGCGACGTGCTGGCCTTCTCCGCGGCCGAGACCGCCGAGGTCCTGGACACCACGGTCGACGCGGTGACCAGCGCGCTGGCCCGGGCCCGCGGGTCGCTGCGCGCCGACCTGCCCCAGCGCAGCCAGCAGGAGGTGCTGGCCGAGGTCGGCGACCGCCAGGTGCGCGCCACGGTCGCGGCGTTCGTCGCCGCCTGGGAGCGCAGCGACGTGGACGCGGTCGTCGCGCTGCTGGCCGAGGACGTGGTGATGACGATGCCGCCGTTCGCCGAGTGGTACGTCGGCCGCCCGGACGTCGCGGCGTTCCTGGCCGCCGTACCCCTGCACCCGGAGCGGCGCTGGCGCGCCGAGGCCACCACGGTCAACGGCCAGCCGGGGATCGCCTTCGCGGGCTGGGACGAGCGCGTCGGGGCGTTCCTGCACCACGGTCTCGCCGTGCTCACCTTCGCGCCCGACGGCCTGGTCGCGGACTTCACGACGTTCCTCGACCCCACCGTGCTCCCCGCCTCGTAGGGTCGCGCCATGGCGCTCCCCTCGCACGTGACCATCCGGCGGGCGGTGCCCGAGGACGCCGAGGCGCTCGGTCACCTGCACCTCGACGTGTGGGACGACGCCTACACCGGGCTGATGCCGCAGTCGGTCCTCGACCGGCGCCGGGCCGACGCGTCGGGGCGGATCGAGCGGTGGCGGGAGATCCTCACCTCCTCCGACGAGCCGACCTACCTCGCCGAGGCCGCCGAGGAGGGACTGGTCGGCTTCGCCGGCTCGGGTCCGACGCGCGACAACGACGTGGACATCGAGCTCGAGCTGTGGGCGCTGTACGTGCGGGCGGCCTACTACGGCACCGGCGTCGGGTACGCGCTGTTCGAGACCGTCGTCGGTGACCGGGCGTGCTGCCTGTGGGTGCTGGCCGGCAACGAGCGGGCCATCGCGTTCTACGAGCGGCAGGGGTTCCAGCTCGACGGCACCGAGGACGAGCACGACGAAGGGCTGCACGTCCGGATGGTGCGCGCGGGGGTCTAGTTTCTGCGTCGTGCCGCTGTACGTCTTCGAGGGCAAGACCCCGACCGTCCACCCGACCGCCTTCGTCGCGCCGAGCGCCGACCTGATCGGCGACGTGGTCGTGGAGGCCGGCGCGTCGGTGTGGTTCGGGGCGGTGCTGCGCGCGGACTTCGGGCGGATCGTGGTGCACGAGGGCGCGAACGTCCAGGACGGCTCGGTCCTGCACGCCGGTGTGGGCGAGGACTGCACCATCGGCGCCGGCGCGACCATCGGCCACGCCTGCGTCGTGCACGCCTGCACCATCGGCGCCGAGGCGCTCGTCGCCAACCACGCGACGGTGCTCGACGGCGCGGTCGTCGGCTCGCGCACGCTGGTCGGCGCCGGCTCGCTGGTCACCGGCGGCACCACGCTTCCCGACGGCGTGCTGGCCATCGGGACGCCGGCCCGGGTCATGGGCCCCATCGAGGGGACGAGCGCCGAGGCCTGGGTCGAGGGCAACCCGTCGGCGTACCAGGAGCTCGCGCAGCGCTACCTCGCAGGCTTCGGGCCCGCGTGATGTTCGACCTCGGCGACCCGCGCTTCGACGTCACCTCGGCGCAGGTGCACGCCGCGCGCGAGCAGGACTGGTACGTCGAGACCACCTGGGGCTGGGCGGTGCTGCGCTACGCCGAGGCCAGCGAGCTGCTGCGCGACCGGCGGTTCCGGCAGGGCAACGCGCGGTGGCCGGAGCAGAACGGCATCCACTCCGGGCTGTTCTCGGACTGGTGGAAGCAGACGCTGCTCTCGCT
Source organism: Nocardioides anomalus (assembly GCF_011046535.1). NCBI lineage: Bacteria > Bacillati > Actinomycetota > Actinomycetes > Propionibacteriales > Nocardioidaceae > Nocardioides > Nocardioides anomalus. Next base: position 5,054,870 of record NZ_CP049257.1, on the reverse strand, counting down.
CGAGGGCGACGACCACGCGCGGATCCGCAAGCTCATGGTGCCGGCGTTCAAGAACCGGGTCATCGCCGAGATGCGCCCGGTCTTCCAGGAGATCGCGAACTCGCTCATCGACGAGTTCGCCCCCCGTGGCGAGGTGGAGTTCATCCACGAGTTCGCCGAGCCGTACGCCGCGCGGATCATCTGCCTGCTGCTCGGCCTGCCCGACGACCACTGGCCGCAGGTGGCGCGGTGGGCCGACGACCTCGGCCACTCGTTCTCCATCGACGTCGGCAACCAGGTGCCCACGATCGAGGCGGCGCTGGAGGGTCTCTCGTCGTACGTCGCTGATGCCGTCGCCGCCCGCCGGGCCTCTCCTCAGCCCGACCTGGTCACGACGCTGGTGCAGGCCGGCTCGCTCACCGACCGCGAGCTCTCGGTGGCGCTGGTCTTCCTGGCCTTCGCCGGCATGGAGACCACCCGCAACCAGCTCGGGCTCGCGCTGCAGACGCTGCTCGCGCACCCCTCGCAGTGGGCACTGCTCGCCGCCGACCCGTCGCTCGGTGCGAACGCCGTGGAGGAGGTGATGCGCGTGAACCCCACCGTCACGTGGGTGACCCGGGAAGCGCTGGAGGACCTCACCTTCCACGGGCTCGACATCCCGCGCGGCGGCATCGTCCAGGTGCTCTCGCACTCGGCCGGCACCGACCCGCGCGCCGTACCCGACCCGGCCTTCGACATCACCCAGCAGCGCCCGCCCCACCACGGCTTCGGCGCCGGCATCCACCACTGCCTCGGCCACTTCGTGGCCCGCACCGACATGGCGGTCGCGTTGCCGCTCCTCGCTCGGCGGATGCCGGACGCGCGGCCCGACGGCCCTGGTGAGTGGCTACCGGTGTCCGGCAACACTGGTGCCGTGCGCTTCCCGATCTCCTTCACCCCCACCCCGCTGTCGTGACCGGCGTCGTCGGCATCACCGGCGCCACCGGCGCCGTCGGCGGCCGGGTCGCCCGCGCCCTGGCCGAGGACCTGCGCGTCGACCTGCGCCTGATCGTGCGCGACGCCTCCCGCGCGCCGGACCACGACACCGACGTGCGCGAGTGCACCTACGCCGACTCCTCCGCTGCCCGCTCGGCCCTGGAGGGCGTCACGACGCTCTTCATGGTCTCGGCCGCCGAGGCCGTGGACCGCCGCGCGCAGCACCGCACCTTCATCGAGGCCGCGGCGTCCGCCGGCGTCGCGCACATCGTGTACACGTCCTTCGCCGGCGCCGCGCCCGACGCCACCTTCACCCTCGGCCGCGACCACCACGACGCCGAGGCCGCCATCCGCGCCAGCGGGATGCGGTTCACCTTCCTGCGCGACAACTTCTACTCCGACCTGCTGCCCTTCTTCGCCGACGCCTCCGGCGTCATCCGCGGCCCCGCCGGGTCCGGCCGCGTCGCCGCCGTGGCCCGCGCCGACGTCGCGGACTCGGCCGTCGCGGTGCTGCGCTCGCCCTCCGCCCACCTGGACGCGACGTACGTGCTCACCGGCCCCGAGGCCCTCACCCTCACCGAGGTCGCCGCCCGCGCCTCGGCCGCCCTCGGCCGCGACCTCCGCTTCGGGGACGAGACCGTCGACGACGCCTACGCCAGCCGCCGCGCGGCGTACCCCGACGCCGGCGACTGGCAGCTCGACGCCTGGGTCTCGACGTACACCGCCATCCGTGACGGCTCCTGCGCCGAGGTCACCGGTGACGTCGAGCGCCTCACCGGCCACCCCGCCCGCACCCTCGAGCAGGCCCTCTCCGCCTGACCCCCCGCCCGCTTGTAACGCTCATTTACCGGTACTTCCGACCCGTTGCCACGGGTCCGAAGAGCCGACAACGAGGCGACAGATGGGCTCAGGCGGCTCGCCGGCGCGGCTCGTGGACGACGTACGCCGCGAGGTCGTCGATGCTCGTGCCGAACCGTGCACGCGTGTCCAGGACCTCGCGGGCCAGCCACGTGCGGGTCCGGTCCCAGGCGCCGGGGCGGACGTCGTCCCACACGAGCCGCGACATGCCGAGCTTGAACCCGCAGAGCCAGTCCTGGCGGCGCTTCTCCTCCCAGACGACGTCCTCGACGGGGCGGTCGGCGAGGCCACCGCGCTGGTACTTCACACGGCCGTCGAACTCGACCAGGTGCCGGCCCACGCGGAGGTCGACCCACGCCGTCCGACCTCCCGCGCTCAGCCCGAACTGCGTCTCAGGCTCACCCAGACCCAGGCTTGCGACCAGGAGGCGGCTCAGGCTCTCGCCGGCACTCTCCGCACCCCCCGTCGGCGAAGTCGACCGCCTCACGGGCCACGGTGACGCCGGGCCAGCTGCGCATGGGCGCGACGGCGGCCTCGAGCTGCTGCTTCGTCGCGCCGGCCCGCAGCGCCGAGTCGCAGGCCACCACGCCGTACGCCAGCCCGTCCGAGCCGTGACTGCGCGCGATGTCGACCGCCGTGCGCGCCAGGTCGAACGTGGGCACGCCCTCGATCTCGACGATCTGGTCGTCTCGGAACGGCGCGAGGTGGTGCGAGACACCGTGCCTGGTGCGACACCCCTGCACGCCGAAGCGCGTGACGTGCACCAACTCGCGGCGCGGCCGGAGGATCGGCAGACCGTGCGCGAGTGCCGCCGACTCGTGGCTGAGGACGTGCGGCATCGACATGTTGAGGCTCGCCGCCCACGCCCGGGCGAGTGGCCGGCCGCGGTGCTCGTCGAGGCTCGCCCAGTGCTCGGCGGTCGCGTACACGCCCCGGCGGACGGCGACCCACGTCCCTCGCCGGATGAGGTCGCGAACGGCGTCCTCGTCGACGCCGGCGTCCAGCACCTGCCGGCGCAGCACCAGCCCGCGCTGGCTCCGCATCAGGGCCGACACGTCCGCCTTCATGCCCTGAGCCTTCCGAGCGCCTCGTCACCTGAAGCCGAGGCCGCCGTACCTGTGGACAGGCGCCCGCCCGACGCTTGTAACGCTCAGTTACGGGATGTTCGGACCCGTCAGAACGGGTCGGGAGTTCCCATAACTGAGCGTTACAAGCCGGCGGCGGGCCGGCACGCGACGGCCCCCTTCCACGAGACGACCCAGCCGGTGATGGAGACGGCCGAGCCGGGGCGAGGACTGGCGGTGGTGCTCGGGGCGCCGCAGAGCGGCCGTCAGGCCGTGGCGTGGTGCACGTAGCACCAGCGCCAGTCCTCACCCGGCTCAGCCGTCTCCATCACGGGATGCGTGGTCTCGTGGAAGTGGGCCGTCGCGTGCTGGCCGGCGGAGCTGTCGCAGCAGCCGACCTCGCCGCACTCGAGGCACTGGCGCAGGGCGACCCACTCGAGGCCGTCGTCGAGGCAGTGCTGGCACACCGGGGAGGCGGCGGTCTCGACGACGGGGTAGCGGTTGAGGTCGTCGCAGACGAAGCCGGTACGCCGGCGGCGGGAGTACTCCTGCAGCTCGCGGCGCTCGTCGGTGGCGATGTCGAGCATCGACTCCTCGACGTCGAGCATGGCGAGGACGTCGGCGACGACGTCGGAGTCGACCTTGCCGGAGTCGCGGATCTTGAGGACCTTGGTGCGCTCGGCCTCGAGCATGGAGAGGCGGACGCGGGCGTAGAGGTCGGAGGGCGACTCGCGGTCGGCGACGGTGCCGAGGCGCTCCCAGGCGGCGAAGTTGCGCTGGTCGAGGCGCTGGCGGATGAGGTCGACGACGCCCTGCTGGTCGTCGTACTCCAGGTCGTCGAGGCGGTGCAGGGCGGCCTTCGAGGCCTGCTGCAGCAGCGTGGCGCGGGCGAGGGCGTCCTCGGCGGGGTCGGGGCTGGGCACGCGGAGCCGGCGGGCGAACCACGGCAGGGTCATGCCCTGGAGGAAGAGGGTGCCGGCGACGACCGTGAAGGCGGTGAGGAGCAGGACCTCGCGGTACGGCGTGTCTTCGGGGATGACGAACGCCGCGGCGAGCGTGACCACGCCGCGCATGCCGGCCCAGCCGAGCATGAACGTCGAGGTCCACGGCGGCTGCTCGCCGGTGACGGGGTCCGGGCCGGGGCGCACCAGCAGGTAGCGCGACGGGAAGACCCAGGCGAGCCGCAGCACGATGCAGGTCCCGAGCGCGGCGAAGCAGACCGCGAGGATCCGGCCCCAGGACAGTGAGCCCTCGCCGGCGTCCCTGATGATCTTCCAGGCCTGCAGGCCGATGAGCAGGAAGACGGCGTTCTCCAGCAGGAACGCGATGGTGCGCCAGTTGAGCCGCTCGGCGATCCGCGACTGCGCGCTCTGCAGGACCGGCGCCTGGTGACCGAGCAGCAGGCCGGCGACCACGACGGCGATCACGCCGGAGGCGTGCACCTCCTCGGAGACCGCGAAGGCCAGGAACGGCACGACCAGCGACAGCGCGCTGTCCAGGACCGGGTCCTGGAGGTGCTTGCGCACCCGCGCGACCACGAAGAAGAACACGAGCCCGACCAGTACGCCGCCACCGGCGGCCAGCAGGAAGTCCAGGCCGACGTGCGGCACGCTGAAGTGCCCGCCGCCGATGAGCGAGACCGCCGTGCCCAGCGCGACCAGCGCGGTCGCGTCGTTGAGCAGGGACTCGCCCTCGAGGATGGTGACCACGCGGCGCGGCAGCCCGATCCGGCGCCCGATCGCGGTGGCCGCGACGGCGTCGGGCGGCGCGACCACGGCGCCGATCGCAAAGGCCACCGGCCAGGTCACGCCGGGCAGCAGCAGGTGGGTCACCACGGCGACGCCGGCGGTCGTGAACGCGACCAGGCCGACGGACAGCAGCAGGATCGGCCGCTTGTTGACCCGGAAGTCGATGAGCGACGTGCTCTGCGCGGCGGCGTACAGCAGTGGCGGCAGCAGGCCGAACAGCACCACGTCCTCGGAGAGCTCGACGTTCGGCACCCAGGGGACGTAGGAGGCGATGACGCCGACCACGACGAGCAGGAACGGCGCCGGCACGTCGACCTTCTCGGCCACCCAGGTGCACGCGAGCACACCCACCGCCAGGCCGCACAGCAGCAGGGTGATCTCCACGGCGGCCATTCTGCTGATCGCACCCCAGCCGGACCTAACGCGTCCGCTGAGGGCGCAATCCGGGTCGAGCGGGAACGGGCGCCGGTGCCCCACGATCGGCCTGTGACCGCCGCGGACACCGGTCTTCCGGCGCCGCCTGCTGCTCGAGCGCGCGGCGTACCGCATGGTCACGACGCGCGCGCCGCTGGTCGAGATCGCGGTCGAGGCCGGCTGAGGCTCGCGCGAGGCGTTCTCGCGCGCCTCCGCCCGGGCGTAGGGCGTCGCGCCGGCGGCCCGGCGCCGAGCTCGACGAGCTCGACGAGCAGACCGTCCGCGCGCTGCTCCCCCGCCTGATCGGTCAGCTCGGGATGGGGAACGCCGCCGTGGCCGTGCGCGAGTGCGACTGGTCGGTCGAGGACCACGAGTCGCGCACCGCCGCACGCTCGTCACGCTGGCGCTGGCCCACCACGGCCACGACGAGCTCGGCTGGGGCGACCCGATGACCTGGGTGGCCCGGGCCTGAGGTCGGCTAGGGCCTGAGCGCCCGGATCGCCTCGTCCAGCGCGCGGCGGCGGGTCCGGTCGACGACGGCCTCGACCACCTCGATGCCGCCGTTGGGCTGGGCCAGGGCGTGCTCGAGCTCGGCGGTGGAGTCGACGCGCCAGTGCGGGGTGCGGGTGGCGGCGCAGAGGGCGGCCAGGTCGACGTGGTGCGGTGTGGCGAAGAGCCGCTCGTGGGCGTGGGCGTACTCCGGGCCGCCCTGCTCCAGCGTGGCGAAGATCGAGCCGCCGTCGTCGTTGACGACCACGATCGTCAGGTCCGGGCGGGGCTCGTCGGGTCCGAGGACCAGGCCGCCGGCGTCGTGCAGGAACGTCACGTCGCCCATCAGCGCGAGGTTGCGGTTCCCCTCGCGGCGGGCCAGCGACGCGCCGATCGCGGTCGAGACGGTGCCGTCGATGCCGGACAGGCCGCGGTTGGCGATGACCTTGCGGCGGCTGCCCACGTCGTACGCCGGGGCCATGAGGTCGAGGTCGCGGATCGGGTTCGAGGCGCCGACGACCAGGTGGCCGCCCGGCGGGAGGGCGCGGGCGACGGCGCCCGCGACGGCGTACGCCGTGAAGCCGGCCCCGGCGAGCAGCGCGTCGAGCTGCCGCGCGACCGAGGCGTCGGCGGCCCGCCACGCCTCGAGCCAGGCCGGGTCGTCGGGACCGGCCACCTCGGGCTCGGGCAACGGCGTGACGGCGTAGGGCCGGACCCACGACGGCGACGCGTCCAGGACCTCGACGCCGGGCCGCGAGAGCAGCCGCTGCACCGGGCGGGACAGCGTGGGGTGGCCGAAGAGCACGACGCGCTCCACGTCGGCGGCCAGGTCGGTGCCCAGCAGCAGCCGGTAGGTCCGCAGCGCGGGGCCGGTCCGCGCACCCGACGTGGGCTCGGCCAGCAGCGGCCAGCCGGCGTCGGCGGCCAGCCGGCGCGCGCGGGGGCCGGCGTCGTCGCCGGCGACCACGACCGTGCGCGGCCCGAGCGGGAGCGTCACGGCACCCACCGGTCCGCGGGCACGAGCGGGTCGTCGAGCTGGACGTTGAGGTGCACGAGCCCGTCCGCGACCGAGGACAGCTCGGCGGACACGTCGACCGTCGGCACCAGCGGCCCGAACACCCCGACCTGGTCGGTGGTCTGGTTGGCGTCGGTGCCGCGCAGCCGCGCGGGCCGGTCGGCGGTGACCGCGACCAGCGCCACGCGGGCGTGGCAGGCCTCCAGCACGGCCGGGTGCAGGTTGGCCACGGCCGTCCCGGAGGTGCACACGACGGCCGCCCGCGAGCCGCCCTTGGTCAGTCCGAGCGCGAGGAAGCCGGCGGTCCGCTCGTCGATGCGCGTGTGCAGCCGCAGCAGCCCGGCCTCGGCGGCGTCGAAGACCGCGAAGGCCAGCGGCGCGTTGCGCGAGCCGGGCGCGAGGACCACCTCCCGGACTCCCGCCGCGACCAGTGCCGTCACCACCGACCGTGCCACGGCCGTCGCGCTCACGAGGCGGCCACCGCCCGGCACGCGGCCAGCCGCGCCTCCCAGTGCGCGACCCGGTCGGCGGACGCGCCCAGGATGTCGAGCGCGTGCGGGTCGACGGCCGGGCGGCGCACGGGCAGCGCACCGTCGACGGGCAGCAGCGGCTCGCCCACCACGTCGGCGGTGAGCAGCTGGACCGTCGCCAGCCCGCAGGCGTACGGCAGCGAGGGCAGCGCCGCGGCCAGCGCGACCCCGGCGGCGATGCCGACCGACGTCTCCAGCGCCGAGGACACGACCACGGGCAGGCCGATCTCCTCGGCGATGCGCAGGCACGCGCGGACCCCGCCGAGTGGCTGGACCTTGAGCACGGCGATGTCGGCGGCCTCCCGGTCGCGGACCAGGTAGGGGTCGGCGACCCGCCGGATCGACTCGTCGGCGGCGATGGGCACGGACACCGCGCGGCGCACGGTGGCGAGCTCGTCGACGGTGGTGCACGGCTGCTCGACGTACTCCAGCCCGCCCGCGGAGCGGTCCAGCACCGGGATGGCGGCGACCGCCTCGTCGACCGACCAGGCGCCGTTGGCGTCGATCCGCACCCGCCCGGACGGGCCGAGCGCGTCGCGCACCGCCTCGAGCCGGGCCTGGTCGTCGGCCAGCGTCTGGCCGGGCTCGGCCACCTTGACCTTGGCCGTGGTGCAGCCACCGGCGGTGACGATCGCGTGCGCCCGCGACGCTTGTACGGCGGGCACGGTGACGTTCACCGGCACCGAGGAGCGCACCGGCGCGGGCCAGTCGCCCGCCGCGGCCTCCTCGGCCGCGCGGAGCCAGGGCTCGGCCACGGCGGGCTCGTACTCCAGGAACGGGCTCCACTCGCCCCACCCGGCCTCGCCGCGCAGCAGCATCCCCTCGCGCACCGTGATGCCCCGGAACCGGTGGTGCAGCGCCACGGCGTACACCCGGGTCTCGCTCACGCGCCTCAACCTACGACCCGGCCAGGGCCGCCAACCGCAGCCGGTCCACCTTGCCGTTGCCCAGCAGCGGCAGCGCCTCGAGGGCGACCAGCTGCCGCGGCGCCCACGAGCGCGGGTGCGCCTCGGCCACCCACGCCCGCGCGTCCTCGAGCGCGAGGTCACCGACCACGAAGGCGACCAGCCGGTTGCCCCACTCCTCGTCCGGTACGCCGAGCACCTCGGCCTCCCGCACGGCCGGGTGCATCCGCAGCCGGCGGGCCACCACGGGCGCGGGCACGTTGACGCCCCCGGTGACCACCACGTCGTCCAGCCGGCCCAGGACCTGGAGCCGGCCGTCCTCGTCGATGCGCGCCGCGTCCTCGGTGCGGAACCACCCGTCGACCAGCACCCGCGCGGTCAGCTCGGGGTCGCCGTCGTAGCCCTCGAACAGCGTCGGTCCCGCCACCCGCAGCCGCCCGTCGGCCTCGGTGGCCAGCGCGACGCCGTCGAGCGCGACGCCGTCGTACACGCAGCCGCCCGCGGTCTCGGCCGAGCCGTAGGTCGCGACGACGCGCACGCCCGCCCCGGCCGCCCGGGCACGCAGGGCCGGGTCGATCGGCCCGCCACCCAGCAGCACGGTGTGCAGCGAGCGCAGCGCGTCGACCTCCTCGGACACCTCCAGCATCCGGACCAGCTGGGTCGGCACCAGCGAGACGAAGTCCACGCCGGCCGCGGCCTCGGCGAACGAGCCGTGCTCCTCGAGCAGCACCGGCGGCTCCCCGGCCACGACCGAGCGGCACACGACCTGCGCGCCGGCGACGTACGCCGCGGGCAGGGCCAGCAGCCACCGCCCCTCCCCGCCCAGCCGCCGGGCGGTCGCGCGCACCGAGGCCAGCACGGCCCGCCGCGACAGCACCACCCGCTTGGGTCGGCCGGTCGAGCCGGACGTCTCCACGACCAGCGGCTCGTCGTCGGACGCGGAGACCCAGGCGCTCAGCGCGGTCACGACCTCCGGCGTCGTCCCCCGCAGCTCCACGTGACGGACCGTATCCCCGCGTGGTCTGATGCCCCTCGTGTCCGGGCACCTTGGCAGCATCCTGCCGTCGAACCCCCTCACGCGGCGACTGGCCGCGCAGTCGGTGCTCTTCGCGGTCGGCGAGGGCACCTTCATCACCGGCAGCGCTGTCTTCTTCACCCAGATCGTGGGCCTGAGCGCCGGTCAGGTCGGCATCGGCATCACCGTGGCCGGGCTGTTCAAGTTCCTCCTGTCGGTGCCGCTCGGCCGGCTCGTGGACCGGGTGGGCGCCCAGCGGATGTGGGCCCTGGGGGCGACCGGGAGCGCCGCGCTCTACGCCGCGTGGCCGTTCATCGAGGGGTTCGCGGCCTTCCTCGTGATGATGGTGGCGCTGAGCCTGGTCGAGGTGGCCGGGTGGTCCGGGGCCGGCGCGTACTCCCTCGCGGCGTTCCCGCGCGAGGAGCGGGTCCAGTCGCAGGCCTTCCGCCGCTCCGCGCTCAACCTCGGCTTCACCCTCGGCGCCCTCTTCAGCGGCATCGCGCTGGCCTTCGACAACGACGACCTGGTGCGCGCGGTCCCGGTCTTCACCGCCGTCGTCCTCGCCGCCAACGCCTTCTTCGTCACCCGGCTGCCGGCCGCGGCCCACGCCGTGGAGCGGGCGGTCGACGACCAGCCCGCCCGCGGCAGCGCCCTGCGCAACCGCGGCTTCGTCCTGCTCAACGTCTGCGACGGCGTGCTCGGCACCAACCAGGTGCTGCTCAACGTCGTCATCCCGCTCTGGCTGGTCCAGGAGACCGACGCCCCGCGCGTGCTGCTGGCCTGGCTCTTCGGGACCAACACCGTCATGGCGGTGCTCCTGCAGGTCGCGGCGGCGCGCGGCGTGGACTCGGTCGACCGCTCACTGCGCGCGGCCCGGATCAGCGCCGGCTTCTTCGTGCTCTCCTGCCTGGTCGTGCTCGTCACCCACGACACCATCGGCTGGGTGACCATCGCCCTGGTCTGGCTCGGCCACGTCACCGTGACCGGCGCGGAGCTGTTCCAGTCCGCCTCGCACTGGGGCTTCCTCGCCGAGCTGTCCGACCCCGAGCGGCTCGGCGAGTACCAGGGCGCGGCCAGTCTCGGCAGCACGCTCGGCGAGGTGTGGGCGCCGGCGGCCTACACCTTCCTGGCCATCGAGTGGGGCGCGCCCGGCTGGATCGTCATCGCCGGCATCGTGGTGCTGGCCACGCTCGGCATGGGTCCCACGTCACGCGCGGCACAACGGTTCCTCGCCCGCGACTCGGCGGTGGACCCGCAGCCTGCTTGAATCACCCCTCGTGGCAACTCCCGGTCAGTGGGTCGCCGGCGCGCGGCCCCGGACCCTCCCCGCAGCGGTCTCGCCGGTGCTCGCCGGCACCGGCGTCGCGGCGTACGTCGACCACGCGGTCTGGTGGAAGGCGCTGCTCGCGCTCGTCGTGAGCCTGGCCCTGCAGGTCGCGGTCAACTACGCCAACGACTACTCCGACGGCATCCGCGGCACCGACGCCGATCGCGTCGGCCCGATGCGGCTCGTCGGCTCCGGTGCCGCGACGCCCGGCGCCGTGAAGCGGGCGGCGTTCCTGGCCTTCGCCGTGGCCGGCGTGGCCGGCCTGGTGCTGGCCGCGACGACCGCGTGGTGGCTGGTCGCCGTCGGCCTGGTCTGCGTCCTCGCCGCGTGGTTCTACACCGGCGGCGCGCGGCCCTACGGCTACCTCGGCCTGGGCGAGGTGATGGTCTTCGTGTTCTTCGGGCTCGTCGCGGTGCTCGGGACGACGTACGTGCAGACCGAGTCCTTCGACCTCCCCGCGCTGTACGCCGCGGTCGGCGTCGGCGCGCTGGCCTGCGCGATCCTCGTGGCCAACAACCTGCGCGACATCCCCACCGACACCGTGGCCGGCAAGCGCACCCTCGCGGTCCTGCTCGGCCCGGACCGCACGCGCGGGCTCTACGCGCTGCTCGTCGCGGCCGCGGTCGTGGCCTGCGTCGCGGTGGCCGTCTCCACGTCGTGGTGGGCGCTGCTCGGGCTCGGCTTCCTGGTCCCGGCGCTGCGCGGGGTCTGCACCGTGCTGTCGGGGGCGGTCGGTCCGGCGCTCATCCCGGTGCTGCAGTCGACGGGCCTGGCCGAGCTGGTGTGGGCCGCGCTGGTCGGCGTACCGCTGCTGCTGGTCGGGTAGCGACCCTGGGCGCGCGGGCTAGCCTCGGAGCATGCTGACCCTGCTGATCATCGTGGCGATCGTCGTGGCCGCGGTCGTGGTGTGGCGGATGCGGGTGCCGCTGCTGGCCAAGCTCCTCGGCCAGTCCGAGTCGCGCATCGACCGCCAGCTCAACCGCCGCCGGCGCTAGTCGGACTCGGCGTCCTCCCTGGCCCGCCGCTGCTCGAACGCGGCGGCCGCGCGGGACGCACGCGCCTCGACGTGACGGGCCAGCGCCTCGCGCTGCCGGTCCAGCAGGAAGTAGGAGCCGAGGCCGCTGACCACGAAGGCGGCGATGACCGCGACGAAGATGTTGGCCGAGTCGCCCACGGCCGTCCACACCCCGACCACGATGCCGAAGGTCGCGGCGAACAGCAGCAGCCGCAGCCCGGTGTAGACGACGAACTCCTTCACGCCCCCAGGGTACGGAGTCCCGGCGCGGGGTTTGCCGGTGCGCCTTAGGCTGGGCGTGTGCTCAAGGTCCTGCTGGTGGTGCTGCTCTTCGCGGCCGTGACGTACGCCCTGGTCCGCGTCATCGAGCGCCGCGGCGTGGCGCGCCCCGCACCCCGAGGCCAGCGGACCCAGCGCCCACAGCGTCCACCGGCCCGCCCGGTCGCCCCGGACGACGACGAGGACTTCCTGCGCGACCTCGACCGCAAGCGGCGCCACCCCGAGGACCCGGAGGCCTAGCGCCTCCTCGCCCCCTCGGGGCCGCGAACCCAGCACGCCGTCGCGCTGGTCTGGACCGTGAGCCCGGCTTGGATGCGGACTGTTACCTCGGTGTGTCTCGAGCGAGGACGCGGCGTGCCCCGCCCGGCCCTAACGTTCTTCTCGGAGCCGTTCCCACGGGGGTGGTCGGCACCGGGTGGAGCCCAGCTCGTCGTCTTCGGGGGTTGACGTCGATCGGGCTCACCAGAGTCAGAAGCAGCCCGCCGGACGCCTCAGGGACGCGTCCTGCGGGTTCTTCTGTTTCCGGGCGGCGCTACGCCGACGTGCGGGCCCGCGGGCCCCTGCCGGGCACCCGGACCCAGTCGCTGCCCTTGCCGGGGCGGCTGTTGGTGCCCTGGGAGTACTTCACGCGCACCTTCCAGCGACCCGGGTCGACGCCCACGAAGCGGGCGATGGCCTTGCCCTTCTTGACCGCGACCGTGCGTTGGGCCTTGCCGAGCAGGATCTGCACCTGGCCGTCGGGCACCGCGATCCCGGGCGCCGTCACGTCGACGTGCACGATGACCTTGCCGCCCGGCTTGCGCTGGGTGCGGATGGCCAGGGTCGGGATCGACCGCGCCGCGCGGTCTGCGGCGACGCTCTGGGCGACCGGTGCGACACCCGGGAGCGAGCCGGTGACCACGACGCCGACGGTCTGGCCGACGTCCTCCGGCGCCACGACGTACGACGAGGCGACCGCGCCGGCGATCGGCGTACCGTTGCGCAGCCACTGGTAGGTCACCGCGGCCGTGTTGGGCTTGAACTTGCCGTCGGCCACGGTGAGCGTGTGGCCGAGGGTGGCCTTGCCGCTGATGACGTAGGGCTGCTTGAGCTTGAGCGTGGCCGCGGCGATCCCACCGGCGGCCGCCGTGCGCAGGGCGGGCAGCTGGGCGTAGAGGTTGCCGCCGGGGCACGCGGTGTCGTTGGTGTCGCGGTGGCCGTCGATGACCGGCAGGGTGACCGTGCGGCCGCTCGGGAACTTGTCGCTGCCCTCGGAGACGACCTGGGTCCAGCCCTGCGGGTCGCGGGCGTACATCGACAGCTTCCACGCCGCCAGCGCGGCCAGGGAGTTGAGGGTGGCCTGCGTCGGCGCGACCTGGTCGAGGTTGCCGATGACGCAGAAGCCGGTCGAGGAGGCGTTGAAGCCGAGCGTGTGCGCGCCGCGGACGGCCTGGTCCACGCCGCCGTACCGGCCCTCCCAGATCGTCCCGTAGGCGTCGACCAGGAAGTTGTAGGCGATGTCGGACCAGCCCAGCGACTTGGTGTGGTACTTGTAGAAGCTCCTGATCAGGGCGGGTACGTCGGCCTGCGCGTAGCCGTTGCCCGAGGCGCTGTGGTGGATGTGCGCCTGCAGGATCGTGTCGTTGTAGCGCGGGGCGCCGTCGCGCCAGCTCTCGTTGGCGCCCCACTGCGCGCGCGAGTAGATCGTCGGTGCACTGACCGGCGTGGTGTCGGCCTTCGCCGCCACGACCCGGGCGCTCGAGCGCGACGCCTCCGCCGCGACGCGGGCGTCGCCGGCCAGCCGGTCGGCGTGGATGAGCGTGACGGAGAGCTCGGGCGGCAGCGCGCCGTTGACCTGGACCTGGATGCCGTCGGCCGGCTGGTCGAGGGCAGGGCACAGCACCAGGCCGGTGCCGGTCTTGCCGTTGCCCTCGCCCGACGTGCGGTCCGGCTCGTCGTGTAGCAGTGGCGCGGGCAGCCACAGCGACCAGCGGCCGCCGGTGCGGTAGCGCACCAGGATCCGCGGTGGCGTCCGCGTCCCGGCCCGCCAGGTGAAGCCGGTCATCGACACCAGCGAGGTGTCCAGGACCGGCGTCTGCCAGCTGCTGGCGCTCTGGGCCTTGAGCCCGAGGCCCTTGAGCCCGCGCTCCAGGATGCCGACCCCGCTGGTGGCGTCGGCCTGCAGGAGCAGCCGGCCGCCGGCGCTGCCGTCGGAGGAGTTCAGGGCGCGCAGCACCCCCGCGCCGGTCCCCGTGACGACCCCCGCACCGAGGACCGTCGCCGTGGCGGCACGCAGCACGTGTCGTCGTCGGGGGCCCTGGGCGCCCGAGTCGTCGTCAGTAGTCACTTCAGTCTCACCTGCCACACATGGAAACACACCGACCCGCATCCGCGCAGGTCCACGCGCCCATCCGGACCTCGCCCGCGAGGTTGTCCAAACCGCCCACGCACCCCTGTGACCCGCCGTAACTTGGTCGGCATGGCCGCCGACCCCCAGCGCCCGGGCGCTGACTCGACCGATCTCATCGGTCGGTGGCTGGCCCACCACGAGGGGAAGCCCGACGCCCCGTCGGCCGAGGGACCCGAGACGCCCGCCGACCAGCCCGCCCGTCGCCTGCCCACCGCCGCCGTGGCCTCCTCGGCCGTCCAGCGCGACCCGGTCATCGGCGCGCGCGTGGTGCCGCCGTCCGGCTTCGGCGCGCGCCGCCCCTCCCCCGCCGCCGGCGCCTCCGCCGCCTCGCCCGACGCCGACCGCCAGGCGCCGCAGGCCTGGGAGCCGATCGTCATGCGCTCGGTGCGCAAGAAGGCCGAGAAGGAGGCCGCCCGCACCCCCAAGGCCCCCGACGGCCAGGGCCGGCTCAAGCGCCTCAAGGCCCGCTTCGTCGACCCCGTCGAGCACGGCGACGACCCCACCCTGGACCACGAGGCCGACAGCGACCTCGCCACCGAGGAGCAGGCCCCGCCCCCCGCCCTCGGCGGCCCGGCCTTCCTGGCCCCCGCACCCACGCCTCCCCCGCTCCCCGTGCGCTCGCCCGCCCCGCCGCCGCAGATGCTGCCGTTCGAGGAGGTGCTGCGCCGCGCCGTTCCGCCGCCTCCTCAGCGGACCCCCCGCCGCGCGGCCGCGCCGGCGCCGGCTCCCGAGCCTGTGGTCGAGACGCCGGTCGCTTCCGCGCCCGCCCCGGTCGTCCCTGCACCCGCGCCTCCCTCGACGCCCGCCCTCCCGGTGGAGGAGGTGCTCGAGCGCGCCGTCGCGCGGGCGCCCGAGCCGGCCTCGCGCCGGGCCGCGGAGCCGGAGCCCGCCGTCGAGCCGGCGCCCGTCGAGCCGGCGGTGGTCGAGCCGGCGGTGGTCGAACCGGCGGTCGTCGAGACGCCCCCTGTCCAGGCGCCCCGGGCCGAGGTGCCCGCTGCCCGTGCGCCGATCCCCCAGCGGCCGCGGCCCGCCGCGCCGGCGCCCGAGCCGGCACCGGTCGCACCGCAGGAGTCGTTCTCGTTCCTCACCAAGCGCCCGCAGCCGACGGTCCCGGTCGCCGCGCCGCCGGTCCCCGCCCCTCCTGCTCCGTCGCCGGAGCCGGTGGTGGTGCCGCCGGAGCCCGTGGCGGTGGTGCCACCCGAGCCTGAGGCTTTCATCGAGCCCGAGCCCGAGCAGGTGGTCGAACCCGAGGTCCTCGCCGAGCCAGAGCCCGAGGTCCTCGCCGAGCCTGAGCCCGAGGCGCTCGTGGAGCCCGAGCCCGAGCCGACCGCGGCACCCGCGGCGAAGGAGCCGCTGCCGACCCGGACGCGCCTCACCGGCCTCCTCAGCCGCAAGACTCCGCCCGAGCCCGAGCCCGAGCCCGAGGCGCTCGTCGAGCCTGAGCCCGTCGTCGAGTCCGAGCCCGTCGACGAGGCCGAGCCTGAGGCGCTGCCCGAGCCCCTAGACGAGCCCGAGCCCGAGCCGACCGCTCCACCGGCCCCCCGCACCGAAGGAGACGCTGCCGACCCGCACGCGCCTCACCGGCCTGCGCAGCCGCAAGACCCCGCCGGCACCCACCCCGGAGCCGGCGCCGGTCCGGACGCCGGCCCAGGCGCCGGTCCAGGCCGCCACGCCGGCACCCGTCCCCACACCCGAGCCACCCGCGCAACCCGAGACCCCCAAGGCCCCCAAGGCCGCCAAGCCCGCCGACACCGCGGCGGAGATGCCCGGCGTCTACGTGTTCAAGGCCAGGCGGACGTCGCGGCAGCTGCTGACCATCGCGCTGCTGATCGGGCTGGTGGGGTCGGCGTACTTCGTGCGGGAGGCGGTGACCTACCAGGACACGCTGTCGATCGGGCTGGCGGCGATCGCGCTGCTGGTGACGGTGGTGGTGTGGGCGATCCGGGCGGGTGCGAGCGTGACCCGGCTGACCGTGCGGCAGGGGCAGCTGGAGGTCGTGCAGCAGGGCGGGCGGTACGTGTTCGACCTGGCCAGCCAGTACACGATCTTCGAGGTGCACGGGCGATCGGAGCGGCGCGGGTGGTACGTCCTGTTCCACCGGCGCGACCTGGCGCCGTTCAAGGTCGACAAGACGATGGTCGACCCGCAGGACTTCATGCGGGTGCTGCGCTTCTTCCGTCCGCAGTTGGTCGAGCAGCAGCGCTGATCCCGGTCGCGACCCAGTAGCGGCGCTTGCCGTTGCGGCTGTCCTCGTAGGCGCCGCCGTTGGTCTCGATGGTCCGCGCCGAGGCGACGTTGTCCTCGTCGCAGGTGACCAGCACGCGGTCGAGGCCGAGGCCGGCGGCGCGCCGTACGCCGAGCGCGAGCGCCGCGGACGCGTGGCCCTGGCGGCGGCGCGAGGGCCGGATGGAGTAGCCGATGTGCCCGCCCTCCTCGAGCAGCCAGGCGTTGAGCCGGTGCCGCACCGCCAGGAAGCCGATGACCTCGTCGCCGGCGGTGATCCAGAGGTAGTCGCAGTGCACCGAGCCCTCGGGGAGCGCGGCGGCCGGATCGGCGTACGGCCCCCAGAGGGCCAGCAGCTCCTCCAGCCCGGCCCGGGTGAGGTCGACCGGGCCCTCGCGGTGCCACAGGCCGGCGCCGTGGACCGTCTCGGGGCCGAACTCGTGGACGCAGGCGGCCCAGCTCGCGTGCAGCCGGGCGTCGGGGCGGACGAGCGCGGTCATGCCCCATTGCACCAACCGCGCCGGGGTCCGGGCCACCCGATAACTACAGTGCGGTGGTGACCTCCGGCTACCAGATGGACGACGCGAGCCTCGAGGGGCTGGAGGCGGAGCGGGCGCTCTACGGGCCGTTCACCCAGGCCGTCCGGGACCTGGTCGACACCGCGATCCGCACCCAGGCCGGTCCGGAGGAGGTGCGCCGGGCGCAGGCGGAGGTCGAGGCGATCACCGCCCGGCTGCGCGAGGAGGGGCTGACTGGCCCGTACGGCGTGCGCTTCCGTCAGGACGGGTTCAGCCGGGCGTGGGGCAACGCGGTGGTGGGCCTGCGCAACGCGGTGGCGCCGCCGCTGGTGGTGGAGACCGGCGAGCGCGGGGTGCACGCGACGTTCCACCTCGGCGCGGCGTACGAGGGGCCGCCGGGCAGCGTCCACGGCGGGGTGTCCGCGCTGGTGCTGGACCAGATGCTGGGGCAGGCGGCCGGCGCGGGCGGGAAGCCGGGCATGACCGCGACCCTGACCGTGACCTACAAGCAGCGCACGCCCCTCGGCGACCTGAGCGCGAGCGCGTGGATCGACCGGAGCGAGGGCCACAAGACGTGGGCCCGCGGTGAGCTGGTCGGCCCGGACGGGGTGTGCGTGGAGGCCGAAGGGCTGTTCATCCTGCCGCGGTGGGCGCGGGAGCGGCTCGCCCAGAGCGACGAGCCGGCCCCGCGGTTCTTCGAGTAGCCCGAGACGCGGCTCAGACCTCGGCCTCGTGCCGGACGCCGCGCTCACCGGAGTCGGTGAGTCGGGCCTCCTCACGCGCGATGGCCTCGAGCTCCTGCCGGCGCGCCTCGAAGGCGCGCGTGGTCTCGAGCAGGTCCTCGACCTCGGGCGGCGAGATCAGCTCCTGGGCGCCCCGGTCGAGCCGGCCCATGGCCAGCCGACCGAAGATCTGCTGCTCGGTCGCCGTCCGCTCCGAGCGGCCGCGGCCCACGAACGAGACGGCCCAGTGCAGGACCGCGGTCACGCGGTTCTTGAAGCCGGTCACGTAGAACAGGTGCACGACCAGCCACATCAGCCAGGCGATGAACCCGGTCAGCCGGAACCGCCCGATCAGGGCCACCGCCCGGAAGCGGCTGATGGTGGCCATCGAGCCCTTGTCGAAGTACTTGAACGGCTTCTGCGGCGGCTTGCCCTCCAGCCGCCGGTCGATCGCGTCGGCGGCGTACTTGGCGCCCTGGATCGCGACCTGCGCGACGCCGGGCAGGTGGTCGAGGTTGATCATGTCGCCGACCACGAACACCTCCGGGTGCCCGGGCAGGGTGAGGTCGGGGTTCACCGCGATCCGGCCGGCGCGGTCGAGCGGGGCACCGGTCTGCTCCGCGAGGGTCTTGGTCAGCGCGTTGGCCTGCACGCCGGCGGCCCACATCTTGGTGACCGACTCGATCCGCTCGGTGCGGTCGTCCTTGTACTTCAGCGTGATCCCGCGCTCGTCGACGTCGGTGACCATCGCCCCGAGGATGACCTCGACGCCCAGCTTCTCCAGCTCGCGCTTGGTCTTCTGGCCCAGCTTGGCGCCGAACGGGGGCAGGACCTGGCCGGCGGCGTCGATGAGGACGACGCGGGCGTCGCGGGAGCTGATCGCGCGGAAGTCGCGCTTGAGCGTACGGCGGGAGAGCTCGGCGATCTGGCCGGCCATCTCCACGCCGGTGGGGCCGGCGCCGACGACCACGAAGGTCAGCAGGTGGTCGGTCGAGCGGCCCTGCAGCGCGGCCAGCTCGGCCAGCTCGAACGCGCCGAAGATCCGGCCGCGCAGCTCGAGGGCGTCGTCGATGCTCTTCATGCCCGGGGCGAACTCGGCGAAGTGGTCGTTGCCGAAGTAGGACTGGCTGGAGCCCGCCGCCACGATGAGCGAGTCGTACGGCGTCACGTTCTCCCGGCCGAGCACCTGCGAGGTGACGGTCTGGGCGTCCATGTCGATGGCGGTGACCTCGCCGAGCAGGACGCTGGCGTTCTTCTGCCGGGCCAGGACCTCGCGCGTCGGCGGGGCGATCTCGCCCTCGGACAGGATGCCGGTCGCGACCTGGTAGAGCAGCGGCTGGAACAGGTGGTGCGTCGTGCGCGCGATCATCGTCACGTCGACGTCCGAGCCCTTGAGGGCCTTGGTCCCGAAGAGGCCGCCGAAGCCGGAGCCGATCACCACGACCTGGTGCCGGCGCGGGGCCTCCGGGTGGCCCGCCACCGCCGCGGTCGCGGTCGTCGTCCCTGAACTGGTGCCTGAACTGGTGCCCGTGCTGGTGTCCGTCATCGCCTCATCACTCCTCGACCCTCAGTGTCCCGAGCCGCGGCGGGCCGGTCCAGGCCCCTGGTCGACCCAGGTCATCTCTACAGGGGTAACCACCGGTCCAGAACTGCTCATCCGGTGTCGTGTGTGGGGCGAGACACAACGGATCGAGCGGGGATACCCTGAGTCGACAACGGTTTCCGTGGCCGGCCCGGCACACCTCGGATGTTTGGTCGCCACCGCACCGGGTAGACGCCCATCGACGTGCTCAGCGGGCTGACGCCCCACCGACCGAGACAGCTGGAGACCCCGTGCCGCTCAACCGGCCCCCTCTCGCCCTGGGCCAAGGTGCCCGCGGCGTGCAGGACGCGCGCCGATGGGTCGCCGACCTCTGCGAGGAGATCGGCCGCCCGGAGCTGGCCGAGTGCGCACAGCTGGGGGTCTCGGAGCTGGTCACCAACGCGCTCCTGCACGGCGAGCCGCCGATCACCGTCCGGATGCGCGGCACCACCGAGCACCCGCGGGTCGAGGTCCGCGACTCCTCCGTCGAGCCGCCCATCCTCCCCGACCAGCCGCTCGACAAGCCCGAGGTCGACGACCTGCTGCTGACCTTCGGTCGCGGCCTGTCGATCGTGGCCCGGTGCTGCGACGCCTGGGGCGCGGAGATCGAGGAGGACGGCAAGATCGTCTGGTTCGCACCGGCCGAGGACTTCGCCGACGGCGACGGCGTCCCCGGGACCATCACCGGCGTCGACCACTCGCGACTCCACTCGACCCCGACCCGCGACCGGGTGCGGGTCCGCATCCTCGACGTCCCGCTCGGCCTGTTCGTCGGCTTCCAGCACCACTTCCGCGAGCTGCGCCGTGAGGTCCGGCTGCTGGCCCTGGCCCACGAGTCGGACTACCCGCTGGCCAAGAGCCTCTCCGACCTGTTCGGCTCCCTCGACCGCCAGCTGCGCGACGGCATCGGCGTGGAGCAGATCGACGCCGCGCTGGCCGAGGGGCTGGAGTCCACCGACCTGGTCGTGCACATGCCCCGTGCCACCGCGGCCACGCTGGTCCGGTTCGTGGAGCTGCTCGACCTGGCCGACGAGTTCTGCCGCGAGGAGCGGCTGCTCTCGCTGGCCCGCAGTGCCGAACAGCGGCAGTTCCAGGTCTGGTTCCTCACCGAGTTCGTCCGGCAGGCCAACGGCGAGCAGCCGGTCCCCTGGCGCGAGGCCCGGTCGCCCGGCCGCGCCGACGTGGTCTCCTAGCCTCTGCGGGTGAGGTTCCTCGGGGTCGCGGTCGGCGGCGCCCTCGGCGCCGTCCTGCGCTGGTGGCTCGGCGACCTCCTGCCCACCACCGCCGGCTTCCCCTGGGTCACCTTTGCCATCAACGTCAGCGGCTCGGCCGCGCTCGCCGCGCTCCCCCTGCTCTCGGCCGTACGCCGCTCGCCCGCGCTCACCGCCACGCTGGGGTCGGGGCTGCTCGGCGGCTACACCACGCTCTCGGCGTACTCCGAGCAGGCGCGGGCCCTCCTCGACGCCGGCCGCACCCTCACCGCGCTGGCCTACCTCATCGGCACCCTGGCCGCCTGCCTGGTCGTCGTGGCGCTGATCAGCCGCGCGGGCCCGGAGCGCCCCAAGTGACCCCGCTGTTGGTGGCCCTGGGCGCGGCGGTCGGGGCGCCGCTGCGCTACCTGCTCGCCTCGACGCTCGACCAGGAGCGCTTCCCGCGCGGGACCCTGCTGGTGAACGTGCTCGGCTCCTTCGCGCTCGGCCTGCTGTCCGGCGCGGCGGTCTCCGAGTCGGCCGCGGCGCTGCTCGGCACCGGCTTCTGCGGCGGCTTCACGACGTACTCCGCCTTCGCCGTGCAGACCCACCGACTCGGCTGGACCCGCGGCTCGGCGTACGCCGCGGCGACGGTCGGGCTCGGGCTCGCGGCCTGCGCGCTGGGCTTCGTGGTGGCTCAGGCGTAGCCGAGCTCGTGCAGCCGGGCGTCGTCGATGCCGAAGTGGTGCGCGATCTCGTGGACCACCGTGATCCGGACCTCCTCGACCAGCTGCGCCTCGGTGTCGCAGAAGTCGAGCAGCGGACCGCGGAAGATGAAGATCCGGTCCGGCAGCGTCATGGTGAGCGTGCTGTCGCGCTCGGTCAGCGCCACGCCGTCGTACAGCCCCAGCAGGTCGTCCGGCTCGCCCTCCGGCGGCTCGTCCTCGACCAGCACCACGACGTTGCGCACGTGCTGGGCCAGCTCGTCGGGGACCCCGTCGAGGGCCTGGTCGACCAGCTCGTCGAACCGCTCGGGCTCCATGTCGATCGGCACGCGGCCATTGTCGCGGCCCGGACAAGCAGCAAGGCCCCCTCGCGCGGAGGGGGCCTTGCTCGGAGCGACCCCGACGGGACTCGAACCCGCGGCCTCCGCCGTGACAGGGCGGCGCGCTAACCAACTGCGCTACGGGGCCAGGTTGCTCCCGACCCTGCGGCCGGAGCGAAGTGACTCTAACGCACGCCGGGTCGCCGAACCCAATCCCCGGCGGACGCCGCCACCGCCTGTGCCGGCCCGCCTAGAGGACGAGCGTCGCTCGCCCGCTGCCGGAGCCGACGACGACGACGGTCCGGTTCAGGCTCCCCCGGGTGGTGACCCGGAACGTGTGCTCACGGACGCGGGACCGGTCCACGACCGTGCCGTCGTCCAGCAGACGCACCTGGGCCCCGTTCCGCGCCGTCGTGCGGCAGGTCACCGAGTGCGTGCCGTGCTTCGACGAGAACGAGCACGCCGACACGGGCGGCTCCGGCACGGCCACCGCGCTGCTCGCGAACCTGCCTCGCTGCTCGAGGGCGACGCGGAGCAGCGGCGTCTGGGCCTTCGGCCGCCAGCGCAGCGCGAAGAGACCCTTCTGGTCGATGCGGTCGCGGTCGACCGTCGTCCACGCGTCGCTGGTGGCGCGTCGGACCTGCAGGAGGACGCGGGTCCCGGCGAGCTCAGCCGCGGACTTCACGCGCGTGCCCCGGACCACCCCCACGCGACCTGTGACGTGAGCTGCGGACGGCGCCTTGGTCGCCCCCGGCCGCGCCACGACGATCCCGGTGGCGCGCAGCGCACCGGCACCGGCACCCACGGTCCCCGGGGCGGGGCCGGCGGCCGTCGGCGCCACGCTGAACGTGCTGCGCGTCGTCGCCGTCGCGCCGGAGGTGAGCGTCGCCCTGGCGATCGCGGTGTACGTGCCCTCGCCGAGAACGAAGTCCGCCCGCCACCCGCCGACCGCGTTGACCTGAGCAGCCACCGCGACCTTGCCGATGGAGACGGAGACGCCGCTGACGGCGTCGGGCTGCGAGGCGCTCAGCTGGGCCGTCAGATCGGCCGGGGACCCCACGCTCGTGCACGACTCGCCGGTGGCGGAGGCGATCTTGGCCAGGCTGCCGTAGTGGACGCAGCTCGCGTCCGCCCCGACGGCGAAGGTCCGCACCTTCACTCCCGAAGTCGTCAGCTGCTGGAGCAGCGCGTCGTCGACGGGCGACTGGCCGTCGGAGAGCAACATGACGTACTTCGGACCGGCCGGCGCCGAGGCGAGGGTCGCCAGGGACGTCTGCAGGGCGCTGTCGAACGCGGTGCCCGAACCGCTGCCACCGAGGTCCTTGGGCGTGTACTGCGTGATCGCACCGCGCACCACGCTGCGCGCCACCGACTCCACCCGCGGTCGGGCGTCGCCGCCCGTGAAGCCCACGGGCGTGAACGCCGGGGCGTCGGCGCCGGGGTCCAGGTCAGCTGCCGCGGCCTGGTTGGCGAAGCCCACCACGCCCGCCTGGACGGAAGAACCTCCGACCAGGCTCCGGTTGAGCGACACGACGCCCGCGATCTCGCAGTCCAGGACGTCGCCCACGGCACCGTCACCGTTCAGGTCGTCCGCAGCGTCGACCGCACCGTCGCCCGAGCAGTCCGATCGGTCAGGGGTCGCCGTGGAGTTGGTGGCGTCGAACGCGTACAGCACCGAGGTCGTCTGGCCGCCCTCGGCCCCCGCGGTGCCGCTCAGCGTGACCTGGCCGGCCACGGGGTTGCCCGGCGGGTTGATGGAGACCGCAGCGGCCGTCGCTGCCTCGGCCCCTCCTCCGGCGAAGGGGACGAGCAGCGCCGCCCCCAGTCCAGCCAGTGCGACAGCGCACCCCGTCGCTCGCAGTCGTGCGTGCACATCCGCCTCCAGTCTTCGCGTCACGCGGCTCCGCACGACGGCGGCCAGAGAGTAACCAGCCGGGGGCGGCCTCGCCCCCGCAGCTCCGGGCGCGCATACCTCATATTGGGGTCAGGGATCCGCCGCCGGTGCGGAGGTATCTGGACAGGCCCGTCCGTCTCCTGAGGTGCGTGGGCCGGTAGGGCGATCGCGGGCCGACTCCGGTTGGGGGATCGGGACGACTCGCGCCGCCCTGCCGACCCTGCCAGTCTCTGGAGACCCGCCCGCTCGACGATGGGGGCCGGGCCCCCCACCGCCGGACGTGGCACCCCCCACGGGATCCGAACCCGTGCTACCGCCGTGGGAGGGCGGGGTCTCTGAGGACCCGCCCGCTCGACGATGGGGGCCGAGCCCCCCGACCGCTGGACGTGGCACCCCCAACGGGATTCGAACCCGTGCTACCGCCGTGAAAGGGCGGGGTCCTGGGCCGCTAGACGATGGGGGCCAGTGCCGGACCAGCGTAGAGGACGCCGGCCGCGCGCCGCGCCGCTAGCCCGGCCCGTCGCCGGTGAGCTGAGCGAGGGTGAGCACGTGGTCGCCGATGCCCCAGCCGCCGTCGGGGACCTCCTCGACGAGGACCATCGTGGTGGCGCGGGCCTGCTCGCCGAAGGCCTCGACGTACATCTCGGTGATCTGGTGGACCCAGCGCTCCTTCTGCTGGGCGTCGACGAGGCCGGCGGGGACCTTGAGGTTGGCGTACGGCATGACGGTTCTCCTTCGGTGGGTGAGGCGTTGACTAGACGAGGCCGCCGTTGGCCCGCAGGGTCTGGCCGTTGACCCAGTGGCCCTCGGGGCCGGCGAGGAAGGCGACGACGCGGGCGATGTCCTCGGGCTGGCCGAGGCGCTGCAGCGGCGGCTGCTGGGCCAGCTGCTGGACCTGCTCGTCGGTCTTGCCGTCGAGGAACAGGTCGGTGGCGGTGGGGCCGGGGGCGACGGTGTTGACGGTGACGTCGCGACCGCGCAGCTCCTTGGCCAGGATCGGGGTGAGGGCCTCGACGGCGCCCTTGCTGGCCACGTAGGCGCCGTACGTCGGGAAGGCCAGGCCGACGACCGAGGTCGAGAACAGCACCATCGAGCCGCCGGAGCGCAGGCGGCGCACGCCCTGCTGGGCGAGGGCGAACGTCGAGCGGACGTTGACCTGGAAGGTGCGGTCCAGGTCGTCGAGGTCGAGCTCGGCGACGGGCGCGAGGACCATCTGGCCGGCCGCGTGGACGAGGAGGTCCGCGCCGCCGAAGGCCTCCTCGGCGACGTCGAACAGGTGCTGCGCGACGGCGGGGTCGGCCAGGTCGCCGCCGGCGGCGAGGGCGTGGCCGCCGGCGGCCTCGACCTCGGCGACGACCTCCTCGGCGAGGGCCCGGTTGCCGGCGTACCCGACCACGACGGCGTACCCGTCGCGGCCCAGGCGCAGGGCGGTCGCGCGGCCGATGCCGCGCGAGCCGCCGGTGACGATGGCGGTGCGTGTGCTGTCCATGCCTCGAGGCTGCCGCGGTACGACGGCGCGAGGAAGGCGCCGCTCACCCTGGGGTCGGCGACCCCAGGCTCGGGGGCCGCGGAGCGAGCACACTGAGGGCATGGACCTCGTCGACCTCGGCGCCTTCCTCAAGTCGCGGCGCGACCGGATCCGCCCGCAGGACGTCGGCCTGCCCGCGGGTCCGCGGCGTCGGGTGCCCGGGCTGCGCCGCGACGAGGTCGCGGTGCTGGCGGGTGCTTCGGTGGACTACTACGTCGAGCTCGAGCAGGGCCGCGGCGCTCAGCCGAGCGAGCAGATGGTCGCCGCGCTCGCCCGCGCCCTGCGCCTCAACAGCGACGAGCGCGACCACCTCCACCACCTGGCCGGACGACCGCTGCCGCCCCGCAGCGGGGCCACCGCACACGTCCACCCCGGCATGCTCGACCTCCTCGACCGGCTGCCGGACACACCGGCCCGGGTCATCACGGACCTGCACATCACCCTCGTCCAGAACCGGATGGCCCGGGCGCTGCTCGGCGAGCCGTCGCCGCGGCGCTGGGTCGAGGCGAGCTTCGTGCACGAGTGGTTCACCGACCCGAGCGTGCGCGAGCGCTACCGGCCCGACCAGCGTGAGCGCCAGGCCCACGCGCTGGTGTCCGACGTGCGCTCCGTGGTCGGCCGGCGCGGCCACGACGCCGACGTGCGGGAGCTGGTCGACCGCCTCACCACGCGGAGCGCGGAGTTCGCCGCACTGTGGGAGCGCCAGGACGTCGCCGTACGCCGGCACGACCAGAAGGTCCTGCTCCACCCGACCCTCGGCGAGCTCGAGGTCAACTGCCTCAACCTCGAGAGCGAGGACTCCACCCAGCGGCTCCTGTGGTTCACCCCGGTGGCGGGCACCGAGACCGTGGAGAAGTTCGAGCTCCTCTCGGTCGTCGGAGCCCAGGACCTCGAGCCCGTGTCAGGCTCCGCTCATGACTGAGCAGCTCCCCGCCCCGATCCGGGCGGTCGTGGACGCGACCAACGCCGGGGACACGGAGGCCTTCGTGGCGGCGTTCACCGACGACGCGACCATCAACGACTGGGGACGCGAGTTCACTGGCCACGACGGCGCCCGGTCCTGGGACCGCACCGACAACATCGGGGTGCACGCCCACTTCGAGGTCGAGGACGTGGTCGCCGGACCGGGCCCGGACGAGTACACCGTCACGCTCACCGTCACCTCCCAGCGGTTCAACGGCACCGGCCCGGTCCGCTTCACCGTCCGCGACGGCCTGGTCTCCGCACTGCGCATCGACCCGTCCTGACGCGATTCGGAGTCGGTCGTCGGACTCGGGTAGGGTGGCGCCGCTCGGGCAGGTAGCTCAGTTGGTACGAGCGTCCGCCTGAAAAGTGGAAGGTCGGCGGTTCGACCCCGCCCCTGCCCACGAGCAACGAAGGCCCTCGCCGATCTCTTCGGCGAGGGCCTTCGTCGTGGCTCGGACGCGGTCGGGGTCAGCGGGTGGCCAGCCCGCTGTCGGCGTCGAAGAGGTGGGCCCGGTCGAGGTCGACGGCGACGGACAGCCGCTCCCCGCGGGCGCCACTGACCGTCGGACGCGCCTTGACCCTGAGCATCTCGGTGCCGACCTTGACGTCGACCAGCGTGCGGTCGCCGAGCGGCTCCAGGCCGTACAGCTCGCCCGGCAGCGCGGCCTCGCCCCGCTGCTCGACCGAGAGGTCCTCGGCGCGCAGGCCGAGCAGGAGCGGCTGGCCCTCCCGGGCCGTCGCCCAGCGGGGCCGGGGCAGGGTCCAGCCCTGGTCCCCCACCAGCTGCTCGCCCTCCACCCGGCAGGCGAGCAGGCTGATCTGCGGGCTGCCGACGAAGCCCGCGACCCACCGGTTGGCCGGCCGCTCGTACACGTCGTCCGGCGTCCCGACCTGCTGGACCTGACCCTCCCTCAGCACCGCGATCTGGTCGGCCATGGAGAGCGCCTCGACCTGGTCGTTGGTCACGTAGACGAACGTGCCGCCCAGGCTGCGGTGGATGCGGGTCAGCTCGGTCCGCATCTCCACGCGCAGCTTGAGGTCGAGGTTGGTGAGCGGCTCGTCCATGAGGAACGCGCGCGGGCGGCGGACCAGGGCGCGCGCCAGGGCGACGCGCTGCATCTCGCCGCCCGACATCTGCGCGGGTCGGCGCCGGAGGAGCCGCTCGATGTGCAGCAGCCCCGCCACCTCGTTGACGGCCGCGGCGATGTCGCTGGACGAGGCGCGGCGGGCCCGCAGCGGCGAGGCGATGTTCTCGTACGCCGTGCGGCGCGGGTAGAGCGCGTAGCTCTGGAACACCATGGCCAGGTCGCGGGCGGCCGGGGTGTCGCCCGTGGCGTCCCGGCCGTCGAGGTGCACGCTCCCCCTCGTCGAGCTCCTCGAGACCGGCGATCGCGCGCAGTGTCGTCGTCTTGCCCGCTCCCGACGGCCCCAGGACCACGAAGAACGAGCCGTCCGGCACCTCCAGGGTCACGCCGTCGAGGGCCTGGACGTCACCGAAGGACTTGCGCAGCCCGTAGGCGGCCACCGTTGCCATCAGGCCACCAGCTCCTCGGTCGTGAGGTCGTAGACGGGTGGGGTCGCCCCGGAGTGGCGCAGCCCCACCAGGGCGTCCGGAGCGAAGCGGACGGTCGGGGGCATCCGGACCCGCAGGTCGCGCTCGCCGCCGTGGTCGACGACGTAGATGATCTCGTCCCCCAGGCCCTCGGCCGAGACCACCCGGGCCGGGACCGAGCTCTCGGCGCCCGGTGCCGTGACCTCGAGCGCCTCCGGCCGGACGCCGGCCACGAGGTCACGCTGGCGCGAGAGGCCCGCGGGTGGGGTGAGCACCAGCCCACCCGGCCCGCGCAGCGACCCGTCGACGACCTCGACCTCGATGAGGTTCATCGGCGGCGAGCCGATGAAGGCGGCACAGAACAGGCTCGCCGGCCGGTCGTAGACCTCCAGCGGGGTGCCGACCTGCTCGACCCGGCCCTTGTTGAGGATCGCGATCCGGTGGCCGAGCGACATCGCCTCGACCTGGTCGTGGGTGACGTAGACCATCGTGGTCCCCAGCTCGGCCTGCAGGTGCTTGATCTCGGTGCGGGTCTCGGACCGCACCTCGGCGTCGAGGTTGGTGAGCGGCTCGTCCATCAAGAACGCGTGCGGACGGCGTACGAGCGCCCGGGCCAGCGCGACCCGCTGCTGCTCGCCGCCGGACAGCCGCTGCGGCTTGCGGTCCATGAGCGGACCGAGCTGCATCATCCGCGCGGCCTCGTCGACCCGCTGCTGGACCTCCCGCTCCGGCAGCCCCTCGGCGCGCAGCGGGAAGGCCAGGTTGTCGCGGGTCTTCAGGTGCGGGTAGAGCGCGTAGAACTGGAAGACCATCGCGATGTCCCGCTCGGCCGGCGGCAGGTCGTTGACCAGCGTGGGGCCGATGCGGATGTCGCCGGAGGTCTGCCGCTCCAGGCCGGCCATGGCGCGCAGGGTGGTGGTCTTGCCGCAGCCGGAGGGGCCCAGCATGACGAACAGCTCGCCGTCGGCGATGGACAGGTCGACGTGCTCCACCGCGACGGTCCCGTCGGGGTAGCGCTTGTGCAAGGAGGTCACCTCGATGCCGGCCATCAGCGACGCACCGCCCCGAGGGTCACACCGGCGACGAGGTGCTTGCGGACCAGGTAGGCGAACACGAGCACCGGCAGGGCGAACACCGCGGCGGAGGCGGCCACGAGGCCCCAGTCCACCGTGGTCCCGCCGATCAGGCCGGCGATCGCGGGCGGCGCCGTGCGCACGTCCTGGCTGGAGGTGAGGAAGATGGCGAACACGAACTCGTTCCAGGAGAAGATCAGGGCGAACACCGCGGTGGCGGCGATGCCGGGCACGAGCAGCGGCAGGGTGACGCGCCAGAACGCCTGCAGGCGCGTGTAGCCGTCGAGCATGGCGGCGTCCTCGTACTCCGACGGCACCTCGTCGACGAACCCCTTCATCATCCAGATCGTGAACGGGACGTTGAACGCGGCGTAGATGAGGATGAGGCCGAGCTTGCTGTCGATGAGCCCGACCTCGCGGTACATGAGGAAGATCGGGATCACGACCACCACCGGCGGCATGAAGCGGGTCGAGAGGATGAAGAAGAGCAGGTCCTTCTTGGCCCGCACCGCGAACCGGGAGAAGGCCCAGGCGGCCGGTACGCCGAGCAGGGTGGCGAGCAGGGTCGACACCCCCGCCACGACCACCGAGTTGAGGAACGACGTCGAGAGGTCCGAGCGACCGCCGCCCCGGCCCACGAAGACGTCCTTGAAGTGGTCCAGGGTGACGTCGAAGCGGAAGAACTTCGCGGGCACGGCGTAGACGTCCCGGTTCTCCTTGATCGACGTCTCCAGGATCCACAGGACCGGGAAGAGCATGGCCACGGCGAGGGCCGTCAGGAGCACGACCTCCACGACGGAGCGGGCGCTCCCACCGCGGCGCACGCGTGGCTGGTCGTCCGGGACGGGACCGGCGGGCACGGCCTCGTCGACCGAGATCGCCATCAGCCCTCCTTCAGCTTGTTGAGGTAGCGCAGGTAGAACTGCGCGAGGACGATGACGACGAGGACCATGAGGATCCCGTACGCCGAGGCGGTGCCGGTGTTGAAGCCGAGGAACGCCACCTTGTAGACGTGGAACGAGAGCGTCTCGGTCGACACCCCCGGACCTCCGCTGGTGAGGATGTAGACGAGGTCGAACAACCGGAACGCCTCGATGGCCCGGAACATGACCGCGATGAGGAGCAACGGCCACACCAGCGGCAGCGTGATGTTGCGGAACCGGAACCACTCGGACGCCCGGTCGATGGAGGCCGCCTCGTACAGGTAGTTCGGGACCGCGGTGAGGCCGGCCAGGGCGATGAGCATGATGAAGGGCGTCCACTGCCAGGTGTCGACCACGATCAGCGAGAGCAGCGCCGTCCGCTGACCGGTGAGCCACTCCACCTGACCGATGCCGAGCGAGCCGAGCATGCTGTTGACCACCCCGAACTGGGCGTCGAGCATGAAGCGCCAGAACAGGCCGACCACGACCGGTGACAGCATCATCGGCACCAGGAACAAGGTGGTCAGCAGTCCGCGGCCGTGCGTGCGCCGCGAGATCAGGTAGGCGATGGAGAAGCCCAGGACGGTCTGCAGCGTCACCGCGCCGACGACGTACAGCAGCGTCGTCAGGGCCCGCTGGTGGACCTGGTCCGAGGTGAGGATGTCGACGTAGTTCCGGAGCCCGACGAAGTGGGCGGGCGCGTCCCGGGTGGCCGAGTAGTCGGTGAACGACAGGTACAGCGCCCACAGCAGCGGGAAGACCGACATCGCGAGCAGCAACAGCATCGCCGGGGAGATGAACGCCGCCGCGAGTCGTCGGTCGCTGCGGCGCCGGGTGCGCCCCGGCGCAGGAGGCGTCGAGGACGCCTCCTGCACCGGGTGGTCCGTCGTCGTCGTCACAGCGTCAGCTCACAGCCCGCTGCCGCCGCTGGAGTCCAGCACGTCCTGCTGCTCCTGGGCGATGTCGTCGAGAGCGTCCTTCGGGTCCTTCGCGCCGTTGAGCGCGGCGTTCACGTTGGTGTTCTCGATGTCGATGAGGCGGGCGTACTCCGGGACGTTCCACATGTCCCGCATCCGCGACACCGAGTCGGTGTAGACCTGGGCGAACGGTGAGGAGTTGAGGAACTCGGGCGACTCCAGGGCGTCCGTGCGGGCGGGCACCCCGCCGGCCGCAGCCCACTTCTTCTGGATCTCGGGCTGCTCGAACCACTTCATGAAGTTGAGCGCCTCGGCCTGGTCCTCCTCGGAGGCGTACGCCGAGACGTGCATGCCCATGCCGCCGAGAGGAACGAGGTCGGTCTCCTGCGACGGCAGGGTGGCGAAGCCGAGCTTCTGCTCGATCTCCTCGCGCGTGCTGCCGAGCGTCGACTGCTCCGGGTCGAGCAGCCCACCGCTCGCCGCGATCCACTGGAAGGCGATGCAGGCCTTGCCCTGCGCCACGGCGGCGTTGACCTCGTCGATGAACCAGTTGCCGGAGCCCTTGGCGGTCAGCGGCTTCATCTGGTTGACGAGGACGTCCATGGCCTTCTGCCCGGCGTCGTCGTTGATGACGCCGTCGATCAACTTGTCCTTGGCGTCCCACAGGTTGCCGCCGTAGACGCCGTTCACCGTGTTGTAGGTGACGGCCGCGGCGTCGGAGCCGTTGGACTGGTGGAAGGCGAGCCCGCTGATGCCCGGGTTCTCGTCCTGGCACTTCTGGGCGGCCGCGATCATGTCGTCCCAGGTCTTCGGCGGGTCCTCGCCGATGAGGTCCTTGCGGTAGATCATCGTCCAGGTGTCGCCGAGCAGGGGCAGGCCGTAGAGGCTGGCGTTCTCGTCGCGCTGCCCGGTCTCGGCCTGCGGGTACTGGCCGTAGGCGGCGAGCAGGTACGGGTTGTAGGCGTCGGTGTCGATGTTCTCCTTGATGAAGTCGGTGAGGTCGAGGATGTTGCCGTTGGTGACCGCCTCGCCGATGTGCTGGGAGTCCAGGATGGCGATGTCGAAGTCGGTCTGCCGGGCCGCGAACTGGGTGAACATCGCGTCGTGCCAGTTGGCGTTGGGCACCGTGTTGACCTCGATGGTCACGTTCGGCCGCTCCTTGGTGTACTCCGCGTTCGCGAAGTCCTCCAGGGCCTGGGCGGGCGGCCACTCGAACCAGATGAAGCTGAGGTTGACGGGGTCGTCGGTCAGCTCGGGGATGGTCGCCGGCGCCTTGGGACCCTTGGCCTCTGCGACGCCCCCGCTGCCGCCACCTCCGTCGTCGTCGCCGCCCCCACAGGCGGCGAGGGCGGTGGCGGCCAAGAGCGCCGCCGTCGCCAAGCCGACCGGCCGGCTCAGAAGGGATCGTCGTCCCACTCGCTGTGCGTACCTCATCTGTTCTCCTGCTTCCTGGCTGAAGTGCTGCTGATGACGTTCCCGAGGGGTGCTGCTGGTGGGTCCGGTGGGCCTCACCACGAGGTCGCGACGTACTGGGCCTCCATGAACTCCAGGAGCCCCTCGGTGCTGCCCTCGCGGCCGAGGCCGCTCTGCTTGGTGCCGCCGAACGGCGCGGCCGGGTCCGAGACGAGCCCGCGGTTGAGGCCGACCATGCCGCTGTGGATCCCCTCCGACAGCCGCAGGCCGCGGGCGAGGTCGGCGGTGTAGAGGTAGCTGACGAGGCCGTACTCGGTGTCGTTGACCTGCTCCAGCACGTCCTCCTCCTGCTCGAACCGGACCACGGGTGCGACCGGGCCGAAGATCTCCTCGTGCAGCAGCCGGGCGTCCGGCGGTACGTCGACCAGCACCGTCGGCGGGTAGAAGCAGCCCTCGCCGGGCTGCCCCCCGAGGACCGCCCGTGCGCCCTTCGCGATCGCGTCGCGCACGAGTGAGTCGACCTTCGCGACGGCCTCGGCGTTGATGAGCGGTCCGCACTGGGCGCTCTCGTCGGTGCCCGGACCGACCCGCACCGCGGACATCCGCGCGACGAGACCCTCGACGAAGGCGTCGTGGACGGGCGCCGCCACGAAGAACCGGTTGGCCGCCGTGCAGGCCTGGCCGCCGTTGCGCATCTTGGCGACCATGGCGCCCTCGAGCGCGGCCTCGACGTCGGCGTCGGCCAGGACGACGAACGGCGCGTTGCCGCCGAGCTCCATCGCGCACTTGAGCACGTGGTCGGCAGCCGTGCGCAGCAGCAGGCGACCCACCTCGGTCGAGCCGGTGAACGACAGCATCCGGGTGCGGCGGTCGCTGAGCATCGCCTCCACCACCGGCCCGGGCTCGGAGGTGGTGACGACGTTGACCACGCCGGGCGGCAGCCCGGCCTCCTGCAGCAGGGCCGCCACGGCCAGGGCGGTGAGCGGGGTCTCCTCGGCCGGCTTGAGCACGGCGGTGCAGCCCGCGGCCAGGGCCGGCGCGATCTTGCGGGTGGCCATGGCGGCCGGGAAGTTCCACGGCGTGATGAGGACGCTGATCCCGACCGGCTGGTAGGTCACCAGCAGCCGGTTGGCCCCGCTGGGCGCCATCCCGACCTGCCCCCGCAGCCGGACACCCTCCTCGGCGTACCAGCGGAAGAACTCGGCGGCGTAGCCGACCTCGGCGCGCGCATCGGCCAGCGACTTGCCGTTCTCGAGGCTGATGAGCAGGGCCAGCTCCTCGCTCCGCTCGTGCATCAGTGCGAAGGCCCGCATCAGCAGGTCGGACCTCTCGCGTGGCGAGGTCGCCGCCCAGTGCGCCGCCGCGGCCGCGGCACCGTCAACCGCGGCCACGGCGTCGTGGGGGTCCGCGTCGGCGACGGAGGCCAGCACCGTGCCCGTCGCCGGGTCGGACACCTCGAGCCGGCGACCGCTCGCGGCGGGACGCCAGACACCCCCCACGAGCAGGTCGGTGGGGACCTCGATGGTGTCGACGACGGGTCGCAGGACGCCGTCCAGGACCGTCATCGCGCGCCCACCGTCGTGGCCAGGTCCGCGGCCGACGACCCGGAGGTCTCGCGCAGGGCACCGCGGTCGCCGGCGTGGGCGGCGCGGACGATGCGCTCGAGGCCCTCGACGTCGAGGGCCCTCGGGTTGTTCGCGACCAGCCGTTCGGCGCCCATCGCCTGCTCGGCGGTCCAGCGCAGCCGGTCGGCCGGCAGCCCGAGGTCGGCGAGCGTCGCGGGGATCCCCACGGAGGCCAGAAGGGCGCCCACCCGGTCGATCGCCTCGTCCGCCAGGGCCTCGGCCGTCGCGTCGGGGGCGGCACCCATGGCGACCCCGACGGCCGCGAGCTCCGGGATCCGGGCGGGCCGGTTGAACTCCATCACGTAGGGCAGCAGCACCCCGACCCCCACCCCGTGCGGCGTGTGGGTGAGCGCGCCGACCGGGTACTGGATCGCGTGCGCCGCGGCCGTGCCGGCGGTGCCGAGGGCGAAGCCTCCCGCCGTCGCGCCGAGCATCATCGCCTCCCGCGCCTCGCGGTCCTCCGGGTCCGACCACGCCCGCTCGAGGCTGCCGGCGATGAGCCGGATCCCGAGCAGGGCGAAGGTGTCGGTGAGCTCGTTCTTGCCGACGAAGACCCGTTCCGCGGCCAAGCCGGGCGCGACCGGGCGGCGTACGGCGGTGAAGGCCTCGACCACGTGCGAGAGCGCGTCGGCGCCTGCGCTCGCCGTGAGCGCCGGCGGGCAGCCGGTGGTGAGCTCCGGGTCGCACACCGCCGTGTGCGGGATGAGGTGCGGGCTGGAGATGCCCACCTTGCTCACCCTCGAGGGGTCGGTGAGGACGGCGACCGGTGTCACCTCCGAGCCCGTGCCCGCCGTGGTCGGCAGGGCGACCACGGGGAGCACGGGGCCGGGCACCCGGAACTCGCCGTAGTAGTCGGAGGCCGAGCCGCCGTGGGTGAGGACGAGGGCGACCGCCTTGGCGAGGTCCAGGCAGCTGCCGCCACCCATCCCGACCACGACGTCCGGGTCGAACCCGGCCGCGCGCTCGGCGCACTCGGCCACCTGGTGCACGGGTACGTCGGCCAGCACCTCGGCGAAGGTCATCACCTGCACGCCGGCGTCCTCCAGGAGCCGGACCAGCTCGGCGAACTCGGGGGTGTCGCCGAAGCGGGCGTCGGTGCAGACGAGGGCGCGCGACCCGAGGGCTGCGGTGACCGCCCCCAGGGCGTGCCGCTGTCCTGCGCCGAAGAGGACCTGGCGCGGTCCGCGCAGGACGCCGAGCATGCTCAATGGGGGCTCCGGAGGTGGACGATGGGGTGGGGGTGGCGGTCCTCCGAGAGCGGGGGACCAACCCCCGGACCGTCATTTCCTATACGATCTGATGCGAGAGCATGGAGCAGCGGATGGGGCGTGTCAACCACCTGCCGCGACACGACGAGGGGAGTCGACCCGACGTGGGTGACGAGACGAGGGCGCACGACACCGCGACGCTGGACGACCTCTCGCCACCCGCGAGGGGGCGCGGCCGGATGGCCGACGAGGTCTACGACAAGCTGCTGGCGCAGCTGATGTCGCAGCGGATCGTGCCGGGTTCGCGGATCACCATCGACGCCCTCGCGCGCGAGATGGGGGTCTCCCAGACCCCGATCCGCGACGCCCTCGGCCGGATGGAGGCCGACGACCTCGTCGTCCGCATCCCGCACGCGGGCTACCGGATCCCGCCCCAGATCACCCGCTCCCGGTTCGAGGACATGGTCGAGATCCGGCTGCTCCTGGAGCCGGCTGCGGCGCGTCGGGCCGCGGAGCGCGCGACCACGGAGCAGGTGGCCCGGCTGCGTGGCGTCCTGGACGAGATGGTCGAGCTCGCCGAGGGCGAGGTGCACACCTACGGCGCCTTCGGGCTGCGCGACGCCGTCTTCCACGACCTGGTCGCCGAGAGCGCCGGCAACCAGGTCGTCCGCGAGGCGCTGGGCCGGCTGCACACGCACGTGCACCTGTTCCGGCTGCTCTACGACACCCAGGTGACCTACCTGGCGATGGGCGAGCACGACGAGGTCCTCGCCGGCATCGCCGCCCGGGACCCGGACGCCGCGGCCTACGCGATGCGCCGCCACATCCTGCTGTCGGCCGAGCGCTTCGGGCGCCTGTTCGCCGACGACGGCGAGGACGACCCTCGGTTCGAGGGTTGACGCGCCACGCCCGACCTGTAACCTGTGTCACGCAAAATCCAATCGGATCAGACGTGACGTGGCTCACCCCACGCCCAGCGCGAGGAGAAGCGAGTGCCCAGAGCACTGCTCCTGACCGGCGACGCCGCCGAGGAGCTCGACACCATGTACCCCTACTACCGCGTGCAGGAGGGTGGCTGGGACGTCGACGTGGCCAACCGCACGCTGCGTGACGTGCAGCTGGTCATCCACGAGTTCGACCCCAACTCCGATGCCTACGTGGAGAAGAACGGGCGCAAGCTGCCGGTCGACGTACCGTGGGCCGAGGTCGACGTCGAGCGGTACGACGCCCTGATCATCCCCGGCGGCCGCGCCCCGGAGTGGATCCGGGTCGACGCCGACGTCCGGCGGATCACCGAGCACTTCTTCGCCCGGGACCTGCCGATCGCCCTGGTCTGCCACGGCGCGCAGGTGCCCGCCGTGTACGGACTGCTGAAGGGTCGCAAGACGGCGTGCTTCCCCCGATCACCGGCGACATGGAGAACGCTGGCGCCACCGTCATCGACGCACCCGACGTCGTCGACGGCAACCTGGTCTCCTGCCGCGGCTGGCCCGACATGCCTCAGTTCGGCCGGGCCATGATGGACCTGTTCGCGAAGTCGGTCAGCGCCGTCCCGGCGTGAGCGCCCCCGCCACCTGCGCGACGGCATGACGGGCCCGACGACGACCCCGTCCGCCTCCCGGACGGTCGACGTCGACGGCTCGGCCGTGCACGTCCTCGAAGGTGGCGAGGGACCCGCGGTGCTGCTGCTCCACGGCTCCGGACCCGGCACGACCGGGTCCGGAGCCTGGGGGCGACCGTGGAGGCGCTGGGCGCCGCGTGGCACTTCGTCGCCCCCGACCACGCCGGCTTCGGCCGCACCCCGCTCCCGCCCGGCTCGCGCGGCGGGCTGACGCAGTGGACCGACGGGGCCGCGGGCGTGATGGAGGCCCTGGGCTTCGACACCTACGCGGTCGTCGGCCACTCCATGGGCGGGGCGGTGGCCCTGGCTCTGGCGGCAGCACGCCCCGCGCAGGTCGAGCGGGTCGTCGCCGTCTCCACCATGGGCGCCCCCGGGGCTCCGCTGTCGCCCGACCTCGACGCCCTCTGGGCGGCCCCGCCCGATCGGAGCGGGGCCGCGGACATGCTGAGCCGGCTGGTGCTCGACCAGTCCCTCGTCACCGACGCGGCCGTCTCGGCCCGCGCCGAGGCCATGGCGGCGGGAGCGGCCGCCTTCGCCGGCGTGTTCCCGGCGCCGCGGCAGCGGTGGGCCGAGGACCTGACCCTGTCGCCAGACCAGCTCACCGAGGTGCGCGCCCCGGTCCTGCTGGTCCACGGCGCCCAGGACCGCGTCACCCCGCTACGAGAGGCCGCGCTCCCCCTGCTCGACCTGCTGCCCGACGTCCGCCTGCACGTGCTGGGGCGCTGCGGCCACGTGCCCGCGCTGGAGCACCCACGAGCGTTCCGGCACCTCCTGGCCGACTTCCTGACGTCGCCGTGAGTCCGGTCGGTCAGGCGTAGGCGCCGCCACCGGCCGGCACGGGCGGCTCGGTCGGGAAGTCGCCGTACTCGCCGTTGCTGAGGTCGCCGTCGGTCTTGTCGTCCTGGTCGTCGCCGCCGCCGCCCTCGCCGTCCGCCCGGTCCTGGAGGCCACCGAGCTCGTGGTCGAGGGCGCCGCGCTGGCCGG
The DNA here is from genome assembly GCF_011046535.1 of Nocardioides anomalus. NCBI lineage: Bacteria > Bacillati > Actinomycetota > Actinomycetes > Propionibacteriales > Nocardioidaceae > Nocardioides > Nocardioides anomalus. Next base: position 5,017,884 of record NZ_CP049257.1, on the reverse strand, counting down.
TGTCGTCGACGCCGTAGTCGACGTCGTCGAAGGTGTGCTCGGCCTGGCCGAGCTTGGTGTTGAGGGCGGACAGGCCGGACAGGCCCTTGACGCCGGGGAGGCCGCTCAGGGTGTCGAGGACGTCGTGGAAGCTCTCGAGGCGACCGGCCTGGGCCTGCGCCCAGTCCCGGATGGTCTTCTTGAGGTTGAGGCAGTCCTCGATGATCCCGCGGACGGTCTCGATGTCGTCGATGATGTCCTGGAACTGCTTCAGGGGGCTGTCGCCGGAGAACAGGTCCTTGATCGCGTGGAAGGCCATCTGGAGCTCGCCGGCGAACGGGATCACCCGCGAGCCCACCTTGCTGGCCAGCTCGGTGATCTTGGTGCCGAGCAGGACCAGGACTTTCTCCACCTCGACGGCGATCTTCTCCGAGACGCGGGCGATGCCCTCGAAGGCGTACGAGCCCTTGCTGAGCGCGTCGCCGGCCAGGTCCATGGCCTTGCCGAAGGCCACGAACGTCGCCGCGACCGCCGCGCCCGTCTCGCCCTCGAGCGACTGCGGCGTCTTGGCCCCGAGCTGACGGAAGTTGCGGGCCCAGGCGTCGAAGCCCTTGTCGAGGTCCTTGCAGGCGTTGGCGTTGCGGCCGATCGCGGTGTAGTCGGCGGCCAGCGGGTAGACCAGGTAGTCGCGCAGCCCGAGCTCGGTGAGCGGCGTGATGCCGGCGCCGAGCTTGTTGAGCAGGTCGATGCCGTCGTTGATGGTGTCGCGCGCCGTGTCCCACGCCGCCGCGGCGGCGTCGAAGCGCGCGTCGTGCTCCATGCTGCTTCCGCCGTCGGCGGGCGAGCCGAGCGCGGCCTCCACGTCGCTGAGGTGGAAGTTCTCGATCGACGGGGGCGTGGCGTCGCACCGGATGTCGTTGGCGCGGTACGACATCAGCGCGTCGCGGACCACGGCGTCCTGGTCGCGGATGTGCTTGGCCGAGTCGTAGATCGCGCCGCCCACGTCGTTCCACGACGTACCGAACCCGCGCACCGCCTCGTCGAACCAGTCGGCCATCTTGGGCAGCACGTCGGCGATCGGGCGCAGCGCGCAGGTGTGGTAGGCGAACCCCGACGGGTCGCAGACCTTGCTGCGGAAGTAGCCGCCGAGCTGCCCCGCCTCGTCGCCGACCGCGTTCATCGCCGTGAACAGCTGGCCCAGGTGGGTGTAGTCGATCTTGAGGTTGCCGTGTCCGCTCACTGCGCCGTCCCCGTGCTCAGCTCCCGGGTGGCCCGGCTCCACAGCCACAGGCCCCCCTCGTGGTCCTCGGGCGCGCGCCACACGGCCGCCCAGGTCAGATCGCTCTCGGCGACCTTGCCGGCCAGCCACCGCGCCTCGAACGGCGCCCCGTCGGCCTCCGCCGCCCGGGCCATCGCGTCGGCCACCGCCGGCTCGAGGGGGCGGTCGGCGTCGTCCGCGCGGACCGCCTGCACCCGCTGCTCGACCCGGTCCAGCGCGGCCAGCAGCCGGGCCTCGGCGTCGCGCTCGGCGCGCTCCGCGAGGCCCTGGTCGAGGTCCTCGACGGTCTCGAGCGCCGCGGGCGTCTCGGAGGCGGAGAAGTGGTCCGGCACCCTCGGCGGATACCCGCCCCCAGGCGGCCCGAAACGATCAGACCAGGTCCTTGCGCAGGTGCACGTCGTCGATCCCGGCCCCGGCCTCGAGGAACGTGCGCCGCGCGGAGTCGTCGTGGGCGTAGACCCGCAGGTGGACGTCGCGCACGCCGAGGGACTGCACGTGACGCCGCAGCGCGCCGAGGAACGACGGCGTGAGCCGCTGCCCGCGGTGCTCGGGGAACAGCTCGAGCGTGTTGCCCAGGAAGTCCAGCGCGCCGTCGTCGGTGGTGACCAGGGTGGCCCACGCCCGGCCCACCGGTACGCCGTCCACGAGCCCCACCATGAGCAGCTCGCCGTCCGGCGGCGGGTCGGCGGCCAGCCCGGCCACCCGGTCGCCGAGGTCGCCGAGCGAGGTCCCGCTCAGGACGCCCGCGCGCGCCATCCCGTCGCGCAGCAGCGCCGCGACCTCCGCGGAGAACACCCGACGCTCCTCGCTCGTCATGGCCCGCACCGCCACCCGACGGTCCTCCTGGAGCTCCGGCGCCGCGTCGGGGTCGAGCCGCTTGGAGACCGTCGTCATCGTGGCGAGGTAGCCGGCCGCCCGGAAGACCCCGGACAGCACCGGCGGCACGGCGGTGACGACGGAGTCCGCTCCTCGGGCCCGTGCGTGCTGCTCCAGGGCGGCCAGCACCGCGGCCCACGGCTCGGCCGCGCCCGGGTCCAGGGTCGTCTGCAGGCGTCGGACGGAGGTGCGCCGGCGGCCGTCCTCGGACGTGTGCCCGAGGAGCGCGCCGCCGACGACCACGTCCCCGACGGCGAGCTCGACGGCCTCGAGCTCACCGTCGGTGGGCAGCGGTGTCCCGGCGTCGGCGGAGCCGGCTCGCCACGCGGCGAGCCGGTCCTCCGGCATGGGGGTGACGCGGGCGACGCTCACGTCAGCGCAGCGTGACCTTCTTGGACTTCGAGCCGACGACCCGCTCGCTCGAGAGCAGCTTGACGACGTACGTCGTGGCCGCGCGGCCGTTCTTGTCCTTGACCTTGACGACGGCGTCGCCCTTGGCGTTCAGGGTGAGCCCCTTGAGCTTGACCTTCTTGCCGCCGACGCGGAACACGACCACGGTCTCGCCGGCCAGGGAGTCGTCGCCCTTGACGATGAGCTTGTCCTTCTTGCCGGCGTTCTTGGCCTTGAGCTTGACCTTGCCCTGGCCCTTGTCCGCGGCGGAACCGAAGGCGATCGGCACCGTGACCGTCTCGTTGGCGTTGCCGGTCAGCGGGCCACCGGTCGCCGGCTGGCTGGCCAGCACCAGCTTGCCGCCGAGCTCCGCGGGCTGCGGGCTCTGAGCCGGGTCGGCCACCGTCACACCCACCCCACCGAAGACGTCGGTGACGCCGGTCAGCGAGAGGGTGCGGCTCGAGCCGTCGACCAGTGCCGCGTCGGCGGTCGTGCCCGGGACCAGCTCGATCCCACGCTGGTAGGTCGCGCTCACCCGGCGGCCCGACAGCGGCTTGCCGGCCACCGCGAGCGCGGCTTTGACCGGCACCTGGCTGCCCGGCGCCGCGGTCGCGGTGGCGGGGTTGGGCGTGAGGGTGGCGTCGCCGGCGGTGAACGTCAGGAAGTACGTCGTGCCGCCGCCGGGCAGGCGGTACTCGACGGTGTAGTCCCCGTCGGGACCCGACGACGCGAAGGCGATCGGCGCCAGACCGCGGGCGTCGCTGGTCGTGGTCTCGTACGTCGCGGGCGGGGTCCCGCCCGTCGGGTAGAGGCGGTACTCGACCTGACCGGCCGGCACCGGGCGGCCGTAGCTGTCCTGGAGCGCCAGGCGCAGGTCTCCCGCGGCGTACTCGTCGTCGTCGAAGACGTGCCCGTCGACCGAGACCCCGGACACCTCGTTGACCGACGAGGTGTACGACGACGGCGTGGTCTCCAGGTCGGTCCCGGCCTCGTAGGCGTCGGCGTCCGTGGTGTTGACGTAGTAGGACCCCACGGACCCGGCCACCGCCGTGTCGACGATCAGCCCAGCGCCGTCGGTGTAGCCCACCAGGGACCCGTCGCCCGAACGGCGGATCTCGGCGCCCGCCACGGGCTGCGTCGACGGCCCGCCCGCGTTGTCGTAGACGCTGATCGTCACCGGCACGGCTTGTCCCGCCGGGGCGGACGGCACGCCGGCGGAGATGCTGCCGATCGTCTGCGGGTGGAGCGTGCGGGCCTGGACGTCGTCGGTGTCCCGCACCGCACCGATGGCGATGGCCTTGCCGTCCGCGGCACCGAAGGCGGTGATGTCCAGTGCGGCGTGGAACTGCCCACCGGCGAAGGACTGCGTGGACGGCGACAGCGTCTTGAGGTCGTAGGCCTCGACCGACGCGTTGACCTTGCCCTGAAAGGACTGGCTGGCCGGGTTCCACCACCCGACCTCGACCGTGCCTGCGGTCGCCGACGTCTCGCCCTCGACGCCGACCTGGGTCGCGGTGTGGCCACTGGACGCGTACGGCTGCACGAAGTAGCCGGTGTCCCCGGTGTCGATGAAGTCGGTCCGCGCCGCGACGGCCTCCGTGCCCCAGTCACCGCGGGCGATGGCGACGCCCTGGCGGGTCGAGTACGTCGCCGCCCCGCCCACCGTGGCCACGGCTCGCACCGCGACCTCCTTGCCGACCAGGGCCGCGTCCGGGGTCCAGTCGAGCTGGGCGAAGGTCCCGGTGGTCGCGACGGTGCCGGCGATGTCGGTCCAGCCCGTCGTCGCGTCACCGGCCTGCGGGTTCGCGTTGTACTGGAAGCTCACGGTGGCCGCCGGGTCCAGCTGCTCCGCAGTCAGGGTGACGGTCTCGTCGAGGCCGTCGTAGCGGACCGATGCGTCGGAGCCCGGGCCGAGCTGGCTGAGCAGGACGACGCCGGGGCCGGCGGCCTGGGACGGCGCGGCCGGGCCGGCGACGGCCAGGCCGGTGGCGGCCAGGGCGGCGACGGCGGTCGCGGCCAGACCTCGGTGCAGGTGGAGACGATTCACGGGACCCCGTTCGGGACGCCCCAGGCCGAGTCGTGCAGGCGCACCCCGAGGACCACGCGGATCATAAGGGCACGTCCGATCCGCGACACACCGCCCCGAAGGGTGTGCCGCCCGGGGCGTCGTTCAGTCGACCCGGAAGTTCTTGATCGCCACGTTGCCGGCGCGGTCCTTGGCGGTGGCCTGGTAGCGGCCGCCGCCGAGCGCCTTGACGTGGCACTTGCCCTTGACGCCGGAGAGCTTGTCGGTGGCGGTGCAGGTGCGGCCGTCGACGGAGATCTTGGGCTTCTGGCGGTCGATGTCGATGCCGGACACGGTGAGGGTGGCCGAGCCGCCGTCCTTGGCGGTGACGCGCACGGTGACGGACTGGTCGGCGCCGCTCTTCTTGAGGGTGATCACGTCGGGGCACTCCTCGACGAGCTCGGAGCCCTGGGGCCGGCACTTGACCCACACGTCCACGGGTGCGGAGTACCAGCCGGCCTTCTGCGGGAACGTCGACAGCACGCGGGCCTCGAGGAGCGGGTCCGTGCGGCTCTCGGTGCCGCTGGCGCCGGAGGTGTAGTGGTCGTCGCCGGCGTACGTCGCGGAGAGGGTGTGCGGCCCCGGGGCCAGCGTGCGGTTCAGCGTGGCCCGACCGGCCACGGCCTGGACCGGGGCCTGGGCGACGCCGTCGATGGTGAAGGTGACCTGGCCGGTGGCGCGCTCGGCGTTGGGGACCTCGGCCGAGGGCGCGGCGCCGCTCACGTCGGCGGTGATCGTCGACGGGCCGGTGAGCACCGCGACCGAGCCCGGCGCCTTGTTGACGAAGATCGGCTGTGATGACTGCGACGTCATGTTCTCCGAGGTCGGCGGCATGTAGATCGCCCGCAGGGAGTAGAAGTCGCTCCCCTGCGTCACTTCAAGCGGGGTGAGGTCGTCGGTCTGGAGGACCGGGCTGGTCGCCTGGCCCGCGGCGTTCAGGGCGACGGTGGCGACGACGGGGCCGGGCGGGCTCCCGCCGGGCGGGTTGAGCCGGAACTCGACGTTGCCCACGGTGACCGGCTGGCCGGCCTGGGTCACGGTGGCGACGGCCTTGACGGCCTGGCCGTAGAGGATCGTGCCGGGCGCGCTGAGCGTGGTCTCGGTAGGCCCCGCGGCGTGGGCCGGTCCAGCCAGCACCACGGGCGCACCGAGGGCCAGCGGCAGCGCCACCACGAGCGCAGCACGACGCAACAGCTTCATCGCAGATCCCCCTTGTCGTCGCCTCCTCGAGAGGACGACCTCCCTCGACTCTAGAGGGAGGGTCCGCGGACGTCGATGGCTCAGCTGGCCAGTTCCCGGGGCACGTCCAGCCGTGGTATCCCGCCGAGCCCCTTGCGGTAGCGCACGTGGTCGGCGTGGGCGTCGAGGGTCCGGTAGAGCACCTGGTGCGCCTCCCACGGCAGCGGGTCGGGGCCGGGCTGCCAGCTCTCGCCGAAGGCGATCCACACCGGCACCCAGCCCGCGGCGTCGTCCCAGGCGCCGCGCTTGGCCGTCAGCATGCGCCGGCGGATCTGGAACGCCGTGCGCGGGCCGTCGGTGCAGATGGGGGCGGTGGCCACCGGCCAGAGCCGGAGGTCCTGGGCCATCAGCTCGACCTCGAGGTCGCGCAGCACGCGCGGGTCGACCAGGACGGTCGCGGCGTTCTCGTGCCGGAGACGCTCCATGGCGGAAACGCTCGCTCGCCCGAAGCGCGCACGTCAAGCCTTGACAGGTGCGACGATCGGTGGGTGCGCCTGCTCCCCCCGCTGGCCGTCGCCGGGCTCCTGGCCGCCGCGCTGACCGCGGCCCCGACCACCGACACCGCTGCCGCGCCGGCCGTTCCGGCAGCAGCGGCGGCAGCGCCACGCCCCGCGCAGACCTCGGTGGCCAAGCCGGCCAAGGGCCCGCGGCTGAGCGTCGACCTCAAGAAGGGCACGCACCGGATCTCGCCGCTGGTCTACGGGGTGAACTTCGCCGACGCGGGATTCGCCAGGACCGTGGACCTGCCCGTGGACCGGTGGGGCGGCAACGCCACCGAGACCTACAACTGGCAGGTCCGGGGCAGCAACCGCGGCCAGGACTACTACTTCACCAACTTCGCCGACTGCTGGACCGCGGCCTTCGGCTACTGCAAGCAGGGCCAGGACTTCAGCGCGGCCGACGCGCAGGTCCAGCAGGACCGCTCGACGCGCACGCAGACCCTGCTCACCCTGCCGCTCATGGGGTGGGTGGCCAAGGCGGTGTCGTACTCCGGCGACCACCCGTGCAGCTACCCCGCCTCGGCCGACCCGCAGGACGCCCACGACCCGTTCCACGCCAGCTGCGGCAACGGCCGGCGCGGCGGGCAGTGGCTCACCGCCGACCCGACCACCGCCGGGGTCGCGGTCGGCCCGTCCTTCTCCGCGCAGTGGATCTCCTCGCTGGTGCAGAGGTACGGCGACGCGGCGCACGGCGGGGTGTCGATCTACGCGCTCGGCAACGAGCCCAACCTGTGGGACGAGACGCACCACGACTTCCACCCCCAGCCCACGACGTACGACGAGCTGTGGGCCAAGTCGCGCGACCTGGCCACCGCGGTCAAGCAGGCCGACCCGACCGCGAAGACGCTCGGACCGGCCGAGTGGGGCTGGCCCAACTACTTCTGCTCGGCGGCCGACGACATCGACCGGGGCTGCTTCGCCAGCTCGCCGGACCGGGCCGCGCACGGCGGCACCGAGCTGTCGGCGTGGTACCTCCAGCAGTTCGCCGCGCAGGAGCGGCAGACCGGCCAGCGGCTGCTGGACTACTTCGACCTGCACTACTACCCGCAGGGGAACTACTCCCCCGTCACCGACGTGACCCGCCCGCTCTACGACACCGACTACACCGACCCGTCGTGGATCGGTCAGAAGATCGGGCTGGTCCCGCGGATGCGCGCGTGGGTCAAGGACAACTACCCCGGCACCAAGCTGGGGATCAGCGAGTACAACATGGCGCTCGACGTCACCGACGACCCGCGCCTGCAGAACGTCATCCAGGCCGACACCCTCGGCCTCCTCGGCCGCGAGGGCGTCGACCTCGCGACGTTCTGGCCCGACGGCAGCTCCGGCGTGCCGGAGGCGGCGTTCCGGATCTTCCGCAACTACGACGGGAGGGGCCACGCGTTCGGCGACCGCGGCGTGGCCGCCACCAGCAGCGACCAGCGCACCGTCTCGGTGTACGCCGCCCGCGTGGGCAAGCGCGGCCCGCTCACCCTCGTCGTGGTCAACAAGGCCACCCGGGCCCTCAAGACGTCCGTGGCCCTCCAGCACGCCCGGCCGCGCGGCGAGCCGAAGGCCTACCAGTACGCCGGGAAGAAGATCCGCAAGGTCCGCTCGGTCCGGCTGCGCGGCCAGGCGCTGCGCCTGTCGCTGCCGGCGTCCTCGATCACCCTGGTCCAGCTGCCGCTGCGGAAGTGATACCCCGGTCCGCTTCGGGTACCACTCGCTCATGCGCCTCGCCAAGCTGACCTCCCGCGTCCTCATCGGTGCCCTCTTCGTGGGCCACGGCACCCAGAAGCTCAAGGGCTGGTTCGGGGGCCCCGGCATCGAGGGGATGACCGCCGGCATGGAGCAGATGGGCATGCACCCGCCGCGGCGCAACGCCTACGCCGCCGGCCTCAGCGAGACCGTCGGCGGCGGTCTGCTCGCGCTCGGTCTGTTCACACCCGTCGCCGCCTCGATGCTGAGCGGCACCATGCTGGTCGCGATCGAGAAGGTCCACCGCGCCAACGGCCCCTGGGTCTCCAGCGGCGGCTGGGAGTACAACGCGGTGCTCATCGCCGCCGCGCTGGCCTTCGCCGAGGACGGCCCCGGCGACGTCTCCCTGGACCACGCCCTGGGCATCGAGCGCACCGGCGCCTCGACCGCGCTGGGTGCGGCCGCGCTGGCCGCGGCGGCGGCGTACGGCGCGCTGTCGGCGGCCAAGAAGGCCGCGCCGGCCTCCTGATCGTCAGCGGTCGGGGGTCACCACGAACCACGGCTCGTGCCAGCCGCCGAGGCTCTCGCGGTCGGCCAGCCACTGCTCGCGGGTGACCGTCACCGACTGCCCGCCGCCGGGCTCGTAGAACGTGATCGACCCGGCGTCGGAGGCGGTGGCCAGCACCACGTGCCGCGGCGCCCAGTCGCCGACGTACACCGGCACCGTGTGGCCCGCCCGGACGGCCTGCGCGATCTGGTCGTAGCTGGAGCCGCGGTCGCCGACGAGGTGCCAGCCGTACGTCGTCCCCGGCACGCCCGAGCCGCCGGCCGCGGACATCTCGCGGGCCGCGTCGTGCGGGTGCGTGCCCCAGCCCTCGGGCCAGGCCGGGTTGAGCTCGCCGTCGCGGGAGTGCCAGCCGTTGGTCTGGTGGTGCATGGCCAGGGCCTCGGCGCCGAAGCGGCTCTGCGCGTCACCGCCCGTCGTCTGGCCGGTGGCGGGGTCGTAGCCGTCCAGCACCTTCATCGCGTACGCCGGGTCGTTGATCATCCGCGACATGACCAGGCTCGCCGAGCCGCAGGTCGTCTGGTCGGGCTGGGTGCCGTGGAAGCGGGTCGGGTCCAGGGCGGCCACCTGCTCGGGCGTCATCGCGGCCAGCCGGTCGTGGTAGCGCTGGAGGGCCTCGCCCTGCAGTCCCCTGCGCTGGGCCCGGTCGGTGAGGGCCCGGACCTGCTGGGCGGCGGGGTCCTGTGGGGTGGTCAGCGCGCTCGGCGCCGCGGCGCCCGAGCCCGCGCCGCCGTCCCCCGACACCTCGTCCTGGCTCCGGGCCTCCTCGCGCAGGGCCGCCGCCAGCGCGGCCACGAAGCGTGCGGCCGCGTCGAGGGCGGGCCGCTCGGTCGCCGACCAGCCGTCGCGGACCCGTTCGGCGTCCGGCCCGGTCCAGTCGAAGGCGTGCAGGCTGCTCTCGAGACGCCCGGCCAGGGCGAGGAGCTCCTCGGCCCCGCGCGCCAGCGTGTCGCCGGTGGCGAGCCCCGCGGTGGTGTCCATCCCGAGCAGCTGCGTCACGCCCAGACCGTAGGGCCGGCGCGGGCGTGGCGGCAGGTGGAAGGTTCCGGGCTCGTGCGCCCGGCGTACCCCTGGCCCGGACGGGCCATCGGGTCCCGGGGGTCCGACCCCTTGCCGCGGGTGCGGGGTTCGGGGTACTCAAGGGGCGGGTCGGCGTCGCGGGAGGCCGACCACGCCGGGAGGTGGAGCGGGATGAGGCTCGTCATCGGGGTCGTGCTGGTGGTCTGGCTGGTGATCGGGGCGGCCGCCGCCGCCCAGCGTGGCTACTTCGACAACGACCGCACCGTGGACTGCCGGTCCGGCGCCACGACCGCGGTCACGGTCGTGGCCGGACCGCTCAACTACGTCGGCGTCGACCCCAAGATCAGCTGCAAGGCGCCGCGCCCGAGCTGACGTCCCGGCCTCAGCGCGCGGCGGCCGCGACGGAGTCCATGTACTCCTTGATCGTCGGCACCGCGGTGAGCCGGTCGCGGAAGAAGTTGTTGATGAGGTTCACGACCTGGGTCTTGGCCGACTCGATGTCGACCGATCCCTCGGCGGCCAGCTCGCCGCCCTCGGCGGTCTCCTCCAGCGCGCTGCGCAGCTTGAGCAGCGCCGCGACCAGCTCGGTCTCCTGGACGCCGTCGAGCGCCTGGACCACCGTGAGCACCAGGTCGTCGGTCTGCGCCTGGACGGTCTCGACCGGGACCGTGGAGCCGGGCGCGGCGGCGTTCTCCAGCGTCCCGATCAGCGACCAGACCTGGTAGAGCATCGTGGTCGGCTCGTCGAACAGCTCGCGGACGTACGCCGCGTCGAGGTGGCGGCCGGTGAGCCGGAAGACGTTGTACATCCGCTTGGCGGCCTTGCCGTAGTTGGCGTGGCCGGCGTCGAGGTACTTGCGGACCTCGCCCTCGAGCTGGTCGACGTAGTGGTCGAGCGCGTCGCCCGAGACGTGCTGGACGACCTTGGTGAACGTCGGCAGCTGCTCGGCGTCGAGGTAGACCTCCTGGAAGTAGGCGTCCAGGTAGCCGTCCAGCGCGACGATGTCACCGTCCGGCGACTCCCAGGTCACGTCGATGACGTTGCTGGCGTTGGTGAGCCGGTGCCGCTCGGGGTCGACCACGACCCAGTCGAGCTTGCACCAGCCCGGCTCGGACGCCAGCTCGTCCCAGCGCAGCGTCGTGGGGGTGCCGTCGACCTCGACGCCGAGCTCACCGGCCCTGATCTCGTCGATCCGCCAGGAGATCGGCGCCCCCTTGCGCTGCGGCGCGCCGGCGCGGACGCAGTCGAACGGGTAGGAGCTCCACTTGGCCTCGATGAACTGGTACGTCGGGCCGGTCTCGAACCCGATCGCCTTGTCCCGCATCAGCCCGGCCAGGACCGAGCACGCCTCCGCCCGGCTCACCGCCCGGATGTTGAGCCGCTGGAAGAAGTCCGCGTCGCCCGGGTGGGTCTGGATCTTGGACTGCGCCGCGGAGCCGGAGAGGGCCAGCGCACCCTCGGCCACGCCCTCGGGCCCGGTCACCTCGACGATCGCGCCGATCGCGCGGAACCGGGCCAGGTCGCGCGCGCTGAAGTCGAGCATGCTCACCCGGTGGCCGAAGACGCCCGCGGTCTCGTCGATGACGATGTCCTCGGTCTCGACGCCGTCCTCGCGGGTCATGGCCGCGAGCCAGCGCTCGGTGTCGGCGGCGTCCAGCTCGATCCCGAGCCGTTGCGCCGACTCCACCAGCCGGGTGACGTCGTCCTCGGGGGCCGGGGTCTCGCTCATCGTGGTCCTAGTCGTCGTGCGCGTGCGCGGGCTCGTCGTACAGCGCGCGGAACAGGGCGGCCTGGTCCTGCGCGTCGGAGAGAGCGTGGTGGGCGAGGGGCCGACCTGACAAGTACTTCGGGCCCAGCACCTTCATGCTCGTCTCCGCCCACGTGCTGCCCAGCCGGCCCATCGCGAACGCCTTGATGTCGAGCGGGCTGTGGCCGAACGGGTTGCGCCCGACGTAGCGCTCGAAGTAGTCGGCCACGAACATCCAGTCGAAGGCCGCGTTGAAGCCCACGAACACCGCGCGGTGTCCCTCCGGCACCACCTCGGCCACCCAGGCCGCGAACTGCGGCATCGCCTCGTCGGGCGGCACGCCCATGGTCCGCAGGACGTCGAGCGAGAGCTTGCTGACCTCGAGGGCCTCGAGCGTCGTGCGCTTGTCCTCGGGCCGCAGCTCGACGTAGTACGTCCTCTCCGGGTCGTCGACCAGGCAGGCGCCGATCGAGAGCAGCGCGTAGTCGCCCGGCGTCGCGCCGCCGGTCTCGACGTCGACCGAGATCAGCGTCTCCGCCGCGTCCACGCGCTGGTTGTGGCCCACCATGGCGGTGAGCCTTGCACGGGCTACTGCTCGGCGGAGCAGAACCAGGTGGTGCGGCCGCCGACCGTGGCGCGCTGCATCTCGGCGCCACAGCGCGGGCAGTGGTCGCCGCGCTTGCGGTGCTTGATGATCTCGCCGGTGTGCACGCCACCGTTCTTGAGCGCGCGGCGGATCGAGGTGCGCAGCGTGCGCGCGAGCGTGGTGGCCTCCTCCGCGGTGAGCTCGTCGGCCGGCTTGCGCGGGTCGACGGCCGCCTGCCACAGGGCCTCGTCGGCCAGGAGGTTGCCGACGCCGGCGATGGCGTGCTGGTCGAGCAGCCGCGCCTTGACCGCGGTGTGCGAGCGGCCGAGCAGCGCGCGCAGGTCCGGCGCGCGGACCTCGGCGGCGTCCGGGCCGAGGGCGTCGATGTCCGGATCGAGCCGGACCCGGCCGAGCCGGCGCTTGTCGAACAGGCGCAGCGAGCCGCCGTCCTCGAACACCAGGGTGAACCGGTCCCACTCCGGCTTGGTCGCCCGCGCCTGGCGCCGGCGGCCGGTGCCGACGTAGTCGCCGCCCTCGTCGTCCTCCCGGTCGGGCTTGCTGATGTGGATCCGCCCGCTCATGCCCAGGTGGATGCCGAGCGCGGGCCCGTCGTCGGAGGTGTCGCACCAGATCGACTTGCCCCGGCGGTTCGCCCGGGTGAGCGTGCGGCCGACCAGCGCGTCCTTGATCTCGCCCGGCGTGTGCGGGCGGCACACCCAGGTGTCGGCGTCGTCGACGTCGGCGATCGTGCGGCGCAGACCGGAGCGCTCGATCACCGCCCGGGCGGACTCGACCTCGGGCAGCTCGGGCACACCAGATGAGTACCCGGACTCAGCCTCCCTGAGCGCGCCCGCGCTGCCGCCGGACCGGGTCGCGCGGGCGCAATGGGGTGGTGACCGTGCGCCCCGACTGCTGTCCCCGCTGCGGCTTCGTGCTCGACCAGCCGCCGCCGCCCCCCTCCCCCGCCCCTGCCGACGTACCCAGCGCCCGTGCGACCGGCGCTGCCTCCTCGACGCGGACTCCGCACCGCGTCGGTGCCCACGCTCCTCCTCGGACTCGGCGGCACCTGCCTGCTCGTCGCGGCCGTCATCTTCCTGGCCGTGGCCTGGACCTGGCTCGGGGTCGGCGGCCGGACCGCCGCCCTGCTGGGCCTGACCGTCCTGGCCGGCGCCGGCGGGCAGTGGCTGGCCCGGCGCGACCTCGGGGTCGCGGCCGAGGCGCTCACGACCGTCTCGCTCGGGCTGCTGGTGCTCGACGTGGTCGGCGCCGATCGGGCCGGCTGGCTCGGCGACCTCGCGCCCGGCCACCTCGTCGCGGTGACCGGCGCCGTCGTCCTCGCCGCCTGCCTCCCGCTGCTGCGGCTCGTCACGCCGCAGGTCGTCGCGCCGCTGGCCGTCGCCGCGATCGCCGCGGGCCTCGGCGAGATCTGGGCACCGGCGCTGGCCGTCGTGGCCTGCGCGGCGCTGGCCCTCGCCCGGCGCCGGGTCGTGCTGCCCTGGACCTCCCTGGCGGTCGGGGGGCTGGCCTGGCTGGTGCTGGGGCTGTGGGCGCTGGCCGACGTGGGGACGCCGACGCTGCGCTCGCTCTGGCTCGAGGGCCACGGCGCCTGGCTGCTGGTCACCGCCGCGCTGGCCCTGGTCCTGTGGCCGCTGGCGCCGGCGCGGCCGCTCGCCGCCGCGGTCACCGTCACCGTGCTCACCGGCACCGTCGGGCTGCCGGTGCTCGACGAGGGCCCGAGCGCGATCGGGTGGGCCGCGGTCGGCGCCGTCGCCCTCTGGGCGGTGGTCGCGGCGGTGACCCCGCCGCGGTGGTCGGTCGTCCCGCGGGTGCCGCTGGTCGGCGCGCTGCTCGTGCTGCTGCCGCCGGTGGCCTGGCTCGCGACGTCGGCGGTGACCAACCTGGTGACGGTGGCGGCGCCGTTCGCCGCGGACGCTGGCGTGCGGCTCACCCCGGGTGCGGTGGAGCTCGACCCGCTGGTGCTGTCCGCCGGCGTGGCCGCGGTCGCGCTGGCCCTGCGACTGACCCTGCGCCGGGTGCCGGTCTGGCCGCTGCTGGCCCTCGGCGCGGTGCTGACGGCAGCCCTCTACCCGCTGCCGCTGTGGGTGTTCGTGCTCGTCCTGGGCCCGCTCGGCGTGCTGGTGGCCCTGCCCAGCGCGGTGCTGACCCTGCTCGTCCTGCTCGAGGTCGTGGCGCTCAGCGCGTGGCGGTGCCGGCCGGCCCTCCCGGCGGCCGTCGGTGCGGCGGTGTGGACGGCCGGGGAGCTGCTCGGCACGGCGTACGACGTCCGCTCGCTCGCGGTGCTGGTCGTCGCGGGGCTGCTCGCGGTGGCCCTGCGGCGGCCGGTGGCCGACGCGGTCGCGGCGGGGACCGCGCTCGTGGCGGCGCTCGGCGTGCTGGCCGCCGACGACCTCTCCGTGGCCCTCGCCGTGCACCTGACCGTGGCCGGGGCGCTGGTCACGCTGCGCGGCCACCGCTGGGCGGGCGGCCTGCTGCTGGCCGCGGCCACGTGGGTGCGGCTGCGGGACCTCGGCGTGACCGCACCGGAGGCCTACACCCTGCCGACCGCGCTCGTCCTCGTGGCCGTCGGCGCCCACCGGCTCTGGTGGGACCCGGACGCGGACACCACCTCGACGCTGCTGCCCGGGCTGGTGCTGGCCACGGTGCCGTCCCTGCTCTGGGCGCTCACCGACCCGGTCTCGCCGCGGGCCGTGCTGCTCGGCGCAGGGTGCCTGGCCCTGGTGCTGGGCGGGGCCGCGCTGCGGTGGTCGGCGCCGGTGGCCGTCGGCGCCCTGGTCGGGCTGGTGCTGGTGCTCCGCGAGCTCGCGCCGTACGCCGCGCTGTGGCCGCAGTGGGCGCTCATCGGCACCGCCGGGTCGGTGCTGCTCGTGGCCGGGGTGACGTGGGAGGCGCGGGTGCGCGACCTGCGCCGGACGGCGGCCTACCTCGGCCGGCTGCGATGATCGGCGGGTGCTCCCTCGCTACGAGGTCGCCGCGCGCCTGCGGCCGGTCGACCTGTGGCGGCCGGGGCCGGTGCGAGCGCCGTACGCCGCGGTCACGGCCGAGCGCGGACCGCTCGAGCTCGCGGGCGTCGAGGCCACCTTCGACGACCGGGTCACCCTCCACGTGGACGGGACGAGCCACCGCAGCCGGCGCAGCGGGCGACCCGAGGCGCCGGTGGAGGCGGTGGCGCTGACCCTGACCGGGCCGCAGGTCACGGCGTTCACCCGGGAGCGCGGGACGTGGGTGGCGCGGGCGCGCTGCGTGTTCGAGGAGCAGCCGCCGGTGCCGACCGCGGCCAGCCACGAGCTCGGCCGGTTCGGTCAGCTCGGGCTGCGCGACCTGCGCGTGGTCGACCACGACGGCGACGAGCTCCTGCTCACCGCCACCAGCGCCGGGCCGGGCGGCTTCCCGACCGGCCACACCTCGGTGTGGGCGCTGGACCGGTCGACGCTCGGCCTCGAGCACCGTGCCGACCTGTTCCTGCGCCGGGGCGGCCGCGTCTACGGCGACCACGCCGCGCACCTGCTGCGCGACGGCGGCCGGTGGCTGCTGGCCGCGAGCACGTGGGGCGACTTCGAGCCCGACGAGCGACCGGTGTCGGTCGTCCTCGCCACCTCGAGCGAGGACCTCACCCGCGGCGTGCACGTCCTCGACGCCGAGCCGCTCGCGCTGCCCACCGACGGCTTCCGCTCGGTCGGCGTGTGGGACCCGCACCTGGCCCGCACCGACGACGGCTGGCTGGTCGGCTACGTCAGCGCGCGGCGCTACTTCCGCTTCCACCCCGTGCTCGCGGCCGGGCCGTCGCTGGACGCGCTCACGGTGCGGGCCGTCGGCGCGGGCCACGAGACCGAGGGCACCACGCTCGCCCGCCTCGACGGGGAGTGGCGGGTGCTGGCCAGCGACAAGCACCGCCGCGCCTACCCGGTCCTCGACCTGGACCTGCGGGAGGTCGGGACCCTCGACGCGGCGTACCCCTCCAACATCCCGTGGCCGACCCTGGCCGGCGACCTCCTGATCGGCTTCGACGGCACGGCGTACGGCGGGCGGGTGGTGGGCTACGGCAGCCACGGCGACGTGGTCGTGCAGCGAGCGGTCAGTCCGTGACCTTCAGCAGCGGGCGCACGGCCTGGCGGGCGGAGTGGATCCGCGACTTCACCGTGCCGAGCGGGACGTCGAGCAGCCGCGCGATCTCGTCGTAGGCCAGCTCCTGCACGTCGCGCAGGACCAGGGGCTCGACCAGCTCGGGGTGGTCGGTGCCGACGACCTCGAGCGCCTCGAGGAGGTCGAGCCGGCTGCCCGCGATGACGCTGGTCGTGCGCGGGTCGGCGTGCACCGGCAGCTGGTCGGTGACGCGCTCGGCCGCGCGGCGCTTCAGGCTGCGGTAGGTCGAGCGGGCGCTGTTGGAGGCGACGGCGTGCAGCCAGGTGGTGAACCGGCTGCGGCCGTCGAACTGGTGGATCCGGGTGGCCACGAGCAGCAGCGCGTCCTGGGCCGCCTCCTCGGCGTCCTCGGGGAACAGCAGCATCCGCCCGCAGATGCGGCGCACGCGCGGCTGGACCTCGGCCAGCACCTCCTCGAGAGCGGGCCGGTCGCCCGCCGCCGCGCGGGCGGCCAGGGCGTCCAGCTCGTCGGGCTCCACGGCTTCACCCTAGAGGGCACCCAACCTCCGGCCCGGACGCTCCGTCAGAGGAGTGGAAGCACATCCACCCCCTCACGGATCCAACGGAGGAACCATGAAGCTCAGCAGCCTCGTCCGCGGCAAGGTCGGCGTGGTCGTCGCGGCCGCCGCGATCGCCGCCGTGGCCGGCGCCGGCACGTCCGTCGCCGCCAACCAGATCACCTCGGCGCAGATCAAGAACGGCACCATCCAGACCCAGGACCTGACGAAGAACAACTTCGCCCGGTTCACCTCGACCGAGAACGTCGTCACAGCGCAGACCCCGGCCAGCACCGTCCCGGCGTACGCCGGCGCGCGGGTGGTCGACGTCAACGCGGCCAACACCCCGCTCGCCACCATCGTGCTGGACAAGGGCACCTGGAAGATCGACGGCATCGGGCAGTTCTGGCACATCGGTCCCGCCACGGTGAACGACCCCGACTACGGCGTGCTCAACGTGCCGTCGCTGCAGGGCGGCACCGGCACCGTGTGGACCGCGGACGTCCCCAACGGCGGCCAGAACGCCGCGCAGACGTCGTTCTCCGGGACCATCAAGGTCACCGCGAACGACACGCCCATCACCATCACCGGCTCCTTCACCGGCGGCAACACCGGTCAGGCGGGCGTCTACGTCGAGGCCACGCAGTACGAGTACGTGAAGCTCTACAGCGGCGGCCGCTGAGCCCCAGCTGGTCCTGGGGGGACTGACCTGACCCTCTTCCCCGGGTCGGTCAACGCGGGCCGCGCCACCTCGTCCGGCGCGGCCCGCTCCCCCTGTTCTGACAGCATGACGCCGTGCCCCTGCCCACTCGTCTCGGCCGCCTCGAGCGCGTCGACCGGCTGGGCGAGGGCGGCTTCGCGACGGTCTGGCTCTACCACGACGCCGAGCTCGACTCCGACGTCGCGGTCAAGGCGCTGGCCGAGAACTGGGCGCAGCGGCTCGACGTCCGCGAGCGCTTCCTGGAGGAGGCCCGGATCCTGCGCCGGGCGGACTCCGACCACATCGTGCGGGTCTACGACATCGGCCAGGTCGACGAGACGCCGTACTTCGTCATGACCTACGCCGACCTCGGCTCGCTGGCCCACCAGCTGGAGCCCGGTCGGCCGCTGCCGGTCCCGCGGGCCGTGGACCTGGTCAGCCAGGCCGCCGCCGGCCTCGCCGTCCTGCACGAGCACGGCGTCGTGCACCGCGACATCAAGCCGCAGAACCTGCTGCTGCGCTCCGGCGGCTCGGCCGGCGAGCGGCTGCTGGTCGCCGACCTCGGCGTGGCCAAGGCGATGCTGCACGCCTCCGGGCTCACCCAGGTCGTCGGCACGCCGGCCTACATGGCTCCCGAGCAGGCCACCGGCGGGACCATCGACGAGCGCGCCGACGTGCACGCGCTCGCCGCCGTCGCCTACCAGATGCTCACCGGCCGGCACGCCCGCGAGGGCTCGCTGGCCGAGCTCGCGGTCCACGCCAGCGCCCCGGTCGCGCCCTCGACGCTGGTGCCCGAGCTCCCACCCGAGGTCGACGAGGTGCTGCTCCGCGCGCTCTCGGCCGACCCCGACGACCGGCCCGGGTCGGTCGGTGCTCTCGACGCCGCGCTCCGGGCGGCGCTGCCGGTGACGTCGGTGCGCGGCGGGCCGGGCGCCACGCGCTACCAGACTCCCCACACGGTCACGACCGTGCCGGCCGCGTCGGCCGACCGGCCCCGGTCCCCGCTGCTCCTGGCCCTGGTCTGCCTGGCCGTCTTCGTCGCGACCTTCGCGGCGGCGTACGCCGTGACGGCGACGCTGTCCTGACTCAGCCCTGCGGCTCAGGCGTCGGCTCCCCCGGCGCGTCATCGGCCATCAGGCGTCGCAGCCGGGTGAGGGCCCGGTGGTGGGCAACGCGCACGGCGGTGGTGCGCAGTCCGAGCGCCTCGGCCGTCGCGGCCACGTCCAGGCCGACGACGTCCAGGCACACCACGACCTCGGCCTCACGCGGGCTGAGGTGGCCGAGCAGCCGGCGGACCGTGTCCTGGCCCTCGATCGGGCTGAGGTCGTCGCCCGGCACGCCGAAGACGGGTTGGGCGCCGCTGTCGAGCTCGGCGGGTGAGGTGCGGCGGCGCACGCCGCGGCGGTAGTCGTTGAGTGCGTGCTTGCGGGCGATGCCGAACAGCCAGCCCGCGAAGTCGTCGTCGCTGCCCGAGAAGTCGTGCACCTTGCCGGCCGCGGTGAGCCACGCCTGGGCGGCCACGTCCTCGGCCGAGACCGCGGCGTCGGAGGCCGGCAGCCACCGCAGCCAGAGCTCCAGGCGACCGGCGTGGCGGCGGTACAGCTCCGCCCACGCGGCCTCGTCACCGGTGCGCGCAGCGGCGATCAGTGTGTCTGCGCCGCCCACAGGAGACATCATGGACTCATGCGCCGATTTCCGAGCCGTTCTGAGGTGGCTCGCGCGCTGCGCATCGACCCCGACGAGCCGTCCGTGGACGAGGGGTTCATCGCCCGGCTGGCCGCCACGGCCCGCGCCGCGGCCCCGGCCGGCGGCGCGGCACGTCGCGGACGGGTGGTCGCCGCCGCCGTCGGCGCGGTCATGCTGGTCGGCGCGGGCGGCGTCGGGATCGCGTACGGCGCGGGCGCGGTGCACGCGCCCTGGTCGCCGGACCCCGAGCCGTCCACCCCCACCACGAGCGTCCCGAGCACGGGCTCCCCCTCCTCCGAGGTGACGTCCGCACCGTCCTCCGCGGTGTCCTCGGAGCCGACCTCGGACGGGTCGGCGACCACCGATCCGAGCTTCTCCTCGTCCCCCTCGGCCTCGCTCTCGCCCGGAGACCCGACGTCCACCCCGACGACCGACAT
Organism: Nocardioides anomalus; assembly: GCF_011046535.1. NCBI lineage: Bacteria > Bacillati > Actinomycetota > Actinomycetes > Propionibacteriales > Nocardioidaceae > Nocardioides > Nocardioides anomalus. The sequence goes on along the minus strand of NZ_CP049257.1, from coordinate 4,998,481 downwards.
CCAGGCGTCCCCCGCGGCCTCCGGGCTGGCCTCGCCCGAGGACGAGCCGACGCCCACGACGCCGGCCACCCAGCCGACCACCCAGCCGACCACCCAGCCCACCACCCAGCCGACGCCGCCCTCGAAGACCCCGAAGCCGACCCCGACGCCGAAGCCGAACAACGGTCACCACCAGGGCGGCGGGAACAGCGGCAACGGCCAGGGCAACGGGGGCGGCGACGGCAGCAACGCCGGCGGGAACGGGAACGGCAACGGGCCGACCGAGAACAACGCGGGCGGCAACGGGAACGGGAACGGCCCGAAGGCCCGCTAGCCCGGCAGCCCGATCGGCGTCACCGGCGGCAGGGCGGCGCGAGCGGCGGCGGACAGCGGCGCCGCGAGCTCCTGGAAGCGCGCCAGCGCCGGCTCCGACCACGGCTCGAGCGCCAGCTCGTCGGTGAGCGCCTCGGCCCGGTCCAGCCGCTCGAGCCCGGCGGCGGTGGCCCGCCCGGCGGCGTCCACCAGCCCGCGGGCCGCGAGCCCCTCGGCCGCGGCGTCCCACTCCTCGTCGGTCCAGCCGCGGTTCGGCTGGAGGACCTCGCGGGTCAGGTCGTGGCCGGCGCGCAGGACGATCGTGTTCAGCCCGTCGAGCCCGACCGCGAGCTGGGCCAGCACGTGGCCGTCGCCGCGCAGCTCCCGCAGGGTGGTCGCGGCCCGCCAGAGCACGGCGTACGGCTCGTCGGGCCAGGGCAGCGCGGCGTTCGCGGCGCCGAGCGCGCGGCCCGCGGTCGGCGCGCCGGCGGCGACGTCGCGGAGGACCCGGGCGGCCGGCGCGACGTCGGCACCGCCCAGGAGGTCGCGGAGCGCCGCGACCGCGCCGGCCTGCCGGGCCGCGAGGGCCTGCTCCGGGGTCGCGAGGGACCACACGGCGGGCAGCGCGCGCTCGACCATGCGCGGAGCGAAGTTCGCGTACAGCGCCGTGGTGACCGCCGCCGGGGCGGCCCCGAGGGGCGCCGAGCGGCCGGCGAAGTAGCCGCGCCAGAAGCCGCGCAGCCCGGCCGCCTCGAACTCCTGCCGCGCCTGCGGCGCGAAGTAGGTGACGGCGTGCAGTGGCTCGAACAGCGTCCACATGACGCGGGCGGGGCTCACCCGCTCTACCCTAGAAGTGATCCGCGCCACCCCTGCGGCTCGCCCACCACCGCCGCCACACCACCCCCGTGGCCACACACCGCGAAGGACCATCCATGTCCCAGCAGCACGCCGCAACCGCACCCAGCCCCACCGACGTCTTCGAGGCCGGCGCCGACCACGAGCAGGTCGTCTTCGCCCACGATCCGGCCACGGGGCTCAAGGCGATCATCGCCATCCACTCCACTGCTCTCGGCCCCGCGCTCGGCGGGACCCGCTTCTTCCCGTACGCCAGCACGGCCGACGCCCTCGCCGACGTGCTCAACCTCTCGCGCGGCATGTCCTACAAGGCCGCCCTGGCCGGCCTGGACCTCGGCGGCGGCAAGGCCGTCATCATCGGCGACCCCGCCGAGCTGCGCAGCGAGGCGCTGTTCCGTGCGTACGGCCGGTTCGTCCAGTCGCTCGGCGGGCGCTACCACACCGCCTGCGACGTGGGGACGTCCTCGCCCGACATGGACGACATCGCCCGCGAGTGCGACTACGTCACCGGCCGCACCCTGGCCCACGGCGGCGCGGGGGACAGCTCGGTGCTCACGGCGTACGGGGTCTACCAGGGGCTCCGCGCGGCGGCGCAGTTCCGGTGGGGCACCACGGCGCTCGAGGGCCGCACGGTCGGGGTGGCCGGCGTCGGCAAGGTGGGTCACCACCTGGTCCGACACCTGCTCGACGAGGGGGCCGACGTCGTGGTCACCGATGTCGACCGCGCCGCGCTCGACCGGGTGCGCGAGGAGCACCCGTCGGTCCGCGTGGTCGGCTCGACCGAGGAGCTGGTCGCCACCGAGCTGGACGCCTACGCCCCTTGCGCCATGGGCGGCGCGCTGAGCGACGAGGTCGTCGACACCCTGAGCGCGAGCGTGGTCTGCGGCGCGGCCAACAACCAGCTCGCGCACCCGGGCGTGGAGAAGGTGCTCGAGGAGCGGGGCATCCTCTACGCGCCCGACTACTGCGTGAACTCCGGCGGCCTCATCCAGGTCGCCGACGAGCTCGACCCCGCCGGCTTCAGCTTCGAGCGCGCACAGCAGCGCGCGACGGGGATCTTCGACACGACGTACGCCGTGTTCGAGCTGGCCCGCACCGACGGCGTCAGCCCCGCGGTCGCCGCCGACCGGCTCGCCGAGCGCCGCATGCGCGACGTCTGCCGCCTCCGCGGTCTCTGGCTCCGCTGAGGCCGGACCGGACACCGGCGCGCCGAGTCGCCTGACCCAGCCAGCAGGCTCGGCGCGCCGGACCGTTCCAGGTGCCGCGCCCGTGCGGGTGGGGCGTGCTGGCGCGCCGCGCGTGCGGGGGTGGTGCCTGGGGCGGTTCGATCAGAGCGCGCCTAGCGCGCATCGACGGAGTCGGTGCAGGGTGGCTCGGCGCGCCGGACCGTTCCAGGTGCCGCGCCCGTGCGGGTGGGGCGTGCTGGCGCGCCGCGCGTGCGGGGGTGGTGCCTGGGGCGGTTCGATCAGAGCGCGCCTAGCGCGCATCGACGGAGTCGGTGCAGGGTGGCTCGGCGCGCCGGACCGTTCCAGGTGCCGCGCCCGTGCGGGTGGGGCGTGCTGGCGCGCCGCGCGTGCGGGGGTGGTGCCTGGGGCGATTCGATCAGAGCGCGCCTAGCGCGCATCGACGGAGTCGGTGCAGGGTGGCTCGGCGCGCCGAAGCGCTCCAGGTGCCGCGCCCGTGCGGGTGGGGCGTGCTGGCGCGCCGCGCGTGCGGGGGTGGTGCCTGGGGCGATTCGATCAGAGCGCGCCTAGCGCGCATCGACGGAGTCGGTGCAGGGTGGCTCGGCGCGCCGGACCGTTCCAGGTGCCGCGCCCGTGCGGGTGGGGCGTGCTGGCGCGCCGCGCGTGCGGGGGTGGTGCCTGGGGCGGTTCGATCAGAGCGCGCCGAGCGCGCATCGACGGAGTCGGTGCAGGGTGGCTCGGCGCGCCGGACCGTTCCAGGTGCCGCGCCCGTGCGGGTGGGGCGTGCTGGCGCGCCGCGCGTGCGGGGGTGGTGCCTGGGGCGGTTCGATCAGAGCGCGCCGAGCGCGCATCGACGGAGTCGGTGCAGGGTGGCTCGGCGCGCCGGACCGTTCCAGGTGCCGCGCCCGTGCGGGTGGGGCGTGCTGGCGCGCCGCGCGTGCGGGGGTGGTGCCTGGGGCGGTTCGATCAGAGCGCGCCGAGCACGCATCGACGGAGTCGGTGCAGAGTGGCTCGGCGCGCCGGACCGTTCCAGGTGCCGCGCCCGTGCGGGTGGGGCGTGCTGGCGCGCCGCGCGTGCGGGGGTGGTGCCTGGGGCGGTTCGATCAGAGCGCGCCGAGCACGCATCGACGGAGTCGATGCAGAGTGGCTCGGCGCGCCGGACCGTTCCAGGTGCCGCGCCCGTGCGGGTGGGGCGTGCTGGCGCGCCGCGCGTGCGGGGGTGGTGCCTGGGGCGGTTCGATCAGAGCGCGCCGAGCACGCATCGACGGAGTCGATGCAGAGTGACTAGTCCCGGCTCGGGCCGGCGTAGTCCGACCACTTCTCCAGGACTTCCGGGTCCACCTCGTCGGGAGCGTCACCGCTCTCCTTGTGGAGCTCGTTGGCCAACGCGCCGAAGTCCGTCTCGTGGGTCCGGTACTTCAGGTCGCGGGCGACCTTCGTCTGCTTGGCTTTTGCACGGCCGCGCCCCATAGGGTCAGCCCCCTCGCACACTCGGCCGGGGCAACAAGGCTCCCGGGCGTCTCAAAGAGTTCTCGTGCCGACAACGCTACCCGGTGCCTGGCTGTTCCTGCACACCCCCACCCGGAATTGGTCACGTTTCCGTGTGTAACGCCCATCCCAGCGGGGGTGGTCGTCACCAACCGGGGTGCTGACCGACGAGATCGACCGTCCCGCCGGTGCCCTCGGCGGCCCGGACCTCGCCGGCCAGCCAGGCGTCGACCCCGTGCTCGGCGAGCAGCGAGATCGCCGCGTCCACGCCGGTCGGGTGGAGCAGCGCGACCATGCCGACGCCGCAGTTGAGGGTGGCCTCCAGGTCGGCCTGGGGCAGGCGGCCCAGCCCGCGGACCAGGTCGAAGACCGGCGCCGGGGTCCAGGTGCCGCGCTCGAGCGTGGCGGTCAGCTCCTCCGGCATGACGCGGGCCAGGTTGGCGGCCAGGCCGCCGCCCGTGACGTGGGCCATGGCGTGGGTGCCCTCGACGCGGGCGAGCTCGAGGCAGGCCTTCGCGTAGATGCGGGTCGGCTCGAGGAGCTCCTCGCCGAGGGTGCGGCCGAGCTCGGGCACGTCGCGGTCGTAGGCCCAGCCGGCCTGGGCCACGACGTGGCGGACCAGGGAGTAGCCGTTGGAGTGCAGCCCGGAGGAGGCCATGGCCAGGACGGCGTCGCCGGGGCGGACGCGGGCCGGCCCGAGCAGCAGGTCGGCCTCGACCACGCCGGTGGTCGCGCCCGCGACGTCGTACTCGTCCTCGCCCATCAGCCCGGGGTGCTCGGCGGTCTCGCCGCCGATGAGCGCGCAGCCGGCCTCGACGCAGGCCGCGGCGATGCCCTTGACGATCGCGGCGATCCGCTCGGGCTCGACCCGGCCACAGGCGATGTAGTCGGTCATGAACAGCGGCTCGGCGCCGCACACGACCAGGTCGTCGACGACCATGCCGACCAGGTCGAAGCCGATGGTGTCGTGGACGCCCATGGCCTGGGCCACGGCGACCTTGGTGCCGACGCCGTCGGTGGAGGTGGCCAGCAGCGGTCGCTTGTACGCCGTGAGGGCGGTCGCGTCGAACAGCCCGGCGAAGCCGCCGATGCCGCCGATCACCTCGGGACGGGAAGCCTGCTCGACCCAGGTGCGCATGAGCTCGACCGCGGTGTCCGCGGCCTCGATGGAGACGCCGGCCTCGGCGTAGGAGTCGGTCACGGGTTGTTCAGCACCGGGAGGGCCTTGCCCAGCGTCGGCGACTGCAGCGTCGCCTCCAGCAGGTGCTTGCCCAGCAGGCTCTCGTCGGGGAGCGGGACGGGGTACTCGCCGGTGAAGCAGGCCTTGCACAGCGCGTCGTCGGGCTGGCGGGTGGCCTTGACCATGCCGTCGAGGGAGATGTAGCCGAGGCTGTCCGCGCCGATGGAGGCGCGGATCTCCTCGTCGTCCAGGCCGTTGGCGATGAGCTCGGCGCGGGTGGCGAAGTCGATGCCGTAGAAGCACGGCCACTTCACCGGTGGCGAGGAGATGCGCACGTGCACCTCGAGGGCGCCGGCCTCGCGCAGCATCCGGACCTGGGCGCGCTGGGTGTTGCCGCGCACGATCGAGTCGTCGACCACGACCAGCTTCTTGCCGCGGACCATGTGCTCGAGGGCGTTGAGCTTGAGCCGGATGCCGAGCTGGCGCAGGGTCTGGCTGGGCTGGATGAAGGTGCGCCCGACGTAGGCGTTCTTGACGAAGCCCTGGCCGAACGGGATGCCGCTCTCCTCGGCGTACCCGGCGGCGGCCGGCGTCCCGGACTCCGGCACCGGCATGACCAGGTCGGCCTCGACCGGGAACTGGCGGGCCAGCTCGCGGCCCATCTCGACGCGCGCGGCGTGCACCGACTGGCCGCTGATGGTGGCGTCGGGGCGGGCCAGGTAGACGTACTCGAACACGCAGCCCTTGCGGGCGGGCTCGGCGAACTTGTGCGTCCGCAGCCCGTGCTCGTCGATGGCGATCAGCTCGCCGGGCTCGATCTCACGCACCACGCTGGCGCCGACGGTGGCCAGCGCGGCGTCCTCGGAGGCCACCACCCAGCCGCGGTCCAGGCGGCCGAGCACGAGCGGGCGGATGCCCTGCGGGTCGCGCGCGGCGTACAGGGTGTTCTCGTTCATCCAGACGAAGGAGAACGCGCCGCGCAGCATCGGCAGGACCTCGAGCGCCCGCTGCTCGAGCGAGGTGTCGGGGTGGTGCGCGAGCAGCGCGGTGACCAGGCCGGTGTCGTTGGTCGAGGTCTCCACGTCCCGGGTGTGCAGGGGCAGCTCGCCGTCGGGGTCGGGCAACGACTCGACCAGCCCGCGCAGCTCGTGGGTGTTGATGAGGTTGCCGTTGTGGCCGAGCGCGATCGAGCCGTCGGCGGTGGGGCGGAACGTCGGCTGGGCGTTCTGCCAGGTGCTCGCGCCGGTCGTGGAGTAGCGCGAGTGGCCGATGGCCAGGTGGCCCTTGAGCGAGTCCAGCGTGGTCTCGTCGAAGACCTGCGAGACCAGCCCCATGTCCTTGTAGACCAGGATCTGCCGGCCGTTGCTGACCGCGATGCCGGCCGACTCCTGGCCGCGGTGCTGGAGGGCGTAGAGGCCGAAGTAGGTCAGCTTGGCGACGTCCTCGCCGGGCGCCCAGACCCCGAAGACGCCGCAGGCGTCCTGCGGACCCTTCTCCTGCGGGTCGAGGTCGTGGTTGAGCCGACCGTCACCCCCTCGGCGCTGCGGTCGGAACGGGCCGCCGGTGCTGAGGTAGGGCACGGCCCCACTCTACGGGTGCGGGGCCCTCGCGAGGGCATCGACGGGCGCCCGTGACGTGGCCGGGCCGTCGTCGTTGATTCGCCGGACAACGGCTAGACCAGCGCCTAGCCTGAGCCTGCCCCCTCCCTCCCTCGCCCCAGGATCCCCATGTCGATCGAGCCCCGCGCCGAGGTGCGGTCACGCCCGTCCGCGACGGCGGGCGCGGTGGTGGACGCGGACGAGGCGACGAGCTGGGCCGACGGGGCGACGCACGAGGCGCTGCTGGTGATCGCCGAGGGCATCACCCAGCTGGCCGGCTTCGAGGTCGCCGCGGTGAGCGTGGTGCGCGACTCGCAGCACATGCAGGTGATGGCCGTCGCCGGCAGCGACGAGGCCCGCGAGACCCTCCAGGGCACCTTCACGCCGATCACCCGGCTGATGGAGGAGCTCGAGCACGCCCAGGACTGGGGCATGTTCAAGTTCGTGGCCCACGAGGCGCTCGACTCCCAGGTCGAGAGCTGGGGCTGGGTCCCCGACATCGAGCCGATCGACGGCGACGACGCCTGGCACCCCATGGACCTCCTGGTCGCCCCGCTGTACGGCCCCGACGGCGAGCTGCGCGGCACGCTCTCGATCGACGTGCCCAGTGACGGCCGACGCCCCGACGAGCCGCACCGCCGGATCCTCAACCGGTACGCCGAGCAGGCGGCCCGGGCCCTCTACATCGCCGTCGAGCGCGAGGCGTTCGCCGAGCAGGTCCGCGTCCTGTCGGCCACCCGCGAGGTGGTCCGCAACGCGGCGCGCGAGCGCAACATCGGCGTGATGCTGGAGAAGATCCAGCCGAGCCTGGTCGAGGGGTTCCGCGCGCTGGGCATGTGGGTGCACACCTTCGACGAGGACGGCCACGGCCTCGGCGCCGTGTACTCCGGCGACGGCAACCGCATCCAGATGCCCGCGCACCTCGTCTCCATCGCCGAGCGCGCGGCCGCGGCCTCGTGGCGGGCGCAGCGGGTCGGCATGGTCTCCCGGCACGCGCCGCACGACGCGCAGATCGCGCAGGTCTCCGACGCGGAGTTCCAGGAGATCCTGCAGTTCCTCGAGGGCATCGGCGTCGGCTCGCTGCTCTTCGTGCCGATGGGCGCCGGCCGCGAGTGCCTCGGCAGCCTGGTGCTGACCCGTGCCCTGGGCGACGCCGAGTGGACCGACGCCGAGGTCGACGCGGCCCTCGAGGTCGGCCGCGACCTGGGCCGCGCCATGCTCAACGCCCGTGCGCTGGAGCGCGAGCGCGAGCTGGTCCGCGAGCTCAAGGCGCTCGACGACTACAAGAGCAAGCTGATCGCCACGCTCTCCCACGAGCTCAAGAGCCCGCTGACCGCGATGCTCGCCAACATCGAGCTGCTGCAGCACGGCGAGGACCTCGACCCGTCGGCGTCCGAGGTGCTGGCCGCCGTCGACCGGGGCGCCGTGCGTCTGGTCCGCGTCGTGGAGGACCTCCTCCTGCTGGCCAAGGTCGGCGACCCGCACCTGCCGCTGCTGACCCGTCCGGTCCCGCTGCACGACGTGGTCGACGACGTGGTCAACCTGACCTCGATCGCCGACCAGCGCCGGGTCAGCGTCGACGTGGTCGGCGACCTCGACGACATGGTCGCGCTGGGCGACCCGGCCGAGATGGACATCCTGGTCACCAACCTGGTCACCAACGCCATGAAGTACTCCGGCGCCGGCTCCCCGGTCACCATCACCCTCGCCCGCGCCGGCGAGTGGGTGGTGCTCAGCGTCCAGGACTGCGGCATCGGCATCTCCCCCGAGGACCGGCACCAGCTGTTCCGGGAGTTCTTCCGCTCCGACTCCGCCCAGGTCAAGGCCCAGCCGGGCACCGGGCTGGGGCTGACCATCGTGGACCGCATCCTGACCCGGCACGCCGGTCGCATCGAGGTGGACTCCGAGCTCGGCGAGGGCAGCACCTTCCGGGTCTTCCTGCCGGCCCCCTAGCCGAGCGCGGCCAGCAGCTCCTCGGGCGTGGTCACGCGCACCAGCCGGTCGCGGCGCTCGGCGCTGAGGTAGCCGCCGGCCACGATGCGGTCCAGCTGCTCGGCCAGCGGGTCGAAGAAGCCGTCCGGGTCGAGCAGGAGCACAGGCTTGTCGTGGATGCCGAGCAGCTGCCAGGTGAAGACCTCGAACAGCTCCTCCAGCGTGCCGACGCCACCGGGCAGCGCGACGAAGGCGTCGGCGAGCTCGGCCATCCGTGCCTTGCGGGCGTGCATGGAGTCGACCTCGACCAGCTCTGTCAGGTCGCGGTGCGGGACCTCGCGGTCGAACAGGTCGCGGGGGATGACGCCGACGACCTCGCCGCCGGCCTCCAGCGCGGCGTCCGCGAGCAGGCCCATGAGCCCGACCCGCGCGCCGCCGTACACGATGCCGACGCCGGCCGCGACGAGCACGTCGGCCAGGGCCACGACCGCGTCGCGGTGCCGCTCGGTGCCGGGTGAGGAGCCGAGGAAGACCGCCACGCGCACGCGGCCATCAGACCACGGCGCGGACCAGCTCCGGCAGCCGCTGGGCGAGTGCGGCGGCCTGGCCGCGGATCTCGGGCACAGCGGTCGACTCCCACAGCACGCCCTTGAGCGCGGGGCCGACCACGAACAGCCCCGGCACGACCTGGCCGGAGACGTCGAGGACCTCCCCGGTCGGCGTGGCCGCCACCCCGAGGCGGAGCGGGTCGGGCGTGAGCACGCCGCGCTGGACGAGCGAGCGCACCAGCGGGTCGGCGCTGCGCGAGACGTCGGTCATCGGGCCGGTGCAGTTGACCACGGCGTCCGCGAAGAGCGCGTCCGGCAGCCCGGGCAGCTCCACCTCGCAGCGGGTGCCGTGGTCGGTCACGGCGGCCAGGCCGCCGCCGACGACGAGCAGCCGGCCGTCCTCGCGGTAGGACGCCAGGCGGGCCGCGACGTCGGGCGCCATCCGGTGCCGGCGCACCTCCCAGTCGCGGACGTAGGTCGCGAGGAACCGCTCCCGCTCCTCCAGCGGCAGCCGCTGCCAGAGCCCCTGGGTCGGGGCGCGCAGGCCGTCGACGACCGGTCGCCAGTCCACGCCCTGACGCGCGGCGGCCGCGATCTGCTCGCGCAGCAGGCCGGCCAGCGCGTCGGCGGTGACCGGGCCGGACGGGACCGGGCTGAGCCAGGCCGTGGACTGCTGCTCGATGTGCGCCTCGGGGAGCAGCCCGTGCCGGCTGACCATGACCACGCGCCGGTCCGGGGCGTCCTCGAGCAGCGAGATCGCCGCGTCGACGGCGGTGAGGCCGGTGCCTACCAGGACGACGGTGGCGTCGGCGGGCAGGGCGGTGAGCCGGTCGAGGTCCCACGGGTCGCCCAGGTGCCAGCGGGCCTCCGGCAGCGGCCCGGTCGCGGTCGCCAGCGGCGCCGGGCGCTGGTTGCCGAGGGCGAGCACGACGGCCCGCGCGCGGGTGCGGGCGCCGTCCGCCGTGCTCAGCTCGAAGCCGTCGGGGCCGGGCGCGACGTCGACCACCTGCGCGCCGCGGAAGCTGAAGCGCTCGTCGCGGAGCCGGTCGAGGGTCTCCTGCAGGTAGACCGCGTAGTCGCGCCGCGGCAGGAACGCCTGCGCATCGCTCAGCCGACCGGTCCGCTCCGCCCACTCGACCAGGTCCCCGGGGATGTCCGGGAACGCGCTCATGTGGCGCGAGCGGACGTTGAGCAGGTGGCGGCGGTCGGTGGTCGAGTAGGCGAGGCCCTGGCCGAGCCCGCCCGAGGCGTCGTACGCCGCGACGCGGAGCGCGTGCGCCCGCGAGGCCATCAGGTGGATCGAGGTCAGCGTGCCGCTGGCCCCGCCGCCCACCACGGCCACGTCGACCTCGGCCGGACCCGGGTCGGCCGCCGTCGGTCCGGGACGGGCGGCGACGGGCGACTCGGGGCGCAGCATGCCGAAAACTGTAGTAGGTCGGTGCTGTTTGTGCACAACGCCGCTCCGGGGCGGCTCAGTGCGCGGCGAGGTTCCTCAGCAGCAGGGTCTCGGCCAGGACGACGCGCTCGAACTCGGCCAGGTGCAGGCCCTCGTTGGCGCCGTGGGCGCGGGTGTCGGGGTCCTCGACACCGGTGACCAGCACGCTGGCCTGCGGGAAGGCCTCGAGGAACTCGGCGATGAACGGGATCGAGCCGCCCACGCCCATGTCGATCGGCGCGGTGCCGTCCCAGGCCTCCTCGAACGCCGCCCGCGCCGCGTCGTACGCCGGACCGGTGGCGTCGATCTGGGTCGGCTCGCCGGTGTCGACCACCGTGAAGGTGAGCTGGGCGCCCCACGGCACGTGGGCCTCGCAGTGGCGGCGCAGGCACTCGACGGCGTTGGCCGTGGTGTCGCCCGGCGCGATCCGCAGGCTGAGCTTGGCGCGCGCGGACGGCACGAGCGTGTTGGAGGCGCCGTCGACCTTGGGCGCGTCGAGCCCGGTGACGCTCAGCGCCGGGCGGGTCCAGAGCCGCTCCACGACGGGGCCGTCGCCGATCCACTCCACGTCGCCGTGCGCGCCGGACTCGGCGCGCAGCCGCTCCTCGGGGTACTCCACGTCCGCCGCCGGGCCGCCGCGCAGCCCCTCGACGGCCACGTTGCCCGCGTCGTCGTGCAGCGAGGCGATCACCCGGCTCAGCGTGATGAGCGCGTCCGGCACCAGCCCGCCCCACATGCCGGAGTGCACCGCGTGCCCGAGGGTGCGCACCTCGATGTCGGCGCGCACCAGCCCGCGCAGCGACGTGGTCAGCGCCGGCTCGCCGATGTCCCAGTTGCCGGAGTCGGCGATGACGATGACGTCGGCCCGCAGCCGCTCCTGGTGCTGCGCCAGCAGCTCCGGCAGCGTGTCGGAGCCGACCTCCTCCTCGCCCTCGATGAAGAAGCGCACCGTCACGGGCAGGTCGTCGCCGTAGGCCCGCAGCGCGCCCAGGTGCGCCGCGATCCCCGCCTTGTCGTCGGCCGCGCCGCGCCCGTAGAGCCGTTCGCCCCGCTCCGTCGGCTCGAACGGCGGCGAGTCCCAGTCGGCCGGGTCGTTCTCCGGCTGCACGTCGTGGTGGGCGTAGAGCAGCACCACCGGCGCGCCCTCGGGCCCCTTCTTCTCCGCGATCACCGCCGGCGCCGCCGCACCGTCGACGGACACGACGTCGACCGGGTCGCACCCCGCGCCCCGCAGCAGCTCGGCCACCGCCTCGGCCGAGCGCCACACCTCGTCGGACCGCTCCGGGTCGGCGCTCACCGACGGGATCCGGACCAGGTCCTCCAGGTCCGAGCGCAGGGCGGGCATCAGGTCGCGCACCGTCGCGCGGAGGTCGTCGGTCATGGCTCGACCCTAGGACGCACCTGCCGGGCGGCCCAGCGGGAGGTACGGCGTGAGGTCGGTCCGCTCTCCGGAGGCCGTGGCCCGGGCGCCGGCGAGCGCCTCGTGCCACGTCAGCTCACCGGTGGCCAGGGCGATCCAGGTCTCGGCGTCGGTCTCGACGACCGCGGGCGGGGTGCCGCGGGTGTGGCGGACGCCCTCGACGACCTGCACCGCGGCGTACGGCGGGACGCGGACCTCGACGGAGCGCCCCGGGGCGCGGGTCTCGAGGAGGGCCAGGTAGTGCTTGGTGAGCAGCCGGAGGTCGCCCTTCTCGGGCTCACCGGCGCGCACGCGCGCCAGAGCGTCGGCGACGTCGGCGGGGTCGGCCGGTCGCAGGCGGGCCGGCATCAGCCCTCGTCCACGGCGGGGTAGGGCAGGATCGCCGCCCAGTAGAGGTAGGTCATCCGCTCCTCCTGGTCGTCGGGGACCGCCCGGTTGCCCCACCGGCTCAGGACCTCCTCGATCTCCTCGGAGAGCTGCTGGGCCTCGGCGCGGGTGAGCAGCACGGCGGTGTCGGTCAGGGAGCTCCACCGGCCCTTGCGTGGCTCGTCGGAGAGCACGGCGTCGACGACCAGGTGGCCCCAGTCGCGCTTGGTGCGGCGGAAGACGCGGGAGGCGGCCTTGCCGCCGGGCTGCTGCTCGACCTCGGACATCTCCACGGAGAAGCCCTCGGGGTTGACCGTGCGCCACACCCGGTCGCGCTTGTCCCGGGCGGCGTCCGGGTCCTCCTCGATCAGTCCGTACTTGGCCAGCTGACGCAGGTGGAAGCTGGCCTGGTTGGCCGGCAGGTCCAGCTCGCGGGCGACGTCGGCGGCGCGCAGCGAGCCGCGGGCGTCGAGCTCGGCCAGGATCCGGTTGCGGACCGGATGGGCGATCGCGCGCAGGATCTGCGGGTCGTGCATCGGCGTGGCTCTGGGCACGTCGCCGACCCTACCGACCATCCGCACCACAAGTTGCGCAACAACTATTGCGCAATAGATGGTGCGCACGTACTGTTGCGCACATGACCGGCTTCCGGGACCTGCGCCGCAACCACGACTTCACCGCGCTCTGGGTGGGCCAGACCGTCAGCGAGCTCGGCTCGGCGCTCAGCGTGTTCGTCTTCCCGCTGCTCACCTACGCGCTGACGGGCTCGACCCTGCTGGCGGCCACGGCCGGCGCGATGGACCTGCTCGGCACGGCCCTGTCCGTCCTGCCCGGCGGGCTGCTGGCCGACCGGGTGCACCGTCGCCTGGTCATGAGGAGCGCCGCCGCGGCGGGCGCGCTCCTCTACGCGTCCCTGGTCGTCGCGGGCGTCCTGGGGGCACTGACCGTCCCGCACGTCTTCGCGGTGGCGCTGCTCACGGGGGTCTGCAGCGGCGTCTTCGCCCCGGCGGAGATGTCGGCCGTGCGCTCGGTCGTGCCCACCGAGCAGCTGCCGACGGCCCTGAGCCAGCAGCAGGCGCGCCAGCACGTCGCGAACCTGCTGGGCGGGCCCGTCGGCGGCCTGCTGTACGCCGTGACCCGGTGGCTGCCCTTCCTGGTCGACGCGGTGAGCTTCGCGGCCGCCTGGGTGCTGCTCGGGCGCATCCGCACCGACTTGGCGCCCGCGCCCCGCGCGGAGGTGACCCGCCGCCGCGCCCGCGCGGAGCTGTGGGAGGGCGTGCGCTACTCCTGGCGCCAGCCCCTGTTCCGCACGCTGATGCTCTACAGCGTCGGCTCGAACCTCACCATCAACGCGGTGTTCATGGCCGCGGACCTGCGGCTGATCCAGGCCGGCTACCCCGCCTGGTCCATCGGGCTCGTCGGCACCGCCGCCGGCGTCTGTGGCATCCTGGGCGCCCTCGTGGCGCCGCGGATCATCGCGGCGCTGCCGACCGGGCGGCTCACCGTCCTGGTCGCGTGGAGCTTCGTGCCGCTCATGGTGCCGCTGGTGTTCTTCAACCACCCGGTGGCCGTGATCATCGCGCTGTCCACCGGGGTGTTCCTCAACCCGGCCGGCAACGCCGGCATGAGCTCCTACCGGATGGCGATCACCCCGCCCGAGCTGGTCGGGCGGGTGCAGTCGGTCGGGCAGTTCCTGAGCTGGTCGCTGATCCCGGCCGCGCCGATCGTCGGCGGCACGCTCCTGGCGCTGCTGGGCGGTCCGACCACCATGGCGGTGCTCGCCGGCCTCGCCGCGCTGGTCGCCCTGGTGCCGACGCTCAGCCGCAGCGTGCGCGCCGTGCCCCGGCCTGTTGAATGGCAGGGTGCCGGAGGGGGACAGCGTCTACGTCCTGGCCCGGAAGCTGGACCAGCGGCTGACGGGGCGGACGGTCGTGCGCTCGAGCCTGCGGGTGCCCCGGCTGGCCACGCGTGACCTGGCCGGCCGCACGGTCCTCGAGCAGGCCACCCACGGCAAGCACCTGCTGACCCGCTTCTCCGGCGGCGCGACGCTGCACAGCCACCTGCTCATGGACGGCGAGTGGAGTGTGGTCCGCCCGGGCAAGGTCCTCCCCCGCCGGCTCATGCCCGAGGTGCGGGTCGAGCTGGAGACCGAGCAGGGCTGGACGGCGTACGGCATCCGGCTGCACCAGCTCGAGCTCGTGCCCACCGCCGAGGAGCACCGGCTGGTGGGCCACCTCGGCCCGGACCCGCTGCGGGCGGACTGGGACCCCGACGAGGCGGTGCGCCGCCTGCTGGCCGACCCGAGCCGGCCGCTGGTGTCCGCGCTGCTCGACCAGACGCTGGTCGCCGGGCTCGGCAACCTGTGGGTCAACGAGCTGGCCTTCCTGGTCGGCCGCAGCCCGTGGACGCCGATCGGCGAGCTCGGCCCCGACGGCGTGCGCCGGCTGCTCGACCGCGCGGCCGTGGCCCTGCACCACTCGGCCACCGTGCCGGGCGCCTTCCAGGTCACGACCGGGCGCAACGTGCGCGGCGAGGACCACTGGGTGTCCGGGCGGCAACGGCGCCCGTGCCTGCGGTGCGGGACGACCGTGCTCATGGCCGACGAGCTCGTCAACGACCCGGACAACCGGCGCACCTGGTGGTGCCCGCACTGCCAGCCCGGGCCGGGTCCGGAGGCGCGGGTCAGGCGGAGTGTCGCGGGCGGCGGTCGACCGGCAGGTCGCCCTCCTCGCAGCTGACCAGCTCGGAGGCCTCGAGCACCAGGTCGCGCAGCTTCCAGGCCGAGCGCTCGACGGCCTGCAGCCACTTGGCCAGCTCCGGGTCGAGGTCACTCGCGTGATCGCGGATCAGCTCGGCGTGGCCGAGCAGCGCCGCCAGCGGGGTGCGGAACTCGTGGTTGATGGTGGCCACCAGCCGCTGGCGCAGCGCCTCGGCGCGCTGGGCGGCCAGGGTCTCGGCGGTCACGTCGTGGGCGATGACGACCGCCCCCGTGATGCGGTCGCCGTCGAGGAGCGGAGCCCCGTTGCACCGCAGGTAGATCAGCGCGTCGTCGTGGTCGCGGGCCGCCACCACGGCATCGCGGACGAACTCGCCGGCGCGGGCCCGCGCGAGCGGCATCTCCTCGGTCGGCAGGGGGGGTCACGCCGTCGACCCGGTAGAGCCGGAACACCGCGGGCAGGTCCACCTCGTCGAGCGGCTCGAAGCACAGCCCGAACAGGTCCTGGAGCGCGCGGCTGAGCAGGGTCAGCCGACCCTCGGCGTCGCACGCGATGAGGGCCACACCCGTGCGCTCCACGGCCTCGTGGAGCGGCACGCCCTTGAGGGACTCCAGGGACCCGAGTGTCCCGTGCATGCAGACCTCCTCACCAGTGCGGGTGCTGATACCCCTAGAGGTATGTGGCAAACCTCAGTGTGCCAGTCGTGGACCTCACGCGGGCGTGCTCGTGGGCTGACCACCCGACACGGTGAACCGGGCGCCGGTACGCCGCACCAGGTCGCGCAGCTCCGGCGGCGACTCGACCGTGCACGCCGCGTCCGTGGTGGCCAGCACGAACAGCGGCCAGTCCAGGCTGTCGACGTTCATCTCGAGCACGGCCCGCCCGGGCTCGCCGGTGACCTGGGCCCACCGGCCCACCCGCGCCGCCAGGTCGGCGGGGTCGGCGTCGAAGACCACCCGCACGGCGTACCGCTGGGGCATCCGGCGGATGCCGGCCTGCACGAAGGTGAGCGCGTCGGCCGCCGGCAACGCGCGGGGCCGGAACGTGTGGCCGCTGGTGCGCGGCTCGCTGATCCGGTCCACGCGGAAGGAGCGCCAGTCCTGGCGGTCGCGGTCGTAGGCCACGAGGTACCACCGCCGGCCCATCGAGACCATCCGGTGCGGCTCCACCCAGCGCTCGGTCGGCTCGCTCTCCCGTGCGGTGTAGGTGAAGTGCACCGGCTCGCTGTCGCGGCAGGCCTGGGCCAGCGTGGACAGCAAGGCCGGGTCCAGGGTCGGACCGCCGGAGAACGGCAGCCGCTCGGTCTGCGAGCGGAGCGCGTCCATCTGGCGCCGCAGCCGCGGCGGCATCAGGGCGATGACCTTGGACATCGCCTGGATGCTGGTCTCCTCCAGCCCGGGCGTGCCACCGGCGGCCGCGGCCTGCAGGCTGACCGCGACCGCGACGGCCTCGTCGTCCTCCAGCAGCAGTGGCGGCAGCCGGCCGCCGGCCCGGAGCTGGTACCCGCCGGACACCCCGCGGGCCGCGTCCACGACGTACCCGAGCTCGCGCAGCCGGTCCACGTCGCGACGCAGGGTCCGCGGGCTCACCTCGAGGCGGTCGGCCAGCTCACCGCCGGGCCAGTAGCGGTGGGTCTGGAGCAGCGAGAGCAACCGCAGCATGCGGGCGCTGGTGTTCACGTCGTCCAGACTAGATCCGATTGCGGCCAGGATCTGACCTGTTTGATCCCTAGCGTTCTCGTCATGACCACACAGCAGCTGTCCGGGCCGGTGATCCGCACGCAGGGGCTCACCCGCCACTTCACGCGACACAAGAAGACCGTCGAGGCGGTCCGTGGACTCGACCTCGAGGTAGGCCACGGGGAGCTCGTCGCCTTCCTCGGTCCCAACGGCGCCGGCAAGTCCACGACGCTGCGGATGCTCACCACGCTCATCGAGCCGACCGCGGGCACCGCCGAGGTGGCCGGGTACGACGTGGTGCGCCAGCGCGGCCAGGTCCGGCGCAGCATCGGGTACGTCGGGCAGGGCAACGCCGCCGGCCACGCCCAGCGCGGCCGTGACGAGCTGGTCAGCCAGGCGCGGGCCTTCCAGATGACGCGCCGGCAGGCGCACGCCCGCGCCGACGAGCTGCTCGACGCCTTCGACCTCACCGAGCACGCCGACCGGCCGGTCTCGACCCTGTCGGGGGGCCAGCGGCGCCGCCTCGACGTGGCCATCGGGCTGGTGCACACGCCGACGCTGCTCTTCCTGGACGAGCCCTCCACCGGGCTGGACCCGCAGAACCGGGTCAACCTCCAGGAGCAGGTCCGCCGGCTGAACGACGAGCAGGGCACGACGATCGTGCTGACCACGCACTACCTCGAGGAGGCCGACGCGATCGCCGACCGCGTCGTGGTCATCGACCACGGCCGGGTGATCGCCGACGACAGCGCGGCCCGGCTGAAGTCCGGGCTCGGCGACCTGGTCGTCCTCGGCTTCGAGTCCGAGCCCGCCGCGGCCTCGGCCGCGCGCCGGGTCGGGCTGCTGGCCGGCGCGGCCGTGACCGTGGCGGACGCCGAGGTGCGGCTCCGGGTCGCCCACGGACGGGACCTGGCGCCCGGGATCGTCGTCGACCTCGCGCGGGCCGGTCTCGACGTGCGCCGCATCGAGGTGGTCGGGCCGACGCTCGACGACGTGTTCCTCGACCTCACCGGCCGGTCCCTGCGCGAGACCGCCACGGACTCGGCCGAGCCGACCCTCGAGGAGGTGGCGGCATGAGCAGCGTGACCTCGGTGGCCGCCGACACCTGGAACGTGATGAACCGCGAGCTCAAGCCGGTGTGGCGCGAGCCCGCGTCGGTGCTGTTCGCGATGGTGCAGCCGCTGGTCTTCCTCGGGCTGTTCGCGCCCTTGCTGCCGGACCGCCCGGGCGGCTCGGCCCTGCAGTGGTTCGTGCCCGGCATCATCGCCATGACCGCGCTCATGGGGGCGTCGTTCACCGGCGCCAACCTGACCACGGAGATCATGACCGGCTCGCACGAGCGGATGCTGGTCTCGCCGCTCTCGCGCTCCTCGCTGCTCATCGGCCGCGCGCTCAAGGAGGTGGTGCCGATGCTGCTGCAGACCGCGCTGATCCTCGCGGTCGTGACGCCGTTCAGCTTCGACCTGCACCTGGGCCACGTGCTCGTCGGCGTCGTGGTGCTGGCCGGCTTCAGCGTCGGGATCGGCTCGCTGAGCTTCGCCCTGGCCCTGGTGGCCAAGGACCAGGAGTGGCTGTTCTGGACCGTGCAGCAGACGCTGGTCTTCCCGGTCCTGCTCCTGGCCGGCGTGCTCCTCCCGCTCGACGGCGCACCCGGCTGGCTGCGCACCGCCTCCGACCTCAACCCGCTGACCTACGTGGTCGAGGCCGAGCGCGCGCTGTTCGCCGGCACCTTCCCGGCCGCCACCGTCGCGTACGGCGCGCTGGCCTCCGCGCTCGTCGCGGCGTTCGGGCTGTGGGTCGGGCTCAAGGCGATGCGCTCGTCCAACTAGGTCCTCCGCGTCGCGGCCGCAGCACCCTAGGCTGCGGCCGTGACGTCGGCGCTGCACGAACCGCTGGAGGCGCCCGCGGTCAAGGAGACCGTCGAGGAGCTGTACGGGCGGATCGAGGCGCGCTTCCCCACCCGGGGGTTGCTCAAGGTGTGCGGGGACCTCGGCCAGCTGGTCGACGAGGTGGAGGTCGCCTCCGGCGTCGGGCACCGGCAGATCCGGGTCGCGCGGGCGGTCTCGCGGGTGGCGATCGTCCTCGTGGCCGCGATCACCGGGCTGGCCATCGTGCTGGCCGCCAAGGACGTGGCCACCGGCGACGTGGACAACTTCATCGACGGCCTCAGCATCGCCGAGACCGCGATCAGCGACCTGGTCTACGCCTCGATCGCGATCTTCTTCCTCTGGGCGCTGCCCGAGCGGCTCCAGCGCAGCAAGCTGCTCAACCTGCTGCACCAGCTCCGCTCCACCGCGCACGTCATCGACATGCACCAGCTCACCAAGGACCCCGAGCAGCTCAAGCCGAGCTTCGTCTCGACCGCGAAGAGCAAGCCGCTGGACCTGGACCGCGACCAGATGGAGCGCTACCTCGACTACTGCTCGGAGCTGCTGAGCCTGGTCGGCAAGACCGCCGCGCTCTGCGCCGAGGAGTCGCGCGACAGCCTGGTCCTCGAGACCGTCTCCACGGTCGAGAACCTCACCGTCGGGCTGTCCCGCAAGATCTGGCAGAAGATCTCGAACCTGCCGCCCGGCGAGCCGCGTGAGCCCGTGCCCGTGCAGGTCGCCGGCGTCAGCTGAGCTGCTCCAGGAGGTCGACGGTCCGCGCCCACGCCGTCGAGGCCGTGTCGATGACCACGAAGTGGTCGCCCGCGACCTCCACCAGCTCGGCCTGCGCGCCCGCGGCCGTGGCCGCCGCGACGTAGGACTGCGACTGGCTGATCGGCACGATCTCGTCGGCGGTGCCGTGCACGCACCAGACCGGTACGCCGAGCGGCACCTGCTGGACCGGGTCCACCGTGGCGTCGATGGGCGCCTCCCCCAGGAAAGCGCGGACCGCGCCGTCGCCCAGGCCCTCCGCGTCGGCCGCGACCAGGTCCACGACGCCCGCCTGGCTGATCACGTGCGTCACCGCCTCGACCGCGCTGCCCGCCCACGTGGCCAGGTGGCCGCCGGCGGAGTGGCCGAGCGTCACCACCGGCCCTGCCCCGAGCTCGACCGCCGCAATCGCCGCCCGCACGTCGTCGAGCGTCTGCGGCACTCCGCCACCGTTGCCGACCCGGCGGTACTCGGTGTTCACCACCGTCCACCCGCGCGTCGCCAGGTCGCGGGCCAGCGGGCGGCCGAGGTCCAGGTCGTACGCCGCGCGCCAGAACCCCCCGTGGATGACGACCACCGTCCCGCGCGAGGCGCCCTCGGGCCGGGTGAGCTCGACGTACTGGCTCGGGTCGTCGCCGTACCGGATCGTCTCGGGGCCGCTCGTCGTCGTCACCCGCTCATCCTCGCCGCAGGCCACGAGGACGGCAGCGGCACCCGCCCCGAGGAGCAGAGTCCGCCGCCGCACCCGGCCAGTCTGCCCTCAACCCGCCTGGACGATGGTCCAGCTCTTGGCGCCGGGCTGGCCGAGGTTCGTCGGCAGCGAGGCGCCGTTGCAGGTGATGCCCACACGGCCGGCGTGCACGCCCTTGGTCAGGTCGAGGGTCGCGGTCAGCTGCACCGAGCGGTCGTTGGCCGGCGCCGGCACGTTCGCGGCCGTCCCCGGGACCGGCACGTTGTCGATGTACAGGCCGATGGCGGGCCGGTCGGCGCTGCCGTCGCAGTCGGCGCCGATGGTCGGGATGAAGACGGTGACGCTCGTGCGCCCGGTGCCGGGGAGGCTGAAGTCGTAGGGCGCCACGCTCACCACGTCGGGCGCCGCGGGCGGCGTGCCGAGGCCGAGGTTGGTGCTCTGCACGTAGGTCGCCTTCTTGAGGTCCTTGGGCTTGACCGAGCCGTTCTTGATCTTGTTCGAGGTCACGGCGTTCTTGTGGATCTTGGCCGCGGTGACGGAGTTGTTCGGGATCGCCGAGGCGGCGTACGCCGTGCCGGTGCTGAGGGCGACGCCGAGGGCGACGTAGGCGACCGCGTTGCGGCGCAGGTGGTTCAGGATCATCGGGGACCTCCACGAGACGGCGTCAGGCGGGGTGCCGGCGCTCACTGGCTCTGACGCTGCCCCCGGTCGATCGGTTGGGTCAAGCGTCGTAGCGACCCTGACGCCCGCGCTTGGTCTCGCCGCGCCGCTTCTTCTCGGCGATCCGGCGCTCCTGGGAGCCGCGCGTGGGGCGGGTGGGCCGGCGCTTGCGGGGCGGTGGCGCGGCGGCCCGGCGCAGCACCTCGGCCAGCCGCTCGCGCGCCGCCCGGCGGTTGTCGAGCTGGGCGCGGTGCTCGCTCGCGGTCACGGTGAGGACGCCGTCGACGAGGCGGCCGGCCAGCCGGTCGAGCAGCCGGGCGCGGACGCGGGCCGGGGCGCGGGTGACGTCGTAGGACAGCTCGACGCGGGAGTCGGTGGTGTTGACGCCCTGGCCGCCCGGGCCCGAGCTGCGCGAGAACCGCTCGTGCAGGTCGCCGGCCGGGATGGCCCAGCCGTCGGTGACGACGAGGTCGTCAGGCACCCAGCGCGTCCGGCAGCGTGCGGGTCCAGGTGTCGCGCAGCAGCTCGAGGTCGACGTCGAACTGCCCGTCGACCACGAGCGCCCCGCCGCCGGTGGTGCCGAGCTCGGTGGTCGGTACGCCGTGCTGCGCGGCCAGCGCGGTCAGCCGGTCCAGGTCGGCTTCGGGGACGGTGACGACGACCCGGCCGGCGGACTCGGAGAACAGCGCGACGAAGGGGTCGCCGTCGAGGGAGACGGAGACGCCGACCCCGTGGCGGAGCGTGGACTCGACCAGCGCCTGGGCCAGCCCGCCCTCGGAGAGGTCGTGCGCGGAGCTGACCAGCCCGACCGCGGTCTGCAGCACGGTCGCGAGTGCCTGCTCGTGGGCGAGCGAGACGACGGGCGGGGTGCCGCCGAGGTGCTGGTGGACGACGTGCGCCCACTCCGAGCCGGAGAGCTCCTCGCGGGTCTCGCCGAGGAGCACGACGCGCTCGCCGGCGGCCGGGAAGCCGGTCGGGGTGCGCCGCTCGACGTCGTCGATGACGCCGAGGACGGCGACGACGGGGGTGGGGAGGATCGCGGTCTCGCCGGTCTGGTTGTAGAGGCTGACGTTGCCCCCGGTGACGGGCACGCCGAGGGCGAGGCAGCCGTCCTTGAGGCCGCGGCAGGCCTCGGCGAACTGCCACATGACGCCCGGGTCCTCGGGCGAGCCGAAGTTGAGGCAGTCGGAGATGGCCAGCGGGGTCGCGCCGCCGGTCGCCACGTTGCGGTAGGCCTCCGCCAGCGCGAGCTGCGCACCGGCGTACGGGTCGAGGGCGGCGAAGCGGCCGTTGCAGTCCGTCGCGACGGAGACCCCGAGCCCCGTCTCCTCGTCCACGCGGACCATCCCGCTGTCCGACGGCTGGGCGAGCACCGTGTTGCCGCGCACGTAGCGGTCGTACTGGTCGGTGATCCACGACTTGTCGCACAGGTTCGGCGAGCCGGCCAGCCGCAGCAGCGTCGCGCGCAGCTCCTCGCCGCCCACCGGCCGCGGCAGGGCCTCGGCGCGGTCGGCCTGGAGCGCGTCCTGGGCGTCGGGGCGGGCGAAGGCGCGCTGGTACGTCGGCCCGTCGTGCGCCACCGAGCGCGGCGGGACGTCCACCACGCGCTCGCCGTGCCAGTCGACCTGGAGCCGACCGGTCTCGGTGACCTCGCCGACGACGGTGGCGTCGACCTCCCACTTCGCGCAGATGGCGAGGAACTGCTCGACGTCGCCGGGCTCGACCACGGCCATCATCCGCTCCTGCGACTCGCTCATGAGGATCTCCTCGGGGGCGAGCGTGGAGTCGCGCAGCGGGACCAGGTCGAGGTCGACGTGCATGCCGCCGTCGCCGGCGGAGGCCAGCTCGGACGTGGCGCACGAGAGGCCCGCACCGCCGAGGTCCTGGATGCCCGCGACGATGCCGGCCTGGAACAGCTCGAGGGTGCACTCGATGAGCAGCTTCTCCATGAACGGGTCGCCGACCTGCACGCTGGGCCGCTTGGCCGGACCGGTCGCGTCGAAGGTCTCCGAGGCGAGCACCGAGACGCCGCCGATGCCGTCGCCGCCGGTCTTGGCGCCGTACAGGACGACCTGGTTGCCCTCGCCGCTGGCCTTGGCCAGGTGCAGGTCCTCGTGGCGCAGCACGCCGACGCAGAGCGCGTTGACCAGCGGGTTGCCGAGGTAGGACGGGTCGAAGACCGCCTCGCCGCCGATGTTGGGCAGCCCGAGGCAGTTGCCGTAGCCACCGACGCCGGCCACGATCCCGGGCAGCACGCGGTGGGTGTCGTCGGCGTCGAGCGGGCCGAACCGCAGCGGGTCCATGACCGCCACCGGTCGGGCGCCCATGGCCAGGATGTCGCGGACGATGCCGCCCACGCCGGTCGCGGCGCCCTGGTAGGGCTCGACGTACGACGGGTGGTTGTGCGACTCGACCTTGAACGTGACCGCGTAGCCCTGGCCGATGTCGATGACGCCGGCGTTCTCGCCGATGCCGGCCAGCATCCTCCCGGCCGGCGTCTCCTGGGGGATCTCCGAGAACTGCTTGAGGTGGACCTTCGAGCTCTTGTAGGAGCAGTGCTCGGACCACATCACGCTGTACATGGCCAGCTCCGAGCTGGTCGGCCGGCGCCCGAGGATCTCGCGGATGCGGGCGTACTCGTCGGCCTTGAGCCCGAGGTCGGCCCACGGCTGCTCGCGGTTCGGGTCCTCGGTCGCGACGGCGACGGTGTCGAGGGCGGAGATGGTCGGCGCGGCCTCAGGCACGGCGACAATCTACCGGCGCCGCGCGGCCGGCGAGCGCCGGCTCAGCCGGCCTGGACGCCGCGCAGCTGCGCGGCCGGTCGCTGCGCGAGCGCCGTGAGGTCCTCGGGCGCGAGCTGGGTGCCCGCCGGGGCGGTGATGGTCTGGCTCAGCCCGACCTCGGCGTAGAGCTGGACGAGCTTGAGCGTGCCGTCGGTGGTGCCGCTGAACCGGGAGCCGGCGGCGTCCTGCTGGGTCGTGGCCAGGCCCTGGCCGGTGAAGAACGCGACCGCGGCCTCGACCGACTGCCACTCGTAGTAGCCGACCTGGACCTTGGCGCCGCTGGTCAGCACGTGGCGGCACACGATGCGCAGCAGCGCGCCGTCCTTGCGGCTGTACTGCGCCGGACCGCAGCGCTCAGTGGCCATCGACGGGTAGGCGTAGCGCAGCCCCTCCTCGCCGTGCGGCAACGAGCAGCGCTTCACCTTCGCGGCGGTCGTGCCGTCCCAGCAGGTGTACGTCGCCGCCGCGGCGCTGGGCTCGTCGGAGGCGGGTGCGGAGGTGGAGGCGGACGGCGACGAGGACGGGTCCGTGCTCTGCGCGGCCTGGCTCGGGGCGGCGGTCGGGCGCACGTCGCTGCGGTCGTCGGAGGCCGAGTCGTCGTCGCCGATGCCGCTCACGACGTAGGCGAGGCCACCGCTGATGAGCAGGCCGAGCACGACGGCCGCGACGACGGCCCACACCCACGGGTGGCCCTGGTCCGGCGTCCCGGGCGAGCCGTACTCGCGCGGCGGCGGGGCCGGGGGCGAGGAGTGCGGCGGCGGCCACGTCGATCCGCCGGACCGCTCGGACACGCCCGGACCGGCCCCCTGCTCGCTCTCCACGCGGAGTGGTCTACCCCGTGATCGGGCTATCGCACCAGTCCGTCGGCCACGACCTCGAGCATCGGACGCACCGCGGCCTGGTCGAGCTCGGCCTGGTCGGCCACCGTCGCGACCCCGCCGACGAGACGGCAGACCTGGAGCGTGTCGACGCCCTGCTTGAGCACGCCCTCCTCGCGGAGCCGGCCGACGACCCGCTCGCTGGCCGAGGCGAGGACCTGGCACTTGGTGTTGATCGGCGAGTCCGGGTCGCCCATGGCCGAGGTGATCTTGGCCGGGCCACCCTTGTGCAGGCTGATGAGCGCGACGTACTGCTCGAACCACGCCAGCAGGAGGTCGCGCGGCGAGCCCTCGTGGGTCAGCGCCTTGTCCGCGGCCTCGTCGACGCGGTCCATCCAGTTCTGCATGATCGCGTCGAGCAGGGCGTCGCGGGTGGGGAAGTGCCGGTAGAGCGTGCCCGGGCCCACGCCCGCGCGCTTGGCGACGGTGTCGAGGGAGGCGTCGTACCCCTGCTCGCGGAAGACCTCGCGAGCGACCTCGACGATCCGGTCGTAGTTGCGCTTGGCGTCGGCGCGCACGGCGAATTTCCTTTCGGGCTTGCTAAGCGGAGACAGTCTCCGTATCGTGGTGCGGGAACCGGAGAAACCCTCCGGATCAAAGAGTACCTCGGCCGATCCGGCCAGAACAGGACCTCTGCTCCATGACTTCCAGCCTCACCTCTCCCGCTCGGACCACCCGTCCGGTCGACCTCCCCGACAACGCCGGGCGCGCCGCGATGGGCATCGCCCTCGTGCTGACCGCCCAGCTCATGTTCATCCTCGACGCGACGGTCGTGAACGTCGCGCTGCCCAAGATCGACGCGGACCTCGGCTTCGGCCCGGCCTCGCTGTCGTGGGTCCTCAACGGCTTCACCCTCGCCTTCGGCGGCCTGCTGCTCCTCGGCGGCCGGCTCGGTGACGTGTTCGGGCGGCGCCGGATGTTCCTCTCCGGCGTCCTCGTCTTCACCGTGGCCTCGCTGCTCGGCGGCCTGGCCGGCACGCCGGAGCTCCTGGTCGGCGCCCGCGCCCTCCAGGGCGTCGGGGCGGCGATGGCCGCCCCCGGCGTCCTGGCCCTGCTCACCACCAGCGCCCCCGACGAGCCGGCCCGGCTCCGGGCGCTCGCGCTCTTCGGCGCCGTCTCCTCCGGCGGCATGTCACTGGGGCTGCTGCTCGGCGGCTTCCTCACCGACATCGGCTCGTGGCGCTGGACGCTGTTCATCAACGTCCCGATCGGGCTGGCCATCCTGGCCCTCACGAGGCGCTACGTCGACGAGACCGCGCGCCGTCCCGGCCGCTTCGACGTGGTCGGCGCGATCAGCGCGACCGGCGGTGCGGTGGCCATCGTGTGGACGCTCATCAACGTCCCCGAGCACGGCTGGACCTCGGCCCGCACCGTCCTCGGCTTCGTCCTGGGTGCCGCGCTGCTCGGCCTGCTGGCCGTGACCGAGCGCCGGGTGGCACACCCGCTGCTGCGACCCGCCCTGCTGCGCAGCCGGCGCCGCCTCGGCGGCCTCGCGGCGATCGGCCTGGTCGTCGGCGGTCAGCTGTCGATGTTCTTCCTGGCCGTGCAGTTCATCGAGGGCGGCCTCGGCTTCGGCCCGATGGAGTCCGGGCTGGCCTTCCTCCCGCTGACCCTCGGCATCTTCGCGATGTCGCGGGTGACCCCGCGCATCATGGCCGTCGTCGGCCCGCTGCCCATGATCGCGGTCGGCGCGGTCGGACTGGCCTCGAGCTTCGCCTGGCTGAGCACGCTCAGCGCCGGTGACGACTACCTCAGCGGCGTCTTCGGCCCGATGCTCGTCAACGGCCTCTCCGCCGGGCTGCTGTTCATGCCGGTCACCTCGATCGTCCTCGGCGGTGTCGAGCCGGAGCACGCCGGCGCGGCCAGCGGTCTGCTGCAGACCTTCCAGCAGCTCGGTGGCGCGGTCGGCCTCGCGGTGATCGTCTCGGTGTACGCCGCGGGCTCGGTCCCCGGCGAGTTCCTCCCGGGTGCGCGTGCGGCGTTCCTGACCTCGGCGACCATGGCCGCCCTGGCCGGTGTCGCCGGCGTGGTCGGGCTCTACCGCCGGCGGACCCCGCGTCTCGAGCCGGTGGCCGAGGTGAGCGAGGAGGACGTCACGCCCGTCGCGGCGTAGGTGCCGCAACCCGTGTCGTTGAGCCGGGTCCGAACCACACCGGTGTGGTTCGGACCCGGTTCTGCGTCCCTCGCTAATTACAGCGTTGTAGTTGCAGCGAACCCGGTGACGGGTGTGACTGGTGTGACTTACGGTCGGTCGCGGAAAGCCCACTGACCTTCCCCCAGGAGCCTCCGTCATGCCTCGTCCGCGCGCCCTGCTCCGGGCCGCCGTCCTCGCCCTCGTCGCGTCGGTGGTGGTCGCCTCGCCGACCCCCGCGGGCGCCGACCCGACCACCGCTCCGGCCCCCGGCGCGATGCCGGCCCAGGCCGCGCAGCAGCTGGCCACCAACCCCGTGACGCCCGGTGACTACACCGGCCTCGGCTTCGACCAGTGCCTCGCGCCCGAGCAGTCCAAGATGGACGCCTGGCTGGCCTCCTCGCCGTTCCGCGCGGTCGGCATCTACATCTCCGGTCTCTCCCGCGGCTGCCGCAGCCAGCCGAACCTCACGCCCACCTGGGTCGCCACCCAGCTGGCCAACGGCTGGCGGCTGCTGCCGATCACGCTCGGCCCGCAGGCCAACTGCAGCCCGCACTTCCCGCGCTACGGCAACGACCCCGTGATCAGCGGCAAGCTGAACGCGCAGGGTCAGTACGCCCAGGCCGCCCGTCAGGGCGCCGACGAGGCCAGCACGGCCGTGGCCGCGGCCCAGGCGCTCGGCATCGTCCCGGGCAGCACGCTGTGGTACGACCTCGAGGGCTACGACGCCACCAACACCGCGTGCCGCGAGTCCTCGCTGTGGTTCCTCAGCGCGTGGACCCAGCAGCTGCACGCGCTCGGCTACGTCTCCGGCGTCTACTCCAGCGCGGGTTCCGGCATCAAGGCGCTCGACGACGCGCGGGTCGGCCGCCCCGGCACCTTCACCATGCCCGACCAGATCTGGATCGCGCGCTGGGACAACCAGGCCAACACCGAGACGTCGTACGTGCGCTCCGACGGCTGGGTGCCCGGCCGGCGGGTCAAGCAGTTCCAGGGCGGCCACGACGAGACGTGGGGCGGGGTGAAGATCAACATCGACCGCAACTACCTCGACCTGCACTCCGGCACCGCTCCGCCGCCGCCGGCCACGCCGGTCTCGCACTGCGGAGGCAAGCCCGTCGACCTCCCGAACTACCCGCGTCTCAAGGCCCCCACCCGGGGCAAGAAGCCGAACGCCGCCCAGGTGAGCGTGCTCAAGTGCTTCCTCAAGGAGTCCGGCACGTTCAAGGGCAAGGTCAGGGGCGCGTGGAGCCCGCGGCTGACCAAGGCCGTCTTCACCTGGCAGCAGCGGGTCGGGCTCAAGCGGACCGCGATGTTCTCGCGCACCGCGTGGATGACGCTGCTCGCCGCCGGCCCCACCCCGGTGCTCAACCTCGGCTCGTCCGGTGAGGACGTGCGCCGCGTGCAGCGCGCGCTCAACGCCGCCTCGCCGAAGACCGGACTCACGGTCAGCGGCAGCTACGACGCCGCCACCCAGGCCGCCGTCGCGGCGTACCAGGCCAAGAACGGCATCGGCGAGGCCGGCGTCGTGGGCGCCGGCACCTGGGCCGCCCTGCAGAGCGGCAACCGGTAGCGGGACACAGACGTCTGACCAGAGAGCGCGACGGGGGTCGCGCCCGGTCAGCGGGGAAGCGCCAGCCGGGTGAGGGACGGGGGTCCCTCACCCGGCACAGGCGTTGCGTGACAACGCCGGGGCCGCGAGGCTCGTCTACGGACCATGAACCCATCGACCCGCCTCGCCCCGGCGCTCGACGAGCGCCTGACCGGACTTCCTGCGGTGCCGCCCGAGCACTACCTCGGCGCCGGCCGCCGCGCCGTGCGCCGCCGGCGGGTCCGGCGGACCGCGGTGGCGGGCGTCCTCGTGGCGGGGGTGGTCGCGGCCGGAGCCGCCCTGCTCCCGGGCGGTGGCCCGGAGGCCGCCGTCGAGCGCCCGCCCGCGGTGGCGGCGCGCCCGGCGCCCGCCGGGCCGTCGTGGTCGACGCTGCGGGTCGAGGACGGCGTCGGTGGCATCGACAGCTTCACCACCAGTGCGATCCCGTCCTGGGCCTCGGAGTACGGGAACCACGGGCCCGCGGCCATCGCCCCGGACGGCCGGCTCTGGGTCGCGCCCGACGCCACCGTGGTCCGCACCATCGCCGACCCGGTCGTCGGTGACCCGGCGGTCACGCACTCCTACGCCGTCGAGGCGCAGGTCGAGGGCAGCCGCGTGTGGTCGTTCGTCTACCAGGAGGAGGGAGTCCCCGGGACCTTCGGCAGGCTCGACGACCCCGGCCGGTGGACCGTGGACTTCGGGATCTGGGCCGAGAACGAGGCCGCCGGCGTGACCGACGCTCCCGGGGTCGCCGAGCGGCTGGCGTCGTTCGCCGACACCCGCTCCGCCGACCTGGTCCCCGGCCCGGGCGTGACGATGGTGCGCCAGGTCGCGGGGGTCGCCCTGCCCGGGCGTCCGCTCCGGGCGCGGCGGGTCGCGGCGCAGGTGCTCGTCCAGGGACAGACCTGGTTCGTGCTGGGTGTCGGCAAGCGGGACGCGGTCGACTACTACGAGGCCTACGACGCGACGTCCGTCGGCGCGGACGACCTCGACGGGTTCGTGGCCTTCCTCAGCGAGGACGCGTGAACCGTGACGACGCGTCGTACGTCGAGTTCGTCGCCGCCTCCCAGGACCGGCTGCGGCGCATCGCCTACGCGGTGTGCGCCGACGACAACCGGGCCGAGGACGTGCTCCAGGAGGCGCTGGTGAAGCTGTACCTGGCCTGGCCGAAGGTGCGCGACCGCGGAGCCGAGGAGGCCTACGCGCGCCGGGTCATCGTCAACGCCGACCTGGACGACCGGCGCCGCCCGTGGCACCGGCGCCGGCAGCCGGTGGACCACGACGCGCTGCTCGACGTGCCCGCCGCCGCGCGCCTGCCCGTCGGCGAGCGGCTCGACCTGCTCGACGCCGTGCGCCGGCTCCCGGCGATGCAGCGGCGCACCGTGGTGCTCCGGCACTGGCTCGGGCTGTCGGTCGAGGAGACGGCGGCCGAGCTCGGGATCTCCGAGGGCACGGTCAAGAGCCACACCTCGCGCGGGCTGACCCGGCTGGGGGAGCTGCTCGACGACCCTCAGCGGGCGGAGTCGAAGAGCTGAGCGGTCAGCGAGGTGAAGAAGCCGAGCCCGTCGGTGCCGGCGCCGGTGAGCGCCTCGACCGCGTGCTCGGGGTGCGGCATGAGGCCGACGACGTTGCCGCGCTCGTTGGTGATGCCGGCGATGTCGCGCAGCGAGCCGTTGGGGTTGCCGTCGAGGTAGCGGGCCACGACCTGGCCCTCGCCCTCGATGCGGTCCAGCGTCTGCTCGTCGGCGACGAAGCCGCCCTCGCCGTTCTTGAGCACGATGGTGACCTCCTGGCCCTCGGCGTACGCCGACGTCCAGGGGGTGCGGTTGTTCTCGATGCGCAGCCGCTGGTCCTTGCAGACGAACTTGCGGTGGTCGTTGCGGATCAGCGCGCCGGGCAGCAGGTGCGACTCGCAGAGGATCTGGAAGCCGTTGCAGATGCCCAGCACGGGCAGGCCGCGCCCGGCGGCGTCGACCACCGCGCTCATCACCGGCGAGAAGCGCGAGATGGCGCCGCAGCGCAGGTAGTCGCCGTAGGAGAACCCGCCGGGCAGCACCACGGCGTCGACGCCGTGCAGCTCCTCGTCGCCGTGCCACAGCGCGACGGCCTCGTTCCCGCCGACCCGGACGGCGCGCTGCGCGTCGACGTCGTCGAGCGAGCCGGGGAAGGTGACGACGCCGACCCTCACGCCTCCACCCGTACGGTGTAGTTCTCGATCACGGGGTTGGACAGCAGCGTCTCGGCCATCTTCTCGACCTCGCCGAGCACGGCGTCGTCGACGGTGTCCAGCTCGAGCTCGAACCGCTTGCCCTGGCGGACGTCGGTGACGCCGGAGAAGCCGAGCCGGGGCAGGGCGCCGAGCACCGCCTTGCCCTGGGGGTCGAGGATCTCCGGCTTGGGCATGACGTCGACGACGACCTTCGGCACGCGAGGAGTCTATGCGGCTAGTCGGTCGCGTCGGGGTCGAGGATCGTCGCGTCGCCGTAGGACGCCGGCGGGCTGTCGGAGTCGGTGTCCAGCGACTGCGCCTGGACCGACAGGGCCAGCACCGCGGCCGACGCGGTCAGGCCGGCGGTGTGCAGGACGCGGCGGCGTCGGCGCGTGCGCTTGTCCTGCTCTGGGGGCTCCTCCACGCTCACACCCCTGAGGGTGACGGGTGATCCCAAAAGCAGGCTGAGAGCGCTCGCCGGGCCGTCCGGCAGACTGGGGCCATGAGCATGGGCACCCCCTCCGCCGGCCGGGCCGCCGCGTCCGCCTCGCCGCTCGGCCTGGACTTCCCGCAGTCACTCGCGGTCTACGACGACTACGCGGCCGCGCAGAAGACCGTCGACTTCTTGTCCGACAACAAGTTCCCGGTCGAGCAGTGCATGATCGTCGGCACCGACCTCAAGCGCATCGAGCGGATCACCGGCCGGCTCACCACGGGCCGCGTGGCCATCGGTGGCCTGGTCTCCGGCATCTGGCTCGGCCTGTTCGTCGGGCTGGTCCTGTCGCTGTTCTCCGACGGCTCGAGCTGGATCGCCACGGTGCTGGCCACCATGGTCTTCGGCGCCGCGTTCGGCGTGATCTGGGCCCTGGTCGGGTACGCCGCCACGCGCGGCCAGCGCGACTTCTCCTCGGTGACCCAGGTGGTGGCGACCAGGTACGAGGTGCTGGTCGAGCACAAGTCGGCCGCCCAGGCCCGCGAGCTGCTGGCCCAGCTGCCGGGCGCGCTGCCCGACCCGTTCGCCAACTGAGCGGGCGTGTCCGCCTCCCCTCCGCAGGACCCGGAGACGGCTGGCGGCGCTGTCCGCTACTTCGTGCGCACGCTCGCCGAGGACCTGGCGTGGATGCTGGTCCGGCTCGCCCTCGTCGCCGCGGCCGTCGCGGCCGGGGCGGTCGTCGCCGGCTGGCCGGGCGCGGCGGCGGGGCTCCTCGTGGGGCTCGTCCTCGTCGGGCTGGCCTGGGTGCTGCTGGTCGCGCGGGCGACGCGGCGGCGCTAGCCGGGACCGACGGCGGCGCCCAGCCGGGCGACCTCGCGCGCCAGCCGGCGGTCGACCAGCCGGACCTTGGCACGGTAGGCACCGACGCGCACCGAGGCGATGCCGTCCTCGGTCTCCACCGCACCACGCCGCCAGCGCCCGAGGAGCTCCTGGGGCCGGATCCCGAACCGGCCCAGTCGCAGCACGGCCACCTCGTCGGGCGTCACGACGTAGAGCAGCCGGGCGTTGAGGGTCTTGCCGGCCACCCAGGCGACGACCTCACCCGAGACGTGCGCCGCGCAGGCCTCGCCCACCGCGGCGGCGCTCGGCCGCGCGTAGAGGCCGGCCACGGCTCAGCGCTTCCCGCCGTACCGCCGGCGCTCGAGCTCGCTGGCCTGGGCGTCCTGGCGGACCCGCTGGACGATCGAGATCGGCAGCGCGACACCGAGGCCGGCCAGCACCGCGCCGATGACCGACCACGACGTGCTCGAGCCGTTGCCGGTCCAGCCCATGCCCGCGGCGGCGATGGCCACGCCGACCACGACGAGCAGCAGGGCGACGACGCAGCCGGCGACGCGGCCCGGGGTCACGACAGCTCGCGCTTGAGGATCTTGCCGGTGGCGGTCATGGGCAGGTTCGGGACGAACTCGACGACGCGGGGGTACTTGTAGCCCGCCATCTGCTCCTTGCCCCACGCGACGAGCTCGTCCTCGGTGATCGTGGCGCCGTCCTCGAGGATGACGAACGCCTTGACCTCCTCGCCGTGGCTCTCGTGCGGGACGCCGATGACCGCGGCCAGCGACACGTCGGGGTGCGACATCAGCACCTCCTCGATCTCGCGCGGGTACACGTTGTAGCCGCCGCGGATGATCATGTCCTTGGAGCGGTCGACGATGTAGTACCAGCCGTCGGCGTCGCGGCGGCCGAGGTCACCGGAGCGGAACCACCCGTCCTGGATCGCCTCCTCCGTCGCCTCGGGCCGGCCGTAGTAGCCCTTCATGATGTTGTGACCCTTGATCGCGATCTCGCCGACCGCGTCCTCGGACCACTCGACCTCGTCCCACGACTCGGGGTCGATCAGCTTCATCTCGACACCCGGCACGGGCCGGCCGATCGAGCCCACGCGCGGCTCCTCGCCGTACGGCGAGAAGGAGGCGACCGGTGACGTCTCGGAGAGCCCGTAGCCCTCGAGGATCGTCACGCCGAACTGCTCGCGGAAGTTCTTGTGCACCTCGACCGGCAGCGCGGAGCCGCCCGCCGCGGCGACGCGCAACGTGTCGCTGATCTTCTTGACGTCGACGGAGTCGCCCGCCTCCTTCAGCGCGCCGAGCAGGCCCCAGTACATCGTCGGGACCCCGGCGAAGTAGGTGATCCCCTCGCTCTGCACCAGCTGCAGCGCCGCGCCGGCCTCGAAGCGCGGCAGCATGACCACGGTCCCGCCGTACGCCGCCGCGCCGTTCTGGATGACGGTCTGGCCGAAGGAGTGGAAGAGCGGGAGGACGCACAGGAAGGTGTCGGGCTTCTCGGCGTCCGCGCCGAAGAGCGCCTCGCCGAGCTGGGCGTTGTCGCGCATGTTGCGGTGCCGCAGCTCCGCGCCCTTGGGCTGACCGGTGGTGCCGGAGGTGTAGAGGATGACCGCGGTGTCGTCCTCGTCGGTGGCCACCGTCTCGAAGGTGCCGTCCTGGCCGCCGAGGGTCTCGGCGAAGGTGGGCACGCCCTCGAACGGCGAGGCGCCGTCGAGGCCGGCGGTGATGACCACGAACGTCTCGCAGCCGTCGGCGCCCTGGAAGCCGGCGTACCCCTCCTGGCCGATGGGCAGCTCGGGGGTGCCCTCGAAGCAGAAGTAGGCCTTCGCGTCGGAGTCCTGGAGGTGGTAGGTCACCTCGCGGCCCTTGAGCAGCACGTTGAGCGGGACGACGGTGGCGCCGGCCTTGAGGATGCCCCAGTAGACGAGCGAGAAGTACGGCAGGTTGGGGCAGCTCAGCGCGACCTTGTCGCCGGGCTGGATGCCCTGGCCGACCAGGTAGCCCGCGACCATGTTGGAGACCGTGTCGACCTCGGCGTAGGTCATCCGGCGGCCCGTGGCCGGGAAGACGATCGCCTCGCGCTCGGGGTACTGCTCGGCGCTGTGCGTCAGCAGGATGGCCAGGTTGTACGACGTCACCCGGTCAACCTAGCCAACACCTGCGCGGCCCGCCGGAGGTCGGCGCCGACCGCCGGCCGCGACAGCCACGAGGCCACCGTGCCGACCGGGCCGAGGGCGTGGATGCGGAAGGAGTAGTCGACGTCGCACTGACCGTCGGGGGCGTCGAAGAACTGCAGGGTCAGGTCGGCGCGCACGAAGCGCCAGGTGCCGGACTCGCTCCACCGGGTCGGGCGGACCAGCTCGGTGGTGCGCATGTGGGCGTGCACCCCCGGCTTGGTCTCGTCGACCCAGCTCTGCCCGACGCGCGGCTCGCCCTCGACGCCGCTGACCCGGCGCAGCGAGGACTGCCACTCGGCCCGGTTGCGGGGGTCGACCAGGTAGTCGAAGGCGCGCTCCCGGCTGACCCGGAAGCGGACCCGTCCGCCCGCCATCAGAAGCGCTGACCGGTGAGCAGCTCGTAGGCCTCGACGTAGCGCTGCCGGGTGCGCTCGACCACCTCGGGCGGCAGCGGCGGCGGGGCCTCGCCCGACGACCGGTCCCACCCGGACTCCGGCGAGAGCGCCCAGTTGCGCACGATCTGCTTGTCGTACGACGGCTGCGCGCGGCCCGGGTGCCACTCGGCCGCCGGCCAGAAGCGCGAGGAGTCCGGCGTCAGCACCTCGTCGCCGAGCACCGTGGCCCCGTCCGGGCGCGCGCCGAACTCGAGCTTGGTGTCGGCCAGGATGATGCCGCGCTCGCGGGCCATCTCCTCCGCCCGGGCGTAGACCGACAGGGTCAGGCCGCGCAGCTCGGCGGCGCGCTCGGCCCCGACGGTCTGCTCGACCGCCTCGTAGGAGACGTTCTCGTCGTGGTCGCCCAGCTCGGCCTTGGTGGCCGGCGTGAAGACCGGCTCGGGCAGCCGGCTGCCGTCCTCGAGGCCGTCGGGCAGCCGGATCCCGCAGACGCTGTGGTCGGGCGCGGTGGCCCGGTAGTCCAGCAGCCCCGAGCCGGTGAGGTAGCCGCGCACGACGCACTCCACGGCGTACATGTCGAGGCGCTCGCAGACCACGGCGCGACCGCGGACCGCGTCGGGGACGTCGGTGGACAGCACGTGGTGCGGCACGATGGCCGACAGCTGGTCGAACCACCACAGCGACATCCGGGTGAGCAGCTCACCCTTGTCCGGGATCGTGGTGTCGAGGACGAAGTCGAAGATCGAGATCCGGTCGCTGGCCACCATGAGGAGCTGGCCGGCGTGCGGGCCCTCGGTGAGCTCGTAGAGGTCGCGCACCTTGCCCGAGTGCAGGTGGCGCGCGCCGGGGATCGTCGGGGCGGGTGGCAGCGTCACGGGCGGCACGTGGTCAGCCTAGGCTGCGGCGCCGGTGGCGACCCTGGGCGGGGTGTGAGCAGGGTCACCTGGCAAGGTGGCGGGCATGGCCGAGTCCGCCGATCAGGTCCATGCCCGCATCAGCGAGAGCGTCGGCGCGGGCGGGCGGCTGCCGGCACCGCCGCACGCGGAGTGGGACAACTTCCCGTGGGAGGTCGTCGACGGCGAGCTGGTGCCGCGGGTGCTGCCACCGGTCGCCGACGAGGCGCCGCGGGCGGGCCAGACGGCCGACAAGCCGTGCCCGTCCTGCTTCGGCGTGCCCGAGGAGCGCGTGGTCTGGGAGGACGCGTCGTGGCGACTCAAGCACTTCGGCAAGCCGAGCGGGCTGCCGCTCGTGCTCATCCTGGAGCCGCGCCAGCACCTCGACTTCGGCCAGCTCGACGACGACCTCGCCTCGCAGCACGGCCGGATCGCCAACCGGCTGGTGCGCATCATCGAGGGGCTCGACCACGTCGCGCGCTGCCACGTGCTGCGCTACGGCGACGGCAGCGAGCACGCGCACAGCTGGTTCGTGGCCCGCACGGCCCGGCTCACCGGCGTGATCGGCGCGGCCACCATCGAGTGGGACGACGTGCTGCCGCCCGGGCCCGAGGACGTCTGGCGCGCCGACCTGCACACCGTGGCCACCAAGCTGGCCAACTGGGGCGGCGAGGCCAAGGCCTGACCCCTTCGGGTCATTGTGCTCTAACCGGAGTCGTTTACTCTGGTATGCATGGCCCGGCCGCTCCGACCCGACTTCATCATCGTCGGGGCCCCGAAGGCCGGGACCACCGCGCTGCACTCCGCGCTGGCGCTGCACCCCGACGTCTTCACGACCACGCCCAAGGAGCCGAAGTACTGGCTCTGCGGTGACGCCCCGCCCCCGCACTGGGTCGGCCCGGGCGACGCGCACAGCCAGCAGGAGTGGGTCTGGCGGCGCCGCGACTACGAGGCGCTGTTCCGGCCCGCCGCCGACCGCCAGGTGCGCGGCGAGAGCACGCCGTTCTACCTGTGGAGCTACCCCGCGCACCGGCGGATCGCCGAGCACCTGCCCGAGGTGAAGCTGATCGCGGTGATCCGCGACCCCATCGACCGCGCGTACAGCAACTGGATGCACCTGTGGTCCGACGGGCTCGAGAAGGAGCCGGACTTCGAGCGCGCCTTCCACCTGCAGGCCGAGCGCATCGACCGCGGCTGGGCGCCGTTCTGGCGCTACAAGGACCTCGGGCTCTACGGGCGCCAGCTCGAGCACCTCTACCAGTACGTCGACCCCGCGCGCGTGCACGTCGTGCGCTACCGCGACATCGTCGAGTCGCCCGTCGAGACCACCGACGAGGTCTGCCGGTTCCTGGGCATCCGCACCGGGCTCGTGCACGAGGTGCCGCGCGACAACGCGCGCGCCTACGCCTCCCCGGCTGGCGCACCACCGTCTTCGGCCCGGCCGTCCGCGCCGGCGCCTGGGCCGGCCAGTTCGTGCGCCCCGAGGTCTGGCGTGCGGCCTCCGTACCGCTCATCAACCAGCTCCAGGCCGGCGGCGCCCACCGGCCCAAGCTCGCCCCGGACGCCCGCGCCCGGCTGCTGCCGCACTTCGCCGACGACATCGACCTGCTCTCGGAGCTGACCGGTCAGCCCTTCAGGCTGTGGCGCTCGGTGGACAGCCGCGGGTCCTTCCAGGAGCGGGCCACCGCGTCCTCCTAGGAGGCGAGCGCCTCCACCGCGGGCAGGTGCACGCTCACCTGCGCGCTCGTCACCATCCCGGGGCCGTGCGCGACCAGGTCGGCCACCGCCGTGGCCACCACGCTCCGGCTGGCCAGCTGCGCCAGCGGCCCGACGTACTGCGCCTCGAGCTCGGCCGGCAACCGGCCCACCGTGGTCGCCCCGATGAACACCGCCACCCCCTGCGGCGCCGCCGGGTCCCACGGGTTCGGCACCAGCCGGCAGTGCTCGTTCTCCAGCCGCGCGCCCTCGGCCGTGACCGTCGTGCCCGTCCGCGCGAAGACCTGGCCCACCCCCGCGACGTCGCCCGGCCCCAGCACCAGCTGAGCGGTCACCGACAGCGGCTGCCGAGCCGGCTCGTCCCGGCACGACGCGGCCACCGACGCGAACGTCGTGCCCGCCTGGCTGCCGACGTTCTGGTTGAGCCACGTGCCCACCGCGTTGAAACCCTTGGTCAGCCCGTCGGCCAGGTCGTTGGCCGCCTGGGTGACCTGCGCCCCGGTCTGCGAGCGCGGCGAGCGGTGCTCGGTCCAGGCCGCGCCGTCCCAGTAGCGGTACTGCGCGGGGTCCTGCGGGTCGGCGTACCAGCCGGCGGGTGTCTGCGTCACGGGGCCATCATCGCGCGGTCAGCGGACGACGGTCACCAGGTCGTGCGCCCCGTCGGGACGGGCCGCCTCCACGTAGAACCGCGTCCGGCCGTCGGGGAGCGGCACGGCGGTGGCGTAGCGGAAGGCGCCGTCGGAGTGCGGGCTGGCGATGGGCTCGTCGTCGAGCGGGACCAGGCGGGTGCCGTCCCAGCGGGCGACGCCGGTGGTCTCGTGCCAGTTGGAGGCGGCGTCGGGGCGGCCGTCGTACAGCACGGTGAGGGGGTCGGCGGTCAGCACGGTGGCCACGCGGGCGCCGCGGGCGTCCCAGTGCCCGGGGCGGCCGGCGAGGACCTCGCCGCGGTCGGTCCAGGTGAGGCCGTCGGGCGAGGTGAGGCGGCGGGTGGTCATCCGGTCCTCGTGGCCGGGGTCGGTGAGGGGGTGGCAGCACAGCCACATGACCCACTCCTGGCCGGGGGCGGTGGGGTGCTGGATGACCGGGTCCTTGACCGCGACGTCGGCCGAGCCGGGCAGCACGACCTGCTGGTGGCCGGCCGGCAGGGCGTCGACGGAGGCGGCGGTGAGGGAGTCGACCCACCAGTGCTTGGAGTCGTACGTCGCGCAGGACAGGTAGAGCCGCCAGCCGCCGTCGGGCAGCGGGGAGAGGACCGGCCGCTCGAAGGACTCGCAGCCGAACTGCTCGCGGCCGACCTCGGTCACCGGCTCGAAGTGCACGCCGTCGTCGGAGCGGGCCACGACCACGGCCACGCCGCGGCCCTCGGTGAGCGGGCGGCGGACCCGGTAGGTCAGCCAGAACACGCCGTCGTGGAGCACGGCGGACGCGGCGCCCGACCAGTTGCCGGGACCGGCGTCCGGGGCGGGGACGACCACCTCGGCGTCGCCGTACGTCGGCAGGGCGGGGGCGTCGACGGTCATGCGCGCATCATAGTCGACTGAAATGCTCTAGTTCGGCACCGACCCGCAGTGGCAGGCGCCGAGGGCCCCGGCGGCCGCGTCGAGGGCACGCTGGGCCTTGGTCTCGTCGACCTGGGCGATCCGGTCGGCCATGAGCGCGAAGACCATCTGGTTGCCGTCCTGGTCGACCGCGATGCCGGCCAGCGAGGAGACGTTGGTGAGGGTGCCGGTCTTGGCGCGCACGAGCCCGCGCGAGGTCGGGAACGGCTGGTCGAACCGGTTGGTCAGCGAGCCGCTGAAGCCGGCGACCGGGAGCCCGGTGACGATCGGGTCCAGCTCGGGGTGGGCCGGGTCGAGGGCGAGACGCAGCACGCCGACCAGCGCGGCCGGGGTGATCCGGTTCTCCCGCGAGAGGCCGCTGCCGTCGTGGACGGTGACGCCGTCGAGGGGCACGCCGAGCGCGCCCAGCGTCGACAGCACCCCGGCGGCGCCGTCCGCGAAGGTGCCCTTCCCGGCCACCGCCACGCCGACCTGGTGCGAGAGCACCTCGGCCCCCTCGTTGTCGGAGATCTCGAGGATGCGGGCGGCGATCTCGCGCAGCGGCGCCGACTCCACGCGGGTCAGCTCGGTGCCGCCCGAGGCCACGCCGCGGGTCGGGGCGCCGACCACGGTGATGCCGGCGGCGGTGAGCGCGGCGGCGAAGGTCTGCGCGGCGTACAGCGACGGGTCGTCGACCCGGCCGGAGCCGGTCGCGGGCCGGCCCTCGTCGACCCACAGGGCGGTGACCCGGGAGACGACGTGCTCGGGCAGGTAGTGCGCGGGCCAGGCCGGGTTGAAGGACGGCTCGGAGAACAGCGAGTCGTCGTACCCCAGCCTGACGCGGCTCCGCCCCTGCGCCTGGAGCGCGGCGGCGGTCTGCTGGGCGAGGGTGACGACGTCGGCGTGGGCCGGGTACGCCGTGGGCAGCGGCTTCGAGGCGAGGAACGGGTCCCCGCCGCCGACCAGCACGATCCGTCCCTTCCCGGCGGCGACGACGCGGGTGGCGAAGCGGGTCTCCGGGCCGACCGCGGACAGCGCCGCGGTGGTGGTGAGCAGCTTGGTGGTCGACGCCGGCATCGCCGCGCCCCCGTCGCCGACGGTGACGACCGGTTTGCCGGCCGCGAGGTCCTCGACCACGCCCGTGACGTGCGGGCCCAGGACGGGGTCGGTGACGAACGGCAGCACCGCCGCCTGCACGCTCGCCGCCCTGATCCGACCGGGCGGGTCGAGCGGGGTGTCGACGGGGTCCGGCGCGGTCAGCGCGGGCAGCTCGAGCCCGGGCGGCGGTGGTACGTCGGCCGGCCCGGTGGCCTGCTGCGTGCTGCCGGAGTCGCCGACCAGGTCGTCGTACCAGTCCAGGCGCCAGCCGGCGACGCCGGTGGCGACGACGGCCACCACGAGCAGGGCCGCGAGGGCGCGACCCAGCCACCCGCCCTCCTCGCGGGCGTGCGCCATCTCACCCGATCGCACCCGACCTCCTGACACCTGCACCAACCGCAGCCATTGTGCGCGAGGATGGTCACATGGAGTTCGACGTGCTCGTGGAGATCCCCAAGGGTCAGCGCAACAAGTACGAAGTGGACCACGTCTCGGGGCGGATCCGGCTCGACCGGACGCTCTTCACGTCGACGCAGTACCCGGCCGACTACGGCTACATCGAGAACACTCTCGGCCTGGACGGCGACCCGCTCGACGCGATGGTGATCCTGCAGGAGCCCACGTTCCCCGGCTGCCTCATCAAGTGCCGCGCCATCGGCATGTTCCGGATGACCGACGAGGCCGGCGGCGACGACAAGGTCCTCTGCGTCCCCGCCACCGACCCGCGCCTGGAGCACCTGCGCGACATCAGCCACGTCTCCAAGTTCGACCGCCTGGAGATCCAGCACTTCTTCGAGGTCTACAAGGACCTCGAGCCCGGCAAGTCCGTCGAGGGCGCCGAGTGGGTCGGGCGCACCGAGGCCGAGGCCGAGGTCCGCGAGTCCTTCCAGCGCTTCATCGACAACCCCGAGGAGGCCTCGGCCGCGCACCCGCCGCCGGCGGCCCAGCCGGGCGAGACGCGCTAGGGGCCGTCAGGCGCGCCGCACTCCGCGGAAGTACGCCATCGGCCCGGAGACCTCAACGGTCACGTCGGCCACGCCCTGGCGCGAGAGCCAGCGGCGCAGCTGGTCGGTGGTGCAGCCCGGGCCGAGCAGTCCGGCCAGCCGCCCGGCGCGGCGCATCGGCTCGTAGCGCAGGCCGGTGTCGTTCATCAGCGCGCTGCCGGTCAGCACACCGCCCAGCTTCATGACCCGCGCCAGCTCGACCACGGCGCGGGCCGGGTCCGGGAAGCAGTGCAGCCCGGTGAAGGACACGACCAGGTCGACCTCCTGGTCGTCGAAGGGCAGCCGCTCGACGTCGGCGACCCGCGTGGTGACCTGGTCGCCCACGCCGACCTCCTCGGCGACCCGCGCCGTGCGCTCCAGCATCCGCGCGGAGATGTCCACCGCCACGTAGTCCACGCCCTGGCCGGGGCGCAGCGCGCGGACGGCGACCCCGCCCCCGCACGGTACGTCGAGCACGCGCGCGCCGGCCCGCTGGCGGCCGATCTCCGCCGCGGCGTCGTACAGCAGGCCGAGGTCGCTCTGGATCCCCACCCGCCACACGGCGCCGCCGATCGTGCGGTGCTCGACGGTCCAGTCGTAGAACGAGCCCCACAGCGGGTCCTCCGACCAGCCCCCGAGCCCTGGGAGCGCCCTCATCAGGAGATGAGGTCCGGGGAGCGCAGCATCTCCTCGGGCACCCCGAACGCGTCGACCAGCTCGCGGGCCACCGGCCGGATCCGCCGACACAACGAGCCGATGCGCCGGCTGATCTCCTTGGAGCGGACGACGGTGAGCCGGCCGTGCTCCATGAACCAGGCGCGGTCGGCCTCGATGAGCGAGAGCGCGTGCAGGTCGCAGAGCAGGCCCAGCACGACCTTGTCGTCGCCCTCGGGCATGCCGCGGACCTTGTCCACGAACGCCTCGAGCACCAGCCGCTCGGTGTGCGCGCGGGCGGCGTGGATGACGTGGTCCTGGACGCGGGAGAAGACCTCACCGGGGTTCATGCCGGCGTCGATGCCGCGCTTGAGCCGCCGGGCGACGCCGGCCAACATGTGCTCCTCGCGGAAGCGCAGCATGGCCAGCTGGTAGTCGGAGTCGAGGACCCCGGCCTCCTGGTCCCACCGGTCGCCGCCGGGGAGCAGGTCGCGGACCCGCTCGAACAGCTTGTGCACGCTGGTCCGCTCGACCACGGTCTCCACCGCGAGACCGGCGACGAAGCGCACCATGCCGAGCTGGTCCATCTCCTCGAACTCGCCCGCGTAGTCGGTCAGCAGCCCCTTGGCCACCAGCTGCAGCAGGACGGTGTTGTCGCCCTCGAAGGTCGTGAAGACGTCGGTGTCGGCCTTGAGCGCGGCGAACCGGTTCACCGCGAGGTAACCGGCGCCGCCGCAGGCCTCGCGGCACTCCTGGATGGTCCGCGTCGCGTGCCACGTGCCGAGCGCCTTGGTGCCGGCC
Source organism: Nocardioides anomalus (assembly GCF_011046535.1). Taxonomy (NCBI): domain Bacteria; kingdom Bacillati; phylum Actinomycetota; class Actinomycetes; order Propionibacteriales; family Nocardioidaceae; genus Nocardioides; species Nocardioides anomalus. Next base: position 4,956,673 of record NZ_CP049257.1, on the reverse strand, counting down.
GCACGCGACTCCAGCTCGCGGCGGAACTTCTCGGCGGTCTGGTTGCCCGAGAACACGTCGTGGCACTGACCGGCCACGACCTCCTGGGCGAAGTGCAAGGCGTACGTCGAGGCGAGCAGCGGGAACAGCCGGCGCTGGTGCTGGCCGTAGTCGAGGAGCAGGTCCTCCTCGGTCTCGCTGGTGGCCTCGAACTGGCGGCGCCGGAGCGCGTAGCGGATCGCGATGGCCAGCGCCACCTTGCTGGCGTTGATGCCGCCACCGCCGACGCAGACCCGGCCCTGCACGAGCGTGCCGAGCATGGTGAAGAAGCGGCGGCCGGGGTTCTCGATGTCGGAGTGGTAGGTGCCGTCCTCGGAGACGTCGGCGAAGCGGTTGAGCAGCGCCTCCCGCGGCACCCGCACGTGGTCGAACCAGAGTTTGCCGTTGTCGACGCCGTTGAGGCCCATCTTGAGACCGTCGTCCTCGATGCGCACGCCCTCGGCGGGCTCTCCGTCCCTGCGGATCGGCACCACGAAGGCGTGCACGCCGTGCCCCTCGCCGGCCACCTCGAGCTGGGCGAAGACCACCGCGACCTCGGCGTGCGCCGCGGCGTTGCCGATGTAGTCCTTGTTGGCCCCGGGCTCGGTCGTGGTGATGACGAACTCGCCCGCGTCCGCGTCGTACGTCGCCACCGTGCCGAGCGCCTGGACGTTCGAGCCGTGGCCGGTCTCGGTCATCGCGAAGCAGCCCATGAGCTGGCCGGTGATGAGGTCGGCCAGGTAGGCGTCGTGGTGACGCTTGGTCCCCAGCTGGAGGATGGCGCCGCCGAACAGGCCGAACTGCACGCCGACCTTGACCAGCACGCTCAGGTCACCGAAGGCCAGGGTCTCGAAGGCCGCGAAGCTGGCGCCGACGTCCCCGCCGCCGCCGTACTCCTCCGGGAAGCCCATGCCGGTCTGCCCGGTCGCGGCCATCTCCAGCACGACGTCCTTGACCCGCTCGCGGAAGGCCGCGCGGTCCAGCGTCTCCTGCTCCTCCAGGATCGAGGCGTACGCCGCGAGGTTGGTGCGCACCAGGTTGCGCACGTCGGCGTACCTGCCGTCGAGCAGCGCGGTCAGGGCCGCGACGTCGACCTGCGGGACGGGGAACTTGTCGTCACCGCCGGGCGGCGTGGGCCGCGGCGCGGGCGGCGCCTCCTCGACGGTCTCGGGGGGCTCGGGAGCCGGGTCGGCGGGGGCAGCGGTGTCCGTGGCCACGGACGCACGGTATCCACCGCGACGCCTCGCCGGGCGTGAGTCGGCGCACAGGCGGCGGCCGGGTCAGGGGCGGGCGAAGTAGTTCGGGGTGATCCAGTAGTACATGGAGACCTCCTCCACGCTGCGGCCCGGCCGCGGCGCGTGGATCATCATCCCGTCGCCGACGTAGAGCGCGACGTGGTAGATCGAGCTCGGGCTCCCGTCGCCCCAGAACAGCAGGTCACCGGGCTGCAGGTCGCCGATCGAGATCGGTGTGGCGTCCTCGTACTGCGCGACCGAGTAGTGCGCCAGCGCCTTGCCGCCGGCCTCCCACGCGCGCATGGTCAGCCCCGAGCAGTCCCATGAGCTCGGGCCGGACGCGCCGTAGCGGTAGGGCTCGCCGAGCTGGGCCCGCGCGAAGGCGATCGCCGCGCCCGCGTCGCCGGACGAGGTCGGCGGCGGGGGCGGCGGGGGCTCGGTGGTCGGGGTGCTCGTCGGGGTGCTGGTCGGCGTGCTCGTCGGGGTCGGAGTCGGGGTCGGCTCCTCGGTCGGGGTCGCCGTGGGGGTCGGGGTCGGCGTCGGGTCGACCGTCGGCGTGGGGGTCGGCGTCGGGGTCGGCGTGACCTGCTGCTGCTCCTCCTGCTGCTGCTCCTCCTGCTGCTGCTGCTGCGCCGCGGCGGCGGCGTCGGCCGCGGCCTGGGCGGCGGCAGCCGCGGCGAGCTGGTCCTCGCGCTTCTCGGCCAGCCGGACCGAGACGTGCTGGAGGTCGGCCAGCTGGCCGAGGAGGCGGTCGCGCTCGTCGGCGTACCGGTCGGCCTCGGCGGCCGCGGCGTCGGCGGCGTCCCGGGCGGCGTCGCGGGCCGCGCGGGCCTTCGCGGTGGCGGCCTGGGCGTCGGCCAGCGCGTCGGCGGCGTCGGCCTCGGTGTCGCGGGCGGCGTCGGAGGCCTCGTCGTAGGCGTCGTAGCGGTCCTGCAGGGCGGTCTGGGCGTTGCGCAGCGCGGCGCTGCTCTCCAGCACGTCGGTCACGCCGTCGGCGTGGCTGAGCGCTCCGAGGGCGCTGAGCTGCGGCGACATCTGGTAGGCCGAGGTCACCGCGTCGGCGTACGCCGACCGCTGGCGCTCGAGGGTGGCCGCCGCGTCCGCGGCCTGCGCCTGGGCGGTGGCCGACGCGGCCGCGGCCTGCTGCGCGGCGTACCGCGCGCCGTTGAACCGCTCACCGGCCCGCGCCGCTCCGACCTGGGCGTCCTCGAGCCGCCGCTGCGCCTGGGCCAGCGTGGCCCGCACCGACGCGACGTCGGCGGCCTTGCGGTCCGCGGCGGCCTGCGCCCGGGTGACGTCCTTCTGGGTGACGTGCCCGTCCGGGTCGGCCGCTCGCGCGGTCGGCACCGCCAGCACTCCGGCGCACAGCAGCGCCACACTTCCCACAGCAAAGCCCCGTGCGCGCACGGTGAGGTCTCCTGAGCATGCTCACGACCGACTCCTTCCCCGAGCCGGTCTCGGCACGTGCACCGCCAGTCACACTTCCCACAGATGTCACTTCAAGCGCACGAGCATCAACCGTGACTGCTGTGACAGGAGACGTCAACCGGAACGGCGAAGTTTCTCGAGAACCCCGGCGTGTCGGCTTGACGAATGACAAGGGTGTCATTCGTTGGGGCGTACAAAACTCCCGGATCGGGCGTGAGTTCCGTACGCCAAGCGTGAGTTTCACCGGCCGGCCGGTGAAACTCACGCCGGCCTCAGTCCTTGAGGACCGGCACCGCGGAGGTCGTCGTGGTGGGGTGCGAGCGCAGCCCGCCGCGTTCGAACTTCTGCCCACTCGCCAGCCCACCGACGTAGAAGCTGACCAGCGCGATGAGCACGCCGGCGACGTCGTCGGCGATGTAGTGCCACCCGAAGTAGAGCGTGGCGATCGCGGTGATGCCGAAGTTGACCCAGACCGCGATCTTGAGCCACTTGTGGCGCATCGTGTACTGCACCATCAGCGCGACCAGCATGGTGATCCCGCAGTGCAGCGAGGCGAAGCCGGCCACGGACTGCACGGCGTTGCTGAGCGAGCCGGTGACGACGTAGTCGCGGGTGTTGTCCAGGGAGTCCATGAGCTGCTTGGACGGGGTGTCGGGCAGGTCGACGTAGAGCGCGACGTAGCGGAAGCCCGGGCCGAGCGTGGGCAGCGCGTAGTAGGAGATGGTCCCCAGCGTCCAGGCGATGCACTGCGAGGTCACGAACCAGTAGCCGTAGGACAGGTTGCGCGCCCACACCACCCAGGCGGTGACGACCAGCGGCACCATCGGCAGGAACCACAGGTAGACGAAGGACAAGACGTACGCCGCGATGCCGGTGCCGAGCACGCTGTGCAGCAGCGTGGCCGGGTCGTGGCCGAAGAGCAGCGCGTGGTCGAGCAGGTGCAGCTCGCGGTCGTACTTGGTCGAGATGACGAACGGCAGGAACGACTTGATGTTGCGGTAGGTCACGTAGACGACGTAGAAGCTGATGATGCCGAGCGCGACGAGGGTCCAGCGCTCCTTGGTCCAGTGCGTGCGCAGCCGGTTGCGCACCACGCTGGGGATCTCGCGGGGGCGCTTCCAGGAGTTGTAGACGGTCAGCGGCAGCAGGTCGAGCAGCAGGGCGCCGAGCAGGAGCAGCGGCAGCCGGATGTAGGACGGGCCGAGGAAGCTGCCCTCGGGGTCGATCAGCCGCTTGTCGAGGACCAGCGCCTCGATGACCGCCCAGGCCGCCATGCCCACGGCCAGGACGACCATGAGGACCCAGGCGCGGCGGAACACCCGCTCAGTGTAGGGAGCGTGTCGCGCGAGTCACGGACGCCCCACGACGGCCGTGCGCGTGGCGTCGAGGGTCAGCCGGACCGCCTGGCCGGGTCCGGTGGGCTGGCCGAGGGGGGCGACGGCGTCGACCCGGCCGGTGCCGTCCACGTCGACGACGAGCCGGGCCTGCTCGGGCGTGGTGCGGGCCTCGACCACGGTGCCGGTGAGCTCGCCCGCGGGGTCGACGCGGAACGCGCTGCGGCGCACGGCGCGCCCGTCGGGCAGCACCCGGGCGTAGCCGAGGAACAGCGCGGTCTCGGCGTCGACCGGGTGGCGCCAGACCTCGTCGATGCCGCCCTGCTGCACGATCCGCCCGGCCCGCATCACCGCGAGCCGGTCGGCCACGGTGAAGGCCTCCTCGTGGTCGTGGGTGACCATGAGCGCGGTCGTGCCCTCCGCGGTGAGGACGTCCCGCAGGTCCGTGGCCAGCCGCTGGCGCAGCCCGGTGTCGAGGGCGGAGAGCGGCTCGTCGAGGAGCAGCAGGCGGGGGCGTACGGCGAGGCAGCGGGCCAGGGCGACCCGTTGCCGCTCGCCGCCGGACAGGGTGGCCGGCAGGCGGTCGGCGTACCCCTCGAGGCCGACCAGGGCCAGCAGCTCCTCGACCCGCTCCCGAGCGCCGGCCGCGCGGCGCAGGCGGAGCGCGTAGCCGACGTTGCGGGCCACGGTGAGGTGGCCGAAGAGCTGGCCGTCCTGGAACATCAGCGCGAAGCCGCGCCGGTGCGTCGGCACGCGGGACAGGTCCTCGCCGTCCCAGGCCACCCGGCCCGAGGTGAGCGGCTCCAGGCCGGCCACCGCGCGCAGCAGCGTGGACTTGCCGCAGCCGCTGGGCCCGAGCACGGCCAGCACCTGGCCGTCGGGCAGCTCGAGGCTCGCGTCCTGGACGGCGGGCACGCCGTCGTAGGCCACGCCGACGTCGGTGAGCGCGAGCATCAGAGCACCCCGAAGCTGCGGCCGCCGACGCGGTCGACGACGAGGACGACCAGCGCGGTGGCGGCGGCCAGGACGACGGAGGCGGCCAGCGCCATGCCGAAGTTGTCGCTGCCCGGGCGACCGATGAGCTGGAAGATCACGACCGGCAGGGTCGGGTGCTCGTCGCGGGCCAGGAACGACGTGGCGCCGAACTCGCCCAGGCTGACCGCGAACGCGAAGCCGGCCGCGGCCAGGAGCGGTCGGCGCACGGCGGGGACGTCGACGGTCCAGAAGGCGCGCAGCGGCCCGGCGCCGAGCGAGGCCGCGGCCTGGCGCTGGCGGTCGTCGACGCCCTGGAGCACGGGCACGAGGGTGCGCACGACCAGCGGCAACGCGACCAGGGCCTGCGCGATCGGCACGAGCAGCGGCGAGGAGGTGTCGAGGGTGAGCAGGAAGCCGAAGCCGAGGGTCACCGCCGAGACGCCGAGCGGCAGCATGAAGAACGCGTCCAGGGTGCCGCGCAGCCGCCGCTCCCCCGCGCTCAGCGACCGCCGGCTGACGACCACCGCGATCAGCCCGCCGAGCAGCAGCGACATCCAGGTGGCGTCGACGGCCGTGCGCAGGCTGGTGGTGAGCGCGTCGGTGGCCGGGACCAGCAGCGCGCTGCCGTCGCCGGTCGTGGACAGGCGGCGGAAGTTGGCCAGGGTCCAGGTGCCGTCCTCGCGGAGCGACCCGGTCAGCAGGGTGAGCAGCGGGGCGGCCACGAGGGCCAGGGCGAGCAGCGTGACCACCACCGGCACGGTGTCGACCCCGCGGGGCCTCCGGGCCCGTGCGGTCCGTCGCGCGACGGTCGGGTCCGGCACGCTGCGCAGCCGGCCGGCGAGGACGATCAGCGCGGTGATGGCCAGCAGCTGCACGATGCTGAGCGCGGCGGCGGCGGGCAGGTCGAGCAGCTGGGTGGTGAGCAGGTAGATCTCGGTCTCCACCGAGGAGTAGCGCAGCCCGCCCAGCGTCAGCACCACGCCGTACGACGTGGCGCAGAACAGGAACACCACGCTGGCCGCGCTCACGATGGCCGGGCGCAGGGCGGGCAGCGTGACGGTGCGGAGGACCTGCGCCGGCGTCGCGCCGAGCGCGGCGGCCGCCTCGCCGGGCCGCGGGTCGAGCGACTCCCACGCCGCGCCGACCGCGCGGATGACGACGGCGACGTTGAAGAAGACCAGCCCGGCGACGATCGCGATCGGGCTGCCGTCCAGCGGGGTGTCGCGCACCAGCAGGCGGAAGGCCACGCCGACGACCACGGTCGGCAGCACGAACGGCACCAGCAGCAGCGCACGGACCAGGTCGCGGCCGGGGAAGCGCAGCCGGTGCAGGACGTACGCCGCCGGCAGGCCGAGCGCCACGCTCGCCAGCGTGGCCAGCCCGGCCGACCAGACCGTGAACCACACGACCCGGCGGGTCCGGTCGCGGCCGAGCACGTCGAGGACCTCGCCCGGGCCGTCGGCGAAGCCGCGGTGCACCATCGCGCTGACCGGCAGCACGAAGAAGACGGCGAGCACCAGCACCGGCCCCAGGGCGAGGCCGATGAGCGTGAGGAGCCTGGTGGTCCTCACTGGCTGACGAGGTCGCTCCACTCCCGGAGCCACGCGTCGCGGTTCGCGGCGATGTCGGCCGGGTCGACGCCGAACGGGTCCGGCGGCTGCACGGCGTACGTCGCCCAGTCCGTCGGCAGCGGCGCGCCGCTGTCGACCGGGAAGACGTACATCGCGTCCGGCAGGGCCTCCTGGAACTCCCGCGTCAGCATGAAGTCGACCAGCGCCTGCGCCCCCTCGGGGTTGGCCGCGCCGGCCAGCACGCCGGCGTACTCGACCTGGCGGAAGCAGGTGTCGAGCAGCGCGTGGGTCGTGCTCGTCCCGTCGTCGCCGATGGTGAAGGCCGGGCTGGAGTCGTAGGACAGCACGATCGGCCGGTCGCCCCCGCCGCCGCCCTGGGTGAAGTCGACCTCGTAGGCGTCCGACCAGCCCTGGGTGATCTTGGCGCCGTTGGCCAGCAGGGCCTTCCAGTACGCCGGCCAGTCGTGCGTGTTCGCGATGGTGGCCAGCAGGAAGGCCAGCCCCGGCGAGCTCGTGGTCGCACCCGGCGTCACGAAGAGGTCCTCGTACTGCGGGTCCAGCAGGTCGTCGAGCGTCTGCGGCTCCGGCACCCCCTTCGCCGCGAACCACGTGTCGTCGACGTTCACGCACACGCTGCCGGTGTCGATCGGCGTGAGGTCGTGGTCGTCGTCGCCCGGCAGGACGTACTGCTCCGCGCCCGCCGGCAGCTGCGCGGCGTACGGCGCGAGGACGCCCTCGTCCACCGCCCGCGAGCCGAAGGTGTTGTCGATCCCGAACACGGCGTCACCGGTCGGGTCGTCCTTGGTCAGCACCAGCTTGTTGGTCAGAGCGCCGCCGTCGCCCGAGGCCTTGATGACCAGGTCGTAGCCGCTCTCCTCCTCGAACTGCCGCTGCAGCGCCTTGCTCATCACGAACGACTCGTGGGTCACGAGCACCACGCGCTGGCTCGCGTCCGCGCCGCCGTCGTCGTCACCCCCGCCCACGAGCGAGCAGGAGGTGGTCAGCAGCACGGCCGCCGCGGCCACGCACACCGGGATGCGCCTCATCGTGTGACTCCCTACGCCGGTGCTGACCGGATCAGGTTCGGAGGGTCTGCGGCTCACCCGCACTCTCAGCACCGTCGCGGTGCTCCCCCTGTCTGTGGCCTCCACTCTAGCGATGACTCCGCGCGACCCGGACGGTCGGTCCGTCATGGACACCACGCACGAGGCAGCCGAGATCGAGCAGCTGGTCCGCGCCTGGGCGAGCGCCGTGCACGAGGGCGACCTCGACGCCGTCCTGGCCCACCACGCCGACGACGTCGTGATGTTCGACGTGCCCCCGCCCCACGACGGCGTCCGCGGGCTCGCGGCGTACGCCGGGACCTGGCCGCCGTTCTTCGCCTGGCAGGCCTCCGGCGCGGTGTTCGAGGTCGTCGAGCTCGACGTCACGGCCGGCGCGGACGTGGCCTACGTGTGGGCGCTGCTGCGGTGCGGCACGCCCGAGGAGCTCGCGGCCGTGCCCGAGCGGCGCCTGCGGCTCACCCTTGGCCTGCGCCGCGAGGACGGCGGCTGGGTGGTCGCCCACGAGCACCACTCGTTCTGCGACCTCAGCGGCTGAGCCCGACCTCCTCGTCGACGCGGCCGAGCTTGGCCGGGTTGCGCACGAAGTAGAGCCCGGTCACCAGGCCGTCGTCGATGCGCCAGGTGGCGACGGTGTCGAGGACGTCGTCGGCGAGCAGCCGCACGCCGACGTGGCCGTTGACGAGCACGGGCTCGGCGCGGGCCTCGACGTCGTCGGGGAAGACGGCGGTGAGGAAGCGCAGCACCTTGTCGGCGCCCTCGATCGGGCGGAGCGCCGCCTTCTTGATCCCGCCGCCGTCGGTGATGAGGACGACGTCGGGGGCGAGGACGTCCATGAGGCCCTGCAGGTCGCCGGTCGCCACGGCCGCCATGAAGCGGCGGGTGACGGCGTCGCGCTCGGCGCGGTCGGTCTCCACGCGGGGGCGGCGGGCGTCGACGTGGCTGCGGGCGCGGTGGGCGATCTGGCGGACGGCGGCCGGGGTCTTGTCGACGGCGGCCGCGATCTCCTCGTAGGGCAGGTCGAAGACCTCGCGCAGCACGAAGACCGCGCGCTCGGTCGGCCCGAGGGTCTCCAGGACGAGCAGCATGGCGGTGGAGACCGAGTCGGCGAGCTCGACGTCCTCGGCCACGTCGGGCGAGGTGAGGAGCGGCTCGGGCAGCCACGGCCCGACGTAGGACTCGCGGCGCCGGGAGAGGGTGCGGATCCGGTTGAGGGCGAGGCGGGTGGTGATGCGGACGAGGTACGCGCGGGGGTCGCGCACCTCGTCCGCGTCGACGTCGCTCCAGCGCAGCCACGTCTCCTGGAGGACGTCCTCGGCGTCGGCGGCCGAGCCGAGCATCTCGTAGGCCACCGTGAACAGCAGGTTGCGGTGGCTGACGAAGAGGTCGGTGCTCACCCGTGGGACGGTACGGCGAGCGGGAGCTCGCAGACGTCGGAGTAGCCCTGGCTCTGCAGGCCGGCGGCGGAGTTGAAGCGTGAGCGCATGTTCTCCAGCGCCACCATCTGGGTCAGCTCGACGACCGCGGGCGACCCGAGCCGGTCGACCAGCGAGGCGACCATCGCGTCGGTGACGGTGGGCGGGGTGAGGGTCATCGCCTCGGCGTACTCCATGACGTCGCGCTCGAGCGGGGTGAAGACCGAGGACTCCCGCCAGCGCGGGACCTCGCGGACCTTGGCCAGGTCGAGGCCGTCGTTGTGGGCCATGAAGTAGCCGAAGTCCAGGCACCACGAGCAGCCGATGACGCCGGCGCTGACGAGCTGGGCGTAGGACTTGAGCAGCGGGTCGAGCCGGTCCCACTTCGCGACCTTGCCCTCGAAGGACATCACGGCCTTGAGGACCGGCTTGTGGTGGAAGTAGACGTAGCCGTTGTCGGGGAACTCCCCGCCCAGCTTGGACCTGGCGAACAGGCGCATCACGGCGCCGTAGAGCCCGGTCACCTCGGCCTGGGGGATGCGGAACGTGCTGGTGGTGGTCATGCCCACGAGACACCGGCCGCCGCCGGGGTGTGACAGCGGCGGGTCAGTACGTCGGCTGGGTGTGCTGGACCTGCTTGGTCTGCTGCTTGAGCTCGGCCTCGATCTGGTCCTCGGTGGCCTGGAAGTCGTGGGAGACCTGCACCAGCCGCCCGGCCACGCTGTGCATCTCGCGGGCCGAGCCGGACAGCGCGCCGTCGAGCACGCCGTGCAGCGTCTGGTAGGCCGCGTAGTGGCCGGTCGCGCTCATCCCGATCCGGTCGTCGCGCGTCCAGACGCTGTCGCCCATGGCACCGTCCGCCTGCCCCGCCGCGGCCGACTGCAGCTCGGAGATGAGGTCGAAGCGGGCCGCGATCTCGCGCAGGTGCGGCATCAGCACCTTGATGTTCTCGCCGTCCTTGAAGTACTCGCCCCGGTTGTTCTCCAGGAACTCCGAGGGCTCGGCGATGTCGATGTACTCCGGGTGCTCGGCGAAGTACTTCGCGGCCTTGCTGCCGCAGTCGGACAGGCTCTGCTCCTGCTGGGTCACCGCCTTGTCCAGCTCGTCGCGCGACTTCCAGAGGCTGTCGATGATGGCGTCCGACGTGGAGCCGAGGACCGAGCCCTTGGGCTTGTCGGGCGGCGGCTGCTGGAAGGTGCCGATGATGCCGAGCACGGTGCTGGCCGCGCCGATGGCCGTGGCGCCGGCACCACCGGTGACGAAGAGCCCGGCGGCGGCGAGCGCGGCGCCGGCCACCTTGAAGACCGCCTCCCAGTCCGCGTGGTGCTCGGGCGCCGCCTTGAAGGCCTTCAGCGCCTCCCGGGCCAGGGTGAGCACGTCCTCCTGGGCGTCCTCCCAGATCTTCTGCTCACCGGCGATGAGCGTGCCCATCACGCAGGCCACGACGTGCTGGCCGGTCAGGGTCGGCCGCACCCGCGACGCGTAGTTGGCGTCGAAGGCGTCGATCATCAGGCCGTTGTACTGGTTGAGCTCGCCGTCGACGTAGTCGATGTAGTCGTTCAGGACGAGGTTGCCGCCGTCCACGGTCTGGTCCTCGCCCTTGCCGTCGGTGAAGGCGCCGCCCGCGTTGAGCTGCTTGGCCACCGCGCGCAGCGTGTCGACCTTGCCCTCGATGTCGGTCGGCTCGGGCACGTAGGTCCACCGGCCGAACACGGCGTCGATGCTCTTGCCCCACGACAGGTAGGTGACGGTCGCGTCGAACGGGACGTGCCATCCGTCCCGGCCCCAGCTGGTCTGCTCGAAGGGCACCCACTGCTCGGCGTACTGCGGGGAGAGGTACCACTTCCCGCCGGGGTAGGTGACCTTGATGTCCATGGGGACGAAGCCCATCGGGTTGTCCTCGCCGCCGGGCCCGAGCGTGCCCAGGTTGGCCGCACCTCGGAACGAGCCCTCCGCGCACGAGCCCTCGCGGTAGCCGGCCTCTCGCATCGAGGCCTCGATGGCGGCCTCGGTGATCTGGGGGATGAGGCCCTGCAGCTCGTCGACGAAACCCATGTGGGTGTTCCTTCCCGGCACCGGACCGGCGACAAACCTGTGGCAGATTGCAGCCCGTGCCCAGCCGCCGCCACGAGCTCCTGGCGTACGCCGTGCCGCGGCTGCGCCGCTCCCGCGAGCTCGACGACGTCGAGACCGAGCGCCGGCGGATCGAGGCGTGGCACGCGACGCTGGACCACGCGCTCCCGACGAGCGCGGTGCCGTTCTTCACCCGCCGCTACGCCGTGGTCCGCGAGGAGCTCGCACCCGGCTTCGCGTCGTACACCGTGAGCGACCGGCGCCGCCCGCCCACGCGCACCGTCGTGCACCTGCACGGTGGCGGGTTCGTGGCGCCGCTCGACCCCTTCCACGTGCGCTACGTCGCCAGGCTGGCCTCGAGCCTCGGCGCGCGCGTCGTGGTGCCCGACTACCCGCTCGCCCCCGAGCACACCTGGCGCGACTCCCACGAGGAGCTGGTCGCGCTGGTGCAGCGGCACCTGGCCACCGGCGAGGACGTCGTGCTGGCCGGCGACTCCGCGGGCGGCGGACTGGCGCTCGCCGTCGCGCTGAGCCTGCGCGACCGGGGCGGCCCGCAGCCGAGCCGCCTGCTGCTCATCTCCCCGTGGGTCGACCTCACCACCAGCACTCCGGAGACCTACGGCCTGGACGCGGTCGACCCGTGGCTGTTCGTGGGCAAGCTCGACGCGTACGCCGCGTGGTGGGCCGGCGCGCCCGAGGACCTCGGCCGCCCCGAGGTCTCGCCCGCGCTCGGCGACCTGAGCGGGCTGCCGCCGGCGCTGATGTTCTTCGGCACCCGCGACCTGCTCTCCCCCGGCGGCCGGCTGCTCACCCGCCACGCCCGCGAGGCCGGCTGGGACCTCACGTCGATCGAGGCGCCGGACCTGCTGCACGTCTACCCGCTGCTGCCGTTCGTGCCCGAGGCGGCGCGGGCCTGGCGCACGACGAAGGAGTTCCTCGCGTGAGGATCACCGCGGTGCCGTTCTCGGCCCTGGACACCCTGACGGCGTACAGCCTGTGGAAGCTGCGCCAGGACGTCTTCGTCGTGGAGCAGCAGTGCCCCTACCCCGACCTCGACGGCCGCGACCTCGAGCCCGAGACCCGGCACGTCGTGCTCGACGACGACCACGCCGTCGTCGGCTGCGCGCGGGTCCTGGACGACGTCGACGAGTGGCGCATCGGCCGGGTCGTGCTGCACCCCACCGTCCGCGGCAAGGGGATGGCCGACGCGCTGCTGCACACCGCGCTCCAGGTCTGCCCCGGGCGCGACGTGGTGCTGGACGCGCAGGAGCCGCTGGCACGGTGGTACGCGAGCTTCGGCTTCGAGGAGGACGGGGCGATGTTCCTCGAGGACGGCATCCCGCACGTGCCGATGCGGCTGCGTCAGCCGGCCTCGCCGGCCTGAGCGAGCGCGAAGCTCACCACGCCGTCGGCGTCGACCGACCGGGTGGCGACGCCGCGGGCCACGAGCAGCTCGAGGTGGGCCTTGGTCTCCATCGCGGCCATGCCCTGGCTGAACACGTCGAGCTCGTCGTACGGGTGCTCGTGGCGGGTCCACCCGAGCCGGGCGGCGACCTCGGCCGAGGTGCGCGCTCCGGCGGCGAGCGCGGCCACGCACTGGTCGAGCCGGTCCTCGTGGTGGGCCAGCAGCGCGTCGACCCGGGCGTGCGAGGACGGCGCGACCGGGCCGTGGGCGGGCAGGATGCGCAGGTCCGGCAGCGCGCGGACCTTGGTCAGGGAGGCCATGAAGTCGCCGAGCGGCTGGGGCACGGCCGGGAAGGTGAAGCCGATCGACGGCGTGATCGTCGGCAGCACGTGGTCGCCGGCGAACAGGACCTCGCCGGCCCGGTCGACGAAGACGTAGTGGCCCGGCGTGTGGCCGGGGGTGTGCACCGCGTCGAGGGTGCGGTGGCCGACGGGGATCTCGTGGTCGCCGTCGAGCCAGGTGTCGGGGTAGTCCCACCAGGCCGGGTCGGGCAGCTGGCCGTCGCCGACGTCGGTGCTCCAGGCCTCGGCCAGGTCGTGCGCGCCCGCCGTGCGCAGCAGCTGGGCGAACGGGCTCTCGGTCAGCTCGTCCAGCGCGTTGAGGGCGGTCATGGCCGGCTCCTCGCCGCGGCCGAGCGCGACGTCCACGCCGAGCTCGGTGCCGAGGACCCGCGCCATCGTGTAGTGGTCGCGGTGCACGTGGGTGACCAGGAAGCGCCGGATGTCGCCGAACCCGGCGCCGATCGAGCGCAGCGAGCGGTCGAGCAGCTCGCGGGCCTCGGGGATCGCCCAGCCGCCGTCGACCAGCACCAGGCCGTCGTCGGTGGTGAGCACGTAGACGTTGATGGCCTTGAGCCCGTCCATGGGCAGCGGCAGCGGGATCCGGTGGATCCCCTCGGCGACCGGCCAGGCGCCCTCGGCGGTCCAGTGCTCGCCCGAGTCCGGCGAGACGGCGTACGCCGTGGGGGTGGTTGACGAGGTCATCGGGGCGAGCCTACGGGCTGGGGCGTGTCGACTCGGGCTCGAGGTCGGGCAGGCCGAGGTCGAGGGTGGGCTGCTGGATGCCGCCGTCGATCTCGATGAGCTTGCCGGTGACGTACTGCCCGGCCCGGGAGGCGAGGTAGAGCACGCCGGCCGCGATGTCCTCCGGCTCGCCGACCCGGCCGAGCGGGGTCTTCCCCTCCAGCTGGTCCATGAGCTCGGGCTGGCCCGCGACGTACTCCAGTGCGCTGGTCATGATCGAGCCGACGTGGATGCCGTTGACCCGGATCCGGGGCGCGAGGTCCTGGGCGGCCAGCCGCGTCCAGTGCGCCAGCGCGGCCTTGGCCGTGCCGTAGGCCACGAAGCCGCGGTCGGCGGTGCGACCCATCATCGAGCTGATGGTGACCACGGACTGCTGACCGTCGGGACTCTTCAGCATGAGCGGGACCGCGGCGCGGGTCAGCGCGTGGGCGGTCGCGACGTTGAAGCTGAAGGCCTCGGTGAGGAACCGCGGGCTGGTGTCGAGGAAGGCCCGCGGGAAGGTGCCGCCGACGTTGTTGACCACGGTGTCGAGGCGACCGAGCTCGTCGTACGCCGTCCGGGCGAGCCCGGCGACCGCGTCGAGGTCGCTGAGGTCGGCCGGGACCACGACGGCCCTGCGGCCGGCGCCCTCGATCCGGCGGGCCACCGCCTCGAGCTGCTCGGCGGTGCGGCTGGAGATGACGACGTCCGCGCCGGCCTCGGCCAGGGCCACGGCGGTGGCGGCCCCGAGCCCGCGACCCGCGCCGGTGACGACGGCGACCTGGCCCTCGATGCCGAACCGCTCGAGGATGCTCACCGCGCGACCAGGCCGCGACCGGTGACCAGGGGCAGGTCGACGGCGCGGACGATGCCGGGCTCGGCGGCCACGACCGCGGGCAGCGCGTTGATCAGGCGCTGGGCGGTGGTGATCATGCCGCTGACGTTGTGGTCGCCGTGCTCGCCGTGGTGGGTGAAGTCGACCTGCATGAACGGCTCGCCGGTGATGCGCACCCGGTAGCAGCCGTCGGCGCCCTCCGGCGGCTTCTCCCACTCGGGGACCTGCTCCGGGTCGGTGCGGGTGATGTGCTCCAGCACCACGCGCGGGGTGCCGTCGACCTTGCCGACGACCTGGAAGCGGACGGCGCCCATCGTGCCCTGCTGCACGGCGCCGCTGACGCTGTCCACGTCCCACTCCGCCTCGCGGCGGTCGACCTCCTCGGTCAACGGCTCGTCGAGGGTGAGGTCCAGCCCGGCCGCGATCTGGCGGACCACGCTGCCCCAGGCCATGGACAGGATCCCCGGCGCGAAGATCATGCCGACCTCGTCCATCGGCTTGCCGAAGCCGAACAGGTCGTTCATCACCACCGGCTGGTAGTAGGTCGAGTAGTCGGCGATCTCGAAGACCCGGACCTCGTCGATGCGCTGCGACAGGCTGGTCATGGCCAGCGGCAGCACGTCGTTGGCGAAGCCCGGGTCGATCCCGTTCACGTGCATGCTCGCCCCGCCGCGCGCGCAGGCGTCCTCGATGGTCGCGATCATCTCCGGGGGCAGGATCTGCTCGGGCCACTGCAGCAGCACCGGCCCGCTGCTGGTCACGTTGATCCCGGCCGCCACGAACGCCGTGAGGTCGTCGATGCACTCGAAGACCCGGTCGTCGGCCATCGCGGTGTGCACGATCGCGTCGGGCGCCAGGGCGAGGAGCGCGTCGCGGTCGGTGGTCGCCCTGATGCCCAGCTCCCGGCCCATCTCGGCCAGCTCGCCGGCGTCCTTGCCGTCCTTGGCCGGGGTGCTCGTCCACACGCCGACCAGCTCGAGGTCGGGGTGCGCGTCGACGCCCGCGATCGCGTGCCGACCGATGGTGCCCGTCGACCAGACGACCACGCGCAGGGGCTTCTCCGGGATGACCTGACCCATGCGCCGCAGACTAGAACAGGTTCTAGTTCCGCGGAACCCTAGGCCAGTCGGCGTCGGGACTCGCGGGCCAGGTCGCCGACCTCGCGGGGCGTCAGGCCGGTGGCCAGCGCGATGTCCTGGAAGGTCCAGCCGAGCCGCCGCAGCTGCCGTACGGCGATCGCGGACTCGGCGCGCGCGGCGGCCACCTGCTCGGCCGCGTGGCGCTGCACCGCGTCGGCGCGGCGGATGGCCGCGACCGGGTCACCGACCTGGTCCCGGTCCCGCACGAGCCGACTGAGGATCTCCACGTCACCAGTGTCGCCGACAGGTGTGAACGACGCGTTGCATTTCCGGGTCCGGGCCGCGTCCGTCCAGACCGGGTCTAGGCCGGGTCGAGGACCACGCAGCGGGTGCCGGAGTAGATGGTCGGCATGCAGCGGTTGCAGTGGATGCAGGCGCCGCCGGTGCGGCGGCCGGCGGCGAGCTGGTCGACCAGGTCGGGCTCACGGAGCAGGGCGCGGCCCATGGCCACGAAGTCGAAGCCGTGCGCCATCGCGCGCTCCATGGTCTCCAGGCGGTTGATGCCGCCGAGGAGGGTCAGCGGCAGGGCCAGCCGCTCGCGGAAGCGCAGGGCCTTGTCCCAGAAGTAGGCCTCCTGGAAGGCGTACTCCTTGAGGAAGCGCCGGCCCACCGGCGTGCGCATGCCCAGCCGCACCGGGAGCGGCATCGAGGCGGCGAACTCGGCGACCGGGGCCTCGCCCCGGAAGAGGTACATCGGGTTCATCAGCGAGCTGCCGCCGCTCAGCTGGAGCGCGTCGAGGTGGCCGTCGGCCTCGAGCAGCGCGGTGGTCTCGAGGCTCTCGTCGGTGCTCACCCCGCCGCGGAAGCCGTCGCTCACGCTCACCTTCGCCGTGACCGCGACCTCGTCGCCGACCTCGTCCTTGACCGCGCGGGCGACCTGCCGGGCCAGGCGCGAGCGGTTCTCCAGCGAGCCGCCCCACCGGTCCTTGCGCCGGTTCAGCCCCGGTGCCAGGAAGGAGGAGACCAGGTAGCTGTGGGCCATGTGCAGCTCGAGGACGTCGAAGCCGGCGCCCACCAGCGTGCGCGCGGTGTCGACGTACGCGCGGGTGGTGCGGGTCAGGTCGGCCTCGCTGGCCGAGCGCACGAGCTGCATCGACAGCGGGCTCGGCATCCGGCTGGCGCTCAGCGCGTGCACGCCGTTCGACCGGCCGTTGGCCACCGGGCCCGCGTGCCCGACCTGCCCCGCGATCTTGGCGCCGGTCGCGTGCACCGCGTCGGCCAGCCGGGCCAGTCCGGCCTGCGTCGCCGGGCCGACCACGATCTGCTCACGGTGGGTCCGACCCTCCGGTGCGACCGCGAGGTAGGCGACCGTGGTCAGCCCGAGGCCGCCGCGGGCCACCGCGAGGTGGTAGTCGACGAGCGCGTCGGTGACCTGCCCGTCCGGCGTGCGCCCCTCGAAGGTCGCCGCCTTGATCGTCCGGTTGCGCAGCGTGACCGGGCCCAGCCGCGCGGGGGCGAACACGTCGGGCGCCATCGCAGCAGACTAGAACACGTTCCACTTTGCCACCACGCGATGATGACGCCATGGCCGCGCTCGACCAGATCAGCTGGATCGCGGTCGGCTACGCCCTGCTGGTGGCGCTGCTCGCGGCGTACGCCGCCTACCGGTGGCGGGCGCGCCCGCCGTGGCTGGCGTCGATGGGCTGGATGCTCGAGGCACTCCTCGTGCTGCGCGCGGTGGTCGGGCTCGGGGTCATCGCGGGCGGCACCCGGCCCGACGAGCTCAGCACCCACGTGGGCTACCTCGCGGCGTCGGTGTGCGTGCTGCCGCTCGCCCTGCGCTCGGTCGAGGACGACGAGGGCCCGTGGTCGCTCGGCGTGGTCGGCGTGGCCGCGGTCGCCGTGGCGGTCATCAGCTGGCGGATGGTGGCCACGCTGTGAAGCGCTCCGGGCCGCACCAGGTCCTGCTCCTGCTCTACGCGCTGTTCACCCTGGCCGCGGGCGCCCGCTCGATCGTGCAGCTGGCCACCCGGGCCGACGAGGCTCCGCTGGCCTACGCGCTCTCGCTGGTCGCCGCGGTCACCTACGCGCTCGGGTGGGTGGCCATCCGGCGCGCCGCCGACGGCGACACCGGGTTCGCGTCGCGGATGCTCTGGGTCGAGCTCGGCGGCGTGCTGGCCGTCGGCACGCTCAGCCTGCTCGCGCCGGACTGGTTCCCCGACGCCACGGTGTGGTCGGAGTACGGCGTCGGCTACGGCTTCGTGCCCGCCGTCCTGCCCGTGGCCGGGCTGCTCTGGCTGCGGGCGAACGACCCCGCCCACGCCCACGAGGACCCGGTCGTGACGGCGTTCCGCGTGGTCGCCTTCGCCGAGGCGGTCAGTTGGGCGGGGCTGCTGACCGGGATGTTCTTCAAGTACGTCGTCGACGCGGGCGAGCGCGGCGTCCAGGTCTTCGGCCCGATCCACGGCACGGTCTTCCTCTGCTACGTCGTGGTGACCCTGGTGGCCTGGCGCCGGCTGCACTGGTCGCTGCCCGTGGCGCTGGTCGGGCTGGCCGCCAGCATCCCGCCGTTCTGCACCGTGCTGTTCGAGGAGTGGGTCCGCCGGCGTTCCCGGACGTTCACCCGATCTGCCTAGCGTCGCGGCGTGGTCGACGCGACGCTGGTGCGCTTCGCCGTCATCAGCCTCGGCACCTACGCGCTGGACCTGGCCGTCCTCACCGCGCTGCACGGCGGGCTCGGCTGGCCGCTGCCGCTCGCGCTGAGCACCGGGTACGCCGTCGCGTTCGCCACGAACTACCTGCTCAACCGGGTGCTGAACTTCCGCTCGCGCGAGCCGATCGGCCCCGAGAGCCTGCGCTACGTCGTGGTGGTTGCGGTCAACTTCGCCGTCTTCCTGCTCGGCGGCACGACGCTGCTGGCCGCGCTCGGCGTGCCCTACCAGCCGGCGCGGCTCGTGGCCGGGGCGTGCGAGGGCGTGTTCACCTACTGCGCGATGCGGTGGTTCGTCTTCAGTCGGGATCGCTCCACGGGGTCCACGGCCGAGGCACCGGGGTCGCGTCGACCGACAGGTCGAGCCGCTCGGTGAAGAAGCAGACCAGGCCGCGCACCGACGTCGCGTCGACCAGCGGCTCCTCGTAGCTCCACGCGATCCGGCTCAGGGCCGGGTCGCCGGCGACCGACCAGTACGTCGCGACCCCCTTGTAGGCGCACGCCGTGGCCAGGTCCGGGTCCCGCTCGAGGGGCACGGCCACGTCCTCGCGCGGCAGGTAGTAGCGGGGGAACCCGAAGGTGCCCTCGAACAGCCACCGGGCCCGCGCGCTCTCGGCCAGGAGCCGGCCGGCGTGCTCGATGCGCACGGTCCGCGCACTGGGGAAGACGTCGATGCGGTGCCGCGGGTCGCGCGGGTGGCTGATCCGCGCGTCCTCCTCGTCGCGCCAGTCGAAGGCCGCGAAGTCGAGCACCAGGTGGTCGGCGAGGTCCGGGTCGGCCAGCCGGTACGCCGCGCCCACGGCCAGCCCGCCGTCCGGCAGCCGCAGGGACAGCACCTCGCCGGGCGCGGAGTGCACGGCGAACGGCACCCGCGGGTCGAGCACCGGGCGGCCGTCGTCGGGCGTGGCGGCCGGGCCGGGCTCGAGCGGCACGAGGACGTCGGCCTCCGGCACGGCGTACGACGCGACCGGGCGGCGCGGCTCCCAGACCAGCCGGGCACGGGTCGAGTCGACGACCACGGTGTCGCCGCGCAGGGCCCGGACGCGCTGCTGGAGCCTCTGGTGGCGCAGCTGCGGGAGGACCCGGCGGTCCTCGTCGTCGAGGTCGATGGCCATGATCGGCAGTGTGGACCTGGCGGCGAGCGACGTCGAGCGGCTGGTGGCGCGCCTGCGGGCGGCGGGCTGCGTCTTCGCCGAGGAGGAGGCGGCCCTGCTGGGCGAGGCGGCCGCGGACGCCGAGCACCTCGAGGCGCTGACCCGGCGTCGCGAGGCGGGCGACCCCCTCGAGCAGCTGGTGGGCTGGGTGGAGTTCTGCGGACTGCGGCTGGCGGTGGCGCCGGGGGTGTTCGTGCCGCGGCAGCGCACGGCGCTGCTGGTCGACGAGGCGGCCGCGCTGCTGCGCGCGGGCGACGTGGTCGTCGACCTCGGCTGCGGGGTGGGCGCGATCGCGGCCGCGCTCCGGGCCCGGGTCGAGGGGCTCGAGGTGTACGCCGTGGACGTGGACCCGGACGCGGTCGCGGTGGCCCGGCGCAACCTGCCGCCCGACCGGGTCCTCGAGGGCGACCTCTACGCGCCGCTGCCCGCACGGCTGCGGGGCGAGGTCGCCGTCGTGGTGGCCAACGCGCCGTACGTCCCCACCGCGGCGATCGCCGAGATGCCGCGTGAGGCGCGCGACCACGAGCACCGGGTCGCGCTCGACGGCGGCGCCGACGGCCTGGTCGTGCAGCGCCGGGTCGTGGCCGAGGCGCGGCGGTGGCTGCGGCCCGGCGGGCACGTGCTGGTGGAGACCGGGCGCACCCAGCTGGACGGCACCGCGGCGGCGCTGAGGGCGGCCGGACTGGCGGTCCGCGTGGTCACCGACGAGGAGTCGGGAGGGGTGGTCGCGCGCGGGACGGCGTACCCCATCGACGGTATGCCGGGACCCTCGGACACTGCATAGGATCCCCGGCAGCCGAGGGGCACACCCTCGGTCCGGCGACGGCTCCCATCCCCATGTCCGCCGCAGCCCCGGTGGGGGTGGCTGCGTTCGGGAGCCGTCGCCTCCGGGCCCGCCGTCAGTGCAGGCTGACCTGGCCCGGGACCCGCAGGGTGTCCTCGGAGAAGCCGGGGCCGGAGCCGTTCTTCTTCTGCAGGTACGCCGAGACGCGGAGCACGCCCGCGCCGTCCGGCAGGCAGCGGTCCGGCACGTCGACGCGGACGGTGCCGGTGGCCCGCGTGGTGGACACGTCGACCGAGCAGATGGCGGCGCCGACCGCGGTGCCCTTCTTCTGCTGGGGGTTGGCCAGGAGCTGGAAGGCGTCGCGCCCGAAGCTCACGGCGACGACCTGGTCGAAGGTCCGGCCGGCCACGATGCGGGCGATGGTGAAGGAGAACCGCACCCCGTCGCCGCGCTCCACCGCGGAGAAGGAGCGCAGGTCGATGCTGGTGCGCTGCCCGGTCGTCGGCTTGGTGCCGCCGCCGTCGAAGACCACGACGTCGCCGGCCGGGTCCGAGGCCCGCACCGGCAGGTCGGCGGCCCGGGCGTGGGCCGGTGCGGCGGCGGCGAGGGCGAGGGCGGCCACGAGAGCGGTGCCGGCGAGGAGAGCGGTGGCGCGCAGGATCACGCCCGGATGGTGTCAGGTCGCGAGCGCGTCGGCGAGCACCGCGACGAGTGGCGCGGGCACCTCGTCGTCGGCCAGCGCGTCGACCAGCATCCGCCCGTAGCGCACCTTGCGCCCCGATCCGGCCCCGAAGAACCGGTGCAGCTGCTCCTCGACCGACCACGTCCGCTGGACCGGCTGGCGCTGGAGGACCCGGAACGGCTCGAGGTCGCCGTGCGCGGCCAGCACCTCCTGCACGCGCTCGGCGCCGAGCGCGCGGATCAGCTCGTCCTCGAGATCTCTCTCGCAGCGGTGGAAGCCGGCCGTGGTGGGGCCGGCACGGGCGAGACCACCGACGACGTACCGCTCCTCCGCGGCGTCGTACAGCCCGACCAGCCGGTGGGTCGGGGCCAGCTCCGCGGCGTACCGGGCCAGGTTGGTGATGCCGCCCATGGCCCGCACGTCGGGCGACGCGCGGCGCCGCTCGGCCAGTGCCCGCACCGCCTCGGCGTCGCTCTCGCCCTCGACGAGGACGACCGTGGGGACGGCCACGGTGTCACCCTAGGCGGGTGGAGCCGGAGGAGCTCAGTGTCGCGCTGCCCGACGTCGACCTGGCCTGCCTGGCCTGGGGGCCGGCGGACAGGCCCCTGGTGGTGGCGCTGCACGGCTTCCCCGACACCGCGTGGACCTGGCGGCACCTCGGCCCACACCTGGCCGCGCGCGGGCACCGGGTGGTGGCGCCCTTCCTGCGCGGCTACGCACCCAGCGCGCTCGGGACCAGCCACCACGTCGGCGCGCTCATGGCCGACGCGGTCGGACTGTTCGAGCGGCTCGGCGGCGACGAGCGCGCCGTGCTGGTGGGACACGACTGGGGCGCGATCACCGCGAACGCCCTCGGGGCGCACCCCGACTCGCCGTACCGCCGGGTCGTGACCATGGCCGTCCCGCCGCTCGGCGCGATGGCCGGGGCGCCGCTGCGGCTGGCGCCGCGGCAGCTGCGGCTGAGCTGGTACACGCTCTTCCACCAGCTCCCGGCCCTCCCCGAGGCCACCGTGGACCGGTGGCTGCCGGCGCTGTGGCGGCGGTGGTCGCCGGGGCACGACGCACGCGAGGACGTGGCGCGGGTCCGCGCCGCCTGGCCCACCCGGGCGCACGTGCGCGCGGCGATCGGCTACTACCGGGCGCTGCGGGCGCCGTGGCGGCTCGCGCCCGAGCACCGGCGGTGGGCGCGCACCCTCCAGGGCGTGCCGACGGTGCCGGCGCTGGTGCTGCACGGGGCCGACGACGGCTGCCTCCAGGTGAGGTACGCCGAGCACGCGGCCGCGCGACTGCCGACGAGCGCGTCGTTCGTGCGGGTCGAGGGCGCGGGCCACTTCCTCCAGCTCGAGCAGCCGGCACTGGTCGACCGGCTGGTGGCGGACTTCCTCAGCCCAGCAGGTGGTGCTCCTCGATGACCTTGAGCGACAGCGTGCGGTAGCCGACGTCGTCGAACAGCACGGTGAGCCGGTCGTCCTCGACGTCGGTCACCAGGCCGCTGCCGAACTCCTGGTGGGCCACGCGCGCACCGACGGCGTACGGCCCACCGGCGGCCTCCGGCTCGGTGGCCACCCCGGCTCGGCAGTTGTCGCACTGCCCGCACAGCGAGCGGTCGGGCTCGCCGAAGTAGGCCAGCAGGAACTCCATCCGGCAGCGCCGGGTCTCGGCGTACTCCCGGACCATGTCGACGCGCGAGCGGTCCAGGGCCCGGCGCGCCTCGGCCAGCTGCACCACGGCGTCGACCGGGTCGGCCACGTCGGAGTGGAGCTGCGCCTGCCCGTGCAGGTCGAGGATCCGCGCCGCCTTCCGCGCTCCGAGTCCGGCGCGCTCGGCCACCGGACCGGGCTCGGTGGAGTCCAGCGCCTGGGCGGAGGCGAGCACCTTGGCCACGTCCTTCTCCTTGGGCACCCCGGAGGAGAAGAAGCGACCGAGGGCGAGGTCCTCGGGCCGGTGCACCAGCACCGCCGTCGCGGGCTCGCCGTCGCGGCCGGCGCGGCCGATCTCCTGGTAGTAGGTGTCCGGCGACTCCGGCGCACGGTGGTGGACCACGAAGCGCACGTCGGGCTTGTCCACGCCCATCCCGAAGGCCGAGGTCGCGACCACCAGGTCGAGCCCGCCGCCCTCCTCCATGAACGCCTCCTGGACCTGGGTGCGCACCTTGTCGGACAGCCCGGCGTGGTACGCCGCGACCTCGCGGCCGGTCCGCTCGGCCAGCGCCCCGGCCAGCTCGTCGGCCTCACGGCGGGTCCGGCAGTAGACGATGCCCGCCGCGTCCGCGGGCTGCTCGGCCACCAGGTCGAGCACCGCGTGGTCCTGGCCGGCGCCGTCGGCGACGTGGTGCACCGAGAGCGCGAGGTTGTCGCGCAGGAAGCCGGTCACGAGCAGGGTCGGCTGGCGCAGCAGCCGCTCGGCGATGTCGTCGCGCACCGGTGCGGCCGCGGTCGCGGTGAGCGCCACGGTGACCGGTCCGCCCACCTCCTCCAGCATCGGCCGCAGCCGCAGGTAGTCGGGGCGGAAGTCGTGGCCCCACGAGGAGACGCAGTGCGCCTCGTCGACCGCGGCCAGGACCGGCTCGGCCTTGGCCAGGCGCCGGCGCACCTCGTCGCGGGCCAGCTGCTCGGGGGCGAGGAAGAGGAACCGCAGCTCACCCGCCTCGGCCCGCTCGAGCACCTCCTCCTGGTGCTTCCTGCTCTCCGCCGAGCTGAGCCGGGCCGCGGTGGTCTCCGGGCCGAGCCCATCGAGGTGGTCGAGCTGGTCCTGCTGGAGCGCGAGCAGCGGCGAGACCACGAGGGTCAGCCCACCGGACGCGACCCCGGCGACCTGGTAGACCAGCGACTTGCCGGCGCCGGTCGGCGCCACGAGCAGCACGTCCAGGCCCTTCCCCAGGGCACGGATGGCCTCCTCCTGACCCGGGTGGAGGTGCTCGTGCCCGAACACCTCGCGTGCGATGCGCGCGCCTGACCGTCTCCCCACGGCGGCGACGGTTCCCCGTGCTCCGGGGGCGTACGCCCACCCCTAGGGTTGGTGGGTGGCCGAGCCTCTCGTCGTGGTGGTCGGCGGTGCCAACGTCGACGTCAAGGCCCGCACCACCGCTCCCCTGGTCGACGCGACCTCCAACCCCGGCGTCGTGCTGCGCTCCCCCGGCGGCGTGGGGCGCAACGTGGCCGAGAACCTGGCGCGCCTGGGCTCCCGGGTCGCGCTGGTCTCCACCGTGGGCAACGACCCGGACGGCGACTGGCTGCTCGCGCAGACCGCGGCGGCGGGCGTCGACGTCGCGCCCGTGCTGCGGGGTGGGGCCACGGGGCGCTACGTCGCCGTGCTCGACCACACCGGCGACCTCGCCGTCGGGGTCTCCGACATGGCCGCCACCGACTCGCTCGGCCCGGACGCGCTCGACCACGACCTGCTGCGCGCGGCCGACCTGGTCGTCCTGGACGGCAACCTGCCGGCCACCACCATCGACGCCGCGCTCGACGTGGCGGACCGGGTCGTGGTCGACCCGGTGAGCGTGGCCAAGGCCGCGCGGATCGCGCCGCTGTTCCGCCCCGAGCGGCCGGTGTTCGCGGTGACGCCGAACGCCCACGAGCTGCGGGCGCTCGGCTCGGTCGCCGCGCTGCACGGCCACGGCGTCGAGGTCGTCTGGGTGCGGCGGGGGGCCGAGGGGTCCGAGCTGCACCCGGCGTCCTCGGGCCCGGTGTGGCTGGCCGCACCGGTCGTGGACCCCGTCGACGTGACCGGCGCCGGCGACGCCCTGCTCGCGGCGTTCTGCCACGCGCTGCTGCGCGGCGTCTCGCTGGAGGACGCGGCGGCGTACGGCCACCGCGCGGCCGCGCTCACCGTGGCCGACCCGCACACCGTCGTGCCCGACCTCTCGGCGAGGATGGCGCGGTGATCCAGCTGACCGACGAGGTGCGCACGGCGCTCGAGGAGGGGCGACCGGTCGTCGCCCTGGAGAGCACGATCATCAGCCACGGGATGCCCTACCCACAGAACGTCGCGATGGCCACCGAGGTCGAGGGCATCGTCCGTGAGCACGGCGCCGTCCCCGCGACGATCGCGGTGCTCGGCGGCGTGCCGCGCGTCGGCCTCTCCCCCGACGACCTCGAGCTGCTGGCCAGCGACCCCTCCGTGGTCAAGGTCAGCGTCCGCGACCTGCCCACCGTCATCGCCCGGGGCGCGCACGGCGCCACCACCGTCGCCGCCACCATGCGCCTCGCGCACCTGGCCGGCATCCGCGTCTTCGTCACCGGCGGCCTGGGCGGCGTGCACCGCGGCGCCGAGACCTCCTTCGACGTCTCGGCCGACCTCACCGAGCTCTCGACCACCCCGGTCTGCGTGGTCAGCGCCGGCGTGAAGTCGATCCTCGACATCGGCCTGACCCTGGAGAAGCTCGAGACCCTCGGCGTGCCCGTGCTGGTCGACGGCGCCGACGAGTTCCCGTCCTTCTACTCCCGCGGCTCCGGTTTCCCCGCGCCCCTGCGCGCCGACGGCCCCGACGAGATCGCCCGCACCCTCGACGCCGCCTGGTCGCTCGGCCTCACCTCCGGCGTCGTCGTCGCCCACCCCGTCCCCGAGGCCGACGAGATCCCCGCCGACGAGATCTCGGCCGTCATCGACCGGGCCCTCGCCGACCTCGACGAGCGCGGCATCTCCGGGCGCGACGCCACGCCGTACCTCCTCGGGCGCATCGTCGAGCTCACCGACGGCCGCAGCCTGGTCGCCAACATCGCCCTGGTCCGCGAGAACGCCCGCGTCGGCGCCCGGATCGCCGTGGCGTACGCCGCGCTGTAGCGACGTGGTCCGCCGGCTGGTCGCGCTGCTCCTGGTCGCGGCCGGGCTGGTCCTCCTCGCGCTGCTGCCGCAGCTGTTCGAGCCCCGCGCCGACGTCGGCGCGGCCGGGGTCGGCGCAGGCACCTTCCCCGTCGTCGAGGTCGCCGGCCTCGGCTCGAACGGCAGCGGCTACGCCCGCCTCACCCGCCGGCTCCGGCACGACGGCGTGCGCGTCCTCGACTTCGACCCCGACCGCGCCGGCACCCAGCCGCTGCTCTACGAGCCCACCGACCCTGCCGCCGGCATCGCCGACCTGGCCGAGGACACGGTGGCGCCCGCCATCGCCGACGCGCTCACCCGCGCCGGCTACGACCCGACCACGCAGGTCGTCGACGTGGTCAGCCACTCCACCGGCGGCCTCGCCGTGCGACACCTGGTCGAGCAGGTGCCCGGCTGGGCCGAGCGCGTCGACGACCTGGTCCTCGTCGCCGTCCCCGACCACGGCTCCTGGGCGGTCTGGGCCGAGACCCGCGGCGGCGGCCCGTTCGACCAGCTCGGGGAGGACATGCGGCCCGGCTCGGGGTTCCTCGACGAGTTGGGCTACACCGAGCCGGACGGCGAGGTCTACACGACCTTCGGCGGCGACCCGTGGCTGCTGCGGCACGTCTGGCCCGGCGGCTTCGACGACCAGGTCCCGGCCCGGTCGCCGTTCCTGGACGGCGCGGCCAACAACGTCTACCCGTCCTTCCACGGCCGGCTGCTGCGCAACGAGGCGGTCGTGGACAAGATCGCCGCCACGCTCGCCGCCGACTGAGCGGGTACCGCAGCGCCATGCCGCGCACGAGCCTCATGGTCTTCACCCGCGACCTGCGGGTCCACGACAACCCGGCCCTGGTGGCGGCGGCCAAGGCCGACCGCGTGGTGCCGCTCTTCGTCCTGGACACGGGCGTGCTCAGGCTCGACTACACCAACGCCAACAAGGGTGCGTTCCTCGCCGGCTGCCTCGAGGACCTGGACGCGTCGCTGAAGCAGCGCGGCGGCGGGCTGGTGGTCCGGCGGGGTCGCTGGGTCACCGAGGTCACCAAGGTGGCCGAGGAGGTAGGCGCCGACGAGGTGCACGTGAACGCCGACCACAGCGGCTACGCGCAGCGGCGGCTCGAGGCGCTGGGCGAGCGCGTCGAGCTGACGGTGCACCAGGGCCTGACCGTGGTCGAGCCCGGGGCGGTGACGCCCGCGGGCAAGACGCACTACGGGGTGTTCTCGCCGTACTTCCGGGCCTGGGAGAAGGCCGAGCACCGCGAGCCGGTGGGCGCACCGCGCAAGCTGAGCGTGCCCCGGGTGGCCAAGGGCGACCTGCCGAGCCCCGACGACATCGCCAAGGGCGAGCGTGCGCCGGACCTGGCCGAGCCGGGCGAGACCGCGGGCCGCAGGCTCATGCAGGCGTGGCTCAAGGGCGGCATCGACGCCTACGACGAGCGCCACGACGACCTGCCGGGCGACGCCACGTCGCGACTGTCGGCGTACCTCCACTGGGGCTGCCTCAGCCCGGCCGAGCTGGTGGCCAAGGCCGGCCGCTCGGCGGGTGAGCAGGCCTTCGTGCGCCAGCTGGCCTGGCGCGACTTCAACCTCCAGCTGCTCGCCCACCGCCCGGAGCTCTCACACGAGGACCTGCGCCCCAAGGGCGACCGGTGGCGCCAGGAGGGCGGCGACTTCGACGCCTGGCGCGAGGGCCGCACCGGCATCCCGGTGGTCGACGCCGGGATGCGGCAGCTGCTGCGTGAGGGCTGGATGCACAACCGGGCGCGGCTCATCGTGGGGAGCTTCCTGACCAAGCACCTGTACGTCGACTGGCGGCTGGGTGCGGCACACTTCCTGGCCCACCTGCTCGACGGCGACATCGCCAACAACCAGCTCAACTGGCAGTGGATCGCCGGCACCGGCGCGGACTCGCGGCCCAACCGGGTGCTGGCGCCGCTGCGGCAGGCGCAGCGCTTCGACCCGCAGGGCGACTACGTGCGGCGCTACGTCGAGGAGCTGTCCGGTGTGGAGGGCAAGGCCGTGCACACGCCGTGGGAGCTGCCCGACGACGTGCGGAAGGACCTCGACTACCCCGACCCGCTGGTCGACCTGGACGAGGCGCGCAAGCGGTTCCTGGCCAAGCGCCAGTCCGGCTGAGTGGTCAAGACGGACGTTTGACCTCGGCCTCGGCGGGCGAGGCTGTGGGTCATGGGTCAGATGGTGATCAAGTACGAGACGCTGTCCCTCTCCCAGCAGGTGCTCGAGCGCCAGGAGGGGCACGCGCAGAAGCTCGCGGCGTACCTCCCGGCCCACGCCGACATCGGTGACTCCACCGGTGCCCTGCTGTCGATCTTCGACCCGCTGAGCAAGATCGCGGTCGAGGTCGGCAGCGACGCGGCCAGGGTGCTCGCCGAGCTGGAGCAGGCGATGGCCGGCGCGGTGGGCGACACCCAGCTCGACGTGGCCGACTCCGACGGCAAGGTGGGCGACGCGTTCTCCAAGCTGATGGGCCGCATCGGCGTCGGCGGCGCGGACGGCGACTACCCGGACCTCGGCGGTCCGACGCTGCCGGCGGCGGGCCAGAGCGCGCCGGGCGACTACGGCGGCGTCGAGTCCTACTTCTGGCAGAAGGGCGCGGCCGCCGTCGAGGCGGTCCAGGGCGGCGTCAGCGACGTGCAGGGCCTGATCCGCGACGTCGGCGACTGGGGCAAGAACCAGCCGGTGAGCGAGCTGGTGGACGCCTCGTCGTTCCTGGTGCCGGGCCAGGCGCCGGAGAACCCGGTCTCGGACCTGCGCTGGAGCGCCGGCGCGCTGCTGGGCAGCATCGACTGGGTCGCGGAGAAGTTCATCGGCTTCTCGATCCTCGACCGCTGCGTGTTCCACCCGTTCGCGGGCGACTGGCAGGGCATCTACAAGGCCTCCGAGGCGTGGAAGCACGCCGGCGACGCGGCCACGGGCATCACCCGCAACCACGTCGGCCTGGTGGCCGCCACCCCGGCCACCTGGGAGGGCCTCTCGGGCACCTCGTTCCGGGCCGCGATGACGTCGATCGCGGGCGCGACGTACGGCTTGAGCGCGGCCTACGCGTACGCCGGCGACCTGGTCAAGACGCTCTCCACCGTCACCAAGCTCGCCTGCAGCGGCATCGGCTCGCTGCTGAAGATGATCGCGGACAAGCTGATCAAGATGGCCGCCGAGGCCGCGACCCCCGTCGTCGGCTGGATCGCGGGCGCGGTCACGGCCTACGACGACATCCAGGACATCATCAAGTGGGTGCGCCGGGTCAACACCCTCATCGAGATGATCGCCTCGGCCATCCAGGACTTCGCCGAGGCGAAGGTGTCGATCGTGGACAAGGCCAAGCTCATCGAGGACCTCGCCCAGGGCGCGGCCGGCAGCGCGGCGGCGGCGTGAGCGCGCGCGAGGAGGAGCTGCTGCAGCGCGTCGAGGCGCTCATCGCCGAGACCCAGCGCGACGCCGAGCGGGTCGCCCGCCAGGACGCCGAGCGCGACCAGCGCCGGGAGGAGGCCGCCCGGTCGGGCGCGCTCGGGCCGGACTGGCAGGAGGTCCAGCGCCGCGTCGACGCCGGGGACACCACGCTCCAGGACGTCTTCGGCGGGACCGACACCACCCCCGCCGCCCTGCGCCTGCGCGAGCAGTCGCGGGCGACGATCGAGGCGACCGCGGCCGAGCTGCCGCTGGAGCTCCGGGAGGAGGCCGAGGCGGCCCAGCACGACCTCGACCGGATCGAGGGCCGCGCGTGAGCACGACCCCCATCGAGGTCGCCGACTGGACCAAGGAGGCCCAGGCCTTCGAGCCGGACATGACCGCGACCGTGGCCGCCGACGCGGCCACCGCCCTGGACGCGCTGGCCGCCGGGCTGGAGTCGCAGGGCTACAAGATCAAGGACCGGACCGGCAGCGGCTTCCGGGCCACCCAGCGCGACCTGGTCCGCGGTGCCCTCGGCATCATCACGATCAGCGACTTCGACATCCTCGAGCACACCACGATCGCCGTGGGCGCGGCGCCGGCTGACGGCGGCACCCTGCTCACCATCTCGGTCCAGGCCGGCGGCCAGCGCCGCTCGGGGCGCAAGCGCGGGCAGTCGGGACTGACCGCCGGGCTCCAGGAGCTCCAGCGCCGGGGCATCGGCGTGGTGATCACGCCGTGGCGCAAGGCGTGAGCGGGTACACCTCGGTCATGACCTCCACCCCGCGCGAAGCGGACCCCGCCGACGTGGCCGAGCGGCAGCGCTCGGTCGCGGACGCCGACGACGAGCGCTGACGTCCCGGCGGACGCCGTGGAGACCCTGAACGCCCGCTGGGCCGACCGCGTCGCCCGGGAGCCGGGCGCTGCCTGCCTGCTCTACTTCGACGGCCGGCTCACCGTGGCCGAGGTCGACCGCTTGGCGGCGAGCGCCGCCGCGGACCTCTCGGCGCGCGGGGTCGGGCGCGGGGACCGGGTGGCCCTGCAGCTGCAGAACACCCCGCACTTCCCCGTGCTCATGCTGGCCCTGTGGCGGCTGGGGGCGGCAGCCGTGCTGGTCAACCCGATGTACGCCGGCCGCGAGCTCCACGAGGTGCTCGCCGACTCCGGCGCGGTCGGGCTGGCCTGCCCGCACGCGCTGGCCCCGGCGGCCGAGGCCGCGACGGCGGGGACGGACGTGGCCTGGACGCTCGTGGTCTCCGAGCGCAGCTTCCAGCGGCGCGACGACCCGCGGGTCTTCGCCTCGCCCCGGGTCGAGTCCGACGACCTGGTCGCGCTCCCGGCCGCCGAGGCGGCGTACGCCGACGTCGGGCCGGACGACCCGGCCCTGTTCACCTACACCTCCGGCACGACCGGACCGCCCAAGGCCGCGCTCAACACCCACGCGAACCTGCTGGCCGTCTGCGACACCTACGCGCCCTGGGTCGGGCTGGTGCCGGGCGACCGGGTGTTCGCGATGGCGCCGCTGTTCCACATCACCGGTGCGGTCGTCAACGCGACCATCGCCCTGGTCCACGACTGCGCGCTCGTCCTCATCGGCCGGTTCCGCCCCGACGTGGCGATCGACGCCTTCGTCGAGCACCGGGTGTCGTTCACCATCGGTGCGATCACGGCGTTCAACGCGATCGCCGCGCTGCCGCACGCCGCACGCGAGCACTTCGCGTCGTTCACGTCGGTCTACTCCGGCGGGGCACCCATCCCGCCGTCGACCGTGGCGCGGTTCGAGGAGCGGTTCGGGGTCTACGTGCACAACGCCTACGGCATGACCGAGACCTCCTCGGCCGTCGTCGCCGTCCCGCGGGGCACCCCGGCGCCGGTCGACCCGGCGTACGGCGCGCTGGCCATCGGCCAGGCCCTGCCGTCGGTCACGGTGCGGGTGCTCGACGACGCCGGGCAGCCCGTGCCGCCCGGCACCGAGGGTCAGCTCGAGGTCACCGGAGCCCCCGTGGTCCCGGGCTACTGGCAGCGGCCGGAGGAGACCGCGCGCACCCTGCCCAAGGGGCACCTGCGCACCGGCGACGTCGCGGTCATGGACGAGGACGGCTGGGTGTTCCTGGTCGACCGGCTCAAGGACCAGATCAACACCTCGGGCTACAAGGTGTGGCCGCGCGAGGTCGAGGACGTGCTCTACCTCCACCCCGCGGTGCACGAGGCTGCCGTGGTCGGGCGGCCCGACGACTACCGCGGCGAGGCGGTCGTCGCCTTCGTGGCCGTGCGCGAGGGCGCCGAGCCGCCCGCCGACCTCGAGGCGTTCTGCCGGGAGCGGCTCGCGGCGTACAAGGTGCCGCGGGAGTTCCTCGTGGTCGACGAGCTGCCCAAGACCCAGACCGGCAAGATCCGCCGGCGCGAGCTGCGGGAGCGGCCTCGGCCCGGTCAGTAGGTGCAGGCCGCGCCCGAGGTGCCCGAGCCCACGACGTCGACCTCGTCGTCGTCGTAGGTCGCCCAGGCGCCGGAGTCGCGGACCACGCAGAACCGGTAGCTGTCGGCGTCCTCGCCCTGGACCTGGTAGCCCGTGACGTGGCTGCCCGGCGTCAGGGTCAGGCCCTGCCCGCCTAGCCAGGCGTCGTCCACCAGCGTGGGCAGGGCGTCGACGTCGTCGCCGTCGTAGTACTCGTCGATCGCGTCCGAGACGTCCCACGCGTCGTTCACGGCCGCCTTCATCTCCGCCTTCGCGTCGCCCGCGTCGGGCTGGTCGGCGACCGCACCGCACGCGCCGCCGCCCTTGGCCGCCGCTGCCGCGGTCGTGCGCCAGGTCTTGCCGGTCCACGAGTCGTGGAACCACCGGCGCCCGCCCGGCATCCCCGGCGCACCCGCTGAGGCGCAGTAGCCGGGCGCCGTGCCGGCCACCGACCGGTAGGTGAAGGTGACGCCCTTCGGCGCCTTCTTGGCCACGAGCTTCACGCCCTGCGCGTCCGCCGGTACGCCGCCCGCGTGCGCCGCGGCGTACTTGTCGAGCTTGCGGACCGCCTTGGCCATCGCGACCTTGGCGAGCACGCTGGGCGAGGCGGCCGACGCGGGGGCGGTCGGGGCGAGGGGGAGCACGAGGGCGGCCGCCGCCAGGGCGGCCGGCAGGACGAGCTTGTTCACGGTGGGGGTCCTTCGCATCGCGGGGGTTCGATGTGGGCTCGGACGAGCCGTCCTCAGGGTGCGCCGCGCGGACCACCGTGTCCCGGGAACAAGACAGGTCTGACCGATCGGTGGAGCCGCACGAACCGGCGGCGCCGAGGAGGGCTCCGCGCCTACCGTCCTCGCTGCGTCTTCTCGATGCGCACCCGTCGTGTCCAGGCGCCGCTCGCGCCGCGAGTGGGGTCGGCACCGGCTCACTGAGCCCTGGGCGCGACGGGTCGTGGCCAACCCGCCGTACGTCGGCGCCGGCGACCTGCTCGACCGCCTGCTCGCGCCCGGCTCACGTCTGGTGCAGGCCGACCTGGTCCTCCAGCACCAGCTGGCCCGGCGCCTGGTCGGCCGGTCCCGGCGCCACCGGCTCGAGGTGGTGGCGCGGCTGCCGCGCAGCGCCTTCGTGCCGCCGCCGCGGGTGGACTCGGTGGTGCCGCGGATTCGGCGCCGCTAGGACGTGGCCAGCCAGCCGCGGACGCGGTCGAAGACGTCGGCGCCGGCGTCCTGGCGCACGCCGCCGGCGAGGTCGGCGATGGTGACGCCGCGCAGCGAGGCGCGGTAGGCGTCCTCGGCCGCCCACATGGCGCGGGCCACGCCGCAGGGGCGCAGGCAGGCCTCGCCGGTGGCGGGGAAGGGGCCGTTCTGGCGGATCTCGGTGCAGCGGAACGCGGGCTCCGGGCCCTCGACCGCGAGCACGACGTCGAGGACGGTGATCTCGTCGGCGGGGCGGGTGAGTGCGTAGCCGCCGACCCGTCCCTCGGTGGAACGGACCAGCCCGGCCCGGGAGAGCTGCTGCAGGTGCTTGGCCAGGTAGGTGCGCGAGACGCCGTGGTACTGCGCCAGCCGTGGGGCCGGCACCGGCGCGGGCGCCTCGGAGAGGACCACGCAGCAGTGCACGGCCCACTCGACGCCGGCGGAGAGCTTCACGGTCGTGAGCATACCCGGATGACAGATGTCCGCGTTGTGTGCCACAGTGAGATCAACACGGACAACTGGTGTCCGAGTAAGCGAACAGGAGCACGACATGCGCATCGCCATCGCCGGCGCGACCGGCCTCATCGGCAGCAGGCTCACCGCCCTGGCCCGCGCCGAGGGCCACGACGTGGTCGAGATCGCCCGGGAGACCGGCTTCGACCTCATGGCCCCCGACCTCGAGCCCGTGGTCGAGGCCCTGGCGGGCGTCGAGTCCGTCGTCGACGTCACCTCGACCGGCGCGGTGCTGGACGAGTACGAGTCGCGCCGGATCTTCGAGACCGTCGCCACGCACCTGGGCGAGGCGGGCACCGCGGCCGGCGTGCGGCGCAGCGTCGTGCTCTCGATCGTGGGCGTGGACGGGGCCACCGACTACGGCTACTACCGGGCCAAGGTCTGGCACGAGACCGCGACCCGCGCGCACGCGCCGGGGGCGCGGGTGCTGCGGGCGACGCAGTTCCACGACTTCGCCCGCCAGATGGTCGAGTGGAACCGCGACGGCGACACCACCCACGTCATCGACGTGCCCACCCAGCCGGTCGACACCGGCGAGATCGTGCGGCTGCTGCTCGACCTGGCCACCGGCGCGGTGGACCACGACGTGGAGCTGGCCGGGCCGCAGGAGGAGCGGCTGGTCGACCTGGCCGAGCGGTACGCCGCGCACGCGGGGCTCGACCTGCGCGTGGTGCCGGAGCAGGCGCCGGCCAGCCTGGCCGCGGGTGCGATGCTGCCCGGCGAGGGCGCGCTGCGGCGCGGCCCGGACTGGGCCACGTGGCTGGCGGCCCAGCCGACGAGTCAGCCCACGACGGTGCGCAGCTGAGCCAGCGCCTCGTGCAGGGTCTCCTGCAGCGACAGTGTGCCGGGACCGGTGGCCCAGCGGTCGAAGCCGACACGGAAGACGGTGATCGCGGCCTCGGCCACCATCTCGGCCGCGGCCGGCGCGACACCACGCTGCTCGAGCGCGCCGGCCAGCGCCGAGGCGAGCATCGCCATCTTGGCCAGCTCGCGCTCGAGCAGCTCGGGGTTGTCGTGCAGCACGCGCTGCCGGCGGCTGGAGTGGTCGTGGCCGTCGCCGAACATCTCGGCGGCCACGTCCAGGGCGCGGCCGAGGGCGTCGAGCGGCGTGGCGTCCGCCGGGGCCGTGACCGTGGCCTCGACCATGCGGGCGACGAGCACGTCCGAGCCGGCGAAGAGCACCTCGCGCTTGTCGGCGTAGTGGCGGAAGAAGGTCCGCGCGGTCACCCCGGCCCGCTCGGCGATCTCGGCGACCGTCGTCTGCTCGTAGCCCTGGTCGACGTACAGGTCCAGGGCCGCGGCGCGCAGTCGACCGGCTGCGTCCGGCTCCCATCGGGCCATGCCGCCCATCATAGTGATGTCATGGTGTGACATGGGCGTGCTACGGTGATGTCACCATCTGACATCACTGGAGGAAGCATGCACGTCTTCGTCACCGGCGCCTCGGGCTGGATCGGCTCGGCCACCGTCCGCGAGCTCGTCTCGGCCGGGCACACCGTCACCGGGCTGGCCCGTTCCGAGGAGTCCGCGGCCCGCGTCGAGACCCTCGGCGCCACCGTGCTCCGCGGCGACCTCGGCGACACCGGCCTGCTGGCCGAGGCCGCCCGCGGCGCCGACGGCGTCGTCCACCTCGGCTACCACCACGACTTCTCGCAGATGGACCGGGCCGCCGACCTGGACCGCGCCGCCTGCGAGGCCATGGGCGCCGAGCTGGAGGGCAAGCCCTTCGTCTTCGCCTCCGGCCTCGTCGGCGTCCGCAGCGAGGACGACCGGCCCAGCACCGGCGCCCACCCGCGCGTGGCCAACAGCGCCGCGACCCTGGCCCTGGCCGAGCGCGGCGTCCGGACCGTCGCCGCGCGCTTCGCGCCGACCGTGCACGGCCAGGGCGACCACGGCTTCGTGGCCGAGCTGGTCCGGGTCGCCCGCGAGCGCGGCGTCGCGTCGTACGCCGGCGACGGGAGCAACCCCTGGGCCGCGGTGCACGTGAGCGACGCGGCCCGACTGGTGCGCCTGGCCCTCGAGGAGGCGCCGGCCGGCTCGGCCGTGCACGCGGTGGCCGAGGAGGGCGTCGCGACCCGCGACATCGCCGAGGCCATCGGCCGCGGCCTGGGCCTGCCGACCCGCTCCATCGCCGCCGACGACGCGATGGCCGAGATGGGCTGGATCGGGCCGTTCTTCGCCATGGACCTCGGCGCGACCAGTGCGCAGACCCGCATGTCCCTGGGCTGGGAGCCGACCGGCCCGTCCCTGCTGGAGGACCTGCCGCACTACACCGCCTGAGTGACCACCGAGCCGCGCCGGTGGTCGCGCGGGCTGACCCCGCGCTCGCGCTTGAACGCCGCGCTCAGCGCAAAGGGCGTGGCGTAGCCGACCTGCCGCGCGACCGACGCGATCGTGGCGTCCGGCTCGAGCAGCAGGTCGGCGGCCAGCGCGAGGCGCCAGCCGGTGAGGAAGGCCATGGGCGGCTCGCCGACCAGCTCGGTGAAGCGCCGGGCGAACGCCGCGCGCGAGACCCCGACGCGGTCGGCCAGCGAGCCGACGGTCCAGGAGTGCTCGGGGTGGTTCTGCAGGAGCCGGAGCGCCGGCCCGACGACGGGGTCGCCCTGCGCGGCGTACCACGCCGGCGGGCCGGACTGCGGTCGGTCGAACCACGTGCGCAGCAGGGTGATGAGCAGCAGGTCGAGCAGCCGGTCGAGGACCGCCTCCTGGCCGGGGGCGTCGCGCACGACCTCCTCGCCCAGGAGCTCCAGCAGCGGGGTGTCGAGCTCGGCCGCGCGCAGGACGACGGTGCGCGGCAGGGCGCGCAGCAGCCGGCGGCTGACCTCGCCCTCGAGCAGGTAGACGCCGGTGAGCAGCACGGTCTCGCCGGTCGCGCTGTTGCCCCAGCTGCGCACGCCCTGGCTCATCTCCTCGACCACGACGTGGCCGTCGACGGTGGTGCAGAGCTGGTCGGGGTGGATGAGGATCTGCGGCGGGGTGGTCGGGTCGTCGGCGATGGTCCAGTGCTCGCTGCCCACCCAGACCACGACGTCACCGGCCTCGAGGCGGACCGGCTCCTCGTCGTCGGGGCAGAGCCACAGGTGGCCCCGGACCACGTAGGTGACCGACAGCGGTGCCTCGTCCTGCAGGCGCACCGACCACGGGGCGTCGAGCAGGATCCGCAGC
This sequence comes from Nocardioides anomalus, assembly GCF_011046535.1. Taxonomy (NCBI): domain Bacteria; kingdom Bacillati; phylum Actinomycetota; class Actinomycetes; order Propionibacteriales; family Nocardioidaceae; genus Nocardioides; species Nocardioides anomalus. The sequence goes on along the minus strand of NZ_CP049257.1, from coordinate 4,920,316 downwards.
AGGAAGGCGCCGCGCGCCCGAGGTCCGTCGAGCAGGGCCGCCAGTCCGTCCACGCGCTGAACGTAGACGATCACGCATGTTGTGGCAACGATCAGCCATGGATCGTCCAGGGCAACGCGGTTTGACTGGGGCCATGACCACCACAGCCACCACGTCCACCGCGGGAGAGTCCGTGCTCACCACCACCCTGGCCACCGGCACCGCCCGCGGTCCCGTCCTCGTCGTCGCCGCCGTCGTCGCCGGCCTCCAGGCCGGCACCTTCTTCACCTGGTCCACCGGCGTGATGCCTGGCCTGGCCCGGGTCGACGACCGCACCTTCATCGACGCGATGCAGAACATGAACGTCGCCATCGTCAACCCGCTCTTCATCGCCACCTTCCTGGGCGCGCCGTTCCTGGCCGCGGCCGCCGCGGTCGTCACCCACGGCTCGGCCCGGAGGTGGGCCGTCGCCGCCACCGCGCTGACCGTCGCGACGCTGGTCGTCTCCTTCGCGGGCAACATCCCGCTCAACGACGCCCTCGAGGCGGCCGGCTCGGTCGACAAGATCAAGGACCTGGCCGCCGTCCGCGCCGACTTCGAGTCGCTCTGGGTCAAGCTCAACGTCGTGCGCTGCCTGACCTCGGCCGGCGCCCTCGGCGCGCTGGCCGTGGCCACGTTGCGGTCGCGGGCCTGAGCTCAGCCCTCGCCGGCCGCCTGGCGCACGGCCCGCTCGGCCACGGCGTGCTCGTCGACGCGCGCGTCGTAGGCCCAGAAGCTGCGCAGCCGGGCGGCCGTGAGGGCGACGCCGACCACGCAGGCGGCGCCGCCGGAGGCGATCGAGCCGCGCACCGACCACAGGTCGGCGGTGACGCCGGCGCGGACCTGCCCGCCGAGCGGGCCGACGGAGTAGGACAGCATCTCGATGCCGGCCAGCCGGCCACGCATCGCCTCGGGGATGGTCTGGCTCCACACCGTGCCGCGGAAGACGCCGCTGATCATGTCCGCCGCCCCGGCGAAGGCCAGGAACAGCCCGACCAGCCAGATCGACGGCATCACGCCGGCGAGCCCGATCATCGCGCCGTACGCCGCCGCGGCCAGCACGATGGCCCGCCCGTGGTGGTGCACGCGGCTGGCCCAGCCGCTGAGCGCGGTCGCGACCAGGGCGCCGACGGTCTCGGCGGAGTAGAGCAGCCCGAGGACCTGCGGCTGGGCGAAGACCTCCTCGGCCAGCGCGGGGAACAGCACGACCGGGAAGGCCAGCAGCATGCACACGACGTCGACCAGGTAGGTCCCGAGCAGGTCCTTGCGGCCCAGCGCGTAGCGCACGCCCTCGCCGATGCCGGCCAGCGAGGGCGGCGTGGTCTCGGCGCGGTGCGGGTAGCCCGCCATCCGCCCGTACATCAGCGAGGCCAGGCACAGACCGCCGATGTCGATGAGGAAGCACCAGCCGATGCCGACGTAGGCCACGAGCAGGCCACCCACCGCCGGCCCGACCAGCACCCCGAGCTGCATGCCCAGGCTGGTCAGCGCGTTGGCGGCCGGGAGCTCGTCGTGGCGCACGGTGCGCGGCATCAGCGCCTCGCGGCTCGGCCGCTGCAGCGACGACGTCGAGGCCAACCCGACGCTGACCACGAAGATGAGCCAGACGCTCGGGTCGTCGCGGAACGCGTTGACGGCGAGCACCGCGGTGCAGGCCGCCTGGGCCACGCCGGTGGCGACCAGCAGCCGGCGCCGGTCGACGTGGTCGGCCAGCGCCCCGCCGTACAGCCCGAAGACGACCAGCGGCACCAGCTCGACGATGCCGATCGCGCCGACCGCGAAGTTCGAGCCCGTCAGCGTGTAGACCTGGTAGGGGATGGCGACGTAGCTGACCATCGCGCCGAAGTAGAAGACCGTGCCGGCGTAGAGCAGGAGCCGGAAGTCGCGCGAGGTGCGCATGGGCGTGAGGTCCATGCGCAGGCCGCGCAGCCGCTCCCGCCAGGTCACCGGGCCATCATCGCGCGGGCCGGCCCCAGCCCGGGTGCTCGGCCAGCAGGGCGGCGTGCGCCGCCTCGACCTCGGGGGGCACGTCGACGTGGGCCAGGAACCCCCGGCCGCGCGGGCCGTACCCGTCGGCGTCGTCGCGCAGCCGCGGCACCTCGCCCACGACCAGGGCGACCCAGCGCTCGTGCGGCCAGGCGTACCGCCCCCGCCGCGGCCCCGGCCGGTTGACCGCGACCGCCTCCGGCCAGACCAGCCGGAACACCGCGTCCATCCGCCGCTGCATGGTCGGGTCCTGCACCAGCGCCACGGTCCGCGGCCTCAGCCCCGCGCGCTCGAGGACCTCACGCGCGAGGGTCACGTTGTTGCCGCAGTTGGTCGACTCCCGCTCGAGCAGGTCGGCGATCACGCCGTGCTCGCGCTGGAGGTACGCCGCCATCAGGTCGGCCTCGGTCCCGGCCGTCCCGTACGCCGCGCCGACCAGGTCGAACAGCGCGTCGGTGGTGTGGCCCCGACCGCCGACGAGGACCAGCGCCCCGACCCGGCCCTCGCGCACCAGGGCCGCCGCCTCGTCCCACGCGTCCGGCAGCGAGCCGCCGAACAGCAGCAGCACGTCGACGTGCTCGGGCCGGGGGTCGGTGAGGGCCAGCCAGTCGGCGATGACCTCGAGGGGCTCGCTCAGCGTCGCCGGACCCTGATCCTGGCCCCCTGCTCGGGCACGGAGGTGATGTTGCGGACCATGGGCTGGTCGTCGCCGCCGGGCCGCACGTCGACCTGGCGGAAGACCTCGCGGAGCACGGCGACGCCCTCCATCAGCGCGAAGCCGGCGCCGATGCAGCGGCGCACGCCGCCGCCGAAGGGGATCCAGGTGTTGGTCGGCGGGTTGTGGCCGAGGAAGCGCTCGGGGTCGAAGCGCTCGGGGTCGGGGTGGTTGTCGTCGCGGGCGTGCGCGATGAGGATCGAGGGTCCGACGGTGGCGCCGCGGGGGAGGTCGATGCCGGCGATGGTGGTCGGCCGCATGAGCGTGCGGACCACGAGCGGGATCACCGGGTGCAGGCGCAGCGACTCCTTGATGACCGCGTCCAGCCAGGCGTCGCCGTCGGCGTCGCCCGCATCGGCGGCGGCCTGGGTCCGGCGCATCAGCTCGGGGTCGCGGCCGAGCTCGTACAGCGCCCAGGCCAGCGCCGTGGCGGTGGTCTCGTGGCCGGCCAGCAGCAGGGTGACGAGCTGGTCGCGCAGCTCGGTGTCGGTGAGCGCGTCGTCGCCGGTGGACTCGCGGATCAGCCTCGAGAGCACGTCGGTGCGCTCGGCCAGGTCGGGGGCCGTGCGCCGCTCGCGGATCTCGGCGTACATCAGCTCGTCGAGCTCGACCTGGTTCTGCACCGCGTCCTTCCACGGGCCGAACCGGTGCAGGGCCGGGAAGGTCCACACGAGCAGCACCGAGGGGCTGACGTTGACGGTCTTGTTGACCCGCGGGCGCAGCGCGGCGAGCCGCTGCTCGTCGGTGACGCCGAAGACCACGCGCAGGATGACCTCCAGGGTCAGCGCGTTCATCCGGTCCAGCGAGCGGAAGGTGCGGTCGGCCGGCCAGTGTGCCACCTCGTCGCGCGCGATGGCGCTGACCAGGTCGGCGTAGGTGCGCAGGGCCTGGCCGTTGAACGCCGGCATCAGCAGCTTGCGGGCCCGCTTGTGCGCGGCACCGTCCTGGAGCAGCAGCGAGTGCTCACCCATGACCGGGCCGAGGATCGCGTTGCCCTTGCCGGCGTGGAACACCTCGGGGTCCCCGGCGAAGATCTCCTTGGCGTGCTCGGGCCGGGTGAAGAAGACCAGCGGGCGGCCCTTCGGCATGAGCCGGACGGTGTAGACCTCGCCGTACTTCGTGAACAGCCACGGGTGGAACCAGTGCCGGTAGCGCAGCGTGGCCACGGTCTGGAACAGCGCCGGCCACCGTGGCCCGGGCGGCAGCCCCTCGTAGCTGACCGGACCGAGCTTGTCGCCGCCGCTGCCCAGCGTCATCCGGTCGAACCGCTGCTGGGTCAGCGCGCGGGTGTCGGTGGGTTCCTCGAGGAGTGCCACGCCGTCGAGGTTACTGAGACGCGGTGTCCGCGGGCATCCGACCGCGGTCGGAGGTCGTCAGGTGCCGACGCAGGAAGTGCAGCTGGTGCTCGACCACAGGGCCGAACCAGTCGCGGCCGGGCCAGACGTCGAAGTGGTCGCACGGGTAGTGCCGAACCTCGGCCCGGCCCCTCTCGGCCGCCTTGGCCGCGGCGTGCGGCGGCGCGGAGCGGTCGAAGTCGGCGATCTGCACCAGCAGCGGCGCGCGGACGCCGGCCGCGTGCCGGACCGGCCGGTGCCGGCCGAGCTCCAGCCCGATGCGCGCGTCGACCTCGTTGCTCCAGGTCGGCCCGGCCAGGGCGGTGTACGCCTCGAGCTGGCCCGGCAACGTGAGGGCGCCGAGCTCGCCGGGACGCGCGACGACCGGCATCATGACCGGCCGCCCGACCCGGCTGCGCACACCGGCGGCGGTGGAGCGCAGCAGCGCGGACGGCGGGTGGTGCCGGGCCGCGAGCCGGCCCGCGGCCAACCCGTCCACCAGCGGGGTCAGGGCGACCACCGCCGCGACGTCGTCACGGCCGGACGCAGCGGTCAGCACGTGGCCGCCTGCCAGCGAGACGCCCCACAGCACCCGCCGGGACGGGTCGACACCGGGCAGCGAGGCCGCCGCGGCCAGGGCCGCGCGGTAGTCCTCGACCTGCCCGGCCAGGTCCACCCGCTGGCGGGGCTCGCCCCCGGAGGACCCGAAGCCGCGGTAGTCGAAGGCCAGCACGTCCAGGCCGCCGTCGGCCAGCGCCTCGGCGAACGGCTCGAGGCCGGAGTCCTTGGTGCCGCCCAGCCCGTGCGCCATCACCACGACCGGCCGTCCGGCCGGGCCGTCGAGGGCGCCGCCGCGACCGGGCACGTGGAAGGCGTCCAGCTCGACGCCGCCGACCGGGATCCTCACGCGCGGACCTCTCCGTGGATCGTGCGCAGCCAGATCGTCACCACGGCCCCGACCAGCCGCTCCCGGTCGAGCGGGCCACCGAGGGCGAGCCGCTCGAGCATCCGGTCGTTGAGCTCGAGCAGCACCGAGGCCAGCGCGGTGGCGTCCGCGACGCCGGGCCGCTGGGCCTCGATGAACGCCGCGACCACGGGCACGAACGACTCCCGGTCGGCGTCCCACAGCTCACGGACCGTCGCACTGGTCGCCCGCGCGTCGAGCGAGGCCCGGAACAGGTGCTCGTGCTTGTCCCAGGTCGAGAACAGCGCGCGCACCATCGCCTCGATGTTCTCCGCGGGCGTGCCGTCGCCGTCCAGCGCGGTCGCGGCCACGGCCGACTCGTCGTACATCTCGGCCATCAGGGCGGCGACGGCGGCGGCCTTGTTCTCGAAGTAGAAGTAGAACGCCGAGCGCGTCACCCCGGCGCGTCGGGAGATGTCGGCGATGTTCACCGAGTCCAGCGAGCTCTCGCGCAGGTGGTGGTCGAGCGACTCCAGGAGCGCCGTGCGACGCCGGTCGCCGCGGGGCTCGCTCACGCGGTGGCCCCGGCGCGCGCACGACCGGCCGGCAGCTCCCGGGTGCGCAGGTCGTGCTCGTAGACGAAGTAGTCGACCTGCTGGGTGTGCCGCGGCCGGTCGGTGACGTGGCCGAGGTAGAGCTGCTCGTCGGCGGCGATGACCCGCTCCATCTCGGCGGGGTCGGGCAGCGCGTAGGCGCCGACGGCGTACGCCGCGAGCAGCCGCGCCTGCGCCTCGACGAACGGGAACAGCGTGGGCACGGCCTGCGCGAACCCCATGAAGACCACGTCGTCCAGCCCGGGCTTGAACATCCGCTTGAACAGGTGGATCACGTTGCCCGGCGCGCTGAGGAAGCCCTCGTCGAAGAACGGGAAGGTGATGTTGTAGCCGGTCGCGTAGACGATCACGTCGAAGTCCGAGGACGTGCCGTCCACGAAGTGCACGCGCTCGCCGTCCAGGCGCGCGACGTCCGGCTTGGGCACCACGTCGCCCGAGCCGAGCCGCAGCGGCAGCTCGACCGACTGGGTCGGGTGGGCCTCGAAGAACAGGTGGTTGGGCTTGGGCAGGCCGTAGAGCTCCGGGTTCGAGCCGGTCATGAACTGCATCTTCTGGATCAGCTTGCGCTGCCAGGCGAGCGGGACGTGCGGCGAGGTGGCGAAGTACTTGTCCGCGGGCAGGCCGTACATGTACTTCGGCACGATCCACGCGCTCGACCGGGTGGAGAGCGTGACCTGGTTCTGCATGGCCCGGCCGGAGAGCTCGACGGCGATGTCGGCGGCGCTGTTGCCCAGGCCGACCACCAGGATCCGCTTGCCGCGCAGGTCGAGCGGCTGGCTCGGGTCGACGTAGTGGTGGGAGTGCAGGCTCTCGCCGGTGAACTCGCCGGCGAAGTCCGGCGTGCGCGGGTCCCAGTGGTGGCCGTTGGCCACGACCAGCAGCTCGACCTCGCGCGTCGAGCCGTCCTGGAGCTCCAGGGCCCAGCCGCCGCCGGGCTGGTGCGCGGCGTGCACCACGCCGTTCTCGAACTCGATGCGCTCCAGCAGGCCGAACGCGTCGGCGTAGGCGTCGAGGTAGGCCTTGATCTGGGTGTGGTGCGGGAAGTCCGGGTAGTCGTCGGGCATCGGGAAGTCCTTGAAGGACAGCCGGTGCTTGGAGGTGTCGATGTGCAGCGAGCGGTACGCCGAGGAGTGGCCGTTGGGGTTGCCGAAGGCCCAGTTGCCGCCGATCCGGTCCGAGGTCTCGAGGCACGCGTAGGGCACGCCGTAGTCGCCGAGCATCTTGCCGGCCGTCAGCCCGCTGATGCCGGCGCCGATCACCGCCGTGGAAGGTCGCCGCAGAGGCACCCCGCGACCGTAGGGGCGTCAGTTGACACGCGTCAAGAGTGGGTCAGGCGCCCCGGTTGACCTTCTTCCAGGCCTGGAGCACGAGCTTGACGTAGGTCTGCACGCCGGGACCGCGGCGGTCGCCGTACGGCCCGCCGGTCTCGTGGGTGCCGTCCTCGAGCAGCGAGGACAGGCCGGTGACCGGGTCGAGCGTCGGGTCGGCCAGCACCGTCCCGCGCCAGTCGATGACGTAGGTGTGCGGGCGGTCGTGGGCCAGGTCGCGCGAGTAGCGGTTGTACTCCTGGAGCACCGCGTCCTTGTCGGCCTGGAACTGCCCGGCGCGCACCACCATCATCAAGAACACGTTGGTCTGCTTCGGCAGCTTGGCGATGGCCCGGCGCAGCCGCGCCTCGCTCCACTCGGGGTCGTGGCAGCGGTTCGTGCCCAGGGCCATGATGAAGTTCTGCGGCGGGTCGTCGTGCTGGCGCAGGTAGGCGTCGATGTGCGACGGCAGCGTGCGGATCGAGCGGCCGCGGCGGTAGTCCAGCACCCAGTCGGGCTTGCGCTCGCTGAGCATCGGCGCGATCCGGTACGTCGTGGAGTCGCCGATCATGAACGTGCCCGAGAGCGCGGGCCGGGCGGCGCGGTGCGGCGCGGTGTCCGGCGCGGCGCCGCCGGCCGACGAGGCCGGGGCCACCGCACCCAGGAGGGCGAGCAGGGCCAGCGGCCCCGCGACGAGCAGCTTCTTCATCGCCGGACATCATGACGCCCGGGACGGTCCGACGCCGAACCGGCACGCCCCTTGACGCGCGTCAACCGGGTCAGCAGGCTCGGCGCGTGGCGGAGTCGGCGGGTCAGGTCGCGGTGGTGGTGGGCGGGGCGTCAGGGATCGGAGCCGCGTGCGCGGCCGCCTTCCGGGCGGCGGGCGACACGGTGGTGGTGGCCGACCTCGGGGCCGGTGCCGACGCGGTGTGCGACGTGACGGCCGAGGACCAGGTGGCCGCGCTGTTCGACGAGGTGGTGGCCCGGCATGGCCGCGTCGACGCCGTCGTCAACAGCGCCGGCACCTCGACGCTGGCCGCGGTGGTGGACCACGACCTGGCCGAGTGGCGCCGGGTGCTCGACGTGTGTCTGACCGGGGCGTTCCTGGTCCTTAAGCACGCCGGCCGGGTGCTGGGTGCCGGCGGCTCGGTGACGTCGCTGACCTCGCTCAACGCGCGGCAGCCGGGTGGCGGGCTGGCGGCGTACTGCTCGGCCAAGGCCGGGCTCGCCATGCTCACCGAGGTCGCCGCCCTCGAGCTCGCCCCGCGTGGGATCCGGGTCAACGCCGTCTCCCCCGGACTGGTGGCGACCCCGCTGACCGCTCCGGCGTTGGAGATCGACGGGATCGAGGCCGACTACCTGGCCAACACCCCGCTCGGGCGCGCCGGGACAGCGGAGGAGGTCGCCGAGGCGGTGCTGTTCTGCGCCCGCGCCGCGTGGCTGACCGGCGAGGTGCTCGACCTCAACGGCGGGGCGCACCTGCAGCGCTACCCCGACCTGTTGGGACACGTGGCGCGCGCGTTCTCCTAGCGCACGACGTCGTAGACCACGTGCGTGGCGTACGGCGAGGCGTGGACCTCCACGGGCCGGAGCTGCAGGTCCGGCAGGCCGGTGAAGACGGACTCGCCGCTGCCGAGCACGACGGGCGCGTGGTTGAGCATGATCTGGTCGACCACGCCGGCCGCGAGCCCCTGCCGCACGGCGCTGGCGCCGCCGGCGATGGTGACGGTCTCGTCGCCGGCGGCCTCGAGCGCGCGCTCCATGGCCTCCTCGAAGCTCGGCACGAAGTGGAACGTCGTGCCTCGGAGCTCCACCGGGTCGTGCGGGTGGTGGGTGAGCACGAACACCGGCGCGTGGTACGGCGGCTCCTCGCCCCACCAGCCCTGCCACATCTCCCCGTCGCCCCACGACTCCCACGGCCCGCGGACCGGGCCGTACATGTTGCGGCCCATCACGTAGGCGCCCCGCGGCGCCATGATCCGCTCGGCCATGGCGCGGTCGACCTCGTGGTCCGAGCCGCCGGGCATGTGCCAGAAGTGCAGCTCGTGGCCGCGGCGGCCGAGGGGGTGCTCCTGGCTCTGGTCGGGGCCGGCGATGAAGCCGTCGAGGGAGATCGAGACGTGTGCGGTGACCTGGGGCATGCCGGACAGACTGCCGCAGCCGGGCCCACTCATCGCTCAGCCGAGCAGGGAGCGCACCAGCAGCACCAGCGCGGAGGCGCCGCTCACCACCAGGAGGCTCGGGCGGACCAGCGACGCCGGGAGCCACCGGCGGCTGACCGCCCCGGCGAGGGCGCCGAGCAGCATGGCCGGGGCCAGCTCGAGGGCGGCCCGGAGCTGGGCGCCGGTGAGGTCGCCGGTGACCAGCAGGCCGGCCAGGCTGAGACCGGCGCCGATGAGGAAGTACACCGCCATGGTCGTGCGGATCTGCTGGGCCGAGCGGTGCTGGTAGAGCAGCGCGAACGGCGGGCCGCCGATCGACGTCGCGGTCCCGGTGACGCCGCCGACGAAGCCGGCCGCGCTCAGGGTGCCGCGGTTGACCGGGACCTCCACCACACGCCAGGTGAGGAGGACCATGAGCAGCACGACGAGCCCGACCACGACGCCGAGCTGGCGGTGGCTGAAGGCCGCGACCACCCAGACACCCAGGCCGGTGCCGACCAGCCGGGAGGGCAGCGACCAGTTCAGCCCCGGCCAGTCGATCTCGTCGTGGTCGCGCACGAGGGTGACCGCGGGCAGGACCAGGGCCAGCATGATGAGCGAGCCGGGCATGGTCCACGGCTCGAGCAGCGTCATCACCGGGGCGGAGAACAGCCCGATGCCGAGCCCGACCAGCGACTGGGCAGCGGAGCCGAGGAACACCGCCAGCGCGATGGCGAGATAGGTCCCCGGCTCCACCGGCTCATCCTGGCGGGCGGGCCGCCGGCGGCAGGAGGGCGGGGTCGGCGGCCGGGGCCGAGCGCGGGTCGGCGGGCAGCGCCTCGACCTGCTGGACGCACCAGGGGCTGACGTCGCGGGTGCCGGCCAGCACCTCGTCGCGGAACGCCGGCCAATCGACCCAGGCGACGTCCTCGACCTCGTCGGGGTCGGGCGCGACCGCGTCGGGCGTGGTGGCCACGAAGACCGGGCAGAGCTCGTTCTCGACCGTGCCGTTGTCCATCACCGCGCGGTAGCGGAAGCCGGGCAGCACCAGCGTCACGTCGTGCAGCGTCAGCCCGAGCTCCTGCTGGACCCGGCGGTGCACGGTGTCGGTGATGTCCTCGCCGGGCGCGGGGTGGCCGCAGCAGGAGTTGGTCCACACCCCGCCCCACGTGGGCTTGTCGACGGCCCGCTGGGTGAGCAGCAGCCGGCCGGCCTCGTCGAAGACGTAGCAGGAGAAGGCCAGGTGCAGCGGGGTGTCGGCGGTGTGCACCTCGGCCTTGGCGGCGGTGCCGATGGCGGTGCCGTCCTCGGCGAGGAGGACCACCTCCTCGGTCGAGCCGGCGGTGGGCGGGGTGGCGTGGGCAGTGCTCATGCGGGCCTCGCGAGCTGGTCGACGACACCGGCGAAGACGCGCGGCATCCGGGCGGCCATCGGGACGATCTGGCGGCGTACGGCGGGGTGGCGGGAGCCGCGCAGCAGCGCGTGGGTGAGCAGCTCGTGGCGGCGGCCGAGCTTGCGGTACGCCGCCTCGTAGCGCTCCGGGCGGTCGGCGGCCAGCGCCTCGACCACCGCGCGGGCCTGGGCCAGGCCGAGGGCGATGCCCTCGCCGGTGAGCGCGTCGACGTAGCCGGCCGCGTCGCCGACCAGCAGCACCCGCCCGACCACGCGCCGGCTCGAGCGCTGGCGCAGCGGGCCGGCGCCGCGGGTGCGCGAGAGCGGACGGCGGCCGAGCCGCTCACGCAGCAGCGGGTGCTCGGCCAGCAGGTCGTGGATCTGGCCCTGCCGCTCGGTGAGCACGGCGACGCCGACCAGGTCGTCGGCCACCGGGGTCACGTAGGCCTCGGAGCCACGCGCCCAGTGCACCTCGACGTACGGCGTCCAGGGCGCCATCTCGACGTGCACGCGCAGGCCGTGGCGCCGGTTGCCCTCGACCGGGCGGTCCGCGCCCACCATCCGGCGCACCGGCGAGTGCAGGCCGTCGGCGGCGACGAGGTAGCGGGCCGGCTCGCCGTCGACCAGCACGTGGTCGTCGTGGTTCTCGACCTCGCCGACCGGGAGCTGGCTCACGGTGATGCCGGCCGCCGCGACGGCGTCGCTCATGGCGCGGTGCAGGGTGGTCCGGCGCACGCCGCGACCGGATCCGTGCCGGAACGGGGCGTCGGCGCTGCGGCCGCCACCGAGGTAGCGGATGCCCTCCAGCGGGTGGCCGGGCGGGTCGATGCCGAGCGCGGCCAGGTCGGCGATCGCGCCGGGCATCAGGCCCTCGCCGCAGGCCTTGTCGACCGGGCCCGGGCGCGGCTCGCGGACCAGCACGTCCAGGCCGGCGCGGGCGGCGTGCAGCGCGGTGGCCAGGCCGACGGGTCCGCCGCCGGCGACGACGAGGTCACGCACGGGCGGGCTCCAGCGAGGCGAGCGCCTGGTTCTCCACCCGGATCCGGACGGTGAGGAGGACGGCGTTGAGGACGGTGAAGACCAACGCGGTGATCCAGCCCGCGTGCACCAGGGGCAGCGCGACGCCCTCGACGACCACGGCGACGTAGTTGGGGTGCGGCATCAGCGCGTAGGGACCGCGGCGCACGGGGGCGAGTCCGGGCACGACGATGACGCGGGTGTTCCACTGCGGGCCCAGGGTCCGGATGCACCACCAGCGCAGGGCCTGGGTGAGCACCACGACGACGACCATGGACCAGGCCAGCGCCCCCGGCACGTCCGGACGACGCACGTAGGCCTCGACCAGCGCGCCCACCAGCAGCCCGGTGTGCAGCACGACCATGACCGGGTAGTGCGAGAAGCCGGACTCCACACCGCCGCGGGCCATCGACCACGCGGCGTTCCGCTTGGACACGACGAGCTCGACCAGCCGCTCCAGCCCGACCAGGACGACGACGACGGTGAACGCGGTCAACGAGGTCATGCGGCCGCCCGCAGCAGGACCAGCTCGGAGCAGAAGCCCGGACCCATGGCCATGAGCATGCCGTGGCTGCCCGGGGCGGGCGGGCGCTCGCGCAGGGTGTCCTCGAGGACGTGCAGCACCGAGGCCGAGGACAGGTTGCCGATCTGGGCCAGCGAGTGCCGGGTGAGCGCGACGTCGTGGTCGCTGAGGCCGAGGGTGTCGCGCAGCGCGTCGATGACCTTGGGGCCGCCCGGGTGGCAGACCCACCAGCCGATGTCGTCCTGGGTCAGCCCGTGGTCGGCCAGGAAGCCGTCGACGTCCTCGCGGACGTAGCGGCCGATGACCGTCGGCACCTCGGCGTCGAGCACGATGCGCAGCCCGGTGGTGCCGACGTCGAAGCCCATGACGCGCTCGGAGTCGGGGTAGAGCCGGCTGCGGGTGGCCAGCACGCGGGCCGGCGACGAGTCCGCGTGCCGGTCCGCACCGGCCGCCACCACGCACGAGGCGCCGTCGCCGAAGAGCCCGGACGCGACCAGGTTGGGCACCGAGACGTCGTCGCGCTGCACGGTGAGCGAGCACAGCTCGACGGCGACCAGGACGGCCACGTCGTCGGGGTGGCCGACCAGGTAGTCGTGCAGCCGGGCGACACCGGCGGCGCCGGCCACGCAGCCCAGGCCGACGAGCGGCACGCGCTTCACGTCGGGGCGCAGCCCCACGCGGGCCGCGATCCGGGCGTCCAGGGACGGTACGGCGAGCCCGGTGACGGTCGCGGAGATGATGAGGTCCACGTCGTCGGGGACCAGGTCGGCGGCCTTGAGCGCGTCCTGGAGGGCGCGCGAGCCGAGCTCGACGGCGTGCTCGAGGAAGTGGTCGTTGGCGGCGGTGAAGCCGTCCAGCTCGCCGTACTCCTCGAGCGGCAGCACGGTGTGGCGGAACTCCACCCCGGCGTTGCCGTGGAAGCGGCGCAGCAACCGATCGTCGAGGCCGCCGCCCTGGGCGATGACGCGGGCGAAGGCGTCGGTGATCTCGGCCTGCGGGTGCCGGTGCGCCGGGAGCGCTCCGCGGACGGTGAGCAGCTGCATGTCAGGCCTTCCTGAGCCTCGAGCGGAGCTGGGTCGCACCCTTGCGTCCCAACCCGGTAACCAGTCCGGTGACGAGCCGACCGCTGATCCGGCCGTCGCCGAGACCCAGCTCGACCAGCTCGTCGAAGACTCTTCGGTCGCGGCGGGCCACACGGATGCCGCCGTCGACGATCACCGGGTACTCCGCCAGCCGGGAGGCGACGAAGGTGTGCTTGAGGTGGGTGCCCAACCGGGCCCGCACCGCGCCGCGGTGCAGGACTCCGGCGTCCTCGCCGGTGCGCAGCGCGCGGGCCGCGGCCTGGCCGGCGGCCACGCCGGTGGCGATGGCGTAGTAGATGCCCTCACCGGTCATCGGGTTGATGAGCCCGGCCGCGTCGCCGACGAGGAGGACGCGCCCGTCGGGCTGGTCCCAGCGCCAGCTGGACAGCGGCAGGTGGTGGCCCTTCCAGTCGGCGCCCTCGTAGCCCGGCAGCAGCAGCTCCAGCTGGTCGAGGAGCAGCTGGCGCGAGGGCGGCATGCCCTCGCCCTCGGCGGGCAGCAGCTCGCCGTACCCGACGTTGGACAGTCCGTCGCCGCGGTCGAAGGCCCAGGCGTACGCCGGCTGGCGGCGCTCGCCGTAGCGGATGACCTGGGTGCCACGCCGCTCCGGCGGGGTCGGGGCGTAGCCGCGGATGGCCAGCGCCCGGCGGCCCTGCGGCATCCCCAGGTGGCGGCGGACCACGGAGTGCGCGCCGTCGGCGCCGACGACCACGCGCGCGTCGAGCGACTCGACGTCGGTGACGCGCTCGCGGACGAGCGTCGCGCCGCGGTCGACGGCCCGCTCGACCAGCCGGGCGTCGAAGACCTGGCGCGGGATGACGTGGACCGGGCGGGCCATGGTCGCGGCCACGGACAGCTCGCCACGGGCCAGCTCCAGCTCGGTGAGCGGGGTCCAGCCGTCGGTGACGCCGGTGACGCCGATGCCGGCCAGGGTGGTGAGGCAGTGCGGGGCGATGCCGTCTCCGCAGGACTTGTCGCGCGGGAAGTCGGCGCGGTCGAGCAGCGCGACCCTGAGGCTCGGGTCGGCGTGCAGCGCGGCCAGCGCCGTGGTCGCGCCAGCGGGGCCGGCGCCCACGATGGCCAGGTCGTAGGCGGTCACCGGGCCCACACCAGCATCGCCACGTCCACCAGGGCCATCGCGACGGCCGCGCGGAACGGCGCCCGGCCGTGCGCGAGCAGCGCGACCGCGGCCAGCCCGGCCGTGACCAGCAGCGCGAGGGTGGCGACGGCGCCGGAGTCGACCGGTGCGCCGAGCACGATGACCAGCGCCGCGGCCACGAGGACCACCGCGGCCGCCATCGGGCTCCAGCGGCGGCCGAGCCGGTGCGGGAGCCCGCGCACGCCGGTGGCCGCGTCGTCGTCGAGGTCGGGCAGCACGTTGACCACGTGCGCACCGACGCCGAGCAGGGCGCCGGCCGCCGGCAGCCACCACGCGGGGGCGGTGTCGGGGTCGGCGGTGAGGGAGACGTACACGGGGAGTCCTCCGAACGCGACGGCGTAGGGCAGCCAGGAGAGGGGCGTGGCCTTGGCGCCGAGGTTGTAGACCCAGCCGGCGGCGACGCAGACCAGGTGGACGGCGCCGGCCAGCCAGCCGCAGGCCAGCGAGAGCGGCACGGTGGCCACCACGACGACCGCGCAGGCGGCCCGTGCTGCGGTGGGCGAGACGCTGCCGTCGACCAGCGGCTTGTCGGTGCGGCCGACCGCGCGGTCGCGGGCCAGGTCGACCAGGTCGTTGGACCAGCCGATGGACAGCTGGCCGGTGAGGACGGCGGCCACGACCAGCACGCCGGTGCCCGGACCGAGGTCGAAGGAGGCCGCGAGCAGCGCGGCCAGCACCGTGACCGCCAGCGCGGGGCCGGGGTGCGCGGCGCGGAGGAGGGTCACAGGGCCCGGATCTCGGTGACCTCGTGGTGCATGACGGGGTTCTCGCGCAGGGCCCGGCAGGTGAGCTGCTGCAGAGCCTCGCTGCGGGTGCTGACCACCGTGACGGCGTACTGGCGGTCCTCGATGGCGAAGACCGCGTCCGTGCGGGCCTCGTCGACGTCCCGGGACACGAAGCGGACGCCGTCCAGGCGACGCTCGTCGGTCCAGCGGCGCAGGGCGATCTCCGCGGCCTGCACCGCGGTGGCGTACGCCGAGCGGCCGCGCAGGTGGTCGAGGTCGACCTCGCCGGCGCGCAGCAGCCGGGCCATCCCGCGGGCGGTGTCGGGCTGGAGGCGGCCGTAGTAGAGGCCGTGCGGCAGGACCACGACGTTGGCCGCGAACCGGTCGCCGCCGACGTGGCTGGACTCCCAGGTCTCGTCCGGGAAGGCCTCGGCCAGCCCGGCCGCGACCGGGCGGCCGCGCTCGGCGCAGCAGGTGTCGTGCCGGCCGTGGGTGCAGACCGCGATGACGGGCTCGTCGTGGCGCTCGAGGCCGAGCTCGCGGCCGGCGGCCAGGGCGTCGAGGTCGAGGTCGTGCACCTGGGCCAGGTCGTCGAGGACCGTCGTCTCGAGCCGGGGCGCGGTCGGGTCGGCGTACGCCGCGAAGACGCGGACGCCCTCGGTCCGCCTGGACGCCCCGCCCGGGCGACGGATGAGCGCGGCCTTGATCCGCAGCGCCTTGGTGCGGGCGCGCAGCTCCGGGCCGATTCCGTCAGGCATCCGCGCGTCGGTGAGCGCGTCGACACCCCACGGGCCGGGGTGCTCGACCAGCAGGAAGGCCCGCACCTGCGAGGCCGTCCCGGCCATCGACTCGGTGCGCTCCTCGCTGGCGGCGGCGCAGCGGAAGGTCACCTGGTCATTGTTCAGGGACGGTCCTGAGCAGCCCCTCGCGGACCAGGCGCCGGGCCAGCACGACCCGGCTCTGCTCGTCCAGCGGCAGGTCGCGCGGACGGAGCCGGTCGTGGCTCCTGACCACCTCCAGGGCCTCGCGCAGCCGGGCCGGCACGGTGAGCGTGCGGTCACCGAGGAGGACCTCGAGCTGCTCGCCGCGGTCGACCAGCACGCAGGGTGCGCCCGGGCGTCGCCTCAGCAGGGTGTCGTCGTCGAGGTCGGCCACGGCCAGCCCGTCGACCAGCGCACCCTCCAGGCGCGGGGGGCGCGAGGTGAGGAACCGGCGCACCTCGCGCTCGGCCTCGCGGGCCGGGTCGATGTCGCGGAGCCGGTCGGCGATGTCGGAGAGGTGCCGTCCGATCTGGTGGGCCAGGGTCTGCGGGTCGTCGAGGTAGCCCGCCGGCAGGTGGTCGTCGGGGACCTCGTTGGCCAGCGACGCGAGCGCCCGCTGGACCAGGCCGCGCCAGGTGAGCTGGTTGATGCCGATGGTGACGTGCAGCGAGACGGTGTCCTGCGCGCGGGCCGCGTGCGGGGTGCCGGTGGGGAGGTACATGACGTGGCCCGGCTCGAGGAGCGGGTGCTCCTCCCCCTCGGGCGGGTGCAGCTCCCACTGCTTGCGGCCCGCGGTCTGGAGCACGAAGACGTCGTGGGTGTCGGAGTGCACGCCGAAGCCCTGCGAGCCCGGCGGCGTCAGGTAGGCGTTGGCCTGGCACGGGTGCCCGAGCTCGGTCTCGAGCTCGGCGATCAGCTCGACCAGCGGCGGGAACGAACGGTGCAGGCCCTGGAAGACCACCGTCGCGCCGTTGCGGAACTCCTCCACGGCCTTGCGCCCGTCGACCAGCCCGGTCAGCGCGCGCCCGGTGATGGTGGCGCCGCGGGTGTAGGCCGACTCCGGCAGGACCTCGCCCTGCCGCACGAGCCGGACCTCTGGGGTCCGGATCGCCGTCGACGTCAGCAGCCGGTCGGCGTCCTCGAGCGACAGGTACGCCGCGAGCTCGTCCGGGTCGACCTGGTGGTGGTGGACCCGCGACGCCCAGACCTTCTCGCGGAAGGTCTGGGCGTCACCGGTCAGTCGGTCGAGTGCGCTCAGGACGCGTCCGTCCCGTCGGCGTCGCCGCCGTCGGAGCCGTCGCCGTCCACGGTGTCGGTGGCGTCGCCGTCGGAAGCGTCGCCGTCCGAGCCGTCCGCGTCACCGGAGTCGGCCGGGCCCGTGTCGGGACCGGGTCCCGCGTCGACGCCGTCGGCGGAGCCGTCGCCGCCTCCGCCCTCGGTCGGGCTGGTCGTCATGTCGTCGTCGTCGAGCGGTGCGTCAGCCATGCTTCCTCCAAGGGTTCGGACGGGTGGGTCTGAGGACAGTGAAGTACCCGTGCCACCTGCCTGTACACCCCGGGCTCAGCCGAGCGGGGCGGTCAGCTCGACGTTGATGTCGTCGGGGTCCTGGAAGGACAGGATGGCCATCCCGGCGTCGTCGAGGTCGGTCACGTCACCGTGCGCGATCCCGGCCCCGGACAGCGCCTCGGCGGCGGCCTCGAGGTCGCCCCGGGAGGCCACCGCGAAGCTCACGTGGTCGAGCCCGGTGCGCTCGGAGTCGAAGGCGTCCGACCCCACCGGCCGCAGCCCGAACAGGGTGCCCTGCGGGGTCTGGTAGACGACGCCGCCGTAGAAGTCCTCCTGCGACTGCTCGACCCCCGGCTGCCCGGCCTTCTCGGACGCGTCGACCGCCGTGGGCCAGCCGAAGACCTGGTCGTAGAACGCCTTCGACCGCTCGATGTCGCGGACGGTCAGTCGGACGTGGGCGAAGCCGTTGCTCTCGATGAGTGCCATGGCTCCGAGGTACCCCAGGTCAGTCCAGCAACCCCCGCCGCCGCGCGATGGCGGCGGCCTCGGTCCGGCCGGCGGCGCCGAGCTTGCCCAGGATGTTGCTCACGTGCACGGACACGGTCTTGGCGCTGATGAAGAGCTGCTTGCCGATCTCGCCGTTGCTGCGGCCGTCGGCGACCAGCGCCAGGATCTCGGTCTCGCGCGGCGTGAGCGCGTCGGAGGCCGGGCCGTCGGCGGCGCGGGCCGGCGCCGAGCCCTGCGCGCGGAGCCGGTCCAGCAGCGGCTGGGCGCCGAGGCGGGTGGCGGCCTCCCGGGCGAGGTCGCCGAGCTCGCGGGCGCCGGCGGTGTCGCCGGTGGCGCGCAGGATCCCGGCCAGCACGGTGCGCACGGCGGCGGTCTCGTGGACGTGACCGAAGTCGGCGTACAGCTGCTCGGCCTCGCGCCAGGCCTCGACCAGGGCGTCCTGGGGCGGGGCGTCGACGCCGGCGAGCCAGCGGGCGCGCAGCGTCTCGGCGTCGAGGCGCTTGACCCAGGCGCGGCCCTCGGGTCCCCAGTGGCCGGAGGGGTCGGTGTACTTCTGCAGCACGGTGTGGCCCTCGCCGTGCAGGCGCGCGACCTCCCCGACGTACGCCGCGCGCTCGGCGGTCGGGACGCGGGGCAGCGCGTCGGCGACGGCGCCGGCGGCGAGGGCGGCCAGGCGGATCCGGGCGCTGAACCACGGGTGCCAGATCCGGCCGAGCAGCTCGACGACGTCGCGGTAGACGGCGAGTACGGCGGCGGGGTCGTCGGCGCGGGCGGCGTCGGCGAGCTCGGCCACGGCGGAGTGGATCGCCACCGAGCCCTCGAGCTCCCAGATCCGGCGCAGCGCGCGGGCGCGGTCGCCGACGGGCGCGCCGCGGCCGACCTCGACGAGCAGGGCGACGGACTCGAGCATGGCGGTCGGGATCGGCGGCGCCTGCTCGGCCGTGGTGTCGGTCAGCCGCAGCGCCTCGTCCCAGTCGCCGTCGACGGTCTTGATCCAGGCCAGCTGCCAACGAGACTCGAAGCCGTACGGCGCGTAGGGCAGCCCGGCGGCGCGCGCGGCCTTGATGGCGCTGCGGAACCACGTCTCGGCCTGCGCCCACTCACCCCAGTCCTCGAAGGAGCGCCCGAGGAAGTAGCGCGCCCGCAGCTCCGCGTGCACCGCACCGGTCTCCACGGCGCGCTCGACGGCCTCGACCAGCGCCGAGCGGAGCGCGTCCTTGGGCCCGGCCTTCTTGAGGTTGCTCATCGTGGTGATGACGTCGGAGGCCAGCTCGTGCAGGTCGAGCCGCTCGGCCATGGCCAGGGCCTCGAGACCGACGGCCTGGGCCTCGTCGAAGTGCTCGTACGCCGTGAGCACCCGCGCCTGGATGGCCAGCACCTGGGCCCGCAGCGCGCCGGCGTCCTCGGGCATGAGGGCGACGGCCGCGCGGACCAGCTCCGGCACGTCCTCCTCGTAGGCCTCGGTGAGCATCAGCGTCTCCGCCCGCACGGCGAGCAGCTGTGCGCGCGCGGCGGCCGGGGCGTCCTCGGGCAGCCGGGCCAGCTGCTCCCCGAGCAGCGCGGCGGCCCGGGTGGGCTGACCGGAGCTGGTGAGGGCCTCGGCGGCGCTGGCGGCGAGCGCCGCCACGTCCACGTCGGTGGCGCTGCGACGGGCCGGTTCCTCGAGCAGCTCCAGCGCCTGCTCGTAGTGGCGGGCGGCCTCGTCGGCGCCGGCCACGGCCATGGCCTCGTCGCCCGCGCGGATGCTGGCGTCGAGGGCGGTGTCGAGGTCGTGCGCGAGCCGGGCGTGGCGGGCCAGCTCGGCGGCGGTGCCGCGGCCGGTGCCGGCGCGCAGCGCCTCGGCGTACTGCGCGTGCAGCCGGACCCGCTCCCCGGGCAGCAGGTCGTCGTACACGGCCTCGCCGAGCAGGGCGTGCCGGAAGGAGTAGGCGCCGTCGCCGGGGACCAGGAGGTTCATCTCCACGGCCTGGCGCAGCCCCTCGTCCAGCTCGGCCTCGCTCAGCCCGGACGCCGCGACGAGCAGGTCGTGCGCCACCTTGCGGCCGGCCACGCTGGCCACGCGCACCACCTGGCGGGCGCCGTCGCTGAGCCGGTCCAGCCGCACCAGCAGCACGTCGGCCAGGTCGTCGGGCACCCAGCTGCCCGGCTGGCTGGCCGCGCCCACCAGCTCCTCGACGAAGAAGGCGTTGCCCTCCGCGCGCCGCACGATCGCGCTGAGCTCCCGCTCGCCGATCCCCTCGGTGGACAGGCTCGCCACCAGCAGGCGCACCTGCTCGTCGCCGAGCGGGGCGAGCGCGACCCGTCCGACGCCGCGCAGCCGCGACCACTCGGCCACCTGGCGGCGCAGCGGGTGGCGGCGGTGCAGGTCGTCGGAGCGGTACGACGCCACCAGGGCCACCGGGCCCTCGAAGGGCCGGGAGAACAGGAAGCTGAGCAGGTCCCGGCTCGACTGGTCGGCCCAGTGGCAGTCCTCGACGACGACGAGCAGCGGGGCGTCCTGGGCGCACTCCTCGAGCAGCGCGTGCACCGCGGCGAAGAGGGCGGAACGGTCGACCACGTCGCCGCCCGAGCGCCCGGGCGCGCCGTCCATGGTCCGGCGTCCCGGCTGCAGCCGGGCCAGGGCCGGGTGGGCGTCGGCCACCCGGCGCACCGCCTCGGGCAGCTCGGCGTCCAGCCGGCCGAGCAGCTCGGAGAAGGGCAGGTAGGCCAGCGCGCTGTCGCCGAAGTCCAGGCAGTGCCCGGCCACCACGCGCCAGCCCTCGGCCACGGCCAGGTCGCGCAGCTCGGTCAGCAGCCGGGTCTTGCCCACGCCGGCGTCCCCGGACAGCACGACGTGGGTGCGCTCGCCCGCTCCGGACGCGGACGACCGGACGCCGAGCAGGGAGGCGATCTCTCCCAGCTCGGCGTCTCGGCCGATCAAGGTCCGGGAGGTCGTGTGCGCCACGCCGGACATGATCGCGTGTTCTGTGGTCGTCCGCTCGACGGTTTCCGCGGCCACGAGGCTCGGGCCCCGCCGCTCAGGCGCCCTGGCGCGTGCGCGGCGCGGCCTTCCGCGAGAACGGCGACCGGACGCGGCGGTGACCCTCGATGTCGCGACGGATCTTCTCGCTGCGGTACTCGATCTCGGCCCGGTAGGTGTCGGGGGTGTTGAACATGGTGTGCTCCTCGGTCGGTTCGGCTGGTGATGACCAAGGTGCTCGCCTGAGGTAGCCCCCCACATCGGGAAGCCGCCCCATCTGGGGGCTGAGGAGGGCCGTCTGAGGTACCTCAGACGGGGCGTCCGGCCACCCAGGTGGCCGTCACGAGGGGTACGCCGGGCCGGTAGGCCAGGTGCACGGCGCTGGGCGCGTCGAGCACGGCGAGGTCCGCCCGGGCGCCGACGGTGAGCCGGCCGACGTCGTCCCGCCGCAGCGCCCGGGCCCCGCCCAGGGTGGCCGCGCGGACGGCCTCGGTGGGCGTCATCCCCATCTCCCGGACGGCCAGCGCGACGCAGAACGGCACCGAGCTGGTGTACGACGATCCGGGGTTGCAGTCGCTGGCCAGCGCCACCGTGACGCCGGCGTCCAGCAGGCGCCGCGCGTCGGGGTAGGGCTGCCGGGTGGAGAACTCCACGCCCGGCAGCAGCGTGGCCACCGTCCCGGAGTCCGCCAGCGCGGTCACGTCCGCGTCGGTCAGGTAGGTGCAGTGGTCCACCGCCGCCAGGCCGAGCTCGGCGGCCAGGAGCACGCCCGGGCCGGGGCCGAGCTGGCTGGCGTGCAGGCGCCCCTGC
Source organism: Nocardioides anomalus (assembly GCF_011046535.1). Lineage (NCBI taxonomy): Bacteria > Bacillati > Actinomycetota > Actinomycetes > Propionibacteriales > Nocardioidaceae > Nocardioides > Nocardioides anomalus. The sequence goes on along the minus strand of NZ_CP049257.1, from coordinate 4,898,856 downwards.
AGGCCGGCTCCCTCGCCGGCGTGCAGGACCGCGCGGGCCTGGTCCACGTCGAAGGCGCCGCTCTCGCAGAACGCGTCCACCCATCGCGCGTGCGGTGCCGCGGCCTCGAGCATCGGGCCGGTGACCAGGTCGACGTACCCGCCCGGGTCGTCGGCGTACTCCACCGGCACGACGTGCGCGCCGAGGAACGTCGTCTCGTCGGTGAACTGCCGGGCCACGGCCAGGCTGCGGGCCTCGTCGCGCACGGTCAGCCCGTAGCCCGACTTGGTCTCGAACGTCGTCGTGCCCTGGCGGAGCATCTCCTGGACCAGGCGCGCGACGTGCGCGGTGAGCTGCTCGTCGGTGGCGGCGCGGGTGGCGGCGACGGTGGTGCGGATGCCGCCGGCGGCGTACGGCGTGCCGGCCATCCGGGCCGCGAACTCCGGTGCCCGGTCGCCGGCGAAGACCAGGTGGCTGTGGCTGTCCACGAACCCGGGGACGACCGCCCGGCCGGCGACGTCGACCTCCTCGTCGGCCGCGGGTGCGCCTGCGCGCTCCCCGACCCACACGACGTGACCGCCGTCGACGACGAGCGCGGCGTCCGCGAGGACCGGCCGCTCCGCGTCGTGGGTCGTGAGCTCGGCGATGCCGCTGATCAGGACGGCCACGTGAGGTCCACCTCCCTGCCGCCGACCACCACGTGGGTGACGTCGGCCCCGGTCGCGGCGAAGACCGCGGTGTGCTCGTCCGCGCCCGTGTCGCTGGTCCGCGGCGAGCGGGTGTCGAGGGTGACCAGGTCGGCCGGCTCCCCCACCGCGATCCGGGCGCCGCGCGCGCCGATGTCGAGCAGCTCGGCCGCGCTCCAGTGCCCGCGCTCGCGGGTGGCCAGCCGCTCGTCCATCTCCAGCCCGCGCAGCTCCTCGAACGGGTCGACGACCGCGTGGCTGTCGCTGCCGATCGTGAGCCGGCACCCCGCCTCGGCCAGACGCCGGGCCGGGCCGATGCCGTCGGCCAGGTCGCGCTCGGTGGTGGGCGTGATGCAGACGTTGGTCCCGGTCGTGCCCAGCAGCTCGATGTCGTCGTCGGTCAGGTGGGTCGCGTGCACGACGGTCGTGGTCGGGCCCAGCAGGTCGGCCTCGTGCAGCAGCCGGGTCGGCGTCACGCCGTACGCCGCGAGGCAGGCCTCGTTCTCGGCCGGCTGCTCGGAGAGGTGGACGTGCAGCGGGTCCCGCCCGCGGAAGGCCGGCAGCGCCTCGCGCGGCACCGCACGGACCGAGTGGATCGCGGCCGGTCCGGCGCCGGCGCGCTCGGCCCAGCGCTCGACCGTGCCGTCGCTGTAGCGGACCTGGACGCCCTCGACCGGCGCCCCGAAGCCGCTGCTGAGGTAGCAGGTGTCGAGCAGGGTCAGCCGGATGCCGACCTCCTGCGCGGCCTGCTCGAGGGCCTCGCGCATGGCGTTGGGCTCCGGGTAGGGCGTGCCGTCCTGCTGGTGGTGCAGGTAGTGGAACTCGGTCACGCTGGTGTAGCCCGCCGCGAGCATCTCGCGGAAGACCCTCGTGGCCAGCGCGCGGTAGGTGTCGGGCTCGAGGCGGCCCGCGACGGCGTACATCTGCTCGCGCCAGGTCCAGAACGTGCCGCGGCCGCGCTGGGTCCGGCCCCGCAGGGCCCGGTGGAACGCGTGGCTGTGGTCGTTGACCAGCCCCGGGATGGTCAGGCCCGGCCGCGCATGAGTTTCACCGGCCGGCCGGTGAAACTCACGCTTGGAGTACGAAACTGGACCCCCCGGACGTGAGTTTCGTACTCCCAGCGTGACGCGAGTGATGTGTGAGGCATCGACCTCGACCAGCACGTCGTCGTGGACGACGCCGTCGACCCAGGCCCGCTCGCAGAGGTACGCCGTCACGAGGCCAGCCGTTCCAGCACGTCGGCCAGCGCCTCGACCCCGGCCAGGCAGTCGGCCGGCTCCGCGGTCTCGGCCGGGGAGTGCGAGACGCCGCTCGGGTTGCGGACGAAGAGCATCGCGGTCGGGATGCCAGCGGCCGCGAGGATGCCGGCGTCGTGGCCCGCGGCGGTGGGGATCACCGGGACGTCGAGCCCCAGGTCGAGGCCGAACGCCACCGCGCCGCTCACCGACTCCGGCGTGACCGTCAGCGTCGTGCCGTCCCGGCCGGCGCGCTCAGCGGCCTGGCGGGTGACGGCGTCCACGAGCGAGGCCAGCGCGGCCTCGGACGAGCAGCGGGCGTCGAGCCAGGCGGTCACGTGGGAGGGCACGGCGTTGGTGCCGTTGGGGGTGACCTCGAGCCGGCCGAACGTCGCGCGCTGGTCGGCCAGCCGCGCCTGCTTGTTGGCGGCCAGCGCGGTCATGGCGTAGGTGAGCATCGGGTCGCGGCGGTCGGCCATCCGCGTGGTGCCGGCGTGGTTGGCCTCGCCGGCGAAGTCGAAGCGGTAGCGCCCGTGCGGCCAGATCTCCGAGGCCACCCCGACGGGTGCGTCTCGGTCCACGAGGTCGCGGCCCTGCTCGACGTGCAGCTCGACGAAGGCGCCCACCCCCTCGAGCAGGGCCGGGCCGCCGCCTTCGACCACGTCGGCCAGCGCGACGCCGTCCCGGTCGCGCAGCCCGGCGGCCGCCGACCACGTGAGCGCGCCGGAGGCCAGGCGGGAGCCGAGGCAGGCCAGCCCGAAGCGCGAGCCCTCCTCCTCGACGAACACCGAGACGCCCAGCGGCCGCTGGGGCGCGAAGCCACGCGCCCGCAGCGCGTCGACCGCGGCGAGGGCCGAGACCACGCCGAGCGGGCCGTCGTACGCACCGCCGTCGAGGACCGAGTCCAGGTGCGAGCCGGTCAGCACACCCGCACCGGCGCCGGCGTCCCACCACGCCACGACGTTGCCCGTGGCGTCGGACTCCAGCCGCAGCCCGCGCGCCTCGGCCTGCTCGACGAACCACGCGGCCAGCTCGCGCTCGGCACTCGCGAACGGCTGTCGGAAGTAGCCACCCGACGACGCGGACCGTCCGACCGGCGCCAGGTCCGACCACATCCGCTCGAAGTCGTCGACCACGCCCCCATCCAACGCACCCGGCGCCGCCGGCGCCACCGACGGGCCTCGAGGTCGGTCTCGGATCCGAGAACGACAGACTGGGCGGCATGGAGTTCCAGGACGTCGTCCGCAGGCGGCGGATGGTGCGCGACTACAGCACCGACCCCGTCGACCCCGCGGTGGTCGACCGCGCGCTCGAGAACGCCGTCCGCGCACCGAGCGCCGGCTTCAGCCAGGGCTGGGCCTTCCTCGTGCTGGACACCGCGGACGACGTGCGCCGGTTCTGGGCCGCCACCGCCGACGACGTCGACCACCCGGACGCGTGGCTGGCCGGGATGATGCGGGCGCCGGTCGTGGTGGTGCCGTGCTCGAGCAAGCGGACCTACCTCGAGCGCTACGCCCAGGACGACAAGGGCTGGGCCGACCAGGACGAGGCGCGGTGGCCGGTGCCGTTCTGGCACATGGACGCCGCGATGGCCAGCCTGCTCATCCTCCAGACCGCGACCGACGCCGGGCTGGGCAGCGCCTTCATCGGCATCCCGCCGGACCGGGAGCCCGCCGTACGCCGGGAGTTCGGCATCCCCGACGACCACGACCCGGTCGGCGTGGTGACCATCGGGCACCGCGCCGACGGTGAGCGGCCGTCCGGCTCGCCTCGCACCCGCGCCCGTCGCCCGCTGGGCGACCTGGTGCACCGCGGCCGGTGGAACGCCGAGTCCTAGGACCGTCCTACGCTGGCCGGCATGGGTGAGGGAGCGATCAAGCACATCGGCGTCGTCGGCTGCGGCCTCATGGGCTCGGGCATCGCCGAGGTGAGCGCGCGCACCGGGCACGACGTGGTCGTGGTCGAGTCGAGCGAGGACGCCGCCAAGGCCGGGCTGCACCGGCTGGAGACCTCGCTGCAGCGCGCCGAGCAGCGCGGCAAGCTCGACGGTCCGGCCAGCGACGTGCTCGACCGCATCCAGGTCCTCACCGACCTCGACGCCCTGGCCGACCGCGACGTCGTGGTCGAGGCCATCGTCGAGGACGAGGCCATGAAGACCGACCTGTTCCGCCGCCTGGACGCGGTCGTGGAGTCCCCCGAGGCGATCCTGGCCTCCAACACCTCCTCGATCCCGATCATGAAGCTCGGCGTGGTCACCAGCCGCCCGACCCAGGTCATCGGCGTGCACTTCTTCAACCCGGTGCCGGTCCTGCAGCTGGTCGAGCTGGTCCCCTCGCTGATCACCAGCGACGACACCACCGCCCGCGCCCGCGCCTGGGTCCAGGACGGCCTCGGCAAGCAGGCCATCGACTGCCAGGACCGCGCCGGCTTCGTGGTCAACGCCCTGCTGATCCCGTTCATCCTGAGCGCGATCCGGATGTACGAGTCCGGCTTCGCCTCGGCCGAGGACATCGACCGCGGCCTGGTCCTGGGCGCCGCCCACCCGCAGGGCCCGCTGGCCCTCGCCGACCTCATCGGGCTCGACACCACCAAGGCCGTGGCCGAGTCGCTCTACGAGGAGTTCAAGGAGCCGCTGTACGCCGCCCCGCCGCTCCTGCAGCGCATGGTCGACGCCGGCCTGCTCGGCCGCAAGACCGGCCGCGGCTTCTACACCTACGACGCCCGGTAGCGGCCCCGCTGCGGCGAGCGCAGCCGCTAGCGTGCGCACATGACGGACGCCGCCCCCGACCTCCCGCGCGCGGTGGCCAAGCTCCAGGCGCTGGTCCGGATCCCGACGGTCTCCTACCGTGAGCCCGACCAGGTGGACACCGCGGCCTTCGAGGCGTTCGGGGCCGAGCTCGAGCGGCAGTTCCCGCTGCTGCACGAGCGGCTGGAGCTGACCCGCGTGCACACGCACGGGCTGCTGTTCCACTGGCGCGGGGCGAGCGCGGCGAGGCCGGTGGTGCTGATGGCCCACCTGGACGTCGTACCGGTCGAGGGGCCGTGGCAGCACGACGCCTTCAGCGGCGCGGTGGTCGACGGGCAGGTCTGGGGCCGCGGCACGCTCGACGACAAGGGCGCGCTGGTCGCGGTGTGCGAGGCCGTGGAGACGCTGCTGGAGCAGGGGTTCACGCCGGCCCAGGACGTGTGGCTGAGCTTCGGCTGCGACGAGGAGGTCTTCGGCGAGGCGTCGGTGCGGGCGGTCGAGCTGCTGCGCGAGCGCGGGGTGGCGCCGTGGTTCGTGGTCGACGAGGGCGGGGCGATCGCGCACGACGCGTTCACGGGCGTGGTCAGGCCGATCGGCGTCGTCGGGGTGACCGAGAAGGGCATCATGTCGCTGCACCTGACCGCCTCCGGCCGCGGCGGGCACGCGTCCACGCCGGCGCGGAACGGCCCCACGGTGCGCCTCGCCCGGGCCCTGGTCCGGCTGGACCGGAGCCCGATGGCCACCAGCCTCCCGGGACCGACGCTGGAGCTCTTCCGCCGGCTGGCCCCCCACGCGCCGCTGGCCCTGCGCCCGCTGCTGGGGAACGCCGAGCGCCTGGCCCCGGCCCTCCGCCGGGCCCTCACCGCGCTGGGCCCGGAGAGCGCGGCCATGGTCCGCACGACCTTCGCGGTCACGACGCTCCGGGGGAGCCCGGCCCTCAACGTCATCGCCGGCACGGCGACCGCGGGCGTCAACATCCGGATCATGCTCGGCGACACCGCGGCCTCGGTGGTCGAGCACGTGCGCCGGGTCGTCGCCGACGACCAGATCGACATCGAGGTGGTCGAGGCCTACGAGGCGAGCCCGGTCTCGCCGTACTCCACCGCGGGCCACCGCGACGAGGCCTTCGCGCTGCTGGAGGAGACGATCAGCGAGGTCTTCCCGGACGCCGTACCTGCGCCGTACGTGATGATGGCGGCCACCGACTCGCGCAACTTCGCCGAGATCAGCGAGCGGGTCTACCGGTTCGCGCCGTTCCGGATGACCAAGGCGCAGCGCGAGGCGATCCACTCCTACGACGAGCACATCGGGGTGGCCGACTTCCTCGACGGGGTGCGGTGGTACCAGCGCCTGCTCGAGCGGCTGCCCGCGTGAGCACCCGGGAGGCGCTCAGGCCGGTCCAGGGGATCGCGGCGATCGTCGGGTTCCTGGTCTGCGTCGAGCTGGCCAGCGGGGTGCTGCAGGGCTACTACACGCCGGTCTACAGCGACATCGCGGACCACCTCTCGATCGCCGACGCCGACGTCAACTGGTTCGAGGCCGCGCAGCTGGTGGTCTCGGCGCTGGTCGTGCCGCCGCTGGCCCGCCTCGGGGACCTGGTCGGCCACAAGAAGGTGCTGCTGCTCTCGACGGCGGTGACGGCCGTCGGGTCGTGGGTGCTGGCCGTCGCGCCGAGCTTCACGACGTTCCTCATCGGTTGGGCCGTCCAGGGCGCGTACGTCGTGTGGCTGCCCCTGGAGATCGCGATCATCCACCGGCGCACGGCGGGCACCGGCCGCCAGGCGCTGCTCACCCGACGGGCGGCGGCGATCCTGGTCGGCGCACTCGAGCTCGCCGTCATCATCGGCGCGCTCACCTCCGGTGCGCTGGTCGAGGCCACGTCCATGGGCGTCCTGCTGGCCCTGCCCGCGGTCGTGGTCACCGTCGTGCTCGTCGTCATCTGGTTCGGCATCGAGGACGACGCGGGCCAGGCCACCGGCGGCTACGACTGGGGCGGGCTCGCGCTCGTCACCGCGGCCATCGGGCTGGTCATGGGCGGGCTGATCTGCATCCGCGTGCAGGGCCCGGACTCCGTGCTGGCCTGGCTGCTGGTGCTGGCCGGACTGGTCGCCCTGGTGCCGTTCGCCCGCTACGAGGCCGCGCAGTCCGAGCCGATGGTCGACGTGCGCCTGCTGGCCACGCCCGGGCAGTGGCCGGTCCAGCTCACGGCGTTCCTCTTCGGCATGTCCGTGCTCGGCGCGCAGATCCCGCTGTCGACGTTCGCTCGCACCGATCCCGACACCGCGGGCTACGGGCTCGGCGCCGACGCGTCGTTCGTCTCGACGCTGATCGGCGTGTACGTCGTCTTCCTCGCCATCGGCGCCTTCACCCTGCCACTCACCTCGCGCGCGCTCGGGCCGCGCGGCGCGCTGGTCCTGGGCGCGCTGCTCGTCGCGCTCGGCTACGCGCTGTGGCTGCCGCTGCACGACTCCACCGGCCAGGCCCTGCTCAACATGGCCGTGGCCGGCGTCGGCTCGGGCGCCCTCGTGGCCGCGCTGCCCGCCACCGCCGCGGCCGCCGCGCCCCCGGACCGCACCGGCTTCGCGACCGGCATGACCAACGCGACCAAGACCGTCGGCGGCGCGATCGCCTCCTCGGTCTTCGCCATCTGCCTGGCCTCGACCGGCTCCATCGACGACCCGACCGAGGGCCACGCGCCGCTGTCCGGCTACCTCGCGGTCTGGGCGATCTGCGCGGTCGCCGGCCTGCTCGCCGCGCTCGCCCTGCTGCTGCTCCCCCGTCGCGCGACCGGGCAACCGGTCACCAGTTGACGGTTACCGTGGAGCCATGGCCGAGCCCTCCGAGGAGCGCACCCGGCCCGGCACGCGACCGGACGGGCGGGCCGCCGCCCGTGCGCGCATGGCCCAGCAGCACACCTGGGTCGACCTGCAGATCCGCCAGGCGATGGACCGCGGCGACTTCGACGACCTGCCCGGCGCCGGCAAGCCGCTGGAGCTCGACACCAGCCACGACCCCAACTGGTGGATCAAGAAGCTCGTCGAGCGCGAGAACGTCGCCGTCCTCCCGCCCAGCCTGCAGCTGCGCAGGGAGGACGCCGAGCTCGAGGACGTCCTCGACAAGCTCCTCACCGAGGCCGAGGTCCGCCGCCACCTCGAGGACTTCAACGCCCGCGTGATCGCCGCCCGCTACCGCCTCCCCGAGGGCCCGCCGCTGGTCACCATGCCCCGCGACGTCGACGCCGCGGTCGCGGCCTGGGGCGAACGCCGCGAGGCCCGCCGCGCCGAGGCCCGGGCCCGGGCCCGCGAGGCGCAGGCCGCCGAGCAGGCGGCGCCGAAGAAGAAGCGGGGCTGGTTCCGCCGGGGCTGAGTGTCAGATCGGTCATACCGCCGCGGTGGGCGGTCGTGGTCCACTTCGGCTCATGAGCGGCAAGAGCGCCAAGGACTTCTTCCGTCCGCTGGCCGTCGGGGCTCCGCAGCCGCTGCGCGAGATCCCCGCGCGGCCGAGCCGGGCCATCCACTTCTTCGACCCGAGCAACGCCAAGATGGCGGCCAAGGTCCCGGCCATGGTCGGCACGGTCGACGTGCTGCTGGGCAACCTCGAGGACGCGGTCAAGGCCGAGAACAAGGAGGCCGCGCGCCAGGGCCTCGTCGACATCGCGAAGGGCACCGACTTCGGGCCCACCCAGCTGTGGACGCGGATCAACGCCCTCGACAGCCCGTGGGTCCTCGACGACCTGACCACGCTCGTCACCGAGATCGGCGACCGGCTCGACGTGATCATGGTGCCCAAGGTCCAGGGCGCCGAGGACATCCACTACGTCGACCGGCTGCTGGCCCAGCTCGAGGCCAAGGCGGGCCTGGAGCGGCCGCTGCTCGTGCACGCGATCCTCGAGACCGCGCGCGGCGTGGCCAACGTCGAGGAGATCTGCGGCGCCTCGCCGCGCATGCAGGGCCTCAGCCTCGGCCCGGCCGACCTGGCCGCGGACCGGCGGATGAAGACCACGCGGGTCGGCGGGGGTCACCCGGGCTACCTGGTGCGCGAGGACCCGCCGCGGGTGGACGGCGTGGCCAACCTCGAGGCCCGGCGCTCGACGTACCAGCAGGACCTCTGGCACTACACGATCGCGCGGATGGTCGACGCCTGCGCGATGCACGGGATCTACCCGTACTACGGGCCGTTCGGCGACATCGCGGACGTGGTGGCGTGCGAGGACCAGTTCCGCAACGCCTTCCTGCTCGGCTGCGTCGGCACCTGGTCGCTGCACCCCCAGCAGATCGCCATCGCCCACCGCGTCTTCAGCCCGAGCGCGGAGGACGTCGCGCACGCGCGGCGGGTGGTCGCGGCCATGGGCGACGGCACCGGTGCGGTGATGCTCGACGGCAAGATGGAGGACGACGCCTCCCTCAAGCAGTGCCTGGTGATGGTGGAGCTCGCCGAGCAGCTCGCGGCGATCGACCCCGAGCTCAAGGCCCAGTACGACGCGATCGAGGTCTGAGCCGGTGGACGACTTCACGCCCCTGCGCAGCGTCCTGTACATGCCGGCCTCCAACGAGCGCGCGCTGGAGAAGGCCAAGACGATCCCCTGCGACGCGCTCATCCTCGACCTCGAGGACGCCGTCGCGCCCGACGCCAAGCCGGCCGCCCGCGAGGCGGCGTGCGCGGCCGCGGCGAGCGGCGAGTACGGCCGGCGCACCGTCACCATCCGCGTCAACGGCATCGGCACCGAGTGGCACGACGCCGACCTCGAGGCCGCGGCCCAGGCCGGCCCGGCGGCCGTCGTCGTCCCCAAGGTCGGCAGCGCCGACGAGGTCCGCACGCTCGTCGCGAAGCTGGAGGCGGCCGGCGCCCCCGACCACACCGTGCTCTGGGCCATGGTCGAGACGCCCCGCGCGATCCTCGGCGCGCTGGCCATCGCCACGGCCAGCGAGCGGTTGGGCGCCTTCGTGATGGGCACCAACGACCTGGTCAAGGAGCTGTACGCCGAGCACGTCCCCGGCCGCGCCCCGATCCTGCCCAGCCTGCACACCGCGCTCCTGGCCGGCCGGGCCGCGGGCATCGCGGTGCTGGACGGCGTCCACAACGACGTCAAGGACACCGACGGCTTCCTGGCCGAGTGCCGTCAGGGCCGCGAGCTGGGCTTCGACGGCAAGACGCTCATCCACCCGGGCCAGGTCGAGGGCGCCAACGCGGCGTTCGCCCCGAGCGAGCAGGCCGTCGAGGACGCCCGCGGCCTCATCCAGGCCTTCGAGGACGGTCAGGGCTCGGGCGTGGTCACCCACAACGGCCGGATGGTCGAGCAGCTGCACGTCGACTCCGCCCGCCGCACGCTCGCGATCCACGAGGCGATCGCGGCCCTCGGCTAGACCTGGGGATTGCACAGCGCCCCGACGGGGAAAGGAGGTCGCGTGACCTCGTCCTCACCTCGCCGTGCACTCGCGGCCTCCCTCGTCCTCGGCGTCAGCGGCGCCCTCCTCTCCGCGGTCGGCCCCAGCGCCGTCGCGGCCGACCCGCAGAGCAGCAGCGCCAGCACCGTGGCGGCCAAGCCGCACCACGGCGGCAAGGGTCACCACAAGCACAAGGGCAAGGTGACGTGGGACGTCACCAGCGTCACGGCCGGCACCGGCGCGGTCGTCGCCGCACACGGCAAGGTCCCGGGCCGCAAGGTCAAGGTCAAGCTCCAGGTCAAGGCCGGCAAGAAGTGGATCAGCTTCGGCAAGACCAAGTCGGACAAGAAGGGGAAGTTCGCGATCTCCGGCGCCCTGGACTGGTACGGCGTGCACAAGGTGCGCGTCTCGACCTCGGGTCGCAAGGCCTTCCACAAGGGCACCAAAGTGAGCGTCGCGACGCCGTACGCCCCCCGGGGGAACCCGGCCGACCACGCCTTCACGCTGTCCTCGCAGGGCCAGCGCTACTCCTTCAACCCGTGCAAGACCATCCGCTACGTCGTCAACGCCGACGACGTCGGCCCGACCGGGATCGCGCTGGCGCAGGCCGGCATGGAGCAGATGTCGATGGCGACCGGCATCGACGTGAAGTACGTCGGGACCTCGCACACCATCGCCACCGCCGACGGCCGCTGGCCCAAGCTGCCCAAGGGCCAGGACTTCCTCATCTCGTGGGCGACCGAGGCCGAGGTGCCGGAGTTCGTGACCACGCCGGCGATCGGCTTCGGTGGACCGCGGCTGGTGTACTACGGCCGCGACGCCCACGGCAAGCACGTCGGGCTCACCACCCAGGCCGGGATCGTGCTCGACACCGACGCCTACTTCAGCGGCGTCTACGACCAGAGCTACCTCGGCACCAAGCCGGCCTGGGGCGAGACGATCCTGCACGAGATCGGGCACGCCATGGGGCTCGCGCACTTCGAGGCCACCGACGAGATCATGTACCCGGGCGCGGGCCGCGGGGTCTACCCCGACGGCTACTTCCGGGGCCTGTACGGCGCCGGCGACCTCGCCGGGCTGGCCACCAACGGTCTCGACCAGGGGTGCATCACCAAGGCGAGCCGGCCGCGGGTGTCCGCGCGGATGGCCACGCCGCGCATGCAGTACTGATCTGGTAGAGATTCCACCCCAAGGGGTGGGCATCGGGGGCGGTCCGCCAGGGAACTGGACGCGTGCAGCCGCACCGGAGCCCGCCTCACGCAGCGTCGGGCACCACGCACCGCGCCGCACCCGCCACTGACGTCGTCCGCTCTGGTCGCCTCAGTCGCGGGTGCGGCGCAGCTGCTCGTCGAGCCAGAGCTTCGCGCTGCCGAAGAAGCCGGCCACGTCGTGGACCAGCTTGCCCAGCACGTCCTGCGAGGTCCGGAAGGCCTCGCTGTAGGAGTCGGCCGCCTGCTTGGCCGCCTCGCTCATGCTGGCGTCGCCGTCGTCCTCGCGGCGGGGGTAGCTGCCCGCCAGGATCGCGGTGTACTCGCCGGAGTCGACCCAGCGCCGCAGTTCGGCCGCGCGCACGACGGCGTACGGGTGGCTGGCCCGCTCGTTGAGCAGGATCTTGAGCACCGAGTCGCGCAGGTCGGTGGTCTCGAGGTACTCCTGGCCCTGGGCGAAGAACGACGTCTGGTCGAGCTCGCTGAGGTCGCCGGAGCCGCTGGCCAGCTTCATGTGCACGCGGAACGCGACCGACGGGTCCTGGGTGGCGAGCAGGCCGGCGCGGTCCGCGGAGAGCTCGGCCTTGCGCGACCACTCGTAGAGCGCCGCGATCAGCACGCGCAGCCCGAGCGCGCCACCCGGCACCGCGCTCCACACACCGGTCAGCCCCATCAGCCAGAGCAGCAGGGTGCGGTAGACCGCGTGCCCGCTCTCGGCGTGGCCGAGCTCGTGGGCGATGACGAAGCGCATCTCCTCCTCGTCGAGCAGGTCGAAGAGCGCGGAGTTGAGCACGATCACCGGTCGGTCCATGCCGATGGTCATCGCGTTGGTGTGCGGGTCGTTGACGACGTAGACCTCGGGCAGCTGCTCGACGTCCAGCACCCGTCCGACCTCGGCCAGCACCCGGTGCACGCCGGCGAACTGCCGCTCGTCGACCCGGATCCCGCCGCCCAGGAAGTCGAGCCGGATCCGCCGCTCGTTCATGAAGCCCGACAGCGTCCGCAGCACGGTGTCGAAGCCCTTGAGCTTGCGCAGCGCGACCAGCGCGCCGCGGTCGGCGGGGTGCTCCCACGCGCGCGAGCTGATGTCGGTGAGGGTGGCCCGGGCCCGCGTCGGTGAGGTCGTCACACCGCGAGCCTAGGCTCGTGCCGGTGGCCGCCACAGGGGATCGCGGCCGATGAAGCCGAGCATCCGCGTCTGCACATCTGCGTCCTCACCCACGTCGATCCGCGGCCCGTACTGCCCGCTCTGACGCAGCAGGTCGTCGATGGGCTCCATGCCGGACAGCATCGCCGCGCACCGCTCCGGGTCGAGCGTCGCGTCCTGGCCGGTCGCCCGCGCCAGGTCCCAGGTGTGCATGAAGACGTCGGTGCTGAAGAACCGGGTCACGGCCTCGCCCAGCGGCACGCCGCCGAAGTTGGGGTTGGTCGGCACCAGCGCCGCGCTGTCCGGATCGTCGAGCAGGTCCTGGACCCCGCGCTGGAACGCCGACCACGCGCCCGCCGGGTCGTCGTCCACCGACGGCCCCGGCGCCACGGCCACCGGCAGCCCGTGGGTCAGCGCCGGGAACCACTCCACCAGGTGGCGCACCACGTCGCGCGCCGTCCAGTCCGGCACCGGCGCCGGGTCGTCCCACTGCTCGGGCCGCACCCCGGCCACCACCTCCCCGAACCGCGCGGCGACCTCAGCGAACTCCTCGGCAGGTGTCATGCCTCATGGTGCCCCGGCTGCGGCCCCGCCGTCATGAACCGCCACACCAGCCCGTGCGCGGTCAGCACCAGCAGGATCAGCAGCATCGCCTCGACCTGGATGGCCTTGAGGTCCACCAGGGTGCCGATCTCCGGCACCACCCCCACCACGGCGATGAGCGCGTAGAGCACGAACGTCGCCACCCGCGTGGCCGTGTCGTCCACCTCCACCCGCCGGCTGTGCGGCAGCGCCCGCAGCGTGGTCAGCAGCCCCACGACCGCGATGGCCACGAAGCTGATCCGCCAGATGGTCGTCGTACCGCTGCCGCCCACCTGCGCGAACAGCCCCATCAGCGCCGGCAGCAGCAGGGCCAGGTAGACCCCGCCGACCGCCCGCCGCGTGTCCGGGTCGCGCAGCCAGTGCGGATTGCCCTGGAGCAGGTTCCACCAGAAGCCGAGCAGCGCGAAGCAGGTGGCGGAGAACAGGGCGTAGAAGGTGGTGATGTCCATCAGGGCTCCGGGCGCAGAGGTACGACGACCCCGTGCGCCCGACGGTAGTGCCCGACGGGCGGTCGGCGCGACGGTGATCTGAGACCACCGCGCCTGTTCCGCCCTCACCGGCGGCCCGGGGCCGAGGGCGTCAGCCCTCGGTCATCGGGATGCGCACGCCGCGCTCGGCGGCGACCTCGCTCGCCCGGTCGTAGCCGGCGTCCACGTGCCGGATGACCCCCATGCCCGGGTCGTTGGTGAGCACCCGCTCGATCTTCTGCGCGGCGAGCTCGGTGCCGTCCGCGACGGTGACCTGCCCCGCGTGCAACGAGCGGCCGATGCCGACGCCGCCGCCGTGGTGGAAGGAGACCCAGGTGGCGCCGGAGGCCGTGTTGACCAGGGCGTTGAGGATGGCCCAGTCGGCGATGGCGTCGGAGCCGTCGAGCATGCCCTCGGTCTCGCGGTACGGCGAGGCGACGGAGCCGCAGTCGAGGTGGTCGCGGCCGATGACGAGGGGGGCCTTGAGCTCGCCGGAGGCGACCATCTCGTTGAACTTCAGGCCGGCCAGGTGGCGCTCGCCGTACCCGAGCCAGCAGATGCGGGCGGGCAGGCCCTGGAAGTGCACGCGCTCGCCGGCCATGGTGATCCACTTGCGGAGCCGTTCGTTCTCGGGGAACAGCTCGAGGATCGCCCGGTCGGTGGCGGCGATGTCGGCGGGGTCGCCGGACAGCGCGGCCCAGCGGAACGGGCCCTTGCCCTCGCAGAACAACGGCCGGATGTAGGCCGGCACGAAGCCGGGAAAGGCGAAGGCCCGGTCGTAGCCGCCCTTGCGCGCCTCGTCGCGGATGGAGTTGCCGTAGTCGAAGACCTCGGCGCCCTTGTCCTGGAACTCGACCATGGCGCGCACGTGCGCGGCCATCGAGGCCTGCGCCTCCTTGGTGAAGCCGTCGGGGTCAGCCTCGCGTCGCGAGCCCCACTCGGCGAACGGCACGCCGACGGGCAGGTAGTACAGCGGGTCGTGCGCCGAGGTCTGGTCGGTGACGACGTCGATCGGGGCGTCCATCTCCAGCAGCTGGGGCAGCAGCTCAGCGGCGTTGCCCAGCACGCCGATCGACAGCGGGCGCCGCTCGTCGCGAGCGTCGACGGCCAGCGACACCGCCTCGGCCAGCGAGGCGGCCTGCACGTCGAGGTAGCGGTGGTCGATGCGGCGCTGGATGCGGGCCTGGTCGCACTCGATGCAGATGACCACGCCGTCGTTCATGGTCACCGCGAGCGGCTGCGCGCCGCCCATGCCGCCGAGGCCGGCGGTCACGGTGATGGTGCCGGCGAGGGTGCCGCCGAACTTCTTGTCCGCGACGGCGGCGAAGGTCTCGAAGGTGCCCTGGAGGATCCCCTGGGTGCCGATGTAGATCCACGAGCCGGCGGTCATCTGGCCGTACATCGTGAGCCCGAGCTCCTCGAGCCGGCGGAACTCGTCCCAGTTCGCCCAGTCGGGCACCAGGTTGGAGTTGGCAATGAGCACGCGCGGCGCCCACTCGTGGGTCCTCATGACGCCGACGGGCTTGCCGGACTGCACGAGCATCGTCTCGTCGTCGGCCAGCGTCTCGAGGGTGCGCACGAGCGCGTCGTACGCCTCCCAGCTGCGGGCCGCGCGGCCGGTGCCGCCGTAGACCACGAGCTCCTCGGGGTTCTCGGCCACCTCGGGGTCGAGGTTGTTCATCAGCATCCGCAGCGGCGCCTCGGTCTGCCAGGAGCGGGCGCGCAGCTCGGTGCCGGTGGCGGCGTGGATGGGCAGGCGGGGGTTGGACGGGTCAGTCATGCCAGTTCTCCGGTGACGGTCTCGACGGCGGACAGGACGGCACCCGAGGCGACCAGCTGGACGGCCGCCTCGATCTCGGGCGCGAGGTGGCGGTCCGGGCCAGGCCCGGGGACGCCGGAGGAGCGGAGCAGCGCGACGACGCCGGCGGTGGCCGGGGCCGGCTCGAGGGGCGCGCGCAGGTCGAGCGCGCGGGCGGCGGCCAGCAGCTCGACGGCGACCACCCGGGTCAGGCCGTCGACGGAGCGGCGCAGCTTGCGGGCGGCGTTCCAGCCCATCGAGACGTGGTCCTCCTGCATGGCGCTGGAGGGGATGGAGTCGACGGAGGCCGGTACGGCGAGCCGCTTGAGCTCGGAGACGATCGCGGCCTGGGTGTACTGCGCGATCATCAGCCCACTGTCCACGCCGGGGTCGCTGGCCAGGAACGGCGGCAGGTCGTGGCTGCGAGCACGGTCCAGGAACCGGTCGGTGCGGCGCTCGCTGATCGAGGCCACGTCGGCGGTGACGATGGCCAGGAAGTCGAGCACGTAGGCGACCGGGGCGCCGTGGAAGTTGCCGTTGGACTCCACCCGGCCCTCGTCGACGAGCACCACCGGGTTGTCGATGGCCGAGGCGAGCTCGCGGCCGGCGACGGTCGCGGCGTGCTCCACGGTGTCGCGGGCCGCACCGTGCACCTGCGGCGAGCAGCGCAACGAGTAGGCGTCCTGCACGCGGTGGAACTTGTCGTCGCGGTGGCTGGCCAGCACGCCCGAGCCCTCGAGCACGCGCGTCAGGTTGGCCGCCGAGAGCGCCTGCCCGACCTGGGGTCGCAGCGCCTGGAGCTCGGCGGCGAAGACCCGGTCGGTGCCCATCTGGGCCTCGACGCTCATGGCCGCGGCGATGTCGGCGGTGGCCAGCAGGCGGCGCAGGTCGGCCACGGCGAGCACCAGCATCCCGAGCATCCCGTCGGTGCCGTTGATGAGCGCGAGCCCCTCCTTGGCCACCAGCTCGACCGGCGCCAGTCCGGCCGCGGCGAGCGCGTCGGCGGCGGGGAGCAGCACACCGGACGCGTCACGCACCGTGCCCTCCCCCATGAGCGCCAGCGCGCAGTGCGAGAGCGGAGCGAGGTCACCGGAGCAGCCGAGCGAGCCGTACTCGTGGACCACCGGCGTGATGCCCGCGTTGAGCAGCCCGGCCAGCAGCTGCGCCGTCTCCCGGCGGACGCCGGTGCGGCCGGTCGCGAGCGTGGAGAGCCGCAGCAGCATCAGCGCCCGGACGACCTCGCGCTCGACCTCGGGGCCGGAGCCGGCGGCGTGCGAGCGGACCAGCGAGCGCTGGAGCTGGGCGCGCATCTCGGTCGGGATGTGGCGGGTGGCGAGCGCACCGAAGCCGGTCGAGATGCCGTACGCCGGCGTGGGGGCGGCCGCGAGCTCGTCGACCACCGCGCGGGCCCGGTCCACGCCGGCCAGCGCGGTCTCGCTCAGCTCCACCGCGGCGCCGTCGCGGGCCACGGCCACGACGTCCTCGGGGGCGAGCGGTCCGACGTCCACGGTCACGGGCGACATGCCGCCAGCCAACACCCGCGCGTGCGGAGCGGCCAGAGCGGCGCGCGCCGACGCGTCTCGGATCCGAGACGCGGCGACCTGGACCGGGGGTCAGCGCAGGACGCTGGTCCCGATCCCGTCGTCGTCGACCCAGTCCGCCTCGTCGCCGCTCAGCTCGCGGCGCCCGTCCTTGCGGCGCTTGGTCTCGTGGTCCCCTCCGGCGGCCCGACCGCCGGCGGCGTACGCCCCGCGACTCCCGGAGCCGCGCGTCCCGGAACCGCCGGAGCCACGACCGCCCGCCGCGGACGCACCGCCCCTGGCCCCACCGCCCGCGCCGCCACCCGTGGCCACCACGCTCGGCGGCCGTCCGACGCCGGCACCGGCCGCACCCGGCGACCCGACGCTCCCGGCGCCGCCGCCGCCGCCGAAGGCACCGAGCCCGCCGGCGACCGCACCGCCGAGGGAGCCGGCCACGGCCACGCCCGGCGCACCCAGCCCGGACAGGCCGCCCAGCCCGGGAACGCCGGCACCACCCACGGCCGCGCCCGCGAGCCCGCCCGCGGACAGCCCGCCCCCGAGCGAGCCGGGACCCTGCGGGACGCCGACCTCGGGGCCGACGCCGAGCGGGGACGGTCCGACCGGGCCTGCGGGCGTGGTCGGGCCGGTCTCCTCCGGGTCGTGGTGCTCCCCGGGGCCGGGGTCGTCGTCGAAGCCGCCCTTCGGGCCGTCCCAGCCGCCGGAGACCACGTCGGGGTCGCCGTTGCCGTGCACGGTCTTCATCTGCTGGATGGCCTGGTCGTAGGACGCCTGCATCCGGGCGGTGGCCTCGGCCGCCGCCTGCTCCTGCTCGGCGGACTGCTGCCGGTAGGAGTGCTGGTCGCTGCCGTACTGCGACAGCACCAGCACCTCCCGCCCCTCGCTCGAGCCGGGCGAGCGGCGCGGCGGTCGCGGCCGCTGCAGCGGCTGGTCCTCGATCTCCTCGTGGACCGCCCGCGCCCGCATCATGGCGGTGGCGGCGGTCTCGAGCGCGTCGGCCCCCCGCTCGAAGCGCTGCGAGTGCTGCAGCATCGCGTCCGAGGCGGCCCGGAACTGGGCGGCGGCCGCCGGGCCGGACTCGCCGCCGAAGGTTTCGGCCACGTTGCGGCTGCGGGCATCGAGCTCCTCGGCGACCGCCTGCAGCACCCGGGCGCAGACTAGCCACTGCTGGGCGGCGTCGTAGACCTCCTCGGGCTGCACGCCGGTGACGAACTTCTTGAGGCGGTCGCGCTGGTAGCGCCCCGGGCCGCCGCCGCCCGTGGCCACGAGCACGCCGACCTGCTGGCTCACTGCGCGACCCACTCGGTGGTCGGGTCGAGCGGGGCCGCGACGGCCTCCACCCCGGCCTGGTAGGGCCGGACCGAGACGGCCGCGTCGTCGTCGACCGCTTGGAGCCGCTGGGCGTGCTCGCGGACCAGGTCGCCGGTCATCCGCAGGTGCGCGTCGAGCTCGGCCAGGGCGTCCTGCATGACCTGGTGCGCCATGAGGGAGTGCCGACCCAGCGTGAGGCCGATGGTGGACTGGCCGAACGACATCGCCCCCGGCGCGCGGACGGGCGCCCGGCGCACCTCGCCGGCGGTGTCCTCCAGGACGGCCGCGATCTGGCTGACCAGCTCCGGCGAGAGCTGGAGCGTGCGCGGATCGACCTCGCCGCCGGGTGTCGTGCTGTCCACCATCGCCACGCCTCCTGCGCCGGTCCCCGTCGCCACGTACCCGTGTCGTGGCTGTCCGGTTCCTTCCCCTGTGTGGACGCGCGCGAAACGCCTGCGGTTCTCCGCGGTCCGCCGGTCTGGACCCTCCCGACCCGACCCCGCAGGCTCCGGTCTGGACGCGCTGTTGTTACGCAGGAGTAACCCAGGGCCTCATCGGGCAGTTGTAGTCAGCAGCCCACCGACCCAGGAGCACCCATGCGCGCCACCCTCCGTCCGGTCGCCGTCGCCGCGGCCGGCCTCGCCCTGATCGCCACCGCCGCCACGGCGCCCGCCGCCGTGGCGGCCGAGCCGCACGGCCACCACCACAACCAGGGCGGCAAGGACACCACGCCGTACGCCTTCCGCGCGGTGAGCTACGGGACCCGGATCCGCGGCGGGCAGCTGCCGGTCTCGTCGGGCACCACGTCCTACCAGGCCATCGCCTGCACCAACCGCCTCGGCACCGGCAAGGAGAACCAGGTCGCCACCGTCGAGCTGCCCGGGCTGGGCCGGCTCGACGGCGTCTACGCGACCACGGGCACGTCGGGCGGCGGCGACGACGTGGCGTCGTACTCCACGCACACGATCGGCAGCCTGACCCTGGACGTCCCGAACGTGCTGGGCCTGAAGATCAAGGCCATCCAGGCCAGCTCGAAGGCCTACCACGACGCCGGCGGCTACCACGCCGACACCGCGGTCTCGGTCGCGGGCATCACGCTCAGCGTGGCCGGCCAGGACCTGGTCAGCCTGCCGATCCCGAAGCCCGACGCCCCCGTCGAGGTGCCCGGCCTGGTGCGCATCTCGGTGGGCAAGGAGAAGAAGGTCGTCACCCCGGCCGGCGCGCAGGCCAAGGCCGAGGGACTGGTCATCCAGGTGCTGCCGACCGGCACCAAGATCCAGGTCGCGCACACCGCGGCCAAGCTCGACACCGGCATCCGGCGCGGCCTGTTCTACGGCAAGGCCAACGCCACCCAGGTCAAGGCCGTCGGCGACCTGGTCCGCAGCGGCCCGCAGCCGCTCGAGGTGATGCCCTGCCAGGGCACCGGCGGCGAGACCCGCACCAAGAGCCTGGCGTCGGTCTCCGTGCCCGGCGTGCTCCAGGTCGACGGCGCCGGCACCGCGGTGAACGGCCTGCAGACCGGCAAGAAGGCCGCCGGCTACACCACCGCCTCGCTCGCCCGGGCCAACCTGCTCAACGGCGCGCTGGTCATCGACGCGATCACGGCCCGGGCGCACGTGGTGCGCGGCCCGGGCGGGGTGCACGCCGACAGCGACGGCACCCAGATCGGTGGCGTCGTGGTCCAGGGGCAGTCGATCCCGGTCGGGGCGCTCGAGGGCCTGGAGATCCCGGGGGTGCTGCGGGTCGACACGAACGTGGTGACCAGGACCAACGGCGGCATCGACGTGGTGGGCGTGCGCATCACCCTGCTCGACGGCAGCGGCGCGGTCATCGACCTGGCCCACGCGGAGCTCAAGATCGCCGGGGCCGACCTGCCCAAGAAGTAGCGCCGGCGCGTCTCACGCCCGGCGCCACACGCGCCGGGCGGCGCCAGGGCGGCGTTGAATCGGCCGGGTGACGACGTACGCCGACCCCGCCGCCCGGGTCGGGGTGCGCCGGCGGTGGGCGATGCTCGCCGCGAGCACGCTGGCCCAGGCCGCGACCGCGGTGATGATCCACGGCCCGGCGTTCCTCATCCCCGCCCTGCACGAGCGCGGGCTGAGCCTGGCCCAGGCCGGGCTCGTGGCCGCCGCGCCGATGGCCGGGGTGGTGCTCGCGCTGGTCCCGTGGGGGCTCCTCACCGACCGCCGCGGCGAGCGGCTGGTGCTGCTCGCGGGGCTGGTCGGCGCCGCCGTCTTCGGCGCCCTCGCGGCCCTGTCCGGCTCGGTGCCGCTGCTGGCCGTCGGGCTCGGCCTGGCCGGGCTCTTCGGGGCGAGCAGCAGCGTGGCCAGCGGGCGCGTGGTCGTCGGCTGGTTCCCCGCCGGCCGGCGCGGCCTGGCCATGGGCATCCGCCAGATGTCGCAGCCCACCGGCGTCGGGATCGCCGCGGTGACGATGGCCGTGGTCGCCGATGCGGCCGGGCCGTACGCCGCGGTGTGGGTCCCCGTGGCCGCCTGCGCGATCGCCGCGGTGCTGGTCGCGCTGGTGGTCGTCGACCCGCCACGACCGGCCGGCGGCCCCACGGCGGCGCCGAGCCCCTACCGCGCCGACCACTACCTCCCCCGCATCCACGGCGTCTCGGTCCTGCTCGTGGTCCCGCAGTTCGTGGTGTGGACCTTCGCGCTGGTGTGGCTGGTCCAGGACCGCGGCTGGTCCCCGGCCGCGGCCGGCGTGCTGGTCGCCGTCGCGCAGGTCGCCGGCGCCCTGGGCCGGATCGGCGTCGGCCAGCTCTCCGACGTGGTGTCCAGCCGGATGCGCCCGCTGCGCTGGGTGACCGTGGCCGCGGCCGCCGTCATGCTGCTGCTCGGCCTCACGGCCGGCTGGGCCGTGCCGGTCGCCGTACCCCTGGTGGTCCTGGCCACCCTCGTGACGGTGGCCGACAACGGCCTGGCCTTCACCGCCGTGGCCGAGCGGGCCGGGCCGTTCTGGTCCGGCCGCGCCCTCGGTGTGCAGAACACGGCACAGTTCGTGGCCGCGACCGCCGTGCCGCCCGTCGCCGGGCTGGCCGTGGCGGCCTTCGGCTACTCGGCGACGTTCGCCCTGGCCGCCCTCTTCCCGCTCGCCGCGCTCGGCCTCGTGCCGGTGCGCCACGAGCGGGAGCTGTCCTGACCTCGCCTCTCAGTCCGCGGCCGGGAGTCGCCGTGGCCCGGAGAACATCAGCACCACGATGACGACGGTGAGCACGACACCGAAGCCGACGAGCGCCTTCACGGCCATGGGCACGTCGACGAAGAACGCCGGCAGACCGGTGAGCGTGATGACGATGATGGCGCCGGCGGCGATGCGGTGCGCCACCCGGTTGCCGCGCCAGGCCAGGATGGCGGCGACGAGTCCCACCACCCCGAGGAGGGTGTCGACCACCAGGATCGACAGGGGAGGACCCGGGTCGTCGCCGCTGTCGGCCGGGAAGAGGAACGACGGGATGTTGCTGAGGCTGTAGAGCGCGCACAGGACCAGTCCGACCTTCTGCGCGGTGCTCAGCGCGACGGTCGTGCGGGTGGTGACGGTGGTGCTGGACATGGTGGCCTCCGGTGGAGTCGTGGTCGGACGGCTCCACGCTCGGACCGCTGCACGTCCCCGCCCCAGAGCATCCCGTCCTGCGCCCTTCCCGACCAGACCCCCGACCCGGGGAACTTCTTCCCGGGCGCTGAGGCTCCGGGACCGCGATGATGGGACCGTGTCCATCCGCGTGCTGCTCGCCGACGACCACCCGGTGGTCCGGCGCGGGCTGGCCGCGCTGCTGGACACGCTGCCGGAGTTCGAGGTGGTGGGCGAGGCGGAGGACGGGGAGGCGGCGGTCCGCGAGACCCAGCTCACCCAGCCCGACGTCGTGCTGATGGACGTCCGGATGCCCGGCATCGACGGGGTCGAGGCCACCCGGCGCATCCGGAGCGCCGTGCCGGACACGGCCGTGCTGGTGCTGACCATGTACGAGGACGACGCCACCGTCTTCACCGCCATGAGGGCCGGCGCCCAGGGCTACCTGCTCAAGGGCGCGGAGCAGGAGGACATCGCCGACGCGATCCGCGCGGTCGCCCGCGGGCAGGCGATCTTCGGCCCGGGCATCGCGGCGCGACTGCTCGACCACTTCGCCCACCCGCCTGCGGGGCTCGCCGACGACCCGTTCCCCGAGCTCACCGGTCGCGAGAAGGAGATCCTCGAGCTCCTCGCGCGGGGTCTGCGCACCGCCGAGATCGCCGCGACCCTGCACCTGTCACCCAAGACGGTGAGCAACAACCTCACCACGATCTTCGTCAAGCTCGAGGTCACTGACCGCACCGCGGCGGTCATCCGGGCGCGCGAGCGCGGACTCGGCGGCTGACGTGGCCCTGGTGCCGCTCGTCGCCACCCTGGTGGCGGCGTCGTTCGGCGGCAGCGGTGTGGCCCTGCTGCTGCGCCGGTCCGCGCCCTGGTCGGCCAGCCTCATGGTGGTGGCCGGTCTCACCGGCGGGGCGGCGGTCGCCCTCGAGGTGGGGGGCCACCGCGACGCCGCGACGGCCGTGGGCATGGCGGCCGGCGCCCTGGTCGCGCCACTCGCTCTGGCGACGTACCCCCGGACCCGTGGGCGCAGCCCCGTCGACTTCGTCGCGCTGGTCGCGCTGGGCGGGTGCGGGGTCGTCACCGTCGCCTACCACGTCTCCGACGTGCTGTTCCTCATGGGACTGGTGCAGTCGACGGTGTTCCTCGCTCACACCTGGTGGCGCATCGAGACGGCCGGTGGGGCCGAGCGGCGGGCGCTCGTCTGGCTGGCGCTGGCCGCGTCCACGACGACGCTGGTGGAGTTCTTCGTCGCGTTCTCGGCTCCCGACGCGAAGGACCTCAACACCCTCAGCCTGCTGGTGTTCTGTGCGATCGGCCCGATGATGTACGTCGGCGCGACGCTCCCCGACCTGGTCGACGTGCGCGGCCTGGTCGTCGGTGCCGTCGTCACCGCCGTCGCGCTGCTGATGGTGATGGCCGTCTTCGTGCTGGAGCTCGCGCTGCTCGACGCCCTCGGCGCCCCTGGCCCGCTCAACTCCGGGGCCCTCGCGCTGCTCGCCGCGCTGGCGGCCGTCGCCTACCAGCCCACCCGCGTAGCGCTGCGCGGGGTCGTCGACCAACTGCTCTTCGGCGAGCGGCCCGACCCGCTCGGGGCCGCGTCGGCCGTGGCCGGGCGGATCGGCACCGACCCGGCGCTCGCCCTGCGCGCGATCCGGGAGGCGCTGCTGCTGCCGTACGCCGAGCTGCGCGTCGACGGCGTGCCCCTGGCCACCTCCGGCACGGAGACCACGCACACCCGGACCCTCGACCTCGACGGGGCGGGATCGCTGGTCGTGGGCCTGCGGCCGGGCGACCTGTCCTTCTCCCCCGGCGACGAGCAGGTGCTCCGGCTGACGGTGCCGCTGCTCGCCCAGACGCTGCGGGCGCGGGCGCTGGCCGAGGACCTGCTCGAGTCGCGGGGGCAGACCATCGCCGCGGTCGAGGAGGAGCGGCGGCGGCTGCGGCGCGACCTGCACGACGGGCTGGGGCCGCGCCTGTCCGGGGTGGCCTTCACCTCCGACGCCGCGCGCAACCTGATCCGCACCGACCCGGGGGCCGCGGAGGCGCTGGTGACCCAGCTGCGGGCCGACACCGTCACCGCGATCGAGGAGATCCGCCAGCTGGTCTACGCGATGCGGCCGCCCGCGCTCGACGAGCTCGGGCTGGTGCCGGCGCTGCGGCAGCAGGCCCAGGGCCTGCGCCACGGCGACGGCACGCCGATCGCGGTGGAGGTGCAGGCCCCGCTGCCGTTGCCCGAGCTGCCGGCCGCGGTCGAGGTGGCGGCGTACCGCATCGTCACCGAGGCGCTCACCAACGTGGCCCGCCACAGCACCAGCCCGACGGCGTGCGTGCGCCTCGACCCGGCGCCCGACGGGCTGCGCCTGGAGGTCACCGACACCGGCGCGAGCGGCACCTGGCGTCCCGGGGTCGGGCTGTCCTCGATGCGCGAGCGCGCCACCGAGCTGGGCGGCACCCTCGACGCCGGGCCCGGTCCGACGGGCGGGCGGGTGGCGGCGCTGCTGCCGCTGTGAGCGGGCCGCGTGTGCGCCCGCGCGCGGGGTACCGACCCCTCAGCGCGGGGGGATGAGGGAGGAGTCATGTCGGACACCGTCGCCACGATCCTGGTGGTCGCGGCCGTGATCCTGGTCGTCGCCGTGGTGGCGGCCGTGCTGATGCGCACCCGGGGCCGGGAGCGCCGGGCGCGGGAGGCGCAGGAGCTGCGCAGCACCGCCGCCGCCGAGTCCACCGACGTCGAGCACGCCCAGCGCGAGGCCGCCGCCCGCCGCTCGGCGGCCGAGGCCGCACGTGAGCAGGCCGAGAGGGCCGAGGCGCACGCCGCCGAGGCCGAGCGCGAGGTCGCCCACAGCGAGGCCCGGCGCGAGGACATCGTGCGCGAGGCGGACCGGATCGACCCGCAGGTCGACCACCGCAGCGCGGACTACACGCCGGGCGACGTGAGCCCGCCCAAGCACCAGGCCTGACCGCACGCGCCCCGCGGCGCCGCGTCGCCCTAGGCTCCTGGCGTGCCCCAGGTGCCCGCCGCGACGCGTGCGCTGCGGGTGCTGCGCTACCTGGCCAGCCAACCGGACCCGGTGCCGCTCGAGGCGATCGTGCGCGCTTGCGGGCTGCCGCGCTCCTCGGCGTACCACCTGGTCACGGCGATGGAGGCCGAGGGCTTCGTGGTGCACCTGGCCGACGAGCACCGCTACGGCCTCGGGGTCGCGGCGTTCGAGGTCGGCACCGGCTACGCGCGCCAGGCGCCGCTCCAGCGGATCGCCCGGCGGCCGCTGGCCGAGCTGGTGGACCGGGTCCAGCAGAGCGCCCACCTCGCGGTGCTGCACGGGCGCGACGTCCTCTACGTCCTGGAGGACCGCGCACCCGGTCGGCCCCCGCTGGTCACCGACGTCGGGGTCCGGCTGCCCGCCGCGCTGACCGCGAGCGGACGGGCGGTGCTCGCCCGGCTGCCCGCCGCGCAGGTGCGCGCGCTGTTCCCGTCCGCCGCGGCCTTCGTGGACCGGCACGGCGCCGGGCCGACCTCGCTGTCGGCGCTGCGGACCCTGCTGGCCGAGACCCGCCAGCGGGGGTACGCCGTGGAGTCGGGCGAGGTGACGCCCGGCCTGTCCTCGGTCGCCGTCGCGGCCCTGGACCACAACGAGCACCCGCTGGCCGGGGTGGCGGTGACCTACGAGACCGGGTCCGCGGACCCCGGGGAGCTGGCCGCGGAGGTGGGCCGCACCGCCCGGCTGCTCAGCGCTCGCTTCGGCGGCCGCAGCTGACAACCGTGGACAGCGGCCCGCGCGCTGCCTAGGTTGCGTGGATGCACGACACACGGGGAGAAGCAGGACAGGCGCGCCATCGACTGGTCTGGGCGGTGGTCCTGGCGGGCGCACTCATCGCCGGGGCGCTCGCGCTGCCGTCGTACGCCGGCCAGGGCGGCGGGCGGACCGGGTCGATGCAGTCGATCCAGAACCAGCAGAAGCAGCAGGCCCTGGGCAAGGTCATGAAGAACCAGATCTCGCGCGGCCTGGCCCTGGGCGAGGAGGGCGACGACCCGGCCACCGTGCTCACCAAGCTGAGCGGCACCGCCGCGGTCGCGCTGCAGCGCGAGATGAAGGACCCGGAACTGCGGAAGGTCCCGGTGATGCAGAAGCGGCTGCGCACGCCGCAGGACCGCTACGCGATGGCGAACGGCTGCTACCGGGTGGCCGGCCAGCCGGTCTTCTTCAAGCCGACCGACCTCGGGCAGTACCTCCTCTACACCGCGGGCGCGCGCTTCCTGGTCCCCGACGGCACCGCGGACAAGCCGAGTGACGCCACCGTGTGGACGGCGCAGCAGGTCGGCAGGAAGAAGCCCCGCTTCACCTTCACCAACGCCAGCGGCCGGCTCACGCTGGGCGGGACCTCGACGTTCCGGCTGCAGCGGACCACGGGCTGCACGGCGTACCCCGAGGCGGGCGTGGACATCAGCGGCCGCCCGGCGGCCGGTGTGACGAAGTACCAGGAGGTCCGCGGGTACGTCGACGCGCACACCCACGGCATGGCCTTCGAGTTCCTGGGCGGCGACGCGCACTGCGGCAAGCCGTGGGACCGCTTCGGCGCGCCGTACGCCCTGGTCGACTGCGTCGACCACACGCTGACCGGCGGCTTCGGCGGCGTGCTCGAGGACGCGCTGTCGGGCAAGGCCCACCACGACCCCGTGGGCTGGCCGACGTTCAAGGACTGGCCGGCGCCGGAGTCGCTGACCCACGAGGGGACGTACTGGAAGTGGCTGGAGCGCTCGTGGCGCGGCGGCCAGCGGATCTTCGTCAACCTGCTGGTGGAGAACAACCAGCTGTGCAACCTCTACCCGATCAAGCGCAACTCCTGCGACGACATGACCTCGATCCGGCTGCAGGCGCAGGACATGTACAAGCTGCAGGACTACATCGACGCCCAGTTCGGCGGGCCCGGCAAGGGCTTCTACCGGATCGTCACCAACCCGTTCCAGGCGCGCAAGGTCATCAACGCCGGGAAGATGGCGGTGATCATGGGCATCGAGACCAGCGTGCCGTTCGGCTGCTCGGTGAAGCTCGGGACGCCGACCTGCGATGCGGCCGACATCGACCGCCAGCTCGACGAGGTGCACGCGATGGGCGTGCGGCAGATGGAGCTGGTCAACAAGTTCGACAACGCGCTGTCCGGCGTCGCCGGTGACGAGGGCGCGGTCGGCCCGCTGGTCAACGCCGCGAACCTCCTCGAGACCGGCTCGTTCTGGGACATGCGGCACTGCGACCCGGCCGACGGCGAGAGCCACGACCGCAACCAGACCGGCAACCCGGCCATCGACCCCGAGCAGCAGGACGCACTGTTCGGCGCGGTCGCGCAGCTGGGGCTGCCCACCATCGCGGTGCCGCCGCTCTACCCCGCGCCCAACCACTGCAACGCCCGCGGTCTCACCACGCTCGGCGAGCACACCATCCAGGGCCTGGCCGACCGGCACATGGTCTTCGACCCCGACCACATGAGCGTCAAGGCCCGCAGCACGGCCCTCGACTACATCGACCGGATCGGCTACCCCGGCGTCGTCTCCTCCCACTCGTGGGCGACGCCGGACGCCTACCCGCGCATCTACGGCGAGGGCGGCTTCATCACGCCGTACGCCGGCGACTCGACCGGCTTCGTCGACAAGTGGCGCCGCCACGTCGGCTGGGCCGATCCGCGCTACTACTGGGGCATCGGGTACGGCGCCGACATGAACGGCCTCGGCGCGCAGGGCGACCCCCGCGGCGCCGCCGTGGCCAACCCGGTCACCTACCCCTTCAAGGGGCTCAACGGCGTCACCGTGAACAAGCAGACCGCTGGCCAGCGGACCTGGGACATCAACGTCGACGGCGTCGCGCAGTACGGCCTCTACCCCGACTGGATCCAGGACCTCACCAAGGTCGCCGGCGCCGACGGCGACGCCCTGCTCGAGGACATCGAGCGCGGCCCGGAGGCCTACCTGCAGATGTGGGAGCGCGCCGAGGGCATCGCCCCCGACTCCTGCCGCAACCCCGAGCTGCGCAAGAGCGTGCGCAAGGTCGGCAAGCTCATCGAGCCGGGCATGTCCACGCGCGCGGTGATGGCGGCCGTCGGCCAGCCCTACACGCGGCTGGGCTCGACGTACGGCTTCTGCGCGACGGAGGGGAAGAAGAACGTGCGCATCAAGGTGCGCTTCACCCCGGGCGGCAAGGTCGTGGCGCTGCGGCGGGCGCGCTGAGCGCCCGGCGCGAGAGCAGGGCCAGTGCGCTGACGACGAGCGGCACCGCCACGTGGCCGGCGGCCGACGGCACCACCGCCGCGGTGAGCAGGACGGTCAGCGCCGCGCAGAACCGGCCCCAGCCCCGCAGCAGGCGCAGGCCCGAGGCGGCCGCGAGCAGGTAGACCGCGACCACGAGGGTGGCCGGGACGACGACCAGCGTCTCGGTCCCCCAGCCGGCGCCGGCCGAGACGACGAGGGTGGCCGCGGCGGTGCCGGCGACGGCCAGCACCCCGCCCACGGGCACCCCGCCCCGGATGGTCGCCACGGGCGACGGCAGCCAGCCGCCGCGGGCCAGGCTGAGGCCGAGCCGGGACACGCCGGCCACGAAGGCGTTGGTCGTGCCCAGGCTGATGACCACGGCGACGGCGGCCGCCACCGGAGCCGCCGCCCCGCCCAGGACCCCTTGCAGGACCAGCCCGAGCGCGACATGGTCGACCGACGCCCCGCCGTAGGTCCCGGTGAGGACGACGGCCGCGGCGACACCGAGGTAGAGCGCGGTGACGACCAGGATCGTGATCGCCGTGGCCCGCGGGACGTCGCGGTCGGGGTCGCGGAACTCGCCGACCAGGTGGGCGACGGCCTCCCAGCCGGCGAAGGCGTAGAACAGCACGACCACCCCGGCCCCGATCGGTGCGACGCCGTGCGGGGCGAACGGCGTGAGCCGGTCGACCGACGCCTGTGGGACGGCCGCGGCCACCACGGCGATGAGGGCGACCGCGACCAGCCCGGCCAGGCCGAGCTGGACCGGGCCGCTGACCCGCACGCCGGCCAGATTGGCCACGGTGGCGGTGGCGAGGATCGCCGCGGCCACGGCGTACGCCGCGACGGGGCCGCCTCCGAGGGCGTGGGCCACGTAGTAGCCGCCGGTGAGCGGCACGACCGCCTGCCCGACCGATCCGGCCACGAAGTACCACCACCCCGTCACGCCGCCGGCCGTCCGCCCGAAGGCCAGCCCGACGTACGTGGCCACGCCGCCGGCGTCCGGCTGCCGTCGCGCCAGCGCCGCGAAGACCACCGCGAGCGGCACGCCCATGGCCGCGGCGAAGGCCCAGGAGAGCAGCGAGGCCGGGCCCGCCAGCGAGGCGATCTGACCGGGCAGCACGAGGACGCCGGCGCCGAGGAGGGCGCTGACGTAGAGCGCGGTGCCCTGGGCCGGGCCGATGCGGGGCGTCAGGGCGGAGCTGGGGGTGGTCACGGCTCCACGGTGCCGCCGCGTCGTGGCGTCGCGGGAGTGGCAGACTAGCCATGGTGAGCAAGGAATCGGACAGCCGTCACCGCGTGGTCCTGGTGGCCAGCCCTGGGGTCCCGCTCTTCGAGCTCTCGATCCCGGCCGAGGTCTTCGGCATCGACCGGCGCGAGCTGACCCCGCAGTGGTACGACTTCGCGCTGGTCTCGACCGACGAGCCGGGCACCGCCGTCGCCCACGGGCTCGTGGTCCCGGCCGGCGCGGGGCTCGCCGCGCTCGAGCAGGCCGACACGGTCGTGGTGCCGGCCTGCGCCGACGTGCAGGGCGCGCCGCCGCCCGCGCTGGTCGAGGCGCTGCGGGCCGCGCACGCGCGCGGGACGCGCATCGCGGCCACCTGCACCGGCAGCTTCGTGCTGGCCGAGGCGGGGCTCCTCGACGGCCGGCGGGCGGCGACGCACTGGATGCACGCCGACGCGCTGCGCCGCCGCTACCCGAGCGTCCGCGTCGACGAGCAGGTGCTCTACGTCCACGACGACGTGTGGACCTCCGCCGGGAGCGCCGCCGGCCTCGACATGTGCCTCGAGCTGGTCCGCCGAGACCTCGGCTCCGCCGTCGCCAACGAGCTGGCCCGGCGGATCGTCGTGCCGCCGCACCGCGGGGGCGGTCAGGCCCAGTTCATCCGGCCCAGCACCCGGACCGCGGGCCCGCGCCGGGACGTCCAGGAGTGGGCCCGTGCGCACCTGGCCGACGCCACCGTCGTGGCGATGGCCGAGCACGCGGGCGTCAGCACCCGGACCCTGCACCGGCAGTTCCTCGGGCGCACCGGCCAGTCACCCCAGGCCTGGCTGCAGGGCCTGCGCCTCGACACCGCGGCCGAGCTGCTGGAGAGCACCGACCTGGGCATCGGCGCGGTGGCCCACCGGGTCGGGCTCGGCACGGCCACGAACCTGCGCGCGCAGTTCGCCGCGGCGTACGGCGTCCCACCCTCGGACTACCGGGCGACCTTCCGCGGCCGCGACGCGTCCTAGGGGCGCTCGACCCGGTCCACCAGGACGCCGATCTTGTCGATGCGGTGCTCGGGGTTGCCGAAGCGGTCGTGCCAGAAGTTCCCGGCGGCGTGGTCCTCCGGCGTCGCGCAGGTCGACAGCGTGAGGTAGCCCCGGCGCGGCACCCGGCCGGGGTGGCCCGGCACCGGGGCACGCTGCTCGCGCAGCGACCGCGCCGAGCGGAAGGAGACCCAGCGGGTCTTGACGATGCGGTAGACGTAGCGCCACGGCCCGGCGTCGACGTACACCTCGTCGCCCTTGTCCAGCGTCGGCGTGCGCCGGAAGATCCCGCCGTGCGAGGTGCGGTGCGCGGTGACCTGGTAGTTGCCGATGCCGCCGGGGCCGGTGCCCCCGTGCGGGCCGTGTGGGCTCGCGGCGATGCCGCGGTCCTGGATGCGGGTGCCGGGTGCGTCGTCGGTCCTGCCGCGGTAGGCGACGACCCGCAGGTCGTGCACGCCGGCGCCGGGGACGGTGATGCGCGCGTCGCGCGGGCGGCCGTCGCTGGCCTCGACCGGTGCGGCGGTCGCGGGGGCGGCCGTCAGGGACAGGGCGGCCGCGGCGAGGAGGGCGACGGCGGTGGGTGCGGTGGGGGCCACGAGGCGGTGGTACCCAGCCGGCCCTACCGCGTGTGCGCCGGACCGGACAGCACCGACGCCGCCTGGTCGGCCAGGGTGACCGCGACCAGCCGCTGCTCGAGGGTGGCCCACACCGTGCGCGAGCTGGCGGTGATGACGAAGCGGCCGAGCGGTACGCCGCCCCGGGTGACCGGCAGCTCGAGCACGTCGTTGGTCGGGAGCCCGGAGCGGTCGACGTCGATGGGCGTGCCGTCGCGGCTGACGCTGCCGTCCTGGCCGAGCCGGGGGGCGGTGCGTGGGCGGCCCGGCGACGTACTCGCACCGGTCCACACCCAGCACCTCGGTGATCTGCCGGGCCACGAAGTCCAGGACCACGGGCGGCTCGGCCGCACCCTCGGCCACCAGGGCCGCCGCGCCGAGCACGCCCGTCAGGTAGCCCTCGCGCCGGCTCGCGCCCGCCTGCTGCCGGCGGCCCCACAGGGCCAGCTCGGTGACCAGCACGCCGGTCGCCGTGAGGAGCACCGCGGTCTCGACGTCCTCGCGCTGGTTGATCGTGAAGGTCAGGAACGGCTCGGTGAGGAAGAAGTCGAACCACACCGTGCCGGACAGCGCGGCCACGGTGCCGGCCAGCCGGGAGCCCCCGGCCGCGACCGCGACCACGACGAGGACCAGGACCAGGGCCGCGTTGGCGCTGTGCACCTGGTCGCGCAGGCCACTCAGGGCGGCCGCGACCGCCGGCGGGGCCAGCACCGCCGCGGCCAGGAGGAGAGGACGACGTGCCACTCCTCCATGAACGCTCGCGTTCCGGGGCCGGTCAACGGAGCGGGGTGGATCTTGACGCGATCCTGACGGTCCGGGCCGGGGACCGGTCAGTGGGCCGTCGGCCGGTAGACCAGCTCCACCGTGCTCCCGTCGAGCGTCGTGCTCTCGAGCAGCTCGAGATCGAGGTCACCGGCACCGGCCAGCACCGGTTCGACGCCGGTCGCCGCGGTGACGACCGGGAAGACGGTCACCTGCAGGCGGTCCACCAGGCCGGCGGCGAGCAGCGCCCAGTTGAGCGACAGGCTGCCGTGCGAGCGCAGCGGCACGTCGGACTCCGCCTTGAGCCGCCGCACGACCTCGACGGCGTCCCCGCCCGCCACCGTCGCGTCCGGCCAGTCCAGCGGCTCGCGCAGCGTGGACGAGATCACGGTCATCGGCGACTCGCGCATCGCCGTGACCCACGGGTCACGCACGTCGGCGCCCTCGCTGCTGGCCGCCAGCATGTCGACGAAGCCGCGGAACGTCGTGGCCCCGAAGACCATCCGCACCTCCTCGCCGTAGGTCTCGAGCCGGTGCCGGAGCAGCTCCGGGCCCTGCTTGCCCCAGTAGCCGCCCCAGTCGCCGGGCTCCTGGTAGGAGCCGTAGCCGTCCAGGCTGGCGAAGACGTCCCAGGTGCAGGTCGCGGTCATCGTGCTCTCCTCGGTCGCGGGTGGCCCCGTCGGCCACCCTCCACCGTGTCCACGAACAGCGCCAGAGCCGTACGACGCCCGTTCGGGGTCGAGCCGGTCAGCGCAGCTCGTAGGCGCCGAGGTCGGGACGGCCGACCAGCGGCCGGCGGCGCAGGCCCGCCGGGGCGGCGTACTCCCAGCGCGGGCGCCAGCGCGGCGGCACCCGGACGCCGCGGTCGACGGCCGGGGAGTCCGGCCGCAGCCGGAAGTCGTCGTGCGCGGGGTCGCGGAAGCCGTCGAGCCCGACCCGCCGGTCGCCTCGGCTCGAGGCGGCGCCGTCGGTCAGGTCGCCCGGGCCGACCAGCAGGTTGTTGCGCAGCCGGGCGTGGGCGCCGTCGGTCAGCCGGACGAAGGTGCCGGAGTCGCGGCGGTTGACGAAGGTGTTGTGCACGACCCACAGCTGGTTCGAGCCGGTGAGGCCCTCCTCGCCGTAGGCGATCAGGGCCGGGTTCTCCGAGGCCGGGCCCTGGACGATGACGTTGCCGGCCACGAGCGAGCGGCCGCCGTTGGGCAGGTCGATGGAGTAGCTGGCGGTGGCCGTGCCGTCGTCGAAGAGGTTGCCGACGATGGTGGTGCGGGCGGCGCGCGACTTGAGCTCGTGGCCGACCACCGCGCCGGCGAAGAGGCTGCCGGTGACGCTGAGCGAGCGGACGGCGCCGACGTACAGGTTGTGCGAGTAGCCGTCGCCCGCGCCGTTGCCGACGAAGCGCGACCGTCGGATGACCACGTCGCTGTCCGGCAGCGCGCCGGTGAGGATGCCCTCCTGGTTGTCGTGGAACGACGAGCGGCTGACGGTCAGCCCGTCGCCCTCGAGCCGGATGCCGGCGCCGTTCTGGTCCGGGACGGCCGCGCCGCTGAACTCGATGCGGTCCACCGTGGTGCGGTCGCCCGCGATCACCCAGATCGCCTTGCCCTGTGCGCTCTGCCCGTCGGCGGCCAGGTGGGCCCGGCCGCCGGCGCCGCGCAGGGTGAGGTCGTCCTGGGTCCACGTGGCCACGTCGCCGGCGTAGGTGCCGGCGTCGATGAGCACGGTGTCGCCGTCGCGGGCGACCGCGGCGGCCGCGCTCGGCGTGGTCAGCGCGCGGCTCGGCCCGACGTGCCAGGTCCGCGGCGCGGCCTGCGCGGACGGGGCGCCGAGCGGGAGGACCGGGAGCACCAGCAGGGCGAGGACGACGAGACGGCGCACCGGCCCAGTCTCGTGCAGATCCGGTCAGCGCGTGAGCACCACCAGCTGCGAGGTGGCGCGGGTCATCGCGACGTACCGGTCGACGGCGCCCTCCACGCCGTCGCCCCACCAGTCCGGGTCGACCAGCAGCACCAGGTCGAACTCCAGGCCCTTGCTCAGCACCGGGGTGAGGGAGCGGACCCGCTCGCCGTCGGGGTACGACGCGAGGCCGATCACGCAGCCCGTCCCGTCGGGGTGCTCGCGCAGCCAGGTCGCCAGCAGGTCGTCGAGCTCGCTCAGGGCGCCGTGGCGCACCGGGATGCCGCTGCGGCGCACCGACGTGGGCACGTTGGCGTCCGGGAGGGCGGCGCGGATGACCGGCTCGGCCTCGGCCATGACCTCCTCGGGCGTGCGGTAGTTGACGCTCAGCCCGGCCCGGGTGACCTCGACCAGGCCGACGCGCCCGAGCCGCTCCTCCCAGGTCTCGGGGAAGCCGTGCCGGGCCTGCGCGCGGTCGCCGACCACGGTGAAGCTGCGCGAGGGGCACCGCGCCAGCAGCATCTGCCACTCCGCGTCGCTCAGCTCCTGCGCCTCGTCCACCACCACGTGCGCGAAGGGACCGGCCAGCGAGTGCGGGTCGGGCGCCTCGCCGTCCTGCACCAGGGCGCCGCGCAGGTCGTCCCCGCGCAGCATCGACATGATCATGAGGTCGGAGTCGTCGGTGGCGATGAGGTGCTCGACGACGGCGTCCATCTCGGCCCGCTCGGCCTCGCGCTCGGCCCGCTCCCGCCGTGCGCGGCGCGAGGCGGTGGGGTCGCCGAGGCGCAGCCGGGCGGCGTCGAGCAGGGGCAGGTCCTCGGTGGTCCACGCCTGCGCGTCCTCGCGCTGAAGCAGCCGCACCTCGTCGGGCGTCAGCCAGGGCGCGCACCGGCGCAGGTACGCCGGCACCGACCACAGGTCCGCGACCAGGTCGGTGGGCTCGACGATGATCCAGGCCCGGTCGAACGCGGCGGCCAGCTCCTCGTCCCGGGCCAGGGCCCGCCGGACCATCTCGTCGGTGACGTCCTCGTCGTCGACCTCGAAGGCGTCGGTGAGGATCGTGAGCAGCTCGTCCCAGACCCGGTCGCGGGCCTCGTTGTGGGGTGTCCCGGCCGGCGCGGAGTCGAAGGCCTCGCGCCACTCCTCGGGGCCCACCCGCACCTCGCCCCACGGGGTCGGGACCTCGAGCGCCCCGCTCGGCGGCTCCTCGTAGAGGCGCACCGCCGGCTCGACCGCCCGCACCAACCCGGCGCGGCGCTTGAGCGCGGCCACCGCCGGGTCCGCCTCGTCCGGGGCGTCGGCGCCCTCGGGGAGCAGGTCGCGCAGCGTGCACGTCCGCACGCCGTCCTCGCCGAGGCTGGGCAGCACATCGGCGACGTAGCGCAGGTAGGGCCGGTGCGGGCCGACGAACAGCACCCCGCCGCCGCGGGCGCGCAGCCGCGCGTCGGCGTACAGCAGGTACGCCGCGCGGTGCAGCGCGACGACGGTCTTGCCGGTGCCGGGCCCGCCGTCGACCACGAGCGTGCCGCGCGAGCCCGCGCGGATGACCGCGTCCTGGTCGGCCTGGATGGTGGCGAGCACGTCGCGCATCTGCGCGGTGCGCCGCTCGCCGAGCGAGGCCAGGAACGCCGACTGGTCGTCGAGGGCGGCGTGGTCCTCGAGCCCGTCGACGGTGAAGACCTCGTCCCAGTAGTCGGTGACGCGACCGCCGGTCCAGCGGTAGCGCCTTCGGCTGAGCAGGCCCCGCGGGTCGCCGTGGCTGGCCGCGAAGAACGGCTCGGCCGCGGGCGAGCGCCAGTCGACGAGCAGCCGGCGGCCGGCTCGGTCGGCCAGGCCGAGGCGGCCGACGTACACCGGCTCGCCACCGTCGGCCGGGACCATCCGGCCCAGGCACAGGTCGAGCCCGAAGCGGCGCAGGGTGCGCAGTCGGCTGCTCAGGCGCTGCACCTCCTGGTCGCGCTCCAGCGCGGCGGTGCCGTGCCCGGCGGGGGCCCGGCGCTCGACCGCGAGCCGCTCCTCGAGGTCGCGGACGGTGTCGTCGACGGTCGCGGCGACGGCGGCGAGGTGGGCCCGGTCGGGGCCGATGAGGGCCGGGGTGGCCTTGGCGGCGAGGTGGTCGGGGAGCGAGAAGGGGTCGTCGTCGAGCGAGGGCACGCGGGCGTCTCCAGGGAGGGGCGACAGCAGGACGGTCGGCGATTCTGGGGCCTCCCCAGGGCCTTGCCGCAAGCCCCCACCTCCGCTATACCTTGGTAGTGGCGAGGGGTTCACCCCTCGCCTTCTGCATGTCGGCGCGGCGGTGTCGGTGGGCACGCCTAGGGTCGGGACGTGATGACCCGGTGAGCAAAGAGTCAGCCCTCCGCGCCATGCGCGAGGCCCGCTACGAGCGGCAGGCCGCCCGCCCGGCGACCACCCCGCGACTCCGACCACCGGTCGCGCCCACGACGCCCCCGTCGCCCCCGGCGGAGGCCGCCGCGCCGACCGTCGACGAGGGCCTGTGCGGCCACCGCTCCATGAACGGGCGCACCTGCACCCGCGAGCACGGCCACGCGGCCAAGAGCCACCGCTACGGCTGAGCCGGCCGGACGCAGCACCGCCGGCCGCCACGAGCGTGGCGACCGGCGGGCCGTGGGCGAGCGTGGGGTCAGAAGCTGCTGACCAGGCTGTTGAGCATGGTGCCGACGCCGGCGACGTACGGGTCGTCCTCGGTGATCCCCTGCTGGTAGAGCGCGAACGCGGTGGCGCCCGTGCCGTCCTGGGTGAGGAAGTAGTACGAGAAGCCCTCGATCGGCAACGTGCCGCCCTGCTGGCTGGCCAGCACGCCCTGGAAGCCGAGGAACGCGCACTGCACGACCGCCGACGACGGCACGTCCACCGTCTCGGGATCGCTGACCTGGAGGTCCTGGATGCCCAGGGCCTGCAGCCCGGTGAGGTTGTCGGTGACCATCGTCTGCAGGTCTGCCGGCGGCGGGGTGAGGGCGACGAAGAAGTAGCCGCCGTCGCCGTAGACGACCGCGAAGCCGTCCTCCTGGGTCTCGACCTCGTAGCCGGCCGGGAGCTGGAAGCCGTACCCACCGCCGAGGTCGACGGTGTCGCTGGCGCCGATGCCGCCACCGGGAGCCGGGCCGTCGGTGGTGCCGATGCCGCCGTCCTGACCGAGCAGCGCCGGCTGGATGCTGCCCAGCGCCTGGGTGATCGAGCTGCTCGTGGAGGGGGACGCGGTCGGCGAGGGGGCCTGCGAGGCGTCCGGCGTGGGACCGGGGACGGGCGCCGGCTCCGGCGCCGGGTCGGTCTGGGGGCCGGTGTCGGTCTGGGTCTGCAGGACGACCGGCGGGGTCGCCGGCTGGTCGCCGTCCGAGGCGGCGGCGGCCGCGGCCTGGCCGACGACGCCGGCGACCACGATGGTCGCGGCCACCGCGGCGACGACCAGGGCCGTGGTCTTGCCGTCCTGCGGGGCCACGCCGGCCGGTGTCGCCTTGAGGGTCGGCCGCACGGGCTCGGCCAGGGCCTCGGGGGCGGTGTCGTCGAGGCGGTTGCGGGCTCGGGTCACCTTGCTGGCCGCGCGGACCGACGTGCCGCAGGCGACGCAGAAGCCGGCGCCGTGCAGCAGCGGCATCTCGCAGGCCGCGCAGTACGCCGTGCCGTGGGCCGCGTCCCGGCCCTCGGCGCCGGTCACCGAGGCCTCGAGCGCGGCCTCGAGGACCGCGAAGTGGAGCAGGTAGCGCAGCCGGACGACGAGCGCGGCGGCGACGAGCGCGCCCCACACCAGCCCGACCACGGCGCCCGTGGTGCCCTCCAGGCGGGAGGCGAAGAACAGCCCGGCCTGGAAGACCACGTTGGCCGCGAGGGCCTCGACCAGGCCGCGGAAGTAGGCCGGCCGGAAGCCGTCGTACCCGGCCCCCAGGCCGGAGTAGCTGGCCACCGCGATGCCGGTGGCCGCGCCGTACACGATCGGCTTGACCACGGCGGCCGACAGGATGAGCGAGACCCAGAACCCGGCGTCGGGCGAGTCGACGTGGCCGAAGCTGCTGAACAGGCCGCGGTTGACCACGATCGTCTCGGCGGCGGCGTACGCCGCACCGGCGGCGACGCCGAAGGTCAGCCCGTCGATCATGTCGTCGAAGGCCGGCCGGCTGGCCAGCACGAGCGGACCGATCTGCTTGAGCAGCTCGCTGACCAGCGGCACCAGGACGACCAGCACGAGCAGGCTGCTCCACCGGATCCCGCCGGCGCCGTTGCCGTCGTAGGCGACCGGCGAGAGGTTGCCGCCCAGGATCCCGGCGTGCCACAGGAAGGTGAAGCCGACCGCGAGAGCCGCCGCGGCGCCGATCGCGCCCAGCACGACGGGGACCGGCTGGTCCTCCCACTGGTTGACGTCGTAGAGGTAGACGACGTAGACCGCCGGCACCACCACGGCCGCCGCCACGAACGCGAAGGCCAGGAAGCCGAGCGCACCGGCCACGACCGGGATGAGGACCCCGAGTCCGAGCGCCCACCGGTAGGTCTGCGGGGCCGTGCCCGAGGCCAGCGGCATCAGCGACGTCACCAGGTTGAACGACGCCACGGGCTCGCCGGGCTGGAGCGCGTAGCTCTGCCGACGCTCGCCGCCCGCACCGGCCCCGGCGCTGAGCTCGGCCCCGGTGACGGGATCGAACCGCGCGCCGGGCGGCGCGACCGGCGGGGTCGCGCCGGCGGGGGTCAGGGGTGTGGTCACGGTTCCTCCTGCGGTTCCGGGTCCTGCGTCACAGGGTGCTGATGAGGGTGTTGAGCATGACGTTGTAGCCGGTCACGAGCTTCGACTTCGGCTTGAGCGCGCCCTTGCCGTAGAGCGCGAACGCCGTCGCGCCCGTGCCGTCGGCGCGGATGAAGTAGTAGGCGAAGCCCTCGACCGGGATGCTGCCGCCCTGCTGGGTGGCGAGCAGGCCGCGGAAGCTGAGCGTGGCCGCGCCCTTGAGCCCGGTGACCGAGAGGGTCTGGGGCTCGCTGATCTCGAGGTCGGCCACGCCCATGTTCTGCAGGCCGGTCAGGTTGTTGGTGACCAGCTTGGCCAGCGTCGTCTTCTTGGGGTTGAGGTAGGCGAAGAAGTAGCCCTTGTTGCCGAAGACCTGGACGTAGCCGTCCTCCTGGTCCACGACCTTGAACCCCTTGGGCACGAGCATGAGCACGTCGCCGCCGACGGTGACGATCTGGTCGCCGCCCGCGGCCTGCGGCGCCCGGCCCGCGCCCTCGTCCAGCGCGCCGAGGCTGACCGCCGGAGCCCGGCTGAGGTCCTCGGAGCCGGAGTCCGGGTCGAGGGTGATGGTGCCGTCCTGCGGCGAGGTCGGCTGGTTGTCGCCGCCGGCGCCGGCCGCGGCCACCTGGCCGATCACGCCGCCGACCAGGATGGCGGCCACGACCGCGGCCACCACGACCGGGCTGGTGCGGGTGTCGCGCGGCGCCACGCCCGCGGGCTGGGTCCGCAGGGTGGGCCGGGCCGGCACGGGCAGGTCGACGTCCTCGGTCCGGTTGCGGGCCCGGGTCACCTTGCTGCCCGCGCGGACCGAGGTGCCGCAGGCGACGCAGAAGTTGGCCCCGGCCAGCAGCGGCATCTCGCACGAGGGGCAGTACGCCGTGCCGCGGGCGGTGTCCTTGAGGGCGACACCGGCGCTGCCCGCCTCGAGGGCGGCCTCGAGGACGGCGTAGTGCAGCAGGTAGCGCAACCGGACGACGAGCACCGTGGCGATCAGCGCGCCCCAGACGAGGCCGAGCACGGCGCCGCCGGTGCCCTCGACGCGGGCGGTGAAGAACAGCCCGGCCTGGAACAGGATGTTGGCGGCCAGCGCCTCGGCCAGGCCACGGAGGTAGCCGGGCCTGAAGCCGTCGTACCCGGCGCCGAGGCCGGAGAAGCTGGCGACCGCGATGCCGGTCGCCGCGCCGTACACCAGCGGCTTGACCACGGCGGCCGACAGGATCAGGGAGACCCAGAAGCCGGCGTCGGGCGAGTCCACCCGGCCGAAGCTGCTGAACAGGCCGCGGTTGACCACGATGGTCTCGGCCGCCGCGAAGGCCGCGCCGGCCGCGACGCCGAAGGTCAGCCCGTCGATCATGTCGTCGAACTTGGGCAGCCGGGCGAGCAGGATCGGCCCGACCTGCTTGAGGACCTCACCCACGACCGGCACCAGCAGCACCAGGACCAGGAAGCTGGTCCAGCGGATGCTGCCCGAGCCGTTGCCGTCGAAGTCGACCGGCGCCAGGTCGTCGCCGAGCAGGCCGGCGTGCCAGAGGAACGTGAAGCCGACGCCGAGCGCGGCCGCCGCTCCGACCGCGCCGAGGACCACGCCGACGGGCTGGTCCTCCCACTGGTTGACGTCGTACATGTAGACGACGTAGACCGCGGGCACGACCAGGGCGGCCGCGACGAAGGCGAAGGCCAGGAAGCCGAGCGCGCCGGCCACGACCGGGATGAGGATGCCGAGGCCGAGGGCCCAGCGGTAGGTCTGCGGCGAGGAGCCGGAGGCCAGCGGCATCAGCGAGCTGACCAGGTTGAACGACGCCACGGGCTCGCCGGGCTGCAGGGCGAAGCTGCGCCGGCGCTCGCCGGAGCCGCCCAGCTCGGCCCCGGTGACGGGGTCGAACCGCGCGCCCGCGGGCAGGTCGGGGAGAGGGGTGGTCTCGGTCATGTCATCGCACCTGTTCTGTGACGTAGGAACCGTCGGAGTTGCCGGCCACGTCCGCGACGACGACGCCCATGGTGAAGGGCGTGCCGGCGGGGAGGCGGGAGAAGGACACGGCGAGCTGGTCGCTCACCGCGATGGACTGGGAGGAGAGTTGGCTGGTGTAGCCGCTGAACGAGGCGGCGTAGACGTACGGCGTGAGCGTGCCGCCGGGCTCGAGGGAGACGCCCGCCGCGGACGCACCGCCGTTCGAGACGTCGACGACCTGCACGCTCTGGATGTCGCCCTCGCTGCTCAGCAGCAGCCGGACGGCCACGTCGGAGGTGTCGCCGTCGGGTGAGGTGTACTGCGCGAACAGCGACCCGAGCAGGCCGCCGGCCTGCGCCTGGTAGACCGAGGTCCCGGCGACCTCCTTCGTGCCGTCGGTGAGCACGGTGAGCGAGTAGTCCCACACGCCCTGGACCTGGCCCTGGCCGCCGGCGTCGAGGTAGGCCGGCAGCACCACGCCGAGGGCGTCGTCGACACCACCGATGCGGGTGACGACCTGCGTCTGGCTGTCGGTGACCTGCGAGGAGTCGCCCGAGCTGAGCTGGCCGGCGATCTTGATGCCGCTCTGGTCGGCCTGGAGCACGGTGGCCTGCTGGCTGGTGAAGCCCACGGCGCTGCCGGAGCCCTGGCCGCCCTGCTGCCGGGAGGACTCGAGGAACGCCTTCACGAAGTCGCCCCAGCCCTGCGGCGCGACGCCGGGCTCGAAGTAGTCCTGGGCGTAGCGCGCGTCCGCGGCGGTGGGCAGGTAGACGTTGAGACCGGTGGCCTGCTGCGTCCCGACGCCGGTCAGCTGGTGGCTGACCGCGTTGCCCAGGGCGGCGTACGCCGCGTCGCGGGCCACCGCCACGTCGTCGGGCACGTCGGTGAGGTGGCGCAGGAAGTCGCCGAGGTCGACCAGGTCGTAGGGGACGCCCCCGCTGTCGTCGAGGCTGGTCACGAACTCCAGCGCCGCGCTCCGGGCCCGAGCGACCTGGACCGCGATCTCGTCCATGTGCGCGACGGCCACGTCGGAGAACGACTGCAGCGCGGTGTCGAGCAGGGCCATCTGGTCGCCGTCGACGACCGACATCGCGGCGAGGTCGCGGATCTGCTGGCCGCCGGGCTGCTGGGCGAGCTGGTCGAGGTAGCGGCCGTAGCCGTCGACCAACGAGTCGGCCAGCGCCTGGGGGTCCGCGTCGTCAGCGAGCGGCAGCATCCCGTCGGCCGCGAGCGGGTTGGCGAACATCAGCTCCTCCGAGCCGGCCATGTACGTCGCCGCGGGGGCGAGAGCGGACGCGGTCTCGTAGTTCGACATCAGGCAGGCGGCGTGGAACAGCACGTCGAAGCGGGCGATGCCGGAGCGCTGGAGCCCGGAGAGCAGGCCCTCGCGCATCGCGGGGATGGTGAGGTTCTGGGTGCCGGGCGCGCCGGTGTCCCAGTAGCCGCCGTACCGGCCGCCGCCGTGGTCCATGAGGGTGAGCGCGTACTCGTCGGCCGGGAAGCGGTCGGCCGCCTCCTCGATGAAGTCCGAGAGCGTGTCGGCGCGGCCCATCGAGATCTCGCCGAGGTCGCGGATCTCGTTCCACCGGCCGTCGTCGAGCTGGAGCAGCTTGGCGGTCGTGAACGGCGCGAGGCCCGGCAGCGGCTGGCTCGGGTAGCCCGGCTCGCCCTGCTCCGGCATGTCGACCAGCGCGACCACGTTGACGCTGTCGGTGTCGGGGAGGCTGGTCAGCGACGCGAGGTCCTGGGTCAGCACGTCCGCGACGTTGTCGGTGTCGAGGACGCCGTAGATCATGAAGGTCCAGTCGGCCCCGCCGTCGGCGGCCGCCGGCGCCGGGGGTGCGGCGACCGTGCTGCCGCCGGCCGGGCCGGGCGCGAGCAGCACTGCCGCGGCCAGGGCCGCGAGCGCGATCGTCGTCGTTCCCCTCACCAGGTCCGTCTCCTCGTCGGGGGGCCGAGATCCCCGTGTGGTGCTGCCCGCCGGGTCGAGCGGGCAGCAGTCTGCTGATGGCCGTCACCCACCGCAATGGCTGAGTCGGGCCAGCCCCTTCGGACGCCGGGGTGTGCGTGGTGGTTCCCCCGCCGTCGGTCCCGGCTGCCGGCCACGGTGCGGGACCCGGGGTCCCGGCGCCGAGAGGCACCTGTCCCGAGCGCGCCGGGACCGGAGCCCGACGCGGGGCAGGTCGGGCGGCGCGAAGTTACCCGGAAGTAGGATTTGTCTCACCCGGGTCGTCCCGGGGGTGGGGACACGTAGGCTGCGGCTCGGCGGACGGCCCGGCGGGTCGACGTACCCGAGCGCGGTGGAGACCGCGGGAAGTAGGGACTGAGCAGTGGATCTGTGGGTGTTGGTCGTCGGGCTGGTCATGCTGGTCGTCGCGCTGCCGGTGGCGGGGCGTCGCGTGCTGTTCCTGTACCGGCTGATCACGAGCGGCAAGCCCGCCCCGGACCGGGTCGAGAACGTCACCGGCAAGATCGGGCAGGCGGTCAAGAGCCAGGTCGTCGAGGTCTTCGGCCAGAAGAAGCTGCTCAAGTGGTCGATCCCCGGCGCGGCGCACTTCTTCGTGTTCTGGGCCTTCCTCATCCTCGGTACGGTCTACCTCGAGGCGTTCGGGATCCTGTTCTCGCGCAACGCGGAGTGGGCGATCCCGCTCGTCGGGCACTGGGACGTGCTGGGCTTCGCCCAGGACTTCATCGCCGTCATGTGCCTGGTGGGCATCGTGACCTTCGCGCTCATCCGGCTGCGCAACAACCCGGAGAACCTGGGCCGCAAGTCGCGCTTCAAGGGCTCGCACCTCGGCGGTGCGTGGCTGATCCTCTTCATGATCTTCAACGTCCTCTGGACGCTGTTCCTCTTCCGCGGCGCCTCGGCCGCGGCGGACAACTTCCCCTACGGCGCCGGGGCGTTCGTCTCGCACAACCTCGGCAAGGTGCTGCCCGACTCCGAGGCGCTCGAGGGCGTCGGCCTGCTGCTGCACATCGGCGTGATGCTGGCGTTCCTCGTCATCGTGCTCAACAGCAAGCACCTGCACATCTTCGTGGCGCCGCTCAACGTGCTCTTCGGCCGCAAGCCGGTCGCGCTCGGCGCGGTCAAGCCGCTGACCTCGGAGGGCAAGCCCGTCACCCTCGACGACATCGAGGACATGGACGAGAACACCACCCTCGGCATCGGGTCGATCGAGGAGTTCTCGTGGAAGGGGATGCTCGACTTCGCCACGTGCACCGAGTGCGGCCGCTGCCAGTCGCAGTGCCCGGCGTGGAACACCGAGAAGCCGTTGTCTCCCAAGATGCTCATCATGAACCTGCGCGACCACGCGTTCGCGAAGGCTCCCTACATCCTGGCCGCGGAGGGCGACCGCGCGTCGCTGCCGCAGGCCGTGCTCGACGAGGCCGAGCGCCCGCTCGTCGGTGCGACCGAGGGGCTGGCGTGGGAGCCCGAGGGTGGCGCGATCATCGACACCGACGTGCTGTGGTCCTGCGTGACCTGCGGCGCGTGCGTCGAGCAGTGCCCCGTCGACATCGAGCACGTCGACCACATCGTCGACATGCGCCGCTACCAGGTGCTGGTGGAGTCCAACTTCCCCGCCGAGCTCAACCAGCTCTTCAAGGGCATGGAGCAGAAGGGCAACCCCTGGAACATGTCGCCCTCGGCGCGCATGGACTGGGCGCAGGGCCTCGACTTCGACGTCAAGGTCGTCGGCGAGGACGTGGAGTCGCTCGACGAGGTCGAGTGGCTGTTCTGGGTCGGCTGCGCCGGCGCCTACGAGGACCGCCAGAAGAAGACCACCCGCGCGGTCGCCGAGCTGCTCGACATGGCGGGCGTCTCGTTCGCCGTCCTGGGCAACGGCGAGACCTGCAACGGCGACCAGGCCCGCCGCGCCGGCAACGAGTTCGTCTTCCAGGGCCTCGCGCAGCAGAACGTCGAGACCTTCAAGGAGTACAAGGTCAAGAAGGTCGTCTCGACCTGCGCCCACTGCTTCAACACGCTGAAGAACGAGTACAAGGACTTCGGCGTCGAGCTCGAGGTCGTGCACCACACCCAGCTGCTCAACCGGCTCGTCCGCGAGGGCAAGCTGACCCCGGTGGCCCAGGGCGACGGCGCCCACCAGCGCAAGATCACCTACCACGACCCCTGCTACATCGGTCGCCACAACGGCGTCTACTCCCCGCCCCGCGAGCTCCTCCAGGTGCTGCCCGGCGCCGACTTCGTCGAGATGCCGCGCAACTCCGAGCGCTCCTTCTGCTGCGGCGCCGGCGGCGCCCGCATGTGGATGGAGGAGAACATCGGCACCCGCATCAACGTCACCCGCACGACCGAGGCCGTCGCCACCGGCGCCGACCAGATCGCCGTGGGCTGCCCGTTCTGCCGCGTGATGCTCTCCGACGGCCTCACCGCC
This sequence comes from Nocardioides anomalus, assembly GCF_011046535.1. Classification (NCBI taxonomy): domain Bacteria; kingdom Bacillati; phylum Actinomycetota; class Actinomycetes; order Propionibacteriales; family Nocardioidaceae; genus Nocardioides; species Nocardioides anomalus. Next base: position 4,854,344 of record NZ_CP049257.1, on the reverse strand, counting down.
GCCATCGACAAGGGCGAGGCCCGCGAGGAGGTCGAGGTCCTCGACGTCGCGCAGATGCTCCTGGCCTCGGTCAAGGGCGAGATGGCCACCAAGCGCGCCCCGGGCTCCGCCGCGGCCGCCACCGCGTCCGCCTCGGCGGGCGGCGGCACCGCGCTCAAGGAGCGCACCGAGGAGCGCACCGAGGAGACGGCCGCCGAGCCCGCGCCCGGCGACGACACCATCACCGAGGACACCGTCGTCGAGACCTCCGAGGCCTCCCCCGCGGCCAAGGCCTCCGGCGGCGGCTCGTCGCTGTTCGACACCCCGGCCGACGACGCCGCGGAGGAGGACGACAAGCCCGCCACCGCCGCCGCCGACCGCTCGCCCCAGGAGGAGGCCCAGGCCGCCGAGCCCGCCTCGTCCGGCGGCTCGCTCTTCGACCTGGGCGCCGACGTCGAGCAGTCCGACTCGCCCGAGGCGCCCGCCGCCCAGGCCGAGCCGGCCGCCCAGGGCGGCGGCTCGCTGTTCGACCTCGAGGCCGACGACGAGCCCGAGGCGCCGGCCGCGAAGGCCGGTGCCGAAGCTGAGGCGCCCGCCGCGAAGGCCGAGCCGGCCCCCACGAGCGGCGGCTCGCTCTTCGACATCGAGCCCGAGGAGGCGGAGACCCCGTCGGCCCAGGCTGTCGCCGAGCCGGAGCCGACCGCCGAGCCGGAGCCGAGCGCCGAGGTGGCGGCCGAGACACCGACCCCCGAGCCGGAGGCCACGAGGACGATCCCGTCCGGCGGCTCGCTGTTCGACATCGAGCCCGAGGAGCCGGCGGCCCCCGCGGCCCAGGCCACCCCCGAGCCCGAGGTCGCCGCGGAGACCCCGGCCCCCGAGCCGGAGGCCGCCGAGGCCCCCGAGGAGCCCGAGGCCCAGCCCGCGACCGAGCCGGCCCCCGAGCCGGCGGAGGCCGAGCAGGCCGTCGCCTCCAGCGGCGAGAGCTACTCCGGATCGCTGTTCGACATCGCCGCCCCGGACAACGTCGCCGACAACGTCGCCGACACCGCGCCCGCGCCAGCCACGCCCGAGCCGGAGGCCGCGGTCGAGCCGCCGGCCGAGCCCGAGCCCGAGCCGCAGGCGGAGGGCCTCAGTGGCGGAGCGGCGCTCAGCCAGGCGGCCACGTTCGCCCGCGACGACGAGGCCGCCGCGGCTGCGGACGAGCCGGAGGCCGAGGCCGAGGCCCAGGCCGCGGAGCAGGCCGATGCCCCGGCCGACCAGCCGGCGGAGGAGCCGGAGGCGCAGCCCGAGGCCGAGCAGGAGCCGAAGCCCGCGAGCAGCGGCGAGGCGCACACGCCGAAGACCGACGTCGACATCAACGAGTCGGGCTCGCTCTTCGACCTCTAGTCGCCCGACAGCCCGGGACCTCTCACCCCACGGACGTACCGTGGTGTGGGAGGTCTCGTGGATTTCGACGCGTACGTCGCGGCCCGCTACGGGCGGCTGATCGAGCACGCCGTGCTGCTCGGGGTGGCCGACGGCGAGGCGGGGACGTACGTCGACCACGTGCTGCTGCAGAACAAGAAGGCGATCCGCCGGGCCGAGGACCCGGACCCGCTGGTGCACGCGGCGCTGGACCGCGCGATCAGCGGGACGCCGGACCGGCGGGCGCGGACGGGGCCGTTCGTGGCCCTGGGGCTGGTGGCGCTGGCCGTCGCGGTCGGTCTGGCCCTGAGCTGGCGGCCGCCGCCGAAGGCGCTGCCGTCGTTGTTCGCGCTGCACGGCGACCAGGCGCAGGCGCTGCTGGAGGGCCAGGGGTACGACGTGGTGCTGCGGCCGGCGCGGGCGTGTGAGCCGAGTGGGCTGGTGCTGAGCTCGGACCCGCCGGCGGGGGCGCTGGCGCGCAAGGGCCAGACGGTGACGGTGCGGACGGCGGTGCCGTCCGGGGTCGGCTGTGACGAGGGGTTCGCGGACCGGGCGGTGGCGTGGCAGTTCCTGGCCTTCGCCCGGGGCGAGGGGCCGGCGCCGACGTTCACGCAGACGGTGACGGTGGTGGTGGACCAGCAGGACCCCTACCGCATCGACCAGGTGGCGGCGGTCTCGCGGGAGCGGTGGGGCGGGGTGATGGACCGGATCGCGCGGTCGGCGGCCGGCCGGGCGCCGACGACGTCGGGGATGCCGCGCCTCGCGGTCGAGGACGGGGTGCTGCCCAGCGACCTGTGCGGAGTGCCCAAGCCCGACGGCACCGGTGACCGGCGGGTGCTGCGACTGCAGGTGGACGCCCGCGCGGACGGCGACGAGAGCACGTGCCCGCTCACCGTCGACCTCTACCGCGACAGCGCGGGCGCCATCGACGGCGTGGTCGTCTACACGCCCAAGGACGCGCTCATCAAGCCGGCCGGCCGGCTGCGCGAGGCGTCGCCGGCCGGCGAGTAGGTCAGTGCCCGGCCGGGCGTCCCTCGTCGGCCGCCTCGACGTGCTCGGGCACCACGATCGGCCGCAGCAGCGCCCAGGCCAGGAACGCCCCGCCCACGACCACGAGGGCCAAGCCGGCCCAGAGGTTGGCGTTGACGTCACCGGTCTTCTGGTCGTCGGTGCTGGTCTCGAAGAACAGGCCGAGCACGACCAGGATCACGCCGTACACGGCGAGCAGGCCGCCGATGATGTTGCGGATGTCGAGCGCGCCGGCGGTGTGGCCGCCGGACCCGGAAGCAGTCTTGTCACTCATCTCAGGCTCCTCAGAACGCCACGTTCAGGATGATGACCAGGACCAACGCGATGCTGGCCAGCGGGATGGTTCGGCGGTACCACGGGTACGTCGCCTCGTCGGCGTCCACCAGGTCCTCGCGTGGGGTCTCGGAGTAGACCAGACCCTTGAGCTCCTCGACCGGTTTGGGTCGGGTCACCAGCGAGATCGCCACGCTCAGCGCGATGTCGACGATGAAGGCCACCGACGCGGCGAGGAACGACGCGCCCTGCCCGCTGAGCGGGATCACACCGACGCTGAGCCCGCCCAGGGTGCCGTCGCACAGGATCGCGGTGATGACGGCGGCGATGGTGCCCGACGCCAGGCCGATCCAGCCGGCCGCCGGGGTCATCCGCTTCCAGAACATGCCGAGGATGAACGTCGCGAACAGCGGTGCGTTGAAGAAGCCGAACAGCGTCTGCAGGTAGTCCATGATGTTGGAGAAGCTGGACGCCAGGCTGGCGGTGAAGATCGCCACGATGGTCGCGGCCAGGGTCGCCCACCGACCGACGCGCAGGTAGTAGTCGTCGGGCCGGTCCTTGACGACGTAGGTCTCCCACAGGTCGTAGCTCAAGACGGTGTTGAACGCCGAGATGTTGGCCGCCATGCCCGCCATGAACGCGGCCAGGAGCCCGGTGATCGCGACACCGAGCAGCCCGTTGGGCAAGACGTCACGCATCAGGTAGAGCAGGGAGTCGTTGAACTTCACGTCTCCCGACGCCCCTCCCGAGACCGTGTCCCCCGCCTTGGTCTTGGCGATCTCGGTGACGAGGACCGCGGCGATCATGCCGGGGATGATGGTGATGAAGGGGACGAACATCTTCGGGAAGGCGCCGATGATCGGCGTCTTGCGGGCCGAGGAGATCGAGTTCGACGCCATCGCGCGCTGGACCTCGACGAAGTTGGTCGTCCAGTAGCCGAAGGACAGCACGAAGCCGAGGCCGAACACGATGCCGACGACCGACCAGAAGTCGGAGGAGAAGCCGCTCAGCGCGTTGCCCGGCCAGGAGTTCAGCTGGTCGCCGGCACTGAGGCCGCCGGACTTGTCGTCGGCGGCGGCCTGGGAGATCTTGTCGGTCAGGCCGTCCCAGCCGCCGACGCGGTGCAGGCCGAGCAGGGTCAGCGGCGCGAGCGAGGCGACGATGACGAAGAACTGCAGCACCTCGTTGTAGATCGCGGCGCTCAGTCCGCCGAGGGTGATGTAGGAGAGCACGATCGCCGCGGCGATGATGAGCGCCACCCACAGCGGCCAGCCGAGCAGCGCGTGGATGATCGAGCCGAGCAGGTAGAGGTTCACACCGGCGATGAGCAGCTGGGCGACCGCGAACGAGATGGCGTTGACCAGGTGCGCGCCGGTGCCGAACCGGCGGCGCATGAACTCGGGGACCGAGCGGACCTTGGAGCCGTAGTAGAACGGCATCATCACCACGCCGAGGAACAGCATGGCCGGGATGGCGCCGACCCAGAAGTAGTGCACGGCCGGCAGGCCGAACTGGGCGCCGTTGGCCGACATGCCCATGATCTCGACCGCGCCCAGGTTGGCGGAGATGAAGGCGAGGCCGGTGACCCACGCGGGCAGCGAGCGGCCGGACAGGAAGAAGTCCACGGAGTCCGAGACCTGGCGCCGGGCCAGGACCCCGATCCCCAGGACGACGGCGAAGTAGAGGAAGACGATCACGTAGTCGACGGGCTTCGCGTCGATGATGGTGTCGGCCATGACCGTGACCTGCGAGGCCACTGCGGCTGCGGACATCGGCGTCCTTTCTGGTCCGGGCCCGAGAGAGCCACCGGGGGCGGTTCCCTCCCCCCTCGTCAGGCAAACCTTCCGCTCCTGACGCTCTCGTGACACCACCTCCGCACCGGGTGACATCACCAGGGGCTTGACGTGACGTCACGATGGTGTCACTGTGGTGCGCATGGACATCACGCCGTACGTCGACAGCCTCCGTCGCGATCTCCTCGCGGCCGCCGAGGCCGCCGGACCGGAGGCGCACGCCGCCGCCGAGCGGCTCAGCTACGCCCTCGACCCCGCCGCCCGACTCGCCCTGATGGAGGCCATCTCCCAGGCGGCCGCCGAGATCACCGCCGAGATGCCCGCGGGCGGCGTCGACGTCCGCCTCGACGGGCGCGAGCTGGCCTTCGTCGTCGACGCACCGGCCGGGCCCCCGGCCCCGCCCGCGCCGCCCACACCCCCCGCCGCCCCCCGGCGTCGAGGACGAGGAGGACGGCGGCGTCGCCCGGATCACCCTGCGCCTGCCGGAGTCGGTCAAGGCCAAGGCCGAGGACTTCGCCTCCCGGTCCGGTCACTCCCTCAACACCTGGCTGGTCAACGTCGTGCGCGCCGCGACCCGCGAGGGCGCCATCAACGTCGACATCGACCTGTCCAGCCTGCCGTTCATGGGCGGCCACGACCCGTTCGGGGGCCAGGGGCCCTTCGGCGGCGGCAAGCGCAACCGACGGATGACCGGCTGGGTCTAGGCCCCAGCCCCACCCTCAGCACCACTCAGCACCACGGACCGGCGCACCCGCCGGCCCGGCCGACGAGCACACCCTCACGACACCTCAGAGTTCAGGAGCCCAGCCATGCCGGAGTACCGCTTCGAGACCCACAGCCCCGTGAACCTCTCCGTGGAGATCAGCAAGGGCAACGTCCACGTGTCCTGCCTCGACACCACCGAGAGCACCGTCCGCGTCGAGGGCAAGCACGCCGACGACGTGGTGGTGGAGCAGCGCGGCGACACCATCAGCGTCACCGAGCCCGGTCGGGGCCGGATCTTCGGCGACAACGCGCTGCGCGTCGAGGTCGTGGTGCCCGAGCACAGCTTCCCCGCGGTCCGCACCGGCAGTGCGGACATCCAGCTCGAGGGCCGGGCCGGGCACGCCCAGCTGCGCAGCGGCTCCGGTGACTGCACCGTCGACGCCGTCGAGGGTCACCTGGTGGTCGAGACGGGCTCGGGCGACGTCAAGGTCGACGACGTGCGCGGCGACCTCAAGGTCAAGAGCGGTTCCGGGGACGTCGAGCTCCACCAGGTCGGCGGCGACGCCTCCGTCTCCACCGGCTCGGGCGACGTCAGCATCGACACGGCCCGCGGTCAGGCCACGGTCAAGACCGGCAGCGGCGACCTCAGCCTGCGCGAGACGCACGGCGACACCTCGTTCACCAGCGGCAGCGGCGACGTCCGCATCGGCCGGGTCCACCGCGGCCGGGTCCAGGTCAAGAACGCCTCCGGCGACGTCGCCATCGGCGTCCAGGCCGGCGTCCCCGTGTGGACCGACGTCACCACCGTCACCGGCGCCATCCGCTCGGACCTGCAGGGCGCCGGCCAGCCCCAGGACGGCCAGGACCACATCGAGGTCCGGGCCAAGAGCGTCAGCGGCGACATCGTGCTGTCCGAGGCCTGAGCCGATGAGCGTCCTCGCCACCCGCTGGCACACCACCCACGCGCGTCCCCTGGGCATCGCCAGGACCGCCACCACGGTCAAGCGGACTGTCGGTGGTCGCAGCAAGACTGAACCCACGACCAGACGAGGAGCACGGCCATGAGCACGTTGATCGAGATGCAGGCACGGCACCAGATCCAGGAGCGGGTCGCCCGCGCCTCCGCCCCCCGGATGCCGGCCACCAACCGGCGCCACCGGCTCGCCGAGCGGCTGCGCAAGGTCGCCGACCGCGTCGACAACTGACGCCGCGCCCAGGCCCGGGGCTCGCTCAGCCGCGCATCGACACCCCGCGCCGCCAGTAGCCCATGAAGGCGACCTGGCGCCGGTCGAGCCCGGCCTCGTTGACCAGGACCCGGCGCAGCCCGGTGACCACCTTGGACTCACCCGCGATCCAGGCGTAGAGCCCCTCCACCTCACCGGGCGCCGCCACGGGCTCGCCGGAGGACGAGTAGGCCGGGGTCTCCCACAGGTCCGGGTCGACCTCGCTGTCGTCGACCTCGACGTGGCCTCCGCCGAGCCCGAGGTGACGGCGCACCTCCTGCTCGAGCAGGCTGCCGAGCGCGGCGCCGTCGCGCGGGCGCCACACCACCCGCACGCCGGCAGGCGCGGTCTGCGCGGCGGCCAGGGCCTCGGCGTCCGCGGCGTGCGGCACCTCCAGCACCGCGAGGCCGCGGGCGTCGCGGTCGAGGCCCTCGAGGATGCTGCACACGGCCGGCACCGCGGTCTCGTCGGCGACCAGCAGCAGCTCGCGGGCCGCGCCGGGGGCGAACTCGATGCCCCCGAAGTCGTGGCCGCGCCGCGGCGCGATGGCCACCAGCCGGTCGCCCGCCGCGGCCCGGGCCGCCCACGCGCAGCCGGGGCCGAGGTCGACGCCGTCGCCCTCGGGGTGGAGCACGATGTCGACGACCAGCCGGCGCTCGGCGCCGGAGCCGCGGACGGTGCGCACGGTGTAGGTGCGCATGTGGCCGCGCTCGGCCTCCGGCTGCTCCAGCCAGCGGTCCCACCACGACTCGTCGGCACCGTCCAGGTCGGGCAGCCGCCCGGTCGAGCCCGGGAAGACCAGCTTGATGCGCTGGTCCCAGGACGGCTGCTCGCAGCCGAGGTCGGCCAGCGCCGGCCCCGCGAGCTCGAAGCGCGCGAAGCTGGGGGACAGCCGCTCCACCGAGGCCACCTCGACCTGGTCGAGGATCATCGTGGGCGTCGCCTGCTCCGCGGTGGTCACGGGAGGAAGGGTAGCCTAACCTTCCTTCGGACCGATCTCGGTGCGGTGGAAGTTCTGGAAGGACCGCGACGGCGTCGGCCCGCGCTGACCCTGGTAGCGCGAGCCGTACTTCTCCGAGCCGTAGGGGTGCTGCGACGGCGAGCTGAGCCGGAAGAAGCAGAACTGGCCGATCTTCATCCCGGGGTAGAGCTTGATCGGCAGCGTGGCCACGTTGGCCAGCTCGAGTGTCACGTGGCCCGAGAAGCCCGGGTCCACGAAGCCCGCGGTGGCGTGGGTGAGCAGTCCGAGGCGGCCCAGCGAGGACTTGCCCTCGACCCGGCTGGCGATGTCGTCGGGCAGCGAGACCACCTCGTACGTCGAGCCGAGCGCGAACTCCCCCGGGTGCAGGATGAACGGCTCGTCGCCCTCGGGCGCCACCTCACGGGTGAGCTCGGACTGGTCGGCGGCGGGGTCGATGTGGGGGTACTTGTGGTTCTCGAAGACCCGGAAGTAGCGGTCCAGCCGCACGTCGATCGAGCTGGGCTGGAGCATCGCCGGGTCCCAGGGGTCCATCACGATCCGGCCGGCGTCGATCTCGGCCAGGATGTCGCGGTCGGAGAGCAGCACGCCGGACAACCTACCGGGGCTAGGCTGCGGCCGAACCGGGCCGAGCGGCCCGCGATCGCCAAGCGAGGCGCACCGTGCAGATCATCGTCAACGGGCAGAGCTACACCCGCTGGGAGGACGTCCCCGAGGCCGTGCGCACCCAGCTCGCCGCCACGCTCCCCGACACCGACCACAACGGCGTGCCGGACATGCTCGAGGGCAACCTCTCCGGGCTCTCGCAGCTGGCCGGCCAGGCCCAGACCTTCACCTCCGTCTCCGTCGACGGCCAGCCCGTGAGCTCGCTGGGCCAGCTGCCGCCCGAGGTCCAGGAGCTGCTCCAGAAGACCCTCGGCCTCGCCCAGCCCGGCTCGGTCGCGGCCCCGCCGCCGGCTCCCGGCGCCGCCCCGGCCGCCCCGGCCACGCCGGCCACAGGCACGCCGGCGCCGCCGCTCCAGCCCGGTCAGGTGATGCTCAACGGCGTGCCGACCACGCCCGGCGACATCACCGAGCCCCGCAAGCCCTGGTGGAAGCGGCTCTTCGGCGGCTAGTCGTCCGACTCCATCTGCGGCGACCCGAGCGCGGCGCCGAGCGGCTGGCCGTGATGAGGTCGCCGTCGGTGACCACGCGCTCGTCGACGTGGTGCGCCAGGTCCGACCACATCCGCTCGACGTCGTCGACCGTCGCGTCCGGCAGCACGGTCAGGCCGCCCACCGTGCGCACCGGTCACGGATCAGCCCGACCGGCAGATGGGCGGCGGCCCGCGCGGCTGGGGTAGCATTCCCGCGCCGGTCCACCGGCACTGCGGATGTAGCTCAGTTGGTAGAGCGCGACCTTCCCAAGGTCGATGTCGCGAGTTCGAATCTCGTCATCCGCTCCACCCACGTCGTGGTCGCGCGAGCGCGACACCCTGCCCCCACGTCGATCTCACGAGTCGGAAGCTGGTCGTCCGCTCCCCATGGAGTCCACGCAGTTCACAGGCTTCCCCGCCGAGGCGCTCGACTTCTACGACGACCTCGAGGTCGACAACACCCGCAGCTTCTGGGAGAAGCACAAGGACGTCTACGACACGTGCGTGAAGGCGCCGATGGTCGCGCTGACCGGTGCGCTGGCCCGGGAGTTCGGCGAGGCCAAGGTGTTCCGGCCCTACCGCGACGTGCGCTTCGCCAAGGACAAGACGCCGTACAAGACCCACCAGGGCGCCTTCGTGCGGGTCGCCGACGCGACCGGGTGGTACGTCGAGGTCTCACCCCGCGGCGTGCGGACCGGGGGCGGCTTCTACCGGGCCGAGGCGCCGCGGCTGGCGGCCCTGCGGGTGGCGATCGCGCACGACACCTACGGCGCGGAGCTGGCCGCGGTCGTCGCGCGGCTGGAGAAGAAGGGCTTCGAGGTCGGCGGCGAGGTGCTGAAGACGACGCCGCGCGGCTACGACCGCGACCACCCGCGCATCGAGCTGCTGCGCCACAAGTCGCTGATCGCCAGCCACCACATCGGCTTCGAGCCGGTCATCCACTCCGCGGAGCTGCTCGACCTGGTCCGGCAGGACTGGCGCGCCACCCGGCCGCTCGTCGACTGGGCCGAGCGGCACGGGACCCACTGAGTCAGGCCGACCGGAAGCTCGCCATCGTGCGCTCGGGCTCCCAGTAGGCCTTCATCGAGGCGACCCGGCCGTCGTCGTGCACGACGTAGACCATGATCAGGTCGGTCGTGGTGCTGCTGCCGTCGGCGAACGACGTGCGGATCCGGCCGATGTTGGCGCAGGTGTCGCTGCCCGGGTTGGCGAAGCTGTCGGTGATCTCGAACTCGAAGCGGTCGATCGAGGCGATGGCCGCCTCCCAGAACGCGCGGAGCCCGTCGTGGCCGTGGTGGCCGCGGCCCTCGGGGTCGAACATCGACGGACCGACGGGGTCCTCGAGGACGCAGTCCTCGGCGTACACCGTCAACCACTCCTCCAGGTCGCCCTTGGCCACCGCGGAGTAGGAGCGCATCGAGGCGGTGCGGGCCGGGTGCTCGTCGTCGGGGGCGTCCCAGTGGATGGCGTCGGAGCTGATCGCCGCGGTGCTCATCCCGGCATCGTAGGGCCGAACTGGAACACGTTCTACTGCGCCCAGGTGTCACCGGGCGTCCGGACGGCGTTCACCGCGTCGTACGACGGGCCGGTCAGCCTGGGGACATGGCCAAGCAGGACGTGTACCTGATCGTCGGGCTCCCGCACGCCGGGGTCCCCGTGCTCACCACCGCCCTCGAGCAGCACCGCGACGCGCTCGCCCAGCGCGGCGTGCGGGTGCCGGCGCGCTCGAGCGAGGAGGCGTTCCGCGCGGCGGTCGAGCTGCGCCGCGAGCACAAGGCGTGGTCGCTGCGCCGCAAGGACGTCGAGGGCACCTGGGCCGGGATCTGCCGGCGCGCCCTCAAGACCAGGGACACCGTCGTGGTGGGCCACGAGCTGCTGGCCGGCGCGGCGCCGGACGAGATCGACCTGCTCGTCGACGGGCTGGCCGGCGCGCGCGTGCACGTCGTGGTCGTGGTCGGCCCCCCGACCCGCTGGTGGGGCTGGTCCCGAGCGAGCTGGACTTCGCCGACGTGGTCGGCCGCTGGACCCGCGCGGCCCGGGCGCCCGAGCGCGTCCACGTGCTGCTGGCCGACCAGGGCCCGGCCCGGACCTGGCACGAGCTCGGCGAGCTGGTCGGCTTCGACGCCGACGCGCTCCCGCTGCCGACCGGCGTCGACGCGGACGCCGGCCGCCTGGACGTGCGGACCCTCGGGCTGCTCGCCGAGAGCACCGCGGCCCTGCTCGACGACGACGAGCTCGAGGAGCTGGTCGAGCACTGGGCCAAGACCGCGGCCGAGGGCGGGTACGACGTGCGCGGGGACCTCAGCGCGCTGGGACCGCGGCCGGCCTCCACCGACGTACCTCTCGCGGCCCTGCGCGCGGCGCTGGCCGAGACCGTGGCCGAGGTCGGCAGGCTGCGCGAGCGGGTGGCCGAGCTCGAGGTCAGTGCGGCTGCCAGGCGTCCTCGTCTGCGGTCCTCGAGGTGACCGCCTTCGGCAGCTTGGCGTCGGCCAGCTGCTGGATGGACACCTGCTCGAAGACGTCGCGCAGCGAGCGGCGCGCGGCGATCCAGACGTGCTGGAGCACGCTGGCGGTCTCGTTGTACTCCACCGACTCCGGCCGCAGGCCGTAGACCGAGACCAGCGGCCCGTCCACGGCCCGGATCACGTCGGCCACCGACACGTCGTCGGCCGAGCGGCCCATCCGCCACCCGCCGGACTGGCCGCGCTGCGACATCACGATGCCGGCCCGGCGCAGGTCGGCCAGGATCGCCTGCAGGAAGCCGTGCGGGATCTCCTGCTGCTTGCCGAGCTCCTCGGCGCTGATCGCCTTGCCGTCGCTGCGCGAGGCCATCTCGATGAGCGCGCGCAACGCGTAGTCGGACTTCGCGGAGACTCGCACGAGGCCAGTGTGTCAGATGTGTTGATCGTTTCGGTGGTCTTAGTGGTCCTGGGGTGCGGCCGCTCCAGGGAGTGCCGCGGGAGGTCAGGCCCCGACGGGCGTCGCCGCCCGCGGGTCCGCGGGGTCGCGCGGCTGCTCGAGCTTGACCGCCCAGCTCGTCCACAGCACCCACAGCGTGAAGACGACGGCGGCCAGCAGCCCCTCGGTGGTCGCGGTGGCGTCGGCCCGGTCGGCCAACGTCTGCAGGTTGGTCAGCACGATGAGGCCACCCGCCGCGACGCCCAGCACGCGGGCCGGGAGGTGGCGGACCAGGAGCGCCGCGACCGGCGCGGCCAGGACGCCGCCGAGCATGAGCGCGAGCACGTAGCCCCACTCGATCCCGTGCGCACCGAGCCCGACCAGGAAGCCGAGCGAGCCGCCGGCGGCGACGACGAACTCCGCGGTGTCCACCGAGCCGACCACCTTGCGGGGCTCCAGTCGGCCCGAGGCGAGCAGCGAGGAGGTCCCGACCGGACCCCAGCCCCCGCCGCCGACCGCGTCGAGGCCGCCGGCGAACAGCCCGAGCGGCGCGAGGAAGCGCGCCCGTGGCCGGGGGCCGAAGCGCAGCGCGCGCGGCGAGAGGAAGCGGAAGGTCACGAAGGCGCCCAGCCCGATGAGCAGGGCGGCCACGACCGGTACGGCGACGTCGGCGTCGAGGTTGACCAGGACCGTGGCACCGGCGAAGGCCCCCACGAAGCCGGGCAGCGCCAGCACGCGCACGGTGCGCCAGTCGGTGTTGCCCAGCGTGTGGTGGGCGAGGCCCGAGACCAGCGTGGTGCCGAGCTCGGAGAAGTGGATGGCGGCCGAGGCCGCAGCCGGCGCGATGCCGGCCGAGACCAGCAGCGTGGCCGACGTGACGCCGTACCCCATGCCCAGCGAGCCGTCGACCAGCTGCGCCACGAGGCCGACGAGCGCCAGCAGCACCAGTCGTCGCACCGGACCTCCTCAGGTCGTTCTCCACAAACTGTACTCACATTGTGGACAAACGTCTTGGGAGACGGCCGTCACAGCCACCGGGGTGGGAGGTGGCGTTTTCTTGCGAGGTCCGCGACCCCTGCCTACGATGAAGTTACTCACTGGTAGAACCGACCAGTAATACAGCAGTCACGACGACGTGAGGGGCCCTCCGTGAGCCACTACAAGACCAACCTCCGCGACATCGAGTTCAACCTCTTCGAGGTCCTCGGCCGCGACGAGGTCCTGGGCACCGGCCCGTTCGGCGAGATCGACGGCGAGGCCGCCCGCTCGATCCTGGCCGAGGTGGAGCGCATCTCGCGCGAGGACCTCGCGGCGTCGTACGAGGACAGCGACCGCAACCCGCCGGTCTTCGACCCCGAGACGCACACCGCGCCGCTGCCGGAGTCGTTCAAGAAGAGCTACCGCGCCTGGATGGACGCCGAGTTCTGGCGGACCCAGATCAAGGAGGAGCTCGGCGGCACCTACGCGCCGTCCACCCTCAACTGGGCCATCGCGGAGATGGTGCTCGGCGCCAACGCGCCGGTGTGGATGTACGGCTGCGGGCCCGCCTTCGCCGGCGTGATCCACCGCAACGGCAACGAGCGCGACCAGGCCATCGCCCAGCTCGTCGTGGACCGTGAGTGGGGCACCACCATGGTGCTCACGGAGCCCGACGCCGGCTCCGACGTGGGCGCCGGTCGGACCCGGGCCACGGCCAACGAGGACGGCACCTGGAACATCGAGGGCGTCAAGCGCTTCATCACCAGCGGCGAGTCCGACCTGCAGGAGAACATCATCCACCTCGTGCTGGCCCGCCCGGCCGGTGTCGAGGGCGTCGGCGGCCCCGGCACCAAGGGGCTCTCGCTCTTCATCGTGCCGAAGTACCACTTCGACCTCGAGACCGGCGAGCTCACCGGCGAGCGCAACGGCGCCTACGTGACCAACGTCGAGCACAAGATGGGCATCAAGGTCTCGAACACCTGCGAGGTCACCTTCGGCGACCCGGCCATCGGCGGCGGCGAGCCCGCGCGCGGCTGGCTGCTGGGCGAGGTGCACGACGGCATCGCCCAGATGTTCCAGGTCATCGAGAACGCCCGGATGATGGTCGGCACCAAGGCCATCGCCACCCTGTCGGCGGGCTACCTCAACGCGCTGGACTACGCCAAGACCCGCGTCCAGGGCGCCGACCTCACCCAGTCCGGCGACAAGACCGCGCCGCGCGTCACCATCACCCACCACCCCGACGTGCGCCGCTCGCTCCTGGTCCAGAAGTCCTTCGCCGAGGCGATGCGTGCGCTGGTCCTCTACACCGCCTCGTGGCAGGACGAGGTGCAGCTGCTCGAGCACGCCGACCAGCTCGACACCGACGAGGCCAAGCTGGCCTCCGCGGTCAACGACCTGCTGCTGCCGATCGTCAAGGGCTACGGCTCGGAGCGCTCGTGGGTCCTGCTCGGGACCGAGTCGCTGCAGACCTTCGGCGGCTCCGGCTTCCTGCAGGAGTACCCCCTCGAGCAGTACGTCCGCGACGCCAAGATCGACACCCTCTACGAGGGCACGACCGCGATCCAGGGCCAGGACTTCTTCTTCCGCAAGATCGTCAAGGACCAGGGCCGCGCGCTCGGACACCTGGCCGAGCAGATCCAGGGCTTCATCGACAGCGAGGCCGGCAACGGTCGGCTCAAGGTCGAGCGCGAGCTGCTGGCCCAGGCGCTCGAGGACGCCAACACCCTCGTGGGTCACATGATCAACGAGCTGATGACGGCCCAGGACGAGATCCGCAACGTCTACAAGGTCGGCCTCAACACCACCCGCCTGCTGATGGTGCTCGGCGACGTGGTGTGCGGCTGGCTGCTCCTGCGCCAGGCCGAGATCGCGCTGCAGAAGCTCGGCGGCTCGCCCTCGCCCAAGGACCAGGCGTTCTACGAGGGCAAGGTCGCGGCGGCGCAGTTCTTCGCGCAGACCAACCTCCCGCGCATCAGCGCCGAGGTCGCCATCGCCCAGGCCACCGACCTCTCGGTGATGGACCTGTCCGAGGACGCGTTCTAGGCAGCACCTGTCGTACGACGCCCCGCCGGCCCCCGGGCCGGCAGGGCGTCTGCGTCAGGTCCGCAGGTGTGCGCCCGCGTGCCGGCGCACGGCGTCGGTGAGGGTGGTCAGGGTGGTGGAGTCGAGGCGCCAGCGCTGCCAGTAGAGGTGCACGTCGCGGTGGGTCCGGCCGCCGAGGGTGACCAGCCGGCCGGCGTCGAGGTCGGGCAGCAGCTGCGGCTCGGGGAGCATGCCCCAGCCGAGACCGCGGCGGACCGCCTCGTGGAAGTCCGCGCTGGTCGGGACCCCGTGGACCACGTCGGGCTGGGTCACGCCGCGCTCACGGAGCACCTCGTCCTGGAGCGCGTCCTTGGCGTTGAAGACCACGACCGGCATCCGCTGCCAGTCGTGGCTGCGGCCCTTGGCCCACCGCTGCGCCAAGGCCGGGGTCGCCGCCGGCCGGTAGCGCAGCCAGCCGAGGTGTTCGGAGCGGCAGCCCTGGACCGGGTGCGGCTCGTCGGTCACCGCGGCGAGCGCCTCGCCGCTGCGCAGCAGCTCGGCCGACCAGGCCTGGTCCTCGACGACCAGGCGCAGGGCCAGCCGCTCCTGCACCTCGGCGTCGGCCAGCACGTCGCGGAACCACGTGGCCAGCGAGTCGGCGTTGACGGCCACTGTGACCTCGGCCCGACCGACGTGGGCGCGCAGCGCGGCGCGCGCCTCGTCGTCCAGCAGCCGGGTCTGCCGCCCGAGCCGGACCAGCGCCGCGCCCGCCTCGGTGGGCACGCACGGCGATCCCCGGCGGACCACGACCTGGCCGACCTCCTGCTCCAGCGCGCGGATCCGCTGGCTCACCGCGCTCGGCGTGACGTGCAGCGCCCGCGCGGCCGCGTCGAAGGTGCCGTGGTCGGCGATGGCCACCAGCGCCTCGACGCCGGCAGCGTTGTAGGACATGAAGCCAGGCTAATGCGACTGCAGAATCCTTCGCTGGTCTAAGGGCGGTCCCGGTGCCTAGCGTGGTCGGGTGCTCGACTCGTCCGCCGCCGGCCTGCTCACGGGGCTGTCCCTCATCGTCGCCATCGGCGCGCAGAACGCGTTCGTGCTGCGGCAGGGGCTGGCCCGCGAGCACGTCGGCCCGGTCGTGGCCATCTGCGCGATCTCGGACCTGGTGCTCATCCTGGCCGGCGTGGCCGGCATCGGCACCGTCATCCGCCAGGCCGGCTGGCTGGTCGACGTGGTCCGGTGGCTCGGCGTGGCCTTCCTGACCTGGTACGGCGTCTCGTCGCTGCTGGCCGCGCGCCGCGCGTCCGCCCTGGACGTGGCCGGCCCCGAGCCGCTCAGCCTGCGTGCGGCCGTGCTGCGGGTGACCGCGCTGACCTGGCTCAACCCGCACGTCTACCTCGACACCGTGCTGCTGCTCGGCTCGGTGGCCAACACCCACGGCCACACCGGCCGGTGGTGGTTCGCGGCCGGAGCGTCGATCGCGTCGCTGCTGTGGTTCGGCGGCCTCGGGTACGGCGCGCGCTACGCCTCGCCCCTGCTGTCGCGACCACGCGCGTGGCAGGTCCTGGACGTGCTCATCGGCCTCACCATGCTCGGCATCGCGGCGATGCTGGCGCTGCGTGCCTAGAGCCCGAACCCGAGGCGGTTGAGCGGCTCGACGAGCTGGTCCTCCTCGTAGGTCAGGTGCGCGAGCAGCGTGGCCTCGAGGCCCTCCAGCGCGGCGGCCACGTCGACGACCCCGCGATCGGGCTCGGTGACCAGTGCGACGAGGGCCTGATCGAGGGCCTCGAGGCGGCCGTGCACGGCGTGGTGCTCCTCGAGCATCCGGTCGAGAGCCGGACCGAGAGTGGGCTCGGCGGCGCGCAGGCGCGGGTACATCGCCTGGTCCTCGATCGAGTGGTGCATGGTCACCACCCGGCAGTAGGTCTGGCAGTAGGTGCCGAGCGTCCAGTCGTTCTGCCGCAGCGTCATGGTGCTGATCGCGTGCCGGGCGTCGGCCGCGTCGCGGCGGCCGCGCTCGACCTCGCCGACCAGCTCGCGCAGCTGGGCCAGCTCGCCGCGGAGGTGGTCGTGGATCGCGACCAGGTGGTCCCCGTCGCCCATCAGCGCTCCCAGGCCAGCGTGTAGCGGAACCACATCCGGTGCCGGAAGCGGGAGCCCGGCAGCAGGCGGGTGGCGGCGGCGCGGACCTCGGCGTACGACTCGTGCGCGTCCTTGACCGGCACGTCGGCCGGCCGCGGCCCGCCGCGCTCGACGCGCGGGTGCTTGGCCAGGCCGACGAGCGGGTTGAGCGCGGAGCTGGCCAGGTCGACGCCGAGGTCGGTGGGCGAGGCGGTGCGGGCCAGGCCGATGACGAGCAGCCGCCCACCCGGGGCGACGAGGTCACGGGCGGCACGCAGGCCGTCCTCGAGCGGGACGTGGTGGAGGGTGGCGACGACCGTGACCAGGTCGTGCCGGCCGCGGGCGTCGAGCAGCGACTCCCGGCGCACGTCGGCGCGCGGGACCCGGACCCGGGCGGCCGCGACCATCTCGGCGTCCACGTCGATGCCGCTGACGTGGTCGAACGCGCCGGCCAGCCGGGCCAGCAGGCCGCCGCGCCCGCAGCCGACGTCGAGGGCGGAGCCGCGGCGCTCGGGGAGGTGGCGCAGCACCCAGCCGTGGAAGTGGTCGTTGTGGCTCCAGGGGTGCCGGGCGTTGAGCCGGTCGAGGACCGCGGCCGGGCCGGTCACGCCGAGCCGCCCAGCGGGAGCGTGAGCACGCCGTCGGCGTCAGCACCGATGCGGATGGGTACGCCCCAGTCCTGCTGGTGGATGTGACAGGCCGCGCCGTCGCCCTCGATGTCGCAGGACGCGGCGCGGGCGGCCACGTGCAGCACGCCCTCGCCCACCGACGCGTCGAGGACCAGCGTGCGGGTGAGCGCCGTGTCGCGGCCCTCACCCTCGCGCAGCAGCGCGGGCGGGGTGGCCTCGACCACGAGCTGCGAGGGGGGCCCGAACCGGTCGTCGACCTTCTGCCCGGGCGGCGGCTCGAAGGTCACCTCCAGCCGCAGCCTGGCCGCGACCTCGGTGACCGGGCGCTGGGTGGTGTGGCTGAACCCCTCGGTCCGGCTGGCGTGCCCGAGCGGGACCCGGGTCAGCCGGTGCGCGTTGCCCTCGACCACCACGAGCTCAGCCCCGGAGACGTACGCCGCCGCCGGCTCGGCCAGCCCGCCGGCGAGCGTGGTGACCTCGCCGGTGGCCGGGTCGTAGCGGCGGACCGCGCCGTTGTAGGTGTCGCACACCGCCACGCTGCGGTCGGGCAGCACGGTCACCCCGAGCGGGTGCTGGAACAGCGCCTGGTCGGCGGGGCCGTCACGGAAGCCGAAGTCGAAGAGCCCCTCACCGACCGCGGTGCGGACGACGCCGTCCTCGACGAAGCGCAGCGACGAGGTCTCGCTGTCGGCCAGCCACAGCCGGTCGCCGTCGGCCGCGAGCCCGGAGGTCTGGGCGAACCACGCCTCGGCCAGCGGGCCGTCGAGCAGCCCCTCGTTGGTCGTGCCGCCGGCCACCTCGACCGCACCGGTGGTCGGGTCGTAGGTCCACAGCTGGTGGATCCCGGCCATCGCGATCCACACCCGCTCGCGCCACCAGGCCACGGCCCACGGGCTGCTCAGCCGCTCGGTGCCGTCGCCCTGCATCCACTGCTCGCCGTCACCGGCCAGCACCCGCACTTCGCCGCTCCCGAGGTCGATGCTCGCGAGCTGGTGGTGCACCGTGTCCGCGACGTAGGCCGTGGCGCCGACCACGCACAGGCCGTTGGGCTCGGCGAACCCGTTCCACGAGCGCAGCTCGTCGCCCTCGGCGGACAGCTCGACCACCCGGTCGTGGCCGGCGTCGGCCACCAGCACCCGACCGTCCCCGAGCGGCGCCGCGTCGGCCGGGAAGCGCAGCGTGCTGGGCTCGATCTCCGGGGCGACGTACGGCGAGTCGCCCGGCTGGAGCGTGCCCCTGGCCCGGTGCTCCTCGACCAGCTCGCCGAGCAGCCGGCCGAGGGCGTGCGCGTGCCCCTCGCCGGCGTACTGCGCGACGACGTAGCCCTCCGGGTCGACCAGCACCAGCGTCGGCCAGGCCCGCGCGGTGTAGGCCTGCCAGGTGATGAGCTCGGGGTCGTCGAGGACCGGGTGCCGCACCTCGTAGCGCTCCACCGCCGCGGCCAGCGCGTCCGGGTCGGCCTCGTGCACGAACTTGGGCGAGTGGACCCCGACGACGACCAGCTCCTCGGCGTACTCCTCCTCGACCGGGCGCAGCTCCTCCAGCACGTGCAGGCAGTTGACGCAGCAGAAGGTCCAGAAGTCGAGCAGCACGAACCGGCCGCGCAGGTCGGCGATGCGGTACGCCGCCCCGCCGGTGTTGAGCCAGCCCCGGCCACGGAGCTCGGGGGCGCGCACACGTGCGGTCACCGGACCATTCTGCGGGGGCGACCCAGCCGCGGCACTACGGTGGCCGGGTGACCGACGACCGCGAGGAGCTGGCCGGCTACGTCGAGGTCTGGTGGCAGGCGGTCGACGACCTCGTGAGGCTGCTGGAGGAGCTGCCGGAGGCGGAGTGGTCGACGCCGACGGACCTGCCGGGGTGGGACGTGCGGGCGTGCGCGGCGCACACCGCCCACCTCGAGAGCGTCCTCGCGGGCCGGCCGGAGGAGACCGCGGACATCGGCGAGCCGCCGCACGTGAGGGGCCCGATGGGGCTCTACACCGAGATCGGGGTGGTCGGCCGGCGCGAGGCCAGCGCGGACGCGATCATCACCGAGCTGCGCGAGGTGACCACCGCGCGGCACACCCAGCTGCTGGCCGACCCGCCGACCGACGGCGACGCCACGCCGCCGGTGATCTTCGGCGGCGTGCCGTGGTCGTGGCGCACCCTGCTGCGCAACCGGCCGCTGGACGTGTGGATGCACGAGCAGGACGTGCGCCGTGCGGTCGGCCGCCCCGGCGGCCTGGACACCCCCGCCGCCCGGCACACGGCCGACTACCTGGCCGAGGGGTTCGGCTACGTGCTGGCCAAGAAGGCGCAGGCGCCGGCCGGGACGACCGCCGTGCTCGAGGTCGAGGGGCACGAGCCACGGGCGTTCTCGGTCGGCGACGACGGCCGCGGCCGGCCGGTGGCGCCGCCGGCGGAGCCGACGGTGCGCCTGCGGATGGACCGCGAGTCGTTCATCCGGCTGGCCGGCGGGCGGCGCGCGGCCGAGCCGGGCGCCGTCGTGGTCGAGGGCGACGAGGAGCTCGGCACCCGGGTCCTCGCGGTGCTGGCGACCACCCCGTGACCGACGTCTGGGGGCTGGCCGACATCCCGGACCAGGCCGGGCGCACCGTCGTGGTGACCGGCACGTCGGTCGGTGGCATCGGGCACGCCACCGCCCTGGAGCTGGCCCGCCGCGGCGCGCGCGTGGTCCTGGCCGGACGCAGCCCGGCCAAGCTGGCCGAGACCCGGGCCGCGGTCACGGCCGAGGTGCCGACCGCCGCGCTCGAGGGGCTCGAGGTCGACCTGGCCTCGCTGGCCTCGGTCCGCGCCGCCGCGGCGGACGCCCAGGACCTCGGACCGCTCGACGTGCTGGTCAACAACGCCGGCGTGATG
Organism: Nocardioides anomalus; assembly: GCF_011046535.1. Classification (NCBI taxonomy): domain Bacteria; kingdom Bacillati; phylum Actinomycetota; class Actinomycetes; order Propionibacteriales; family Nocardioidaceae; genus Nocardioides; species Nocardioides anomalus. The sequence continues at coordinate 4,834,311 of NZ_CP049257.1, read as the reverse complement.
GGCACGTCGCGCCGCAGCACCGAGGACGGCTTCGACCTGCAGCTGGCCACCAACCACCTCGGGCCGTTCCTGCTCACCGGCCTGCTGCTCCCCCAGCTGCTGGCCAGCAAGGCCGGGCGGGTGGTGACCGTCTCGAGCCTGCTGCACAAGACGGCCCGCCGCGCGCCGACGTCGTTCGCGCCGACGCGCGGTGTCTACCGGAAGTGGCAGGTCTACGGGCAGTCCAAGCTGGCCAACCTGCTCTTCACCCACGAGCTCGAGCGGCGCGCCCGGGAGAAGGAGCTGCCGGTGCAAGCCCTGGCCGCGCACCCCGGCTTCTCCGGGACCCACCTGGCCGCCAACGGCCAGTACGGCCGCTCCTCCGGCGGCCTCGCCTCCATCCTCGACGCGACCATCAAGGCGGTCTCCCAGCCCGCCGCGCACGGCGCCTGGCCGGTGCTCATGGCCGCGACGGCCGAGCTCCCCGGCGCGACGTACGTCGGACCCGGCGGGCTCGGCGAGGTCGCGGGCGCCCCGCAGGTGGTCACCTCCAGCGCGCTCTCGCGCGACCCGGACGCCGCCCGCCGGCTCTGGGCGCTGAGCGAGGAGGCCACGGGGATCAGCTACCCCTGACCAAAGTCGCGGGTGGGCCGACCTGAGCCCGATGTGACCATCCCGCGCGCTGCCTAGCGTCGGGGCGTGGCCACCGACCAGGTCTGGACGCTCGAGCACGACGGCCGGCGCCACCGCGTCGTGGCCGGCGGCTCGTTCGCCCACCAGGTGCGGTGGTACGTCGACGACGAGCTGCGCGCCGAGAAGAAGACCATGGACGACAAGGTCACCGTCGAGGCCGCCGGCCAGACGCTCCGCGTCGTCCACTCCGGCCTGGGCACGCCCCGGCGGGCCACGCTGTACGACGCCGGCGAGAGCGCCGGGGCGCTCACCGGGCTCGGCGGGACCGACCTGGTGCCCGCGCCGGGGAGCCGCGCCGCGGCGTACGAGCACCGGGTCCGCGAGCACCCGACGCGCTACGCCGCCCTGGCCGGCCTCGGCGGCGTGGCCAAGGTCGTGGTGCCGATCCTGCTCAGCGTGCTGGTCCTGCGGTTCGCGGTCAGCCTCCCGTGGCCGGACCTGCCCTCGATCCCCTGGCCCGACCTCCCGTCGATCCCCTGGCCGGACATCCCGTGGCCCGACCTCCCCTCACCGGACCTGCCCGACTGGTCGCTGCCGGGGTGGCTGCGCTGGGTGCTGGACCACGCGACGTACGTCTGGCCGGTGGTGCTCGCGGTGGTCCTGGCGCGCGCGGAGGTCAGGCGGCGCCGCGACCAGGACGAGAAGCGCCGGGCCGCTGAGGGAGACTGACGCCGTGGAAGAGCGCAACGTCCTGGGCGGCGAGCTGGAGCCGTGCGGCACCGAGCCGGTGACCGGCTTCTACCGCGACGGGTGCTGCGCCACCGGCCCGGAGGACCGCGGCAGCCACACCATCTGCGCGGTCGTGACCGCGGCGTTCCTCGAGCACCAGCGCGGCATCGGCAACGACCTGACCACGCCCATGCCGCAGTTCTCGTTCCCGGGGCTGGTGCCCGGGGACCGGTGGTGCGTGACCGCCTACAACTGGGCGCGCGCCTTCCAGGCCGGCGCGGCGGCGCCCGTGGTCCTGGCCGCGACCAACGAGGCGGTGCTCCAGATCGTGCCGCTCGAGGCGCTGCGCGAGCACGCGGTCGACGTGCCGGACGACCTCAGCGGTCTCTGATCCTGACCATCCCGCCCAGGGTGGCGACGTACGCCGAGCCGTCGGGTCCGAGCGTGACCGCGGCGTAGTGGTTGTTGAACAGCGTCCCCGTGCCGGTGCGCACCGAGAAGGCGGTGGCGCCGGTGCGGGCGTCGATCGCGGTGAGGTACCAGGCGCTGACCCCCCACCACGACGACCGCGTGGTGTAGGCGTAGACCAGCCCGGTGGCCAACGACACCTTGGCCACCGAGGTCGGCGCGACCTCGTCGGAGGTCCAGGCCACCGAGCACTCGCCGCCGTCGGCGTCGACCCGGGCGAGCCCACCCGCCGGGGCGCGGCCGACCACGGTGCTCCACGGCGCGGTGTAGCCGTGGTTGTTCTCCACCACGACGCTGGCGTCGCCCACGGCGACGAGGGAGTTGTCGGTCGCGCTGCGGTCGGCGCCGAAGACCGGAGCCTGGCAGACCAGCCGGCCGTCGGCACCGTCGTAGAACTGCACGTGCATGCGCGGCTCGGCGTTGTCGGTGATGGCGACGAGCCCGCCGGGCAGCACCGTGGGCGTCGTCCCGCTGCCGGCGCTGAGCTGGCCCGGCTTGTGCTCGCCCGCGTTCTCGTACGCCGTGCGCCAGAGCACCTGCGGCGCACCGGTGTCGTCGAGCGCCACCTTGACCAGCTCCGCGGTGGTGACGAGGTAGAGCCCGGTCTCGTCGACCGCGACCGAGTTGGCCACCTCGCCGCCCAGCTCCAGCGGCGCGGCGCCCTCCGTGGCGCCGGCGCGGCCGTCCTGGGTGACGTACCAGGTGTGGCCGGCCCAGTCCGGCAGCACGGCGACCAGGCAGTCGTCGTCGGGCACCCGGTCACCCAGGTCGGCCTCGTCGACCACCCGCAGCGACGGCGTCTCGACGGTCAGCACCCGGCGATCGGTCGTGGCCACGACGGCCCGGTCGTCGGCGTCGAGGTAGAAGTACGCGCCGCCGCAGAGGTCCTCCCACGGCCGCCGGTCCGACGGCTCGCGGTCGGGCAGGTCCAGGGTCGTGAGCGGACGCATGGTGTCCGGGTCCAGCAGGTGCAGGACCGGACCGCTGCGGTTGCCGCACAGCGCGACCAGCCGGTCGTCGCGGTCGAAGGCGAGGGTGGCGCACTCCTCGAGGCCGTACCACGCGCTGCTGACCTCGGGGTCCACCCCGAGCGGGCCCGCCCCGACGTAGCTGTCCGTGGCCCACGCGTCGTCGTGCATCGAGCTGCCCCCGTTCGGCGCGAGGTGCGGGTGCTGCGGCACCGTGCCGAGCTCGAGCGGCCGCGGTGTGGCCGCGTGCCCGACGTAGGCCGGCGTGACGAGCAGCCCACCGCCGGGCGGGATCGGCAGCCGGCCGTCCGGCAGCACGGCCACGGTGACGACTGCCGCGGCCCCGAGCACCACCAGGGCCAGCACGGTCCACCGGCGCGGCCGCAGCCGGCGGCGCACGACCGGCACGGCGAGTGCCACGACGAACAGGAGCAGCGACCACGGCCCGACGGCCAGCCACCCGGCGAGCAGCACCAGCAGGGCGGCGAGCAGCATCAGGCGTCGCCGCGCGGCCGGTGCACGGGCTCAACGTAGCGAGACGGTCTCCGTCCGGGCCAGCAGTCCCTCGCGCCGCGCCACCGCGCTCGCGGCCAGGATCGTGAGCACGATGCAGGTGGCGTTGGTGACCGGCACGACGACGGTCTTGGCCAGCACGAACGTGGTCAGCGGCTGGCTCAACAGCAGGATCAGCACGACGGTGGCCTTGCCCAGCAGCGCGGCCGCCCACAGCAGGGTGAGCCGGCGGAAGAGCCGCTGGATGCCGCAGCGCGCGTGCAGCTCGGCGGTCAGCGGGTAGAAGTCGCCGGCCAGCCGCGCGACCACCGGCCGGGCGGTCAGGGCCGAGGCCAGGAACGCCGTGCCGAGCACCAGGTCGGTGAGCACGGGCTGGAGGAAGTAGACGAACGTGCTGTCCGCGGCCAGCGCCACCAGCGTGCGCACCGTGAGGACGGCCGCGGTCAGCAGCAGCATCCCCGAGGGCCGGCGCCCGGTCGCCCAGCGCACGCCGATCGCGCCGTAGGACCACAGCAGCGCGCAGCCGATCGCCACCCACACGCCCGCGGTGACGAACAGGGTGAAGAACAGCACCCCCGGCACCACGCACGCGACCAGCAGGTTGACCCCGACCCGGCGCAGGACCGCCGGCAGCGAGGGGTGGACAGGCCCCTGCTCGACCCCCGCCGCGGGTTGCAGGGATGTCCCCGCGGGGAGGTCGAGCAGGGCCATGACGCAAGCAGACCCGACGCGGCCACCCGCCCGGGTGGCTTCGCGGTGACCCTGGGGTGGTGGTCCAGCGGTCGGGTCGGCCGCTCGGAGGAACCCGCCGCATTCCGCCCCGCGACCGACCGGGCCTCGCCTACCCTCCCCGGCCCACCATGATGGGCCCGTGGAGCTGAGTCGGACCTTCGCCTGGGAGGGTCGGCGGATCGCCTGGGACACCCGCGGCGACGGGCCCGCGGTGGTCTTCTGCCACGGCACCCCGTGGTCCTCGGCGACCTGGGCGCCGGTCGCCGACGCGCTGGCGACCGAGTACGCCGTGCACCTGTGGGACCTGCCCGGCTACGGCCGCTCGTCGAAGGACCCGGCGCACGACGTCCACGCCGGCGTGCACGCCCGGGCGCTGGCCGCGCTGCTCGACCACTGGGGCCTCGAGCGCCCACACGTGGTCGCCCACGACCTCGGCGGGCTGGTGGCCCTGCGGGCCCACCTGGTCGAGGGGGCGGCGTACGCCTCGCTGTTCCTGGCCGACGTGGTCGCGATCGGGCCGAGCGGCTCGCCGTTCTTCCGGTTCGTCCAGGAGCACCGCGGGGTGCTGGCCGGGCTGCCGGCCTACGTCCACGAGGCGGTGGTCCGGGCCTACGTCGGCGACGCGCTGCACCGCGACCTCGGGTCGGAGACCCTCGACGCGCTCGTGGCGCCGTGGCTTGGCGCGGAGGGACAGGCGGCGTTCTACCGCCAGATCGAGGACTACGACGTGGACCTCATCGAGGCCGACGAACGGGCCCTGCCGACCCTCGACCTGCCGGTGCGGATCGTGTGGGGCACCGACGACGGCTGGATCCCGCTGGCCACCGGCCGCCGGCTCGCGGCCCTGGTCCCGGGCGCGGAGCTCACCGAGATCCCGGGCGCCGGCCACCTGGTCCAGCTCGAGGCGCCGGGCGAGGTGCTGACCGCGCTGAGCGCGTGGCTCGCGCGCGGAGCATGATGACCCCATGGCCGACCCGCGCGCAGGACAGCCCGCCGAGCCGCAGGACCTGGTGGACCTGCCGCACCTGGTGACGGCGTACTACACCGGCATCCCCGATCCCGACGTCGCCGAGCAGCAGGTGGTCTTCGGCACCAGCGGCCACCGCGGGTCCTCGCTGGACACGGCGTTCAACGAGTGGCACATCGCGGCGACCACGCAGGCGATCTGCGACTACCGGCGTGACCAGGGCTACGACGGGCCGCTGTTCATCGGCCGCGACACCCACGGGCTGTCCGAGCCGGCGTGGGCGACGGCGCTCGAGGTGCTGGTGGCCAACGACGTGACGGTGCTGGTCGACAGCGCGGACCGCTACACGCCGACGCCGGCGGTCAGCCACGCGATCATCCGGGCCAACCGCGGCCAGCAGAGCGGGCTGGCCGACGGCATCGTGGTGACGCCGTCGCACAACCCGCCGAGCGACGGCGGCTTCAAGTACAACCCGCCCCACGGCGGGCCGGCCGACACCGACGCGACGAAGGTGATCGCCGACCGGGCCAACGAGCTGATCCGGGCCGGGCTGGACGGCGTGCAGCGGGTGCCGTTCGCGCGCGCCCGGGCCGCGGTGGAGGCGTACGACTTCCTGGGGACCTACGTCGACGACCTGCCGTCGGTCGTCGACCTGGCCGCGATCAAGGACGCCGGCATCCGGATCGGAGCGGACCCGCTCGGCGGGGCGTCGGTCGACTACTGGGGCGCGATCGCCGAGCGGCACGGGCTCGAGCTGACCGTGGTCAACCCGCTCGTCGACGCCACGTGGCGGTTCATGACGCTGGACTGGGACGGCAAGATCCGGATGGACTGCTCCTCGCCGTCCGCGATGGCCTCGCTGGTCGCGCAGAAGGACCGCTTCCAGATCGCCACCGGCAACGACGCCGACTCCGACCGGCACGGCATCGTCACCCCCGACGCCGGGCTGATGAACCCCAACCACTACCTCGCGGTCGCCATCCAGTACCTCTTCGGCGGCGCCCGCCCCGGCTGGCCCGACGGCGCGCGCATCGGCAAGACGCTGGTCTCCAGCTCGATGATCGACCGGGTCGCCGAGTCGCTCGGCAAGCCTCTGGTCGAGGTGCCGGTCGGCTTCAAGTGGTTCGTGCCCGGGCTGATCGACGGCTCCTTCGGCTTCGGCGGCGAGGAGTCGGCGGGCGCGTCGTTCCTGCGCACCGACGGCACCACCTGGACCACCGACAAGGACGGCATCATCCTGGCCCTGCTGGCCTCGGAGATCCTCGCGAGGACCGGGCGCAGCCCGAGCGAGCACTACGCCGACCTGGTCGCCGATCACGGCGACCCGGCGTACGCCCGCATCGACGCGCCCGCCTCGCGCGAGCAGAAGGCGAAGCTCTCGGCGCTGTCCGCCGACGACGTCTCCGCCACGTCGCTGGCGGGCGAGGAGATCACGGCCAAGCTCACCGAGGCGCCCGGCAACGGCGCGAAGATCGGCGGGCTCAAGGTCACCACCGAGTCGGCCTGGTTCGCCGCGCGGCCGTCGGGGACCGAGGACGTCTACAAGATCTACGCCGAGTCCTTCCGCGGCCCCGACCACCTGGCCGAGGTGCAGGCGGAGGCCAAGAAGGTCGTGGACGCGGCGCTCGGCTGACCTAGAGGTGGTCGGGCACGATCAACGCGTCCGGGTCCGCCCGCGGCGGCAGGGCCTCCAGCGCGGCGGTGACCAGCGCGACCCGCGCCTGGACCAGCACCCGGCCCTTGAGCCCACGCGCCGCGACGCCCGCGTGCTCCTCCACGGTGCTGCGGACCTGCGCCTCGGTGAAGGTCGGGCGCGTGCCCGGCGCGACCTCGACGTCCGGCAGCGCCACCAGCACCGGCAGCAGCTGGTCGCCGAGGCCGTCGAGGAGCTGGAACCGCTGGAACTTGCCCAGCGCCTCCCACGCCTCGTCCGGCGTACGACGGCCCTTGCGGACGTCCTTGTCCTGCGCCGCGAGCACGGTCTTGGCCGCGCCCTGCAGCGCGACGGTCAGCTCGCGCTCGGTGAACCGCATGCCCCCATTCTCCGATGAGTCCGTGCGCGACGCCGAGTCGGCAGGCTCATGACGATCTCCCCGCTGTACGGCGACCCGTCGGCCACCGCCCCCTCGTGGGCGGAGGTGGAGGCCCGGCTGACAGCGGCCCGGCTCTACTGGCTGGTCACCGTGCGCCGCGACGGCCGCCCGCACGCCGTCCCCCTGTGCGGCGTGTGGCGCGACGGCGCCTTCTTCTTCTGCACCGGTGACGCCGAGCAGAAGATGCGCAACCTCGAGCACGACCCGCACGTGGTCGTCGCCGCCGGCCCGCTCGGCGCCGACGGCTGGGCCCACGGCAAGGACCTCAGCGTCGAGGGCGTCGCCGCGCGGGTCGAGGACGAGGCGCTGCTGCGCGAGCTGACCGCGGCCTGGGAGGACAAGTACGCCGGTGACTGGCGCTGGGAGGTCCGCGACGGCCGGTTCTTCGAGCTCACCGACCAGGGCGACGGCACCCACGACGGCGCGCTGGTCTTCCGGGTGCCCCCGGACAAGGTGCTGGTCTTCGGCGACGAGCACGGCCAGACGACGTACCGGCCCTAGACGCCGATCTGCTCGCTGGCCCACAGCCCGACCAGCCCGCGGAAGTGGGCGAGGAACTGCTCCTGCTCGTGCGGCGGGTAGGTGGCCTCGACCGTCTCGCGCAGCAACCGGTCGAAGTCGTCGCCGGTGACCCACTCGAGCACGGCCTCCGACAGGTGGGCGAGGTGCTCGCCGCACCACTCCCAGTACCGGTCGGTCTCGAAGTGCTCGTCGGCCAGCGCGAGGTAGCGCTCGAGCTTGTCCTCGTAGGACAGCCCGGGGGTGTCGGCGATCTCGAAGTACCGGCGGGTCTGCAGGTCCACGTCGGTGGTGCGGCCGGTGACGACGCAGTACGTCGACCAGCGCACCAGCGCGGTGATGGCCCACGGGAAGTAGTAGTGCAGCGAGGTGACGGCGACGTCGGGGCAGGCGTTGGCGTAGTCGATCGGGTAGACGTCGTCGCCGACCACGAGCATCTCCGCGGAGTTGAACTCCCAGAGGAAGAACGCGTTCACGATCCGGCTGATCGCCACGGCCTGCTGGCCCGCGGACTCCGAGAGGAAGCCGTGGTTGACCGCGTAGCGCTGGTGCATCGGCTGGTCGGGCCGGAAGTCCATCACCATGGTCTCGGGCCCGATGGACAGCGCGCGGGCGAAGTGGTCGTAGTCCACGGTGGCCTGCAGGTGCATGAGCATCTCGCCGGACTCGTCGTACGCGCGGTGCAGGTCGCCCCGGTCGCCGATGCGCGAGACACCGCGCCAGGCGCCGCCGTCGAACGGCTTCATGTAGAGCGGGTAGCCGAGGTCCTGGGCGATGGCGTCGAGGTCGAACTCGCGGTTGTACTTCGAGGCGGTGTAGGCCCAGCGGACGTTGTCGACGGGGTTCTTGTAGGGCACCAGCGTCGTCGGCGGCACGTTGAAGCCCATCCGGACCAGCGCGCAGTACGCCGAGTGCTTCTCCATCGACTGGAACGTGAAGGGGCTGTTGAGCAGGTAGGTCCCGTTGACCAGCGCGGCCTTCTTGAGCCACTCGCGCGGGTGGTAGTACCAGTGCGCGAGCCGGTCGATGACCAGCTCGGTGCGGACCGGGTCGTCGAGGCGGAACGGCTCGATGGACAGCCGCTCGCTGGAGACCGTGTGGGTCTCGCCGCCGACGTCGAGCGGCCCGACCCGGCGCAGCACCTCCTCGAAGGCCCGGGGCCAGTCCTCCTCGGCGCCGAGCAGCAGGCCGATCAGGTGGTCCCGGTTGGTCATCCGTGGTCTCCTCCGAGCACGTCGATGCGGATCCGCTTGGTGGTCCTCGCCCTGACTCTGTGCCCGCAACGCGCTCCGCGCCAACCCCGCGCGCGGCCCCGCCGGGCGAAAGGTTCCTGAAAGGGTCCCGGTCCACCCTCGGGCCATGACCTCCTCCCGCACCCGCCGCCGCACCGCGGTGGTCCTCGTCCTCGCCGCTCTGTCCCTGCTCGCCGCCGTCGCCACCGCCGGCGGCGCGTCGTACGCCGGCACCCTGGCGAAGGGCGTGGTCGGCACCGCCCAGCTCAAGAAGGGCGCCGTCACCTCGGCCAAGGTCAAGGACGGCAGCCTCACCGCCGCCGACTTCGCCGCCGGTCAGCTCCCCGCCGGCCCGAAGGGGCCGGCGGGTCCGGCCGGGCCGACCGGGCCGAAGGGAGAGCGCGGCCCGTCGGACGCCTACGCGGCGAGCAGCGACGGCTTCGGGACCCAGCTCACCGTGATCGTGCCGCTGCCGGCCGGGACCTACGCCGTGACCGCCCGGGCCGACTTGTTCAGCGCGTCGGCGAGCTCCGGCTCCTGCAACCTGGGCAGCACCGGATCCGGCGGGGACCAGGCCTACGTCGCGGTGCCGGCCGGCCAGGAGGGCAGCGGGTTCCTGCAGGACGTGTTCGTGCTCGCGCAGCCCGGCTCGGTCACGCTCTCCTGCGGACCGGGCGCCGCCCAGAGCTGGGGTCGGGGCAGCGTCGTGGCCGTCGCCGTGGCGACGGCCCACTTCCCGCCCTCCTGAGCCTCAGCAGAACCGCGGCAGGTGGTGCGCGAGCTGCCTGGCCCACCAGTCCCAGTCGTGGGCGGCGTCGTGACCCCACACATCGAGCTCGTGCGGGATCCCCTTCGCGGCGAGCAGCGCGTCCATCGCGTGCGCGGCGGGCAGCGAGCCGGTCGGGTGGGTCTCCCAGGCGCCCTGGCCGACGGTGAGGACGACGTACAGCCGCCGGCGCAGCCACTCGAGGTGGTCGCCGCCGGCGTGGGCGAGGTGATCGGTGGGGTTGGTGAAGTACGCCGCGTCGCCGCGCTCGCCCCACGCGTGCCACGTCGAGGGGTCGTAGTTGCCGCTGAGGCAGAGCGCGACCGGGAACAGGTCGGCGCGGGTCAGGGACAGCTGGAGGGCGTGGTAGGCGCCCATCGAGCAGCCGGTGACCACGGCGTCGGAGGCGCCGGGGCTGTCGGCGCCGATGAAGGGCACGACGGCGTCGGTCAGCCAGCTCGTGTAGGCGCCGTGGCGGCGGGCGCGCTCCTCGAGCGGGAGGTCGCGGTTGGACCAGGACTCGCCGTCGAAGGAGTCGACGCAGTAGAGCTTGGCCCGGCCGGCGTCGACGAGGTCGGCGACCGCGTCGACCATGCCGTGGGCCTCCCAGTCCCAGGCGCGGCCCTGCTCGGCCGGGAAGACCAGGACCGGGCGACCGGAGTGGCCGTAGCGGATCACGGTGCCGGGCCGCCCGAACGGCGAGTCGAGCTCGACCTGGTGGCGCTCCATCAGCCCCAGGCCTTCGCGAGGAGGGCGCCGAGGTGCGGGTCGAGGCTGTCGCGCCAGCACATCCAGGTGTGCCCCTGCCGCACCTCGCCCCAGGAGACGTCGGCGCCGAGGTCGAGCAGGTGGGTCTGCAGCAGCCGGTTGTTGGCCAGGTTCTCCTCCGCGGTGCCGCACGTCATCGCCACCGGCGGGAAGTCGAGGGGCGTGCCGGTCGACTCGTGCAGCGAGGCCACGAAGCCGACGACCCGGTCGAAGTGGATGTAGCCCGACTCCTGCGGGTCCAGCACCGGCGTGAAGAACGACCCCGACTGGGCCGCGACGCCCGCGAACGCCTCCGGGCGCAGCCAGCCCGCGTGCACCGCCGCGAGCCCACCCAGGCTCTGGCCGAGGAGCACCGGCCTGCCGACGGTGGGGTACGCCGCGGCGAGGGCCGGCAGCACCTCGTCGACCAGCGCGTCGGCGTAGGCCGGGTTGGCGGCGTACCGCTCGTCGCGGTGCTCGCCCGGGCTCAGCAGCGCGACCCGCAGCGGGGTGGGCCGGGTCGCGGCGTAGTGCACGACGCGGCCCCACGCCTCCATCTCCGCACCGTCGTGGACCAGCAGCAGCGGCAGCGGCTCGTCCGAGGGCTGCCAGACGGCGACGTCGACGTCGGCGGCGCTCAGCTCGTGGCGCTCGCCGGAGCGCGGCTCGGCGTCCAGCCACGCCGGCGGCACGTAGCCGGGCATGGCCAGCCACGAGTGCGGCCCGAACGCGCCGTCGACCTGGTCGGGGTTGGCCGGGTCGGGCGCCATGTCGCCGTCGGCCACGAGGAGGTACTCCAGGCAGTCCAGGTCGGGGACCGGCAGCCGCAGCTCCCAGCCGCCCGCGACCGGCTCCAGCACGAGCGACTCCGGCCAGCCCGCCGGCGGCACCAGGTCCAGCCAGACCGTGACCTCGTGGTGGGCGTGGTCCTCGTCGGCCAGCCGGAACACGACCGCGTCCTGCTCGACCGCCGTGCGCATCCGGCCAACCTACCTAGGCCCTGCTGCCGTCCTTGAGCCCGCCGTTGGTGTCGATCGCGAACTGCGCGAGGACCGCGTCGTGGTCGGAGTACAGCAGGTCCACGAACTGGTAGCCGCGCATCGCCAGCTTCCGCTTGCTCCGGGTCCGGGCGTACTCGTAGATGTAGTCGATGTAGCGCCGCTTGCCGGACGCGCCGTGCGTGCCGCCGGGCTCGACCCCGAACGTCGAGTAGCACGAGCGCAGCTCCGGGCCCCGGCGCGTGCCGCCGTGCTCCCAGGCCATGAACGGGAAGCTCGGGTCCTTGACCCTGGAGTCCTTGACGTAGTCGATGTTGAGGTCGCCGGAGAGCACGACCTCGCTGCCGCCGAGGGCGTAGGTCGCCATCTTCAGCGCCTGGTCGATCTGGGCCTGGGCGCCGGCGACCCGGTCGTCGTGGAAGCGGCCGCCGGGGTGGCCGCCCTTCTCGATGCCGCGCTGGAGGTGCACGTTGAGGTGGGTGATGGTCAGCCCGGTGAGCTTCTCGCGCCAGATCGCGAAGGTGTTGTACGTCGGGTAGGGCTTGGTCGAGCCCTCGTCGCCCCACTGGTGGGCGTTGCCCTGCCCGACCGGGTCGAACATCGAGGCCCGGGCCAGCAGTGCGTTGGTCGAGCCGGGGCCGGTCGGCTGGTAGAGGTGCCAGCCGTTGAGCGCGGCCCAGTAGGCGAGCTCGTTGGGGTAGCGGAACGCCTCGTTGACCGCGAGCAGGTGCGCGCCGTACGCCGCGCGGCCGAGGTCGGTGGCCCACTGCTCCCAGGGCAGCCGGTAGCGGATGTTCGCGGTGACCACGCTGATCGAGCCGGTGTTGGCCGAGGCGGGCGCGGCGAGCAGCGGTGAGGCGGCTGCGGCGCCGAGGGTGGCGGCGCCGCCCAGGAGCAGGCTGCGGCGGGTGGGTCGGAGGTGGGTCACGGGATCCTCATCGGGTCGTCGGGTGCGTCACCAGGTGTGATGCCTCGGGGAGCGCTGCGGTTCGCAGCGGTCAGGACACCTGGGCGGCCGGCGCCATGAAGGTGTTGCACGCGCCGGGGGTCGCGGTGGCGTAGCCCTGGTCGGTCCAGTAGGCCTGGCTGGGCACCGAGCCGTGGTTGGCCACCTCGATGTAGCGCCAGTACTCCGGGTGCTGGGCGTAGTCGGCGAGGATCGGGTAGGCGTCGCGCTGCGAGGACAGGAACACGTTGCCCAGGCAGCTGGCCTGCAGCTCGGCGCGGCGCTCGAGGTTGCCGCGGTAGCGCGCGCCGATGGCGTCGAACATCCCGACCAGGGTCTGCACGTGGTGGCCGTACTCGTGGGCCAGGGTGTGCGTCGCCGCCAGCCTGATCGAGCCGTGCGCGTAGTCGTCGCCGGCGTAGGAGTTCCACGGCCCGACGATCTCGGCGTCGTACATGTAGATGGTGTGGTTGGCCGGGCAGTAGAACGAGAGCGCGCCCGGGGTGCCGCACTTCGTCCGCACCGAGCCGTCGTGGACCTTGAGCTTCGGCGCCTGGAACCGGTAGCCGGCCTTGCGCAGCTTCTTCCAGTCGCCCTTCCACGCCGCGTCGAGGCACGGCAGCACGGAGCGGTAGTAGGCGAGCAGGTCGGCCGAGGTGTCCAGCGGGACCGTCGAGGCGGCGGCGCAGCCGGCGCTCGTCATGGCCGGGAGCCGGTACAGCTTGTTGCGCTTGAGGACATCGGCGCGGGTCCGCCGCTCGGCCGGCGCGCCGGTCGTGGTCGCGGCCGGGCGGGCGGAGTCGGACGCCGACGGCGCGGCGCCGGCCGGGGCCGGACCGGTGAGGGCGAGGGTGCCGACGAGCGCGGCGGCGAGCAGCGCGGCACAGAGTCCGGGGAGGGTGCGACGGGCCATGGCGCGAGCCTCTCCCCCAACCGGCCGCCCGAAACGTCAAGGTGCCCTGCTGACAGCATGCTGGTGTGGACCAGGGGCCCGCCGAGGCGGAGGTGGCGCGGCTGCTCGCGCTGGTGGCGGAGGTCGACCCGCAGATCGCGTCGGTGAACGCGCTCGGCCCGGACGCCCTGGCCGAGGCGCGCGCTCTGGACGAGGAGGCCGCGGCCGGCCGCACCCGCTCGCCGCTGCACGGCCGGGCGGTGCTGGTCAAGGACAACGTCGACACCGCGGGGCTCGCGTCGACCGCGGGCTCGCTGGCCCTGGCCGGCGTGCCACCGGCCGAGGACGCGCCGCTGGTGCAGCGGCTGCGGGCGGCCGGGATGGTCGTGCTCGGCAAGGCCAACCTCAGCGAGTGGGCCAACATCCGCGACCCGCACTCGACTTCGGGGTGGAGCGCGCACGGCGGGCTGACCCGCAACCCCTACGCGCTCAACCGCACCGCGTGGGGCTCCAGCTCGGGCAGCGCCGCCGCGGTCGCGGCCCGGCTCGCGCCGTACGCCGTGGGGACGGAGACCGACGGCTCGATCTCGATGCCGGCCGCCGCCTGCGGGGTCGTCGGGCTCAAGCCGACGGTGGGCCGGGTGCCCACGTCGGGCGTGGTGCCGATCTCCTCGACCCAGGACGCGCCCGGCCCGATGGCGCTGACCGTGGCGGCGACGACCGCGCTCTACGACGTGCTGGCCGGCGCCACCACCGACCTCGGCGCCGTGGGCGCACCGGGCAGGCGGGTCGGCGTGCCGCGGAGCCTGTGGGGCTACAGCCCGGCTGCCGACGCGGCCGCGGAGCGCGCGCTCGGACTGCTGGCCGCCGCCGGCGTCGAGGTCGTCGACGACATCGCCCTGCCGGCCCTGGACGCCTTCGACCCCGAGCACGAGCTGACCCTGATGCTCACCGAGCTGGTCCCCGCGCTGGCGGCGTACCTCGCCGGCCGCGGCGCCGCGGTGCGCACCCTGGACGACGTCGTCGCCTTCAACCGCGCCCACGCCGACCGCGAGCTGTCGTGGTTCGGGCAGGGGCTCTTCGAGCGGGCGCTCGCCACCGACGGGCTCGACTCACCGGCGTACGCCGAGGCGCAGGCCGCCTGCCGCGCCGCAGGGATCGACGAGCTCGACCGGGTGCTGGCCGAGCACCGCCTCGACGCGCTGGTCGCCCCCACCACCGGCCCGGCCACCCCCCTCGACCTGGTCAACGGCGACTCCTTCTGCGGCGGCGCCAGCACCCCCAGCGCGCTGGCCGGTGCGCCGATCCTCTCGGTGCCGCTCGAGCTGGTCCACGGGCTCCCGGTCGCGCTGGCCCTGTGGGGCGCCCGCGGTGGTGAAGCCACCTTGCTGGGGCTCGGCGCGGCCGTCGAGGCCGGCCGCGACGGCGCCACCGGGCCGCTGCCGGAGCCGGCGTTCCCGGAGTGGATCTAGCGCCGACACTCCCGGTCCAGGACCCGAAGTGGATCGGCGTCGCCAGCTTGCCGTTGGTCAGCGCGGGCAGCCCGATCGCAGTCGAGCTCGTGCGTTGCATCTGCCAGCCGCTGGAGCCGGAGACGCCTCCCTCGTTGGCACACGCCGCACCGCTCTGGCTGTACGACGACTCGTTGTAGGCAGCCGACGCGACGAAGCCGTTGGTGGCGTCGGACTGCGAAGCGACGGGGACGAGCACCGATCCCCCACCTGTCGACGTGCAGGTCGCGGCCTTGGCGTAGATCGGGACGGCCGTCCCCCCGGTGAACAGGTACGGCGTCACCGCACAGTCGGCGCCGGAGAACTCGACCAGCCCCGTCGCCGCCAGCGCGCCGTTCCACGAGACCGCGATCGTGCAGTCCGACGACGTGCGGACGGTGGCAGACGTGCGGTCGACGCTGAGCACCGTCCCCAGGACGGCGCCGTTCCCGTCGAGCAGCGTCGTGCCCGCTCCCGGGGCTCCACTGGGTCCGGGCGGTCCGCTGGGACCAGCCGGACCGCTCGGGCCCGTGGAGCCGGGTGCCCCGCTCGGGCCCGTGGAGCCGGGTGCCCCGCTCGGCCCCGTGGAGCCGGGTGCCCCGCTCGGCCCCGCCGGTCCGCTGGGGCCTGGTGCGCCGCTGGGGCCCGGTGCGCCGCTGGGCCCGGGTGCCCCGCTGGGCCCGGGCGCACCACCCGGTCCCGCCGGACCGCTGGGCCCAGCCGGCCCGGCCGCGCCGACGGCTCCGTCCTGCCCGGGCGAACCCGCCTTGTCCCAGACGATGGACCTCTCGCGCTCGGCGAAGGGGCCGGAGATCCTGCAGGGGCGCTCCGGGGTCTCCAGCCGCAGTGTCTTGTCGGCCCCGTTCACGCGGGAGTGTGGCACGGGCTGGCCGGGTCGGCAGCCGGACGTGGGCTTGGTGGTGCGGACCAGCGGCGCGCAAGATGGACGGGATGAGCCCCCTCCGCCGACCTGCGCTCCGCGCCGCCGCGGCCGCCGCCCTCCTGGTGGGCTCACTCGGGGCGGGCTGCTCCGACCCCGCGGCGCCGACGGCCGAGCCGGCCGCGCCGAGCGCCAGCGCCGCCCCGAGCGCCCCGACGACGACTCCGACGACGACTCCGACGACGACTCTGACCCCCACACCCGACCCCGCCGCGCAACGCGCCGCGCGCAAGGCCGCGAAGCAGGCCGCCCGCGTGGAGGCCCAGCGCCAGGCCGAGCAGGCCGCGAAGAAGGCCCGCAAGAAGGCCGAGCGTGAGGCCCGCCGCGAGGTCTTCGCCGCTCGGCGGGCCAACCCCCTGGCCGGGCGGCCGTGGGGCAACTACTACGGCGACGGCGACCAGGCGTGGGCGCCGTACGAGCGCTCGTCGGGCGAGACCCGCGCGCTGCTGGGCCAGATCGTGCTGCAGCCGCGGTCGAAGTGGTTCGGTGGGTGGATCCCGGACGGGGAGATCGAGGAGAAGGTCCGCGGCTACATCGCCAACGCACAGGACGGCGACCCGGACAAGCTGGTGCAGCTGGCGACCTTCCGGATGGAGCCGTGGGAGCACGCGGCCTGCGGGTCGCTGCCGGGCCCGGCGCAGCAGGCGGGCTACCGCGCGTGGACCGACGCGCTGGCCCGCGGCATCGGCGACGCGCACGTGGCGATCACGCTCCAGGCCGACGGGCCGTTCGCGCTGTGCGCGCCGGGCGGCTCAGGCGTCTACAGCGACCTGATCCGCTACTCCGCGCAGCGGCTCGGCGCACTGCCGAACGCCGCGGTGTACATCGACGCGGGCGCCGAGGACTGGCTCAACGGCGACGTGGACGAGGCGCTCCGGCTGCTCGTCCCGGCCGGGGTGGAGTACGTCCGGGGCTTCTCGATGAACAACACCCACTACAACTCCACCGAGCGCGAGGTCGCGTTCGGGGCCGAGGTGGTGCGGGCGCTGGCCGAGCGCGGGATCGAGGACAAGCACTTCGTGGTCAACACCTCGTCCAACGGCCGGCCGTTCGCGGGCGGTGACTACGACGGCAGGGGCCACTTCGACAACGCCGACCTGTGCCGCTCGGTCGACGACACCACCTGCGTGACGCTCGGGATCCCGCCGACCACGCACGTCTCCGACCCGGCCTGGGGCATGTCGGAGCAGAACGGCCGCGACGCCGCGCTCTACTGCGACGCCTTCATGTGGATCGGCCGGCCGTGGCTGTTCATGCAGGCCGACCCGTTCGACCTGCAGCGAGCCCTGCAGCTGGTGCGGACCTGGCCCTTCAGGCAGTACGCCGACGCAGCTGCTGGTTGAGCCGGGCCTGCGCGGCGCGGCGCACCTTGGGGCCCTTGGCGGTCATGCCCCACAGCAGCTTGAGCTGCGAGCCGACGTTCTTGCGGTTGGTCGTGGCCAGCCAGCCGTTGGGCAGCGAGAGCCGGACCACCTTGTGCCAGGCGGAGTAGACCTGCTGCGGCATCGGGCGGCTGCAGTAGGTGAGGTCGTACTTCTCGAACAGCGCGCGGACCTTGGGCGCGATCTCGGCGTACCGGTTCGACGGCAGGTCCGGGAACAGGTGGTGCTCGATCTGGTGGCTGAGGTTGCCGCTCATCAGGTGCAGGAAGGCCGAGCCGGAGATGTTGGCCGAGCCGAGCATCTGGCGCAGGTACCACTCGCCGCGGGTCTCGTCCTCGGGGATCGCGTTCTTCTCGAAGGTCTCGACGCCCTCGGGGAAGTGCCCGCACATGATCACCGAGTGCGACCACAGGTTGCGCACGACGTTGGCGATCGCGTTCGCGGCCAGCGTGGGCAGGAAGCCGCCGAACGGCAGCGCGATGGCCGGGTTGACCACGTAGTCCTTGGTGGCCTGGTTGCGGATCTTCTTCAGGACCTGGCTCACCTCGGCCTCGAAGGACTCCGGGCGGCGGTCCTTGGGGATGCGCAGGTTGCGGCCGAGCTGGAGGTCGTAGGCCGCGATGCCGTACTCGAAGAAGCAGGCGTTGAGGAAGTTCCAGAACGGCTGGGCGAGGTACGCCGGGTGCCAGCGCTGGTCCTCGTCGACGCGCATGATGCCGTAGCCGAGGTCGTTGTCCTGGCCGACGATGTTCGTGTAGGTGTGGTGCACCTGGTTGTGCGAGTGCTGCCACTGCTTGGCGGGCGTGGCCATGTCCCACTCCCACGTCGTGGAGTGGATCTTGGGGTCGCGCATCCAGTCCCACTGCCCGTGCAGGACGTTGTGGCCGATCTCCATGTTCTCGAGGATCTTGGAGATCGACAGCCCGACCGTGCCGAGCACGAACAGCGGCGGCAGCGCCGAGCCGAGCAGCACCGCGCGCGAGCCGAGCTCGAGGCGGCGCTGGACGGCGATGACCCGACGGATGTACGCCGCGTCGCGCTCGCCGCGGTCGTCGAGGACGTCCTGGCGGATGGTGTCGAGCTCGATGCCGATCTGCTCGATGTCCTCGGGGGTGAGGTGGGCGATCGGGCTCTCGGGCTTCTTGGTGATGGTGGTCATCGGGTCTCCCTGATCTCGCAGGCACCGGCAGCAGCGCTGATGCAGGTCTGGATCGGTACGCCGTCGCGGCCGGTCTCGCCGGGGACAGCAGTGGTGACGGCGCCGTTGCGCAGGTCGCGCACGGCACCGGACGTCATGGGCACGACGCAGCCCATGCAGATGCCCATCCGGCACCCGCTGGGCATGAGGACGCCGGCGGCCTCGGCGGCGTCGAGGATCGGGGTCGCGCCGTCGGCCTCGACCTCCAGGCCGGAGGCGAAGGTGACGGTGCCCCCCCTCGCCGGGCTCGACGAGCACCGGGCGGAACCGCTCGGTGGTCAGCGGCAGCCCGAGCCCGGTGTGGTGCGCCTCGAGGGCGTCGAGCAGGCCGGCCGGGCCGCAGGCGTAGGTCAGCCGCTCGGCCACGTCGGGCACGAGGCCGGGCAGGGTGGCCACGTCGAGGAGGCCGTCGCGGTCGTCGTACCGCTCGACCAGGCGCAGGTGGCCGTCGCGGGCGTGAGCACGCAGCTCGTCGCGGAAGATCGCGGAGTGCTCGGTCTGGTTGACGGCGACCAGCACGATGTCGGTGGCCTGCGGGACGCGCCGGGAGTACAGGTTGCGCAGCATCCCGATCACCGGCGTGATGCCGGAGCCGGCGGTGACCAGCAACAGTTTGGGCGGCAGCGGCACGGGGAGGACGAACTCGCCCTCGGCCTGCTCGAGCTGGAGCCACTGGCCGGGGCGGGCGCGGTGCACGAGGTGCTGGCTGACGACCCCGCCCGGGATGGCCTTGACCGTGAAGCTGAGGAACCGGTCACCGCGCGGACCGTGGGTGAGCGAGTAGGTGCGCCACAGGCGGACGCCGTCGACGTCGACCCCGACGCGGACGTACTGCCCCGGCACGTGGCCGGCCCAGTCGCGACCCGGCTTGACCAGGATGGTGGCGGACTCGGCGGTCTCGGGCGTGACCGACACGATGCGGCCCTGGAGGGCGTGCCGACCCCGGCGCAGCGGGTGGAAGACGTCGAGGACGTCGCTGATCTCCAGCGGCGTCACCGCGGCCTCGGCCACCCGGCGCACGGCGTTGCGCAGCGATCCGCCCACGGCGGGGCCGCGGGTCGGGCCGGAGGCTGAGTAGGACGCCATGGGTTCCAGTGTGTTGTGTCCTGTGCCAGCATTCATGACCAGTGCACGTGAACGACCACGTCACATTTGTTCGCCGGGGACAAAACATGGGTGCTACCGACCACCGGGTGACGCTGTCACCCGCCGCCGTCAAGGAGATGCGGTCACAGCTGCCGCACCTGGCCGACGACATCGTCTCGGCCATCGTGCAGGAGGTCCCGGCCTACCGCGACGCCTTCAGCGGGCCGATGGGCCAGACCATCAGCAACGCCGTGCGCCTCGCGCTGGGCGGCTTCCTGACCCTGGCGGGGCGCAGCAAGGCCAGTGACCAGCGCACCACCGCGCTGGCCACCGAGGGGTCCTACCAGCTCGGCCGCGGCGAGGCCCGCAGCGGCCGCTCGACCGACGCCCTGCTCGCGGCGTACCGCATCGGTGCGCGGGTGGCCTGGCGCGAGCTGTCCTCGACCGGGGTGCGCCACGGGCTCGGCGCCGACGTGCTGGCCGACTTCGCCCAGCTGGTCTTCGCCTACATCGACGAGCAGTCCGCGGCCGCGGTCGCAGGGCACAGCGAGGAGACCGAGACCACCGGCCGCGTGCGGCAGCGGCTGCTGGACCGGCTGGCCGAGCTGCTCCTGGAGGGTGCGTCCGCCGACGAGCTCACCCACGCCGCCGAGCGCGCCGGCTGGCCCGAGCCGCGCACCCTCACCGCCGTGCTGGCGCCCACCGAGACGGTCAGGGCGGTGGTGGTCGGCCTGCCGCGCGAGACGCTGCAGGTGCCCGAGGCGGACGGCGACGGGCTGCTGCTGGTGCCCGACGTGCGCCGGAGCGGGCTGCTGCGCACCCTGCGCGACCACGACGCCCTGGCCGGACCCACCGTCGCCTGGCGCGAGGTGCGCCGCTCGGTGGACCGGGCCGTGCGCGCCCGCGCCCTCGGCGTCGAGCGCGACACCGAGTCCGCGCTCCCCCACCTGGTGCTGCACGCCGACGAGGACGCCCTGGCCGACCTGCGCGCCCAGGCCCTCGCGCCCCTGGACGCCCTCAAGCCCAGCGCCCGGGACAAGCTGGCCGACACCCTGCGCGCCTGGCTGCTCCACCAGGGCCGCCGCGACGACGTGGCCAAGGCGCTGTTCGTGCACCCGCAGACCGTGCGCTACCGGATGGGCCAGCTGCGCGACCTGTACGGCGACCGCCTGGAGGACCCCGACACCGTGCTGGCCCTCACCCTCGCGCTCGCCTGAGCGCACCGGCCGGACGACGGGGGTGTGACACGGCGGGGTCGGCGCTCATGCAGGGGGTGATGCGGGCCGTCGGTCCGCACCCGACGAAGGGTCACCCATGAGAAAGCCCAGCCCCGCTGTCCTCGTCTCCAGCGCCGCGCTGCTCGTCGCGCTCGGCGGGACGTCGTACGCCGCCGCGCAGATCAACGGCAGCCAGCTGAAGAACGGGACGGTCACCAGCGCGAAGATCAAGAACCAGACGATCCAGTCGCGCGACATCGCCAACGGCACCGTCAAGGCCAAGGACCTCAAGCCCGGCGTGCTGCCGACCGGCAGCCGCTGGGCGCTGGTCAACGCCCAGGGCCAGATCGAGGCGCAGTCCGGCGGCTTCTCCGTCGTCGCGGCCTACCCGACGCTGCCCAACACGCTCACGCCGCCGGCGGACAACAGCCTGCGGGCCAACGGCAACGTCTACATCAACGCCGGCGAGCCGCTGGCCAACAACGCGATCACCGCCACCGTGGTGCTGCAGAACACCGTCGACCAGAACACCGACGCCATCACGAGCGGCCGGGCCCCGGGCGACGACAGCAACCCGGAGTTCTCCGGCGAGATCTCGGTCAGCCAGTGCGGGACGCCGATCACGGCCTGCGCGCCTCCGGGAGCCGCTGTGAACAACGTGTTCGTGGTCAGCCCCCGGCTGAGCAACGGCTCGTTCACCGGCACCGACACCCGCAAGCGCTTCTACGTCGTCATCGTCGGCGACTCCAGCGACCGCACCAGCTGACCTGGGCCTGACTCAGATCGACGGCAGGTCGGAGCGCAGCACCGGCCTGCCGTCGGGGTCGCGCAGCTCGATGGTGTGGACGTCCGCGCGCAGCGGCGCGGCCTCGAACCGGCAACGCATGACCACGTCCGGCACGGCGCGCAGGGACCCGGCCCCGACGTCGCCGTCGGTGGTGCCGAAGACCACGTCGTACGCCGTGCCGGGCCGCAGGCCGCCGACGTCGAGCACCAGCTCGGTGCCCCACGCGTGGTGGACGAGCCCCGACGCGGTGACGTCCCCCTCGCCGGTGAACACGATCTGCTCCATCGGCGCCGCGACCGGCTGGTCCTCGCGCTCGGCCAGCCAGTAGCCCGCGACGCCGGCGATCCCGGCCACGCTGGCCGCCACCCCGCCGCCGAGCAGGAACCGGCGCCGTCCGGCACCCCTCCCCGCGCGCGCGGCCTGCGCGCGCACGGCGGCGACCCGCTCGGGCGACGGCTGCGCCCCGGGCTCGTGGCCCAGCGCCTCGCCGAGCTCGCGCAGGAGCCCCTCGTCGTCGTTCATGCGCTCAGCCCCTCCAGCTCCGCCCGCAGCCGCGCCAACGCCCGTGACTGTGCCATCCGGACCGCGCCCGCCCGCTTGCCGGTCAGGGCCCCCACCTGCTCGGCGTCGAGACCGGCCACCACCCGCAGCTCCAGCAGCTCCTGGTCCTGCGGCGAGAGCCGGTCGAAGGCCTGGCGCAGCAGCACGCGCTCCTCGGCGTCGAGCACCGCGTGCTCAGGTCCGGGGTGGGTCGGCGCCGCCCGCGCGGCCAGGGCGGCCGGGTCGGTCGCCCGCAGCCGGGACCCGGACCGGTAGCGCTCGAGCACCACGTTGCGCGCGATGCCGAACAGCCAGCCCTGCAGCCCCGCCGCACCGGGGCGGTAGCGACCGATCGCGTCCATGGCCCGCACCATCGTCTCGCTCACCGCCTCCTCCGCCTGCTCCTCGGTGACCAGCCGGCGCCGCGCGTAGGCGACCAGCCGCGGGTAGGCCCGGCGGTAGAGCTGCTCCCACGCGTCCGGGTCACCGCGACGGGCGCGGTCGACCAGGGCGCGCTCGCCGCCGGGCTCGTCCTCACCCGGTGCATGACCCATGCGGGCTGTTCGTCACCGACCGCCCTGCGGACTGGCCACCCGGCCTCAGGACCGGCTCAGAGGCCCTGCCACGCGGGCTTCGCGGCGTACACCTCGCGGTAGTGCTCGGTGCCCGCCAACCGCGACGCCGCGTCGGGGTCGAGCAGGACGGTGGCGTGCGGGTGCAGCTGCAGCACCGAGGCGGGGCAGGAGGCGGACAGCGGACCCTCGACGGCGGCGGCCACCGCCTCGGCCTTGCCGGCCCCGGTGGCGATGAGCAGCAGGTGGCGCGCGCGCAGGATGGTGCCCAGACCCTGGGTCAGCACGTGGCGCGGGACCTCGTCGACCGCGGCGAAGAACCGCGCGTTGTCGCGGCGGGTCTCCTCGGTCAGCGTCTTGATCCGGGTCCGCGACGCCAGCGACGAGCCGGGCTCGTTGAAGGCCAGGTGGCCGTCGCTGCCGATGCCGAGGACCTGGAGGTCGACGCCGCCCGCGGCCTCCAGCTCCGCCTCGTACGCCGGACCCGCGGCCTGCGGGTCGGCGGGGTCCGGGCCGTGCACCCGGTCGGCGGGCAGGCCGAGGTCGTCGGTGAGCTCGCGGGCGATGGTCGCGCGGTAGGACTGCGGGTGGCCGGGCGACAGTCCGACGTACTCGTCGAGCAGGAACGCCGTCACCGCGTCGTAGGCCGGACCGGTGCCGGCCCGGTGCCGGCCCACCAGCTCGGCGTACAGGGGGGACGGGCGAGGAGCCGGTGGCCAGGCCGAGCACGCAGGCGGGCCGCGCGCGGACCAGGGCCTCGACGGTGTCGGCGGCCAGGGCCGCGACCTCGGCGGCCGAGCCGAGGGGCACGACCTCCATCAGGGCCGACCGAGCAGGGCCGCCCCGATGGCCGCCACGGGCTGGTCGGCGGGGACCGCGCGGATCCGCGCGGCCAGGTCGAGCGAGGTGAGGAACGGCGACGCGGCGGCCTGGGCGCGCAGCGCGTCGGCGACGGCCTCGACCAGCGGCGCGCCGAGGTGCGCCACGCCGCCACCGAGCACGATCGTCGTCGGGTCCACCGACAGGCACAGGGTGCGTACCGCGTCGGCCACGCCGGCGGCGAACCGGTCGCGGACCGCGATGGCCTTGACGTCTCCGGCGGCGGCCGCGGCGAACAGCGCCTGGGCCGGCGGCTCGTCGCCGGAGGGCCAGGCCTCGGCCAGGGCGCGACCGGAGGCCACCGTCTCCAGGCAGCCGCGCTGGCCGCACTGGCACAGCGCGCCGGACGGGTCGATGGGCACGTGCCCGATCTCGCCGGCCGCGCCCGTGGCGCCGCGCCGCAGGGTGCCGTCGAGGACCAGGCCGGCGGCCAGGCCGGTGCCGATGGAGAGGTAGACCAGGTCGCGGATGCCGCTCAGCGCGACCGCCCCGAGGGTGGCCACGTTGACGTCGTTCTCGACCGCGACGGACACGCCCAGGCGCTGCTCGAGCTCGGCGCGCAGCGGCACCCACTCGCCGTCCACGCCGAGGTTGACCGCGTGCTTGACCGCACCCCGCTCCGGGTCCACGAGCCCGGGGATGCCGAGCCCGATCGAGGCCGCGGAGCCGAGGTCGGTGACGACCTGGGCTGCGGTGCGCAGGATGCCCTCGGGGCCGGGCTCGGTGGGCTCGCGGACCTGCTCGAGCACCCGGCCGTCGTCGTCCAGGCGGACGCCGAGGGTCTTGGTGGCCCCGATGTCGAGACCGATCGCCGCGCTCACCAGCCGGCTCCTCTCAGCACGTCGGCCACCGCGGCCGCGCCGGGCCGCGACCAGCCGCGGGCCTCGACGGTCGGCAGGTGGTCGGTACGCCGACCCGGCCAGCCCCACTCGACCACGACCGAGCCCACAGGCGCGGCCGCCAGCGTGGCCTGCACGGCGGGCTGGCGGTGGGCGTCACGGACCTGGAGGACCAGCGGACCGGGCGGCAGGTCGGTGGCGCCCGGCGCGACGACCACGTCGGCGGGCAGGCCCCAGGTGGTGTCGCCGACCGCGATGGTCGGCGCGGAGTCCACGCGGACGACGGTCGCCCCCCGCAGGTCCGGCAGCGGCCCGGTGACGGTGACCGGCGACGCGGCGGCACGGTGCAGCCCGTCGATCGCCTGGGCCGCCTCGACCAGCCGCTCCTCCGGCAGCCGCCCGTCGCGGACGGCGGTGACCACCGCGGCCTGGACCTCGCGGACCAGCGCGACGTCCTTGTCCGCGCCGAGGCAGAGCAGGTCCGCGCCGGCCGCGAGCGAGAGCACCGCCGCCTCGGGGATCCCGCGACCGCCGGAGGCGCCGGCCATGTCCAGGGCGTCGCTCACCACGACGCCGCGGAAGCCGAGCCGGTCGCGCAGCAGCCCGAGCACGACCGGGCTCAGCGTGGCCGGCCGGTCGGGGTCGAGCGCCGGCACGACGACGTGCGAGGTCATCACGGCGGCGACGCCGGCCGCGACCGCGGCCTCGAACGGCACCAGCTCGCGCGCGGCCAGCGTGTCGAGGTCGGCCTCGACGACCGGCAGGGCCAGGTGGCTGTCCACCGCGGTGTCGCCGTGGCCCGGGAAGTGCTTGGCGCAGGCCGCGACGCCCGCGGACTGCAGGCCGGTGGTCCAGGCGGCGACGTGCCGGGCGACCAGGGCGGGGTCGCTGCCGAAGGAGCGCGTGCCGATGACCGGGTTGTCCGGGTTGGAGTTCACGTCGGCGACCGGGCCGAGGTCGAGGGTGATCCCGAGCGCGGCCAGCTCGGCGCCGACCGCGCGGCCGGCGGCCCGGGTCAGGTCGAGGTCGTCGACGTGGCCGAGGGCCAGCGCGCCGAGCACCGGCGAGCCGTCCTGCCCGTGCAGCCGGGTGACGTCGCCACCCTCCTCGTCGACGGCCACCACCGCGTCCGG
Source organism: Nocardioides anomalus (assembly GCF_011046535.1). NCBI lineage: Bacteria > Bacillati > Actinomycetota > Actinomycetes > Propionibacteriales > Nocardioidaceae > Nocardioides > Nocardioides anomalus. The sequence continues at coordinate 4,809,066 of NZ_CP049257.1, read as the reverse complement.
CGCGACCGCGCGGATCGCCGCGGTCAGCGCGGCCACGGCCTCGGGGCCGTCGGCGGTGTTGGAGCCGAACAGGCAGACCCCGCCCAGCCCGTCGGCCAGCAGCGCGCGCACGTCCGGGGCGAGCGTCGCGCCGGGGAAGGCCGGCAGCAGGACGCGCAGCGCCAGCGACTCCAGGCTCACCCCTTCACCGCCCCCGCGGTCAGCCCGCTGACCATCCGGCCCTGGACGATGAGGAAGAAGACGATGACCGGGATCGCGATGAGCGTGGAGCCGGCCATCACGCCGCCCCAGTCGATGCCGCGGTTGGCGTCGAGGAAGCCGGCCAGCCACACCGGCAGCGTCTTCTTGTCGTCGCGGGTCATCACCACGACCGCGAGCGTGAACTCGTTCCAGGCCTGGATGAAGCCGAAGACGCCGGTCGCGACCAGCCCGGGCGCGAGCAGCGGGAAGGTGATCTTGCGGAAGGCCTGGAAGCGCGAGCAGCCGTCCATCATCGCGGCCTCCTCGAGCTCGTAGGGCACCCCGGCCACGAAGCCGCGCAGGGTCCAGACCGTGAAGGGCAGCACGTTGGCGACGTAGACCAGCGTGAGCCCGGCGATGGTGTTGAGCAGGTGGAAGCCCTCGAGCATCTTGTACTGGCTGATGAACAGGCCCTCGACGGGGATCATCTGGATCAGCAGCAGCGCGAAGATGAACGACTTGCGCCCCCGGAAGCGGAACCGGGTCACGGCCAGTGCGGCCAGGAACGCGAAGGCCAGCGACACCACGACGGTGGCCACGGTGACGCCCAGGCTCATCCAGAGCGCGTCGAAGAACCGGCCGCCCTCGAGCACCCGGCGGTAGTTGTCCAGGGTGCCGCCGAGCGGGATGAACGTCGGGTCCGGCACGTTGATCTCGCGGCGCGGCAGCAGCGAGGTGTTGACCATCCAGTAGACCGGGAACGCACAGAGCGCGAAGACCACCAGGCCGGCCAGGTTGGCGCTCCAGCGGACCGTGGGCGACGTACGACGGGCCACGACCTAGTCCTCCTCGGCCTTGAGCATCAGGCGCACGTACGGCGCGGTGAGCAGCACGGTCAGCGCGAGCATGAACATCGCCACCGCGGCGGCCGTGCCGAAGTCGCCGCCGCCGATGCCGAGCCGGTAGATGTAGGTGCCGAGCAGGTTGGTGTCGCGGGTGACGCCGCCGGCCTTCTGGAGGACGTAGATCTGGGTGAAGACGCGCAGGTCCCAGATGACCTGGAGCAGCGCGATGACCAGCAGCACCGGCCGGATCGAGGGCAGCACGACGTGGCGCAGCCGCTGCCACGCGCCGGCGCCGTCGAGCTCGGCGGCCTCGGTGAGGTCCTCGCTGACCTGGGTGAGCGCGGCGTAGCTGGTGAAGGCCACGAACGGCACGCTCATCCACACCACGATCACCGTGGCCACGAAGAAGAACGACAGCGGCTCGAGCAGCCAGGAGTGGCCCTGGTAGTCGCCGCCGATGTGGGTGAGGGTCCAGTTCACGACGCCGTACTGGGTGTCGAAGAGCCACTGCCAGACCGTCAGCGACGCGACCACCGGCATCGCCCACGCCAGCAGCAGGCCCGCCTGCACCAGCAGCCGGACCGGTCCGGACATCAGCCGCATGAGCAGCGCGACGCCCATCCCGAGCAGCATCGTGACGCCGGCGTTGAACAGGCAGAAGACGACCGTTCGGAGCACGACGTTCCACAGGTAGGCGTCGCTGACCAGCGCCCGGTAGTTGTCCAGCCCGACCCACGCGGCCGGCTGGCCGAACTGCTGGGCCAGGCCGTACTCGTGGAAGGACAGCACCACCTGCCGGATGAGCGGGTAGGCCAGCGAGAGCGCGAGGAGCGCGGTGGCGGGCAGGACCAGCGCGTAGGGCAGCCGGCCCGCGCGGCGCCGGCGCGGCCGCTCCACGGGTACGTCGTCGGGCAGCGCCGGCGTCGGCGCCGGCGCGGTGGTCGTCACGGTCACCGCGCTCCTCCTCTCCTGGGTGCTCTGGGGTGATCATCGCCGCATGCCGCGGCCGGGGCGGTGGTGGTCGCAGGGACCGTCGCCCCGGCCGGGGTCACTCGTGCGGGTGGGACAGGGATCAGCCGCCGAGCTGCTCGGTGATCTTCTCGTCGGCGGCGGTGGCCAGCTCCTGGACGTCGCCGCCCTTGGCGATGTCGACGAACAGGTCCTCCAGGACCCGTGAGCCCTCGACCTCGGCCCAGCCCGGCGCGGCCGGGGTGAGCTTGGCGTCGGACGCGGCGGCGATGGTCGCCTCGGCGTACTCGTCGGAGCCGAGCTCGCCGGACAGCGAGCTCTTGGCCGGCGTCAGACCGGCCTCGGCCATCATCTTCTGGTAGTCGTCGCTGAGCATCAGCCCGACGACGTCCTTGGCCAGGTCCTGGTTCTGCGACTTGGCCGAGATGGCGATGTCGGAGCCGCCGAGCAGCACCGGGGCCGGCGAGCCGTCGGAGCCCGGGAGGGCGAAGACGCCGAGGTTCGCCACCATGTCCGGGCAGCCGGTCTCGGGGTCCTCGATGAGGCCCTTGACCCAGCCGGGAGCGGACAGCATGCCGACCTCGCCGGCGCAGAACGGCGTCTGCGGGTTCTCCTCGTTGCCGTCCTTGGGTGCGCCCGAGGCCTCGGTCATCAGCTTCTGCACGGTCTCAAGGCCGGCCACCGACTCGGGCGAGGAGAGCGCGCCCTGCCAGGAGCCGTCCTGCTCGGTGGCCAAGTCCCCGCCGGCGTCCCAGACGAACGCGACGCCGTTGCGCCAGTCCTGGCCGGGGAACCAGAAGCCGGAGAAGTTGGCCGGCTGCGGGTTGGCCTTCTTGAGGTCGATGGCGGCCTGGACGAATTCGTCCATGGTCGTGGGCACCTCGATGCCCGCCTGCTCCATCAGGTCCTTGCGGTAGAAGATGTACTTCGAGCCGGCGTAGTAGGGCACAGCCATGGCCTTGCCGTCGACCGAGGCGTTGTCCACGAAGCCCTGCAGCAGGTCGTCGCCGCCCCAGTCGGCCAGGTCGTCGCTGACGTCGGCGAAGGCGCCGGCGGCGGTGAACGTCGGGGCCTGGGTGTTGCCGACCTCGACCACGTCGGGGGTCTCGGAGTCGCTGGAGAGCGACGTGGTCAGCTTCTCGACCAGCCCCTCCCACTCCTGCTGCTCGATGGTCAGCGTGGAGCCGGGGTGCTGGTCCTCGAAGGTCTTCTTCAGCCAGTCGCGGGCCGCGTCCGGGGTGTCGGTGCCGTTGAGCCACACCCGGATGTCGGCCTTGTCGGGACCGCCGTCGCCCGAGGCGGCGTCCGCGTCGTCGTCCCCGCCGCAGGCGGTCAGACCGAGCCCGAGGGCCAGCACGCCGGCCGTGGCCACCGCGCCCGTCCGGAACACGTTTCGCTTGTTGGTGCGCACCCTGATTCCTCTCGTCAGGACTTTCACTTCACTGGTGGTGCCGGCGGGTCTGGTGCATGTCAGGACACCCCCAGCTGACCGGCCAGGACGAGGACCGCGGCACCCACGAGCACCACGTCTTCGCCCAGCGCGGACGTGCGGACCACGAGCTCCTCGCCGGAGACCGGCATGGCGCGCTCGCGGATCGTGCGGTCGACGGCCTCCAGGAGGGGGCCGTCGAGCAGCTCGAGCGGGCCGCTGAGGACCAGCTCGTGCAGGTTGAGGGTCCCGACCACGGGGGCCAGGACGACGCCGACCTGGACGCCGACCGCGGTGAGCCCGGCCGGTCCCTCGGCGTCCAGCCGCTCGCGCAGGTGCGGGGCGGCCAGCACGGTCTCCAGGCAGCCGCGGCGGCCACAGGCGCAGGCGGCGCCGTCGGGGTCGACGACCACGTGGCCGACCTCGCCGGCCGCCGAGCGGTGACCGTGCAGCAGCGCGCCCTCGAGCACCAGGCCCGCGCCCACGCCGGTGCCGACCCGGATGAGCATGAGCCCGCCGTCGCCGGCGTCGCCGAAGGTGTGCTCGCCCAGGACGGCGGTGTTGGCGTCGTTGGCCACGAAGACCGGGAGCCCGAACTCGTGGCGGAGAGCCTCCGCGAGCCCGGTGCCGTGCCAGCCCAGGTTGGGTGCGTCCACGACGACCCCGGCGGCGTCGACCACGCCCGGCGTGCCGACGCCGATGCCCAGGACCGGCTGGGTCGCCAGGCCGACCAGCTCCCGGACCAGGTCGTGGACCAGGTCCTGCGCGGTCTCGCCCCGGCGGCCCTCCAGGGGGCGGCCGCGCCGCTCCTGGACGTCGCCGGACAGGTTGAGCAGCGCCCCGGAGACCAGGCCGTCGGCGGAGAGGTCCACCGCCACGACCTGGCGCGACCCCTCGGCCAGCGAGACCAGCACCGGCGGCTTGCCCACCCGGCCCTGGGCCGTCGCGACCGCCTCGGTGAGCAGCCCCTCGGCCAGCAGGTCGCCGACCACGTCGGAGACGCTCACCTTGGTCAGGCCGCTGGAGCGGGCCAGGTCGGCGCGGCTCGCGGGTCCGTAGCGGAAGAGCAGCTGGAGCAGCAGCGCCCGGTGGTGACGGCGGGTGTCCTCGGGCAGCAGCCGGCCGCTGGGCCGCAGCGCTCGCCGTACGGGGGTGCTCGTCACGTTGGTTAGGAAACCTCACTTACTAATTAACCGTCAAGAGTCTCCACCAACTTTCCGCGCGATGTCGAGAACGCCGGGACGGCTCCGTCCCCGGGGCATGACACCGCACCAGATCGCCGAGGTCCTCGACCGTCCCCACAGCCGCGCGCTGCTGGCCCGCGACATCACCCGCCTGTCCTACGTGGCCGCCGACGGCACGCCGCGCTGCGTGCCGATCGCCTTCACCTGGAACGGGCGCGAGGTCGTGTGCTGCACCACCCGGAACGCGCCCAAGCTGGTCTCGCTGCGCCGCGACCCGGCCGTCGCTCTCACCGTCGACACCGAGGTGCACCCGCCCAAGATCCTGCTGCTGCGCGGTCGCGTGGAGCTCGACGACGTCGACGGCATCCCCGAGGAGTACCTGCAGATGAACGGCTCCTACGACATGAGCGAGGAGCAGCGGGTGGCCTGGGAGACCGAGGTCCGCTCGCTGTACGACGGCATGGTGCGCCTGGTCATCACCCCGACCTGGGCCAAGCTGATCGACTTCGAGACCACCCTGCCCAGCGCCGTCGAGGAGCTGGTCCGCCAGCGCGCCGAGCGCCAGCCCGCCTGAGAGGATCCGCCAGATGAAGTACCTGCTGCTCAAGCACTACCGCGGCGCGCCCACCGCGCCCAACGACGTACCCCTGGACCAGTGGACGGAGGAGGAGTTCGCGACCCACGTGCAGTACATGGCGGACCTCTCCGACCGGCTCCGCGCGTCAGGGGAGTTCGTGGAGGAGCACGCGCTGCTGCCGCGAGGCACCTTCGTGCGCTCCGACGGACCGGGGAAGCCGGCGGTGACCGACGGCCCGTTCGCGGAGACCAAGGACCTCATCGCCGGGTGGCTGATGATCGACGTGGACAGCGAGGAGCGGGCGCTGGAGGTGGCCGCCGAGCTCTCGGAGGCGCCCGGCCACGGCGGCCGGCCGATCCAGGAGTGGCTCGAGCTGCGCCCCGTGATGACCGGGTCGGAGCGCCCGGACTGGTGAGCGGGGCCTGGTGAACGAGCCGCTGCTGCGCGAGCTCGTGCCGGGCGTGATCGGCGTCCTCGTCCGGCGCGGGGCCGACTTCGCCTCGGCCGAGGACGCGGTCCAGGAGGCGCTGGTCCGCGCGCTGCACGTGTGGCCCGAGGACCCGCCGCGCGACCCGAAGGCGTGGCTGGTCACCGCCGCGTGGCGGCGGTTCGTCGACGCGACCCGGTCGGAGTCCGCGCGCCGCGACCGCGAGCTGGCCGTCGAGCTCGAGCCCGGGGCGGGGCCGGTGGCGGGCGCGGACGACTCGCTGTGGCTCTACTTCCACTGCGCCCACCCGGCCCTGTCGCCGGCCTCGGCCGCCGCGCTCACCCTGCGGGCGGTGGCCGGGCTGACCACCCGCCAGGTCGCGGCGGCGTACCTGGTCCCGGAGGCGACGATGGCCCAGCGGATCAGCCGGGCCAAGCGCACCGTGGCCGGGCGCTCGCTCGACGAGCCCGGCGACCTGGCCACCGTGCTGCGGGTGCTCTACCTGGTCTTCAACGAGGGGTACGGCGGGGAGGTCGACCTCGCCGCCGAGGCGATCCGGCTCACCCGGCAGCTGGCCGCGGCGGTCGACGACCCGGAGGTGGCCGGGCTGCTCGCGCTGATGCTGCTGCACCACGCCCGCCGCGCCTCGCGCCGCGGGCCGGACGGCCGGATCGTGCCGCTGGCCGAGCAGGACCGGTCCACCTGGGACACCGCGCTCGTGGCCGAGGGCGTCGCGATCCTGCAGGCCGCGCTGGCTCGGGACCGGCTCGGGGAGTACCAGGCCCAGGCCGCGATCGCGGCGCTGCACTGCGACGCGGCGAGCGCCGAGGAGACCGACTGGCCCCAGGTCGTGGAGTGGTACGACGAGCTGCTGGCGCTCACCGACAGCCCGGTGGTCCGGCTGAACCGGGCCGTCGCGGTCGGCGAGGCGTCCGGTCCCGACGCCGGGCTGGCCGCCCTGGCCCAGGTCGACGCCTCGCTGCCGCGGCACGCGGCGGCGCACGCCTACCTGCTCGAGCGCTCCGGCGACCTGGCCGCGGCCGCGGACCGCTACGCCGAGGCGGCGCGACTCGCGCCCAGCACCGCGGAGCGCGACCACCTGACCCGGCAGGCCGCCCGGGTGCGCCAGTCGCTCAGGGGGTGAGCGCCGGGTCGGACGGCAGCGCCAGCGTCAGCACGGCGTCCTCGATGGTCTGGTTCTGCTCGACGTCGGACTCGACCTGGCGCAGCCGCACGGCCAGGTCGGGCTCGCGGTCGTCGCCGGTGAGGTCGACGGCCGCGACGACGAAGAGCCGCTGGGGGCCGACGAACTCCAGGTGCAGGTAGGTGATCCGCTCGATGTCGGGGTGCGCGAGCATCCGGGTCAGGACCTGGCGCCGCAGGTCCTCGGAGTCACCCTCGCCGAGCAGGTAGTCCATGTTGCGGCGCATCAGGAAGATCGCCACCCCCGCCAGCAGCAGCCCGACCGCGATCGAGCCCAGCGCGTCGAACTCGTGCCGCCCGGTGAGCTGGTGCAGCCCGATGCCGCCCCCGGCCAGCAGCAGCCCGACCAGCGCCGCGGAGTCCTCGAAGAACACCGCGCGCAGCGTCGGGTCCGAGGTGCGCGTGACGTAGCGGAGCGGGTGCAGCCCGAACCGGCTGGCCTTGCCGTGCACCTGCCGCGAGGCCTGCAGGAACGACGCCCCCTCGAAGAGGAAGGCCAGGCCGAGCACCACGTAGTTGACGGTGTACGACGTCTCGCCCTCGCCGCCGCCCATCAGCTCGGTCACGCCGTGCCAGACCGAGACCACCGCGCCGGCCGAGAACAGCCCGAAGGCGGCCACCAGCGACCAGATGTACGTCGCGCGCCCGTAGCCGCGCGGGTGGTCGGCGTCGCGCGGGCGGCTGCCTCGCCGCTCGGCCACCAGCAGGAAGACCTCGTTGCCGGTGTCGGACCAGGAGTGCGCCGCCTCGGCCACCATCGCGGCCGAGCCCGTGATCACCGCCGCGACCGTCTTGGCCACCGCCAGCGCCCCGTTGGCGACCAGCGCGACGATGACCGTGATCAGCGAGGAGCCGTCCTCGAGTCCGGAGTCCTGCGCGTCCTCGGCGCTCTGGGTGTCGGCCACGTGGTGAGGTACCCGCTCACCGGCGGCTCCGTACCGTGGTGAGGTGCTCCTGCCCCGGGTCCTCGCGACCGCCCTGCTCCTGGCGCTGGCCGGCTGCTCGTCGTCCGACTCCTCGACCGACTCCTCCGGCGACGCCGGCGCCGACCCGACCTCGGCCTCCGCGACCGCGTTGGCCTCGGCGTCCGCCTCGACGTCGGCACCGGCCACGGCGGGCGCCGTCGGGACCTACGTCGCGCTCGGCGACTCCTACACGGCCGCGCCCGGCGTACCCGACACCGACCTGACCACGGGCTGCGCGCGCTCGGACCACAACTACCCGGCCCTGCTCGCCGCCGCCACCGGCGCCGAGCTCGTCGACGTCAGCTGCTCGGGGGCCAGCACGCTGTCGCTGATCGGGGTGCAGCAGAACGGCGGCGTCACGCTCCCGGCCCAGTTCGACGCGCTCTCCGAGGACACCGCGCTGGTGACGCTGGGCATCGGCGGCAACGACCTCGGCCTGTTCCAGACCATGGTCGGGACCTGCGCGCAGCTCGGCGCCGGCGACGCCGCCGGGTCGCCGTGCCAGGACCGGTTCGCGCCCGAGGGCGGCCCGGACCAGCTGGTCAAGCGGGCGCAGAAGATCGGCGACCGGGTCGGTGCGGCGGTGGCCGGCGTGCACGACCGGGCCCCGCAGGCACAGGTGCTGCTGGTCGGCTACCCGCAGCCGGTCCCCGAGAGCGGCACCTGCCCGATCCTGCCGCTGGCGGCGGGCGACTACGCCTACGTGCGCTCGGTGACCGAGGCGCTCAACGCCGCGCTCGAGAAGGCCGCGCAGGACAACGACGCGACCTACGTCGACGTGGCCGCGGCCAGCGCCGGGCACGACATCTGCGCGGGCGACCAGGCCTGGGTCAACGGCAGCCAGACCGACCTCACCCGGGCCATCGCCTTCCACCCGTTCGCCGAGGAGCAGCAGGCGGTCGCCGGGCTGATCGAGCAGCAGCTACAGGGCTGAGTGCACGACCCGGCCGGCCACCACGGTCAGGGCGACCTCGGTGTGCCGCAGGGCGTGACCGGTCGCCGCGCTGTCCTCGTGCCCGGCCAGCGGGTCGGCGTCGAGGAGGACCAGGTCGCCGGGTGAGCCGACACCGACCGTGGGCTGGCCGTCGACGGAGGCGGCCAGGGCCTCGGCCGGGGTGAGCGCCTGCTCGTCGTGCCAGGGGTCGCGGTCGTCGGCCGAGCGGTGCACGGCGGCGGCGATGGCCAGCCAGGGGTCGAGCGCCGAGACCGGGGCGTCCGAGCCGAGGGCCAGCTCGACGCCGTCGTCGAGCATCCAGCGGAACGCGAAGCTGCGCTCGGCGCGGCCCGGCCAGACCGCCTCGGTGAGGTCGCGGTCGTCGAGCAGGTGCGCGGGCTGGACGCTGGCGCGGACGCCGAGCCGGGCCATCCGCCGGACGTCCTCGCGACCGACGAGCTGGGCGTGCTCGATCGAGCCGGCCGCACCGGTGGCGGCGTACGCCGCGAGCGCCTCGGCCACCGCGGCGTCGCCGATCGCGTGCGTGGCCACCTCGAGGCCACCGGCGTGCGCGCGGGCCAGCAGGCCGCGCAGCTCCTCGCCGGAGAGGTTGGCCTGGCCGGCGGGGTACTCGAGCCGGTGCGCGTCGGCGTACGGCTCGCAGCACCACGCCGTGCGCGTGTTGAGCGAGCCGTCGCTGATGATCTTGAGCGGCCCCATGGTGGCCCGCTCGTCGCAGCCGGGCAGGGTGTCCCCGGTCCGCAGCCCGGCCTCGAGGGTCTCCTCCAGCGTGTCGGCGTAGGTCGCCCAGCGCACGCGCAGCAGGTCGCAGCCCTCGCCCCAGCGCTCGGCCCAGTCGGCCCGGCTGCCGCCGAACTCGAAGTCGACCAGCCCGACCACGCCGCGCGCCGCGGCCGCCTCCAGGGTGCGGCGGAACGCCTCCGGCGACGTCCCGTCGTTCCCGACCAGGCCGGCCAGGCGCGGGTAGACCGCGAACCACTCGGTCTCGCGCACCACCGAGTCGCGCACCGGCAGGGCCAGGTGGAGCAGCGCCGGGGTGTTGAGCCAGGCGTGGTGCCCGTCGCCGGCGATCAGCACGACCGGTACGTCGGTGGTGACGGCGTCGAGCTCGGAGACCGTGACGTCGCGGGTCCAGGTGCCAGGACGGTGGCCCCACCCGATGACCGGCACCCCGGGCAGGGTGAGCAGCCGCTCGCGCAGCAGCGCCAGCACGTCCTCCGGCGACCGCGCCGGCGCCAGGTCGAGCCGCTGCGAGGCCAGGGTCCACTGGCCGAGGTGCACGTGCTGGTCCCACAGCCCGGGCGCCAGCCAGCGGCCGTCCGCGGCGATCTCCTCGACGCCCGGCCGCGGGTCGAGTCGGCCGACCACCGCGGTGACCCGCCCGTCCTCGACCAGCACGTCGACCGGCTCCCGCGGCGCTGACGCGGTCGGTCCGATCGGCACGAGCCGCGCCGCGCGGATCATCAGCGTGGTCACCGGCGTCACGCTAGGTCACCCACCCGGGCCACGGCGCAATGACCCGGACGGGCCGTGGCAGGGACCCGCCGCCGGGGGTTCAGTGGGGACGGTGACGACCGATCCCGCAGGCCCCGCCGACACCCGCATGATGGGGATCGTCCACGGCGCCTTGCGGCGCGACCTCGAGCGGGCCCGACTCGTCCTGGAGGCGGGCGACGTCCCCGACACGCGCCGGGCGGCCCTGGCCGAGCACCTGGTCTGGGCGATGGACTTCCTGCACCACCACCACCAGGGCGAGGACACGGGCCTGTACCCGATGATCCGCCGCAAGGACCCGAGCCTGGCGCCGGTGCTGGACGCGATGGACGAGGAGCACCACGCGATCACGCCGGCGATGGACGAGGTGACGGCCGCCGCGCGGGCCTGGGCCGACGACCCCGGCCGGCAGGAGCGGGTCGCGGCGGCGGTGGCCGCGCTGCGCACGGTGCTCGACCCCCACCTGCGCCACGAAGAGGTGGAGATGATGCCGCTGGTCGAGCGCACCCTCACCCACCACGAGCACGAGGACTGGGAGCAGACGTACAACGTCAAGCCCAAGAAGACCACCCAGCTGGCCTTCGAGGGCCACTGGATCGTCGACAACGCGAACCCCGAGGACCGCAGCACGGTCCTCCACCTCGTCCCGCCGGTGCCGCGGTTCCTGCTGGTGAACCTCATGGGCCGCCCCTACGCCCAGCGTCGCGAGGCGCTGTGGGCCGGCACGCCCGCCGCCGACGTACCGCTCCTGACGCTGGCCGAGCTGGAGCGGAGGGGCTAGACCCGCTCCCGCAGCCCGGCGGCCAGCCCGGCCACCGTCGCCCAGTCGACCAGCCCGCCGGCGTGCTCGGCCAGCCAGCGGCGCCGCACGCCGCCGAGCCGCAGCCGCAGGTGCAGCCGGCTCCCGGCGCCCTCCGGGGTCAGGAGCAGGCACCACGACAGGTGCACGTGCCCCCGGGTCGAGGTGTGCACCAGGTGGTGGCCGGGCACCAGCTCGGCCACGGTGAACGTCTCGTCGCGGCCACCCCAGTCGGGGATGACGTCGCCCACGGCGAGCGAGAGGTGCGCCGGCTCGAGGTGCCGCAACCCGCGCCGGCTCGGCGGGACGAGGCGCTCGAACCAGTGCGGGAGGTACCACCCGGCCCGGCGCTTGCCGAGCTGCACGAGCCAGGGCCAGACCTCGTCGGGCGGGGCGGGCAGCGAGAACGCGCGGTCCATCACCACGTCGGCGGACGCGACGAGCTCGTCGCCGGGCAGGGTGGCCGCGCGCTCCGCTGCGCTCGGACGGGTCACGCGGCGCAGGCTACGGGCTCCTCGTCGTCGGCGTGCGCAGCCATCGGCTGGGGCCGCAGCAGGGTCCCGCCGACGACGGCCGCGAGGGCGGCGAAGACCGCGCCCACCGCGAAGGCCACCTGGAGCCCGCCGTGCAGGGCCTGGACCGGGTCCGACCCGGAGGCGGTCAGCGCCGCGGTGCGGGAGTCGGAGACCGCGACCAGCACGGCCAGGCCGAGGGCGCCGCCCATCATGAACGAGGTGTTGACCACGCCGGAGGCGAGACCGGCCTCGTGCGGCTCGACGTCGCCCATGGCCGCCAGCAGCACGGGGTTGAAGGCGATGCCCGCGCCGACGCCCAGCAGCAGCATCGAGGGCAGCACGTGGACCACGAAGGTGCCGTCGACCGGCGCGGTGGCGAAGAGGGCCAGCGACACCGCGGCCAGGCCGAGCCCGACGGTGAGCGGGGGGCGGATGCCGTAGGTCATGACCAGCCGGTCGGACAGCTTCAGCGAGCAGACCATCATCACCAGGCTGGTCGGGACGAACGCGAGGCCGACCTCGAGGGCCGAGTAGCCGAGGACCTGCTGGAGGTACAGCGCGGCCAGGAAGAACCAAGCGAACATCGCCGCAGCCCACAGCACGCCGACGACCTGCGAGACCGAGACGTTGCGCAGCGCGAACAGCCGCAGCGGCACCAGCGGCGCCGAGGTGCGGCTCTCGCGGACCACGAAGGCCACCAGCAGCGCGACCGCGCTGAGGAGCAGCCCGAGGGTGCGGCCCGACGTCCAGCCGGCCTCGTTGCCGCCGACCACGCCGTACACCGCGAGCATCAGCGCCGCGGTCACCAGCACCGCCCCGGGCACGTCCAGCCGGGTCGAGCCGGGCACCACGTCGTCGCCGGGCAGCACGGCCCGCGCGGCCACCACGACGGCCAGGCCGACGGGGACGTTCACCAGGAAGATCCAGTGCCACGACAGCAGCCCGGTCAGCACGCCGCCGAGCAGGACGCCCACGGCGCCGCCGCCGGACATCACGAACCCGAAGACGCCCATGGCCTTGGCCCGTTCCCCCGGCTCGGTGAACAGGCCCATGATCAGCGCCAGCGCGACCGCGGAGACCGACGCCCCGGCCAGGCCCTGCACGGCCCGCCCGACGACCAGGAACTCCGAGGTCGGGGCCAGCCCGCAGACCGCCGAGGCCACCGTGAACGACACCACGCCGCCCAGGAACACCCGCCGGTTGCCCAGCAGGTCGCCCAGGCGCCCGGACAGCAGCAGGAAGCCGCCGAAGGTCAGCAGGTAGGCGTTCACCACCCAGGCCAGCGACGCCTGCGAGAAGCCGAGGTCGGTGCGGATCGACGGCAGCGCGACGTTCACGATGCTCTGGTCGAGCACGATCATCAAGTCGCCCAGGCACAGCACGTAGAGGGCGAGCCAGCGGCTCTTGGTGGTCATCGGCTTCTCCTAGCGGTGGAGGGGTCTTCACCCTCTCCACGAACGGGGCGCGGTGAATTCGACAGACCCGCGCAACTTCCCGGACTCATCGCGCGTCCCAGCAGGCGTGCCCGGGGTCGGTAGGTTCACGCCCATGTGGTGGCGTGCGCTCGGGGTGGCCGTCGTGCTGCTCGCGGTGGGCGTCGCGGGCGGGTACGCCGTCGGCCAGCGCGCCGAGCCCGAGCGCCGCTCGGCCGCCGATCCCGCACCCCTGCCGGCCTCGCCGCTGCCGACGCCGGAGCAGTTCGAGGTGCTCCCGGACCCGGACGACCCGGCCCTGGAGCCCGGGCTGCCCGGCGAGGTGCGGGACCTGCGGCTGACCAAGCGGGGCGCCGGCGTCTCCATCCAGGCCCCGGTCGGCTGGACCGAGAACAAGCAGCCCAACAGCGACACCTGGACCTACATCGCGACCAACGTCAGCAACACCTACTCCCTGCGTGTCAACGTGCTCATCGGCCAGCACCAGTCGCCCGAGGTGGCCAAGACCGCCCGGGTGACGGCCCTGGAGTCCAGCGAGGCCGACGAGAACCTGCAGGACCTGCAGTTCACCGCCGAGACGGCCGACAGCCTGGAGGCGACCTACATCTTCGAGGGCCACCGGAAGGTGACCGCCGAGCGCTTCGTCGGCGACGACAACAACATCGCCATCGCGGACATCGCCGTGACGGGCCGGGTGGTCGACACGGAGGGCATCCGCGACCTGCTGGCCAAGGTGGCCGACTCGGTCACCTACCTCGAGCCGGTCCCCGAGGGCGAGAAGCCCTAGAGGCCTCGCGTCCGCACGCTGTCGAGCACGTCGTTGACCGTGCCCCGGTCCCTGGCCCGGACCTGGACCCAGAGCAGGGTGTTGGCGGTGACCAGCACGGTGCGCTCGGCGACGACCGTGCCGCCCGGGCAGTCGGAGTAGACCGCGGTCAGCGAGTCCTCGCCGTCACGGCTGTCCTGGATCGTGCGGCCGGCGCTGCCGCACTCGGGGTGGGCCGGCAGCTCCTCGGGCAGCTTGGTGCTGGCCAGCAGCCCGGCGAAGACGCCCTCGCCGTCCTCGCTCGAGGCCCAGTCCGACGTCGTGCCCGCCGAGACGGCGGACAGGCGCGGGCCGTCCTCGCCGTTGGGCGGCAGCCACCCGTCGGTGGCCTCCCTGTCCCAGGCCTCCGGCACGGTCACCGCGAGCGTGTCGTCGGTGACGGTGTGGTCCGTGGGGGCGACCGAGCGCTGCACGGCGTACCCGGCCCCGCCGCCGACCGCAAGGGCGACCACGCCGACCAGCGCCAGCACCGCTACCCGGCGGCCGCGGCGCCGGGGCGGCGGTGCGGCCGCACCCTCGGTGGGCCGCACCGTGGGCCGCACGGTCGGCCGCGGCCCCGGCTGGGTCAGCTCGGGGTCGCGGTGCAGCAGCGTGGCGGAGCCGTCGTCGGGCGCGTCGACGGCCGCGACCAGCGCGTCGACGAAGGCCGTGACGGTCCCGAAGCGGTCCTCGCGGTCGCGCGCGAGCCCGCGGCGCAGCACGGCGTCCACGTCCGGCGCGAACGGCCGCTCGGGTGTCGAGGCCGGCGCGACCTCGAGCGGGTGCATGGCGTCGGCCAGGGTGCCGTGGCGGAACGGCGGGCGGCCGGTGAGGAGGAGGTAGGCGAGGGCGGCGAGGGAGTACTGGTCGGCGCGGGCGTCGGGGGCCTCGGCGGCGGCCTGCTCCGGGGCGACGTACGTCGGGGTGCCGGCCACCATGGTCAGGCGCGAGGACATGTCCAGGGCCTTGCCCAGGCCGAGGTCGCCGACCATGGCGCGGACCGCCTCGCCGTCGGGGGTGTCGACGGTGCGGAACAGGACGTTGGCCGGCTTGACGTCGCGGTGCAGGATGCCGCGGTCGTGCAGGGCCTGGAGGCCGGCGCCGACCTGGCGGACCACCTCGACAGCCTGGACGGGCGTCAGCCCGTCGACCTCGAGCCGGTCGGCGAGGGTGCCCTGGTCGGCGTACGACATGACCAGGTACGGCCGGCCGTCGTCGAGCTCGCCGGCGTCGTACACGCTGACCACGTGGGGGGACTCCACCTTGCGCAGGTAGCGCCCCTCCTCGAGGAACCGCTGCCGGACCTGGTGGTCCTCGGTCCAGTTGTCCGCGAGCACCTTGACCGCGACCGGGGAGTCCAGCTGCTCGTCGTAGGCCAGCCACACCGTCGCGAACCCGCCGGACCCGATCCGGCGGCGCACGGCGTAGCGGCCGAGGTGGGCGGGCATGGACACCCGGGCATTGTGGCCTGTCGGGGCCTCGTCGCGACGATCCGGCACGTCAGGAGTCGGCGAGCTGGGACCGGTCCGGGCTCGTCGGGCTGAGCAGCCAGTCCTCGAAGAACCGCCGGTCCACGCCGGTCTCCTGCACCCACCAGTCGAGGAACTCGTCGCGGTCGGCGTTGGTCATCGGGTCCCGAGACGGCCAGTCGCGCACGACCTGCCAGAACCTCTCGTCGCCGATCCGCTTGCGCAGCTCGTCGTACATGACCGCCGGTCCGTAGTAGACGTTGGACTCGCCGAACTCGCCCTTCTCGTACGCCGCCGGCGGCCCGGACTGCGCGCGCAGCTCCCGCTCGTCGGCGGCGAAGCCGTCCATCACGCTCTCGAGGTCGACCCCGGCGTCGTCGGCCTGCCAGGTCCACTGGAGGTACATGGCCATGCCCTCGTTCATCCAGACGTCCCTCCAGTCGTCGGGCGTGACCTCGTCGCCGTACCACTGGTGCGCCATCTCGTGGACCAGCACCTCCGGCGACGTGGCGTAGTCGGTGAGGCCCAGCGTGATCATGGTCTGGGTCTCCATGCCGCTCTGGGAGTCGACGAGCAGGAAGCCGAGCGAGTCGAACGGGTAAGGCCCGAGGCGCGCCTCCAGCCAGTCGAGCCCGGCGGCCGCCACGTGCAGCCGGTCGGCGAGCCCCGGCCGGTCGCTGGGCACCCAGTAGGAGATCTCCACGCCGCTGCTCGAGGTGTTGGTGGTCCGCGTGTAGGCGCCGGTCGCCACCGTGACGAGGTACGACGCCGCGGGGCTGCTCAGGTGCCACTGCGTGGTGGTGAGGCCGCCGTCGTCGCTCTGGTCGACCAGCTCGCCGTTGGCCACGCCGACCCACGGCGAGGGGACGGTGACGCTGATGTCGTAGAGGGCCTTGTCGGACGGCTGGTCGTTGACGGGGTACCACGTGAACGCGCCGTAGGGCTCCTGCATGGTCCACGTCTCGCCGCTCGGCGTGATGGTCCAGCCGCTGGTGCTGAAGTCGCTGCGGGTCGTGGGCGCCGGGGTCGGCTCGGGGGTGCCGGCGTACTGGACGCCGAGGACGTAGCGCTCGTCCTCGGTCACGGGCGCGGTCACCACCAGGTGGTCGCCGTCGTGGGTGAACGGCACGTCGGCGCCGTCCAGCGTCACACCGTCGACCTCGAGCGGCGCGCCGAGGTCGAGCTGGAGGTGGTCGCCGGTCGCGGTCGAGCGCAGCTCGACGGTCGCGCGGCCCTCGAGGGTGCGGGTGTCCGGCGTCCAGGCCAGGTCGAGGTCATAGTGCAGCGCGTCCACGCTCGGGTCGCCGACGTCGGGGTAGTAGGAGTCTTCGGCCGGCTCGCTCAGCGCGACGTCGAGGGCCGGGTCGTCGGGGTCGGTGGCCGGGTCGTCCTCGGCCGGGAGCGAGGCGGTGCCGGACGGGGTCGCGCTCGCCGACGGGTCGGCGGTGCTGGTCGCCGCCGCGGTGTCGCGCCGCGCGTCCGCCGTACCGCTCGTGGCGTCGCAGGCCGCGAGGCCGGTGAGGCCGAGCGCCGCGGCCAGCAGGGCCGCGACGGGGGTAGTGCGCCTCACGCGGACCTCACGGGGATTCGGCCAGCATCGGTCGCACCAGCCGGCGGCCGTGGTGGATCTGCGCCTTGACCGTGCCGAGCGGCGCGTCGACGAGCCGCGCGATCTCCTCGTAGGGCAGCCCGTAGACGTCGCGCAGCAGCAGCGGCTCCACGAACTGCGGGTGCTCGCGCTCGAGGGTCTCCATGGCCTCGAGCAGGTCCAGCCGGGTCCCGGCGATGACGCTGGTCGTGCGCGGGTCGGGCCGCTGCATCGCCGGGGAGTCGGTCGGGTCGGCGGCGACGGCCTGGTTCTTCATCCGGCGGTACGTCGAGCGCGCGCTGTTGACCGCCACGACGTGCAGCCAGGTCGTGAACCGGCCGCGCTGGTTCCAGGTGCCGATCTTCTCGGCCACCTTGATGAGCGCCTCCTGGCAGGCGTCCTCGGCGTCGGGGGTGTAGGGCAGCACCCCGCGGCACACGTTGAGCGTGCGCGGGCGCACCGCCGCGAGCAGCTGCTCGAGCGCGTCGCGGTCCCCGTCCTGGGCGCGTCGAGCCAGGTCGTCGATCTCGTCCGGCGTGGCCGCCGTGTCTGTCATGTCCTCACCCTTCCCGGTGGGACCGAAGATAAGACAGGGCTGGTGACCCCGGCGCGCATCGCAACGCGATCGAGACCTTCTGCTCTGCGCTGAACCGCTGGTGTCGGGGTTGTGCCCCGCTCCGCGGCCGTGTGGGGTGAGCGCATGCGACTGCTGGTGCTCGGTGGCACGGTCTTCCTCTCCCGCGCGGTGACCGCGGCGGCCCTGGCGCGGGGCCACGACGTCACCTGCGCCGCCCGCGGCACCTCCGGCTCCGTCCCCGACGGCGCCCGCCTGGTGCCGGTGGACCGCGCCGCCGGGCTCCCCGACCTGGGCGGCGGGTTCGACGCGGTCGTGGACGTGGCGCGGCTGCCGTCGTGGGTGCGCGCCGCCGTCTCGGCGTACCCGGCCGCGCACTGGGTCTTCGTCTCCACCGTCAACGTCTACGCCGACGACGCGACCCCCGGCGGCACGCCCGACACGCTGCCGCTGGTCGACGCCCAGGAGGAGGACGCCGACCTCGCCGAGCACCCGGAGGCCTACGGTCCGATGAAGGTGGCCTGCGAGCGCGCGGTCCTCGAGGGCGCCGCCTCCGCGATGGTGGTGCGGCCGGGGCTGATCGTCGGCCCCGAGGACCCGACCGGCCGGTTCACCTACTGGCCGCGCCGGCTCGCCGCCGGCGGTGAGGTCCTGGCGCCGGGCGACCCCGAGGACGTCATGCAGGTCGTGGACGTGCGCGACCTGGCCGAGTGGATCGTCACCGCCTGCGAGCAGCGCACCACCGGCACCCACGACGGCGTCGGCGAGCCGCAGCCGATGCGCGAGCTGCTGGCCCGCTGCGCCCAGGGCGTCGACGCCGAGGTCTCGCTGACCTGGGTGCCCCAGGAGTTCCTGCAGGAGCAGGGCGTCGAGCCCTGGGCCGGGCCGGACTCCGTCCCGCTCTGGCTGCCGCGCCCGGAGTACGACGGCCTGCCCGCCCACGACGTGCGGCCTCCGCTCGCCGCCGGCCTCACCCTCCGCCCGCTCACCGACACCACCCGCGACACGGTGGCCTGGCTCGCGGCGGACCCGGACGCTCCGGTCACCGGGATCACCCCCGAGCGGGAGCGCGCCCTGCTGGACGCCTGGCGGGCGCGGGGCTGAGCCTCCACGCGGGATCACGCCGAGGTCACGCCGTGGCGAGGTCGAGCACCAGCGCGGCGAGCGCCGCGGCGACGTACGCCGCCACACCGGCGCGCACGACCACCAGGCGCCGGCGCTCGGGCCAGGAGGTCCGGGCCAGCAGCCAGGCCAGGGCGGGCAGGACGAGCACCGCGTGGAGGGTCACGCCGTGGAACTCCTTGAGGAAGCCGGTGACCGCGTAGGCGTGCGCCTCGCTGCCCGTCCGCATGGCCACCGTGCCGACGGCGATCATCGCGGCGCCGGCCAGCAGCCCGGCCACGAGCAGCGCGAAGCCGGCGCGCAGCGCCAGCCGCATGCTGGGCGCCGCGTCGGTGCGGCCGCGCACGGCGAGCACGGCGAAGGTGCCGAGGACCCCGATGAGCACGGCGCCGCCGAGGGCCAGGACGGTCGCGACTGCGGCGTCGGTCGGGGTCGAGCGGTTGAGGTGCGAGGGCACGCCGCGCCAGGCCTGGAGGCTCACCCCGGCCACCTCGACCACGCAGTCGGCCGCGAAGACGCCCAGCAGCCAGGTCCGGGTCCGCTCGCGCAGGCGCAGGTAGGACGTCACCCACACCACCGAGGCCAGCGTCACCCCGAACGACAGGCCGAACGTCGCAGGCTTGCGCCACGACACCGGCCCCGCCCACGGCCGGTCGTCCACGGCGAACACCACCAGGTGCACCAGCCCGCTCAGGACCAGCAGGGCGGCGACGGCCAGCAGCAGCCGGGCTCGCGCCTCACGCACCGCGTCTGACCCTCCGCGCGCCACCTCCGCACTCACTTGACGCGCCACACCAGCCGTGCCCTGGCCAGGTCCATACGCTTCTGCACCCGAATCATTCTAGAATGAAATCATTCCGTTCCGCAACGATGTTGCTGACCTGGGAGGATCGCTCCATGCCCCGTCCGACCGGTGTCGCCCTGCTGCTGTCGCAGGTCGGCGCGCACACCTCGGCCCGCTTCGCGCAGCGGGTGGCCGAGCTCGGCCTCACGCCGGAGCACGTCGCGGTGCTGCGCGTGGTGGGTCAGCACGCCGGGCTCAACCAGCAGGCCCTGGCCGCGCGCCTCGGCGCCGCACCGTCGCGCGTGGTGCGCCTGGTCGACGAGCTCGAGGAGGAGGGCCTGCTCGAGCGCCGGCAGAGCCCGCACGACCGCCGCCACCGCGAGCTGCACACGGTCGGCACCGCCGAGGGTCGGCTGATGAGCATCCTGAGCGCGGTCGGTGAGCACGAGCGGGAGATCACCCGCGCCCTCGACCCGGACGAGAAGCGCACGCTGTTCCACCTGCTCGACAAGATCGCCGCCGACCAGGGCCTCGACGGGGACGGCCACCCGGGGTCGGGCCGGTGAGGACCTGCGTGGTGAGCGGCGCGGCGTCCGGCATCGGCGCCGCCACCACCGCGCTGCTGCGCGAGCAGGGCCACCGGGTCGTGACCGTGGACCTCCGCGACGCGGACGTGGTCGCCGACCTGGCCACGCCCGAGGGCCGGGCCGCGGCGGTGGCCGGTGTCCGCGAGCGCGCCGACGTGGTGCACGGTGTCGTCCCGGCCGCCGGCATCGGCGGCTTCACCGGGACCGACCCGGCCCGGGTGGTGTCGGTGAACTTCTTCGGCGCCGTCGCGCTGGTCGAGGGCCTGCGCGAGCCGCTCGCCGCCGCGGGCGGCGCGGGCGTGGTGTTCCTGGCCTCCAACTCGATCACCGGCCAGCCGGGCTGGGCCGGCGACGTGGCGGCGGCCTGCCTGGCCGGCGACGAGGCCGCGGCCCGGCGCACCGCAGCCGCGCACGAGGCGGTGCAGGTCTACCCCGCGAGCAAGGCCGCGCTGGCCTGGTGGGCGCGACGCGAGGGCGTCCGGCCGGAGTGGCTCGGCGCCGGCGTCCGGCTCAACGCGGTCGCCCCCGGCAAGGTCGCGACCGCGATGACCGAGCAGCTGAGCGCCGACCCGGTCTTCGGACCGCTCTCCGAGGCCTACCCGAGCGCCCTGGGCCGCGACGGCCGCCCCGAGGAGGTCGCGGCGCCGATCGCCTTCCTGCTCTCCGACGCCGCCTCGCTGGTGGTCGGCTCGGTGCTCTACGTCGACGGCGGCACCGACGCGATCCTGCACCCGGTCGCCCCGGAGGGCTGGGACGTGGAGCTGCCCGCCCCGTGAGCCGCGAGACCGAGCAGCAGAACCGCCGCATGCTCCGCGCGCGCGACGCGATGGACCGCCGGTTCGCCGAGGCGCTCGACGTGCCGGCCCTGGCCCGGATCGCGCACGTCTCGCCGGCGCACTTCATCCGGACCTTCCGCGCGACGTTCGGCGAGACGCCCCACCGCTACCTGCAGCGGC
This sequence comes from Nocardioides anomalus, assembly GCF_011046535.1. Taxonomy (NCBI): domain Bacteria; kingdom Bacillati; phylum Actinomycetota; class Actinomycetes; order Propionibacteriales; family Nocardioidaceae; genus Nocardioides; species Nocardioides anomalus. Next base: position 4,788,206 of record NZ_CP049257.1, on the reverse strand, counting down.
GCCGGGTCGAGCGGGCCATGGCGCTGCTCGTCTCGACCGACCGCTCGGTCACCGACATCTGCATGGCCGTGGGGTTCACCAGCCTGGGGACCTTCAGCCGGACCTTCCGCGAGATCGTGGGCGAGTCGCCGAAGGCCTACCGCGGCGCCCACCCGCGGGTCGACCACGTCCCGACCCACTTCGCCATGGCCTGGACGAGACCGAGCAGTTTCGGAGAAGGACGCGGCCGGCGCTCCGAATAGCGTCCTCGCCATGTTCACCGACATCAACGTCTCCCAGATCTTCGTCCTCGACCAGGACGAGGCCCTCGACTTCTACGTGGGCACGCTCGGCCTGGAGGTGCAGACCGACCAGGACCTCGGGTTCATGCGCTGGCTGACCGTCAACGTGCCCGGCCAGCCCGGGCGGGCGATCCTGCTCGAGAAGCCGGGGCCGCCGGCGATGGACGAGGAGACGGCCGCCCAGGTCCGCGAGCTCGTCAGCAAGGGCGTGATGGGCGGCTGGGTCGGGTTCGTGACCGACGACTGCCGGCGGACCTGCGACGAGCTGTCGGCCAAGGGCGTGGAGTTCACCGACGGCCCCAACGAGCAGCCGTACGGCATCGACGCCGGCCTGCGCGACCCGTTCGGCAACAAGCTCCGCTTCGTGCAGCTCAGGGGCTGAGGCAGGACAGCGTCGCCGAGCTGAGGGCCGCCTTCACGTCCGAGTGGTCGGCGAGGTCGACGTCGGTGAAGGTGAGGTCGTCGTCGAACATGCCGATCTCGACGAGGTGGTCCAGACCCACCTGGTCGATCACCGACCGGGCCACGCACGCGCCCCGCTCGGCGTCGAGCCCGGGCTGGGTCGCGAAGGCGGCGCCCATGCTGGCCACCGCCGTCTCCACGTCGCCCGGGTCCGAGCCCGAGGAGCCCGAGGAGCCCGAGGAGCCCGAGGAGCCCGAGCCCGAGGGATTCGGGCTCGACGACGGGCTCGACGACGCGCTCGACGGGGACGTGGACCGCGAGGTCGGCGCACCGCCGTCGTCGTCCCGGGTCAGCGCGTAGGTCACCGCGGCCGCGGCGACGAGGAGCACCGCGACCAGACCGGCCAGGACCGGCCAGCGGCGACGCCGCGCCGGCCGTGGCGCCGCCGGCCGCACGGCCACCTCGGGCTGGGGCCCGCGCAGGGCGGCCAACCGGTCGCGGACCGCCGCCGCGGACGACGGGCGGTTGCGCGGGTCCTTGGCCATGGTCCGGCGCAGCACGTCGTTGAGGCCCCGCGCCAGCGGCGTGTCCTCGGCCAGCTGCGGCACGGGGTGGTCGCGGTGGGCGGTCACGACCTCGAAGTCCGAGGTCCCGGCGTACGGCGCGGCGCCGGTCAGCGTGGCCCAGAGCAGGCAGCCGAGGGAGTACACGTCCGAGGCCACGCCGGGGCTGCCGCCGGTGTGCAGCTCGGGCGCCATGTAGGTCGGCGTGCCGACCGTGGCCAGCGCCGTCCGCGTCTGCTCGGCGTCCAGGCGCCGGGCGATGCCGAAGTCGGCCAGGTAGGCCGTGTATCCGCCGTCGTCGCGGCGGCGCAGCAGCACGTTGGCCGGCTTGATGTCGCGGTGCACGAGCCCGGCCGCGTGCGCGTCGGCGAGCCCGCCCGCGACCTGGGTGACCAGGTCGACCGCCACCGGCGCCGGCGGCGGTCCGTACGCCGTGAGCAGGGTCCGCAGGTCGCCGTCCGGCACCAGCTGGGTGGCGATCCACAGCCGCCCCTGGTCCTCACCGTGGCCGTAGACGTGCACCACGTGCCGCGAGTCGAGCGACGCCTGGGTCTGCGCCTCGCGGCGGAACCGCTCACGGAAGTCCGCGTCCTCGGCCAGCTCCGGGGCGATCACCTTGAGCGCGACCGGGCGGTCCAGGGCGGGGTCGTGGGCCTCGAAGACCACCCCCATCCCGCCGCCGCCCAGCCGGCGCCCCACGACGAACGGCCCGATCGTCTCGCCCTCGCGGGGGTAGCCAGCCGTCACGACTGGCTACTACCCCGCGAGGCGCGGGTCGGAACTCCGGACCGGACTCAGAACAGCAGCGCGGACGCCGGGTCCTCGAGCACGCCGGCGACGTCGGCGAGGAACCGCGAGCCGGCCTCGCCGTCGATGTGGCGGTGATCGAAGGACAGCGCCAGTGTGGTGACGTGCCGGACCGCGATCCGGTCCTCACCGCCCTCGGTGACCACCCAGGGCTGCTTCTTGATGGCGCCGAAGCAGAGGATGGCCGACTCGCCGGGGTTGATGATCGGCGTGCCCGCGTCGACGCCGAAGACGCCGACGTTGGTGATCGTGAACGTCCCGCCCGCCATCTCCGCGGGCTGGGTCTTGCCGTCCCGGGCGGTGGCGGTGAGCGCGCCGAGGGCCTCGGCCAGCTCCGCCAGCGAGAGGTCCTGGGCGTCCTTGACGTTCGGGACGACCAGGCCCCGCGGGGTGGCCGCCGCGATGCCGAGGTTCACGTAGTGCTTGAGCACGACCTCGCCCGCGGCCTCGTCCCAGAACGAGTTCACGACCGGCGTGCGCCGCATGGCCAGCAGGCAGGCCCGGGCCAGCACCAGCAGGGGCGAGACCCGCAGGTCGCGGAACTCGCGGCGCGCCTTGAGCCGCTCCACGAACTCCACGGTCCGGGTGGCGTCCAGGGTGACCCACTCGGTCACGTGCGGGGCGGTGAAGGCCGACTGCACCATCGCGCCGGCCATCATCTTGCGCACGCCCTTGATCGGCTCGCGGGTCTCTCGCTCGCCCAGCGCGCGCCGGGCGGCCGGAGCAGCCGCGGGGGCCGGGGTGGACGCGGACGAGCCGGAGGCGGCCCGCTCGACGTCCTCGCGCGAGATCGTCCCGTTCGGGCCGGAGGCCTCGAGCGTGGCCAGGTCGACGCCGAGGTCCTTGGCCAGCTTGCGCACGGGCGGCTTGGCCAGCACGCGCACGTCGGACTCCGCCCGGGCCGCGGGCGCCTGGGAGGACGCCGGCACGGCGGGCTCGGGCTCCTCGGCCTCGACCATCGGCGAGGCCATCCCGGTCTCGAAGGCGGCCTGGGCCTGCATGTGGACGGCGGCCGCGCCCGAGGAGACCTTGCGGGCCCGGCGGGTCGGGCCGCGGTCGGCCTTCATCCGGCCGACCAGCGACTCGCCCTCGCCCGAGCCGGAGGCGGCCGGGTTGGACAGGTCGATCTCCATCTCGGGCGCCGGCGCGGCCGCAGCGGGCGCCGGCTCGGCCGCATCGGAGCCGATGGCGATGATCGGCGTGCCGACCGGGATGGTCTCGCCCTCGGGCGCCAGGATCGCCGAGACCACACCGGCGAACGGCGAGGGCAGCTCGACGATCGACTTGGCGGTCTCGATCTCGCAGACGATGTCGTTGATGGCGACGGTGTCGCCGACCTCGACCTTCCAGGACACGATCTCGGCCTCGGTCAGGCCCTCGCCCACGTCGGGCAGGAGGTACTCAGGCATCGCGACCTCCTCAGAAGCTCAGCGAGCGGTCGACGGCGTCGAGGACGCGGTCCAGGTCGGGCAACCACTCCTCCTCGATGCGGGAGGCGGGGTACGGCGTGTCGAAGCCGCCCACGCGCAGCACCGGCGCCTCGAGGGAGTAGAAGCACTCCTCGGTGATCCGGGCGGCGAGCTCGGCGCCCATGCCCAGGTTGACGTGCGCCTCGTGCACGACGACGGCGTGGCCGGTGCGGCGCACCGAGTCGAGGACCGGGCCCATGTCGAGCGGGCTCAGCGTGCGCAGGTCGATGACCTCCAGCGAGCGGCCCTCACCCGAGGCGGCCTCGGCGGCCTTCATGGCCGTCTTCACCGTCGGGCCGTAGGCCAGCAGCGTGGCGTCGCTGCCCGGTCGGACCACGCGGGAGGTGAACAGCGGCTCGGGGGTCACGGAGTCGTCGAGCTCGGCCTTGTCGGCGTGGTACTGCCGCTTGGGCTCGAGGAAGATCACCGGGTCGTCGCAGGCGATGGCCTGCTGGATCATCCAGTAGCCGTCGACGGGGTTGGAGCAGGCCACGACCTTGAGCCCCGGCGTGTGCGCGAACTGCGCCTCCGGCGACTCGCTGTGGTGCTCGACCGCGCCGATGCCGCCACCGAACGGGATGCGGATGACGATCGGCATCTTGATCCGGCCCTTGGACCGGAAGTGGATCTTGGCGACCTGGCACACGATCTGGTCGTAGGCCGGGTAGACGAAGCCGTCGAACTGGATCTCGACCACCGGCCGGTAGCCGCGCATGGCCATGCCGACCGCGGTGCCGACGATGCCGGACTCGGCCAGCGGGCTGTCGATGACCCGGTCCTCGCCGAAGTCCTTCTGCAGGCCGTCGGTGATCCGGAAGACGCCGCCGAGCTTGCCGACGTCCTCGCCCATGAGCAGGACCTTGGGGTCGTCCTCCATGGCCTTGCGCAGGCCGAGGTTGAGCCCCTTGGCCAGGGTGATCTTCTCGGTCCCGGCGCTCATGCGTGGCTCCCCTCGAAGGAGTCGAGGTAGGCCGCGAACTCGTCGTGCTGGCGGCGCAGCTCCTCGGTCTGCTCGGCGTAGACGTGCTCGAAGATGCCGAGCGGCTGCGGGTCGGGCAGGGCCTTGACCCCGTCGCGCAGGCGCGCGCCGAGCGCGTCGGCCTCGGCGGAGACGTCGGCGAAGAAGTCGGCGTCGGCCAGGCCGTTGCGCCGCAGGTAGGCCTCGACCCGCGAGATCGGGTCCTTGAGCTTCCAGGACTCCACGTCGTCCGACAGCCGGTAGCGGGTCGGGTCGTCGGTCGTGGTGTGCGCGCCCATGCGGTAGGTGTAGGCCTCCACGAACGTCGGGCCCTGGCCGTCGCGGGCCCGTTGGAGCGCGGCCTGCGTGACGGCGTACGTCGCGAGCACGTCGTTGCCGTCGACGCGGACGCCGGGGAAGCCGAAGCCCAGCGCGCGCTGGTAGAGCGGGATCCGGGTCTGTCGCTCGATGGGCTCGGAGATCGCCCACTGGTTGTTCTGGCAGAAGAACACGACGGGCGCGTTGTAGGACGCGGCGAAGATGAAGGCCTCGTTGACGTCGCCCTGCGAGGAGGCGCCGTCGCCGAAGTGGGCGATGACGGCCGCGTCGCGGTCGGGGTCGCCGGTGCCGACCGCACCGTCGCGCTGCATGCCCATGGCGTAGCCGGTGGCGTGCAGGGTCTGGGCGCCGATGACGATCGTGTAGAGGCCGAAGTTGACCTCCTCGGGGTCCCAGTCGCCGTGGTCGACGCCGCGGAACAGACCGAGCAGCTTCAGCGGGTCGAGCCCGCGGCACCAGGCCACGCCGTGCTCGCGGTAGGTCGGGAAGACGAAGTCCTGCGGGCGCAGCGCGCGGCCGGCGCCGACCTGCGCGGCCTCCTGGCCGAGCAGCTGGGCCCAGATGCCGAGCTCGCCGTGGCGTTGCAGCGCCGTGGACTCGGTGTCGATGCGCCGGACCATGACCATGTCGCGGTAGAAGCCGCGCAGCTGCTCCGGGCTGAAGTCGAGGTCGAACTCGGGGTGCTGGACGCGCTCACCCTCGGGCGTGAGCAGCTGGACCAGCTCGGGACCGCCGTCCTGCTGCGAGGGGCCGAAGACCTCGGCCAGATCCGGTCCGAACGCGGGTGGTGGTGCCGCAGGGTCAGTCACTGGGTCTCCTCGGGAGGTCACGGCCGGGGTCGGGGTCTCCGCCCACGGATGAGGGTGGCCCGGACACGGCGCCGCGGGGGTGGTGCGGGGCTGTGAGCCGGGTCACGATTCGTGCGGCGCCAATGTACCGAGGTCGGCGCGGCCGCCCCAACCCGGTCGGACCACCGGAGCACCCGTCGCGGTGGCGCGACCCCACCCGAAGGTGTGGTGAACGTCCGACCGGGTCGGAGGTCGACACCCCCCTGGGTACCTTGACGGGGCAGGCAGAACACCGACGGGGGGTGCTCACCGGCTGCACAGTGCTGGGGACGAGGCACGACCACGACATGGCCCACGCTGTCCTGGAACGACCGCGACTGACCGAGGAGGAGCGGCGGCAGCGCGCCGTCGACGCCCTCGGGCTCGGCGAGGACGTCCGCGAGGAGCGCTTCGACCGGATCAGCCGCGTCGCCCGCACCCTGCTCGGTGCTCGGATGAGCACGATCACCGTCCTGGACCGCGACCGGGCGTGCTACCCCGGAGCGGCGGGGTACGACGGCACCGCGATGCCACGCGAGCAGACCTTCTGCCACACCACCACGCTCCAGCGCTCGCTGCTCGTGGTGCCGGACGCCCGCGCCGACGGGCGCTTCCGCGACCTGGGGCTGGTCGCCGCCGGGGAGGTCGCGTTCTACGCCGGTGTCCCGCTCACCGACGCCCAGGACAACGTCGTGGGCGTCCTGTGCGTCTTCGACCCCGAGCCGGGCACGCTCGAGGGCGACCGGCTGCAGTCGTTCCTCGACCTCGCCGTGTGGGCGGAGCAGGAGCTGCTGGCCTCGACCGAGATGTCCGCGGCAGCCCGCGTCCAGGCCTCCCTGCTCCCGGCCCACCCGCTGCGGCTGCCGGACTGGGAGGCGGCCGGTGTGTGCCTGCCCGCCCTGGCGGTGGGCGGGGACTTCTTCGACTACGGGGTCAGCGACGGGGTCCTGCACCTCGGGCTCGGCGACGTGATGGGCAAGGGGACGGGCGCCGCGCTCGTCGGCGCCGGCGTGCGCGCCGCGCTCCGGGCGACGCACCTCGACGTGGTGGCCGGCGCCGACCTCGGCGCCAGCGCGACCGCGGTCGCGCGGAGCCTGCACCGCGACCTGGACCGCGCCGGCGCGTTCGCTGCCCTGGTCGAGGCCGCCGTCGACCTGGGCACGGGCGAGATCCGCTTCGTCGACGCGGGCCTCGGCCTCATGCTGGTGGTGCGTGCCGACGGCCGGGTGGAGCGGCACGTCGGGGCCGACCGGCCCTTCGGCCTGTTCGCCGACGACGACTGGACCGAGCGGCGGGCCGCGCTGGGTCCGGGAGACCGTCTGCTGGTCTTCACCGACGGCGTCCTCGACCTGCTCGAGGACCCGCTGCACTGGTGGGTGCCGGTGGGCGAGCTCGTAGCCGCGCACCGGGACCCGGAGAGCCTGCTCGCCGCGCTCAGCGCGCTCACCCGCGGCCGCACGCCCCTCGACGACGTCACCGCGTTGGCGGTGTACCGCGCACCCTGCGGGGACCGGTGACACGACGGCTGCTCCTCATCCGCACGGTCGTGGTGGTCACGGCCGTGCTCGGGCTCAACTACGTCGTCTGGCGCTGGCTGTTCTCGGTGCACTGGGCCGCCTGGTGGATCGCCGTACCGCTCGTCGTCGCCGAGACCTACAGCCTCATCGACTCCCTGCTCTTCGGGCTGACCATGTGGCGGCTGCGGGAGCGCGAACGACCGCCCGCGCCGGCGCCGGGGCTGAGCGTCGACGTGTTCATCACCAGCTACAACGAGCCGGTCGAGCTGGTGATGCGGACCGCCCGTGCGGCCAAGGCCATCGGCTACCCGCACGAGACCTGGGTCCTCGACGACGGTGACCGCGAGGAGATGCGGCAGGCGTGCGAGGCCGAGGGCATCGGCTGGATCACCCGCGGCACCCACTGGACCGGCCACGCCCGGCACGCCAAGGCCGGGAACCTCAACAACGCCCTGCTGGCCACCGAGGGCGAGTTCCTGCTCATCCTGGACGCCGACCAGGTCCCGCTCCCCGAGATCCTCGACCACACCCTCGGCTTCTTCGCCGACGAGCGGATGGCCCTGGTGCAGACCCCGCAGTGGTTCGAGAACGTCCCCGAGCACGACCCGCTCGGCAGCCAGGCCCCGCTCTTCTACGGCCCCATCCAGCAGGGCAAGGACGGGTGGAACGCCGCGTTCTTCTGCGGCTCCAACGCGGTGATCCGCCGTGAGGCGCTGATGCAGCTCGGGGTGACGGGGTACGTCGGAGAGGTCGAGCTCGGCGTGCACCGCGCCCTGCGCACCGCCAAGCGGGTCGTCGGCCAGGCCCGCAAGGAGCTCGGCCCCGAGGACGTCGAGGTGCGCCGCTCCCTCGACCTCATCCTCTACGACCTCGGGCGGGCCCGCCGCGAGCTGGCCCGCGGGGTCGCGCTGTTCGACGTGACCTACCGCTTCCAGCGCAGGGTCGCGGCGATCCGTCGCGAGCTGGTCGCCGCCGACCTCACCACCCTGTCCGCGGACCTGGCCGCCATCCGCGAGCTCGAGGGGCTCGCCGCCGACCCCGACGAGCGACTGGCCACCGTCGACGAGTCCGTGCTCGAGCGACTGGCCCACCGCTCCTACTCCCCGCTCGGCGCGGTGGAGACGGTGCAGGCCCTCGTCGACGCCGTCGACGTCGACCGGGCCGGCGAGGCCCAGCCGATCATGCCGCTGGCCACGATCTCGGTCACCGAGGACATGGCGACCTGCATGCGGCTGCACTCGCTGGGCTGGCGCTCGGCGTACCACGACGAGGTGCTGGCCCACGGCCTGGCGCCCGAGGACCTGGAGAGCATGCTCACCCAGCGCCTGCGCTGGGCCCAGGGCACGGTCCAGGTCATGCTCCGCGAGAACCCGCTGCGCCAGCGCCGGCTCTCCTGGGCGCAGCGGCTCATGTACTTCGCGACCATGTGGAGCTACCTCTCCGGCTTCGCCGCCGTGGTCTACATCGCGGCGCCGGTGGTCTACCTGCTCTTCGGCGTGCTGCCGGTGCAGGCGATCAGCGTCGACTTCTTCGCCCGGCTCGTCCCGTTCCTGCTCGTCAACCAGCTGCTGTTCTGGGTGGTGGCCGACGGGCGCAGGACCTGGCGCGGCCAGCAGTACTCCCTCGCGCTGTTCCCGGTCTGGATCACGTCGTTCACCTCGGCGTTCGGCAACGTCTTCCTCGGCCGCTCGCTGGACTTCGCGGTCACCCCCAAGGAACGCCGCGAGCAGACCGGCGGGCCGCCGTACCACCTGGTCAAGGCGCAGCTGGTCGCGATGGCGCTGCTCGCGGTGGCCGCCGTGGTCGGCCTGGTCCGGCTGCTGGCCTTCGACCAGGGCAGCCCGCTGGGCGTCTACCTCAACCTGTTCTGGGTCGCCTTCGACCTGGTGATCCTCTCCGTGGTCATCGAGGCGGCCCGCTACCGCGGCTCCGCTCCCCCGGTGGGGACCGGAGCCGGCCGACACGTGCGCGAGCCCGTGCACAGCGACCGAGGGGGTCCCCGATGATCGAGTTCGACGTCCGCACCGACGACCGCGGCATCGGCGTGGTGGTGCCGCGCGGCCGGCTCAACATGGTCAGCGCCCGGCGGCTGCGCGAGGTGCTGACCGAGCTGGTCGACGCCGGTACGACGCGCGTCGTGGTCGACCTGGGCGAGACCACCTTCCTCGACTCCTCCGGGCTCGGCGCCCTCATCGCCGGGCTCAAGTCCGCCCGCCAGGCCGGCGGCGACCTCCAGGTCGCCCGGCCCACCCCCGAGGTGATGAGCGTCTTCGAGCTCACCAACCTCGACAAGGTGCTGCGGCCGCGGGCCAGCGTGGAGGAGGCGTTCGGTGGCTGACGTCTCGGTGACCGCCGCCGTCGCGCCCGAGGTCGTCGACCGGGTGCTCGACGAGCTCGCGGCGCTCTGGGAGCGCTCGCCCGAGGTGGCGGTCGCGGACCGGACGCGCTTCGAGATGGGGGTGGTGGAGATCCTCGGCAACATCGTCGAGCACGCCTTCCGCGTCGACGACGGGCACGGCGTCGCGCACCCCGGCGGTCGCGAGCTGACCGTCGAGGTGACGGTCGACCCCGAGGCGCTGACGGCGGTGCTGGGCGACAACGGCCAGCCGGTCGAGCTCGACCTCGGCGACGTCACCATGCCCGACGCGGACGCCGAGTCGGGTCGCGGCCTGGCCCTGGCCCTGGCCGCGCTGGACCACCTCGAGCACCAGCGGGTCGACGGGCGCAACCGCTGGACCCTGCGGTGCGACCGGCACTGAGCAGGCCGGTCCGGGCGCTCCTCGCCGTCCTGGCCCTGCTGAGCCTCGTCCTGCTGCCCGGCGCCGCGCGCGCCGCGGACGGCGACCCGTCACCGGACCCGGTCCCGCGGGTGCCGCTCGGGAAGCCGTGGTTCGGCCCCGGCCTGGACTGGAGCGAGCAGCTGCCGGCCGACTACTCGGGCCGGCTGGGCCGCACCCCGTCGCTCTACGCGCAGCGTGTCGACTACCCGCTCACCGACCAGGACGCGACGTACCTCGAGCAGTTCGCGCAACAGGCGGCCAGCCAGGGTGCGGTCGCGGCCCTGACCCTCGAGCCCCAGCAGGCGCTGGCCGACCTCACCGACGCCGAGGCCGAGCAGCTGGCCGACGAGCTGGCCGACCTGCACCGCGAGTACGACTCCTTCTTCCTGGTCCGGTTCGCGCCGGAGATGAACGGCAGCTGGGTCACCTGGGGCCAGCAGCCTCGGGAGTACGTCGCGGCGTTCCGGCAGCTGGCGTTGGCCGTGCACGCCGCGACCGACCAGGCCGCCATGGTCTGGTCCCCGGCGTACGGCGCGGGCTACCCCTTCGGGAAGGCCTACGGGGCGGTCGACCCGGACAGCGCGCAGCGGACCCGCCAGCTCGACACCGACGGCGACGGCACCGTCGACGACGCCGACGACCCCTACGGCCCCTACTACCCCGGCGCCGAGGCCGTGGACTGGGTGGGGCTCTCCCTCTACCGGTTCGGCAGCCTGGACCAGACCCGGATCAGCGAGGACGACAGCGGCCAGCAGACCGGCGAGCAGTTCGACACCAACACCACCCCGCAGCCCGGAGAGCTCGAGAGCCGCTTCGAGGAGACCCTGGGCTATGGCCGGGACGTCGCGCGGACCTCGTTCTACGACCGCTTCGCCGCGCCCGACCGGACGCCGTTCCTCGTGGAGACCGGGGCGCTGTACAACCCGCACGTCGACGGCTCGAGTGAGCTGGACGTCAAGCGGTCGTGGTGGCGGCAGGTCTTCGCCGCCGTCGACGACCACCCCCTCATCGCCGCGATCAGCTGGCTCGAGCTGGACCGCCGCGAGGCCGAGGCGGACGACCAGACGGTGCGGTGGGGCGCGGCGCGGACCGGCACCCTGGCCCGCGCCCTGCGCCGCGACCTGGACCGCGCGCCCCTCACCCTCGGGCCGGTCACCCGGGTGCTCGACCTCGAGACCGGCAACGCCGCCACCGCGCAGGGCCGGCTCCCCGACGCCGACGACCAGAGCGCGGAGATGGGCTGGATCGTCCTCTGCGTCGCCCTGCTCGCCGTGGGCTTCCTCGTCGCCGGGCTGGTCGGGCGGTGGCTTCCGTCGTGGCGCTACCCGCAGGAGCACGACCCGCGCGACCAGCGGCTGGACCTGTTCCGCGGCTGGATCATCCTCACCGTCGTCTTCACCCACATCGAGGTCGCCGGCGTCTACAGCTACCTTAGCCTCAACGCCATCGGCGCGATCACCGGCGCGGAGATGTTCGTGCTGCTCTCCGGGATCGTGCTCGGGATGGTCTACCTCCCCGGCGTCGCCCGGATCGGCGAGTGGGCCATGGCCGTGACCATGCTGCGCCGCGCCCGCAAGCAGTACCTCGTCACCCTCGCCGTGGTCATCCTGGTCTGGCTGCTCGGCAAGGTGCCGCACGTCTCGACCGCCGTCGTCACGACGTTCACCGACCGCGGCACGGGCGAGAACGGCGAGACGGCGGCCGGCCAGGTATACGACCTCTACCCCAACTTCCCGCGGCTCTTCGACTACCCGCCCCCGTGGTACGCCGTGAAGCAGCTCCTGCTCGTGGAGATGGGCCCCTGGGTCTTCAACATCATGGGCCTGTTCATCGTGCTGAGCCTGGCCCTCCCCGCGCTCATGTGGCTGATCAAGCGCGGGCTGTGGTGGTTGCTGCTGGCCGGCTCCTGGGTGCTGTTCGTGGTCAACTTCCACGACCCGGTCCACCCGCTGCCCTCGCAGTTCGAGTACGTCTTCCCGCTGCTCAGCTGGCAGGTGCTCTTCACCCACGGACTGGTGCTGGGCACCTACCGCCGCCAGATCACCCGCGCGCTGACCTCACGTTGGGGCAAGCTCGCGTGCGGCGTCTTCGTCCTGACCTACGCCGCGGCGTTGGTCTACCTGTGGGCCGGCCACCACTTCGGCTTCCTCTCCCCGCCGTTCCCGGGCGACTCCTACGGCTGGCTCTACGCGCACGGCTACAACCGGGTCTTCCTCCAGCCGGGCCGGCTCGTCGACTGCGTGCTCATGATCATCTGCGCCTACGCCGTGCTCACCACCTGCTGGAAGCCGATCAACGCCGCCGTCGGCTGGCTGTGGACGCCCCTGGGCTCGGCCAGCCTCTACGTCTTCATCGTGCACGTGTTCTTCGTGATCGCGGTCGGCAACATCCCGCACCTGGACCGCACGGCCTTCTGGGTGGGCACGCTCCTCCACACCGTGGTCATGCTGCTGATCTGGGTGATGGTCAAGAAGAAGGTGCTCTTCTCGGTCATCCCGCGCTGACGCGGGTCAGTGCACCTCGCCGAGGTCCTCGTGGGCCTGGTGGCTGACCGGCTCGACCTGGAAGGTCGCGTGGTGCACGTCGAAGTGGTCGGCCACGCACCGGCTGAGCTCGTCCAGCGTGGCCCCGACGCCGCGCTGGGCCAGGCAGGCGTCGGTCACGGTGACGTGGGCCGACAGCGACGGGATCCCGCTGGTGATGGTCCAGGCGTGCAGGTCGTGCACGTCGGTGACACCGGGCACGTCGAGCAGGTGGGTGCGCACGTCGCCGAGGTCGAGCCCGGCCGGGGCGATCTCGAGCAGCACGACGGTGGCGTCCCGGGCCAGGGTGAAGGCCCGCGGCACGATGAGCACGGCGATGGCCAGGGTGGCCACGGCGTCGGCCCGGGTCCACCCGGTCGTCCAGATGACCAGGCCGGCGACCACGGCGAGCAGCGAGCCGACCAGGTCGGCCAGCACCTCGTTGATCGCGCCGCGCATGTTGAGCGAGCCCCGCTCGGCCCGCGAGAGCACGCCCATGGAGATCGCGTTGGCCAGGAGGCCGACCGCGGCGAAGGCCACCATCGGTCCGGCGTCGACGTCCTCGGGCGTGCCCAGCCGCGAGATGCCCGCCCAGAACAGGTAGGCGCACACCACGATCAGCACCACCGCGTTGACCAGTGCGGCCAGCACCTCGGCGCGGTGCAGTCCGAACGTCGAGCGCTCGCCGCCCCTCAGCGACGCGACGTACGACGCCCCGAGGGCGAGCACCACCGCCGCGGCGTCGGTGGCCATGTGGCCCGCGTCGGCGAGCAGCGCCAGCGACCCGGTGACCAGCCAGCCGACGACCTCGAGCACGAGGACGCTGGCCGTGACCAGCAGCACGATGCGCAGCCGGCCGCGGTCGGCGGCCCGGCCCGCGGCGTGGCTGTGGTCGTGGCCCATGCCTCCCAGCCTAGGAGGGCGGCCTGTCCTCCCCCGCCGACGAAGCGCTCCCCGGTCCGCGGGTCGACCGCGGTCTGCCCGGGCGGGAGGTTCGAGAGGTCCGGGGCGATGACGGTGCGCTCGACGCTGTCGGGCAGCCGCAGCCCGGTCGGCTTGCCGCCCCCGCCGACGAGGACGAGGTCGGAGGAGTCCCGCTTGGGCAGCGTCTCGCCGCGGAAGTACTCCGGGGCCAGGGCCTGCCACACGAACATCAGCACCGCCCCGAACAGCAGGGAGCCGATGCCGAGCAGGAACACGCCGCCGACGCCGCCGATGTGGGTGCCGCCCGCACCCCAGTCCGGCGCGGCGTACAGCTTGGCGGCCCACACGAACGCGACGAGCAGGATCGTGCCGCCGAGCAGCGGGAACAGTCCCTGCATGACGATGTCGCGCGGGCTCGACCACATGGTCTTGCGGTAGAACCACACGCAGGCGAAGCCGGTGAGGCCGTAGTAGAAGGCGATCATCAGCCCGACCGCCTCGATGGTGTCGGCGAGGATGTTCTCGCTGATCAGGGTGAGCCCGACGTAGAAGAAGATCGATACGCCGCCCATCCAGATCGTGGAGTCGGTCGGCGTGAGGTACTTCGGGTGGATCCGGGCGAACCGCGACGGCGCGGCCCTGAACACCGCCATCGACAGGCTGGTGCGCGCCGTCGGCAGGATCGTGGTCTGGGTCGAGGCCGAGGCCGAGGTCAGGACGGTGATGGCCAGGAGGTGGACCATGATCCAGCCGACCGCCCCGCCGCCGAACACGGCGTCGCCCATGGCGGCGAACACGTCACTGGCGTTGTCGAGGTTGCCCAGTCCGATGCCCTCCTCGCCGATGCCGGCGAAGGCGATGGTGGCCACCGCCACGAGGGCGTAGATGACCAGCAGCAGCACCGTGGAGATCACGGCCGCGCGGCCCGGCGTCGTGGCGGGGTCGTCGGCCTCCTCGTTGGTCGCGACGGCCGTGTCCCAGCCCCAGTAGATGAAGACGGCGATCAGCGTGGCCGTCACCAGCCCGGACGCCGTCAGCCCGCTGGGCGAGATCCAGTCCCACGACGGCTTGATCCCGACCGGCGCCGAGCCGGCGTACACCTTGACGATGGCGAACACGGCGAAGGCGACGAGGGTGACGATCTCGATGCCCAGCAGGCCGTACTGCAGACGCACCGAGACCTCGATGCCGCGGTAGCAGATGTAGGTCATGACCGCGATCCAGACGATCCCGGCCACCGTGCTCCAGAAGACGCTGGCGGCCAGCGAGTCGAAGCCGAACAGCGAGTAGGAGTAGGAGCCGGCGATCTGGGCGAGGTTCGCCATCACGATGATGTCGGCGATGATGATCGCCCAGCCGCCCATGAAGCCGGCGCGCGGCCCGAAGGCCCGGGCCGCCCAGGTGAACGTGGTGCCGCAGTCGGGCTCGGCCTTGTTCAGCTCGGCGTAGGCCACGGCTGTGAGGTACATCGGGACGAAGGCGAGCACCATGATCAGCGGCGCCTTGGTGCCGACGATCCCGGAGCCGTTCTCGGTGGTGACGACGAAGCCCAGGGTGGCGGCCAGCGAGTAGGCCGGCGCCGTGGACGCGATGCCCACGACGATGCTGCCCACGAGACCGATGGCCCCGAGCTTGAGCCCCTTGCTCGCTCGCTCTTCGGATTCCGTCGTCGTCAAGGTCTCTGCCTCCCGAATGCGTCGTCTGCCGACCGTCGTACGGAGGACACCGTAGGACGCAACCAGCGCGGGCGACAGCCCCTCGACGTCTCGGGCGCGTTACGAGTGACGACCAGCAGGCTCCGTCCAGACGCTCAGGTCCGGGCCCTGCGGCACGATGCCGGTCGGGTTGATGCCGCGGTGCACCGAGTAGTAGTGCGTCTTGATCTGGTCGAAGTCGACGGTGTCGCCGAAGCCCGGCAGGGCGAACAGGTCGCGGGCGTAGCGCCACAGGTTCGGCAGCTCGGTCAGCTTCTGCCGGTTGCACTTGAAGTGGCCGTGGTAGACGGGGTCGAAGCGGACCAGGGTGGTGAACAGCCGCACGTCGGCCTCGGTGACCGTCTCGCCCATGAGGTAGCGCCGGTCGGCCAGCCGCTCCTCCAGCCAGTCCATCGCGGTCCACAGGCGGTCGTACGCCGCGTCGTAGGCATCCTGGCTGCTCGCGAAGCCGCAGCGGTAGACGCCGTTGTTGACCTCGGTGTAGACCCGCTTCATCACCGCCTCCATCTCCTCGCGGAGCTCGGCCGGCCACAGGTCGGGTGCGTCCTCGCGGTGGAACTCGCGCCACTCGAAGAACAGGTCGTGGGTGATCCACGGGAAGTCGTTGGTGACCACCTGCCCGGTCGGCACGTCGACGACCGCGGGCACGGTGATCCCCTTGGGGTACGCCGGGAAGCGGGCGAAGTAGGCCTGCTGGAGGCGCTCGATCCCCAGCACCGGGTCCACCCCGCCCGGGTCGAGGTCGAAGGTCCAGCTGCGCAGGTCGTGGGTCGGCCCGCACAGCCCGAGGGAGATGACGTCCTCGAGGCCCAGCAGCTGCCGCACGATGATGGCGCGGCTGGCCCACGGGCACGCGCGCGCGGCGACCAGCCGGTAGCGACCGGCCTCGACCGGCCACAGCGGCACGTCGGCGGGCCCGTGCTCCGGGCGCCGCCCCTCGTGGGTGATCCGGTCCGGGATGTAGTCGGTGTCCCGCTCGAACGAGCCGCCCGTCTTCTTGCTGTCGTCCTCGTTCACAGCCCGGACGGTACCCGTGACGGTTGAAGCCTCAACCGTCCGACCGGGTGGCCTGGGCCGGGGCGGGCACGGTCCGCGGCAGCGCGGCCACGAAGTCGAGCTTGTCCAGCACCGGCGCCGGGATGACGAAGGGGTAGAGGTCGTCCTTGCCCATCGAGCGGTTGATCATGTTGAGCGCGATCGACAGCGGCACCCAGATCCCGGCCACCACGTCACGGAAGCTCGAGAACGCCGTCACCGGCGCGACCGCGGTGAGCCCGTACGCCGCGGCGGTCTCTACGGTGTCGCTGATGTGCAGGAAGTGCGCCCAGGTCTCGGCGAAGTCCTCGAAGGGGTGCATGGTCGCGTACGTGCTGATGTAGGACGACGCCCAGTCGGCGGGCGGGCCGTCGGCGTAGTGCCGGTCGATCGCGGCCTGGTAGTCGGCGGTCTCGTCGCCGAACAGCGCCCGCGCCTGCTCGATGAGGTCGCCGCGGACCAGCTGCCACTCGTAGTAGTGCCCGACCTCGTGCCGGAAGTGGCCGAGCATGGTGCGGTAGGGCTCCGCCAGGTCCTGCTGGACGCGCGCGCGGTAGGCGTCGTCGCTCTCGGCCAGGTCGATGGTGACGACCCCGTCGGCGTGGCCGATGGTCACGTTCTCGTGGACGCTGGAGAGCAGGTCGAAGGCCAGGCCGTTGTCCGGGTCGGTGTCCTTGCCCACGACCTGGAAGCCGAGGGTGTCCAGCTCGGCCAGCAGGTGCCGCTTGGCCCGCTCGGCGGCGGGGTAGTTCGCCAGCCCCTCGGGGTCCTCGTCGTTCGGTCGGGTGCGGGTCAGGTCGCAGGCGAAGCACTGACCGCCCTCGTAGCGCGACAGCCAGGTGCACCCGTGCAGCCCGAGGTTGCGGCACCGGTGCCACACCAGCCCGCTCTGGTCGAGGTAGCGCGAGAGGTGGTCGACCGGCACGATCGCCCGCTCCTCGCGGCTGTAGGCGAGCGCGGTCCCGCACGAGACGCACGAGGAGTTCTCGAAGTGCAGCGGGTTGTCGCAGACCCGGCAGCGGTAGGACCTCACGGGCGGCCCGGTACCCGGGGGGCCCGTGGGTACCGGCGGCCATGACCACGACACCAGGTGAGCCCCAGCCCGACCCCGAGGTCGTCCCCAGCGGCGACCCGGCCCCGATCCCGACCGAGCCCCTCCAGCCCGGCGAGGACCCCGGCGTGGCCCCGGACCAGCCCGAGATCGAGCCGCCGACCGACCCCCGGCCCTAGCCCCCGTCCCGGGCGAGCCCCAGCCGGAAGAACCGGCTGAACGGGTCGTCGCCCTCGTACGTCGCGAAGGCGCCGCACGGCGCGAAGCCGAACCGCTCGTAGAGCCGGTGCGCGGCGTCGAAGGCCGGTCCGTGGCCGGTCTCCAGCAGCAGTTCGTCGTACCCCCGCTCGCGCGCGGTCGCCACGATGCGCTCGAGGACGGCGGCGGCGACCCCCTGGCGCAGGTGGGTCGGTGCGGTGCGCATCGACTTCACCTCGCCGCTCGTGGCGCTCAACTCCTTGAGCGCTCCGCAGCCGGCCAGGTCGTCGCCGACCCAGGCCGACCAGAAGGTGACGTCCGGGCCCCGCAGCCCGGAGAGGTCCAGGGCGTGCACGCTCTCGGCCGGGCTGGTGGCGTGCATGCCGGCCAGGTGGTCGGCCAGCAGGGCCCGCACCTCCGTCCCCGTGAGGTCGTCGACGCGCACCTCCACCCGCGGCCGGCTCACAGCGGCGCCACGTCCACGCTGACCTCGAGGCTGGAGTCCGAGGCCTCGGTGACGATGACGCCCTTGACCGGGGGCACGTCGGAGTAGTCGCGGCCCCACGCGACCGTGACGTGCCGGTCGCCGACCTCGTGGTCGTTGGTCGGGTCGACCGCGAGCCACGCGCCGCCGTCCGGGCCGGGCAGCCACACCGCCACCCAGGCGTGCGAGGCGTCGGCCCCGACCACCCGCTCGCGGCCGGGCGCGGGCTCGGTCGCCAGGTAGCCGCTGACGTAGCGTGCGGCGAGCCCCTGGCTGCGGAAGCAGGCCAGGGCCAGGTGTGCGAAGTCCTGGCACACCCCGGCCCGCGAGGCCAGCACCTCGCGAACCCGGGAGGTCACCGTGGTCGCGGTCTTGTCGTAGTCGAAGTCGGCGTGGATGCGGTGGACCAGGTCGAGCACCGCGTCGCCGAGCGGTCGGCCGGGGGCGAAGGACGCGGCGGCGTACTCCGTCGCGGCCGGCACCTGGTCGACCGAGGCCGAGGGCAGCGCGAAGTCCGTGGCCCGCCAGGCCCCGGGCGCCGTGGGCACGACCAGGGGCCGGGCGGCCTCCCAGGGCTGGGCGAGCCGCGCCGGGTCGTGCTCGGGCGCCGTGACGTCGACCTCGCTGGTCGCCTCCACGACCAGCCGGTTGTGCGCCTCGGTGACCTGGAACCACGTCGCGGTGTTGCCGTAGAAGTCGGTGTCGTGGCGCAGGTCCGAGGCGCCGGGCCGGGTCGTCACGTCGTACGCCGCGACGTGCTGCCACGGCAGCGCGCGCGGCACCAGGTGGGCCACCCCGAGCGAATCGGTCACCTCATCGTCGTAGGTGTAGGTCGTGAGGTGGCGCACGCGGTAGCGCATCAGAACACCTCCCGGCCGGCCAGGGCGAGGGGACGCGGGGCGGGGCCGGACTCGAGGTACTGCTCGTGCACCGCGTCGCCGACCCGGCCCAGCGCGGTGAGCGTGGTGGCCAGGAACGACGCGAGGTGGGGCCGCTCGGCGCCGCCGAGGGCGACCAGGGTGCCGAGGTCGGTGCCGGCCACCTGCTCGGCCAGCTCCGAGACCAGGCGCTCGGGCCGGGTCGAGCCGGTGGACAGGGGCTGGGCGGCCAGGTGCCGGCCGAGCTCGGCGAGCGCGAAGGTGAGCGAGCGCGGGTTGTCGGGGTCCCTGAGCAGCAGCTCGAGGACGGGCGCGGGCCGGACGTAGCCGCGGTAGCGCCGGCGGTGGGTGACCGCGCTCTCGGCCACGGTGAGCACGCCGTTGAGCACGTCGCGGTCCACGTCGAGGCCGCGGCGGACGGTGGCCGTCGCGGCCAGGAGGTGGCACAGCTGGAGCGCGCGCTCGAGGTGGCGGCCGGCTCCGATGAGGTGCCAGGCGGGGTCGCGGATCATGTTCGCGGTCACGCCCTGGAGCGCGAGCACGCCGGTGAGCATCCGGCCGGCCGACTCGGCGACCTGGTGGCTGTGCCGCGAGCCCACCAGCGCCGCGGTGGCCCGGTCGATGGTGCCGAAGCCGCGCCAGGTGTCGCCGGAGAGCTGGTCACGCACGCCCTGGAGCGCGTCGCGCAGCTGGGCCAGCGCCTGGGCCGCCGAGCCGTCGCGGTCGGGGTCGAGCAGCAGCGAGCGGAACTCCTCGTCGAGGTCCTCCTGGCCCGGTCCGGCCAGCCTGCGGACCGCGTCGAGGAACACCTCGAGGCTCGCGCCACCGGCGCTGCGCGGCCGGGTGCGGTAGTCCTCGCTGTGCGCGTGCGCGGTCAGCACCAGCCGCAGCATGTCCTCCGCGCGCTCGGCGTAGCGCCCGAGCCAGAACATGTCCTCCAGCACCCGCGGCACCAGCACGCTGACCGAGCGCGCGCTGGTCATCGGCAGCACGTCGGCCAGCCCCTGGTCGGGGTCGGTGGGCGAGCCCTTGACCACCCAGACGTCCTTGCTGGTCCGCAGCTCGCCGAGGGTGGCGAGCCCGCCGGCCATCGGTCGGTACGCCGAGCCGTAGCGCAGCGTGAAGGTCCGCAGCGTGACCGGGGCGGGTGTGGCCTGGCCCGAGGTCCGACCGGCCTCGCCCCACACCGGGACCTGGGACAGGGGCAGCTGCTCCTGCCCGACCCACCGGTACGGCGCGGCGAGGATCCGCGTCTCCAGCTCCTTGCGGCTCGCCGCCGGCACCGGTCCGTCGATGGTCCGGACCCGCAGCCGGTCCAGCCGGCCCAGCACGTGGTCCAGCGAGTCGGGGTCGCCGCACCACCAGGTCCGCACCGACGGCAGCCGCAGCTGCTCGCCCAGCAGCGCCTCGCACACCGCGGGCAGGAAGGGCAGCAGGCCGGGGTTCTCCAGGACGCCGGACCCGAGCCCGTTGACGATGCGCACCCGCCCGCGGCGCACCGCCTCGACCAGGCCGGCCACCCCGAGCCGCGAGTCGCCGCGCAGCTCCAGCGGGTCGCTCCAGGCCGCGTCGACCCGGCGCAGGATCACGTCCACGCGCTCCAGCCGGTCGCCCGGCCCCTCCAGGTGGACCCAGCCGTCGCGGACGACCAGGTCGCTGCCCTCGACCAGCGGGAAGCCCAGCGCCGAGGCCACGAACGCCTGGTCGTACGCCGTCTCCGAGTGCGTCCCCGGCGACAGCACGACCACGCGCGGGTCGGCCCGGTCGCCCTGCGCGGACTGCAGCAGGGCCGAGCGCAGCGCGGCGAAGTAGGGCTCGACCCGGTGCAGCCCCGCGTCACGGTAGAGCTCGGGCAGCACCCGGGAGACCACCCGCCGGTTCTCCATCGCGTAGCCCAGCCCCGACGGCGCCTGCGCCCGGTCGGCCAGCACGCGCCACTCGCCGTCGGCGTCGCGGCCCAGGTCGGCCGCGCACAGCACGAGCGGCCGCGGGTCGACGGCCCCGGGCCGGGCCACCACCCGCGTGAACCCGGCGTGGCCCAGGACCACCGCGGCCGGCACCACGCCCTCCGCGAGCAGCCGCTGCTCGCCGTACAGGTCGACCAGCAGGGCGTTGAGCAGCTCGGCCCGCTGCGCCAGCCCCACCTCGAGCCGCGCCCACTCGGCCGCCTCCACGATGAGCGGCACCGGGTCGAGCCGCCACGGCCCCGGCCCCTCGCCCGGCCGCCCGTAGGTCACGCCGTCGTCGGCCAGCATGGCCACGATGTCGCCGTCCGCGCGCCGCAGGTCCGCCGCGGTCACCCGCACGACCGCCTCCGCGATGCCCTTCCACGCCGGCCGCAGTGTCCCGTCCGGCGCGACCACCTCGTCGTGGCGTGGCCGCTCGTCGCCGAGCAGCGGCTGCGCGAGCGCCGCGGCGTAGTCGCGCAGCACGGTCACGGGCAAACCCTGTCACGCCGCCAGGCGGCTACTTCCCGATGACCACCCCGACCGCCGTACCGGGCTTGACCTCGATCCCGGCTTCGACGGCCTGGGTGATGACCTTGCCGCGCAGCTTCGTGCCGGCGTGCTTCCTCGTGACCTTGCCGAGCGTGCACCCAGCGGCGGTCAGCGCGGCCCCGGCCCGGGCGGCACTCTTCTTCTTCAGGCTCGGCACCGTGCAGTACGTCGGGGCGGGGGCCGGCGTCGTGGTCGTGGGCGGCGTGGTCGGCGTGGTCGTGGGCGTCGTGACCTTCCCGCACAGGTCGTCGGTGAACGTGCCGTCGGTGGCGTTGCCGGCGACCTGGTTGCCGCAGGCGGAGTGGATCGTCCCCCCGGGCCGGTCCAGGCCGGTGTTGTTCAGGTACATCCGGGTGTTGCTCACCCAGGCCTCGGCCCCGGCGCCGACGCTGAGCGCGGTGTTGGAGCCGGTGATGGTGCTGCTGTCCAGGGCCAGCCGGACCGCGTGACCGGCCGCGGGCGCGAGGCCGATGCCGGCGGTGCAGTTGTCGTTGATGCGGGCATCGTTGACCGACAGGTCGAGGAAGGCGTCGACCGGGCTGTTGGCGAAGCTGCCGCCGACGGCCGTGGTGAAGCCGGCGATCCGGACGTCGTCGAGCCGCACGGACGCCGCGCCGATGATGTTCACCCCCGTCGTGGCGCCACAGGTCCCCTCCCCGGTGTTGGTCGACTTGATGTCGATGTCACGGAGCACGACCTGGGCGTCGGTCGGCGCGTTGATGGTCACCCCGGGGGTGCCCACGACCAGGATCGAGGCCAGGTGGCCCGTGCCGTCGATGGTGATGGGCTTGGTGATGGTGACCGCGCCGTAGCCGCCGTCGTCGATCACGTTGATGACCCCGCCCGACGCCGTCTTGCTGATCGCCCCGGCGAAGGTCTTGCAGGGCGCCGTCCGCGAGCAGGGGTTGACGTCGTCACCCACCCCGGAGACCCAGGTCCGGGTGGCCTGCGCCTGCGCGGCGGGGGCGGTGACGGCGAGGCCGGCGGCGGCGACGGAGAGGACGAGGCAGGCGCGGACGAGGCGCGGGATCGGCATGGGAGGAGTCTGCGGTCAGGACCGCCGTGCGTCGATGGTCCGTCCGGGCCATCACCCCTGCCTCACGACCGCAAAGAACTGTTTGCACACGTCTCTTTGCAAAGATATGGTGGCGATCATGGACACCAGCTCGATCACCCCGACACCGCAGCAGCTCCGGGCCCTCACCCACCCGCAGCGCCTGCGCATGCTGGGCATCCTGCGCACCGAGGGCCCGACCACCGCGACGGCGCTGGCCACGCGACTGGGGCTCAACACCGGCGCGACGTCGTACCACCTGCGCCAGCTGGCCCAGCACGGCTTCATCGTCGACGACGAGGGCCGCGGCAACGGGCGCGAGCGCTGGTGGCGCGCAGCGCACGCGTCGACCCGGACCGACTTCGAGATCCTGACCGAGCCGGAGGACCAGGAGGCGCTGGACGCCTACCTGCAGACGGTGGTCGTGGTCTACACGCAGATGCTCCAGCAGATGGTGGAGGAGCGGGCCACGCTCAGCGACGAGTGGCGCAACGCCAGCACGCTCTCGGACTGGCGCTGCCGGCTCGCCCCGGAGCAGGCCACCCGGCTCATCGAGCGGGTCTCGGCGATCATCGAGGAGTTCGAGGCCGAGGAGGAGCTTCCCGAGGACGACGCCTCCGGCGTGCCCTACACGATCATGTTCCACGGCTTCCCGCGCCCGGGCGGACCGGCGGGGGGTACGTCGTGAGGCGGCCGCTCTACGGCTGGCTGGCCGCCGAGGGCATGTCGCTGGTCGGGACGCGGGTCTCGATGGTGGCGCTGCCGTTCTTCGTGCTCACCACCACGGGCAGCCCCGAGAAGACCGGGCTCGTGGCGGTGGCCGAGATGCTGCCGCTGGTCGTGCTCAAGGTGCTCGGCGGGCCGGTGATCGACCGGGTCGGCGCGCGTCGGGTGGCCCTCACCTGCGACTGGGCCTCGCTGCTCGTGGTCGGCTCGGTGCCGCTGCTGCACGAGGCCGGGATGCTGTCCTTCCCCGCCTTCCTGGCCCTGGTCGCGGTGGCCGGCGCGCTGCGCGGTCCGGGGGATGCGGCCAAGGCCTCGCTCGCCCCGACCCTGGCCACCACCGCGGGCGTGCCCATGGAGCGCGTCACCGGGTTGAGCAGCACCGTCGAGCGGACCGCCTCGATGCTGGGCGCGGCCCTGGCCGGCGGCCTCGTCGCCGTCCTCGGCGCGGCCAACGCGCTGGCGGTGGACGCCGTGTCCTTCGGGGTCTCGGCCCTGCTGCTGGCCTGGGCGCTGCCGGCCGGCACCCGCGCCGAGGACGACCCGGACGCCCCGACCGACGACGCGCCGTACTTCGAGCAGCTGCGGGAGGGCTGGCGGTTCCTGCGCTCGGACCCGGTGCTCGTCGGCATCACCGTGATGGTCGCGCTCACCAACCTGCTCGACCTGGCCTGGTCGGCGGTCATGGTGCCGGTGTGGGGCGTCGAGCGCGCCGGCGGCGCGGCCGCGGTCGGGCTGCTCTTCGCGACCTTCTCCGGCGCCTCGGCGGTCGGCTCGCTGCTCGCGGCGGCGTACGGCGAGCGGCTGCCGCGCTACGCGACCTACCTGGCCTGCTTCCTGGTCACCGGGCTCCCCCGGTTCCTGGTCATGGCCTGGGACACCCCGCTCGTCGGCGTCCTCGCCGTAGCGGTGGTGGCCGGCTTCGCGGCCGGGTTCCTCAACCCGATCCTGGGCGCGGTCATCTACGAGCGGATCCCCCCGGCGCTGGTCGGCCGGGTGAGCTCGCTGTCCACCGCGGCCTGCTTCGCCCTCATGCCGCTGGGCGGGCTGGTCGGCGGCTTCCTCGTGGGCGGCGTCGGCCTCGGCGCGGCCATGGCCCTGACCGGGGTGGCCTACTTCGTGGTCACCATGCTGCCCGCGGTCGACCCGCGCTGGCGCGACTTCGACCGGCGTCCCGAGCCCGCGGTCACCGCCGGAGCCTCAGCTCAGTAACGAGCGCCGGCGACCTGCGCGGCCAGTCCGTCCAGCCGCTCGACCTCGTCGGCGGTGAGGTGGACGTCGAGACCGGCGACGTTCTGCTCGAGGTACGCCGTGCGCTTGGTCCCGGGGATCGGCACCACGTCGTCGCCCTGCTGCTGGACCCAGGCCAGCGCGACCTGGCCGGGCCGCACGCCGTGGGCGTCGGCCACGGCGCGGACCTCGTCCACGATCGCCTGGTTGGCCTCGAGGTTCTCCTCGTTGAAGCGCGGCATCCGCGCGCGGGAGTCGCGGCCCTCGAAGGACTGCCCGGACAGCGCGCCGGTGAGGAAGCCGCGCCCGAGCGGGGAGAACGGCACGAGGCCGACCCCGAGCCGGCGCGCGGTGGGCAGCACCTCGGGCTCGATGTCGCGGGTCCACAGCGACCACTCGCTCTGCACGGCGGTGATCGGGTGCGTGGCGTGCGCCCGCTCGAGCTGCTCGGCGGTGACCTCCGAGACGCCGACGTGGCGGACCTTGCCGGCCGCCACCAGCTCGCCCATCGCGCCGATGGTCTCCTCGATCGGGGTGTCCGGGTCGACGCGGTGCAGGTAGTACAGGTCGATCCGGTCGGTCCCGAGCCGCTCCAGCGACTCGTCGCAGCGGCGGTGGACGGCTTCGGGCCTCGCGTCGATCCGGAACCGGGTGGGCCCGTCCGGGACGATGCCCTCGATGCCCATCTTGGTCGCGAGGGTGACCTCGTCGCGGTGGTCGGCCAGCACCTGCGACAGCAGCCGCTCGTTGGCCCCGAAGCCGCCGGGGCCGGTGTCGCCGTACACGTTGGCGGTGTCCCAGAAGCTCACGCCGAGCTCGAGGGCCCGGCGCAGCGTGGCGAGCGAGGTGGCCTCGTCGGCCTCGCCGTAGGACTGGCTCATGCCCATGCAGCCGAGTCCCTGCGCCGACACCGTGAGCCCCTGACCGAGGGTGCGTTGCTCCATGTCCCTCACGCTAGGGACTGGAGTGCGCTCCGGGTCAAGAGCCGGCGGCCCGCCGGACCAGCGCGCGGATCGTCTTCTCCTCGGCCTTGCCGATGGCGGTCAGGGCGAACGACGTCGCCCACATCGACCCTTCGTCGAGCTGCGCGGCCTCCTCGAAGCCGAGCGTCGCGTAGCGGGTCTCGAACTTGCTGGCCGGCTTGAAGAAGACCACGACCTTGCCGTCGCGCGCGTACGCCGGGAAGCCGTACCACGTCTTCGCGGCCAGCTGCGGCGCCTCGGCCAGCACGATCGCGTGGATGCGCTCGGCCAGCTCCCGGTCCGGCTGCGGGAGGCCCTCGATGGTCTCCACGCACCGCTCGGCCTCGGCCGCCAGCTTGTTCCCGCCCTTGCTCGCGCGCAGCTCGGCCGCGCGCTCCTTCATCGCCGCCAGCTCCGCCTCGGAGAACCCGGAGTCGGACCGCTTCGTCTGCTTCGTCGTCATGACCAGAACGCTAGGAGCGCGGCCGGCTCCGGTGCTTCTCGAATCCTGATCAGTGCGGGAACGCGCGCGCCAGCTCGAGCAGCCGGTCGTTGGCCTCGACCTCGCCGATGGACACCCGCGCGCCCTCGGCGCCGAAGGGCCGGACCACGATGCCGAGCTCGTCGGCCGCGACCGCGAAGTCCGGCGTGCGCTCGCCGAGCGGGAACCACACGAAGTTGCCCTGCGACGACGGCACGTCCCAGCCGGCCTCGGCCAGCCCGGCCTGGACCCGGTCGCGCTCGGCCACCAGCGCGTCGACGCGCTCGAGCAGCGCGGCCTCGGCGTCGAGCGAGGCGATGGCCGCGGCCTGGGCCACGCCGGAGACGCCGAAGGGCAGCGACACCGCCCGCAGCGCGGCGGCGACGGGCTCGTGCGCGACGGCGTACCCGACCCGGAAGCCGGCCAGGCCGTAGGCCTTGGAGAAGGTCCGGAAGAGCACGACGTTCGGGTGGTCGCGGTAGGTGGCCAGCCCGTCGACGGCGTCGTCCATGCGGACGAACTCGACGTAGGCCTCGTCGACCACCACCAGCACGTCGGAGGGCACCCGCGCGAGGAGGCCGTCCAGCTCGGCCTGGGTCACCGACGGCCCGGTCGGGTTGTTGGGCGTGCACACCATCACGCAGCGGGTGCGAGGGGTGATCGCGTCGACCATCGCGTCGATGTCGTGGCGCCCGTCGGCGGTCACCGGCACCGCCACCGACGTCGCAGCCGCCGAGGTGATGGCGATGGGGTAGGCCTCGAAGGAGCGCCAGGCGTGCACCACCTCGTCCCCGGGCTCGCAGAACGCGTGGAGCAGCTGGTAGATCAGCGCCACCGACCCGGTGGCCGCGGCCAGGTCGGTCACGGGGACGCCGAGCCGCGCGGCGAGCGCGTCGTACAGCGCGCTGTTGCCCATGTCCGGGTAGCGGTTCATCACCTCGACCGCGCGGTGCGCGGCCTCGACCACGCCGGGCAGCGGCGGGTAGGGGTTCTCGTTCGAGGAGAGCTTGTACGACGTCATCCCGGGCCGCACGGTCGGCGGCTTGCCGGGTACGTAGGCGGGGATCGCCGCGACGTTGGGGCGAGGGGTGGGACCGGTCACCGGCCCAACCTAGTCACCGCTCCGGAGCGAGTGGCCAACGTCATGGTCCGGAGCTCTTGGAACGATCCAAAAGTGTGCGCACACTAGGGGTGTGAACACGATCAGCACCGAGCTCAGCGAGCTCCACGACCGCTACGTCGACGCGGTCAACACCGCCCTCGGCCAGGACGACGACGTCCGGGCCATGCAGCTGGCCGACGAGTTCGACGTCGAGGTCCTCGACGCCGTCCGCCGCCAGCTCGCCGCCGCCTGACCCCTACGACCCAGACCCGCTGACCCGGTAGCGGGTCAGCACCACGCCGTTCGAGAAGGAGCGGCTCTCCACCAGCTCCAACCGCGCCTCGAACCCGTCCGGGAACAGGCGCCGCCCCCGGCCCTGCACGGCGGGGAAGGTGAACAGCCGGTACTCGTCGACGAGCCCGGTCTCGATCAGCGCCGGGCAGAGCGTCAGGCTCCCGGTGCACACGACGTCCCCGCCGTCCTGAGCCTTGAGGTCACGGACGCGGTCACGCCACTGCGCACCCACCACCGTCGAGTTCGTCCACTCCGGGTCGCCCAGGGTCGTGGAGACCACGACCTTGTGCACCCGGTCCAGGTGCGCCGCGATGCCGCTGCGGTCGTCGCTCTGCTGCGGCCAGAAGCTCCGGAAGTCCTCGAAGGTCTGCCGGCCGAGCAGGAGGACGTCCTCGGCCTCGCTCTGGCGCAGCACCTCCTCGTTCAGGTCCGGCGCGTGGGACGTCGGGTCGAACCAGTCGCCGAGGAACTCCGGCGAGCCGTCCGCGGACAGGTTCTGGGTGATCGCGAGCGTGCGCATGCTGGGTGTCGACCGGCTCAGGACGGCGTACTCATCGGCTCCAGCGCCACGGGCGCACGACCGGCAGCAACACCAGCCCTGCCAGCACGCCGACGGCCGCGCCGGTCACGTTGTCGATGATGTCGGTGACGTCGCAGGCCCGGTCGATGCGCGCCGCGGCCAGCTGGGTGAGCTCGATGAGCGTGGAGTACGCCGCGAGCACGGCCAGCCCGACCGGCACGGCCACCCAGGCCCAGCGCCACCGCGCCGCGGTGAGGACCAGCAGCGCACCGGACGGCACGAAGACCACGGCGTTGAGCAGCCGCTGACCGCCGGGGAAGATCCAGAACCCGTCCGGGGCCGGTCCGCCGATGTCCCACGAGCACGAGTCGAGCCGGCCCTCGGCCGGCACGATGCCGGGCGCGCCGTTGGCCGGGATCAGGGTCAGCACGGCGATCACCACGAGCGACCAGATCAGCAGCCCGAGGAGCACCGCCCACGGCCAGCCGGACCAGCGCGCCACCAGGGAGGCGACCCCGGCCAGCACGAGCCCGGACACGGCGATGAGCAGGAGCATGACGCCCACGCCGCCGACCGGGAACACGCGGACGACGGTACGGGGCGGCGCCTCTGGGCACCTCCCAGGGATGAGCACCACCTCGGAAGCGGCGCCGGGGCTGCAGAAGGGGCTCCAGCAGCGCCACCTGACCATGATCGCCATCGGCGGTGTCATCGGTGCGGGCCTGTTCGTCGGGTCCGGCGCGGTGATCGCCGAGACCGGTCCCGCAGCGTTCCTGTCCTACGCCATCACCGGCGTGCTGATCATCCTGGTGATGCGGATGCTCGGTGAGATGGCCACCGCCCACCCGAGCACCGGCTCGTTCTCCGACTACGCGCGCTCGGCGCTGGGCGGCTGGGCGGGCTTCTCGGCGGCCTGGCTGTACTGGTACTTCTGGGTCATCGTCGTCGGCTTCGAGGCCGTGGCCGGCGCCGAGATCGTCCGGTTCTGGGTCGACCTGCCGCTGTGGCTGGTCTCGCTGGTCCTCATGGTGCTGATGACCGCGACCAACCTGGTCTCGGTGCGCTCCTACGGCGAGTTCGAGTACTGGTTCGCCGGCATCAAGGTCGCCGCGATCATCGTGTTCCTGGTCCTCGGCACCCTCTTCGTGGTGGGCCTGTGGCCGCACAAGGACTTCGACGTCAGCCTGATGACCAGCCAGGGCGGCTTCCTGCCGCTCGGGGTCGGCGCGGTGTTCTCGAGCATCGTCGTGGTGGTTTTCTCGATGGTCGGCGCCGAGATCGCCACGGTGGCCGCGGCGGAGTCCGAGGACCCCGAGAAGGCGATCGCGCGCGCCACCCAGTCGGTGATCCTGAGGGTGGCGACGTTCTTCGTCGGCTCGATGGTCCTGCTCGTGCTCATCGTGCCGTGGGACGACACCGAGCTCGGCGACTCGCCGTACGTCGCGGCCTTCGAGGAGATGGGCATCCCGTACGCCGACCACCTGATGAACGCCGTGGTCCTCACCGCGGTGCTGTCGTGCCTGAACTCCGGGCTCTACACGGCTTCGCGGATGGTGTTCGTGCTGGCCGACCGGCGCGAGGCGCCCGGCGTGCTGACCCGGCTGAGCGGGCGCGGCGTGCCGGCGTACGCCATCCTCACCTCGACCGTGGTCGGCTTCCTGTGCGTCATCGCGGCCTACCTCTCGCCCGACACCGTGTTCCTGTTCCTGCTCAACTCCAGCGGGGCGGTGATCCTGTTCGTCTACCTGCTCATCGCCCTCAGCCAGCTGGTCCTGCGCCGGCGCACGGACCCCGAGCAGCTGGTGGTGAAGATGTGGGCCTACCCCGTGCTCACGGTGCTGGCCATCGCCGGGATCCTGGCCATCCTGGTGCAGATGGCGCTGACCGACGACACCCGCTCGCAGCTGCTGCTGAGCCTGCTGTCGTGGGGCGTGGCGCTGGCCGGGTACGTCGCGACCCGGCGGGTGCGGTCGGGCTCAGACCGGCGGCAGGACGACCTGGCCGCCCCGGACCTCGGGTAGGTCGCGACCGACCTGGATGTCCACGGGGTTGGTCAGGCACCGGATGGAGCCGCCGCCCTTGTGGAACTCCGAGACGTCGACGAGCTCGACCGCGAAGCCCCAGGCCTCCAGCTGCTCGCGCACGTGGTCGGGCGCGGCCGGCATCACCACCGTGGCCGGGCCGCCGTCGGCCGAGGGCACGACGATGGAGTTGGCCGCGAAGGTGGTCAGCGCCTCCTCCTCGGTCAGCACCAGCGGCTCGGGGACCAGCTCCATGAGCGTCGCGGCCGAGCGCGCGTCGAGGGCGTCGGGGCAGACGATCGCGCGCCGCTCGTCGAGCGGGCAGAAGGCCAGGTCGAGGTGGTACATGCCCGGGTGGGTGATCCGCAGCCCGCGCACCCGCACGCCGAGGTCGGCGGACAGGTGCTTGAGCGCGAGCTCCTCGGTGCGGGGGCCGTAGCCCGAGATCAGCGCGTCCCCGAACGGGAAGACGTCACCGGACTCCAGGTGCGCCCCGACGCCGTGCCGGCCGACGTACGCCGTGGTGTAGCCGTGCGCGGCGAACCAGGGCTGCGCCGAGGCGGTCTCCATCCGCCGCTGCGGGTAGCGCATGTGCGACATGACGACGTGCGGCTCCAGGCCGCCGTCGCCGCGGCGCCGGGCCACGGCCAGCCCGAGGTTCATCGCGTAGACCATGTCGGGGGCGTCGGGGCGCTGCGGAAGGACGTCGACGGTGCCGCCCAAGCGCTCGATGGTCTCGACCAGCGTGCGCCACTGGGCCATCGCCAGGTCGCGGTCGGGCTGGTCCGCGGGATCCATGAAGGGGTTGATGACGTACTCGACCCGGAAGTGGCTCGGCTCGACCATCACGTAGTGGCGGCCCCAGGCCAGCGTCATGTGCCCTCCTCGGTGGTGCTCCGCGGCCCGGCTCGGGCCTGGCGAGATTGTCAGACAATCTGACAGCGCTAGTGTGACGCACGCACGCAGGCCCAGCAAGCCGACTGGCGCGAGGAGACCCGATGACGGCCACCGAGCCCTTCGGCACGCTCCACCTCGAGCACGCCTCGACCGTCGACCGGGTCGCGGCCGAGCTGCGCCGGGCCGTCTTCGACGGCGAGCTGGAGTCCGGTACGCCGCTGCGCGAGGTCGCCATCGCCGCGTCGCTCGGCGTCTCGCGCCCCACCGTGCGCGAGGCGCTGACCGTGCTGGTGGCCGAGGGCCTGGCCACCCGCGAGCCCAACCGCGGCGTCTCGGTGGCCACGCCCGAGGCGGAGTCGGTGCGTGACGTGTGCGCGGCCCGGCTGGTCCTGGAGGGCGCGGGCGTGCGCGGCTGGCGCGCCGCGACCGACGCCATGCGCGCGCACGTGCGGGCGACCCTGGACGCCTACATCGACGCGGTGGCCCGCGACGCGTCGTACCAGGAGCTCAACGAGCGGCACCTGGCCTTCCACGTCTCCCTCGTCGAGCTGACCGGCTCGCCGCGGCTGGTGGCCATGCAGCAGGCGCTCGCGGTCGAGCTGCGGCTGGCCCTGGCCCAGGTCGAGCGGATCCGGCGCAACGCCCACGACCAGGCCGACTCGCACGCCGCGCTGGTCCGGCTGCTCGAGCGCGAGGAGCTCGACGCGGCCTACGACTTCCTGGTCGCGCACCTGGCCGACGCCCAGGAGGAGATCATCCGCGCCCTGGCGCTGTCCTGACACACTGGTGCCGTGGTGCGGTTCCTGAGCTGGGTGGTCACGACGGCGATCGCCGTCGCGGTCGCCACGCTGCTCATCGACGGGATCTACTTCACCGGCCCGACCCACGGCCAGGACGAGATCCAGCACAAGCTGGTGCCGCTGCTGGTGGTCTCGCTCATCCTCGGCGTCATCACCTCGTTCGTGAAGCCGGTGCTCACGGTGCTGTCGATCCCGTTCATCATCATCACGCTGGGGCTGTTCCTGCTGGTCATCAATGCCGCGCTGCTCAAGCTGACCAGCTGGGTGGCCGACCAGCTCGACGTCGGCTTCCACGTCGAGGGGTTCTGGCCGGCGGTCGGCGGCGCGATCGTGATCACGGTCGTGACCTGGATCGTGGACGGGCTCATCGGGGACTCCCGCTGACCCCGGCGCCACCCCCGCCGCGGCACCCCGGGCACTACGCGATCGCGCTGGTCTGCCTGGGCAACATCTGCCGCTCGCCGATGGCCGACGTGGTGCTCACCCAGCGCGTGGACGACGCCGGCCTGGCCGGTCACGTCACCGTGGCCTCCTGCGGCACCGGGCACTGGCACGTCGGCGACCCGATGGACCAGCGCGCGGCCGCCGTCCTGCTGGCCCACGACTACGACCCCTCCGCGCACCGCGCCCGGCAGTTCGCGCCGCGCTGGCTGGCCGAGCACGACCTGGTGCTCTGCATGGACGGCAGCAACCTCGAGGACGTGCTGGGCGTCGAACCCCCGAGCCGGTCCCAGCCGACCCGGAGCGGGTCCGGCTCTTCCGGGACTTCGACCCCGTCGAGGCCGGCGGCGACGTCCCGGACCCGTACTACGGTGGTGAGCAGGGCTTCGAGGAGGTGCTGGGAATGGTGGAGCGGACCTGTGCCGTCCTCGTCGCCGGCCTCCAGCGGGTCCCCGGGCTGCGCCCGTGACCCGCCAGCCCGGCGTGGCCCGCCACGCCGAGGAGCTCCTCGGCACGGCCGTCGTGGCCACCGCCCCGGTCGCCGGCGGCGACACCTCCGCCGCCACCAAGCTCCGCCTCTCCGACGGCACCACCGCGATCATGAAGACCCACGCCCACCCGCCCGACGGCTTCTTCCCCGCCGAGGCCACCGGCCTGCGCTGGCTGGGCGAGGCCTCCGCCTCCGGCGGCGTCCGCGTGCCCGAGGTCCTCGCCGTCGACGACGGCTGCCTGGTCGTGCGCTGGGTCGAGCCCGGCAAGGCCACCGCCGACGCCGCCGCCGCCTTCGGCCACGCCCTCGCCGCCACCCACGCCGCCGGCGCCCCGACGTACGGCGCCGAGGCCGACGGCTTCATCGGCAGGCTCCCGATGCCCAACGGCCCCTGCGACTCCTGGCCGGAGTTCTACGCCGTGCGCCGCGTGCTGCCCTACCTCAAGCTGGCCCGCGACCGCGGCGCGGTCACCGCCGCCGACGCCGCCACCGTCGAGTCGCTCATCGGCCGGCTCACCACCCTCCTGCCCGACGAGCCCCCCGCCCGGCTGCACGGCGACCTGTGGAACGGCAACGTGCTCTGGGGCCAGGAGGGCACGGCCTGGCTGATCGACCCCGCGGCGTACGGCGGCCACCGCGAGGTGGACCTGGCCATGCTGGCCCTCTTCGGCCTCCCCCACCTGCCGCGCGTGCTCGAGGCGTACCAGGAGGTCGCGCCCCTCGCCGAGGACTGGGAGGACCGGGTGGCCCTGCACCAGCTCTTCCCCCTGCTGGTGCACGCGGCCCTCTTCGGCGGCGGCTACGGCTCGCGCGCCGCTGCGGTCGCCGCACGCTACGTCTAGCCCGGCTGCTCCCCAGACGCCCGCGGCGCCCAGGTCCGGCCCGACGCCCTTGTAACGCTCAGTTGTCGGATGTTCCGACCCGTTGCAACGGGTCGGAAGATCCCACAACTGAGCGTTACATGTTCTCGGCGGCGCCGGCCGCGGCAACCCGCACCGCACCTGCCCAACCTCAGTGAAGGCGGAGGCGACGGTGCCGCCGCCGAACCAGGCCGCCTGTGGGCTGGCCCGTCCCAGCCGGGCCGGGCCCGCCGCCGAGGGCTAGACCCGCGGCGTGGTGCACGCACACGAGACGCAACCACGCTGGAAGCAGCCGCGTGCAACACGGCGTCGGTTGTCCCTCGGCGGTGGGCCCGGCCCGGCTGGGACGGGTCAGTCCACAGGCGGCCGGACCCAAAGAGCCGCACCACGAGACGAAGCACCCAGAGACCTACCGCCTCGACCGCACCTTGCGGTACACCGCCTTGACCACGAGCTCCTCCGCCCCCACCGTCACCGTGACCTTGCGCTTCTTGGCGGCCTTCTTGCCGAGGTCGAGGCCCTTCCACTTCACGAACACGAAGCGGTGACCCTTGATCCGGTGGGCGCGGGGCGCGACGAGCTTGACGACGGTGCCGCGGGCGAGCTCGGTGCTCCAGGGCGCCTTGTGCCGCTTGCCGTCGACCTTGATCTTGACCTTGGCGGGCTTGGACTTCACGGTGAGGCCGGTGCCGCCGACGTGGTCGATGCGGTGCAGACCGCCGGAGCCCTGGACGTACCCGGCGTCGGTGAAGCTGCCGTAGTCGACGTAGTAGAGGTCGCCGCCGGGGCCGGGGAGGATGTCGACGGGCGAGCCGGCAGCCTGGACGAACGGGTGGATGTCGGCGGGGTTGGGCTGGCCGTTGGCGTCCTTGCCCATCCGCCAGAGGCAGCCGCGCAGGAAGTCGGAGAAGTAGAGCGCGTCCTGGTACGCCGCGGGCCAGTCGCTGCCCAGGGCGCTGAAGGCGATGCCGGACATCGAGGAGCTGACGGCGGGGCAGTTCTCGCCGGGGGTGAGCGGGACGGTGGCGGTGCGGTTGCCGTTGGTCGTGGGGTAGGCGAACACCGGGGCCTGGACCGCGCCGAGGCCCTCGCCGTACAGGCCGGTGCAGAGCGGCTTGCCCAGCGCCTGCCAGGCGGTGTTGACCTGCGAGCGGCCGGTGACGCCCTCGTAGCAGGGCCAGCCGCGGTTCACGAGCCCGGTGGTCGGGGCGTCGACGAGCTGGTTGATCTCCTCGAAGTTCGAGGAGCCCACGTCGACGCTCCAGAGCTGCTCCTTGCCCTGGCGGAAGGTGAAGCGCCACGGGTTGCGCTGCCCGAGCGCGACCAGCCACTGGTCGGCGGTGCCCTGCTGGACGTTGAGCGGGGTGTCGGGGTTGAGCCGGAAGATCGTCCCGTCGACGCTGAGCGGGTCGCCGCCGGTGCGCTGGTCCTGCGCGCGCAGCGAGCCGCCCTCGTCGGTGGGGTCGTTCGGGCACGCCGGTCCCTGCGGGTACGCCGGCGCGCCGGTCGGCACGTTGGCCTGGCCGTAGTCCTGGCCCTTGAAGCTGCCGCCGTCGCCCGCCGAGGCGTAGAGCTTGCCGTCGGGGCCGAAGGCCACGTCGCCGGAGGCGTGGCTCGAGAACTGCGCGCAGCCGTTCTGCACGAGGACCAGCTCGCTGCCGGGCTGCATGACCCAGCCGAGGGCGCCGCGGGTCGCGGTCAGCCGCGAGACCCGCACCTGCACGGGGCAGCCGCGCGTGGGCGGGCTGAGCGTGGCCTCGTTGGCGTCGTCCGGGCCGCAGTTGTCGTAGGCCTGGCCGGTGCCCCACGTGCCGCCGGTGACGGGGTCCTTGTCGTAGGTGTAGTTGACGTAGACGTACGGCCGGGCCGGGAACCGCGGGTCGACGGTGATCCCGGTCAGGCCGCGGTCGCCGTAGTTGTTGACCTCGGCGGTGAGGTCGGCGAAGTCCGTCGACGTGCCCGCGGCCTCGAACCCGCCGCCGCTGGGGTCGAAGGACTTGATCAGCCCGGTCTTGAGCGCGAGGAACGCCGTCCCGTCGGGCGCGAACGCCGCCCCCACCGGCTCGGACAGCCCGCCGATGGCCAGCACGTCCTCGAAGCCGGCCTCGGGCGTCGACCTCTCCGCACGCACCGGAGCGGAGGCAGGCGCGGACGCGGTCACCGAGGCGGACCCGGTCTCCGGCGTCAGGGCCAGCGACCCGGCCACCAGGGCCAGTGCTCCCAGCACGGCGGCGCGCACACGACGACGTTCCATGTCAGATCTTCCCCCCGGGTCTCGTGACAGGACTGCTGGACTGTAGCCGCCGGGTCACCGCCCGCGCCGGTAGACGGCGCGAATGGTGGTGGCCGCGTCCCACACCGTCACGTCGTGGGTGCGCGCACCACCGTCGGACCAGCGCACGAACACGTAGCGCACCCCGCCCTTGGTCTGGCGCTTCGGCGCGCTGACCCGCAGGGTGCTCCCCGCCACCAGCGTTCCGCGCCAACCCTTGGTCGTGGCCCCGGCCACCTGGACCGCGAGCCCACGCGACGCCCGGACGGTGAGCGCCGCGGCCTGCGGGTCCAGCCGCAGCTCGCGGCTCGCGCTCGCGCCCTGCGCGTCGGTGGCCGTGGCCACCAGGACCAGGTGCGCGGCGTACGGCAGCGCGGGCACGACGTACTGCCCGTTCTGCACGCCGGTCCACCGCCGCACCTCGGTGCGCGGGCAGCCCGCCTCGCAGTCCTGGCGGAACATGACGAAGGAGTACGCCGAGTCCGGCAGCTCCTGCTGTGCGTCCGTCGCGGCCGCGTCGAAGCCCAGCGTCTGCCCCACCGTGTAGCCGCCGGCCGGGTACGCCGTCACCCGGGTCACGGCCGGCGCGGTGTTGGTCGCGCTGACCGTCTTCGCCGTCGTTGCGCTCAGCCCGCCTGCGTCGGTCACCCGCAGCCCGACCGTCACGGTCCCGACCGGGTACGTCGCCCCCGCGGTCGCACCGGTGGCGTCGTCGTAGGCCCCGTCGCCGTCGAGGTCCCACGCGTAGCTCAGCGCCTGGCCGTCCGGATCGGTCGACCCCGAAGCGTCGAGTCCGACCGTGAGCGGCGCCGGGCCACTCGCCGTGTGCGGGTCGGTGATGATGCTCGCCACCGGGATCCGGTTGGCGTCGGCCCAGCGCGCGGTGTAGGTGGTCGCCGTCGCCGGCGCGGTGATGGAGTGGCTCCGTGCGCCGCCGTCGGACCAGCCGGCGAAGGCGTACGGCGACTGGTTGACCGTGCGCGTGGCCGCTGCGCTCACGGCGACGGCGCTGCCCGGGATCGTGGTCAACACGTACGGCGCCACCCGGTCCGTCCCGGCGACCGTGACGGTGCCACCGGCCGGGTCGGTCGCGACGGTCAGCGCGACGGTCCTCGGCTCGAGCTGCCGCGTCGCCGTGGTGCTCTGGCCCTGGCTGTCGGTGACGGTCAGCGTCAGGAACAGGTGCGACGGGTAGGGCAGCTGCGGCACGACGACCGCGCCCGACGGGCCCGTGCTGGTGCTGACCGTGCTGCGGGCGCAGCCGCTGGCGCAGTCCTGCCGCTCGACCTTCCAGGCGTACGCCGAGGCCGGCAGCGTCTCCTGCGGGTCCGTGGCCGCACCGGAGTAGGCCAGCGTCTGGCCCACCGACCACGTGTGTCGGCCGTCGGCGACATCGACGTGATGGTCGGCGCCTGGTTGCTGCCGACGGTGACCGTCGCCTCCTCGGCGTCGGTCGCACCGCGGGTGTCCGTCACGAGCACGCGGACGGTGCGCGAGCCGGCGGTCGAGTAGGTGACGCTCTGGGTCGCCCCCGTCCCGTCGTCGAAGGACTGGTCGCCGTCGAGGTCCCAGGCGTAGGTGAAGCCGCCGCTCACCCCGCTCGCGTTGGTCCCCGAGGCGGTGTAGACGACCGACAGCGGCGCGGTGCCCGAGGCGGGGCTGGCCACCAGACCGGCGGTCGGCTGCGTGTAGGTCGCGGTCAGCGTCGAGGGGCTGGTGCCGGGGTTGACGACGTGCGTGCGCGCCCCGCCGTCGGACCAGGAGCTGAACGCCGCGACGCTCGCTCCGCTGCCGGTCGTCGGGGCCGCGCTGACCGTGAAGGGCGCCTTCTGGATGAAGGTCTCGGTGTACGGCGCGGTGTGGCTCGTCTCCCCCACGGTGACTCCGGCTCCGGTCGGCGCGCTCGCGAACCCGACCGCCACGGTCTTGGGTGACAGCTCGACCGAGCGGGTGTCGGTGAGCCCGCCGGAGTCGGTGACGGTGACCGTGATCCCGAGCTTGGAGGGGTACTCGTGCGGAGGCGCGGTGAAGCTCCCCGAGGCGCCGGTGTAGGTGCCGAACGGGTGCGTGTGGCACACGTTGCTGGGGCAGTGCTTGATCTCGACCTGCCACGTGTAGGTGAGGGCTCCCGCCTGGGCGTCGGTGGCGTTCGCGCTGTAGGAGATGGTGTCGCCCGTCGCCCAGGTGAGCGAGGCGTCCGGGGTCACCGAGGTGAGCCGGGGGGGCGCTGTTGCCCGCCTGGACCTGCACGGTGGTCGTGTGGGTGTGGCCGTGCCCGTCGTTCACCTCGAGCTTGGCCGTGTAGGTGCCGGTGCCGTAGGTCTTGGTGGCCGTCGCGCCGGTGGCGTCCCACGTCCCGTCGTTCTCGAAGTCCCAGCGGTAGGTGAGGGAGTCGCCGTCCGGATCGGTCGAGGTGGCGCCGCTGAAGCGGACCGTGAGCGGAGCCGTCCCCGAGAGCTGGTCGGCGGTGATGCGCGCGGTCGGCGTGGCGTTGCTGCCGGTGTAGACGATGCGGTGCACGCCGGCGATGCCCTGGCCGACGTTCCCGTCCGCCGTGATGCCGTAGTCGACGTAGTACAGGTCGCCGCCCGGGCCGGTGAGCAGGTCGGTCGGCGTCCCCGCCGGCTGGACGAAGGTGCTGATCGACGTCGGGGCCGGCTCGTCGCCGGCACCCTTGCCCAGGACCCAGATGCAGGAGCGGGCGAAGTCGGAGAAGAACATCGCGTTGCGGTACGCCGCTGGGTAGTCGCTCTCGTTCTTCGGGTCCGTCCCCCACCGGTTGACGAAGGCGACACCGGAGACCGACGAGGTCTCGTTGGCGCAGTCCTCGCCGGTCACGAGCGGGCCACCGTCGCGGGTCTGGTAGCTGAAGACCGGCTTCTGCACCGCGGTGAGTCCCTGGCTGTACAGCGTCTCGCACAAGGAGAGGTTCTGCTCGTCCCAGCCGGGCTGGACCTTGGACTCCTGGTAGTCCCCCCTCGTAGCAGGGCCAGCCCCGGTTCACCGGGGTCGGCACCGCCGTGACGTCGCTGATCCGGTTGACCTCCTCGGCCTTGCTGGCGCCGACGTCGACCGACCAGAGCTGGTTGGAGAGCCCTGTGCCGTCCGCCTTGGTCCGGAAGGTCAGCCGCCAGGGGTTCCGCTGGCCGTAGGCGACCAGCCAGGACGAGGCGTTCTGCTGGGTCGGGACCACGCCGGTGTCCGGGTCCATCCGGAACACGCTGCCGTCGACGCCCAGCGGGTCGCCGGTGGACCGGTAGTCCTGGGAGCGCAGTGAGCCTCCCTCGTCGGCCGGGTCGCCGCAGGCGTTGGCGTACTGCCCGGAGTCCAGGGTGTTGAAGCTCGCGCCCTCTCCGGAGGAGGCGTAGAGCTTGCCGTCGGGGCCGAACGCCACGTCGCCGGAGGCGTGGCTGGAGAACTGGTAGCAGCCGCCGACCAGCAGCTCCTTCTCCGCGGCCATCCGCCAGGAGCCGGACGCCTTGCTCGCGGTGAGGCGGGTGACGCGGTCCTGGACGATGCACCCGGTGACCCTGGTGTCGTTCTCGTTGGCCGGGGTCGTGCAGTCGTCGTACGCGGTGCCCTTGCCCCACTTGGGGACCGTTCCGCCGGTGCCGTCGCGGGGGTCCTTGTCGTAGGTGTAGTTGACGTAGACGTAGGGCCGAGTCGGGAACTGCGGGTCGACCGCGATGCCGGTCAGGCCGCGGTCGCCGTAGTTGTTGACCTCGTCGGTCAGGTCCGCGAAGTCGGTGGCCGTGCCCCACGCGTCGGTGCCGGCGTTGTAGGCGGCGACCTTGATCTGGCCGGTCTTCAGCGCGATGAACGCCGTGCCGTCGGGGGCGAAGTCGGCCGAGACCGCCTCGCTCATCCCGGTGATCACCTTCTGGTCGGCGAAGCCGGTGGGCAGCGCAGCGGCCTGCGGCTGCGCCCCGTCGGCGGCCGCGGCCTCGGCGTTCAGG
The DNA here is from genome assembly GCF_011046535.1 of Nocardioides anomalus. Classification (NCBI taxonomy): domain Bacteria; kingdom Bacillati; phylum Actinomycetota; class Actinomycetes; order Propionibacteriales; family Nocardioidaceae; genus Nocardioides; species Nocardioides anomalus. The sequence goes on along the minus strand of NZ_CP049257.1, from coordinate 4,748,855 downwards.
TGCGCCGCCTCCACGATGGAGTTCTGGAAGTCGCCCGCGTCGTGCTCGTGCGGCGCTGCCCCCTCCGCCTGCGCGGTCAGCGCGGCGCCGGCGCCGTGCGCCTGCCTCGCGTGCTCGCGGTCCCCCAGTGCGCTGGCGGCCGGCGCGACGACCAGGGCGCTGAGCAGCAGCGCCGAGGTCGTCGTCGCGGCGCGACGACGTACGTCCCCCATGAACGTGTTCCCCCATGATCCGTCCGAGACCGTCGGCCAGGGTAGGTGGCGCCGGGCAACAGGACGGTGACAGGGACCAGACCACCTCACCACCGGGCGGCGCGCACTCTCAGCGCAGGTTCAGCCGGCCCTGGCAGAGTGGGGCCGTGAGCGCCGCCCCGACCAAGCACCGCGTCCTCGTCGTCGACGACGACAAGGCCGTGCGCGAGTCGCTGAGGCGGTCGCTGGAGTTCAACGGGTACGACGTGGCGACGGCCTCCGACGGGGCCGAGGCGCTGGCGGGGCTCGCCGGCGGGGCCGGGTCGGCGCCGGACGTGGTCGTGATGGACGTGATGATGCCGCGCCTCGACGGGATCGAGACCACGCGGGCGCTGCGGGCGGCCGGGAACGACGTACCCATCCTCGTGCTGACCGCCCGCGACGCCGTGGGCGACCGGGTCGAGGGTCTGGACGCGGGCGCGGACGACTACCTCACCAAGCCGTTCGCGCTCCAGGAGCTGCTGGCCCGGCTGCGGGCGCTGCTGCGGCGGGCGACGGTGCCGGCGGGCGAGGAGGACGAGGTCTTGTCCTTCGCCGACCTGTCCATGGACGTCGCCACCCGCGACGTGCGTCGCGGTCGCCGGTCGATCGAGCTGACGCGCACGGAGTTCACGCTGCTGGAGATGTTCCTGCGCCGGCCGCGGCGGGTGCTCGAGCGCAGCTTCATCCTCGAGGAGGTCTGGGGCTACGACTTCCCGACCACGGCCAACTCGCTCGAGGTGTACGTCGGCTACCTGCGCCGCAAGACCGAGGCCGAGGGGGAGCCGCGGCTGATCCACACCGTGCGCGGGGTCGGCTACGTGCTGAAGGAAACGTGAAGCTCACCCCCGTCCTCGACGCCGAGGGGCGCTGGCACTACCGCCGATCGCTGGCCAGCCGGGTCACCATCCTCACGACCATGGCCGTGGGCCTGGCCGTCGCGATGGTCTCGCTGGGCGCGTTCATCACCGTGCGCATGCAGCTGGAGTCGTCGCTCGACGACACGCTGATGACGCGCGCCCAGGACACGGCCGCGAGCCTCGACCAGCTCTACAAGGCCAACGGGCCCGACGCGGTGGCCTTCCCGCTGTCCGACGCCCGGATCGGGGTCGTGAGCGCCGACGGGACGTCCGCCTTCTTCCGCGGCAGCGGGCAGCTGGTCGTGGACCAGCACGAGGTCGCCGTGGCGGCCGGTGACTCCGCCCGTTCCCTGCGCACGGTGCGGCAGGGCGGCGTCGACTACCGGGTGGCCGCCGTACCCATCCGGACCCAGCCGGGCAACGCCCTGGTCATCGGCCAGTCCCTGGACTCCCAGCAGCACCTGCTGGCCAAGCTCGGGCTGGTCACCCTGTTCTTCGGCCTGGCCGGGATCATCATCGCCGGCGTGGCCGGGTGGGCGGTGGCCCGCAACGGCCTGCGGCCGGTCCGCAAGCTGACGGCCGCCGCCGAGGACATCGCCCGCACCGAGCGGCTGGCCCCGATCCGGGTCGAGGGCGACGACGAGGTCGCGCGGCTGGCGTCGGCGTTCAACCAGATGCTCGCCTCGCTGGCCGGCTCCCGCGACCGCCAGCGCCGGCTCGTGGCCGACGCCGGTCACGAGCTGCGCACGCCGCTCACCTCGCTGCGCACCAACATCGACCTGCTGACCCAGGCCGGCATCGACCTGCCCGAGACCGCCCGCGAGGAGCTCCTGGACGACGTGCGGGCGCAGCTGGAGGAGCTCACCACCCTGGTGGGCGACCTGGTCGAGCTGGCCCGCGACGAGCCCACCCCGGCCGCGGTCGGCACCGTCGAGCTGCACGAGGTGCTCGACCAGGCCGTGGCGCGCGTGCGCCGCCGCGCGCCGTCACTGACCTTCGAGGTCGACGCCGACCCGTGGTACGTCGAAGGCGACGCCTCCGCCCTGGAGCGCGCGCTGACCAACCTGCTCGACAACGCCGCGAAGTGGAGCCCGCCCGGCGGGACCGTCGCGGTCGCCCTGCACGCCGGCGCCGTCACCGTGGACGACGAGGGCACCGGTATCGCCGACGCCGACCTGCCCCACGTCTTCGAGCGCTTCTACCGCTCCACCGACTCCCGGGCCATGCCCGGCTCCGGCCTCGGCTTGTCGATCGTGGCCCAGGTCGCCGAGCGGCACGCCGGCTCGGTCGAGGCCGGCCGCGCCCCCGGGGGCGGGGCGCGCCTGACCTTCCGCGTCCCCGGCGCGCCCGGGCCCAAGCCGGCGGCGCCACCCGCCGGGGTGGCGAGCGTCGCGGAGGAGCTGGCCCGCTGAGCGGCGGCTACTTCGCCTGCGCCTTGGAGTCGCGCCAGGAGCGCTCGAACGGCAGCCGCCACGCATGCGGCGCGATGAGCTGGTGGATCGCGTTGGGACCCCACGAGCCGGGGGCGTACGCGCGGACCGGGGGCGGGTTCTGCAGCAGCGGGATGCTCTTCTCCCAGAGCGTCTCGATGCCCTCCGCGGTCGTGAACAGCGTGTGGTCGCCGCGCATCGCGTCGAGGATCAGTCGCTCGTAGGCCTCCAGCACGCCGACGCTCGAGGCCGTCTCGTGGGTGGCGAACTGCATGGAGAGCTTCTCCAGCTGCATGCCCGGACCGGGGCGCTTGCCGTAGAAGCTCAGCGACATCCGGCTCTGGTCGGCGAGGTCGAAGGTGAGGTGGTCCGGGCCCTGCATCCCGGCGTTCGACCCGGCCGGGAACATCGAGAGCGGCGGCTCCTTGAAGGCGATGGAGATGATGCGCGCACCCTCGGCGAGCTTCTTGCCGGTGCGCAGGAAGAACGGGACCCCGGCCCAGCGCCAGTTGTCGATCTCGATGCGCAGCGCGATGAAGGTCTCGGTGTCGGAGTACTCCGCGACCTCCTCCTTGCCGCGGTAGCCGTTGTACTGCCCGCGGACCACGTCGTGCGGCTCGATGTGCTTCATGGAGCGGAAGACCTTGAGCTTCTCGTCGCTGATCGGTCCCGGCGCCAGCGAGGTCGGCGGCTCCATGGCCATGAAGGCCAGCACCTGCATGAGGTGGGTGACGACCATGTCGCGGTAGGCGCCGGTGCTCTCGTAGAACGCCGTGCGGCCCTCGAGACCGAGGGTCTCGGGCACGTCGATCTGCACGTGCTCGATGAAGTTGCGGTTCCAGATCGGCTCGAACAGGCCGTTGGCGAAGCGGAAGGCCAGGATGTTCTGGGCCGCCTCCTTGCCGAGGAAGTGGTCGATCCGGAAGATCTGCTCCTCGTCGAAGACCTGGTGCACCTCGTTGTTGAGCGCGACCGCGGTCTCCAGGTCGGTGCCGAACGGCTTCTCCATCACCACCCGGGCGCGGGCCACCAGCCCGGCCTCGTGGAGCTGGTGGATGACGTCGAGCGCGGCGCGTGGCGGCACCGAGAGGTAGTGCAGGAACTCCACCTTGCCCTCGGCCCCCAAGTCGGCCTCGGCCTTGTGGACCGCCTCGGCCAGCTCGTGCGGGCCGCGCTGCTGGGAGACGTAGCTCAGGATCGAGGCGAACCGCGCCCACCGCTCGTCGCTCATGTCGCAGCGACCGAACTCGGCGCAGGCCTCGCGGGCCCGGTCCACGAACTCCTCGGTGGTGATGTCCTCCAGCGAGGTCCCGACGATCCGGGCCTCGGGCAGCAGCCCGGCCTGGGTCAGTCGCAGCAGGCCCGGCAGCAGCTTGCGCTTCGCCAGGTCCCCGGTCGCACCGAAGAGCACGATGACGTGCGGAGCGGTCACTCCATCGACGTTAGCCATAGGTGATGTCCACGGTATTACGGGAGTGGGGACGGTGACAGAGCACTCAGCAACCGCTCCGCCTTCCAGCGCGACTCGGCGTACTCCTCGGCCACGTCGGACAGCACGGTGATCCCGCCGCCGGTACCCAGCCGGTAGCCGCCCCCGCCGGTGGTGGTGAGCGTCCGGATGACCACCCCGAGGTCGGCGCGACCGTCGGCCGCGACCCAGCCGAACGCGCCGGCGTACGCCGCCCGCGGGGTGCTCTCGACCGCCTCGATGATCTCCATGGTGCGCAGCTTGGGCGCGCCGGTCATCGAGCCGGCCGGGAAGAGCGCCCGGAGCGCCGCCACCGTGGAGACCTCGTCGCGCAGCCGGCCCCGCACGGTGGAGACGAGCTGGTGCACCGTCGGGTAGGACTCGACCGCGAGCAGCGCCGGCACCTCCACGCTGCCGAGCGTGCACACCGTCCCCAGGTCGTTGCGGAGCAGGTCGGTGATCATCAGGTTCTCGGCCCGGAACCGCGGCTCGGTGGCCAGCGCCTGCCGCAGCGCCTCGTCCTCCGCCTCGGTCGCGCCGCGCGGCGTGGTGCCCTTGATCGGCTTGGTCTCGACGACCCGGCTGCCGTCCTCCTCGCGGGTGATGAGGGCGTAGCGCTCCGGCGACGAGCTCAGCAGCCACCCGCGTGCGCCCTCGACGTCGTGCTGGAGGAACCCGGCGTACGGCGCAGGGTTGATGCTGCGCAGTCTCAGGTAGGCCGCGACCGGGTCCAGGTCGCTCGCCTGGTCGAGCCGGTAGGTCAGGTTGACCTCGTAGCTGTTGCCCGCCCGCAGCTCCTCCTGGACCCGCGCGAAGGCCTCGGCGTAGGCCGGCGGCGGCCTGTGAGTTTCACCGGCCGGCCGGTGAAACTCACGCTTGGAGTACGAAACTCCCGGGGTCTGACTCCAGTTCCGTACTCCAAGGTCGTGCTCGAAGAACCGCAGATGGCTCGGTTTCATCCACACCGCATCGGGCGCGCCGCTGTCGTCGACCCGCGCGGGGAGGTCGGGCCGGGACGCGTAGCCGAAGTAGCCGAACCACTGGTCGCGCCACGAGCCGGCGGCCAGCTCGGTCTCGAGCACCGCGAAGACGTCGTCGCCCACCACCTCGGCCTCGCCGTCGCAGTGCCGCGTCACCTCGCGACGCGCGGCGGAGTAGGTGAGCGATACGTCGTCGGGCTCGAGGATCCCGAGCACCGAGCGCCGCCCGGACCACTCGCGCGCCCCGCCGCCGTCCAGCCAGAAGCATCGCGGGTGGTCGGCGGCGACGTCGGCGATGAGCCGGTCGGGGGTCACGAGAGGAAGTTCCGCACGAGGTCGACGCCGTGCTCGGACAGGATCGACTCGGGGTGGAACTGCACGCCCTCCTGCGGGAGCGTCCGGTGCCGCACGCCCATCACCACGTCGCCGGAGGCGTCCGAGGCCGTCAGCTCCAGCTCGGGCGGGACCACGAGCGCGGCCAGCGAGTGGTAGCGCACCGCCGCGAACAGCTGCGGCAGTCCGGCGAAGACCCCCACGCCGTCGTGCCGGATCCGCTCCACGACACCGTGGGCGGGCTCGACGCGCACGACCGTCCCGCCGTACGTCGTGACGAGGCCCTGCAGTCCGAGGCACACCCCGAGCACCGGCCGCGAGCCGTCGAGGAGCACGTCACGGCCCACGGCGAAGTCGGTGCGCGAGACCGGCGTGCCCGGGCCGGGCGAGAGCACGACGTGGGAGTGCCGGAGGACCTCCTCGGGCGTCACCGCGTCGTGCTGGACGACGGTCGGCAGCACGCCGGTGACGGCGCCGACGAGGTGGACCAGGTTCCAGGTGTAGGAGTCGTGGTGGTCGACCACCACGACGTCCGGAGTCACGCGGTCAGGCTAGCCAGGTGCCGTGGCGCAGCACCCGCTCGACCTCGAGGTCGTCGGACAGCACGACGAGGTCCGCCCACGCGCCGGGCGCGACGACGCCCACGTCGGCCAGTCCCAGCATGGCGGCCGGTGTGGAGCTGACCGCGGCGAGCGCCTCAGGCAGGGGTACGCCGGCCGCGGCGACCGCGAGCCGGAGCGCGGCGTCGAGCGTCCCGGTCGAGCCGGCGATCGCCCCGGTGCCGGCCAGGCGGGCGACGCCGTCCTCGACCGACACCGCCAGTCCGCCGAGCTCGTAGGCGCCGTCCGGTGCCCCGGCCGCGGCCATCGCGTCGGTGACCAGCGCGGTGCGCCCCTCGCGCCAGGCCAGCGACAGCACGGAGGGGTGCACGTGCACGCCGTCGGCGACCAGCTCGACGTACGCCGAGGACTCCAGCAGGGCGCCGACCGGCCCGGGGTCGCGGTGGTGCAGCGGCGGCATCGCGTTGAACAGGTGGGTGCCGACCGTCGCGCCGGCGGCCAGGGCCTCGCGGGTCTGGTCGTAGGTCGCCTCGGTGTGGCCGACCGCGACGACGACGCCGGCCTCGACGAGCTCGGGGAGGGCGACGAGCGCGCCAGGCAGCTCGGGCGCGAGGGTGACCATGCGCAGGTGGCCGCGCGCGGCGGCGACCAGCCGGTCCACGGCCTCCAGCGTGGGCGGCACCAGCAGGGAGGGGTCGTGCGCGCCGGCGCGCTGGGGCGAGAGCCACGGGCCCTCGAGGTGGATGCCCGCGACCAGCCCGGCCTCGACCGCGTCGGCCAGCGCGGCGCAGGACGCCTCGAGCGAGTCCAGGGACGCGGTCACCAGCGAGGCGACCATGGTGGTGGTGCCGTGCCGGAGGTGGGTCGCCACGACCCGCTCGACCGCCTCGCGCGCACCGCCGTCGAAGGACGCACCGCCGCCGCCGTGCACGTGCGCGTCCACGAACCCGGGGGCGACCAGGCCGCCGGTCGTCCACGCCGGGCGCTCCGGCGGCGGCCCGTCGCCGACGTCGAGCACGCGGTCGCGGTCGACCACGACCCACGCGTCCGGCACGATCCCCGCCGGCGTGGCCACCGCCCCCGCCGCGAGCACCCAGGCACCCAGAGGCAGCTCCACGCGGAGCAAGGTAGCCGACCCGCCCTCCGGGCCCGACGGGCTGGCAGGCTGACGGTCATGATCTTCATCGCTGCGAAGTTCCTCGTCCAGCCCGAGCACGCCGACGCCTGGCCCGAGATCACCCGCTCCTTCACCGAGGCCACCCGCGCCGAGCCCGGCAACCTGTGGTTCGACTGGTCGCGCGACCTCGACGACCCGAACGAGTACGTCCTGCTCGAGGCCTTCGAGGACGACGCCGCCGCCGCGCACGTGCAGTCCGCCCACTTCAAGCAGGCCCAGGCCGACCTCCCGCCGTACCTGCAGGAGACCCCGCGGATCGTCAACACGGTGCTCGAGGGCACGGGGTGGAGCGAGCTCGGCGAGCTCGCGGTCGAGCGACCCAGCTGACGGCTGCCCGGTTTCCGCACCGGGACGGCCGCCGTCCCGCTACCTTGCCCAGCATGAGACGCACGCTGGTCGCCGGTTCCGTCGTGCTGGGCCTCCTCGCCGCTCCGGCGTACGCGGACACGCCTGAGCCCTCGTCACCGCAGACACCCTCGGTCGCCCAGGCGCCCGCGTCGTTCGGCGGGGAGGCGATCGTCTATTCCAACTACCTCTCCGACACGATCTCGTGGGCCGCCCTGAACGGCGGCGCGAGCGGGACGCTCAACACGACCGGAGCGACCGTGAGCGGACCGTGGGGGGTGGCGCTGGACCCGGCGAGGAACAAGGTCTGGTGGGCCAACTACGACAGCAACACCATCGGGTCCGCGAACCTCGACGGCACCGGCGCGGGCGCGGACCTGCCGACCGGCGCGGCACCCTTCGGCGACATCTACGGCTTCGCCCTCGACCCGGTCGCCGGCGTCGTCTACTGGGCCAACTACGGCAGCAGCACCATCGGCTACGCGCGCACCGACGGATCCGGAGGCGGGACCTTCAACACCGGCACCGCGACCATGAACGGACCGTGCGGCGTGGCGGTCGACCGGGCTGCCGGCCGTCTCTACTGGGGCAACTTCGACGGCGACACGATCTCCTACGCCAACCTCAGTGGCGACGGCGGCGGCAGCGGAGACCTCGCCACCACCGGGGCCACCGTGGCCGCTCCGTGCGGCGTGGCCGTCGACCGGTCGGCCGGACGCATCTGGTGGACCAACGCGGACACCTCCTCGATCTCCTCGGCCAGCACCGCGGGTGGCTCGGGGGCCGATCTGGACATGACCGGCGCGAGCGCCGACGCGTACTACGGGTTGGCCCTGGACCCGGCCGCCGGCCGGGTGTGGTGGCCGGGCTACAACAACGGGATCAGCTCCGCAGCCCTGAGCGGTGGCGGCGGCAGCGACCTGATGAGCTCGGCCGACCTCGTCTATCCGAGCTACCCCGCCCTGCTCGACAAGCCCGTCGCAGCCGGCGCGGCTGCGGTCACCGGCGGGTCGACCGTCGGCACCCGACTCACCTGCACGAGCAGCTGGGCAGGTGATCTCGTCGAGTCCTTCTACTTCCGGTCCCCCAGCACCACCACGACGTCGTGGACGCGCAACGGCCAGCCGGTCCCGGGAGCGACGGCCGCGACCCTGACCGCGACCCAGCCCGGCAGCTACACCTGCGCCCGGACCGCGTCGAACCCCGCGGGGAGCGCGACCGCCACCAGCCCGTCGTTCACGGTCAAGCCGGTCGGTGTCACGCTCGGCAAGGCGAGGCGGAACCAGGCCACCGGGACCGCCAAGCTCAAGGTGACGGTGACCAGCCCGTGCCAGATCCGGGTGTCGGGCAAGGGCGTCAAGACCCTCTCGAAGACGGCGACGCGAGCAGGGGTGTTCCAGCTCGTGGTCAAGGCGTCCGGGAAGGCGAAGCGGAAGCTCAAGGCGACGGGCGCCGTCACCGTGAAGGTCACCGTGACGTGCACTCCGAGCGACGGGACCGCCACCACGAAGTCGAAGAAGGTGACGCTCAAGCGGGCCAGCGCTCGCTAGCCCGCCCTCAGGGGAGCAACAGCTCCGACACCAGGCGGTGGACCAGGTCGTAGCCGTGCTCGGTGAGGATCGACTCGGCGTGGAACTGGATGCCGCGGTAGTGCGGGCCGTAGAGCGCGTGGATGTCGCCGGTGTCCGGATCGGCCTCCACCCGTACGCCGGCGGGGAGCTCGGTCTGAGGGGCGACCCGGCCGACGAAGGTGTTGTAGAAGCCGACGCGCTCGGTGCGGCCGTCGATCTCGACCGGTGACTGCGTGCCCTGGAAGACGATGTCCTTGTAGGCCAGCGGCAGTCCGAGCTCGTGGCACAGCGCCTGGTGACCCAGGCACACGGCGAGGAACGGGCGCTGCTGCTCGAGCAGGCGGGCGGTCGCGGCGCGCAGGGTCTGCATCTTGGGGTCGGCGTCGTCGCGGGGGTCGCCCGGGCCGGGACCGACGATGACCAGGTCGTAGCCGTCGAGCACGCCCTCGGCGTACTCGTCGTAGCGCACGACGGTCGTGGTCAGGCCGAGCACGCCGAGCACGTGGCGCAGCATGTTGACGAAGTCGTCCTCGCCGTCGAGCACGACCACGCTCTGCCCGCGCAGCCGCGGGTCGGGCGGCGAGCCGGCCTGGTCGGTCAGCCAGAACGACGAGAGCCGGCGGTTGCGCTGGTTGAGGGTGAGGAGCACGTCCTCGTCGCTGACCAGCTCGGCGACGTTCGCGGTCGAGGCGGGCGCGGCCGGGACCAGCCCGAAGGCGCTGAGGATGCCGCCGGCCTTGGCGTGGGTCTCGGCCACCTCGTACGCCGGGTCGGAGTCGCGCACCAGCGTGGCGCCGGCGGTCACGGTGAGCCGGCCCTCGAGGTCGACGTCGGCGGTGCGGATCACGATCGGGCTGTCGACGACGGGGCCGCCCTCGGGATCGCGACCGAGCACGGCGAGCGCGGCGCCGTAGTAGCCGCGGCCCTCGGTCTCGTACTGCTTGATGAGGCGGCAGGCGTTCTCGACCGGTGAGCCGGTCACGGTGGCGGCGTACATGGTGTCGCGCAGCACCTCGCGGGGGTCGCGGTCGGTGCGGCCGGCGAGGAGGTACTCGGTGTGGATGAGGCGGCTCATCGGCTTGAGGAACGGCCCGAGCACCTGACCACCCTCGTGGCAGATGTCGCACATCATCTTGAGCTCCTCGTCGACGACCATGAAGAGCTCGTAGATCTCCTTCTCGTCGCGCAGGAAGTCCAGCAGCCGGGGCTGCAGGCCCTCGGTCTCGGCGGGGAGCCGGAAGGTGCCGCTGATCGGGTTCATCCGCACGTCGCCGCCGTGGATGGACACGTGCCGCTCGGGGCTGGCGCCGACCAGGTAGCGGTCACCGGTGAAGAACAGGAAGGTCCAGTACGCCCCGCGCTCGCGCTCGAGCAGCCGCTTGAGCACGGTGAGCGCGGTGTCGGCCCCCCAGTCGCTCAGGGTCGCGCGGTAGTGCCGCCCGATGACCAGGTTGGCGCCCTCGCCCTGCCCGATCTCGTCCTTGATGATGGCGTCGACGAGCTTGGCGTACTCCTCGTCGTCGGTGTCGAAGCCGCCGCGGTCGCTGAACTCCACGCCGGTGTCGTCGATGGCGGCGACGACCTCCTCGACGGAGTACTCCAGCTCCGACTGCACGTCCACCACGACCAGCGGCGTGCCGTCGTCGTGGGCCTCGAAGCCGCGCTCGGCCACCTGCCGGAACGGCACGGCCAGCAGCCGGTCGGCGATGTGCCCGGCCTCGGGCACGCCGGTCTCGAGGGGTACGTCGAGCAGGGACTCCACCACCGTGCGCGTGCCGCCCACCAGGCCGACGGTGTCGCGGTCGCCCGCGCGGGTGGAGCGCCGGATGATCGCCCAGGCCTCGTGCCCCTGGAGCGCGGCGATCGCGGTCCGGGCATCGGGCTTGGCGTCCATGCGCGAAGCCTAGGTGCCGCCCGGCGTCAGAGGCCGAGCTGTCTCGCGCAGTTGTCCCAGGCCCGGACGACGTAGCGGGCGTACCAGTCCTCGTGCTGCCGGTCCGGGTGCTCGCCGTCGACGAGGTTGGACAGGTGCTGCGAGGCGTACGACGGCCAGTCGGCCAGGCAGGTCCGCGGCCGGTCGGCGGCGAGCCGCTTGATCCAGGTGGCGTAGCGCTGGGTCGCGGCCACCAGGTTGGCGTTGTCGCGGGTGGGCTCGCGGAAGGGCAGGAACATCAGGACCGGGGTGTCGGCCGGGATGGTGGCCATGGTGGCGCGGAACCGGTCCTCGGTGTAGCCCACGCGGCGGTTGGTGCCGAGCTCGATGATGACCCGGTCCGGGTCGCCGTGGTCGGCCCGGTACCAGTCCAGCCGGCCGGCCAGCTCGTCCAGGCGGCGGCCCGGGCGCAGGTCGAGGGTCCAGCCGTCGGTGCGGCGGCGCAGGTCGTCCCAGGCGCGCCAGCTGACGGAGTCGCCGGTCATGAACGTGCCGCCGAGCGCGCTGGCCGGCGGCGGCCCGACGCGCCGCTCGCACACGCCGTCGACGAAGACCCAGCCGCCGCGGTAGTCGCAGTTGTGCGCCGACCGGTCCTTGGCCGCCTGGGGCAGCGAGATCCCGTCGCTCTTGGCCACCCGCGAGAGCTGCCGCAGCCGCCGCGGGCTGAGGCACTCGTCGTACCAGCCCTCGACCTCGCGCTGGCTGACGTACGTCGCGCGCGGGTCCAGGCACTGCGGCGCGTGCCGGATCACCTTGTGCCGGCGGTCGGGGTTGGACGCGCAGATGTTGATCGGCCCGGTCCACACCCGACCGAGCTGCCGGCAGCGCTGGGAGTTGATGGGCTGGCCGTAGGCCCAGCCCTTGCGGCCCGCGCGCTCGCACAGCTCGGCGTCGTGGCCCTCCTTGGTCATGAAGGCACCGCGGACGCAGTGGTGGCGCGAGCAGCCCTGGCCCGGGTAGTGGACCCGACCCGCGAGCGCGCACTGCCGCGCGCTCAGCGCGGGGTCGGCCGCGGGCGAGGAGCTGGCGACCGAGCCCAGCCCTGCGACGACCACCAGTCCGGCCCCGAGGGTGAGCACGGCGAGCAGGAGGGCTGCGTACCGGCGCACAGCGAGGGAGCCTCCCACAGCAGACGCGGCTTCTCGAAAACGGCGTGGTTGAGCCGGTCGGGACCCGGTCAGGACAGGGTGGTCAGCAGCTGCGTGGCCCGGGTGAGCACGACGTAGAGCGTCGCGCGCCCGGTCGCCGACTCGGCCTCGATCTCCTCCGGTCGGACCACGACGATGCCGTCGAACTCCAGGCCCTTGGTGTCCAGGCCGGTGAGGACCACGACCCGGTCCTCACCCGACGGGGTCACCGACGAGTCGATGGCGGCCCGGGCCGCGGGCGCGTCGTCGGCCAGCTCCGGCCACGAGGCCAGCCACGCGTTGGCCTCGGAGCGGCGGGCCACGGGCACGACGATGCCGACGGTGCCGGGGACCCGGCCGGCCACGTCGAGGACGGCCTCGCGGACCGCGGCCTCGAGGTCGGGCACGCCGGTGAGCACGCGCGGGGGCACGCCGGTCGAGCGCACCGCGGTCGGGAGGTCGGCGTCGAGGCCCACGCGCTCGGCGTACGCCGCGGCGTGCTCGTAGATCTCGGCGGAGTTGCGGTAGTTGGTCGAGAGGTGGAACTCGTGCCGCTCCTTGCCCTCCAGTGCCTCGCGCCGGGCGACCTCGGCCTCGGCCGGGTCGGGCCACGAGGACTGCGCCGGGTCGCCGACGATGGTCCAGCTGGCCGTGCGCCCGCGTCGCCCGACCATCCGCCACTGCATGGGCGTGAGGTCCTGGGCCTCGTCGATGAGGACGTGGGCGAACGGGTCGTCCTCGATGCGGTGCATCGGCGGGGTCCACGAGCGCCCGCTCGAGAGCGAGTCGGCGACCGTCATCAGCTCTTGGAGGTCGCGGCCCCCGCTGAGCAGGCCGGTCTCGTCGAGGTCGCGCTCGTCCTCGGTGCGCTGGGGCACGTCGCCGATGGCGTAGCGCAGCTCGTCGATCAGCGGGACGTCCTCGACCGACAGCGCGGTGTCGCCGCCCCACGACTTGGTCAGCAGCTGCTGCTCCTCGCGGCTCAGCACGCCGTCGCAGACCTGGGCCAGGACCTCGGGCTCGCGGAGCCAGCCGAGGACGGTGGGCGCGTCGAGCGGCGGCCACCAGGCCAGCACGAAGTCGAGGAAGGTGTCGTCGGAGAGCATGTCGTCCTCGAACGCCTCCCGGCCACGCTCGCGGCCGCGCTCGCCGCGGACCTGGCCCCACAGGGCGTCGAGGAGCGCGCCGGAGACGCGCGGCAGCTGGCGGTTGCGCCGGCCCTGGGACATCAGCTGGCGCCGCACCCGCCCGAGCCGTCCTCGGTCCAGGGTCAGCACGTCGTCGCGCCAGAAGACCCGGAAGTGGTCGGGGCTGCCGGGCGCCTGGAGCCGGGCCGCGCGCCGCAGCAGCGTGGCCATGCGGGCCGAGCCCTTGATCGCGGCCACGGCCGGCTCGTCGTGCCGGGTGGCGCGCAGGCCGTCGACGACCTCGCCCAGCGAGCGCAGCGCCACCGCGGTCTCGCCGAGGCTGGGCAGCACGCGCTCGATGTAGCGCATGAACACGCCGCTCGGCCCGACCACCAGCACGCCGCCGCTCTCGTAGCGGCGCCGGTCGGTGTAGAGCAGGTACGCCGCGCGGTGCAGCGCCACGACGGTCTTGCCGGTGCCGGGCCCGCCGCTGATCGTGGTCACGCCGCGGCTCGGCGCGCGGATCGCGCGGTCCTGCTCGGCCTGGATGGTGGCCACGATCGAGTGCATCGTCCGGTCGCGGGCCCGGGAGAGCTGCGCCATGAGCGCGCCCTCGCCGATGATCGGCAGCTCGACACCGTCGGCCTCGAGCTCGGCCAGGGCCTCGGAGTCGAGCAGCTCGTCCTCGATCCCGACCACCTGGGGGCCGGTCGAGCGCAGCACCCGCCGGCGCACCACGCGCTGCGGGTCCGCCGCCGTGGCCTGGTAGAACACCGCGGCCGCCGGCGCGCGCCAGTCGATCAGCAGCGAGTCGCGCTCGGAGTCGCGCAGCCCGATCCGGCCGATGTAGCGCGGCTCGTCGCTCACCGAGTGCTGCAGGTCGAGGCGGCCGAAGACCAGCCCCTCGTGCGCGGCGTCGAGCTGCGCGATCCGGCGCGCGGCCTGGAAGACCATGGCGTCCCGCTCGACCAGGCCACCCTCGTGCTCGAGCCGCCCGCGGTTCTCCCCCTCGCGGGCCAGCTGGCGCGCGTTGCGGGCGGACTCCTCCAGCTGGAGGTAGACCCGGTCGACGAACGCCTGTTCGGCGCCGATCTCGTGCTCGACCAGCTCGTCGTTCAAATGAGTCGTTCCCCTCGGCCCAAGTCTGTCGGGTGCCACCGCCGGAAGCGGCAAGCTCCCAAGCCTATCTCGGGAACCGGCTCGAGGGACGGCCCGATCAGGTCACGATCCAGCTGACCCGTCCGGGCCAGGCCTCGGGCCAGGCCTCGGGCCGGGCCTCGGGTCAGGGCTCGGGTCAGGCCTTGCGGCTCAGGAAGGCGGTCATCGCGGCCTTGGCCTCGTCGGAGGCGAACAGCCGGGCGCTGGTCGCGGCCATCTCCTCGCCGTACGCGTCGATCCGCTCCACCAGCTCCCGGTTGAGGATCCGCTTGGATTCCCGCAGCCCCTGCGCAGCGCCGGTGGCCAGGCTCTGCGTCACCGTGCGGACCTCCTCGGCAAGCTGGTCGCCGGGGACGGCCCGGGTCACCAGGCCGTACGCCGCCGCCTCGGTGCCGCTGAACACCTCGCCGCCCAGCGTCGTGAGCGCCGCGCCGCGTGGCGTCATCCGCGCGTGCACGGTGAGCGAGATGATCGCGGCCGCGAGCCCGAGCTTGACCTCGGTGAGCGCGAAGGTCGCGTCCTCGGCCGCGATCGCGACGTCGGCCGCGGCCACGATCCCGATGCCGCCGGCCCGCACCGGACCGCCGAGCTCCACGACCACGGGCTTGTCCATGGTCACCACCAGCCGCTGGAGGGCCACGATGCGACGCGCACCCTCCTCCATGCCCTCCGTGCTGGCCTCGGTCAGGTCGGCACCGGAGCAGAACACCCGCCCGCTGGACCGGATGAGCACGACCCGGACCGCCTCGTCGGCCTCGGCCGCCTCCAACCGCGCGAACAGCTCGGTGACCAGCCTGCGCGACAGCGCGTTGCGGTTGTGCGGGCTGTCGAGGGTGATGACCGCGACCTGGTCGGCGACCTCGAGGTGGACCAGCTCGGTCGGTGCGGTGCTCGGTGCGGAACTCGGTGCGGTGGCGCTGTCGGACATGTGCGCCACAATGCCGCATGGCCTACGACGAGGAGCTCGCGGAGCGGGTCCGTGGCGTGCTCCCTCCGGTCCCGGTGCGCGAGCGGCGGATGTTCGGCGGGCTCGCCTTCCTGGTCGGTGGCCACCTCGCCGTGGCGGCCAGCGGCGAGGGGCTGATGCTGCGCTGCGACCCGGCCGACGCCGAGCGGCTGCTGGCCGAGCCGGGCGTCTCCCGGATGGTGATGCGCGGCCGGGAGCTGGACGGGTGGCTGCGCACCACCGCCGAGGCGGTGGCCGACGACGCGGCGCTCGCGCGGTGGGTCGAGGTCGGCACGACGTACGCCGGGAGCCTGCCTCCGAAGGACTGAGCACGGTGTGACCACGGTGTGAGCCGCAGGGTCGGCCATGGGGTGGCCATGGGGTGGGCCGTCTGTACCAGACCATCCGGTGGGTCCCGCCGCTCCGAACAGGGTGCATGCGCAGCCGCCTGATGTACGCCCTGTTCGGGGTGCTCGCCACCCTCGTCGGCGTGGCTGCGGGGCACCTGGTCGCCGCGCTGCTGAACCCGGCCTCCTCCCCCGTCCTCGCGGTCGGCTCGCAGGTCATCGACCTGACGCCCACCGACCTCAAGGAGTGGGCGATCCGGCACTTCGGGTCCAACGACAAGCGGGTGCTCATCGGCTCGGTCATGGGCGGCGTGCTGATGCTCGCCGGCGTGGCCGGGCTGCTGGCCCGACGCCGCTTCGTCTACGGCGCGGGGCTGCAGGTGCTGCTCGTGGGCGTCGCCGCGTTCACCGCGCTGCACCGCCCCGCCGCCGAGGGCGTCGACGTCGTGCCCTCGCTGGCCGCGGTGGTGACCGGCGTCGGTGCGCTGTGGCTGCTGGTGCGGCGGGTGCCGGCGGTCCGGGGGGCGCAGCCCGACGACGACAGTGCAGCAGCTCCAGGCGCACGGGGGTCCGGAGATGCTGCGCTGTCGTCCGGGCACAGCCGTCGAGGGGTCCTCATCACCGCCGGCGTGCTGGCCGCGGCGGCGGCGGTCATGGGCGGCGCCGGCCGGCTGATCGGCCAGGCCCGGGCCAAGATCAGCGACATCGCCTTCCCGGCGGCCGCCGACGCGGCGCCGGCGCTCCCGGCCGGGCTGGACCGGCAGGTCCCCGGCATCACGCCGTTCCGCACGTCCAACGCGGACTTCTACCGCGTCGACACCCGCCTCGACGTGCCCGTGGTCGACATCGACTCGTGGTCGCTCACCATCGACGGGATGGTCGACAAGAAGCTCAGCTTCTCCTTCCAGGACCTGCTCGACATGCCGCTCATCGAGCGCGACATCACGCTGACCTGCGTGTCGAACAGCGTCGGCGGCCCCTACGTCGGCGGCGCCCGCTGGCTCGGCGTCCGCCTCACCGACCTCCTCGAGCAGGCCGGCGTCCAGGACGGCGTCGACCAGATCTTCAGCACCGACGTCGACGGCATGACCATCGGCACGCCGTACGACCTGGCCACCGATGGCCGCGACGCCATGATCGTGGTGGCCATGAACGGCGAGCCGCTGCCGCGCGAGCACGGCTACCCCGTGCGGATGGTGGTGCCCGGCCTCTACGGCTTCATCAGCGCCTGCAAGTGGATCGAGAAGATCACCCTCACGACGTACGCCGACCAGGACAGCTACTGGACCAAGCGCGAGTGGGCGACCGACGCGCCGATCAAGATCTCCAGCCGCATCGACACCCCGAAGGTGCTGGAGAAGATCCCGTCCGGCGACACCTTCATCGGCGGCGTGGCCTGGGCGCAGCAGAACGGCGGCGTGGCCAAGGTCCAGGTCCGCATCGACGGCGAGGCCTGGCAGGACGCCCAGCTCGGGCCGAGCGGCGGCAACGACTACTGGCGGCAGTGGTTCATCCCGTGGAAGGCGACCTCGGGCTCGCACACGCTGGCCTGCCGCGTGGTGGACGGCGCAGGACAGGTGCAGACCGACGTGCGCGCCGACCCGTTCCCATCGGGGTCCTCCGGCGTCCAGAGCCTGGTCGTGACGGTCGCCTGAGCAGTAGCGTCCCCGTGTGCTGAGACGCCTCTTCACCCTGCTCGTCGTAGCCGCCCTCGGCCTCGCCGCCACGGGCACCGCGGTGGCCGCCGGCGGCGGGCACCGCCACCGCGCCGACCTGAGCGTGCAGGGCGGGAGCGTGACCCTGAGCGGGACCACGCTCGCCGGCTCGTTCCGGGTCAAGGCCAAGCGGAGCGCCCGGGCCAAGGCCACGACCGCAGCACTGCACGTCCGGGCGGGCGGACGCGACGTCGTGGCCGGGAGCTTCGCGGTGAAGGCGGTCCGCCCCGGACGGACACGGACCGTGTCGGTCTCGGTGCCGCTGCCGGCCTCGCTGCCGGCCGGCCCGGCCCAGCTCGTGGCCTGCGCCGACGAGGGCCGACGGCTGCGCGAGCGGTCGGAGACGAACAACTGCCGCGCCGTCGGCACGATCACGGTGCCGACGGTCAGCTCGGTGCCGAACGACCCCATCGCCTTCGAGCCGGACACGGTGCTCCAGCTCAGCTCCGGGGTCACCGACTACTGGCTGACCGTCCCCCCGTCGTACGACGCGTCGCACCAGACGCCGACCACGCTCTTCGTCTGGCTGCACGGGTGCGGGGGCGAGGGCCGGTACGACATCTACGACGTCTCGCCCGGCGGCGCGGCTCAGAGCTGGATCGCCCTGTCCGTGGGCGGCACCGAGGGCGGGTGCTGGGACGTCGACACCGACGGGGCCAAGGTCTCCGCCGCGATCGCGTCGGTCAAGACGCACTTCAACATCGACCCGCGCGCGGTGGTCCTCGGCGGCTACAGCTCCGGCGGCGACCTGGCCTACCGGACCGCGTTCTACGACGCGCGCAGCTTCGCCGGCGTGCTGGCCGAGAACACCTCGCCGTTCCGCGACACCGGCTCCTCGGCGTCGCAGTCCATCGCCGCGGCCAGCTGGAGGTTCAACGTGGTGCAGCTCGCCCACCTGCAGGACGACACCTACGACATCGCGACCGTCCGCCAGGAGACCGGGGTCCTCGAGGCCGCCGGCTTCCCGGTGACGCTGGTCGAGCGCCCCGGGAAGCACTACGACGCCGGCACCGTGCCCGACCTGCAGAGCGTGCTGCTGCCCTACCTCCGGGCCGGGTGGCGCGCGCCGGCCTGAGGCTCAGTGCCCGGCGGGCGGGCCGCCCTGCTGGACGAAGTCCTGCTGCCGGATGGTCAGGAAGCACACCACCGCCGCGGCGAAGGCCAGCACCATCGCGATCAGCGTGATGTGGTTGAGCGCGTCGACGAAGCTCGACGTGGCCACCGCGGCCAGCTGCTCCCGCACGCCGGCCGGCGCGGAGGCGATGACCGCCTGGGTCTGGCCACCGGTGACGGCCTCGGCGATCCGGTCGGACTGGTCCGCGGCCGGCGTACCGGCCAGGCCGCTGCGGATCCCGTCGGCGACCTGGTGGGCGAAGATCGTGCCGAGCACGGCGATGCCGGTGGCGATGCCGACCTGGCGGAACGTCGAGTTGATGCCCGAGGCCATGCCCGAGCGGTCCACCGGGACCACGCCGACCGCCGTGGAGGCGAGCGGCGTGTTGATCATGCCGATGCCGACGCCGGAGACGAGCAGGCCGGGGATCAGGTGGGTCCAGGAGGAGTCCGGGTGGATGCCGTGGACCAGCAGCAGCCCGACGCCCAGCACCGTGAAGCCCGGCGCGATCAGCCACTTGGCGGGCACGTGCTCGGTCAGCCGGCCCGCGATCGCCGCGGCCACGAAGGACGCACCGGACAGGAACAGGAACCGCACGCCCGCGCCGACCGCGGAGTAGCCGAGGACGTTCTGCACGTAGATGACCAGGTAGGTCAGCAGCGAGAAGATCGACGCGCTCACCGCGAACGCCGCGACCAGGCCGCCGGTGAAGGTCGGCTTGCGCAGCAGCCCGAGGTCGAACATCGGGTGGGCACCGCGCAGCTGGACCAGGACGAACACCGCCAGCAGCACCGCCGCCGCCACCAGGCACGCGATCACCCGGCCGTCGCCCCACTCGGTCTGCCCGGCCCGGATCAGGCCGTAGACCAGCGCGGCCAGGGCCAGGCTGAAGGACACGAAGCCCGCCCAGTCCGGCCGGCCGGCCCGCGGGTCGTGCGACTCCTTGACCCGCCACACTGCGATGGCCACCGCTGCCAGGCAGATCGGGATGTTGACGAAGAAGATCCACCGCCACGAGATGCCGCTGGTCAGCACGCCGCCCAGCACCGGACCGACGGCCACGGCGACACCGGTCGTCGCCCCGAAGGCCCCGAACGCCACCCCGCGGTCGCGGCCCTGGAAGGCGGAGGCGATGAGCGCGAGCGCGGTGGAGAACATCGCCGCCCCACCGATGCCCTGGAAGGCCCGGGCCAGCTGCAGGAAGAAGATGTCCTGCGCCGCGCCGCAGGCGATCGAGCCGACCATGAACAGCAGCGTCCCGATCACGAACACCTTGCGCCGTCCGAAGAGGTCGGCCAGCGAGCCGGCGGTCAGCAGCAGCGCCGCCAGGCTCAGCGCGTAGGCGTCGATCACCCACTGCAGGTCCGACAGGCTCGCGTCGAGCTCGGACTGGATGTCGGCCAGCGCGACGTTCACGATCGTGATGTCGAGCAGCAGGATGAACACGCCGAGGCAGACCGCCGCCAGCGTCCACCACTTCGGGTCGCGGCCGCTGCTCGGGCGCCTGGCGCCTTCCGCGGAGTCCTTGGCGTCCGCCGCGGCCTCGTGGGCGCCCGGTCGGCCGACCGTCGACTCGAGCCGCTCGTCGGCCTCGGCCTTCGCGTGCTGGCCGGCCGCGTGCTGGCCGTGACCGCCCCTGCCCTCGTCGTTCTCGGTCACGAGTCGTCCCTCTCCGTGCTGGGGGTGTGGCGTGTGGTGCGGGTGGGATACGCAAACCGCTTAACGATTACCCTGTGAGCGTAGGTCTGAGCGTGAACATGTGCAAACCACTTAACGATTAGGCGGTGGGCAGATCGTGGAGGAAGGCCTCCGGCCGGAGCTGGCGGCGTCGGCCGGCCACGTGGTGTGGCGTGCGTCGGCACGCGTGAGCGCGACCGTGTCCGAGGTGCTGCCGTCCGGGGTCGACGTGCACGCCTACGCCACCCTCCTCGCGCTCGCCGACCTGCGCCCGCGCACGCAGAAGGCCCTGGCGGAGTCGGTGTCGGTGAGCCGCACGACCCTGGCCAAGGTGGTCGCGAACCTCCTCGAGGACGGCCTGGTCGAGCGGGTGCCCAACCCGGAGGACGGCCGCTCGTTCCTGCTGGTGCGCACCGCCGAGGGCCGGCGCACGATCGAGCGCTGGCGGGCTCACGTCGAGGGGCTCGAGTCGGCCCACGGAGCCGGGTTCTCGGACGAGGAGCGCCGCGAGCTGCGTGACCACCTGCGAGTGGCCGTCGACCCCTACCTGCCGGCCGGGTTGCCGGACTCCCTGCTCCACAGCACCGGGTTCCTGGTGACCCGGCTGCACGCCCTCATGCACGCGCGGGCCGCGGAGGCGCTGCGGGACCTGGAGCTGGAGCCGCGCGACCTCGGGACGCTGATCCTGCTCTCGCAGGAGCGGCCGGAGTCGCAGGCGGTGCTGGCGCGCGAGCTGGGGGTCAGCCAGCCGATGGTCGTGCACATCGTCGACGCGCTGGCCGGCGCGGGGGTCGCGGTGCGGGTCCGGGGACCTCAGGACCGGCGGCTGAACATGGTCGAGCTGACCGAGCACGGGCGCGTCGTCGCCAAGGACGCGCTCGAGCGGGGACGCGCCGTGGCCCGTGAGGTGCTGGGCGAGCTCACCTCCCGGCAGCGCGACCGGCTGGTGGCGCTGCTGGTCCGGCTGGTCACGGGCGGCTGAGCACCGCTCGCCACAGCAGGTACGCGCGACCCTCGACCGGCACCTCGTCCAGCGCCTCGAGGCGTACGCCGTCGTGGGCCAGCGCCTCGACCTCGGCGCGGGTGAGCGTCCAGGGCGGCTCGGCGGTGCGGGGCTCATCGTCGCGGCGCACCATCTGCACGACGAGTGCCGTGCCGCCGGTCCCGAGCAGGCCGTGCAGGCCGGTGACAGCGGCCTCGCGCAGCGAGGGGTGCAGCGCCTGCAGGGTGTAGATCTCCACGACCAGGTCGAAGCCGCGGGCCAGGTCGGGGTCGAGGTCGAGCAGGTCGCCGACGCGGTAGTCGACGGCCGAGTCGGGGTAGCGCTCGCGCACGGCGGCCACCGCGGCCGGCGAGATGTCGAAGGCCGTGGTCTCCCAGCCGAGGCGGGCCAGGTGCTCGGAGTCGGCGCCCAGGCCGCAGCCGACGACCACGGCCCGGCGGCCGGCGCCGGGCGCGGGCGGCTGGGCGAAGGCGGCCAGGACCGGGTTCGGGTCGGTGTGGTCCCAGGGGAGCGCGACGTCGCCGCGCCCGGCGGCCGACCACAGCTCGTCGTACCAGCGGGCCGGCTCGCCGTCGGCGACCGCCCGGGTGCCGAGCTCCTCGGCCAGGCCGTCCCAGTCGTCCCAGGCGCGGCTCACGGCTTGGCGGAGGCCACGGCCTCCTCCTCCTCGGGCGACATCGGCTGGTCCGAGCGCCACCCGGTCACGCTCTTGGCGTAGGACCGGGCCTCGCTGCGGCCGTGGATCGCGGTCAGCACCACGCCGTCGCCGGCGTCGTCGAGCAGGGCCAGCGACCACGACAGCCGGCCGCCGACGTCCTGGCCGTGGGCGGCGAAGGCGTCGTAGCGAACGACCCCGAGGTGGCGTACGGCGCCTGCGGCCTCGGCCCGGAGCGCGGCCACCTCCTGGCGCAGCCCGACGACGTCCTCGGGCAGGGCGTCGACGTCACCGGCACCGCGGGGCGGGCGGCGCAGGCCGAGCCCGGCCACGGCCAGTGCGGCGAGGGCGACCAGGAGCGAGACGACGACCAGGAAGGTCACGCGCACCAAACTACGATGCTGCGGTGACCGGACCGCGACGCATCGCCTACCAGGGCGAGCCGGGCGCCAACTCCCACCAGGTGTGCCGCGAGCACTACCCGGACCTGGAGGCGGTTCCCTGCGCGTCGTTCGAGGACGTCTTCGCCGCGGTCGAGGGCGGCGAGGCGGACCTCGCGATGATCCCGATCGACAACTCCATCGCGGGCCGGGTGGCCGACATCCACCACTTCCTGCCCGACTCGGGGCTGCACATCGTGGCCGAGCACTTCCTGCGGATCCGGTTCCACCTCATGGGCATCCCCGGCGCCCGGCTCGAGCAGATCCACACCGTGCACAGCCACGTCCACGCGCTCGGCCAGTGCCGCAAGGTCATCCGGGCGCACAACCTCACCCCGGTCATCTCCGGCGACACCGCCGGCGCCGCCCGCGAGGTGGTCGAGGCCGGCGACCCGACCCAGGGCGCGATCTCGCCGCCGCTGGCAGCGGAGATCTACGGCCTCGAGGTGCTGGCCGAGGACGTCGAGGACGAGGACCACAACACCACCCGGTTCGTCGTGCTCTCCCGCGAGCTGGTGGAGGCGCCGCCGGGCCACGGACCGGTCGTCACGTCGTTCATCTTCAACGTGCGCAACCTGCCCGCGGCGCTCTACAAGGCACTCGGCGGCTTCGCCACCAACGGCGTGAACATGACCAAGCTGGAGAGCTACATGGTCGGCGGCGAGTTCACCGCCACCCAGTTCCTCGCCGAGGTCGACGGTCACCCGGCCCACGCCGGCCTGGCCCGCGCGCTCGAGGAGCTGGCCTTCTTCACCACCGACATCAAGATCCTCGGCGTCTACCCCGCCGACGCCTTCCGCGCGCGCTGACGCGACGGGAGCCGCCCGACCGACGCGCCCTGCGGGTCGCGCAGGGTGGCGGTCCGCCGTGGCCGCGGGCAGGTGGGGGCTGCCCAGACTCCCGCCCGGACACCACCCCGGCGACCGGGTCGCCGGCCACGGTGCCGACGTCGTCGCGGAACGCCCACCCCAGGAGCTCCCCGCAGAACACCCGGGCGGCCCCGGGATCGGGGGCGGCCAGCTCGACGCAGCACGGGGTCTCCTGGGCGTACCGGTCCACGGTGCTCACCACCGGAGCCGGGCACGGCGCGGCCCGCGACTACCCTGCTCAGGTGGAGCAGGACCCCCGGATCGAGGACCTCGGGTTCGCGCGCGTGGACGTGGACCGCGCGCGCCGGACGGGCGACGCCGAGGTCGTGTACGGCGCGGGCAAGACGCCGGGCCAGGTCATCGCGATCCTGCGGACCCTGCACGCCACGCACCCCGACCGTGCGGTGATGGCCACCCGGCTGTCGGAGGAGGCGCTGGCCCAGGTGGCCACCAGCCTGCCCGAGGCGTCGGTCGACGCGGTGGCCCGCGCGGTCACCCTCGGCCCGCTGCCGGAACCGCGCGGCACGGTGGCCGTGGTCTCCGCCGGCACCAGCGACCAGTCCGTCGCCGCCGAGGCGGCGCTGAGCGTGCGGGTGCACGGCGGCGGCGTGGACCTCATCGAGGACGTCGGCGTCGCTGGGCTGCACCGGCTGCTCGCGGTCCAGGACCGGCTCGAGGCCGCGGACTGCCTGGTCGTCGTGGCCGGCATGGAGGGCGCACTTCCGTCGGTGGTCGGCGGCCTGACCGGCGTACCCCTCGTGGCCGTCCCCACCAGCGTCGGCTACGGCGCGTCCTTCGGCGGCCTCGCGGCCCTGCTGGCCATGCTCAACTCCTGCGCACCCGGGGTGACGGTGGTCAACATCGACAACGGGTACGGCGCGGGGGTCTTCGCCGCCCGCGTGGCGCGCGCCGCGGGCCGGTGACGACCGTCTGGGTCGACGCCTCGGCCGGGGCGAGCGGCGACATGCTGCTCGGCGCCCTGGTCGGAGCCGGCGTCCCGCTCGAGGTCCTGCAGGCGGCGATCGACGCGGTCAGCCCCGAGCCGGTCCGGCTCAGCACCGAGCGGGTGACCCGGCACGGCTTCGCGGCCACCCGGGTCCACGTCGACGTGGCCGACTCCGCGCACCACCGGACCTGGCGCGACATCCGGGCCCTGCTGCCCGAGGGCACCGCGCACGACGTCTTCGCGCGCCTGGCCACCGCCGAGGGCGCCGTGCACGGACACGACCCCGACGACGTGCACTTCCACGAGGTCGGCGCCCTCGACGCGATCGCCGACGTGGTCGGCGTCTGCGCTGGCTTCGCCCACCTCGGTGCCACCGAGGTCGTGGTCAGCCCGGTCGCGGTCGGCTCCGGCAGCGTGCGGACCGAGCACGGCCCGCTCCCGGTCCCGCCGCCGGCCGTGGCCGAGCTGCTCCGCGGCGTCCCGTCGTACGCCGGACCCGGCACGAGCGAGTCCTGCACCCCGACCGGCGCGGCGCTGCTCACCACCCTCGCCACGGCGTACGGCGGGCAGCCGGCCATGACCACCGCGACTGTCGGCGTCGGCGCGGGCGGGCGCGACCCCGAGAGCCACGCCAACGTGCTCCGGCTCCTGGTCGGCGAGCCGAGCGGGGCGGCCGCACAGCTGCACGTGCTCGAGGCCAACGTCGACGACCTCGACCCGCGGCTGTGGCCCGAGGTCCTCGCCGCGCTGCTCGACGCCGGCGCCCGCGACGCCTGGCTCACGCCGATCCTCATGAAGAAGGGCCGCCCGGCCCACACCGTGCACGCCCTGGTCGACACCGAGCTGGCCGACGCGGCCCGCGCCGTGCTCTTCCGGGAGACCAGCACCATCGGCGTGCGCGACCACGCCGTCGGGCGCACCGCCCTGGACCGCGCGACCACGACCGTCGCGGTCGCCGGCCAGGAGGTCCGCGTCAAGCTCACCGCCCACACGGCTCAGCCGGAGTACGACGACGTCGTGCGCGCGGCCCGCGCCCTGCGCCGTCCGGTCCGCGACGTGCTGGCCGAGGCGACGGCGCTGGCGCGGACCACCCGCTGATGGACCTCGCCGCCCTCGCCCTCACCTTCGGCGCGATCTTCGTCGTCGAGCTGCCGGACAAGACCTTCCTGGCCACGCTGGTCCTGGCCACCAAGTACCGCCCGATCCTGGTCTGGCTGGGCGTCGGGGCGGCCTTCGCGGTGCAGACCACGGTCGCGGTGCTGGTCGGCCACGCGGCGTCGTTCCTGCCCGAGGAGGTCATCAAGGTCGTCGCCCTGGTGATGTTCCTGGCCGGCGCGGTGATCCTGGTCCGCGAGGGGCGCAGCCACCAGCAGGACTCCGGCGAGGAGTTCGCCGACGAGGCCGAGCCGGCCACCGGCTTCCGCGCCGTCGTGGCGTCCTTCCTCGTCCTCTTCGCCGCCGAGTGGGGCGACCTGTCGCAGCTGCTGACCATCTCGTTGGTGGCGCGCTACGAGGCGCCGGTCAGCGTGTTCATCGGCGCTCTGGCCGCCCTGCTGCTGGTCAGCGGGCTGGCCGTGGTGGCCGGCCGGACCCTGATGCGCTTCGTGGCCCTGCACGTCCTGCACTACGTCGGGGCCGGCGTCTGCCTGCTGCTGGCCGCGCTCACCGCCTACGAGCTGCTGGCCTAGGGAGCAAGGGTGGCCCGCGCCACCCTTAGGCTGCAGGGCATGACGGACCCGGCTCCCCACGGCGCGGACAGCGAGGTCGGACGGCTGCGCACCGTGCTGCTGCACCGGCCCGGCCCGGAGCTCAAGCGGCTCACGCCCCGCAACAACGACAAGCTCCTCTTCGACGCCATCCCGTGGGTGGCGCGCGCGCAGGACGAGCACGACGCCTTCGCGGCGGCGCTGCGCGCTCGCGACGTCGAGGTCCTCTACCTCACCGAGCTGCTGTCCGAGACCCTCGCCGACCCCGACGCCCGGGCGCACGCGATCGAGGAGGCCCTGCGCGACCTCGACCTCGGCGACACCATGCGCGGCTACCTCGAGGGGCTGCTCGGGGACGCCTCGCCGGAGGAGCTCACGACGTACCTCACCGCGGGCATCCGCAACGACGAGGTCCGCGGCGGCTTCGGGCTGGTGACCAGCCTGCTGGCCTTCGACGACTTCCTCATCGACCCGCTGCCCAACCTGCTGTTCACCCGCGACTCCAGCGTGTGGGTGCGCGACCAGGTCGCGATCACCAGCCTGGCCATGCCGGCCCGCAAGCGCGAGACCGAGCTGACCGAGCTCATCTACACCCGGCACCCGCGCTTCGTCGGCACGCCCACGATGCACGGCGCCCACCTCGAGCACGTCGAGGGCGGCGACGTGCTGCTGCTCGCGCCCGGCGTCATCGCGGTCGGCTGCGGCGAGCGCACCACGCCGGCCGGCGCCGAGCGCCTGGCCCGCCAGTGTTTCGACGCCGGGCTGGCCCACACCGTGCTCGCCGTGCCCATCGCGCAGGAGCGCGCGACCATGCACCTCGACACCATCTGCACCCTCGTCGACGTGGACAAGATGGTCGTCTACCCCAACGTCGCGGACTCGCTGGTCGCCTACACCGTCAAGCCCACCGGGGACCACGAGGACGACGGGGCGATGGTGCTCGACGTCGCGCAGGCCGAGCCGTTCCTGGTGGCCGCGGCCAAGGCCATGGGCATCGACACCCTCCAGCAGATCGACACCGGCCTGGACCCGGTCACCGCCGAGCGCGAGCAGTGGGACGACGGCAACAACACCCTGGCCGTCGCGCCGCGGGTGGCCGTGGCCTACGAGCGCAACGACGAGACCAACGCCGCGCTCGAGGCGGCCGGCATCGACGTCATCAAGATCGCCGGCTCCGAGCTCGGCTCGGGCCGCGGCGGCCCGCGCTGCATGAGCTGCCCGATCTCGCGGGAGCCGCTGGGGTGAGACCGGGCCCACGGTGACCCGGACGGACTTCGGTCGTTCTGGTTGATGGACCCCCTGCGGTCCGCGAAGATCGCGGCGGCAGACCGACGGCGAAAGGCAGGCCATGGCAGAGACCTTCTTCTCGATGTTCACCCCCGAGGAGATCGCCCGCATCAGCGCCTCCGGCCGGAAGGTGAGGCTGCCCGAGGGCTGGGCGCCGATCTCGGAGCGGACCGGCGCCGACAAGGCCTACATCATCCTCAACGGCAAGGTCTCGGTCCGCTCGCACGGCGAGGAGGTGGCCCAGCTCGGCCCGGGCGACATCGTCGGCGAGGCCGCGATCCTCAACCACTCGCTGCGCACGGCGACCATCGTGGCGCTGACCCCGCTGGAACTCATCCACTTCACCCAGGACCAGCTCGACCAGCTCAGCGTGGAGATGCCGGCGTTCCACGAGGCGCTCGAGAAGACCGCGGCGGAGCGGTTCCCGAAGTCCTGAGGTGGACGAGCCGGACCTGTCCGAGGCCCTCGACACCGTCGAGCGGTACCTCCTCGGCTCTGCACCGACGCTGACCTCCGTCCAGGTCTCCGAGCAGGCGGGCGTGCCCCTCGAGGTCGCCCAGGAGCTCTGGCGGCTGCTCGGCTTCGCCCACCAGCCCGACGACGCGGTCGCCTTCACCGAGGCCGACGTCCAGGCGCTGCGCTACACCCACGACCTGGTCCAGCTCGGCATCCTGAACGCCGATCGCCAGGCCGCGCTCGTGCGGACCTGGGGCCGCAGCTTCGCCCGGCTCGCGGAGTGGCAGACCCGGCTCCTCACCGACGTGGCGCTGGAGAGCGACGACCCGGTCGGGCAGGTCACCGACCTGGCCTCGGAGGTGCTGCCGCGGGTCGAGGCGCTGCAGGACTACGTCTGGCGCCGCCACCTGGCCAGCGCCGGCAACCGGCTCATGGCCAGCGACGCGGCCGGCTCCGACACCTCGCGCCTGGCCGTGGTGTTCGTGGACATCGTGGGCTTCACCTCGCGCTCCAAGGAGCTCACCGACGCCGAGCTGGTCGGCTGGATCGAGCACTTCGAGGCCGAGTGCTCCGGGCTGGTCGTCGACTCCGGCGGTCGGGTCATCAAGAACATCGGCGACGAGGTCCTGTACGTCGCCGAGGACCTGCGCGCCGCGGCCGAGGCGGCCCTGACCATGACCGCCCGGGGCGCCGACCCCGACGACGAGTTCCCCGAGGTGCGCGCCGGGCTGGCCTACGGCGACGTGGTCTCCCGGCTGGGCGACGTGTTCGGCCCGACGGTCAACATCGCGTCCCGGCTCACCTCGATCGCCCGGCCCAGCTCGGTCCTGGTCGACCAGGGCGCGCACGACGCCCTGGACGGCGAGCCGTTCGAGCTGCGCCGGCTGCGGCGCACGTCGGTGAAGGGCTACGCCCACCTGCAGCCGTACGTCGTCAGGCGGCCCCGCCACTGACCACGGCCGCCACCCGCGCGGCCGCCGCCGGCGCGAACACGATCGTGTAGTGGTTGGTGTCCGGGACGACCTCGACGTCGATCCCCGGCACCTCGTCGTACGCCGTCAGGGCGGCGACCGGCAGCAGCCCCGGCGGTTCGCCGAGCATCCCGCCCGGCGCCGCCAGGATCGTCACCGGCACCCCGACCGAGCGCAGCTCGGAGTCGAAGACGGCGCCGGAGACCAGCAGGTCGCGGCCGTCGGCGCGCACCGACTCC
Source organism: Nocardioides anomalus (assembly GCF_011046535.1). NCBI lineage: Bacteria > Bacillati > Actinomycetota > Actinomycetes > Propionibacteriales > Nocardioidaceae > Nocardioides > Nocardioides anomalus. The sequence goes on along the minus strand of NZ_CP049257.1, from coordinate 4,720,185 downwards.
TCGTCGCAGCGCGACCGGACGCCGTCGGGCGTCTCGAGGGCGTCGTAGCGGGCGTAGCCCTCGACCACCGTCGACCAGTGCGGCCCGAGCGCGGGGTGCGCGCGGAACACGTCGACGTACGCCTCGACCGTGGGGCAGCTCCGGCTGAGCCGCTCCAGCGCCGGGCCGAGCGTGGCCGCCAGCACCGCGTCGGGGTCGGCGTCGGCCGGCAGCGGGAGCGCCACTCCTCCGTCGACCAGCACCACGCGCGAGAACAGGTCGGGGCGCTCGTGCGCGAGGTGCACGGCGACGTAGGCGCCCATCGAGTGGCCGACCAGCGGCACGGGGCCGCCGGCTGCGAGCTCCTCGGCCACCGGCACCAGGTCGTCGACGTGGCTCTGCAGCCCGGTCGAGGACGGCAGGTCGCGCGAGTGGCCGCGCCCGCGCAGGTCGACCGCGACCAGGCTCCACTCCTCCGGCAGCGCGGCACCGACCGCGGCCCAGGCCGCGCTGGAGGCGGTGATGCCGTGCACGGCCAGCGCCGGCCGCGGGCCGGCGCCGTACCGCTGGCGGTGCAGGGTCACCGGATGGTGACCTGCCGGTTGGCCAGCCCGGAGCGCGCGGACCGCTCGTCGGCGGTGAGCGGCTCGTCGGAGGCCAGCGCGGTGTCGAGCCTGGCCTTGAACTCCGCGGCCGGGTCCTCGAGCGGCTCGGGACCGGTGCCGACGGGGAGGTCCCACACGGGGGCGAGCAGCCCGTGGGCGCGGAACATGCCGACCAGCCGGGCGCCGTCGACGATGACGTCGTCGCCGGCCGCGTGCAGCCGGGCCAGCGCGTCGAGGAGCTGGTCCTCGGGCTCGGGCATGACCCAGCGCAGGTGCTCCTTGGTCCCCACGTTGGTCCAGTACGCCGCCTCGACCTGCGTCAGGCGCGCCGTCGGGTTGGCCGCGGCGTTGGCCTGCTCGAGCGCGGCGGCCACGTCGTCCTTGTTCTCCACGTCGGCGACCCAGAAGTCGAAGCCGTCGTGGACGGTGATCGTGAGCGCGTCGTCGGCGACCAGGTCCTGCAGGCGCGGGCCCTCGCCGGGCGGGTCGGTCAGGCCGATGACCCCGGGCTCGTCGGCCGCCAGCGCGAGCTGCAGCGCGGCGGCCAGGTCGCGCGAGGGGTCGCCGAAGTTGTGCTGGACCTGCAGGCCGAGCCAGACCTGCCCGGAGTCGCGGTACATCGCCGGCGCCGCCATCGGCAGCAGGGTGCACAGCGTCACCGGGCGGTCGGTGCCCTCGACCGTCAGCGGCGCGGTGGCGGCCGGCACCAGCTCGCGCAGCGCCACGATGTCGCACTCCGACGGCAGCCCCTCGAACGGCCGCGCGACGTACACCGCCGCCCCGCCCTCGGCGCCGTGACAGGCCTTGTAGCGCTTGCCCGAGCCGCACGGGCACGGCTGGCGCGGCCCGACCTCGCCGGGTGCGTGCGCCTCACGGGTCTTGGTGCGGGACTTCTTCGCCATGCCGGCGAACCTACTTGCCCAGCAGTCCCAGCACGTACGCCGGGCGGTCGGTGATCACGGCCCGCACCCCGAGCTCCTGGCAGCGCCGCAGCTCGGCCTCGGTGTTGACCGTCCAGACGTGCACGTCGTGGCCGGAGCCCGCGATCCGCTCGGCCAGCCGCGGGTGCTCGGTGAGCAGCTCGATGCCCGGGCCGACGATCCAGTCCGGGCCCATGACCCGGCGCAGCAGCGGCCAGTACTGGGCCTTGTCGAGCAGCTGCACCACGGGCACCTTCGGCGCGAGCCGCTCCATCCGCTGCAGCGCGGTGTGGCTGAAGCTCATCACCCGCACCGGGCTGGGGCCGCCGCCCGTCGGCTCGACCCAGCCGAAGTCGTGCAGCATCTCGCAGACCCGCTTCTCCACCAGCCCGCCGTACCGCGTCGGGTGCTTGGTCTCGATGGCCACCTCGACCCGGCGGTCGTAGTCCGCGACCGTCTCCAGCAGCTTGCGCAGGGTGAGCACGCCGTCGTAGGTCCGGTCGCGCTCGGGCGCCTCGTCGTCCAGGTCGGCCCACGGGTTCTTCCAGGCCGCGAAGTCGAGCTCCTCGAGCTCCTCGAGGTTCGAGGTCGAGACCAGGCCGCGCTTGGCCGCCGTGCGCCTCAGGTCGCGGTCGTGCACGCAGACCAGGTGGCCGTCGGCGGTGAGGCGCACGTCGCACTCCAGGCCCTCGGCCCCCGCGTCGAGCGCCTTCACGTAGGCCAGGAGCGTGTGCTCGGCGTTCTCCTCGCTCGCTCCCCGGTGCGCGACCACCTGGGGCACCGAGGGCACCGACGGCATGGCTCCAGTGTGGCGCGCCGACCCGAACGCGGCGCGGATGTCGGCCGGGTGTCCGTGCCGTGTCCGATGCTGGGTGCGTGGCCATGCACTCGGGGTCGACCACCAAGACCTACCTCTACCTGCGCGTCGGGCTGGTCGGGCTCGCGGTCTTCCTCGGCGCCGCGCTGGTCCTCGAGATCGCCCTCGGCGACGGACCGTGGCTGGACTCGATCAGCGCGTACTTCTACACCCCCGTCCGCAACGTCTTCGTGGGCACGCTCTGCGCCATGGGCGTGTGCCTCATCGCCCTCAAGGGCCGCGACCGGCCGCGCGAGGACCTGATGCTCAACCTGGCCGGCATGTGCGCGCCCCTCGTCGCGCTCTGCCCGACGCCGCTCGACGGACGCGTCCCCGCGTCGTACGTCCCGGGCGTGGAGAACGGCGTCGGCGCGCTCCTGGTCGTCGGCGCCCTCGGGGTGGTCTTCGCGGCCTGGACCGTCCGGCGGGGCGCGGACGCCGCCGGCGACCTGGTCGCGCTGGCGGCCTCCGGCGGTGGGGTGCTTGCCGTCGGGCTCTGGTTCGCGCTGGACCGGTCGTCGTTCCTGGACTACGCGCACTACGCGGCTGCGGTGCTGATGTTCGGCCTCGTCGTCGCCGTCGCGCTGGTCAACGCGGCCCAGGTGGAGGAGTTCGTGGCCGCCGGCGGGACGCTCACGATGGGCGCGGCCACGACGTTCCGCCGGCTCTACCGCGCCATCGCCTCCGCGATGGGAGTCGTGCTGGGCGGCGCCCTCGTGCTGGGCGTGGTCTACCTGGTCAGCGGCGCCGAGCCGTTCGCGCACTGGGTCTTCGTGGTGGAGGCGCTGCTGCTCGCGCTGTTCACGGCGTTCTGGGTGCTGCAGACGGTGCAGTACGCCGTGGACGGCGCCCCGCAGTGACTCAGCCGGCCTGCCCGCGCAGGTAGCGCCCGAAGTGCGGGACGGTGAAGGCGATCCGGCCGCGCTCCCCGGAGTAGATGAGCCCCTTCTTGAGCAGCGAGTCGCGGGCGGGCGAGAGCGACTGCGGCTTCTTGCCGAGGACGCCGGCCACGTCGGCGGTGGCGACCGAGCCGACGGGGTCCTCGCTGTCCGGCGGGGCCGCGTCGGCCATCGCGCGCAGGTAGTCGCGCTCCCCGGGGGTGGCGCGCTCGTAGCGGCTGCCGAAGAAGCCGACGGCGAGCTCGGCCTCGGCCTCGGGGGCGGCGACCGCGACGTCGGAGCGGGTGATGGGCGAGCGCGGGGCGAGGTCCCAGACCGTCTTGCCGTAGGCCTGGATGAAGTAGGGGTAGCCGCCGGTGGCGGCGTACATCGCGGCCAGCGCGTCCTCGTCGTACGTCGCGTCCTCCTCGGCGGCCGGCGCGGAGAGGGCGCGGTCGGCCTCGGCGCGGCTGAGGCGGTCGATGCGCTGGTAGGAGAAGAGCCGCTCGGAGTAGGACTTGGAGGCGGACAGCACGGCGGGCAGGTGCGGCAGGCCGGCGCCGACCACGATGACGGGCAGCCCGGTCTGGCTGACCTCGTGGCAGGCGGCGCAGAGCGCGGAGACGTCGTCGGGCCCGAGGTCCTGCATCTCGTCGAGGAACACCGCGGCGCCCTTGCCGAGGTCGGCGGCCAGCCCGCCGACGTCGGTCATCAGCTCGACCAGGTCGATCTCGACGTCGCCGGAGTCGGCGCGCCCGCGGACGGCGGGCACGTCGATGCCGGGGCTCCAGCGCTCGCGCAGCTTGGCGTCGGGGCCGGCCTGGCGCTCGGCGAACGAGCGGACGACGCCGAGCACGTGGTCGGGCTCCGGGTGGCCGAGCTCGCGCACGGCCTGGTGCACCGCGCTGGACAGCGGGCGCCGCAGCGACTGGTCGGGACGGGCCTCGAGTTTGCCGGTGCCCCAGCCGCGGCGTACGGCCTGACCGCGCAGTGCGTTGAGGAGCACGGTCTTGCCGACCCCGCGGAGTCCGGTCAGCACCAGCGAGCGCTCCGGGCGGCCGCGCACCACGCGCTCGAGCACCACGTCGAACGCCGCGAGCTGCTCGTCGCGCCCGGCCAGCTCGGGCGGGCGCTGGCCGGCGCCGGGCGCGTAGGGGTTCCGCACGGGGTCCACGATCGGACCGTATGGGCCTGTCTAGCCCCCGCCCTAGATTTCCGCGGGCGTGTCAGCCGGCAGCCTGGTGGCTCTCGCTGCCGACCGGGCGGGTGGGGGCGTGCCGGTACGCGCGGTCGAGCCCGGTCCGGAGCAGGTCGATCAGCTGCGGCACCTCCTCGACGGCGAGCCGGAAGGTGCCAGTGCAGACGTTGTCGCGCCACAGCGAGAGCACGACCAGGTCCTGCTCGGAGTGCCAGGAGACCCGGAGCGCGCGGTCGACACCGCGGGCGTCGAGGAAGATCGACCCCACCGCGGGCAGCGGCCGGGCGGCACTCATCTGCCCATGATGCCCCGGGCTGTGAAGGCTGTCACGGGGTTCGTCCGGGCGCCCTAGACTGCGGGCGTGCCCGAGCTGCCCGAGGTGGAAGCCCTGGCCCTCGACCTCCGGGGCCGGCTCGACGGCCACGCCATCGCCACCGTGCACATCGCGGCGTTCAGCGCGTTGAAGACCTTCGACCCGCCGCTGCGCGCCCTCGAGGGCCTGCTGGTCGACGACGTGACCCGGCACGGGAAGTTCCTGGACCTCGAGGTCGGCGGCCTGCACCTGGTCATGCACCTGGCCCGCGGCGGCTGGATCCGCTGGCGCGACGAGGTGCCGACCCTGCCGCCGCGCCCCGGTGGCAAGAACCCGCTCGCCGCCCGCGTCGTCCTGGACGAGTCCTCGACAGGCTCGGCCCGAGCACCGGGGCTCGACGTCACCGAGGCCGGCACCAAGAAGCGCCTCGCGATCTACCTGGTCCGCGACCCGCAGGACGTGCCGGGCATCGCCACCCTCGGCCCGGACCCGCTCACCGACGACTTCACCCTGGAGCGGTTCCGCGAGATCCTCACCGCCGAGGGCCGCAAGCAGATCAAGGGCGTGCTGCGCCACCAGGGCACCATCGCCGGGATCGGCAACGCCTACTCCGACGAGATCCTGCACGCCGCCAAGATGTCGCCGTACCGCTCGGCCGCCTCGATCCTCGAGGGCGACAGCGACGACTCCGCCCTCGTCCACCTGTACGACGCCATCCGGGTCACGCTGGGCGATGCGGTCGAGCGCTCCCGTGGCCTGGCCATGAGCGAGCTCAAGGGCGAGAAGAAGTCGAACCTCGCGGTGCACGGCAAGGCGGGTCAGCCGTGCCCGGTCTGTGGCGACACGATCCGCGAGGTGTCCTTCGCCGACTCGAGCCTGCAGTACTGCCCGACCTGCCAGACCGGCGGCAAGCCGCTCGCCGACCGTCGGATGAGCAAGCTGCTCAAGTAGCACCGCGCGCGGCGGCGGCGCAGACTGTGCGCGTGCCCGAGGACCTCGCCGCTCTCCTGGCGTCCGTGGACCCCGCCCAGCTGGGCCAGCGGATCCGGGCGGCCCGACGCAGCCTGGACCTCACCCAGGGCGAGGTCGCGGGGGCCGACGCGAGCGTCGCGTTCGTCTCGCGCATCGAGAGCGGCAAGCGCCGCCCCGACCTCGCGCTGCTGCAGGCGATGGCCGGCCGGCTGCGCACCACCGCCCTCGCGCTGCTGACCGGCGCCCCCGACCCGACCGCGTCCCGGCTCCGGGTCGCGCTGGACCACGCCGAGCTCGCGCTGCGCAGCGGCTCGCCCGACGCGGCCGAAGAGCTGCTGGAGTCGGTCCGCGAGGACGTGGAGTCGTTCTCGGACCCGGACCTGCGCGCCGCGTGGCGGCTGACCAGCGCCCTGACCGCCGAGGCCCGCGGCGCACTGGACGACGCGATCACCGGCCTGGAGGACCTCCTCGAGGCGAGCCGCTCGGTCCCGGACGCGACCAGGATCGCGATCGCCCTGAGCCGCTGCTACCGCGAGAGCGGTGACCTGTCCCGCGCCATCAGCACCGGCGAGCGCTGCCTGACCTCGCTGCGCGACCTCGGCCTGGAGGGCACCGACGACGCGGTGCAGCTCGCGGTGACCGTGGCCGCGGCCCACTTCGTGCTCGGCGACGTCGGGCACGCGGTCCGGCTCGCCCGGCGGGCGGTCAAGCAGGCCGAGGACGTCGGCAGCGACGCGGCCCGCGCCTCGGCGTACTGGAACGCCAGCATCATGGAGTCGCGGCGCGGCGCCACCGAGGCGGCGCTGCCCCTGGCCGAGAAGGCGCTGCGACTGCTCGACTCCGCCGAGGGCAACCGGAACGTCGCCCGCCTGCGCAGTCAGCTCGGCATCTTCCAGCTGCGCGTGGACCCGCCCGACGCCGACGGCGCGATCGAGAACCTCACCGCCGCCGCGGAGGAGCTCGCGTGGTCCAGCGCCAGCCCGGTCGACAAGGGCCGCAACGCCGTCGCGCTGGCCAGGGCCCGGCTGCTCACCGGTGAGCCGACCGAGGCGCTCGCGCAGGCCGAGGGCGTGCACCGCGACGTCGGCAGCACCGCTCCCCTGCTCGACGCCGGCGCGCTGACCGTCATGGGTGAGGCGTCCTTCGCGCTCGGCCAGCCCGAGCAGGCCGCCGCGCACTACCGTCAGGCCGTCGCCGTCCTCACCGGGGTCGGTTCCGACCGCGGCGCGGCGGACTCCTGGTTCGAGCTGGCGGCGCTGCTCGACGAGCTCGGACTGCGCGACGAGGCGCACGACGCCTACCGCAACGCCGCCGTGGCCAGCGGTGCGGTCTCGGCGGCCGGGCTGCGGCGACTCCAGCAGCACTGAGACCTGCCCGAGGCGGGGCCGGGCCGGACTGCGCTCCGGCCCGACCCCGCCCGCCCTCACGCGGTCAGCAGCACCAGTGGTCGTCCGGACCGGCCAGCAGGTCCGAGCCCGGTGCGACCTGGGCGACGGACACCGACACGACGGCCGAGACGGCCAGGACGACGGCTGCGACGAACTTCTTCACTGCGGATACCTCCTTGTGGCAAACCACGCGATTCGTGGTTTGCCACAGGAGGTAACATTTTGACAACCGGTTGACGCTCGACGCACCGCGTGGAGGCGCGGTCGAAGACGACGCAGCGGCGTGGATCGATTCCCGCTGCCGGAGCGCTGCGACGCGCCCCTCAGCGACCGGCCGCGACGTCCGCGCTCGAGGCGGCGGCGGCTAGGTTGGAGCCGTGCCCGGCATCCCCACCGTCTCCATCTCCGGCGTTCCCGACCCGCTGCCGGAGGGCGTCAGCGTCCTCGACGTGCGCGAGCCCGTGGAGTGGGCGCACGGCCACGTGGAGGGCGCGCTGCACATCCCGCTCGGGCAGCTCACCCAGCGGCTCGACGAGGTGCCGGAGGGCCAGACCCTGGTGGTCTGCAAGGTCGGCGGCCGCTCGGCGCAGGCGGTCGCGTGGCTGGCCCAGCAGGGCCGCGACGTGGTCAACCTGGACGGCGGGATGCTCGAGTGGGAGGCCGCGGGCCGACCGATGGTCAGCGAGACGGGGCAGCCGCCGCAGGTGGTGTGAGGCTCAGGCCCCGAGGTCGGGGCAGGCCTTCTCGATGTAGTCCTCGAGCGCGTCGAGGCGTCGCTGGTCCTCGTCGCTGACGTCGCCGAGGCGCGCGACGTCGTCCTGGGTGGCGTCGTCGGCCAGGTCCTCGATGCGGCTCACGGTGAGCTCGAAGCCCTGCTCGGCCGCGACGGGGATGTCGTCGGGCACGCCGACGTCGGCCACCGCGCCGGCGGCGTCCTTCAGCGCGCGGATGTACGCCGGGAGGTCGGCGGAGTCGGCGGCGTCGACGTCGGCGCGGAAGGTCTCCAGCGCGGTGCAGAACGAGCGGACCGAGGAGTCGCCGCTCGCGCTGTCGTCGCCGTCGTCGCCGGTGCAGCCGGCGACCAGGGTGCTGCCCGACAGCAGGGCCGCCACCAGCACGAGGCGGGTGGCGGCCCTGCCGAGGGCACGCGGGTGCGGGGCCAGGTCGGGTCCTGGGTCAGGAACCGGCGCCGAGGTCCGGGCAGGTCTTGTCGAGGTAGTCCGAGAACGCCTTGGAGTTCTTCTCCGCGTCGTCGTCGAGCTCCTGGTCGAGGTTCTGGATGTCGTCGGCGGTCGCGTCGTCGGGGAGGTCGTCGATCTGGTCCAGCGTGTCGTCCAGCCCCTCCTTGGCGTCGTCGGGGATGTCGGAGGGCACCCCGACGTCCTTGATCTTCTTCGCGGCGTCCTTGAGGATCTTGCCGAGGTCCTTCTCGTCACCGGTGACGCTGGTCAGGTCGTCGTAGAACCCCTGGAAGGCGTCGCAGAAGTCCTTCTTCGACGCGGTCTTGTCACTCGCGCCGTCCCCGTCGTCGCTGCCGCACCCCACGGCGCCGCCGGCGACGAGGACGAGGCTGGCGGCCAGCAGTCCGAGCTTCACGTGGTCTCCCCACAGTTGGTTGGATCCGTCACCGCTCACCCTCGCACGACCGGGCCCCCACCCCAGGCAGGGGCCGGCAGCTCGAGGGCCTGGTCCAGTCGCCTCAGGTACGCCGGCCGCGGGACCTCGACGGCGCCGAGCGTGGCCAGGTGCGGCGTCACCCACTGCACGTCGAGCAGCCGTCCCGGCACCCCGTCGCCGGTCAGCACCTCGACCAGGCCGACGAGGGCGACCTTGGAGGCGTCGCGGACGTGGTGGAACATCGACTCGCCCGCGAACAGCCCGCCGATCCCGACGCCGTACAGCCCGCCGACCAGCGCGCCGTCGCGCCACGCCTCGACCGAGTGCGCCCAGCCGAGGCGGTGCAGCTCGGCGTACGCCGCCGCGATGTCGCCGGTGATCCACCCCGCCTCCCGCGTCGGGTCGCCGCAGGCGGCCACGACCTCCTCGAACGCGGTGTCCACACGCACCTCGAAGTCGCGCACCGACCGGCGCAGCGAGCGCGAGACCCGCAGCCCGTCGAGCGGCAGGATCCCGCGCTGCACCGGGCAGAACCAGTGGATCGGCGGCCGCACGCCGTCCTCGGGCATCGGGAAGATCCCGCTGCGGTACGCCGCGAGCAGGGTGCCCGGCGCCAGGTCGGCGCCCACACCGACCAGGTCGTCGGGCGCGTCCACCGGGTCCGGGAACACCCACGGCGTGGGCGGAGGCTCGACCGGCACCTACGTAGGATCACACCATGGGCGTGACGAGCAAGGCGGCGGGCGCGGTGGGCAAGCAGCTCGCGCCCAAGCTCACCCAGGTGGCCCCCGGGCTGACCTCGTCGTTCGTCCGTGAGGCGCTGCACCGCGCGATCGTCGGCGTGGGCCCGCTGCCCGCGGCCAGCAAGGCGGCGGACGCCCAGCTCAAGGAGCAGAAGGGCGACGTCGAGAAGGCCGTCCACGAGGTCATCGAGAACCACGTCCGTTACGCGGCGGCCCAGGGCTTCGTCACCAACATCGGCGGCCTGGTGACGGCGGCGCTGACCATCCCGACCAACATCACCGGCGTGGCGCTCATCCAGTGCCGGATGATCGCCGGCATCGCACACCTGCGCGGCTACGACCTCGACGACCCGCGGGTGCGCAACGCGATCCTCACCTGCCTGGTCGGTGAGGACCACGTCAACGAGCTGGTCAAGAAGCGCAAGCTCCCCGCGCCCCCGATGGCCCTGGCCACCGCGCCGGTGCACGACGCCGACCTCGACGCGGTCGTCTCCGCCGAGGTCGCGGCCGAGCTGGTCAACAAGGTCGTCGGCAAGCGGCTGGCCATCACGGTCGGGCGCCGGGTGCCGATCGCGGGCGGCTTCATCGGGCTGGGCGCCGACGCCTACGCGACGTGGAAGGTCGGCCGCTACGCCGACCGCGAGCTCCTGCCCCGCGCCCGCCGGTAGACCCCGAGCAGCCCGCGCCCCACGGCGCTGGCCTCCAGGCGCAGGTAGAGCGTGCGCTTCATGCGGTAGGACAGCGTGTTCTCGGCCCGCTCGAGCGCGCCGCGCACGTCGGCCAGCTCGTGGTGCAGCCGCTCCTCCTCGTGGCGCAAACGCGCATTGTCGAGGAGCAGCGCGGTGATCGCGTCCACAGCTGCCGACGCCACCTGGCGCTCGCGCGGTCGGTCGGGGTCGGACCACTCCTCCGCCGGCGGCGGGCCGACCAGGTCGCCCAGGTCGCCGATCACGTCGTACCCGCGCCGCTCGACCTCCTCGGTCCACGCCGTCGACAGCCCGGTGGCCCAAGCGTGCAGGTCCGGGGGCAGGGCCAGCCGCGGCGACTGCGTGCGCCGCGAGAGGGTCTGGTGGGCGAGCAGCTCGCGGACCAGCGGCCGGTAGTCCGCGGGCGGGAGCTCGGCGTTCGCCCGGCGGTTGATCCGGCGCAGCAGCGTGGTCTCGGGCGCGCCGAGCGACGGGTTCTGGCGCTCGCCCTGGAGGTCCAGGTCGATGCCGTCGAGGCCGAAGGCCTGGCTGAACCGCTTCCAGAGCAGCTCGGGCGCACCCCCCGGCGGCGGCACGGTGACCACGTGGACGTGGGCCGGGTCGAGGTCCTGACCCCAGCGGTCCAGGATCTCGGGCACCTCCTGCACGCCCCAGAACCACGAGCCGATGCGCGAGGCGCGCTCGGGGTCGGTGATCTGGTCCAGGAACGCCGCGTAGCGCAGCTGGGCGCGGTGCTTGACGTTCTCCTGCCACTCGGCCGGGATCTGGCGGACCAGGTCGCGCACGCTCAGCACCAGGTGCACCTCGGTGCCCTCGCCGTGGCCGAGCGAGGCCAGCGCGCGCCCGATCTGGCTGCGTGAGGCGGTGGCCAGGATCTCGTGGCTCAGGATCGCGGTGCCCTCGTGGGCGCGGACCCGCGCGGCCAGCTCGTCCCACGCGCCGATCGCCTCGGTCTGCAGACCGCCCCACGGCAGCTGCATGAGGTCGAGCGCGGCCAGGAAGTGGTGGTCGTGCCGGTCGGCGGGGTAGAGGATCCCGGCCTCCTCGAGCACGGGACGGTTCCGGAACAGCACGTCCTGGAGGTACGACGTGCCGGTCTTCGGCGTACCGACGTGCAGGAGGACCTTGGTGCTCATCGGTCCTCCTCCAGCAGCAGGTCGATCGCGAGGTCGAGCACCGAAGTGTTGGGCCTTTCCTCACGGCGTTGGGGTGTTGCAACGGCCCAACCCCGTGGGGATACCCGGGTACCCGGGTATCCCGACCACTGGGCCAGCACCGCGTCCGCGTCTCCCACCACAGGGTATCGAGCGCGCAGCAGCCGCTGGCGCAGGGCGAAGCCGGCGTCCTCGACCCAGTCGCGGTGCTCGGGAGGTACGACGGGACGGGGGCCCTCCTCGCGAGCGAGCCTGGGCAGCAGGCGCTCGGTGAGCAACCGGGCCTGCTCCGCCGGGACGACGTGCAGGCTCAGCGCGGTCCCGACCTGGCGGGCCAGCTCGGTGGCGTGGACCGCGACCTCGGGCGCGGGGGCCAGCCGGCGCACGCCGACCAGCCGGGGCAGGGCGGCCGGGTCGAGGACGACGCCGACCCGCCCGGTGTGCGGCCGCGCCTCGAAGCGCGCGACCGCGCCGGGCAGGTCGAGGCGCTCCGGCAGCCGGCGTCGGGCGCGGACCCGGGCCAGGAAGTCCGGCCAGCTCGGGGCGGCCGGGCCGAAGGCGCCCGCGCCCCAGGTGTGGGCCAGCATCGTGGCCACGTCGCAACCCAGGACGTGGACGGCCCGGCCCTGGCCTCCGGGCGGCCGGCCGTCGGCGGTCAGCGCGCGGGTGTGGGCCGCGGCCAGCCACGGGTCGCCGGCCAGCTGGTAGCGCACCCGCAGCCGCCGGGGCGGGCGCGGCTCGGCCGCAGGGGCGTCGGCGGCCAGCACGTCCTCGGCCAGCAGCCCGGTGGCCACCCGCAGCAGCTCCTCGTCGGGCAGCGTCGCCGGGTCGACGGGCGGCGGGCCGAAGCGGCGCTCCTCGTCGACCCCGACCAGCTCCAGGTCGGGACGGCCGCGGCCGGGCGCGGAGGCGGTCAGCACCCGCTCGACCAGCGTGGCCGACGGCCGGCCGGCCGCGTTGAGCCGGCGCAGCAGCTCGAGCTGCTGGGCGCCGGGCAGGAAGCGGCTCTCCTCGGCCGGGTCGGTGGTCTCCCAGGCCGCCCACGGCGTCGTACCCCCGGCGCGCAGGTGGGCCACCCACGCCCAGGCGCGGGCGCGGCCGGTGTCGAGCGAGGTGCTCATCGGCGCAGCAGCCGCGAGAGCCGCGCGGACCGGGAGACGAGCGGGTCGGCCGGGTCGGGGCGACGCGCCGCCTCGAGGGTCAGCGCGACGATGGCGTCGAGGGCGGCCGAGCTGACGTCGCGGTTGCTCGGCCGGTCCGGGTCCTGCCAGACGGCGTCCGGCGCGGGGCGCACCGGCCGGAGCTCCTCGAGGTCGCCGACCACGTCCACGCCGGCCTCGAGGGCGCGCTCGATCCAGAGCTGGGCGATCTCCTCGGCCCAGTCGAAGGCCTCGGGCGGGAGGGTGACCGGCTGCATGTCCGGACGGTTGGCCCAGGTCTGGTGGACGACGGCGTGGCGGACCAGGCTGCGGTACTGGTCCGAGGGCAGTCCCGCCGCCTTGAGCCGGGCGTTGACCCGCCGCAGCAGGGTGGTCTCGGCGGTGCCGATGGAGGGGTTCTTGCGGGCGCCCTCGACCGGCGCCCAGGCCGGGTCCATGCCGGTCGCGGCGCAGAAGCGGCGCCACAGCTCGCCGGCCGGACCGCCCGGTCGCGGCACGGTGACCAGGTGGAACCGCTCCGGAGCCAGCCCCCGGCCCCACCGGTCCAGCACGCCGCCGAGGCCCTGGACCCGCCAGAACCACCGGGTCGCCTTGCGCTGGTCGGTCTCGCGGATCTGCTCGAGGAAGGTGCGGAAGCTCAGCTTGCGCTGGTGCTTGACCTGCTCCTGCCACTCCGCGGCGACCTGTCGCGCCACGTCCCGCGCGGTGTAGACGACGTGCACCTCGGTGCCGTCGAGGCTGTCGAGCACCCGGCGCACCCCGCTGGGCCGGGCGCCGGCGAGGATCTCGTGGCTCAGCACCGCCGTGCCGCGCACCTTGCGGGTGCGCCGCACGAGGGCGTCCCACTCCCCCTGCGCCAGCGGCCGCATGCCGCCCCACGGCCGGTCGACCACGTCGAGCGCGGCCAGGAACATGTCCTCGTGCGGACCGGTCGGGTAGGTGTAGCCGTGGCGCCGCAGCGCGTCGGCGTTCAGCGCGAGCCGGTCCTGGAGGTACGTCGTCCCGGTCTTGGGCGCGCCCACGTGGAGGTAGACGCGCCGCGGGCTCATGCCTGCGATTGTGACAGCGCCCGGACCACCGCGGACGGCGACGGGCGACCGAGCTCGCCCGCCATCCAGGCGCTGGTCGCGACCAGCGCGTCGAGGTCGACGCCGTGCTCGATGCCCAGGCCGGTGAGCATCCAGACCAGGTCCTCGGTGGCCAGGTTGCCCGTCGCGCTCTTGGCGTAGGGACACCCGCCCAGCCCACCCGCGCTCGCGTCGAAGGTCGTGATGCCGGACTGCAGCGCGGAGTAGGTGTTGGCCAGCGCCTGGCCGTAGGTGTCGTGGAAGTGCATGGCCAGGTCGTCCTTGGCCATCCCCGCGGCCAGGAACGCCTCGATCAACGCCGTCACCTGACCCGCCGTGCCGACGCCGATGGTGTCGCCCAGGCTCAGCTGGCTCGCGCCCAGGTCGAAGAGCCGCTGGCCGACCGACACGACCTGCTCGACCGGCACCCGGCCCTCCCAGGGGTCGCCGAAGCACATCGAGACGTACGCGCGGACGTCGAGCCCGGCGTCACGCGCCCGCTTCACGGTCGGCTCGAACATCGCGAACTGCTCGTCCACGCTGCGGTTGAGGTTGCGCTGGGCGAAGGTCTCGGTGGCCGAGCCGAAGATCGCCACGTGCCGCAGCCCCAGCTCGAGCGCCCGGTCCAGGCCGCGCTCGTTGGGCACCAGCACCGGCAGGCCCTTCCCGTCCTCGCCCAGGCGCGTCATCAGCTCCTCGGCGTCAGCCAGCTGCGGGACCCACTTCGGGTGCACGAACGACGTGGCCTCGACGACCGGGAGCCCGGTCGCGAGCAGGCGGCGCACGAACTGCTCCTTGACGTCGACGGGCACCATCGACTTCTCGTTCTGCAGGCCGTCGCGCGGGCCCACCTCGTAGATCGTGACCTTCGTCGGCAGCTCAGCCATCGTTCTCCTCCACCACGAACAACGCGGCGCCCAGCTTCACCTGTTCCCCGGCCGCCGCGCCCACGGACGTGACGGTGCCGGCGAACGGCGCCTTGAGGCTCAGCTCCATCTTCATCGCCTCGAGCACGCCGAGGACCTGGCCCTCCTCGACCGCGTCGCCCTCGGCCACGCGGACGTCGAGCACGGTGCCCGGCATCGGGGCGGTGAGCGCGCCGTCGGCCACCGCCACGCCGTGGTCGCCCATCACATCGGGCCGGGCGAAGAGGAACCGCTGGCCGTGGTGGACGACCTCGACCCGGTCGTGCCGGACCGCGGCCACCGGGCGGGTCGTCGGCTCGGCCCCGAGGGTGACCGGCTCGTCCAGCTCGACCACGACCGGCGCCGGGTCGGACCCGAGCCGGAAGCCGTCGCTGGCGAACGGGCCGTCCGCCGTCCGGTCGCGCCGGAACACCGCCCAGGCGGCCAGCTCGCGGGCCGGTGCCGGGTCGGGCTCGGGCACGTCGTGGCGGTCCAGCCAGGCGGTGTCGATGGTGGCGTCGCGGAACTCGTCGCTGGCCACCAGCACCCGCAGGAACCCCGCGTTGGTGGTCAGCCCGAGGATCGCGGTGTCGTCGAGGGCCTGCACGAGCCGCAGGCGCGCCTCCTCGCGGGTCGCGCCGTGGGCGATGACCTTGCCCAGCATCGGGTCGTACGCCGTGGAGACGGTCTGGCCGGACTCGAGCGCCTGGTCGACGCGCACCCCGTCCGGCCAGCGCACGGTCGAGGCCGTGCCGGCCTGCGGGAGGAAGCCGTGGAAGGAGTCCTCGGCGTAGACCCGCGCCTCGATGGCGTGGCCCCGCGGCGTGAGCTCCGGCAGGTCGAGCGGCTCGCCCGAGGCGACCCGGAGCTGGAGCTCGACCAGGTCCAGGCCGGTGATGAGCTCGGTCACCGGGTGCTCGACCTGGAGGCGGGTGTTCATCTCCAGGAAGTAGACCTCGCCCGTGTCGTCGTCCAGCAGGAACTCCACGGTGCCGGCGTTGACGTAGCCGACGTGCGCGGCCAGCGCGACCGCGGCGGCCAGCACGCGGGTGCGCTGGGCGTCGGTCAGCGTCGGCGCGGGCGCCTCCTCCAGGACCTTCTGGTGGCGGCGCTGGGTCGAGCAGTCGCGCTCGAACAGGTGCCGCACGGTGCCGTGGGTGTCGCCGATGACCTGGACCTCGACGTGCCGCCCGCGCTCGACGTACTTCTCGATGAGCATGGTGTCGTCGCCGAAGGCTGACAGCGCCTCGCGCCGGGCGGCCGCCGTCGCCTCCTCCAGCTCGGCGGCGCTGCGGACCACCCGCATGCCCTTGCCGCCGCCGCCGGCCGCGGCCTTGACCAGCACGGGGTAGGCGGCGTCCTCGCCGCGGGGCACCACCGGCACGCCCGCCGCGACCGCGATCTCGCGGGCGTGGTCCTTGCGGGCCATCGCCTCCATCGCCTCAGGCGGCGGCCCGATCCAGGCCAGGCCGGCCGCGGCCACGGCCCGCGCGAAGGTCGGGTTCTCCGAGAGGAAGCCGTAGCCCGGGTGGACCGAGTCGGCCCCGGCCCCTCGCGCCTGGGCGACCTGCGCCTCGACGTCGAGGTAGTCGCCGCTGCTCGCCGTGGCGCGGACGCCGAGCCGCGCGCAGGTGCGCGCGACCCGGGCGGCGATCTCGCCGCGGTTGGCGATGAAGACGTGCTCGAGCATGGCCATCACATCCGGAAGACGCCGTAGGACGACGCCGGGATCGGGGCGTGGGACGCCGCGGCGAGGCCCATGCCGAGGACGCGGCGGGTGTCGACGGGGTCGATGACGCCGTCGTCCCACAGCCGGGCGGTGGAGTAGTACGGCGAGCCCTGGGTCTCGTACTGCGCGCGGATGGGCGCCTTGAACTCCTCGTCGTCGGGCCGGTTGGCCACGGTGGCGAGCACCGAGGCGGCCTGCTCGCCGCCCATCACCGAGATGCGGGCGTTGGGCCACATCCACAGGAACCGCGGGTCGTAGGCCCGCCCGCACATGCCGTAGTTGCCGGCCCCGAACGAGCCGCCGATGACCACCGTGAACTTCGGGACCACCGAGCAGGCCACCGCGGTGACGAGCTTGGCCCCGTCGCGGGCGATGCCCTTGTTCTCGTACTCCCTGCCGACCATGAAGCCGGAGATGTTCTGCAGGAAGACCAGCGGGATGCGCCGCTGGTTGCACAGCTCGATGAAGTGCGCGCCCTTGAGGGCCGACTCGCTGAACAGGATCCCATTGTTGGCCGCGATCCCGACCTCGTGGCCCCAGATCCGCGCGAACCCGCAGACCAGCGTCTCGGCGTACAGCCGCTTGAACTCGTGGAACCGGCTGCCGTCGACGACCCGGCGGATCACCTCGCGCACGTCGTACGGCGTGCGGGTGTCGGTCGGGACGACGTCGTAGAGGCCGAGCGGGTCCTCCTGCGGCTCCTCGACCTCGTGCACGGCGAGGTGCCGCTCGCCGCGGGGCAGGGTGTCGACGATGCTGCGCACGATGTCGAGCGCGTGGGCGTCGTCCTCGGCCAGGTGGTCGACCACCCCGGAGGTGCGGGCGTGCACGTCCCCGCCGCCGAGCTCCTCGGCCGTCACGACCTCGCCGGTCGCCGCCTTCACCAGGGGCGGGCCGCCCAGGAAGATCGTGCCCTGGTTGCGCACGATGACCGTCTCGTCGGACATGGCCGGGACGTAGGCGCCGCCGGCGGTGCACGAGCCCATGACGCTGGCGACCTGCGGGACACCTTGGGCGCTCAGGTTGGCCTGGTTGAAGAAGATCCGGCCGAAGTGCTCCTTGTCGGGGAACACGTCGTCCTGCATCGGCAGGAACGCACCGCCCGAGTCGACGAGGTAGACGCACGGCAGCCGGTTCTCCGCGGCCACGGTCTGCGCGCGCAGGTGCTTCTTGACGGTCATCGGGTAGTAGGTGCCGCCCTTGACGGTGGCGTCGTTGGCCACGACCACCGTCTCGCGGCCGCTGACCCGCCCGATGCCGGTGACGATGCCGGCGCTGGGCACCGCGTCGTCGTACATCCCGGTCGCGGCCAGCGGGCTCAGCTCCAGGAACGGGCTGCCCGGGTCGAGCAGCCGGTCGACCCGGTCGCGGACCAGCAGCTTGCCGCGGGCGGTGTGCTTCTCGCGGGCCGCGTCGCTGCCGCCGCGCCGGACGACGGCCAGGCGCTCACGCAGGTCGGCGACCAGCTCACGCATCTCCTCTGCCACGCAGGTCAGGTTAGCGATCATTAACCTCGTGCGCCATCGCCCGGGTCGTGTGAGGGTCGGGACGTGAGCCTGCGCTGGCAGTGCGTGGTCGTGGACTGCGCCGACCCCGAAGCCGTCGCGACCTTCTGGGCCGCCGCGCTCGGCTGGCGGCGCACGCACGTGTCGGCCGACGGCGGCGAGGTCGTCCTCGAGCCGCCCGCGGGCAGCCCCGAGGACGGCGTCGCGCCGGACCTGCTGTTCATCCGGGTGCCCGACCCGACGCCGGGCAAGCGGCGGCTGCACCTGGACCTGCGACCGTCCGGCGACCAGGCGAGGGAGGTGGCCCGGCTCGAGGCGCTGGGCGCCACCCGCGCCGACGTGGGCCAGGACGAGGGCGCCAGCTGGGTGGTGCTGGCCGACGTCGAGGGCAACGAGCTCTGCGTCCTCAAGCCGTACGGCGCCCACGAGGGCTGAGCCGGAACACCGGGCGGCGGTCCCGCGTTGACCCCACATGAGCGCCGTACCGCTGACCGCCGAGACCTTCGAGCAGACCGTCACCAGCGAGGACATCGTGCTGGTCGACTTCTGGGCGTCGTGGTGTGGGCCGTGCCGCCAGTTCGCGCCGGTCTACGAGGCCGCCTCCGAGCGCCACGAGGACGTCGTGTTCGCCTCCATCGACACCGAGGCCGAGCAGTCGATCTCCCAGGCCGCGCAGGTCACGGCCATCCCGACGCTGATGGCCTTCCGCGACGGGATCCTGGTCTTCCGGCAGTCCGGCGCGCTCCCCGCGCCCGCGTTGGAGGAGCTCATCACCGCGGTCAAGGGCCTGGACATGGACGACGTGCGGGCCCAGATCGCGGCCGCCGAGGCCGACGCCGGCGGCGCGCAGGCCTAGGCGCCCGGTCGGCCACCGGGTTAGTCGCCGCTAACCTCGGGGCATGGCCCGCCGCGACGAGATCCTCGCGACCGCGGCCGAGCTGTTCGCCGCGCGCGGGTTCCACGGCGTGAGCGTGGCCGACATCGGCGCGGCCTGCGGCATCTCCGGGCCGGCGCTCTACAAGCACTTCGCGTCCAAGGACGCGGTGCTGGCCGAGATGCTGGTCGACATCAGCGAGCGGCTGCTCGAGGTCGGCCGCGAGCGCTCGGACGCCGCGCCCGACGCGGTGACCGCGCTGCACGCGCTGGTCGACTGGCACGTCGACTTCGCCCTGCGCGACCGCCCGCTGATCGTGGTCCAGGACCGCGACTGGGAGTCGCTGCCGGACGACGCGCGCGAGCTCGTCCGCAAGCTCCAGCGCGCGTACGTCGACCTCTGGGCCGACCGCCTGCGCGAGGTGCACGACGGGCTGCCGCTGGACAGCGCGCGGGCCATGGCGCACGCGGCCTTCGGGCTCATCAACTCCACGCCGCACAGCGCGCTGCTGCCCGACGCCCGGATGCGCGAGCTGCTCACGGGGATGGCGGACGCCGCCCTCGGCACCGGGCCGCGCGGTGCGTAGCCGCGTCGTCGCCCCGCTGCTGGCCGCGGTCCTCGGGATCGGCGGCGGTGTGACCACCGCGCTGGTGGTCGACGACGGGGGCGGCGACGAGCCGGCCGCGTCGTCGTTCAACGACCCGCTGCACCTGCGCATCCCCCAGGTCGACCAGGCCGACTGCACCGGCCAGGCGCTGCTCATCGTGGGCTACGGCGACACCGCCGCGCCGCTGAGCAACGCGGTGGCCAACGCCAGCAGCAGCAAGGGCCTGCGCTACCTGCGCACCGACAGCTCGTGCCCGACGGTGATGGGTCCCGAGGGCAAGGACCCGCCCAAGTACGCCGTCTACCGAGGGCCCTACGACAGCAAGCAGGACCCCTGCGAGGTGCGGATGTCCGGCACCGAGGTCAACAGCTTCGTCACCGTGCTCAGCTCCGGCAACGAGCAGCTGGTCAAGTGCCCGTGCGAGATCCCGTCGTCCGAGGCGCCGGCGCTGGAGCTCGGCATGGCGGTCACCACCGAGAGCAAGGTCTGGGTGCGGGCGCTGCAGGCGATGTTCTCCGACGACGCGCAGCTCCACCCGCAGCGCGGGGCGTTCCCGGGTGACCAGATCACCGGGATCTTCGACGACCCCACCTCGGCACGCGTGGCGGAGTACCAGGACGACGCCCCGGGCCAGGTCACCGAGCGCGGAGCGGTGGACACGGCCACGTGGAGCCTGCTCACGCTGCGGCTGTGCCGCAACTACGAGTACTGACCCGGCCCCTCGGCCTCGCGCAGCAGCGCCGCGGCCCGCAGGGCGGCGTCGACCGCGGTGTCCACGTCCGGGTCGGCCTCCTCCTCGCGCACCGCGGGCACGGAGCGGCCGTGCAGCTCGGCCAGCAGGTCGTCGCGGCCCAGGCCGCGCAGGTGCAGCAGCACGAACGGGTCGTCGTCGATGAGCCAGGCCAACTGGTACATCACGGCCAGCGCGTGCGGGCAGGGGTCGGTCCAGCTCTCGCAGCTGCAGGTCGAGGCCAGCTCGCCGCCGTAGGGCAGCAGCTCGACGCCGGCCTCCTCGGCGTGCTCGACCAGGGTGTGCGGAAGGTCGCCGGCCAGCAGCGCCGCGACCCGCCCGGCCTCGGCGGCGACCGTCTCCACCAGCGCCTCGCGGGCGTCGGCGTCGAGGACCGGGACCGTGCCCTGGACGGCCCAGAGCCCGTGCTGGTCCTCGACCGCGGCCACGAACGCGCCCGGGCGCACGCTGATCTGGCCGATCCGCCCCGACCGGGAGATGGTGCGGGCGGCGGTCAGGTCGCCCGAGGAGTACGACGACTCCTCGACCGCACGCACCCAGGCCTTGGACCACCAGCGGGTCGACCGGGCCGCGCCGCGGCGCTCGGGAGCGCGGGGGTGGACGACGGTGGTCACGACCGGTCCCGGCCCTCGCGGCGCGCGTCCTCGCGGCGCAGCGTCACCAGGTCGCGCAGCTCGTCGTCGCCGAGCTCGGTCAGCGCCGCCTCTCCGCGGCCCAGGACGGCGTCGGCCAGCGAGCGCTTGCGGGCCAGCAGCTCGGCGATGCGCTCCTCGACGGTGCCCTGGGTGATGAGCCGGTGCACCTGCACCGGCTTGGTCTGCCCGATCCGGTAGGCCCGGTCGGTGGCCTGCTCCTCGACGGCGGGGTTCCACCACCGGTCGAAGTGCAGGACGTGGTCGGCGCGGGTCAGGTTGAGGCCGGTGCCCCCGGCCTTGAGCGAGAGCAGGAAGACGGGCGCCTCCCCCGCCTGGAACCGCGCGACCATCGCCTCGCGCTCGCGCACCGGCGTGCCGCCGTGCAGGAACTGGTGGGGCACGCCGGCTCGGGTCAGGTGGGCCTCGAGGAGCCGCGCCATGGCGACGTACTGGGTGAAGACCAGGGCGGCGCCGTCCTCGGCCAGCACGGTGCCGAGCAGCTCGTCGACCAGGTCGAGCTTCTGCGAGCGGCCGGAGAGGCGCACCGCGCCGGACTCCTTGAGGAAGTGGGCCGGGTGGTTGCAGATCTGCTTGAGCCCGGTCAGCAGCATCAGGACCAGGCTGCGGCGGGTGACCTGGTCGTCGGCGTGCGCGCGCTCGATGCGAGCCATGGTGTCGCGCACGAACGACTCGTAGAGCACGACCTGCTCGCGGGTCAGGTGCAGCGGGTGGTCGGTCTCGGTCTTGGCCGGCAGCTCGGGCGCGATCCCGGGATCGGACTTGCGGCGGCGCAGCAGGAACGGGCCGATGAGCTCGGCGAACTGCCGGGTCTTGGCCTCGTGCACGCCCGCCTCGATCGGGCTCGCCCACGCGCGGCGGAAGGCCTGGCGGCTGCCGAGGAGGCCGGGGATCACCCAGTCGAGCACGGACCAGAGCTCGGTGAGGTTGTTCTCCATCGGCGTGCCGGTGAGCGCGACCCGCACCGCGCTGGGGATCTTGCGCAGATTGCGCGCGGTCGAGGAGCGCGCGTTCTTCAGGTGCTGCGCCTCGTCGGCGACCACCAGGTCCCAGGGCACCTCGGCCAGCGCCTCGTGGCTGACCCGCATGGTGCCGTACGTCGTGAGCACGAACCCCTCGGTCAGCCCCTCGAGCGTGCGCCGCTCGCCGTGGTAGCGGCGCACGGCCACGCCCGGGGCGAACCGCGCCAGCTCCTGCTCCCAGTTGCCCAGCAGGCTGGCCGGGCAGACGACGAGCACGGGACCGGTGTGCCCCTCCTCGACGCGGTGCAGGTGGAGCGCGATGAGCGTCACCGTCTTGCCCAGGCCCATGTCGTCGGCCAGGCACGCGCCCAGGCCGTGGGAGGTCAGCTCGGCCAGCCACGTGAGCCCCTGGCGCTGGTAGTCGCGCAGCTCGGCCCGCAGCGCCGCGGGGACCGGGACCGGCTCACGGGTCGCCGCACCGAGCAGCCGCTCGCGGACCTGGAGCAGGCTGGCGCCGAGCTGGACCTGCTCCTCGACCGGCTGCTCCGCGGTGCCGAGCTGGACGGTGCCGGTCAGCGCGGCGGCGATGGCCTCGGCGGCGGTGGCCGTGCGGACCACCCGTTTGCGGGCCTTGCGCGCGATCGAGGGGTCGATGACGGTCCAGTTGCCGCGCAGCCGCAGCAGCGGGGCCGCCGTGGTGGCCAGCTGCTCCATCTCCTCCTCGGTCAGCGGGTCGCCGTGCAGGGCCAGCTGCCAGCGGAAGCTGAACAGCTCGCCCTCGCCGAAGACACCGGTGCGCAGCTGGGCCTCGCGCTCCGACATCGGACGGGCGCGGTCCAGCACCGTGGTCGCCGTGAGGTCGCGCCCGAGGCTGCGCGGCCAGAGCACGTCCACGCCGCGCCCGGCCAAGGCACCGACGCCGGTCTCGAGCAGGCTCTCGATCTCGTCGCCGTCGAGGGTGATCTGGTCGGGCACCCGCAGCTCGAGCATCCGGTCGAGCACCGGCCAGGCCTCGGCCGCGCCGCGTAGCGCGATCGTGGCGTGGGTGCGGGCCCGGTCGCCGAAGCCGTGCTCCTCCTCCGCTCCGGTCCACAGCAGTGCCGCGTCGCAGAGGTGGAGCGGGTTCTGCTCGTCGTGGACCTGCAGCACCAGACGCACCGCGCCCGCGACCAGCTCCTCCTCGTCGGCCTCGACGCGCAGCGAGACCCGGACCAGCTGCGGGCGCTCCGGGCGCGGCTCGGTGTAGCGCTTCAGCCGATCGCGCAGGGTCCGCTCGAAGTCCGGGCGCGGCCGCTGCTGCTGGGCCACGGTGGGCGCGGCGCGCGGCACCGCGTCGGCCACCGCGTCGAGCAGGTCGCGGACCAGCCGCTCCGCCTCATCGGGTCCGAGGTCGCCGTGGGTCCGGGCGCTGGCCAGCTGCAGGACGCGGTCCTCGTCGGCGCGGTCCAGCGGAGCCATCCGCCAGCTGGGGTCGGTGCCGGACGGCTCGATCCGGCCGGCGGCCACCAGCTTGAGCCCCAGCAGCGCCGCTCCGGAGAGCAGCCCGATGCTCGGGTGCAGGTCGTCGCGGTGGTGGGCCTTGGTCAGCACCGGCAGCGCCGCGCGGATGGGCAGTGTGACCGTGCGGCGCTCGTCGCGGAACTCCACCACGCCCTCCCGCGGCGGGCTCGCGGGCCGGAACGCCGCGGTGCCGAGGGGGACGAAGCTCACCCCCCGAAACTAGCCGTCCGGCCCGACAACGCGGGCGTCCTAGGATCGGAGCCGTGAGCATCCTGGAGGAGAAGATCGCCCGGCTCGACGGCACCGCGACCACGCTCGGCGACATCACCGCCGGCCGCCCGGCGCTGCTGGTCAACGTGGCCAGCCGGTGCGGGCTCACCCCGCAGTACGCCGGGCTCGAGCGGCTCCAGGAGGCGTACGGCGACGAGGCGTTCACCGTCGTCGGCTTCCCGTGCAACCAGTTCCTGGGTCAGGAGCCAGGGAGCGCCGAGGAGATCCAGGAGTTCTGCTCCTCGACGTACGGCGTGACCTTCCCGATGACCGAGAAGATCGAGGTCAACGGCGAGGACCGGCACCCCGTCTACGCCGCGCTGACCCGGACCCCAGACGAGAAGGGCGAGGCCGGCGACGTGGCGTGGAACTTCGAGAAGTTCCTCCTCGCCGCCGACGGCAGCATCGTGGCGCGCTTCAGCCCCACCGTCGAGCCCGAGGACGAGCGGATCCTCGAGGCGGTCAGGGCGCTGGCGTCGGCCTGAGCCTGCCGCTGACCGGCCTGGCGACCCGACCCGTGATCGGCGGCAGGTCCGCCAGGGTGACGATCCCGGGCGGCGCGGCCACGACGTACGGCACCGCGTTGGTCACCGGCATCGCCGTGTAGACCATCCCGAGGCCCATGAAGCCGGGCTCGTCCCAGTCCGCCGGCGGCAGGCAGTGCAGCACCGTGCGCATGTTGGGCAGGCCGAAGACCTGGATGACGTGGCCGTGCTGCAGCGGCTTGGGCGGGACCGTGTGCGCGCCCATGATCCAGTTGAAGCCGACGCTCACGACGTTCTGCTCGCCCGCCCAGGCGCGGTGGTGGCCCATGACCCCACCGACCGTGCCCGCCGGGATGGTCATGAAGCCGAGGTCGCTGTCGCCCGTCGCCGCGGTGAACTCGACGTCGAAGGTGACCCGGTCCACCACCGCGCCGATCGCCTGCGCCAAGAGCACGGCCGACTCGGCGAAGACCTCGGACTCCCTCCGGACGCTCTCCGCGAGCCCTGCGGTGTCCGGGTCCCGGCCGAAGCCCATCGCACGCTGGGTCTCGGCCGACTCGTACGTCGAGCAGTCCACCGACTCGGTGATGACCATCGAGTCGACCCGCTCGCAGGCCCCGGTCAGGACCATCCCGACCAGGTTGGTCATGCCGGGGTGGGCGCCCGAGCCGAAGATCGTGCTCCGGCCCCGCTCGCAGGCCTCCTGGATCCGCCGCCGGTCGCGCTCGGTCTGCTTGCCTCCGGTGATCCACGCGGCGCTGGTGCACACGTTGACGCCCGCCTCGAGCAGGGTGACCAGCTCGTCGACGTCCGGCCACAGCGGGTTGTAGCAGCAGGCGTCCGGCTCCGCCCTCAGCAGCTCCGCGACGTCGTTCGTCGCGAGGACGCCGGTCGGCTCGGGCCAGCCGCACAGCTCGGCCGCGTCGCGCCCGACCTTGTCCGCGCCGTGGGCGTAGACGCCGACCAGCTCCAGGTCGTCGCGGCTGAGGACGGCGTGCAGCGAGCGGCGGCCGATGTTGCCGGTGGTCCACTGCACGACCCGGAGCGTCATGCTCCGGCACCCTAGCGGCTCACTAGAACGTGTTCTAGAAAGCCTTCCGCACCGCGGCCATGTCGGCCCCGCCGTGGCCCTGCTCGCTGGCCCGCCTGAAGAGGCCCTGCAGCGCCTCGAGGAGCTCGGCGCTCACGCCGCCCTCGTCGGCGGCCTGCCGGATCAGCCCGAGGTCCTTGCTGATGCCGTCGACGTCGAAAGCCACCGGCATCTCGCCGCTGATCATCGCGTCGCCCTTGAGCTGCGCGTACGCCGCGTCCGTGGGCGAGCCCTCGATGGCGTGCAGGAACAGCCGCGGGTCCAGGCCGAGGCCCTCGGCCAGCGCCACCGACTGCGCGGTGGCCGCCGTGATCGAGGCGACCCAGGCGTTGCAGGCCAGCTTGAGCCGGCTGGCCATCCCCACCTCGTCACCGACCCAGACCGTCTTCGCGCCGATCGCGTCCAGCACCGGCTGCGCCTCGTCGCGGTCCGCGGGGTCGCCCGAGGCCAGCACCGTGAGCTTGCCCTCCTCGGCCGGCTTGCGGGTGCCGAGCACGGGCGCGTCCAGGACCCGCAGCCCGCGGCTCCGCGCCGCGTCGGCCACCCGCGGCTGCTCCAGCCCGACCGTCGTGCTCTGCACCAGCAGCACGCCCTGGCCGAAGCCGTCGGCCGCCTCGTCCAGGACCGCCAGCACCGAGTCGGCGTCGAACAGCATCGGCAGCACCACCTCCGCGCCCCTGACCGCCTCGGTCGCGCTGTCCGCCACCGTCGCGCCGTCCTCGGCCAGCGGCTCGGCCTTGTCGCGCGAGCGGTTCCACACCCGCACGTCGAAGCCGTGCTGCACCAGCTGCCGGGCCATCCCGGCGCCCATCTTCCCGGTCCCCAGGACCGCCACCGTCGTCACGAGGGGGCGGTACCCCGGCAACCCCGGGGGCCGCCCGCCGCCGACGCGACCTCGGGTGGCCGGGTGGGCGCGCACGCTGGCCCCCGGTCGGTCCGTCGGGCGGGCGTCAGCTCTGGACGGCGAGCGTGAGCGGGAGCACGTCGGCGGCGCCCGCGCGCCGGATGGCCCGGGCGGCCAGCGTGAGCGTCCAGCCGGTGACCACCAGGTCGTCCACGAGCAGCACCCGGGCCCCTGCGGGCACCTCGGCGTGCAGCGAGGCGCGGCGACCGGCGGCGGCCACCCGCTGGGCGGAGTTGACCGCACCCTGGCTGGGGGCGACGTCGGGGTCGACGATGGCCCAGTGGCCGACGACCGGCACCCCGAGACGGCGGGACAGGCCGGCGGCCAGGTCCTCGGTGAGGGTGGGCCGGGTGGCGGACTCGACCACCACGATGGCGTCGACCTCGGGGCGCCAGTCGTCGAGGACGCGCAGCACGGCCTGGACGAGCGGGACCGGCACGGGGCCGTCGGGCGTCTCGGGCCGGAACAGCGCGCGCAGCGACTGACCGTGGCCGAGGTCGGTGAGGCGGGCGATCGCGCGGCCCTCACCGGCGGCCTCGTCGGCGGCGATGCGGCCCTTGAGGTCGATGCCCAGGGCGGCCAGGGCGGTGGGCCACATCTTGCGCGGCTCGACGGGCACGCCGGGCCGGGCCAGCCGGGTCTCGGCCTCCTCGATGGCGGCGGCGGACACGGTGGTCGCCAGGGTGAGGCCGCCGCAGTTGTCGCAGCGCCCGCAGTCGGCGGCGTCGGGGTCGTCCAGCTGCTCGCGCAGGTAGCGCATCCGGCACTCGGTGGTGTCGAGGTAGGCCAGCATCGCAGCCTGCTCGCGCTCGCGGGCCTCGCGCACGCGCTGGTAGCGCTCGGCGTCGTAGCTCCACGGCTGGCCGGTCGACTCCCAGCCGCCGCGGACCCGGCGCACCGCTCCGTCGACGTCGAGGACCTTGAGCATGGTCTCGAGCCGGTTGCGGGTGAGCTCGACCCGGCTCTCCAGGGCCGCCGTGCTGAGCGGTGCGCCCTCCGCGGCCAGCACCTCGAGGGTCTGGCGGACCTGCGCCTCGGGCGGGAAGGCCAGCGAGGCGAAGTAGGCCCAGATGTCGCGGTCCTCGATCGCGGGCAGCAGCACCACGGTCGCCTCGTCCGTCCCGCGGCCCGCGCGGCCGACCTGCTGGTAGTAGGCCACCGGCGACTGCGGGGCGCCCATGTTGACCACGAAGCCGAGGGTGGCGTCGAAGCCCATGCCGAGCGCGCTGGTGGCCACCAGCGCCTTGACCCGGCCGGCGGCGAGGTCCTGCTCGAGGGCGTGGCGCTCGGTGGCCTCGGTCTGGCCGGAGTACGCCGCGACGTCGTGCCCGCGCGAGCGCAGGTAGTCCGCGATCTCCTGGGTGGCCGCAACCGTGAGGCAGTAGATGATGCCGACGCCGGGCTGCTCGGCCAGGTGGTCGGCCAGCCAGGCCAGCCGCTGCTCGGGCGTGCGCAGCCGGACCACGCCGAGTCGCAGCGACTCGCGGTCCAGCGAGCCGCGCAGGACGAGGACGTCGGTGCCGAGCTGCTCGGCCACGTCCTTGGTCACCCGCGCGTTGGCGGTGGCCGTGGTGGCGAGCACCGGGATGCCGGCGGGCAGCTCGCCGAGCAGGGTGCGGATCCGGCGGTAGTCGGGCCGGAAGTCGTGACCCCAGTCGGAGATGCAGTGCGCCTCGTCGACCACCAGCAGGCCGCAGGTCGCGGCCAGCCGCGGCAGCACCTCGTCGCGGAAGCCCGGGTTGTTGAGCCGCTCGGGGCTCACCAGCAGCACGTCGACCTCGCCGGCGCGGATCTGGTCGTGGATCGGCTCCCAGTCCTGCATGTTGGTCGAGTTGATGGTCACCGCGCGGATGCCGGCGCGCTCGGCCGCCGCGATCTGGTTGCGCATCAGGGCCAGCAGCGGGCTCACGATCACCGTCGGCCCGGCGCCCTGGGCGCGCAGCAGCAGCGTGGCCACGAAGTAGACCGCCGACTTGCCCCACCCGGTCCGCTGCACGACCAGCGCCCGGGCGCGCTGCACGGCGAGCGCCTCGATCGCGCGCCACTGGTCCTCGCGCAGGGTGGCGTCGTCGCGGCCCACGAGCGCGCGCAGGTGCCGCTCGGCCTCCTGGCGGACGTCGCTCTGGACGTCGTCCTGGGCTGCGGTGGTCATGCGCCCTGTCTACCAGCGGCGACCGACGGCACGGCCGGGCTCTCCACAGGCGTGGTTGGCTGGCCGGGTGGTCGAGCTGCCCCCGCGCCGGATCCTGGTCGTCGCCAGCGCCCTGGTCGCCCTGCTCTTCTCACCGGTCCTGGTCTGGACGGTGCGCCACGCGGCCGCGGGCGCGCCGGCGCGGGAGGTCGTGGCCGGCGCGCTGGGCAGCGTGCTGCTGTGCGGCGTACCTCTCTGGGGCGCGGTGCTGTTCGCCCGCCAGCACGTGTACGTCGGCCCGGACGCCGTCCAGGTGCGCTACGGCGAGCGCGTGGTCCGCGAGCTCCGGTTCGCCGACCTCACCGAGGTCCGCACGACCCGCAGCGGCGCCGTGGAGTCGGTGCTGCTCGTCGGCTCCGGCGCGGACGGCCGGCCGCGCGGGATCAAGGTGACCCGCAGCCAGGTGCAGAGCCTCGAGCCGCTGCTCGACGCGCTGCGCCCCGAGCTCGGCCGGCGCCCGCAGCTGCGGACCACCCGCGGAGGTTAGGCCCAGGTCTCCGCGGGAAGGACCGCGGTCATGCTCACCTCGTCGTCCCGCCGCCTCGCCGCCGCCGCCGTCAGCACCCTCGCCGCCCTCACCGCCGCCTGCGTCGCGGCGGCCGCACCGGCGCACGCCGCCGACTGGACCACCGTGCTGTCGGTGCACAAGGCCAAGACCCAGCTGTGCAAGACCCCCGTCCCCGGCGGCTACCGGGTCAAGATCCGCCTCGACGACCGCACCAGCGACCACGCGCACCTGGCCGGCATGAGCACGGGCGCCGAGGGCGCCTCGGTCGACGTCAAGGCCGCCGCCGGCGAGGTCTCCAAGGTCAGGTCGCTGGTGGTCCGGCGCGGCGACGACCTGGTCGTCGGCATGGGCGAGCCCACCGGCGAGGGCATGGGCGGCGACCAGTCGCTGACCCGGATCGGCGCCTGCTAGGCGGCCGGCCCCTTCTCCCGCACGTCGGCGACCGACTGCATCGCCGTGCGCAGCTCGCCCAGCCAGTCCTCCTCGTGCTGGCCGACCAGGCGTACGCACCAGGCCAGCGCGTCCGAGCGCGACCGGGCCACGCCGGCGTCGACCAGCGTGTCCAGGACCAGCCGCTGGGGCTGGCGCAGCCGGGTCATCACCGGCGCCGCGACGTGCGTCCACAGCTCGCTGTGGTCGCCGACGCTGACGCCCCAGGACACCTTGGCCTCGTAGCGGTGCTCGGCCTCGCGGGCGATCTCCACCCGCTGCTCGCGGGTCTGCTCGCGGAACTGCTTGGCCCGACCGGCGCGCGCCTCGGCGCGGGCGGCCTCGGAGGAGCCGTCGAGCTCGACGTCGGGGACGGTGAGCCGGACGGTGATCTCCTCGCGGTCGATCGTGATGTCCGCGGGGGCCGCCTGCCACTCCGCGGGGAGCCGGCCGGCGAACCAGCCGGCCACGCGCTCTCGCGCCTCGTTCGTAATCATGATTACATGCTTACACCGCAGCACCGAGTGGGACAAGAGAGGGTGGCGTCATGGGCGTGGACGAGCCAGGAGTGCCGACGCTGTACGACTGGGCCGGCGGCCGTACGCCGATCCGCCGGTTCCTCGACGCCTTCTACGACCGCGTCGAGCAGGACGCGGAGCTGGGACCGTTCTTCCCCGGCGGCGTGAGCGAGGAGCACCGCGCCCACGTCACCGACTGGTGGTGCGAGGTGCTGGGCGGGCCGGCGACCTACACCGCCGAGCACGGCGGCTACGCGCACATGCTGGCCCACCACCGCGGGCTGGGCATCACCGCGGCGCAGCGGCACCGCTTCGCCTCCACCATGAGCCTGGCCCTCGACGACGCCGGGCTGCCCGCGGACCCGGAGTTCCGCGCCGCGGTCGTGGGGTACGTCGAGTGGGGCACCCGCCTGGCCATGCACAACTCCCAGCCGGACGCGGCCGACGTGGTGGGCGACGCGCCCGTCCCGCGCTGGGGCTGGGGCGTGGCCCCGCCCTACGAGGGCTGAGGTCAGCCCGCCAGCCACGCGCGGGCCAGCGCGACCCGGTTGGGGAGTCCGGCCCGCCCCAGCACGTCGCTCACGTGGCGCTCGACGGTCCGCTCGCTGAGGGCGAGCCGCGCGGCGATCTCGGCGTTGCGCAACCCGTCCGCGACCAGAGCGGCGACGTCCCGCTGCCGGGAGGTGAGGCGGTCGCGGGCCAGCCGGGCTGGTCCGGGAGGCCCGGCGCGGACCGCGGCGGGCAGGGCCGAGCGGGTGGCCACCCCGAAGGCGGCGAGCACCCGCGACAGGTGCGCCCGCACCGTGTGGTCGCTGACGTGCAGCGCCTGCGCGACGGCGTGGTTGCTCAGTCCTGCGGCCACCAGGCGGGCCACGTCGGCCTCGCGCTCGGACAGCCCGGCCCAGCCGCTGCCGGCCAGCGGAGGCAGCCGCAAGCCCGCCGCCCGCAGCTCGCGGGCCGCGGCCCGCCGGGCCATCCCGTGGCCCCGCTCCTCGGCGGCGGCGACCATGGCGCGCAGCGCGCGGACCGCGTCGGCCGACGAGTGGCCGGGGTGCTCGAGGCGGGCCCGGTTGAGCACGATCTCCGCCTCGGCGTGCTCGATGACCCGGTCCACCTCCCCGGCGCGCGCGAGCGCGCGCTCGCCCCAGGCCACCGCCTCGTCCGCCCGCCCGGCGAGGAGGGCGACCCGGCTCAGCGCCCGCGCGGCGGTGGAGTCGGCGATCGGGGAGGCGAGCAGCGGCGCGATCTGGTCGGCCCAGGTCTCGGCAGCATCCAGGTCGCCGTGCGCGACCGCGAAGCTGACGAGCGCCTCGAGCGCCAGCGCCCGGTCCACGACGTTCAGCCGCGACAGCTGCTCGTCCCCGCCCGCGAGCAGCACCCGGCGGGCCGCGGCGCTGGTGTCCTGCAGCGCGACCTCGCCGTACGCCGCCAGCAGGTGCGCGCCGACGGCGAGGTGCCCCTCGGGCGCACCGATGGCATCGACCGTGGCCACGAGCCGCCGGACCTCGGTGGCGTCCGCGTCGTTGCCCCGGACCAGAGCGGAGGTGGCGGCGACCAGCGCGGCGAGCAGGGGCTCGGTGGGCGGCGGGATGCCGGCCACCACGGCTCCGGCCGCGGCGATGTCGCCGCGGAAGGCCAGCAGCCGCGCGCGGCAGACGGCCACCGCCGCCCCGAACGGGTGACCGACGCTCGCCCAGACCCGCGGGCCGAGCCGGTCGGCGATCGACGCGGCGAGGTCGAGGCGGGCGTGCGCCATCGTCGCCTCGACGAGGAGGTAGCCCGCGAACCGGCCGAGCGGCGTGCCCGGATCGGGCAGCGCAGACTCGCCCAGGCGGGCCAGGAGCGCGCCGGAGTCCCGGCCGGGGTCCCCCGACGCGGACCACAGCGCCGCGGCGTACTGCAGCCAGCCGGCCTCTGGGTCCCCCGCCGGCGGTGGGGGCAGCGGCGCGCGCCACCGCTGGGTCAGCACGGACGCCCACAGCTCGAGCCCGCGGGCCCACTCC
This sequence comes from Nocardioides anomalus, assembly GCF_011046535.1. Taxonomy (NCBI): domain Bacteria; kingdom Bacillati; phylum Actinomycetota; class Actinomycetes; order Propionibacteriales; family Nocardioidaceae; genus Nocardioides; species Nocardioides anomalus. The sequence goes on along the minus strand of NZ_CP049257.1, from coordinate 4,688,744 downwards.
GCGTCCCCTGGGGGAGGCGACCACGACGACACCCGGCCGGCCACCGCGGCGTCGAGCAACCCGTGGAGGGCCGCCTCGCGTGTCGTCGTCACCCGGCGAGCGTAGGTCCGGCACCGTGCGGATGTAGACGTTCCACGCATGCGCCGGAGCCGGTCCCGGACCTAGGTTCCGCGCATGCCACGCTCCCTCTCCGCACCCGCCGCCGCCCTGGTGCTGGCCGCTGCGGTCGTCGTCTCCGCCACCGGCGGGGCGGTCGCCGGCTCGCTGATCACGGGCAAGCAGATCAAGGACGGCTCGCTCACCGGCAAGGACGTCAAGGACTCCTCCCTCGCCCTGGCCGACCTGGCGCCGGACGCCCGGGTGCCCGGACCGGCCGGGCCCGCGGGCGCCACCGGACCCGCCGGCGCCGCTGGACCGGCCGGTCAGCCTGGCCAGACCGGGCCGACGGGCCAGACCGGCCCGCCCGGACCGGCCGGGGTGTCGGGCTACGTCATCGTCGAGGGGTTGAGCGCGGTGGTGGCGAGCGGTCAGACCGCCAGCACGTCCGCCACCTGCCCGGCCGGCAAGAAGGCGGTCGGGGCGGGGGCGTACTGGGCCAACAACCCGACGGCCGTGAAGCTGTGGCCGGTGGGCGGCACGTCGTCGACGACGTGGTTCGCGCAGTCGGTCAACACCTCGGCCGGCAACGACCTGATCACCATGTCGTTGATCTGCGTCACCGCCTGAGGCTCACCAGATCCGGACGCGCTGCTCCGGGTCGAGCCACAGACCGTCGCCCTCGCGGGTGCCGAAGACCTCGTGGAACTCGTCGAGGTTGCGCACGATGTTGGCGCGGAACTCCGGCGGGCTGTGCGGGTCGATGGTGAGGTACTGCTGGGCCTGCTCGAGGCGGCGCTTGGTGCGCCAGCAGTAGGCCCAGTTCATGAACAGCCTCTGCCGGTCCTCGGCGCTGGCCTCGCCGCCGTTCGCGATGAGGAAGGCCTGGTGGCCGATGGTGAGCCCGCCGAGGTCGCCGATGTTCTCGCCGACGGTGAGCGAGCCGTTGACGTGCTCCTCGGGCAGGTCGCGCGGGGAGAACGCGTCGTACTGCGCGATGAGCGCCTGCGACTTCACCTCGAAGGCCGCCTTGTCCTCCGGCGTCCACCAGTCGTTGAGGTTGCCGCGGCCGTCGTACTGCGCGCCCTGGTCGTCGAAGCCGTGGCCGATCTCGTGGCCGATGACCGCGCCGATGCCGCCGTAGTTCTCGGCCGGGTGGGCGTCGGGCGAGAAGAACGGCTTCTGCAGGATGCCGGCCGGGAAGCAGATCTCGTTGGTGCCGGGGTTGTAGTAGGCGTTCACGGTCTGCGGGAGCATGAACCACTCGTCGCGGTCCACCGGCGAGCCGATCTTGGCCAGCTGCCGGTCGGTCTCGAAGGCCGCGGACGCAGCGACGTTGCCGAGCAGGTCGTCGGGGCGGACCTGGAGCGCGGAGTAGTCGCGGAACTTCTCCGGGTAGCCGATCTTGGGCCGGAAGGTGTCGAGCTTCTCGTAGGCCCGCTGCTTGGTCTCCTCGGTCATCCAGTCGAGCCGGCTGATCGAGGAGCGGTACGCCGCCAGCAGGTGGGCGACCAGCTCGTCCATCTGCTGCTTGGAGCTCGGCGGGAAGTGGCGCGCGACGTACTCCTCGCCGACGGCCTCGCCCAGGGCCCCCTCGACCAGGCCGACGCCGCGCTTCCAGCGCGCACGCAGCTCGGGGGTGCCGTTCAGGGTGCGGCCGTAGAAGTCGAAGTTGGCCTCGACGAAGTCGTCGGTGAGGTACGGCGCCGCGCTGCGCAGCACCCGGGTGAGCAGCCAGGTCCGCCAGTCCTCGATGGCGACCTCGCCGAGCACGGTCGAGAGGTGCTCGAAGTACGACGGCTGGCGCACGCAGCTCTCGAACAGCAGGTCCTCGGCCTCGCGCGCCGATGCGCTGAGGTTGGTCGCGTAGACGTCCCAGTCGAAGCCCGGGCACAGCTCGCGCAGCTCGGCGACGGTCGTGAGGTTGTAGGTCTTCTGCACGTCGCGGGTCAGCGACCGCTCCCAGTGACCCTCGGCCAGCCGGGTGTCGATGCGCAGCACGGTCTGCGCGCCGGCCTCGGGGTCGTTGCCCTCGACCTGGTCCTGGACCAGGCGCAGGATCGTGGTGAGGTAGCCGACGTAGGCCTCGCGGACCGACGCGAACTTCTCGTCGCGGTAGTAGGACTCGTCCGGCAGCCCCAGCCCGCCCTGCACCAGGTGGAACAGGTAGCGGTCGGAGTCGCGGTCGTCGGTGTTGACGTAGGAGCCGAACAGCCCGTGCCCGCCGATGCGCTCGAACTCACCCAGGAACGCCGCCACGTCGCGGGTGTCGCGCAGCGCGGCCACGGCGTCCAGCAGCGGCTTGATCGGGCGCGTGCCCAGCCGCTCGATGCGCTCGGTGTCCATGAAGGAGGCGAACAGGTCGCCGATCTTCTGCGCGTTCGGGTCGAGGTCGCCCTCGGTGGCCGCCGCCGCCTTCGCCGCGAGGTCCTCGATGATCCGGTGGACCTGCTCCTCGGCCACGTCGGCCAGCTGCACGAACGGACCCCAGCTCGACCGGTCGCTCGGGATGTCGGTCTCGACCAGCCACCGGCCGTTGACGTGCCCGAACAGGTCGTCCTGCGGCCGTACGTCGGGGTCCATGCCCTCGCGGGCGTCGTCCAGGATGCTCACGCCACACGACACTAGTTGGTCTGGACACACGGGCTAGGTTCGGCTCATGAGCGACCTCCGCGTGGTGGCCACGATCCCGACCGACCCTGCGGCGGCCGAGGCCGTCCGAGCCGGGCTCGCCGACCTCCTCGCGGCGACCCTCGAGGAGGAGGGCTGCCTCGGCTACGAGGTCTACGAGTCGGCCGCCCAGCCCGGCGTCTACGTGACCATCGAGTCCTGGCGCAGCCAGGAGGACCTCGACGCGCACGTCGCGACGCCGCACGTCGCCCGGGCCTTCGAGACCCTGGGCGGCGTGCTCACCGGCGAGGTGGCGATCCACCCGCTCACGCCGGTCGGCTGATCAGCTCTCGAGCGCGGCGTCGAGGGTGATGTCGACGCCGGTGAGGGCCTTGCTGATCGGGCAGTTGGCCTTGGCCGCCTCGGCGGCCTCCTTGAAGCCGGCCTCGTCGAGACCGTCGACCTCACCGCGGACGGTGAGCTTGATGCCGGTGAGCCTGAAGCCGCCGTTGGCGCTGTCCGGGCCGAGCGAGACGTCGGCCTGCACGTCGAGAGCCTCGGGGGTGCCGCCGCGCTGGGCGATCTCGGCGCTGAACTGCATGGCGTAGCAGGAGGTGTGCGCCGCGGCGATGAGCTCCTCGGGGCTGGTGGTGCCGCCGGCGTCGTCGGCTGCGCGCTTGGGGAAGGACACGTCGTAGGTGCCGACCTTGCTGGTGGTGAGCTCGACCTGGCCCGAGCCCTGCTCGAGGGTGCCGTTCCAGGCGGTGCGTGCGGTGCGAGTGGGCATCAGCGTCTCCTTCGTGAGTTTGTCTTGTGCACAAGATACTTGCGCACAAGGTATCTTAGGTCAAGAGCGACGTGGTGAGACCCGAGCCACAGGAGGACCGATGACCGACGAGCGCGTGCTCGACGACCTGCTGTGCTTCGACCTGTACTCGCTGTCGCGCACGGTCACCGGCCTCTACCGGCCGGTCCTGGAGCCGCACGGCCTGACCTACCCCCAGTACCTCGTCCTGGTCGCGCTCACGCGGCTCGGGCCCACGTCGATCGGCGAGATCGGCCGCGCCACCCGCCTCGACCACGGCACGCTCACGCCGCTGCTGCGGCGGATGGCCGACCGTGGCCTGGTCGCCCTCGAGCGCGACGCGGCCGACCGGCGGGCGGTCACGGTCTCGCTCACCGAGGCCGGCGAGGCCCTGCGCCCGGTCCTGCACGACGCCCAGTGCCACCTGGGTGAGCAGCTCGGGCTCACCGAGACCCAGCTGATCCGGCTCCAGTCCTCCTTGCACCGGCTGGCCGACCACCTCGACCAGCTGGACCCGGTGTCGTGACGCTCTTCGCCCGGCCGGTCGACGTCGTGGACCGCGAGCCGGTCCGGGTCATGCAGGCCACGTGCGCCGACGAGCTGGGCGAGATCCAGCGGCTCTGGCCGTGGTTCGAGGAGCTGGTCGGGCTGCGCGGACGCCGGATGTACGCCGTCGCGGACGAGGCCGCCGCGACGTACACCACCTGCACCCCGGTGCGACCCGACGACGACCCCGCCGCGCTCGGCCTCGGGGTCGGCGCCCTGCCCGGCGGACGGTTCCGGCGCGGCCGCCTCAGCGGCGGGCCGCCCGAGGTCTACGCGCACATCGGCCCGGGCTTCGACGAGCTGGCGGCGGCGGGCGACGTCGACCCCAGTCGCCCGCTGGTGGAGTTCTACCGCCGGCGAGACCAGGTCGAGCTGTGGCTGCCGGTCAGGTCCGGAACACCCCGCCCCTGAGCTCGGGCACCACGGACGCGGCGTCCAGCTCGGCCGCGAGCGTGACGTCGGCGCCGTAGCCGATCGCGTGCAGCTCCAGCGCGCCGGCGACCTCGTGCAGCCCCGACGGGAGCGGCGCGGCGCGGAACGCCGCGGCGGCCACCCGGGCCTCGGGCGACAGGTCGGCCTCGGGCAGCAGGGCCAGCACGGCGCCGGCGCCCCAGAGGTCCTCGGCGCACGGCCGCAGCGAGCCGTCCGGCCAGCGCTCACCCGCAGCGACGACGGCCACGGTGGCCGACGCGTCGAGCCAGGCGGCGACGGCGGTGCGGTTGCGCAGGCACCCGGCCACGACGCGGGCGCCGGTCTCGGCCAGCCCGAAGGCGAGGGCCGAGCCGTTGGGCGAGGGGACGACCAGCTCCTCGACGTGCGCGCGCTCGGCCATGGCGCTCGGCGCCAGCCCGCGGCCCCGGTGACCGGCGTCCTCGGCCGGGCGCCACGGGGACGGCCGGACCGCGATCCCCCGCTCGGCGGCGATGGTCACCGTGGTGGTGAAGGACAGCACGTCGACGACCACGGCCACGTCGGCAGCGACCGCGGCGGCCCCGGTCGGCCCCCAGTCGAAGCGGACCCGGTGGCCGCGCTGGCGGTGCGCCTCCAGGAAGGTCACCGCAGGTGCACGACCGACTTGCCGAGGGTCTTGCGCTGGTCCATGTCGATCAGGGCCTGGCCGAACTCCTCCATGGCGTACGTCGTGCCGACGGGCGGCTTGACGACGCCGGACTCGATCATCGGGACCAGCTCGGCCCACTGCTGGTGCATGAAGCCGGGGCGGACCATCGCGTAGGCGCCCCAGCCCACGCCGCGCACGTCGATGTTGTTCAGCAGCAGGCGGTTGACCTTGACCTCGGGGATGCCCTGACCGGCCGCGAAGCCGACGACGAGCAGCCGGCCCTGCGGCGCCAGCGAACGCAGCGAGTCGGTGAAGACGTCGCCCCCGACCACGTCGACCACCACGTCCACACCGCGGCCGTCGGTCAGGCCGGCGACGGCGTCCTTGAAGCCCTCGAGCAGGACGACCTCGTCGGCGCCGGCCGCGCGCGCGACCTCGCCCTTGGCCTCGCTGCTGACCACGGCGATGCTGCGCGCGCCGTACCCCTTGGCCACCTGGATGGTCGCCGTGCCGACCCCGCCGGCCGCGCCGTGGACGAGCACGGTCTCGCCCGCGCGCAGGCTCCCGCGGTCGGCCAGCGCGAACTGGGCGGTGAGGTAGTTCATCGGCAGCGCCGCGCCCTCGTCGAAGGACAGCACGTCCGGCAGGGCGAAGACCGAGTCGCGGTGGCACGCGGTCAGCTCGGCGGCGTTGCCCCAGCCGCCGACGCCACACACCCGCTGCCCGGGCTCGAACCCCGGCCCGGAGACGACGACCCCGGCGAAGTCCACGCCGAGCGTGAACGGCGGCTCGGGCTTCATCTGGTACTCGCCGCGGCTCAGCAGCAGGTCCGGGAACGACGTCCCGACGGCGTGCACCTCGACCAGCACGTCGTCCGGGCCGGGCTGCGGCTCCGCGACGTCGCGCACCTGCAGGTGCTCGGGACCGGTGAGCTCGACGACCTGGACCGCACGCATGTCCCGGAGGCTACTGGCCCGCGCCCCAGCCATCCGACCGGTCCCCCGGCGCCGAAGCACCGGCATGAGGCGCGCCTCGGACCTGGCTGCCGCGGCGCTCATGCACGCCTCGGCCCGCTTCACCGTGAGGTACGGCGCGGACCTGCGCTTCGCCGGCCGCGACCTGCCGCGCCCGCGCCGGGTCCGGGCCACCACCCGCTACGGCACCGTCCCGGTCCGCGTGTACGGCGAGCTCGGCAGCCCGACGTACGTCCACAGCCACGGCGGGGCCTGGCTGATGCGCCACCCGGGGATGGACGACTTCTGGTGCCGCTACGTCGCGGCGCGGGCCGGGGTGAGCGTGGTCAACGTCGACTTCCGGGCGGCGCCGTACGTCACCTACCCGGTCGCCCAGCACGAGGTGCACGACGCGGCCGCGTGGGTGGCCGGCCACGGCGCGCCCGTGGCCGTCGGGGGCTTCTCCTCCGGCGGTGGCCTGGCCGCGGCCGCGTGCCTGCAGGCCCGCGACCGGGGCAGCTTCGAGCCGGTGCTGCAGGTGCTCGGCGTCCCCGCCCTCGACCTGGCCTCGCCGGTCGACCCGGACGTCCCGGGGATGGTCTCGCCGTCCCTGCGCGGGCTGGTCCGCCGCGTCTACTTCCCCGACCCTACGACCCGGGCGGCGGCGTACGCCTCCCCGGTCCTGGCCCCGGACCTCTCCCGGCTGCCGCCCGCGGTGGTGCTCACCGCTGAGCGGGACGCGTTGCGCGCCGACGGCCTGCGCTACGTCGAGCGGCTGCGGGCCGCCGGCACCGACGTCGTGCACGACGAGACGCCGGGCGCCGACCACTACTTCCTGACCGCCGACCTCGACCGGGCCCGGACCACCATGGCCCTGGCCGCCGTCGAGATCGCGCGGCGCCTCCACGCACCCTAGGTTGGCGGCGTGACGCGGGTGCTGGTGACCGGGATGTCCGGGGCCGGGAAGACCACGCTGCTCGACGAGCTGGCCCGGCGCGGGCACCGCACGCTGGACACCGACCACGGCGGCTGGGTGCGCAGCGACGGGCGCTGGGACGAGCCGCGGATGGCCGCGCTGCTGGCCGAGCCGGGCGACCTGGTGGTGAGCGGGACCGTGGACAACCAGGGCGCGTTCTACGACCGGTTCGACCACGTGGTCCTGCTCAGCGCGCCCCTGGAGGTGCTGCTGGAGCGGGTCCGGTCCCGGACGACCAACCCCTACGGGAAGCGCGGCGAGGAGCAGGCCGAGATCGCGGCGTACGTCGAGAGCGTGGAGCCGCTCCTGCGCCGGGGCGCGAGCCGCGAGCTGGACGGGCGCGCGCGGGTCGCGGACCTGGCCGACGCGGTGGAGGCGCTGCTCAGTCCTCGCGCGCGTTGACGTCGGGCGAGCCGCCGCCACCGGGGGTGACCAGCTCGGCCATCTCGAAGTGCATGGGGTCGGTGAAGTTCCAGTCGCCGCCCCAGGCGAAGCCCCACTTCTTGAATGTGTCGACCACGCCGCGGTCCATCTCGCCGACGGTGCCGCGCTGGTTGCCGGGCACGTTCATGTCCAGGGCCAGGCCGAACGCGTGGTTGGACAGGGTGTTGGTCCCGGCGATGAAGCGCGGGTAGTAGCAGCCGGCGTACTCACCCGGGTGGATCTTGTCCGCCAGCCCGCGGTCGATGACCTCCTGGAGGGCGGCCTTGAGCTGCGGGAAGATCAGCCGGTTGCAGGTGACCTGGCCCAGGATCGGGACGGTCTCGGTGGTGATGTGGTCGGCCACCCAGCCCTGGTCGGGGGCGATCCGGCCGCCGGCGAGCACGGTGTACCTGAAGACGCCGACCGCGTCGGCGACCGTGCCGGTGACCACGGCGACCTGCTGGGCGCCGGGGTCGAGGCCGATGCGCGAGGCCTTGTCCACCGGCGTGATCGCGGCGTCGGCGCCGAGCAGCGGGGTGAGCCGCTCGATGACCGCCTGGGGCGCGGCGCCGCCGGTGCGGATGAGCATGGCGTTGTCGGGCTTCATCCCGAGCGTCTTGACCCAGGTCTGGTTGACCACCGCGTCGACGAGGGGCTGCTGGTCGACGTAGGCCCCGATGTGCACCGCGGGCGCGTCGTCGGCGCCGCCCAGGCGCAGGTAGCCCTGGGCGTCGGGCGGGAACTTGTCCTTGAGCCGCGGCTTGAGGGCGAGCTCGCCGCCGGCGACGCGGGCCCAGGCGTTCTGGTAGTCCGGGCTGTCCGAGCCCGGCACGAAGCTGCGGTAGTCGGCCGGGTCCAGGGCGGCGATGCGGACGGCCTGGTTCTCGATCACGGCCTCGGACAGGGCCAGGGTGGTCACGCTGGTGACGCCGCGGACGCCCTCGACCTGCTCGAGCAGGTCGGCGTCCGCGCTGTCGGGCAGCACGACGAGGATGTCGGCCGGCGCGAGCAGACCCGGACCGCGTGGCCCGGGGGCCGGGACGGCGTGGTCCTCGGCGACGGCGGGGTCCGCACTGCTGCCCGGGGCGGCGGCCCCGGTCGTCGAGGCGGTCGGCCCGGCGGAGGAGCCGGGGTCCGAGGAGCAGGCCGCGGGCAGCACGAGAGCCGCGACCGCCACGGTCGTCAGCAGCGCGCGCTTCGCCACAAGCCCTCCCCTCGTGCCACCAGGGTAGGCGGCAGTCAGGAGTCGGGGTACCCGTTCAGCCGCGCCGGCGCTTGATCTCCTCGTTGATGGCCGGCACGACCTCGTGCAGGTCCCCGATCACGGCGTACGTCGCCCGCGTCACCATCGGCGACTCCGCGTCGGTGTTGATCGCGAGGATCGTCTTGGCCGACGAGCAGCCGGCCCAGTGCTGGATGGCGCCGCTGATGCCGCACGGGATGTAGAGGTCGGGGCTGATCCGGGTGCCCGTCTGGCCGACCTGCTCGTGGTGCGGGCGCCAGCCGGCGGCGGTGACCACGCGGGAGACGCCGAGCGCCGCGCCGAGCAGGGAGGTGAGCTCCTCGAGGTCGCCGAAGCCGTCCGGGCCGCCGGCGCCGCGACCGGCGCCGACGACGACGCGGGCCGACTTGAGCCCGCTGCCCTCCTCGGCCTCGAGCTTCTCCACCGACTGCACGCGCGCGACCAGGTCCTCGGCTGCGACCTCAGGCGTGTGCTCGACGACGTCGGCCGCGCCCGGGCTCTCGGCCGGCGCCGCCTCGACGGCGTGGCCCGCCACGGTGAAGACCGCGGGCCGCTGGTCGAGGACCATCTCCTCGAGCGCGGCACCGCCGACCACCTGGCGGGTGACCTGGAACGGCGACAGCCCGTCGAAGGACAGCACGTTGGCGGCCATGGCCACGCCCGCGCGGGCCGCGACGTGGGCCATCAGCTCCATGCCGCGGTCCGACCCGGGCGCCATCACGACGACCGACTTCGCGGCCTGCCGCACGGTGAGGATGGCCGAGGCCCAGCCCGCGCCGGAGTACGCCGCGACGGCCTCGCCGCCGACCTGGTACACCGTGCGCACGCCGTACGCCGCCAGGTCCTTGCGCAGGTCGTCGCCGACCTCGCCGAAGACCACCGCGTCGACCGGCACGCCGCCGCCCTCGGCGGACAGCTTGCGGGCGAAGGTGAGGCCCTCCAGGGAGGTCTCGGCGGCCGAGCCGTCGAGCTCCTTCTCCACGACCGTCAAGATCATCGGGCCAGCACCCCCAGCTCCTCCAGGATGTCCACGACCGCGGGCGCGGCGGCCGCGCCCTCGCCGAGGATCTGCACGTTCGACGGCACCGGCGGCGGCAGCGTCATCCGGACCCGCTTGGCGCCGCTCGGCTCCGCGGACGGGGTCCGCTCCTCCACGGCGACCTTCTTGGCCTTCATCCGGCCCGGCACGCTCGGGTAGCGCGGCTCCACGCCGCCCTCGCGCACCGTGACGATGGCCGGCAGCGGCACCCGGTAGGTCTCGGTGCCCTCGGGGCCCTCGCCGCGGGCGACGACGTGGTCGTCCTCGACCGAGAGGGTGCGGGCGCCGTTCACGACCGGACGGCCCAGCTCGTAGGAGAGCCGGATGCCGACCTGGAAGTCGCCGCTGTCCGCGGCGTCGTTGCCCAGCAGGATCAGGTCGTGGCTGGTGCCCTCGGCCTCGTGGGCCCGGACCACCGCGGCGATCTCGCGGGCCACGTCGGCCGGGCCGAACGTCGACGGCTCCGCCTGGACCAGCGTGGCCGCGGTCGCGCCGACGGCCAGCGCGTTGCGCAGCTGCTCGACGGCCTCGGCGTCGCCGAGGGTCAGCACGGAGGCCTGGCCGCCGCCGGCCGCGGTGACCTGCACCGCGAGCTCGACGGCGCACTCCTCGTGCGGGCTGGTCGTGAAGCCGGCGAACCGGCCGTCGACGGCCTGGCCGTCGTCGGTCAGCACGACCTCGCTGGAGGAGTCCGGGACCCGCTTGATGCAGACCAGGACGTTGGCCGCCACGTCAGCGCATCCGCTCGTTGCTGGGGTCGAACAGCGCGGTGGCGTCGACCGAGCCCACGACGACGGGGTAGAGCTCCTCCATGTACGACACGGCCAGCTCGTTGCCGACCGTGGCCGCCTCCGGCGGGAGGTAGGCCAGCAGCACGTGCTTGCCCAGCGACGGCGCGGAGCCGGCGGTGGTGACGTACGGGTGGTGGCCGTGGCCGTCGGTCAGGGTGCCGCCGTCGCGGGTCAGGATCGGCTCGCCGCCGAGCATGTAGCGCTTCGTCCCCGACGCGGAGGTGTGGTCCTCGACGGTCAGCGTGCAGAGGACGGCCTTCGGGGCCTCGTCGCGCTGGGCGAGGTACTTCGCCTTGCCGGTGAAGTCGGCCGCCTTGACCTTGGGTCGCTGCATGCCGGCCTCGACGATGGTGCGCTCGCCGTCCAGCTCGTAGCCGTAGGCGCGGTAGCCCTTCTCGATGCGGCCGGTGGTGCCGTAGACGCCGATGCCGACCGGGCGGGTGCCGTGCGAGTCGCCGGTCTCGAGCAGCGCGTCCCAGAGGGCGGCGGCGTCGGCGAAGTCGACGTACAGCTCCCAGCCGAGCTCGCCGACGTAGGAGATGCGCGACGCCAGGACCTGGGCGCCGTTCACCGTGATCTCGCGACAGGTGAGCATCGCGAACCCGGCGTCGGAGACGTCGTCGCTGGTCAGCGAGGCGAGCACCTCGCGGGCCTGCGGGCCCCACAGGCCGATGGTCGAGACCGAGTCGGTGACGTCGGTGAGCGTGGCCTCGCCGGTGAGGTGGTCGCGGAACCACTTGCGGTCGGCCGGGCCGTGCGCGCCGCCGGTGACCACGCGGAAGTGGTCGTCACCGAGCCGCATCACGGTGAGGTCGGAGCGGAAGCCGCCGTTGGCGTCGAGCACCGGGGTGTAGATGACCTTGCCCACCGCCACGTCGCACTGGGCGACGCAGGTGCGCTGGACGCTGTCGAGCGCGCCCGGACCCTCGATGTCGAAGATCTGGAACGCCGTGAGGTCGACGACGCCGGCGGCCTCGCGCATGCGCAGGTGCTCGGCGTTGATGATCGGGCTCCACCAGCGCGAGTCCCACTCGTGCTCGCGCGGCATAGTCGCGTCGCCGTACTGCTCGACGAGGTCGGCGTTGGACTCGTACCAGTGCGGGCGCTCCCAGCCGGCGGTCTCGAAGAAGAACGCGCCGAGCTTCTGCTGGCTCTCGTGCATGGGCGAGAGGCGCTGGTTGCGGTCGGACTCGTACTGCTCGGCCGGGTGCACGATGCCGTAGGTCTTGATGAACGACTCGGTGGTGCGCAGCTTGGTGTGCTCGCGCGGCTTCTGGTGCTCGTGGAAGCGGGCGATGTCGCTGTGGCTGATGTCGATCTCGCTGAAGCCGTGGGTCATCCACTCCGCGACGGCACGGCCGACGCCCGGGCCCTCCTTGATCCACACCGCCGCCGCGGTCCAGAGGCCCTTCACGTCGGACTCACCCAGGATCGGCAGCCCGTCGGCGGTCAGGGAGAGCAGGCCGTTGATGGCGTAGCGCATCTCCGCGCCCTCGGCGCCGAGCAGCTCGGGCATCAGCTCGTAGGCCTGCTCGAGCTGGGTGTCGAAGTCGTCGGAGGTGAAGGGCAGCTCGGTCGGGCTGAGCTTGGACTGCTCGATCGAGGGGATGTCCTCGGGCTCCATCAGGATCGCCCGGTGGGCGTAGGAGCCGACCTCCATGTCGGCGCCGTGCTGGCGCTCGTAGCAGAAGGTGTCCATGTCGCGCACGATCGGGAAGGTGATCTCACCCTCGGTCTCGGCCAGCTGCGGGCACGGGCCGACCGAGATCATCTGGTGCACGGCGGGGGTGAGCGGGAGGCTCACGCCGGCCATGTCGGCGATCTTGGGGCTCCAGACGCCGCACGCGATGACCACGGTCTCGGCCTGGATCGTGCCGCCGTCGGTCACGACCGCGGTGATCGTGCCGTCGGTGACCTCGAGGTCGGTCACCTCGACGTTCGGGACGACGGTGAGCACGCCCTTCTCCAGGGCCCGCTCGCGCATGATCGTGCCGGCGCGCAGGGAGTCGACGACGCCGACGCCGGGCTGCCAGAAGGCGCCGATGATCTGGTCCTTGTCGAGGAACGGGACCTTCTCCTGCACGAACTCCGGGGAGACCAGCTCGGCCTCGATGCCCCAGGCCTTGGCCGAGGACATGCGGCGGCGCAGCTCCTCCATCCGCTCCTCGGTGCGGGCGACCTCGAAGCCGCCGGGCTCGATGAGCACGCCCATCTCGCGGTACTGCGCCACCGAGTCCAGCGTGAGGTCGGTGATCTCACGCGAGTGGTCGGTCAGGAAGATGAAGTTCGAGGCGTGGCCGGTCGAGCCACCCGGGTTGGGCAGCGGGCCCTTGTCGATCTGGACGATGTCGGTCCAGCCGAGCTCGGCCAGGTGGTGGACCAGGCTGTTGCCGACGATGCCCGCGCCGATGACGACGCACTTGGCCTGGGTGGGGACCTCTGCCACGTGTACTCCTCGATGATGCACGTGTTGCGCATGACGCAATCGCGTGCGCGATGTGGAACACGAGAAGTGTGGACCCGCCCCGCGGCAGTGGTCAACCTCCGGCGCGGCCTCGGATCAGTCGTCGAGGAACGGGTAGTCGGTGTAGCCCTGGGCGCCCCCACCGTAGAACGTGTCGGGGTCCGGCTCGTTGAGCTCGGCGCCGCTCTGCCACCGAGCGGGCAGGTCGGGGTTGGCCAGGAAGAGCCGGCCCACGGCGACCGCGTCGGCGAGGTCCTTGTCGAGGATCTCCTGCGCGGACTCGCGGGTGGTGATCTCGCCGAAGCCGTCGTTGGCGATGACCACGCCGCCGAAGGAGCGGCGCAGGTCCTGGACCAGCTCCTGCTTCGGGTCGGCGAGGACGCTCAGGTAGGCCAGCCCGAGGGGCGCGAGGCCCTCGACCAGCAGCCGGTACGTCGCGGCGACGTCGGCCGGGTCCTCCTCGGTGGCGCCCTGGATGTTGTGCGCGGGCGAGATGCGGATGCCGACCCGGTCGGCGCCGATCGCGTCGGCCACCGCCCGGGTGACCTCGAGTGCGAACCGGACCCGGTTCTCCGGCGAGCCGCCGTACTCGTCGGTGCGGTGGTTGGAGCCCGGCGCCAGGAACTGGTGGATGAGGTAGCCGTTCGCGCCGTGCACCTCGACGCCGTCGAGGCCGGCCTCCACCGCGTTGCGGGCGGCCTGCACGTAGCCCTCGACGACCGAGGGGATCTCCTCGACGGTGATCGCGCGCGGGGTGGGGTAGGGCTTCATGCCGTCCGCGGTGAACATCTCGTCCGGGGCCGCCACCGGGCTCGGGGCGATGATCTCCTCGCCGCCGGTGTTGTCGGGGTGCGAGATGCGACCGACGTGCATCAGCTGCGCGACGATCCGGCCGCCGTTCGCGTGCACGCCGTCGGCGACCCGGCGCCACCCGGCCAGCTGCTCCTCGGTGTGGAAGCCCGGGGTGTCCAGGTAGCCCTGGCCCTCGGCGGTGGGCTGGCTGCCCTCGGTGATGATGAGGCCGGCCGAGGCGCGCTGGGAGTAGTACTCCACGGCGAGGTCGCCGGGCACGGTGCCCTCGGCACGGTTGCGGGTCAGCGGTGCCATCACGAGCCGGTTCGGCAACGTCCACGCGCCGACGGTCAGGGAGTCGAAGAGATCAGCCATGACCGGTACAGCGCTCCAGGGCCCCAGGCGTGTTCCGGGCAGCACTGGTGAGGAGTCTCACCAGCACTGCCCGGATCGACCTACGGGCCGTCGGGGTAGCGCTGGGCGTGCTCGACCGCGCGCCGCACCCGCGAGGGCAGCGTCGACTCGAAGGTCTCCTCGCGCAGCGCCTTGAGCAGCGAGACGCACATGCCGATCAGCACGAGCATGAACGGCGCCGCGACCAGGATGACCAGGGTCTGCAGGGCCGCGAGACCACCGGCCCACAGCAGCACCGCGGCCACCGCGCCGGTGGCCACACCCCAGAACACGATGAGCCAGCGGTGCGGCTCCTCGGTGCCGTTCTGGCTCAGCTGGCCCATGACGATCGAGGCCGCGTCCGCGCCGGTGACGAAGAAGATCGCCACCAGGAACACCGCCAGGGCCACGGTCAGCCCACCCCACGGGAACTCGCGCAGCAGGTCGAAGAACGACGACTCCAGCGCGATGCCGCCGCTCGAGGTCGTGGGCGGGTCCCAGCCCTGGTTGAGCTGCAGGTCGATGGCCGAGCCGCCCAGGATCGCGAACCACACGAAGGACACCAGGCTCGGCACCACGATGACGTAGACGACGAACTGCCGGATGGTGCGGCCCTTGGAGATGCGCGCGATGAACATCCCGACGAACGGCGTCCAGCTGATCCACCAGGCCCAGTAGAAGATCGTCCAGCTGCCGAGCCAGGAGCTGGCCTCGGAGTCGTAGACGCCGGTGTTGAACGACATCGCCGGCAGGTGGGTGAGGTAGTCGCCGACCGTGGTGGTGAAGGTCCCCATGATGAACACCGTCGGACCGACCACGAACAGGAAGAAGACCAGCAGCGCCGCGGCCACCGCGTTGGCGTTGGACAAGAACTTGATGCCCCGGTCCACGCCGGAGACGGCCGAGAGGACGAAGCAGGCCGTCAGCACGGCGATCACCGCCACGGCCAGCGTCTTGCTGCCTCCGCCGCGGTCGAAGACGTCGTCGATGCCGCCGGTGATCTGCAGCGCCCCGAGGCCCAGCGAGGTGGCCGAGCCGAACAGGGTCGCGAAGATCGCGATCACGTCGATGGCCTTGGCCGGTCCGTGCCGGTCGCCCAGGAGCGGGCGGAAGGTCGCCGAGATCAGGTTGCCGGTCCCGCGGCGGTAGGCGAAGTAGCCGATCGCGAGCCCGATCACGGCGTACATCGCCCACGGGTGGAAGCCCCAGTGGAAGAAGGCGTACTGCATCGCGCTCTCCGCGGCCTCGGGCGTGCCGCCCTCGCCCTCGCCGAGGGGCGGGGTGTTGAAGTGCGTCAGCGGCTCCGCGACGCCCCAGAACATCAGCCCGATGCCCATGCCGGTCGCGAACATCATCGAGACCCAGGAGAACGTCGAGAACTCCGGCTCGGAGTCGTCCGGGCCGAGCTTGATGTTGCCGTAGCGGGTGAGCGCCAGGTAGGCCGAGAAGACCACGAACCCGGCGCTGGTCAGGACGAACAGCCAGCCGAAGTGGCCGGTCACCCAGTTCAGTGCGGAGGTGGACTTCGCGGCGAAGTCCTCGGGCCAGACGGCGCCGGCGGCGACGACCGCCAGGGCCAGGGCGGCGGCGACCCCGAAGACGGTCCAGTCGACCGGGAGGTGCCGCTCGGGGTGCTGTCCGGCCGCGACGGGCCGGTCCTGCGTGTCGGTCATGTGCTGTTCCCTCCGAGATGGGTGGCCGGGCCCGTCGAGCGGTGCTCGTCGGGCCCGGCCGGGTGCCTCAGCTGAGCCAGGCGTCCACCTTGTCCTGGTTGTCGGCGACCCACTTGGCGGCGGCGTCCTCCGGCGACATCTTGTCCTCGGAGATGTACTTCGCCACGACGTTCTGGTCGTCGTTGGTCCAGCTGAACTTCTTGAACAGGTCCTGCGCCGGGCCGCCCTCGTCGAGCCACTTCGTGGCCGCGACCTTCTGCAGGTCGGTGGTCGGGTAGTCGCAGGCGACCTTGGCCGGGTCGTCCTGGCAGCCGTCGGTGTACGGCGGCAGGGCGACGCGCTGCAGGTCGATGTCGGCGAAGAGCCACTGCGGCTCGTAGAAGTAGCCGATGAGGAAGGTGTGGTCCTTCTCGGCCTTCTGGAACGCCGTGATGCTGGCGGCCTCGGAGCCGGAGAAGACCACCTGGAAGTCCAGCCCGAGGTTGCTGATGATCGCCTCGTCGAACTGCACGTAGGACGGGTCCGCCCCGAGGAACTGGCCCTTGCTGCCGGTCTCGGAAGTGGCGAAGTCCTTGGCGTACTTGTTCAGGTTGTTGTAGTCGAGGATGTCCGGGTGCTCCTTGGCGAGCCACGGCGGGACGTACCAGCCGATGATCCCCTCGGCGCCGAGCGAGCCGACGTTGGAGGCACTGCCGTCGCCCTGGTCGGCGAAGAACTTCTTCTCCAGGTCCGGGTGGCCCCAGTCCTCGATGACCGTGTCGACCTCTCCGGTGCCGAAGCCCTGCCAGGAGACGTCCTCCTTGAGCTCCTTGTAGTTCATCTTGCAGCCGAACTCCTGCTCGGCCACCGCGCCGTAGACGTAGGCGTCGGCCTCGTAGCCGACCCACGGGTTGACGGCCATGTTGACCTCGCCGCAGTCGCCCGAGGAGGCCTGCTGGTCCTCGTTGGCCTTGGTCTCCTTGTCGATGGAGCTGTCGCCACACCCGGCGAGCACCATGGCCGCCACGGCGGCCGCGCCGAGGAGGCCGGCGCCCCGTTTGCGGTTCATTCTCATTCCTGACCTCCGGTTGGTTTGCGCTGCTGCGCGTGGTGCGGATCCGTGCTGGGGCGGGAGTGCGGGGAGGGCGTCGGTGTCAGCCGACGGTGGCGGCGCCGGCGCGGTTGCGGGCGGCCAGCCGGCCGGGCCGGGTGGCGGCCGTCTGTGGCTGGTAGTCGGCGGCGGCCCGCGTGATCCGGTCGATCATCACGCCGAGCAGCACGATGGTCACGCCGGCCGCGGCGCCGCGGCCCCACTCCTCGGAGCGGGAGAAGCCGAGCACGACGTCGTACCCGAGCGCGCCGGCGCCGACCAGGCCGCCGATGACGACCATGGCCAGGACGTAGAGCAGCCCCTGGTTGGCCGCGAGCACGATCGCGCCGCGGGCCATCGGCAGCTGGACCTTGGTGATCTCCTGCCACGTCGTGGCACCGGTGGAGCGCGAGGCCTCGACGGTGGTCGGCGACACGTTCTTGACCCCGTCGGCCAGCAGCTTGATCGCAGCGGGTGCGGCGTAGACGATGCCGGCCACGATGGCGGTGAAGCGGGTCGGCCCGAACAGCGCGAGGACCGGGATGAGGTAGACGAACGGCGGGATGGTCTGCCCGGCGTCCAGCAGCGGGCGGATGAGCAGGTCGACGCGGCGACTGCGCGCCATCCAGACGCCGAAGACGACCGCGAGGACCATGACCAGCGCGGTGCCGACCAGCGTCATGGTGAGCGTGACCATCGCGTCGTGCCAGAAGTCGAGCAGGCGGATGCCGACCAGGCAGACGACGGTCGGCACGATGGCCCGGCTGCGGCCGAAGACCCACGCCAGGGCCAGGATCGCCACGGCCGCGAGCCACCAGGGCGACTCGGCCAGCAGGCTCTGCAGCGGGTCGATGAGCACACTGGAGACGAGGTTCTTCACGCCCTCGGTGAACCCGCCGATGGTGTCCACGACCCACCCGGTGAGGCTGTTGACGCGGTCGGCCACCCAGCGGCCCGACTGGTTCTCCGGGAACTGGGCGGCCCACAGGGCCTGGCGGGACTCGTAGATGCAGACCAGGACCGCGACGCCGGTCACGGCGAGGACGATGCGGCGGGTCCGGGTGCTCCAGCCCTCGCCGTGGGCGGCCACGTCGCGCCGCTGGCTGGCCGCGGTGACGGTGCGGTCGAGCATGATCGCCATCACCACGATGAGCATGCCGGGCACGAACGCGCCGCCGATGTCGACCCGGGTCAGCGCGTTGAGCACGGGCTTGCCGAGCCCCGGGCCGTCGACGTAGGAGGCGAGCGTGGCCATCGAGAGCGCGGCCATGATGCTCTGGTTGAGCCCGACCACGATGGTCGAGCGGGCCATCGGCAGCTGCACCTTGAACAGGCGCTGGAGGAACGTCTGGCCCGCGGAGTCGGTGGCCTCGATGGTGGTCGGCGAGACCGAGCGGATGCCGTGCCCGGCGATGCGGATCAGCGGCGGCAGGGCGTAGATGAGGGTGCAGACCACCGCGCCCGAGGCGCCGATGCCGAAGAACAGCACGATCGGCAGCAGGTAGACGAAGGTCGGCATCGTCTGCGCGAGGTCGAGGAAGACCGTGACCACCCGGTCGGCGCGCCTGCTCGTCGCGATCCAGACGGCCAGCGGCATGCCGATGACCACGACGATGGCGACCGAGACGAAGGTGACGATGAGCAGGTCCATGGCGTCGGACCAGAAGCCGAGCAGGCCGAAGGAGACGAAGGACGCCGCCACCAGGACGGCGATCCGCCACCCGGCCACGGCCAGCGCGATCCACACCGCGACCGCGGTGACGCCCAGCCAGCCGAGCTCGGGGACCGGGCGCGGGAAGTTCGGCTCGGAGACCATCCGCTGGAGCCAGTCGACCGCGCTGACGAACTTGTCGCCGAGCGCGTAGGTGAACTTGATGATCGGGTTGGTGTCGCGGCTGGCGATGACGTCGTCGCGGAAGCCGGACAGCCGGTCCATCAGGTCGGTGCGCTCACGGATCGGCCGGGCCAGCGTGTCGGTGCCCTTGGTCACCGCCCACACCACGACCCAGGCCACCACGACCAGCGCGGCCCAGACCGCGCGGGGGGTGGCCTCGCGGGGCGCGACCGGCGGCTGCGCGCCGGGCTCGACGCGGGGCGGGGCCGCGGTGGCGGTCACGCCTTCGCTTCCTCTTCGGCGACGACCACGCGCAGGATCTCCTCGTCGTCGACGACGCCCACGACCTGGCCGTCCTCGACGACGCGCACCGGCTTGTCGGAGGCCAGCACCGCCTGGGCCGCCTTCCGCACGATGGTGTCCGAGGGCATCGTGGAGCCGGTGAGGTCGTCGTCGGGCCGCGGGTCGCGCATCACCCACTTCAGGGTCAGCACGTGCGAGCGGGGCACGTCGGAGACGAAGTCGCGGACGTAGTCGTCGGCCGGCGCCCCGACCACCTCGGGCGGCGTACCGACCTGGACGATCTCGCCGTCGCGCAGGATCAGGATGCGGTCGCCGAGCTTGAGCGCCTCCTGCAGGTCGTGGGTGATGAAGACCATGGTCTTGCCGAGCTCGTGGTGCAGCCGGATGACCTCGTTCTGCATGTCGCGGCGGATGAGCGGGTCGAGCGCGGAGAACGGCTCGTCGAAGAGCAGCAGCGACGGGTCGTTGGCCAGCGCCCGGGCCAGCCCCACGCGCTGCTGCATGCCGCCGGAGAGCTGGTCCGGGTAAGAGCGCTCGTAGCCGGTGAGGCCCACCAGGTCGACGATCTCCCCGGCGCGCGCCCGGCGCTCCTTCTTGCCGACGCCGCGCACCTCGAGGCCGTAGGCGACGTTGTCGAGGACCTGGCGGTGCGGGAGCAGCCCGAAGTGCTGGAAGACCATTGAGGTGTGCTTGCGGCGCAGGTCGCGCAGCTCGCTCTCGCTGGCCTTGACGATGTCGTGGCCGTCGATGACGACCTCGCCGGCCGTCGGCTCGATGAGCCGGGTGAGGGTGCGGATCAGCGTGGACTTGCCGGAGCCCGAGAGCCCCATCACGACGAAGACCTCGCCGGGGGCGACGTCGAAGCCGACGTCCTTGACGCCGACCACGCAGCCGGTCTTCTCCTTGAGCTCCGCGCGCGAGAGGTCCGCGTCGGGCGTGCCGATGATCGACTCGGCGCCCTTGCCGAAGATCTTCCAGAGGTGGCGCACCGACAGCGCCGCGTCCCCTCCGGTCGTCGTGGTGCTGCTCGCCTCGGTCTCGGTCGCGGTCATGAGGACTCCTCGGTCTGCTCGTTGCGCGGGTCTCCGGGAGGGTAGAGGGGGCTGCCGTCGCCGTGGCGGTACCACGGCACGTCGGCGGGCGGCAGCGGCGTGTTGCCGGCGATCAGGTCGGCGGCCTTCTCGGCGACCATCATCGTCGGGGCGTAGATGTTGCCGTTGGTCACGAACGGGAAGACCGAGGCGTCGACGACGCGCAGCCCCTCCACGCCGTGCACGCGCATCGTGGCCGGGTCGACCACCGACATCTCCTCCACGCCCATCGCGGCGGTGCAGGACGGGTGCAGTGCGGTCTCGGCGTCGGCGCGGACCCAGTCAAGGATCTGCTCGTCGGTGTCGACCTGCAGGCCGGGCGAGAGCTCGCCGTCGTTGTACGGCGCGAAGGCGGGCTGGTTGAGGATGTCACGGGCCACGCGGATCGCCTCGACCCACTCGCGCCGGTCGGTCTCGGTGGACAGGTAGTTGAACTGCATCGACGGGTGCACCTTCGGGTCGGTGCTCTTGATGCGCACCCAGCCGCGGGTGTCGGCGTACATCGGGCCGATGTGCACCTGGTAGCCGTGGCCCTCGGTCGGCGCGGTGCCGTCGTAGCGGATGGCGACCGGGAGGAAGTGGAACATCAGGTTGGGCCAGCGCACGTCGTCGTTGGAGCGCGCGAACCCGCCGCCCTCGAAGTGGTTGGTGGCGCCGAGGCCCTTGCGGTGGACCAGCCAGTTCCACGCGATGCCGGGCCGCTTGCTCCACTTCAGGCCCTCGGAGATCGAGACGGGCTGCTTGGACGCGTACTGGACGTAGACCTCGAGGTGGTCCTGGAGGTTCTCGCCCACGCCGGGCGAGTGGTGGACGACGTCGATGCCGAGGTTGCGCAGCAGGGTCTCGTCGCCGACGCCGGAGAGCTGGAGCAGCTGCGGGCTGTTGATCGCGCCGCCGCTGAGGATGACCTCGCCGGCCTGCACGCTGCGCTTGAGCCGGCCGCCGCGGACGTAGTCGACGCCGACCGCGCGCTTGCCCTGGAAGCGGACCTTCGTGGCCATGGCCAGGGTCTCGACGTCGAGGTTCTTGCGGTGCCGGACCGGGTGGAGGTACGCGCGGGCGGCCGAGAGCCTCCGGCCTCGGTGCAGGTTGCGGTCGAAGCGCGCGAACCCCTCCTGGCGGTAGCCGTTGACGTCGTCGGTGAGGTGGTAGCCCGCCTCCTGGACGGCGTCGAAGAAGGCGTGGAAGAGCGGGTTCTGTGCCGGGCCGCGCTCGAGGACCAGCGGGCCGTCGCCGCCTCGCCAGTCGTCGGCGCCGGCCAGGCAGGTCTCCATGCGCTTGAAGTAGGGCAGGCAGTGGGCGTAGTCCCACTCCTTCATCCCCGGCTCGGCCGCCCAGCGCTCGTAGTCCATCGGGTTGCCGCGCTGGAAGATCATCCCGTTGATGCTCGAGGAGCCGCCGAGCACCTTGCCGCGGGCGTGGAAGACCTTGCGGCCGTTCATGTGCGGCTCGGGGTCGGTCTCGTAGCGCCAGTCGTAGAGCCGGCTGCCGATCGGGAACGGCAGCGCGGCCGGCATGTGGATGAACGGGTCGATGCGCCAGTCGGAGTGCCCGGCCTCGAGGACCAGCACGCTGGTGCCCGGGTCGGCCGAGAGGCGGTTGGCCAGGGCGCAGCCGGCGGAGCCGCCCCCGACGATCACGACGTCGTACCGGTCCCTCGCCATGTCGGTGCGTCCCCTATCCCTGGAACCAGCGCTGCTCGGCCGGCCGGATGTTGTGCCAGACGTGCTTGGTCTCGCGGTACTCCTCCAGCCCGGCCCGGCCGAGCTCGCGGCCCACGCCGGACTGCTTGTAGCCGCCCCACTCGGCCTGCGGCACGTAGGGGTGGTAGTCGTTGATCCAGACCGTGCCCATGCGCAGCCGGCCCGCGACGCGCTGGGCCTTGCCGGCGTCCTGGGTCCACACCGCGCCGGCCAGGCCGTAGATGCTGTCGTTGGCGATCGCGACCGCCTCGTCCTCGCCGCTGAACGTCTCGACGGTGAGCACCGGGCCGAAGGACTCGTCCTGGGCCACGCTCATCTCGCTGCGGACGCCGTCGAGGATGGTGGGCAGGAAGTAGTAGCCGCTCTGCAGGGCCTCTTCGTCGGGCGCCTGGCCACCGCAGCGCAGCGTGGCGCCCTCCTCGAGCCCGCGGGCGACGTACGCCGCCACCTTGTCGCGGTGCTGGGCGCTGATGAGCGGGCCGGTCTCGGCCTTGTCGTCATGAGGTCCGCCGAGGCGGATGGCCTTGGCGCGGTCGACCAGCGCGTCGACGAACCGGTCGTGCACGCTCTCCTCGACCAGCAGGCGGGCGCCGGCCGAACAGACCTGGCCGGAGTGCAGGAAGACCGCGGTGAGCGCGTAGTCCAGCGCCACCTCGAGGTCGGCGTCGGCGAAGACGATGTTGGGGTTCTTGCCGCCGAGCTCGAGGGCGACCTTCTTGACCGTCTTCGCGGCCTCGGCCATCACCACCCGGCCGGTGACCAGGCCGCCGGTGAAGCTGACCAGATCCACGCGCGGGTCGCTGCTCAGCAGCGCGGCCGCCTGCGGGCCGGCGCCGAGGACGAGGTTGCCGACGCCCGCGGGCAGGCCGGCCTCCTCGAGGATCCGCATCAGGTGGATGCTCGTGCTGGGCGTCAGCTCGCTCGGCTTGAGCACGAAGGTGTTGCCGGCGGCCAGGCACGGGGCGACCTTCCAGCTGGCCTGCAGCAGCGGGTAGTTCCACGGCGCGATGAGCCCGCAGACGCCGATCGGCTCGTGCACGATCCGGCTGAGCACGTCGGGGTTGCCGGTGTCGACCACCCGGCCGGAGTCCTCGGCCGCGATCCGGCCGTAGTGGCGGAAGACGCTGACCACGTCGGCCACGTCGTACCGGCTCTCGACCAGGCGCTTGCCGGTGTCGCCGGACTCGGCCGCGGCCACCGCCTCGGTGTCGCGCTGGAGCAGGTCGGCCACGCGCAGCAGCAGGTCGCCGCGCTCGCGCGCGCTGGTCTGCGGCCACGGTCCGTCGTGGAACGCGCGGTGCGCCGCCCCGATGGCGCGCTCGGTGTCCTCCGGGCCGGCCTCGTCGACCTCGGCCACGACCGTCGCGTCCGCCGGGCACGCGATGGTCCGGCGGCCGCCTGCGAGCGCGCTGACCCACGCTCCGTCGACGTAGAGGTCAGGCACCCGGTGTCCCTCTCAGTGTTGCGGACGACGCAACCAATTGCGGATCCCGCAACGGGTCTTGTGCGGAACATGCCCCGTGTTCCGGCCCACGTCAAGGGGTGGCCCGCCGTCTTGACCAACCCGTGTCATGTGTCCATGGCCCCAGCGGGTCATGTCCGCTCGCCCCAGCCCAGCCGGTGCGAGATCTCCTCCGCCGCCGCGACCAGCTGCGGCACGACCCGCTCGACCTTGGCGTCGTCGAGGCGGTACGTCGGCCCGCTGACGCTGATCGAGGCGATCACGTCGCCGTGCGCGCTGCGGATCGGCGCCGCCGCCGCCGTCAGCCCGACCTCGAGCTCGTCCACCACGACGGCGTACCCGAGCTCGCGGACCTCCTGGAGGTCCGCCTTGAGCTTGGCCCGGCTCGTCACCGTGGCGTCGGTGACCCGCGGCAGCGCGCGCACCGCCTCCTTGAGCTCGGCGTCGCTCAGCTCGCTCAGCAGCACCTTGCCGTTGCTGGTCGCGTGCAGCGGGATGTGCTGGCCCACCCAGTTGTGGCTCTGCACCGCGCTGCCCCCCGCCACCTGGTCGAGGTAGAGCGCGCTGGTCTCGCTGCGCACCGTGATGTTGACCGTCTCGCCCGTGTCCGCCGCCAGCTGCCGGCACACCGGCCGCGCCTCGGTCACCAGGTCCAGCCGCGCCGTCGTCGCCCCCGCCAGCCGCAGGTTGCCGACCCCCAGCCGGTAGCGCCCCCGCTCGCCGTCCTGCTCCACCAGCCGGTGCGCCTCGAGCGTGGCCAGCAGCCGGAACGCCGTCGACTTGTGCACCCCGAGATCGGCCGCGATCTCGGTCACCCCCGCCTCGCCGTCACGGGCCAGCAGCTCGAGGATCGTCAGCGCCCGGTCGACGCTCTGCACGGACGCCGGCGCCGCCTCGGTGTCGCTGGTCGCCGGCATGGCGGGCACGCTACAACAGCGCTCGCCCGCCGACGTTCAGCGTCGCAGTGCCGCCAGCGTGAGCATGGCGTAGCGGCGCCAGACGGCAGGGTCGGTGACCTCGAGCTCGGTGAGGCTGTGGGCGAAGCCGGCGACGAGCACGGTGATGTCGGTCATCGTGGCGTCCTCGCGCAGGGTGCCCTGCTCCTTGGCCAGGTCGAGGAGTCGCTCGCCGGTCTGGGCGAGCTGGGGGTCCTCCTCGAGGTCGTCGACGGTGTTCAGCACGTCGGCCATCAGCCGGTCGGTGGCCAGGCGGGTGGTGACGGCCTCGAGGAGGGCCTGGAGGGCGGCGTACGCGTCGGTCTCGGCGTCGGCGGCCGCCTGGACGATCAGCTCGCGCAGCCAGCCGATGTGGACCATGGCGATCGCCCGGACCAGGTCGGCCTTGGTCGGGTAGCTGCGGTAGACGGTGGCCTTGCCGACGCCGGCGCGCTCGGCGATCTGGGGGATGGTCGCGTCCAGGCCGTGCTCGGTGAAGACCTCGACGGCGGCGGCCAGCACGCGCTCGTGGTTGCGGCGCGCGTCCGAGCGGCGCTCGGACCAGTCGGTGTCCGCCGGTGCGCTCCCCGCCATGGCGCACATCGTGCGGCAGACGTCACTCCGCCGCAAGTGGACTCGCGGGTCCGGATGTGGGTACCGTGCAGCTAACCGGACCTTCGAGTCCGTTTGTGTGACGGAGGGCACAGCGATGGCGTGGCACCTGTTCCGGCTCGGCCGGTGGTCGTTCCTGCACCGGAGGGTGGTGGCGGCGGCGTGGGTGCTGCTGCTGGCCGCCCTGGCGGTCGGCTCGGCGACGCTGGCGGGGCAGACCAGCGACGACTTCGAGCTGGACGGGATCGAGTCGACGCAGGCGTTCGAGCTCATCGAGCAGCGCACGCCGGACGCCTCGCCGGACGGCGCGACGGCCCGGGTGGTCTTCGAGGCGCCGGAGGGCGCGTCGCTCGGCGACCCGGCGTACCGCGGCGCGGTGACCGACGCGCTCGCCTCCCTCCAGGGCGGCGCGGCGCAGAGCGTGACCGACCCGTTCACGGGCGGGACGCTGTCGCAGGACGGACGGGTCGGCTACGCCACCGTGGGCTACACCGTGACCGCGGTCGACCTGCCGGCCGCGGACAAGACCGCGCTCGAGGACGCGAAGGACGCGGCCGAGGCGGCCGGGCTGCGCGTCGCCATCGGCGGCGACGCGCTCGCGGGCGACTTCGAGCCGCCGCTGGCCGAGCTCGTCGGCATCGGCGTCGCGCTGGTGGTGCTGGCGCTGACCTTCGGCTCCCTCGTCGCGGCCGGCATGCCGCTGCTCACGGCGCTGGTCGGCGTGGGCGTGGGCGCGCTGTCCATCAGCACCCTCAGCGGCTTCGTCGAGCTCGGCTCCACCACGCCCGCGCTCGGCACCATGCTCGGCCTGGCCGTCGGCATCGACTACGCACTCTTCATCATGTCGCGCTACCGCCACGAGGTCCGGCTCGGCCGGCCTCTGGAGGAGGCCGCCGGCCGCGCGGTCGGTACGGCGGGCTCGGCCGTCGTGTTCGCCGGGCTGACGGTGATCATCGCGCTGGCCGGGCTGTCGGTGTGCGGCGTCGGCTTCCTGACCCAGATGGGCCTCGGCGGCGCGTTCACCGTCGCGCTCGCCGTGCTCATCGCGCTCACCCTGCTGCCCGCGCTGCTCGGCTTCGCCGGGCGCCGGGTGACCTCCGGTCGGCTGACCGCCGCGGCGGACCGCGACCCGGAGGACGAGACCCAGCGCACCAACGGCCGCCGCTGGGCCGAGCTGGTCAGCCGGCACCGCTGGAAGGCGCTCGTCGCCGGGGTGGGTCTCGCGGCGGTCGCCGCGCTGCCGGTCGCGTCCATGCAGCTGGCCCTGCCCGACGACGCCAGCAAGCCGGTCGGCAGCGACGCCCGCGTGGCCTACGACCTCATCGCGGACCACTTCGGCGCCGGCGCCAACGGCCCGCTCCTCGTGGTCGTCGACACGGCCCGCGCGGCCGACCCGGGCGCGGCCCTGGCCACCGCCACGGCCGACATCTCCGCGCTGGCCGCACGCAGCGGCTCCGACATCGCGACGGTGGTGCCGAGCGCCGTGACGCCGGAGCAGCTGGCCGCGGTCGGGTACGCCACCATCACCGTCGTACCAGGCTCCGGGCCCTCCGACGAGGCGACCAAGCAGCTGGTCGCGGACCTGCGCACCGCCGTCGCCGACCTGCCCGACGACACCGGTGCGCGGGCCCTGGTCACCGGCCAGACCGCGGTCGGCGTCGACATCTCCAACGAGCTGAGCTCGGTCTTCCCGCTCTACCTCGCGGTCGTGGTGGGGCTCGCCTTCATCCTGCTGGTGGTCGTCTTCCGCTCGCTGTGGGTGCCGCTCAAGGCGGCGCTCGGCTTCCTGCTCTCGGTCGGGGTCTCGCTGGGCGCGACCGTGGCGGTCTTCCAGTGGGGCTGGCTCGGCTCGCTGCTGGGCCTCGACACCACGGCGCCCGTGCTGTTCCTGCTGCCGATCCTGCTGACCGGCATCCTGTTCGGGCTGGCCATGGACTACGAGGTCTTCCTGGTGACCCGGATGCGCGAGGCGTACGTCCACGGCACCCCGGCCCGCCGCGCGGTCGTCGACGGCTTCGCGCACAGCGCCCGCGTGGTCGTGGCGGCGGCGGTCATCATGATCGGCGTCTTCGCCGGCTTCGCGCTCACCGACGACGTCATCCTCAAGACCATCGGCTTCGCGCTCGCGGTCGGCGTGCTCGCCGACGCGCTGCTGGTCCGGATGACGATCGTGCCCGCGGTGATGGCCATCGTCGGCGAGCGGATCTGGTGGCTCCCGAGGTGGCTGGACCGGCTCGTGCCCGACCTCGACATCGAGGGCGAGCGGCTCGGCGCACGGCTGGACCCGGCGCCCGCGCCGGAGCTGGCGACTACTGCTCCGAGAGCCTGAGCTCGACCATCAGCTCGTCGGCGAGGCCCTCGAGGACGGCCTGGACGTCGTCCTGGGTGGCGCCGGCCGGCACGTCGAGCAGCGCGCGCGCCTCGAACAGCATGCCGCCCGCGTGCGGCGCCTCGCGGACGTCGGTCGTGAGCTCCTCGATGCTCACGCCGGCCTCCGCGAGCGCCGACGAGATCTCGGCGACGATGCCCGGCCGGTCGTCGCCGAGCAGCTCGAGGAGGAAGAAGCTCGTCTCGCCGGTGACGACCCGCTCGCTGCGCTCGGTGGCGACCTGCAGCCCCTCGAGCGCGGCGAGCTCGGCGACCAGCGCGTCGTGGCGGTCGTCGGGCACGCGCACCACGACGATGCCGGCGAACTTGCCGGCGAGCTGCGCGAGCTGACTGCGCTCCCAGCTCGCGCCGTGGGCGGTGATCGTCGCCGAGAGCGCGGAGACCAGCCCGGGCCGGTCGTCGCCCAGGACGGTGAGGACGAAGGTGGCCACGGCTGGAGGCTAGCCCTGCCGGCGCCGACGCACGCGGGGACGGTGCACGCGGTGCGGGCCCACCAGCCGCGGGTTGGCCAGCCGGTTCTCGAGGCGGTGGGCCTCCCGGCGTACGGGTTGGGCGGCGTACTCCCCCAGGATCGCGCCGGAGCTGAGCGAGATCGCGATGCCCGCCGCCGTGGCCATGGCCAGCAGCGCGGCGCTCGGCTCGCTGCCGACGAGCGTGAGGCCGCGGTAGATCGACAGGCCCGGCAGGAACGGCGTGATGCCGGCCGCCACGACGACCAGTGAGGGGATGCGCACCCGCGCGGCGACCGGGTAGCTGAGGAAGCCGAGCAGCACCGCGGCCAGCGCCGACGACCACGCCGTGCTGACCCCGCGCTCCAGCGCGACGGCGTACACCGCGATGGCGGCGCCCGCGACCAGGGCGATGGCGCCGATCGAGCGCGCGGGGGCGTACGCCGAGAACGCGTAGGCCCCCGCCGCCAGCGCGCCGCCGGCGACCATCGCCGGCAGGTCCGCGATCGAGGTCGCGCCGGGCGTCACCGTCCCGAGCTCGACGCCGGCGAGCTCGGCCACCTGGAGGCCGCCGCTCACCCCGGCCACGATCCCCGCCGTGGCCAGGAAGGCCTCCAGCATCCGGGCGTTGGCCGTGACCGGGAAGCCGGTGAGTGCGTCCTGGATGGCGCCGAGGAAGTTCACGCCCGCCAGCAGCAGCACGATGCTCGTGGAGATGACCAGGCTCGGTGACACGTCGGCCGGTGTCGCCGCGACCGCCACCGCGATGAGCGTGGCCAGCAGCCCGCCGGCGACCTGCTGGTAGAACGCCGGCAGCCGCCGCCGGCCCATCCGCTGCTGGAGCACGTCGACCAGCACCGCCGCCAGCGCGGCCACGAGCACCACGACCCCGTCACCGCCGAGCACGAGTGCCACCCCGCCGCCCATCACCGCCAGCGCCGCCGACACCGACCACCGCGGCCGGCTGTGCCCCGTCGACGTGATCGCGTTGAGCCGCGCCGTCGCCCCCGCCCGGTCCAGCCGCCCGTCGGCCAGCTCGCGCAGCAGGTGGTCCACGCCCGTCAGGTCGCCGTAGTCCACCGTGCGGTAGCGCACCTGCCGCAGCTGCACGATCGCCGGCCGCTCCGGCGCCGGCTGGTGCGCCACCGTCAGCTCGGTGAACGTCACGTCCGCCGTGAACCCACCCCGCAGCCCGCACGCCCGCGCGACGTTCTGCATCGCCGCGCTCACGTCGCTGGCGCCCGCGCCGGACGAGAGCAGCAGCTCGCCGATGCGCAGCGCCAGGTCGAGCGTCGCCGTGATCTCGGCGGTCTCGAGCGCCTGCGCGGCGCGCTCCTCGGCTGGGTCCTGCGGCACAGCGGTCCAGTCTTCCGCATGGGACTCCCGCGCCGACCGGCCCGCACCGGACCGCACTGGCGGGCAGCCCCACTGGGCAGGCGGTCGACGGTCACGGGTCGAGCACGCGCACACGCCAGAGCAGCTGGTCGCCGCCGGGCGGGACGTGGAGGCGGCGGTGCAGCCGCGGGCCGCGTCAGCGGAAGACGACGGTCCGGTTGCCGTTGAGGAGCACCCGGCTCTGGGTGTGCCACGACACCGCCCGTGACAGCACCGCTGCCTCCACGTCCCGCCCGGCCGCGACCAGCTGCTCGGGCGTGTGCGTGTGCTCGACGCGGGTGACGTCCTGCTCGATGATCGGGCCCTCGTCGAGGTCGGCGGTGACGTAGTGGGCGGTGGCGCCGACCAGCTTGACGCCGCGGTCGAAGGCCGCGTGGTAGGGCTTCGCGCCCTTGAACGACGGCAGGAACGAGTGGTGGATGTTGATGGCGCGGCCACCGAGCTGGCGGCACAGGCCGTCGGAGAGGATCTGCATGTAGCGCGCCAGCACGACCAGGTGGACGCCGAGGCCGTCGACCAGCTCCATCAGCTCGCCCTCGGCCTGCTGCTTGGTGTCCGGCGAGACCGGGATGTGGTGGAAGGGGATGCCGTAGGACTTCACCATCGGCTCGGCGTCGGGGTGGTTGGAGACCACGGCCGGCACGTCGATGTTGAGGGCGCCGGTGCTCTGGCGGAACAGCAGGTCGTTGAGGCAGTGCAGCTGCTTGGAGACCATGATCAGCGTGCGGTACGGCGCGGCCGCGGACCACAGCTCGTAGTCCATCTCGAACGTCGCGGCCACCGCGGCGAACTCCTCGCGCAGCGTGTCGGCGGAGGCCGGCCCGTCGACCTCGAAGTCGATGCGCATGAAGAAGCGGTTCTGGCGCACGTCGTCGAACTGCTGCGACTCCATGATGTTGCCGCCGTGCTCGAGCAGGAAGCCGCTCACCGCGTGCACGATGCCCGGCCGGTCCGGGCAGCTGAGGGTGAGGACGAAGTCGCCGGCGGTCTCGGCGGTGCTCGCGATCGTCATGTCCCTCAGTCCCCCAGCTCGGTGCGGCGGCGGTTGACGTAGTCCTCGAGCTCGGCGCGGACGGCCTCGTCGAGCGGCGGCTGCTCGTAGTCCTCCAGCCGCTTCTTGTAGATCTCGCCGGCGCGCGTGGCGGTGTCCTTGGCGCCGTTGCGCATCCACCGCTCGTAGTTGTCCGAGGAGTTGAGGAACGGGCGGTAGAAGCAGGTCCGGAACCGCTCCATGGTGTGCATCGCGCCGAGGAAGTGGCCGCCGTGGCCGACCTCCTCGTGGGCGCCGAAGGCCATCGAGTCCTCGTCGATCTCGAGCGGGGTGAACTCGGCCTGGAGCATCTCGACGATCTGGGCGTCGATGACGAACTTCTCGAAGCCCGCGACCAGGCCGCCCTCGAGCCAGCCGGCGGAGTGCATCACCCAGTTCGCGCCGGCCAGGAACGTCGGCATCATCGTCATCAGCGCCTCGTAGCCGGCCTGGGCGTCCGGCACCTGCGAGGACGTGAGCCCGCCGCCGGTGCGGAACGGCAGGTTGAAGTGGCGCGCGATCTGGCCGGTGCAGAGCAGCCCGATGCCGCTCTCCGGCGTGCCGAACGTCGGCGAGCCGGACTGCATGTCGATGTTGGACAGGAACGAGCCGAAGACCACCGGCGCGCCCGGGCGGATCAGCTGCGACAGCGCGACGCCCGAGAGCGCCTCGGTGATCTGCTGGACCAGCGCGGCCGGGATGGTCACCGGCGACATCGCGCCCATGAGGATGAACGGCGTCAGCACGACCGGCTGGGCGGCCGCGGAGTACTCGAACTGCGACTCCAGCATCCGGTCGTCCCAGCGCAGCGGGCTGTTGCAGTTGATGAGCGAGATGATCGCCGGGGTCTCCTCGATCGCCTCCCGCGAGCCGAAGAGGATCTCGGTCATCTTGATGGTGTCGGCGGCGTTGGTCCCGGAGACCACGTTGCCCATGTAGAGCTTGTCGGTCAGCGTCTGCAGCGCGTAGACCATGTCGAGGTGGCGGCTGTCGAGCGGGGTGTCGTTCGGCTCGTTGACCACGCCGCCGGCCGAGTCGAGCACCGAGAAGCTCTGGGCCAGCTTGGCGAAGTTGCGGAAGTCCTCCATGGTGCCGTCGCGGCGCACGTCGCCCTCGCGGACGAACGGCGGGCCGTAGACCGCGCCGAAGGCCATCGAGTCGCCGCCGATGTGCACGGAGTTGGCCGGGTTGCGCGCCTGGAGGTCGAACTCGCTCGGCGCCTTGGCCACCTGCTCGAGGACGAAGTCGGGGTCGAGGAAGACCTTGTGGTCCTCGACCTTCTGCCCGGCCTGGCGGAACAGCTCGAGCGCACGGTCGTCCATGAACTCGACGCCGATCTCGGTCATCAGCCGGCGCCAGCCCGTCTCGAGGGTCGCCATCGCGTCCTCGGAGAGGATCTCGTAGCGCGGCATCTTGTTGACGAACAAGGGGGTCCTCCTGTGACGGGCGCTTGACCTCGGATCGGCTCGGATCCTAGCCTCATGATGTGGAACGTGGGTTCCATCATGTGGAACACTGCACCGCGAGGTCAACACCTGCGGGCACCCGACGGGCAGAGGAGGAGCGATGGCCGCCAGCGGCACCCAGGCCCTCGACCGCGCTGCCCTCCTGGTCTCCACCGTGATCCAGGCCGGCGAGCCGCTGAGCTTCGCCGACCTCCAGGAGGCCTGCGACCTCCCCAAGTCGACCACCTCGCGGATGCTCGCGGCCCTGGAGCGCTCGGAGATGCTCGAGCGCACCGACGACGGCAGCTACGTGGCCGGCGGCCTCTTCTGGCTGTACGCCGCGCGCCACGACCCCGGCGAGGAGCTGGTCCGCCTGGCCCAGCCGCTGCTCGAGGCCATCGGCGCCGAGACCCTGGAGACCGTCAACCTGAGCATGGCGCGCGGCGACCACGTCGTGCAGGTGGCCCAGGTCGACTCCCAGTTCCTGCTCGGCACCCGCGACTGGACCCAGGTCGACGTGCCCGACCACTGCAACTCCCTGGCCAAGGTCTTCCTGGCCTGGGACGTCGTCCCCGTGCCCCGCGAGCAGGAGCGGCTCACCGACGCCACCCTGGTCGGCGACGCCCTGCGCGAGGACCTGGCCCGCACCCGCAAGCGCGGGTGGGCCACCACCGTCGACGAGCTCGAGGTCGGGCTCTCCGGTGTCGCCGTACCCGTCCGGGGCCAGCGCGACCAGGTGGTCGCGGCCCTCGGCGTCTCGGGACCCACTGCCCGGCTCGAGGGTCGCTTCGGCGAGCTCGGCCGGCTGCTGCGAGGACACGCCCTGGAGCTCAACCAGCTGCTCCACGGCAGGACAGCCACACCCATGAACAAGGAGGGCGCCGCATGACCAGTCCCGAGGAAGTGCTCCAGGGTCTGTACGACGAGACGCTGGTGGGCAACGCCCCGCGGGTGCTCGAGCTGACCGAGGAGGGGCTGTCGATCGGCATGGAGCCGCAGACGCTCCTGTTCGACGCGCTCATCCCGTCCCTGGAGGAGGTCGGCGCCCGCTTCGAGCGCGGCGACTTCTTCGTCCCCGAGATGCTCATCGCCGGCAAGGCGATGGCCGGGGCCATGGAGCGGCTGCGCCCGCTGCTGGTCGAGGGCGGCATCGAGACCGTGGGCAAGTTCCTCATGGGCACGGTCAAGGGCGACGTCCACGACATCGGCAAGAACCTCGTCAACATCATGCTCGAGGGCGCCGGCTTCGAGGTGATCGACCTCGGCGTGCAGGTGGCCCCGGAGAAGTTCGTCTCCGCCATCGAGGAGCACCAGCCCGACATCGTCGGCTTCTCGGCGTTCCTCACCACCACCATGCCGATGTTCAAGGCCAACCTGAACGCCCTGGAGAAGGCCGGCATCCGCGACCAGGTCATCGTCATGGTCGGCGGCGCCCCGGTCACCCAGGAGTACGCCGACGCGGTGGGCGCGGACGGCTACGCCGCCGACGCCTCGGCCTGCGTCAAGCGCGCCAAGGACCTGCTCAACCAGAAGCGCTCGAAGGTCCCCGCCTGATGGCCTACGAGGGAGAGCCTCTCCACACCGTCCTCCGCTCCCCGGGCAAGGAGGTGGTGATCGGCCACGACCAGCGCTTCTGCCTCATCGGCGAGCGGATCAACCCGACCGGCCGCAAGATCTTCCAGGAGCAGCTGCGCGCCGGCGACCTCTCGGCCATCGAGCGCGACGTCAAGGCCCAGGTCGAGGGCGGCGCCGACGTCCTCGACGTCAACATGGGCGTCCCGCTCACCGACGAGCCCGAGCTGCTGGCCAAGGCCATCCAGCTGGTGCAGACCCTGACCGACCTGCCGATCTGCATCGACTCCTCGGTCGTGGAGGCCCTCGAGGCCGGCCTGTCGGTCTACCAGGGCCGCGCGCTGGTCAACTCGATCACCGCCGAGGACGAGCGGATGGCCCAGATCCTGCCGCTGGTCAAGAAGTACGACGCCGCGATCATCGCCCTGCCCAACGACGAGGACGAGATCCCGATGGAGGCCGACAAGCGCCTCGTGCTGACCGAGAAGATCATCCGGGTGGCCACCGAGGAGTACGGCATCGCCAAGGCCGACATCGTCATCGACCCGCTGGCCATGCCCATCGGCGCAGACACCTCGACCGCGCTGGTCACCATGGAGACCATGCGGCGCATCCGTGACGAGTTCGGCGTCAACATGACGTGCGGTGCGAGCAACACGTCCTTCGGCATGCCCGACCGGCACACCCTCGGCGCCGCCTGGCTGCCGATGGCGATGACCCAGGGCCTCACCTGCGCGATCATGGACGCCCGCACGCCGCAGATCGTCGAGGCGGTCAAGGCCGCCGACGTGTTCATGAACCACGACGACTGGGGCATGGCCTGGATCTCGGCCCACCGCGCCAAGGCGGCTGCCACCGCATGAGCCCGGCGTGACCCAACCGCCCGACATCGACCCGGAGGAGCTGCGCCGGGAGGGGCTCGTGACACCTCCCGGCACGGACCGGGTGGCCCACGACGGCGCCGGCCGGGTCGAGCTGGCCTTCACGGTCGAGGACACCGACCCGGCCCGCACGGCCGAGAAGAAGGTGCGCGTCCCACCCGGCGTCACCGTCTTCGACTCCGCGTCGTGGAACGGCATCGCGATCGACTCCACCTGCGGCGGGCACGGCACCTGCCACAAGTGCAAGGTGCGGCTCGACCGCACCGAGCCGGTCACCCGGCACGACGCGAAGACGTTCAGCGCCGACCAGCTCGACGCGGGTTGGCGCCTGGCCTGCCTGGTCAAGGCGACCAGCGACCTCAAGGTCCTGGTGCCCCCGCTCACCACCCGCCCCAAGGCCGCGACCGTCGGCGTCGGCCGCCAGGTGATCCTGCGGCCCGCGGTCCAGAAGCGGTACGTCAAGCTGGCCGAGCCGACGCTCGAGGACCAGGTCACCGATCTCGACCGGCTGCTGGCCGCGATCACCGACCTCGAGCCGCGCGCCGACCTGCACGTGCTGCGCCGGCTCCCGAAGGTGCTGCGCGAGGCCGACTTCAAGGTCACCGCGGTGATCGTCGACGAGGAGCTCGTCGACGTCGAGCCGGGCGACACCACCGAGCAGCGCTACGCGATCGCCTTCGACCTCGGCACGACCACCGTGGTGGCGACGCTGCTCGACCTGGTCACCGGTACGCCGGTCGCGGTCGCGTCGATGCTCAACAAGCAGCAGCCCTTCGGTGGCGACGTGATCAGCCGGATCAGCGCCACCATGCTCGACCCTCTCGCGCTGGAGCGGCTGCAGACCGCGGCGTGCCAGACGCTGGCCCAGCTCGCCGCGCAGGTCTGCGCCGAGGGCGAGGTGGACCCGGCCCACGTCTACGAGGCGTGCATCGCCGGCAACGCCACCATGACCGCGCTCGTCCTCGGCATCGACCCCGAGCCGCTCGGCGTCGCGCCGTTCATCATGTCCACGCCGCTGCCGCCCACCGTGCTGGCCGAGGACCTCCAGCTCGGGCTGCACCCGCGGGCCCGGGCGGTGTTCTTCCCCGCGCTCGGCGCCTACGTCGGCGGCGACATCGTGGCCGGCATGCTCGCCTCGGGCATGGACCGCGACAAGCGCACCCGGCTGTTCATCGACGTGGGCACCAACTGCGAGATCGTGCTCAGCGACGGCGACCGGATCGTCTCCACCGCGGCGCCCGCCGGCCCGGCGTTCGAGGGCGGCGCCATCCGCTGCGGCATGCGCGCGGCCGACGGCGCCATCGAGGTCATCAAGCTCGACGCCAGCGGCGAGCAGCCGGTCGAGCTCGGCGTCATCGGCGACGTGGAGCCCAAGGGCCTGTGCGGCTCCGGGCTCGTCGACGCGGTGGCCGAGCTTGTCAAGGTCGGGTTGCTGGACTCCTCGGGCCGCTTCGTGCCCGAGGACGTGGCCAAGGAGCTCGCCCCCGCGCTGGCCGACCGGCTGACCATGATCGGCCAGGAGCGGGTCTTCGTCCTGCACCGCCCGACCGTGGACGCCTCGCCCGAGGAGAGCGTCGTGCTCTCCCAGCGCGACGTGCGTGAGCTGCAGTTCGCCAAGGCCGCCATCTCCACCGGCTGGACGCTGCTGCTCGAGGAGCTCGGCCTGGAGCACCGCGACATCCAGCAGGTCCTGCTGGCCGGCTCGTTCGGCAGCTACCTGTCCGCCGCCTCCGCCGTGCGCATCGGCCTGGTCCCGCAGCTTCCGGTGCTGCGCATCGTCGCCGCGGGCAACGTGGCCGGCGAGGGCGCGAAGATGGCCCTGCTGTCGGTGCGCGAGCGCGCCGGCGCGCAGACCCTCCTCGAGGAGGTGACCTATGTCGAGCTCTCCGACCGCCCCGAGTTCAACGACCGGTTCGTCGAGCAGCTCGCGTTCAGCCACGGTGGCTGAGGAGGGCGTTCTGCGCCCGTCTCGAAGCCGCGCGGCCGTCATCGCCTGCGGGGCGATCGCCCAGCCGGTCAGCGACGTGGTCGAGCGGCGCGGCTGGTCGGTGGCCGTGCACCCGCTGCCGCCGCTGCTGCACAACTCACCCCACCTGATCGCCGACCAGGTGCGCGAGCTCGCCGTCGCGCTGCGCTCGACGTACGACGAGGTGGCGGTGGCCTACGCCGACTGCGGGACCTACGGCGCGCTCGACGAGGTGTGCACCGACCTCGGGCTGCGGCGGCTGCCGGGGCTGCACTGCTACGACCTGTTCGCCGGGGAGTCGCGGCTGGCGGCGTTCCTGGACGAGCAGCCCGGGACCTACCTGTTCACCGACTTCCTCATCCGGGGCTTCGACCGGCTGGTGGCCCGCGAGCTGGGGCTGGACCGCTACCCGGAGCTGGCCGAGGACTACTTCCGCCACTACACGCGGGTCGTGTGGCTGGCCCAGGACCCGACGCCCGAGCTGCGCGCGCAGGCCGAGGTGGCCGCGGCGCGGATGGGGCTGCCGCTCACCGTCGTGGAGACCGGCGACGCCCGGCTCGAGGTCGCGCTCGAGGAGCTGCTCAGCCCGGTGTGAGCAGCCGCTGGGTGCCGACGACCGCGAGCAGCCGGAGCAGCTCCTCGTCGCGCGAGCCCGGGGCGGCGGTGTGGACGACCAGCTGCTGGTCGCGGTCGGCCACGCCGAGCACGTCGCAGCGCACGGTGACCGGTCCGACGGCCGGGTGCGCGAAGGTCTTGGTCAGCGTCGGCTCGTCCGCCACCTCGCGCGCCGCCCACGCCGCCTCGAACTCCGCGCTGCCCGCGCGCAGGTCGGCCACGAGCGCGCGGAGACCGGGGTCGTCGGGGTAGCGGCCGGTGGCCGCGCGCAGCCGGCGCACCACGCGGGCGCGGAACGCCGCCAGGTCGTCCACGCCGTAGAGCACCGGGCGGTCGGGCTCGGGCAGGAACGCGCGCCGGGCCAGGTTGCGCTCGCGCGGCGCCACCGCGCTGAAGTCCTCCATCAGCGCGGCGGCCAGGTCGTTCCACGCCAGCACGTCGAAGGCCGCCGACGTCACCACCGCCGCCGCGCCCGGCAGCCGCTCGAGCAGGTCCAGGACGCTGTCGCGCACGTCGCGGCGCAGCGCGCTCGGTGGCCCGGGCGGCGTGCCCGCCAGGTGGTGGAGGTGGTCGCGCTCGGCGTCGTCGAGCCGGAGGGCGCGGGCCAGCGCGGCCAGCACCTCGCGCGAGGGCCGAGGCGCCCGGGCCTGCTCGAGGCGGGTGTAGTACTCCGTGGAGATGTGCGCCAGCTGCGCCACCTCCTCGCGCCGCAGCCCCGGCGTACGCCGCCGGGCGTGGTCGGGCAGCCCGAGCGCCGCGGGCGTGAGCCGCTCGCGGCGGCTGCGCAGGAACGCTCCGAGCTCGACCTGGTCC
This sequence comes from Nocardioides anomalus, assembly GCF_011046535.1. Classification (NCBI taxonomy): domain Bacteria; kingdom Bacillati; phylum Actinomycetota; class Actinomycetes; order Propionibacteriales; family Nocardioidaceae; genus Nocardioides; species Nocardioides anomalus. The sequence continues at coordinate 4,651,317 of NZ_CP049257.1, read as the reverse complement.
ACGTCTCGAGTCTGCCCCGCCCGGCCCGCCGCAGACAGGTACCGGCTGTGCCTGCCTGGGCCCGGCGACGCCCCGCACGGTGGAGGCATGACCACACCACTGCTCCAGGACAAGGTCGCCTTCGTCTCCGGCGCCGGCCGCGGCATCGGCGCGGCGGCCGCGCGGCTCTTCGCCCGTGAGGGCGCCGCCGTGCTGCTGGCCGCCCGGACCGAGGCCGAGCTCGCGGCGGTCACCGACGACCTCCAGGCCGGCGGCGCCGAGGCGGCGTACGTCGTGTGCGACCTCGCCGACCCCGGCGGCGTCGCCGCGGCGGTCCAGGCCGCCGTGGACCGGTTCGGTCGGCTCGACCTGGCCTTCAACAACGGGGCCGCGCTGCAGGCGCCGGGCCCGGTCGAGGCGCTCGACGTCACCGGGTTCGACGCGCTCTACGAGATCAACCTGAGGGGGCTGTGGCTGTCGATGCGCGCCCAGGCCGCGGCCTTCCGGGCCGCCGGCCGCCCCGGGGCGATCGTCAACACCTCCAGCGTCGGCAGCCTGCGCGCCAACCCGGCGCTCCCGGCGTACGGCGCGCTCAAGCGGGCGGTGAACAGCCTCACCCAGTCGGCCGCGGTGAGCTGGGGACCCGACGGGATCCGGGTGAACGCCATCGCTCCGGGCAACACGCGCACCGAGATGATGGCCGACTGGCAGCGGCAGACGCCGGGTCTCCAGGAGCGGCTCGTCGCCGCGACGCCGCTGGGCCGCCAGGCCGAGCCGGCAGAGGTGGCCGAGGCCGCGCTGTGGCTGCTGAGCGACCGGGCGTCCTTCGTGACCGGCGCGGTGCTGCAGGTCGACGGGGGCGCGGGGGCCTGAGGCTCAGGCCCTGGCGCTGAGCTCGTCGAGCAGCTGGTCGCGCCAGGCGATGGTGGCCGCGACCTGGTTGAAGGTGAACACGTGCAGGCCCTCGACCAGCATCTCGGGGCCCGAGAGCGCGGGCGCGACCTTCTCCAGGAACCGCTCGCCGGTGTAGCCGCCCGGGGCGGCCAGCCGGGCGAAGGTGCCCTTGTTCTTCATCAGGAAGCGGGTCGACTCACCCACGCCGATCTTGGTGGCCATGCCGAGCAGCTTGGTGCGGTCGACCGGCCCGGGGATGCCGAGGAGCAGGGGCAGGGTGATGCCGCGCCCGCGCATCCGGGCGACCCAGTCGGTGAGCAGGTCGGGGTCGAAGGTCAGGTTGCTGACCACGTGGGTGGCGTACTTCCGCTTGTCCCACATCGACTGGATGGTGAGGTCATCGCTGATGGTCGGGTGCGACTCGGGGTAGCCGGTGATGCCGACGTGGGTGAACGGCGTGCCGATCACCTTGAGCTCCTCGAGCAGCGAGAGCGCGTCGGGGTAGGCGCCGGGCGGGTCCGCGTCGCCACCGGGCACGAACACCGACTCGATGCCCTGGCTGGTCAGCCGGGCGGCGATCTCCTCGAGCTCTGCGCGGTCACGGACCATGCGGGCGGCGAGGTGGGGCACGGCGGTGTAGCCGTGCTTGGTCAGCCGCTCGGTGAGGTCGAGGGTGGCCTCGAGGCCCTTGCTGGGCGAGGCGGTGACGGTGACCGCGCTGGTGCTCGGCACGTGTTCGAGGACGGTGTCCTCGATGGACGCCGTGGGCAGCACCTCGTAGCGCGCGTGCTCCAGCAGCCGGGCCACGGTGGCCGCCGCGTTGACCTTGCTTTTGTTGCGCATTGTGCACCCTGTTCCGTGATGCGCACCGACGAGCAGCAGCCTAGCCCTCCCCGGGGGCGCCGTCGAGAGCCTCGGGTGCCTCCTCCAGGACCCGCGGCCGGATGGTGAACCAGGAGAGCACGCCGCCGGCCGCGACCAGGACCGCGCAGATGACCAGCGCGCTGCGGAAGGCGTCGTCGAAGGCCGCCGGGTCGGCGTACTCCTCGCCGTGCAGGCCCACCGCCACGGGGAGGGCGGCGACCGCGAGCAGGGACGCCGCGCGGGCCACCGCGTTGTTGACGCCGCTGGCCACGCCGGCGTGCTCCTCGGGCGCCGCGGCCAGCACGGTCGCGGTCAGCGGCGCGATGAGCAGGACCATGCCGGCGCCGAAGACGACCGTGGCCGGCAGCACGTCGCGCACGTAGTCCACGTCGGTGCCGATGCGCAGCATGAGCAGGACGCCGGTCGCGGTGATGAGCGGCCCGACGGTCATGGGGATGCGCGGGCCGATGCGCATGCCGAGGCGGCCGGCGCGCGCGCTGAAGAGCAGGAGCAGCACCGTCATCGGGACGAACGCCGCACCGGCCGCGAGCGCGCCGTACCCGCTGACGGTCTGGAGCTGGAGGGTGGTGAAGAAGCTGACCGCGCCGAGGGCGCCGTAGACCAGCAGCGTCATCACGTTGGAGGCGCTGAAGGTGGCGTCGCGGAAGATGCTGAGCACCAGCATCGGCTCGCGCTCGCGGTCCTCGACCACGAGGAACCCCACTGCGGCGAGCACGCCGACGACGACCGCGACCCAGGCCGCGGTGCCGCCCCACTCGATGAGGGCGTACGTCGTGCCGCCGAGCGCGAGGATGGCGAGGACCGCGCCGAGCAGGTCGAAGTGCGACGAGGCGTGCGGGTCGCGGGTCTCCGGCACGTAGCGCAGCGCCACGAAGACGGTGAGCACCGCGAGGGGGACGTTGATGAGGAAGATCCAGCGCCAGTTCGCGTACTCCACCAGGCCGCCGCCCAGGAAGGGGCCGATCGCGCCGGAGACGCCGGTGAGCCCGGACCACGCGCCGATGGCCGGCGCGCGGTCCTCCTTGGCGAACGCGCCCTGGATCATGGCCAGGCTGCCCGGCGTGAGCAGGGCACCGCCGACCCCCTGCAGGATGCGCGCGGCGATGAGCACCTCGGGGTTGGGCGCGATGCCGCACAGCAGCGAGGCCGTCGCGAACCACACCACGCCGATGACGAAGACCCGGCGCCGCCCGAACCGGTCGCCCAGCGAGCCGCCGAGCAGGATCAGGCTGGCCAGCGAGAGCAGGTAGCCGTTGGTGATCCACTGCAGCTCGGCCAGGCTCGCGTCGAGGTCCTCACCGATCGTGCGCAGGGCGACGTTGACCACCGTGCCGTCGAGGAACGCGATGCCCGAGCCGAGCGCGGCGGCAGCGACCACCGCCCGGCCGGTCGACGTACCCATCCGCACTGCTGCCGGCGCCGAATCCACCACACCCGGAAAGGTAGCCTTCTGCCGATGTCACGCGCGTACGCCCCGGCCGCCGCCCGGCGGTTGACCGACCACGTCGCGAAGCTGGCCGACGACCACCCGCCCATCGACCTGGACTCCGTCGACTTCACCGTGCGCCGCCCGGACGAGTTCGAGGCCCGCTTCGGCCACGTGCTCGACTACATGGCGCGCGTCGAGCTCGAGGTCGACCGCAACGTGCTCGAGCTGACCACGATGCTGCCCGACCCGCCCCAGATCGACCGCGACTTCTACACCGTCTGGCAGCGCCAGGAGATCCAGCACGGCCTCATCCTCGACCGGCTCCAGGTCGAGCTCGGCCGCGAGCCCGCCGACGCCGACCTCGACTCCATCGGCGCCAAGCTCAAGGTGCTCGGTGCCCTCTCGCACCTCACGCCGTTCCAGGACGTCTGCCGGATGCTCTACTACCTGACCGGCATGGCCACCGAGCGCTCGGCCGTGCTGGCCTACAACCTGCTGCACCGCGGCACCGTCGAGATGGGCGAGACCGCCGTCGCCGACACCGTGATCGGGCAGATCAAGCGCCAGGAGCCCGGCCACTACGCCTTCTACCAGTTCTCGGCCCGCGGCCTGTGGGCCGAGCTCGCCCCGTGGCAGCGCTGGCTGGTCCGCCTGATGCGGCGCATCTCCTTCGCCCCGGTCGGCGCCAACAACGAGGTGCAGAAGGCCGACTTCGGCGACGTCATGGCCACCCTCGGCATCGCCGAGGACTCCGACGACTTCGCCGACCAGATCTCCCGGGTCGAGGCCGAGCTCCTCTGGGCCCGCCGCCGCGGCCTCAAGGTCCCCGACTACGTCGCCCGGGCCTTCCGGGAGGCCGTCGAGCTCGCGCGCGACCGCGCGCACCTGCCGCACCTGCACCGCTGAGGGTCGCCGCGGCGACAGGTCCAGTCCTGCCCGCGTGACCTGCGCCGCGGGTACTGCGTTCACCTGTCAGGTCGGGGCGCAGACAGGGGGTGACGCGGTGGTGACGGCGCTGGAGGTCGACTGGTCCTTCACCGACGTCGACGGCGTGCGCGGGTGGCTGCACGTGCTGACCATCCCGGTCTTCACCGGCGTGGTGGGCTGGCTGATCAACTGGTCGGGGCTGTGGATGCTGTTCTCGCCCGAGCGCTTCCACGGGGTGCACGTGCCGGGGCTCAAGCCGCTGGCCCGGGCGCTGCCGCGCAAGGCGCAGGAGGTCCCGGGGCTGCTGCAGGGTGGGCTGGGGTGGCAGGGCATCGTGCCGGCGCGGGCGGCCAAGATGGGCAGCATCGCGGTGGACAAGGTCATCGCCAAGGTGGGGACGCCGCGCGACTTCTACGAGCAGCTCGAGCCGGAGCGCATCGCGGCGCACGTCGTCGACGTCTTCGAGCCCGACCTGCCGGCGCTGATCGACGAGATCATGCGGCGCGAGCAGCCCCGGCTGTGGCGCGACCTGCCGCCGTGGGGTCGCCGGGCCGTCGTGCGCAGGGTGCAGGACCAGCTGCCGACGGTGGTGCAGCGCATCACCGACGAGATCGGGGAGCACATCGACCAGCTGCTCGACCCGAAGCTGATGGTCATCGAGCACTTCCGGGCCCACCCGGGGCTGGTGGCCGCGATCTTCCGCGAGGTGGGGGCGCGGGAGCTGCGGCTGATGGTGACCTTCGGGTTCGTCTTCGGCTTCCTGCTCGGCGTGCCGGTGGCGGTGGTCGACCACTGGTTCAGCGCGTGGTGGCTGCTGCCGCTGCTCGGCGTGGTCGTCGGGTGGGTGACCAACAAGCTCGGCATGTGGCTGATCTTCGAGCCGCTCGAGCCGCGGCGGGTGCTCGGGGTGCGGGTGCAGGGACTGTTCCTGCGCCGCCAGGACGAGGCGGCCGAGGTCTACGCGCGCAACATCGCCGACGACGTCATCACGCTGGAGCGGATCGGCGACTTCCTGCTCAACGGTCCGCGCGGCGACCTGACCCAGGCGATGCTGACCCGCGCGCTGCGCCCGGCCATCGACGACGCGGCCGGGCCGCTGCTGCCGGTCGTGCGCGTCGCCGTCGGGGCCGGGCGCTTCGAGCGGATCCGCGACGACATCGCGGTCGAGGCCGTCGGCCGCACCGAGCTGGCGCTGCGCGACCCTGCCTTCGGACGCGAGCAGTCCCTGCGGATGCGCGAGCTGGTGGCCCGGCGCACCCAGGAGCTCCCGCCCGCGGACTTCGTGGAGATGATGCGCTCGGCCTTCCGCGAGGACGAGTGGATGCTCTACGCCCACGGCGCGGTCATGGGCTTCGCGGGTGGCGTGCTGCACCTGCTGGTCTTCGGGGTGGGTGGCGCGTGAGCGACGAGCGCGACCCCGCGAGGGAGCTGGCCCGCTGGCTGGAGACGACCGGCGAGGAGCTGCCCGGCCTGGCCCGCATCGTGGCCGGTACGACGGCGCGCGGCCTGGCCTGGACGGCCGGCTCCTACCTGCGCTCCGGGCGGCTGCTGGCCCGGGCGCTCAACGACCCGAAGGCCGCCACCGAGCTGCTGAACGAGGTGGCCGACGACGTCGCGGTCGCCTCCCGCGCGGTGGCCGAGGTGGCCGACGCGGTCGCGCGCGGCGTACCCCTCTCCCAGGCGCTGCGCGACGCCGGGACCACGCTCGCCCAGGTGCTCCCCGAGCCGCCCCCACCGCCGGAGCCCACGCGCGAGCCGACCCTGCGCGAGCGCGGCGAGCAGCTGCTCGAGCGCTCCCGCGACGTGTGGCGCGAGGAGGAGCCGCACCCGGCGTACGCCCGGATCCTCGACGACCTCGCCCCCGACGAGGGCCGGGTCCTGGTGCACCTGCTGCGCGACGGCCCGCAGCCGGCGGTCGACGTGCGCACCGGCGGACCGGTCGGCGTGGTCAGCTCCACCCTGGTCGCGTCCGGGCTGACCATGATCGGCGCCCGCGCCGGGGTGCGCCACGACGACCAGGTGCCGGCGTACCTCAACAACCTGTTCCGCCTCGGCCTGGTCTGGTTCTCCACCGAGCAGGTCGAGGACCCGGTGGAGTACCAGGTCCTCGAGGCCCAGCCCGACGTGCTGGCCGCGGTGCACAGCGTGCGCTTCGCCAAGATCGTGCGCCGTTCGATCCACCTGACGCCGTTCGGCACCGGCTTCTGCCGCAGCTGCCTGGCCGACCCGTCCGAGCTGCCCGACCTCCCGGAGCACGGGGCGCCGCGCGACTGACCTCTGGTCTGCCGTGCTTGACCCCGGGCTTTACATCTCGTACCTTTCTGTCAACCCGCTTGACAGATTCAACGTTGTTGTAAAGTCCGAGGAGCGACGCGTGGACACCATCGCCAACACGACCGTGCCGGCCGGCTCGACCGAGCAGTGGCACGACCCCAAGCGCTACCTCTGGCTCATCGGCCTGGTCGTGCCCAGCCTGTTCTTCATCGGCTACGCCGGCTGGGTCACCACCGGCTTCGGCGGCTGGTTCTGGATCGGTCCGGTGGTGATCCTGGTGATCGTCCCCGCCATCGACCTCGTCGCGGGGCTCGACCGCTCCAACCCGCCGGACGACGTCATCGAGGCGCTCGAGCAGGACCGCTACTACCGGTGGATCACCTACGCCTTCCTGCCCATCCAGTACGTCGGGTTCGTCTCCGCGATGTACCTCATCGCGCGCGGCGACCCGCTCGGGGTCGGCGGCGACCTCGCGGTGTGGGAGAAGGTCGGGCTGGCCATCAGCATCGGCAGCATCGGCGGCATCGGCATCAACACCGCCCACGAGCTCGGCCACAAGAAGGAGAGCCACGAGCGCTGGCTGTCCAAGGTCGCGCTGGCCCAGAGCTTCTACGGCCACTTCTACATCGAGCACAACCGTGGCCACCACGTCCGCGTGGCGACCCCCGAGGACCCGGCCAGCAGCCGGGTGGGCGAGAGCTTCTACCGGTTCTGGCCGCGCACGGTCCTCGGCTCGCTCAGGAGCGCGTGGCGGCTGGAGAAGCGGCGCTACGCCCGCAAGAAGCAGCACCCGTTCCGGCTCGGCAACGACGTGCTCAACGCCTGGCTGATGTCGGCGGTGCTCTGGGGTGCGCTCATCGCCTGGCTCGGCGTCGGCATCGCGCCGTACCTGCTCGTCCAGGCGGTCGTCGGCTTCTCGCTGCTCGAGGTCGTCAACTACATGGAGCACTACGGGATGCTGCGCCAGAAGGTCGGCGTCGGCGAGCGGCAGCGCTACGAGCGGGTCGACCCCACGCACTCGTGGAACTCCAACAACATCGCCACCAACGTGCTGCTCTACCACCTGCAGCGGCACAGCGACCACCACGCCAACCCGACCCGGCGCTACCAGACGCTGCGCGACTACGAGGAGTCCCCGGTGCTGCCGACCGGGTATGCCGGGATGATCGTGCTCGCCGCCGTGCCCCCGGTCTGGCGCCGCGTCATGGACCGTCGCGTGCTGGACCACTTCGACGGCGACCTGTCCCGGGCCAACCTCGCGCCGCACCGGCGCGCGCGCATCCTGGCGGCGTACCCGCCGCCTGGGCACCGCGACGCGGTGGCCGGCGCGGCGGCGTCGGCGGGACCGGTCGGGGACGAGGAGGTCCTGGCCGCCCGCTGCCCGGGCTGCGGCTACACCTACGACGTGGTGGCCGGCGACGAGCGCGAGGGCTTCGCGGCGGGCACGGCGTGGGCGGACATCCCGGACACGTGGTGCTGCCCGGACTGCGGCGTGCGCGAGAAGGTCGACTTCGTGCCCCTGGACCGGTCGCTGGCCGCGGGGACGTAACGTCGCGGGTGTGACCACCGCGCCGCCGACCACCATGCGCGAGCGCGTCGTGGACGCGGCGGTCACGCTCACCACCGGCGTCGGGTGGAGCCAGGTCACCATGGCCCGCCTGGCCGAGGTGGTCGGTGTCAGCCGGCAGACGGTCTACAACGAGATCGGCTCCAAGCCGCGGCTGGCCGAGGCCATGATCCTGCGCGAGCTGGACCGCTTCCTCGGCGTGGTCACGCTGGCCTTCGACGCCCACCCCGACGACCTGGTCGACGCGATCCGCGCCGCCGCCCGCGCGGTGCTCGAGACCTCGCAGGACAACAAGCTCCTGCACGCGGTCGTCTCGGCCACCCACGGCGCCGACACCGAGCTGCTGCCGCTGCTCACCACGCACGCCGGCGCCCTGCTGGCCACGGCCAAGGCCGTGCTGGTCGAGCGGGTCGCGCCGTACGACGTGGCGCTCACGCCCGACCGGCTGGAGGCCGCCGTCGACACCGTGGTGCGCATCGTGCTCAGCCACGTCATGCAGCCCTCCGGCCCCCCGGCCGCGACCGCCGACGACATCGCCTGGATCGCGGGCCGGGTGCTCCGGGGCCAGGACGTGACTCCCTAGGCGTTCTCCTTGCGGAAGACGCTCGCCCCCCACCACATGGCCAGGGCGAAGATCAGCACGGCCCAGCCGGTGCCCCACATGACGTCGGTGGAGCCGAAGTCGCCGGTGAAGACCTCGCGGACCGCGTCGACGATGTAGCGGAACGGCATGAAGTCGGAGATCCGCTGGAGCCAGCCGGCGCCGAGGGTCATCGGCAGCAGGATCCCGGACAGCAGCAGGATCGGCATCATCACGACGTTGACGACCGGGGCCATCACGTTCTCGTCCTTGGTGGACATGGCCAGGGCGTTCGAGGCGGCCGCGCAGGCGCCCCCGACCAGGAGCGTGATGAGCACGCCGAGGACGACGCCGGCGACCGAGCCGCGCATGCCGATGGCGTAGCCCAGCGCGACCAGGATGAGCGCCTGGACCAGGAGCTGGAGCAGGTCGCGCCAGAGCCGGCCGACCAGCAGGGCCGAGCGCGCGGCGGGGGTGACCCGCTCGGCCTCGATGACGCCCTCGCGCCACTCGCCGATGAGCGAGAAGCCGGCGAAGAAGGCACCGAACATCCCCAGTTGCACCAGCAGGCCGGGGACCAGGAAGGTGTAGGCGTTGGTGGTGCCGGTGTCGAACTGGGCGACCAGGGGCTTGAGCAGCGGCCCGAACAGCACCAGGTAGAGCACCGGCTGCATGATGCCGATGAGCACCCAGGCGGGGTTGCGCAGGTTCATCCGGATCTGGCGGCGGAAGACCACCGAGCAGTCACGCAGGTACGACGAGACGGTGGTCATGCGGACTCTCCTGCGGTGGGGGCGTCGGGCTCGTCGGCGTCGCGCAGCGAGCGGCCGGTGAGGGTGAGGAACACGTCGTCGAGGGTGGGGCGGATGACCTCGATGGAGTCGAGGACGACCCCGGAGGACTCCAGGTCGCGCAGCAGCCCGGGCACGGCCTTGCCGGCCCGGGACACCCGGCCGGAGACGACCCGGCCGTCGACGGTGACGTCGTGGGTGAGCGAGGCGAGCCGGTCGCGGGCCACCGCCACCTGGTCGTCGGCGGCCACCTCGAGGGCGACGAGGTCCCCGGAGACGCTGGCCTTGAGGTTGTCGGCGGTGTCACTGGCCACGATCTCGCCCCGGTCGATGATGACGATCCGGTCGGCCAGGGCGTCGGCCTCGTCGAGGTAGTGCGTGGTCAGGAAGACCGTCGCCCCCTCCTGGGTGCGCAGTCCGGAGATGTGCTCCCAGAGGTTGGCGCGGGCCTGCGGGTCCAGCCCGGTCGTGGGCTCGTCGAGGAAGACCAGTGACGGCGAGTGGATCAGCCCCATCACGATGTCCAGGCGGCGCTTCTGCCCACCCGACATGGACTTGTTCATCCGCTTCCACAGACCGTCGAGCTGGAACTTCTCGAACAGCTCCTGACCCTTGGCCACCGCGTCCTTGCGCGACATCCCGTAGAGCATCCCGTGGTCGACGACCTCGTCCCCGGCGTAGGCGCCGGAGAACGTCGAGCCGACCTGCGAGCAGTAGCCGATGCTGCGCCGCACCTGCACCGGCTGGGTCGCCACGTCGTACCCCGCCACCCGTGCCGTCCCGGCGGTCGGCTTGAGCAGCGTGGTCAGCATCCGCAGCGTCGTGGTCTTGCCCGCGCCGTTGGGGCCGAGGAAGCCGACGACCTCGCCCTCGGCCACGTCGAGGTCGACGCCCTTGACGGCGTGCACCTCCTTCTTCGCCTTCCCCTGCCCCGTGTGGAAGGTCTGCACGAGCCCTCGTGCCTCGATCATCTGCGCTCCCGCCTGTAGTCAACATTGACCATGGTCAACCTTGAACAAGACCCCGTCAACATCCGTGCTCGCACGACCGACCCCGCGGCCGGCCCGGACTCATCGGTCGGCGCGGTCGAGGATCTCGCGGTAGCGCTCGCGGTCGGCGGCCATCTGCCACCCCGGGTCCCCGGCCGGCGGCTCCCACTCCGGCCGGGTCCCGGTGGCGAGCTCGTCGACGACCTCGCGCAGCCAGCCCAGCTCGGCCACGGTCACGTCGTACCAGAGCAGCGCGCCCTGCAGCACGTGCGGCGGGACCGCGTCGCTGCGCATCTTGATCTCGGTGAACTCGGCCAGCGTCGCCTCGAGGTGGACGCGCCGCTGCACCAGGCTGCGTCGAGCGAGGTCGGCCGGCAGCACCGAGGGGTACATCGAGAACGCCGCCATGAAGTCCGAGCGGTCGTAGAGCTCGACGGTCTCCAGGGCCGTGGTGGTGAGCCGCTCGAGCTCGGTCCGCCCGGACCCGGTGAGCTCGTAGACCGTCACCTCGCGACCGCCGTCGACCAGCTCGTGCCGGGCCAGGTGCCCCTGCCGGGCCAGCGTGGTCAGTCCGCCGTAGATCGAGCCGGGGTTGAGGTGCGCCCAGCGGTCGACCTGCCAGGACGTGAGCTCGCGGCGGATCTGGTAGCCGTTGACCGGCTCGAAGATGCCCACCGCACCCAGGAGCAGCAGGCGGGTTGCGGTGGCGGCCACCGCCCGATCCTCTCAGGACCACCGCACCGCCGTGAGGTGCCGCCACTGGTCGGCGGGGCCCTCGCTCCCGGCCGCGTCGGTGCGGTTCCACAGCCGGAGGTAGAGCTCGACCGCGCCGCCGGTGAGCTCCCAGTCCGCCTCGGGCGGCTCGGCGCCGCCGTGCCGGGTGGTCCGCGCGGGGCGGGGGCCGAGCTCGACCGACCACCAGTCGGTCACGTCGTCGGGTCGTACGACGAGCAGCGCGTCCTCCTCGCAGCGCAGCCGGGACCGGGGCCGGGTGAGGAAGCCGCCGAGCAGCTCGTCGATGCCGTCGCCGGCGAGCTCGGGGTCGAGCCACACCTCGTCGGCCCGGGGCGGCCGGCCCAGCGCCGCCGCGAGCGCGTCCACCGCGTGGACCGAGGTCTCGTGGCACTGCCGGCGCGCCCAGAAGGCGGCGGGCCGTGGGGCGTCGAGCAGGAAGACCGGCGCGTCGAGGGTCTCGGGCGCGGCCTCCAGGGCGCTCGCCAGATCGGCGACCCCCTCCGCCAGCCATCCGGTCGGGTCGGCGGCGGCGCGGCCCGCGGCCTCGAACCCGGTGACCTCGTCGTCGTCGGGGTGCCGGCCCCGCACCAGCGCCGCGGCCCAGCGGTGCACCATCCCCTGGTGGGCGACCAGGTCCAGCACCGTCCACTCCGGGCACGTCGGGACGGGTGCGTCCACGCCCGCCCGGTCGGCGTACGTCGTGAACGCGCTCGCCGCCTCGCGGAGCCCGGCGAGGTGCTGCGCGGTGGTCAGCTGGGTCGGCACGCGGCGAGTGTGACCCCGCGCGGAGCGCGCCCGCGAGCCATTTCTCTCGTAGGTTGGAGGGCGTGGCGGACCTCCCCTTCGGCATCGACTTCGGCGGCACCGGCATCAAGGGCGCGCCGGTCGACCTCGACCAGGGCGAGTTCGCCGCCGAGCGGGAGCGGATCCGCACCCCCTCGCCGTCGACGCCCGAGGCCGTGGCCGAGGTCTTCGTCGACCTGCTCAGCCGGTTCCCGGACTCGCGCGGCCCGGTCGGCGTGACCGTGCCCGCCGTGGTCCGCCACGGCGTGGTGAAGTCGGCGGCCAACATCGACCCGGCCTGGGTCGGCACCGACGCCGACCAGCTGTTCACCGAGGCCACCGGTCGCGACGTCCACGTGGTCAACGACGCCGACGCCGCCGGGCTGGCCGAGGCGAGGTACGGCGCGGCGAAGGGCCGCTCCGGCCTGGTCATCGTGACCACCCTGGGCACCGGCATCGGCTCGGCGTTCATCCACAACGGCGTGCTCGTGCCCAACTCCGAGCTGGGCCACCTCGAGATCGACGGCCACGACGCGGAGTCCCGTGCAGCCAACAGCGCCCGCGAGCGCGACGAGCTGAGCTTCAAGCACTGGGCCAAGCGGCTGGTGAAGTACTACAACACCCTGGAGATGCTGTTCTCGCCCGACCTGTTCGTGGTCGGCGGCGGCATCAGCAAGCAGGCGGACGAGTTCTTGCCGATGGTGGCCGAGAAGCTCGAGACCGAGATCGTCCCGGCCCAGCTGCTCAACAAGGCCGGCGTGGTCGGCGCCGCCCTCTGCGCGGTCGAGGAGCTCGCCGAGTAGCTGCCCCGGGGCAGTACAGACCGGTGCGTGCCCGAGGACCGGTCCGTCGGCGGTGTGCGCCACAATGACCGGATCGGCGTGCGGGGGCGCGCCGCTCTTGGGATGCAGGGGGTTCGTGGGGGATGGCGGAAGGGGCTGCGCGCGCTCGCTGGCGGGACGCCCTGGTGCTGGCCGTGCTGGCGGTGGTGATCCTCGGCGGAGTGATCCACTACGGCCGCGGCCTGGCCGCGGACGACGGGGGCGAGTTCGTCGGCAGCGCCGGCCCGGGCCGCTCCGCGCTCCCCTCGCCGTCGCCGAGCGCGCAGGAGACCGCGCAGCTCGAGAGCGGTCCGCCCACCGACCCGGCCGAGCCGCCGGCCCCGGCCGGCGGCACCTGCTGGGACGGCCGTGCCACCACCTCGCTGCGGCTGTGCGGGCTGCCCGAGGGCGCCCGCGGCCTGGCCTGGGTCTTCCCGTCGTTCGAGAAGGACCGCCCCTTCTGCCACAAGGCGCCGCGCAACGCGGACAGCTATCGCGTCGTGGCGTCCTTCGAGTGCTTCCAACGCGCGGCCGGGCAGCCGGTCACCGTCGTCTACGACCAGGTCCAGGACCCCGAGCGGGTCGAGGACTGGCTGCTGGCCCGGCTCGGGCGCCAGCGCATGCACCAGCTGCCGGGCTCGCACGGCGGGCGCTGCGTGTTCACCGACGGCCGCAGCCGACCGGCCCGGATCACCGGCACCTACGAGCGCTTCCCCTACGTCGTGTCGGTCTACGCCCAGAGCCCGCAGGCCGCCAAGGCCGCGTGGCAGCGGCTGACCTTCCGCGACGAGGCCGAGATCCGCGGCACCCGCGCGGGGTGAGCCTCAACCCGAGCCTCAACCCGAGCCTCACCGGGGCTCAGGCGTCGCCGGTCCCCGCCCCGCGGATGGCGGCGGCGACGGCCTTCGGCACCTGGGTGTTGAAGACGGTCGGGATGATGAAGTTCGGGTTCAGCTCCTCGTCGCGCACCACGTGGGCGATGGCGTCGGCGGCGCGCAGCAGCATGTCGATGGTGATGTCGCGGGCGCGCGCGTCGAGCAGGCCGCGGAACACGCCCGGGAAGGCCAGCACGTTGTTGATCTGGTTGGGGTAGTCCGAGCGGCCGGAGGCGACCACGGCGGCGTACTTCTCGGCCTCGGCGGGGTCGACCTCGGGGTCGGGGTTGGCCAGGGCGAAGACCACCGGCTTCTCGGCCATGGTGCCGATCCACTCCGGCTGCAGGATGCCGGGCGCGCTGACCCCGATGAAGACGTCGGCGTCGACCAGGCACTCCTGGAGGCTGCCCTGGACGTGGCGGGGGTTGGTGACCTCGGCCAGCTCGGTGTGGGCCGGCGACAGCGAGCCGTCACCGGAGCAGATCGCGCCCTCCTTGTCGACGACCACGACGTCGCTGACCCCGGCGGCGATGAGGAGGGTGACGATGGCGGTGCCGGCCGCGCCGGCGCCGGAGACGACCACGCGGGAGTCGGTGAGCTTCTTGCCGACCACGCGCAGCGCGTTGGTGAGCGCGGCCAGCACCACGATGGCGGTGCCGTGCTGGTCGTCGTGGAAGACCGGGATGTCCAGGCTCTCGCGCAGCCGCTGCTCGATCTCGAAGCAGCGGGGCGCGGCGATGTCCTCGAGGTTGATGCCGCCGAAGCCCGGGGCGATCATCTCGACCGCGCGCACGATCTCGTCGGTGTCCTGGCTGGCCAGGCAGATCGGCCAGGCGTCGATGCCGGCGAACCGCTTGAACAGCGCGGCCTTGCCCTCCATGACCGGCAGCGCCGCGCCGGGGCCGATGTTGCCCAGGCCCAGGACCGCGGAGCCGTCGGTGACCACCGCGACGCTGTTGCCCTTGATGGTCAGGCGCGAGACGTCGTCGGGGTTCTCGGCCAGGGCCATCGACACCCGGCCGACGCCGGGGGTGTAGGCCATCGACAGGTCGTCGCGGTTGCGCAGCGGGACCTTGGAGGTGACCTCGATCTTGCCGCCGATGTGCAGCAGGAAGGTCCGGTCGCTGACCTTGTAGACCTCCACGCCGTCGATGGCGTCGACGGCCTGCTCGAGCCGCTTGGAGTGCTCGGCGTCGCTGGCCGAGCAGGTCACGTCGAGGACCAGGCGGTCGCGGGTGGAGTCGACCACGTCGATGGCGGTGACCACGCCCCCGGCCGCGGAGATCGCCGTGGCCACCGCCCCCACGATGCCGTGGTCGGGCGCGGTGTGGAGCCGCATGGTGATGGAGTACGACGACGCGGTCACGGACACGGCGCCAACCCTTCCCCGCGGGCGGCGTACGGGCAAGTCACCGCCCCGCCGCTCAGGCCCGCTCCTCGGCGCCCAGGTGGTCCAGGAGGTTCTGCGAGAAGTTGTCGCCCATGGTGTCGATGACCTTGCGCATCGTGGCCTTGACCGCGCGACCGGCGGCCTTGGGCAGCGGTAGGTCGAGGGTGATCTCCAGGTCGGTGACCAGGGTGGTGCCGCCGTCGTCGGCCGGCGCGAGGGAGTACCACCCCTCGACCCCGGCCTTCTCCTGCTTCCCCGCGGGCGGGTCGTGGTGGAAGTCGATGCGGTCCGGCTCGTCGAAGACCATCTTCTCGGTGAACGCGGGCGCGACCTTGACGCCCAGGACGTCGATGCCGGCCATCTCCCAGCGCCAGTGGTCGCCGTCGGCGGTGATCTGCTTGAGGAACGGCGTGAACCGCGCCATCAGGTCCGGGTCGACGAGCACCGCCCAGACCTCCTCGGGCGAGGCGGTGATGACGGCCTCGGCGTGCGTCTTGGCGGAGAAGGAAGCCATGGCCGGTCGGTACCCGTCACCCGTCCGGGGGTACCGGCGTTGACGTGAGCATGACGCTGACCGACTTCGACGCGACCTCCCTCGACGGCTCCGGCGTCGACCTCTCGGCGTACGCCGGCCAGGTGGTGCTGGTCGTCAACACCGCCTCGCAGTGCGGTTTCACCCCGCAGTACGCCGGCCTGCAGGAGCTCTACGACCGCTACGGCGAGCAGGGCTTCACCGTGCTCGGCTTCCCGTGCGACCAGTTCGGTCACCAGGAGCCGGGCTCGGAGGAGGAGATCGGCGCGTTCTGCGAGCGCAACTACGGCGTCACCTTCCCGATGTTCAGCAAGGTCGA
The DNA here is from genome assembly GCF_011046535.1 of Nocardioides anomalus. Taxonomy (NCBI): domain Bacteria; kingdom Bacillati; phylum Actinomycetota; class Actinomycetes; order Propionibacteriales; family Nocardioidaceae; genus Nocardioides; species Nocardioides anomalus. The sequence continues at coordinate 4,635,547 of NZ_CP049257.1, read as the reverse complement.
CGTCAACGGCGACGGCGCGCACCCGTTGTTCCGCTGGCTGCGCGAGCAGAAGGGCGGCCTGCTCGGCGACCGGGTGAAGTGGAACTTCACCAAGTTCCTCGTCGGCCGCGACGGGCAGGTGCTCGACCGCTACGCCCCGACCACCGCGCCGGCCAAGCTGTCCGGCGACATCGAGAAGGCGCTCGGCTCCTAGCGCTTCCTCTTCTTCGGCTTCCACTTCCAGGTGGTGGTCGCCGGCGGTGAGACGTTGCCGGCCGCGTCGACGGCGATGACGCTCAGCGTGTGCTTGCCGTGTCGCTTCGGCTGCACGACGTACGGCGAGGCGCACGGCACCGCGCGGAGCTGGTCGAGCTGGCACCAGAAGGTCGACGGCTCGCTCGCGGCGAAGGTGAACGTCGCCTTGCGCTTGGCGATCCTGCGACCCGGCGTGCGTCCGAACGTCGCCGCCGGGGCGGCCGTGTCGGGCACCAGCTCGTCGGCGCCGATGTCGATCGCGCGGAGCGCCACGCGGGGCTGGCCGTCGATGTCGGTCGTGCCGGTGCTGGCGTCCCGGGAGCCGGCGTTGACCGTGGGCGAGGTGGTGGCCTGGTGGTAGGTGACGGTGTCGGCGAAGACCGGCAGCGCCCGCTGGTTGCCGTTGGCCGTCGACGAGGTGATCCCCGCGAGGCCCGAGGTCGAGGTGGTCCGGTAGTTGGACGTGGCCAGCGTGACCAGCGCGAAGCGGTTGTCGCCGTTCGCGGCCGCCCGCACGTCGGCGGCCACGCCCGAGGCGATGACGCTGCGGCCGGAGAGGGAGAGGTTGGTGTTGGCGTCCTGCGCCTCGGCGCGGATGCCGTAGGAGCCGGCGCCGGTCGCGACGGCCGTGACGTTGCGGACCGTGAGCGTGCCGGTGTCGGCCGACCAGGAGTCGTCGAGCGCGACGCCGCCGGCGGCGGTGTTGACGCAGACGCTGTCGCGCAGCAGGCCGCTGAAGGCGATCCCGCACGAGATCAGCCCGGACGAGCGGACCTCGACGTGCTCCACGCGGACGTTGGCGGCCAGCACGTTGAGCGCCCACAGCGAGCCCTGGTGCTGGATGGTCACGTCGCTCAGCCGGACGCCGGAGCCCTTGAGGGTCACCGCGCTGTCGGCGGCGCTGTTGAGGACCGGGCGGGGCTGGCCGGCCACGCCGTGCACGTTGAGGTTGCTGGCGCTGCTGCTGATCGGGCCCATGGCGTTGTAGCTGCCGGGGGTGAGGACCACCTCGTCGCCGGACGCCGCGGCGCCCACGGCCTGGGTCACCGCGCAGGGTGCGGCCGCGGTGCACGCCGTGCCGCTGCCCGCCGGGGCGGCGTAGCGGACCGTCGCCGCCTGCGCGGGGGCCGCGACCACGACACCGGCCGCGACGGTGGCGGCAGTGGCGGCGGCCAGGACCGCGGCGAGAGACCTCACGAGGACGAAGGATAGGTCCGCAGCGTCCCGGTCGCCCGGACCGGCTGCTGGTGACCGGCCGGGTTGTGGTGCCCGTCGAGCAGCACGCGCACCCGCCGGTCGCCCAGGTCGAGCACCACCGCGTCGTCCTCGATCGTCTCCACCTCGCCGCACACCACGAACCGGAGCCCGTCGACCTGGTCGAGCACCGAGCCCGGCGGACACCGCTCGAGGTCCTCGGTGGCCACCAGGACCATGTCCTGGCGCAGGCGGGAGCCGAATCGCAGCAGGAGCAGCACCAGCACGAGCAGGAACACGTCGGCGACCACCGTGATGACCAGCCCCACGCCGCCGCGCGCCTCGCCTGCGACCTCCCAGACCGTGGTCGAGCCGGGCAGCACGCGCACCGTCGTCGTCCCGCGGGCCACCGCGTCGTCGTACGCCGACTCCTCGACCGGCACGGTGCCGCCGAAGGCCGGCTGGTCGCCGCGCGCGGGGACCGCGAAGGTGAGGAAGCGCCCGTCCTCGGCGTGGTCGGTCACGTCGGCGGTCACGTCCACGCCGTCCTGGTCGAGGCGGTGCTCCTGCCAGCGGCTGTGCACGAACGGCAGGTTGACCATCACCACGACCAGCAGGACGAGGAGCAGCTTGCCCCTCACCCGTCCGCGCCCCGCCAGGGCACGCCCCACCGGGCGCCGTGGGCGGTCTCGCGCAACGGGCGCCGGCGCCTGGCCCGGCCCTCCCGTTCCCGGTCCCGCTCGGGCACGTCGGCCGGGTCGCCCAGCACACCGACCGCGATGCCGGCCATGACCTTGACGTACGCCGGCACGCCGAGCCCGGCCGCGAGCGCCTCCTTGTCGAAGCCGGCGAACTGGTGCGCGTGCAGCCCCATGGCGCGCGCCTGGAGCGTGAGGTGGGCCGCCGCCTGGCCGGCGTCGTACTCGGCGTGGAAGGGCTTGTACCCGCCCTCACCCTCCTCGTCGGGCGCGACCTGGGCGGTCACCACGAACACCGCGGAGGCCCGCGGCACCCAGCCGGCGTTGCCGCGCGAGAGGTGGCGCACCAGCACCGCGTGGCTGGCGCTCCCACGCTCGCACACGACGAACGCCGCGGGTTGGGCGTTGCCGCAGCTCGGCGCCCACTGCGCGGCGGTCAGCATCAGCCGCAGCTCGTCCGGCGACAGCTCGTGGGTGTCGTCGAAGACGCTCGGGCTCCAGCGGGAGCGCATCGGCTCGGCCAGCCCCGCCTGGCTCCCCTCAGGCTCCCGCTCGCTCATGGGGCCGAGTCTGGCAGCGGGGTGCCAGAGTCCAGTTTCACCGGCCGGCCGGTGAAACTCACGCTTGGAGTACGGGCCTCGACCCGATTCCGCCAGTTTCGTACTACCCGACGGGACCAGAGGTGGCGGTGGTGCTGGTGACGTAGCCCAGGAACCGGCGTACGGCGGCCGGGTCGGCCTCGCACTGCCAGGCCAGCGTGGTCGGCCGCTGGGCGCGGTCGTGCCAGAGTGCGGGCTCGTGGAGGCCGGCCGGGTGGCGACCAGCCAGACCGCGGTGTCGGCGCCGTCCGCCGCGTCGCGCAGGACCGGCCCGGTGACCCGGCGGAAGGTCGGCAGGTGGGTGGCCACGCCGGGGGTCTCGACCCAGCCGGGGTGCATGCTCTCGACGAGCACGCCGGTGCCGACCAAGTGCCGCGCCCAGGCGTCGGCCAGGACCACCTGCATCCGCTTGGTGCGGGCGTAGGCCTGGACGCCGTTGAACGTGCCGTCGCGGTACTCGATCGCGTCGGGGTCGTCGCGCAACCGCGCGCCGTACATCCCGCCGGAGCTCATCCACACCACGCTGGCCGGGCCGGCCCGCAGCGCGTCGAGGAGCAGCGTGGTGAGCAGGTGCGGTCCGAGGACGTGGGTGGCCAGGGTCAGCTCGTGGCCCTGGGCGCTCTCCTCGCGCGACGAGGTCATGGTGCCGGCGTTGTGGACCACGCCGTGCAGCGCGCCGACGCGCGCGGCGAAGGCGGGTGCCCAGGCGCGGACGGCGTCGAGGTCGGAGACGTCGCAGACCTCCTCGACGACCTCGGCGGTGGGTACGGCGAGCCGCAGCTCCCGGGCCACGCCGGCCAGCTTGGCGGCGTTCCGGCCGAGCAGGTGGACGGTGGCCCCGAGGTCGGCGAAGGACCGGCCCATGGCCTCGCCGATGCCCGAGGTCGCGCCGGTGACCAGCACCCGGCGGCCCGCCAACGCGCCCGGCTCGGGGTCGGCGGGCCACCAGCGGCGCCGCAGCCCGGAGCCCACGCGGCTGTAGCCGAGCACCACCGAGCGGTCGAGCGCGGCGTCGATGAGCGAGGTCACGTCCATGTCGATGGGTGTACCCCACCCCTGGTCGGAGACCATGGGGGCGTGAGCGACCCCACCCCGCCACGCCGGCCGCGGCACCTGATGGATCCGGACAACCCGGTCCGGCAGGTCAACGACCGCTCCTTCACCCACGTGCAGCGGTGGGTGGGCTCGGTCCTGGCCGTCACCACGATCCTGCACCTGTCGGCGGGCCTGGTCATCGGCGCGCTGTTCATGGACGTCGACAACACCACCGGGCGCGTGGGCATCTGCGTCATCGGCGGGCTCTTCGGGGTCGTGGCCGTCGCGGTGGGGCTGCTCATCCACCAGCGGACGGTCGCCTCGCCCTGGCTGGCCCTCGGCCTCGTCCCCGGCATCGTCGGTGTGGTGCTGGTCCTGAACGACGTCCACCTGTGAGCGCCGGCGTCTACCGGGAGCCGCTCGTCTACGCCCCGGTCGCCCTGCTCGCGGCCACGGTCACCGGCGGGCTGGTCGCGGTGTGGGTGGCCTTCGCCGCGGTGTTCATGGGCGCCCGCCTCGTGGTGCTCACCCGACGGGCCCGCGGCGACGCCTGGCTGGTCACCGGGGTGACGCCCGTCTCGTGACCAGACTCATGGCACTCAGGTCTTGGATCGTTCCAAGAACTCTTGCGACCATGGAGGCATGACCTACCTCCGCACCCTCGTCCGCCGCTTCGACGCCTACACCCTGCGCCACTTCAACCCCCGCGACGTCCGCCGCGGCTTCTGATCCGCCGGCCTCAGGCCAGGAGCGCGACGACCCCGATCGTCACCGGCACGCACCCCAGCGTGCTGACGAAGATCGCGTCGCGCGCCAGCAGCACCCCGCGGTCGTAGCGCGTCGCGATGACGAAGACGTTCTGCGCCGTGGGCAGGGCCGAGATGACGGTCACCGCGAGCAGCGCGGCGTCGTCCAGCCCGAGCAGCCGGCCGGCGACGTAGGCCACCGCCGGCTGGGCCAGCAGCTTGAGCCCAACCGCCAGCCCGAGGTCGCCGGCCGACACGCCGCGGCCCGGCAGCGGCCCGAGCCGCAGGCTGACGCCGTAGGCCAGCAGCATCGCCGGCACCGCCATCCCGCCCACCAGGGCCAGCGGGTCGACCACCGCGTCCGGCAGCGCCACGCCGCTCAGGGCCACGAGCAGCCCGAGCAGGCTGCCGACCGTGATCGGGTTGCGCAGCGGCCGGGTCAGCACCCGGCCCAGCGGCAGCCGCACCGGGCTCACCGCCACGTCCAGCGCCGTGAGCGCGAGCGGCTGGAGCACCAGCAGCTGCAGCAGCAGCACCGGCGCGATCAGCGCCGCGTCGCCGAGGACGTACGCCGCGATGGGCAGCCCGAGGTTGCCCGCGTTGCAGTACGACGAGCACAGCGTCGCGATGACGCTGCGGCCCACGTCCTCACGGCGTACCCGCGCCACCACGAGGGTCACCGCGCCCGTCGCCGCCACCCCGGCCACGATCGCGACGACGTTCAGCGAGAACACCCGGCCCAGGTCGCTCCCCAGCAGCGTCACGAAGAGCAGCGCGGGCGAGGCCAGGTAGAACGCCACCGCCGACAGCACCCGCTGCCCGTTGGCGTCGACCACCCGCGTGTGCGCGAGCAGCATGCCGAGCCCGATCACCACCGCGATGGTCGCGAACCCCGCGAAGACGCCCGACACCCGGCGAGCCTAGGTGGCGACAGGTGGACCTGACCCGGGTTAGGCTCCCGGGCTCGTGAGCTCGGGGACCTCGACCAGCACCTGCACGCGCTGCGGCCACACCGCCCGCCGGCCCGTCCGCCTCACCGAGCGCCTGCGCCGCCTCACCGGCGAGCGCGAGTCCCGCCGCTGCCTGACCGCCATCACCGGCGGCCGCTGCGCCTGCACCGACCGCTTCCACGACGGCCGTTGACCGCAGGCCCCGACACCGACGCGGAGCGCGTGACCGCACTGCTGCGGGAGCAGGCGCCGCACCTGGCCGACCTGCCGGTGCGTCCGGCCGAGGGCTCCGGCAGCAGCAACACGGTCGTCCGGCTGGGTGAGGCGTACGCCGTCCGGCTCCCGCGCTCGACCGAGTACGCCGCCGACCTGCGCAAGGAGGTCGCCTGGCTGCCGCGACTCGGCCCCCTGCTGCCCGCCCCGGTGCCCGAGGTCGTCTTCACCGGTCGGGCCTCCGACCTGTTCCCCCACCCCTGGGCCGTGGTGACCTGGGTCCCCGGCGACCCGCTCGGCGACCTCGACGCCTCGCAGCAGCAGGCCCTGGCCACGGACCTGGGCGCGTTCCTCCAGGGGCTGCACGCGCTGGACACCGCCGGCCTGACCAGCGGTGCGCAGGAGTGGGGCTACCGCTGCGGCGAGCCGGTCACCGCGACCGCCGACGCCTGGGTCGACGAGGCCGCCGACGGCCTCAGCGACCTCTTCGACCCCGCCCGGGTGCGCCGGGCCTGGGGGCTGCTGCGCGACGTACCCGCAGCCACCACGCCCGCGTGCTGGGTGCACACCGACCTCTCCGCCGAGAACCTCCTGGTCCGGCCCGACGGCCACCTCGCCGGCGTCATCGACTTCGGCAGCCTCGGCGTCGGCGACCGCTCGGTCGACCTGCTCTACGCCTGGAGCCTGTTCGACGCCCCGGCCCGCGAGACGCTCCGCGCGGCGGCCGGCGCCGACGCCGCCACCTGGTCCCGCGCCCGGGCCTGGGCCTTCGCCGGGCCGGGGCTGCTGACCATCGCGCACTACGGCGACCAGCTGCCGCGGCGTACCGCCAGGCTCACCGCGATGGTCGAGGCCGTCGCCGCCGAGGTCGGCGTCGACCTGCGCTGAGGCGCCGGGCCCGGGGCCGCGGACAGACCTCGGACAGGCGGAGGGCCCCCGACCTGGTTCGACCAGACCGGGGGCCCTGCGTCACGTGGTGCGCGAGGGGGGAGTTGAACCCCCACGCCCTTTCGGGCACACGGACCTGAACCGTGCGCGTCTGCCTGTTCCGCCACTCGCGCGTGAAGCGGGAGCAAGGTTAGCCCAGGCGGCGGAGGGCGACCAAAAGGCGGCCCACCGGACGGTGACGAGAACCGCACGGGCGGCCCCGGCGTCCCCCCTCAGCGAGTGGGTACACCGATACAGTCGTGGCGACCCGCCGGCCGGAGCGGCTGGTTGGTGTGCCGTGAGGAAGGAGGCGACGTGGGCGGGCTGCAGCGGTTCGAGCAGCGGCTGGAGAGCATGATCTCCGGCGCCTTCGCGCGGGCCTTCCGGAGCGCGGTGCAGCCGGTGGAGATCGCGGCGGCGCTGCAGCGCGAGTGCGACAACAACGCGCAGATCCTCTCGCGCGAGCGGCGGATGGTGCCCAACGACTTCCACGTCGAGCTGTCGCAGGTGGACCTGGACCGGCTGGCGCCGTACGACAGCGCGCTGGCCGACGAGCTGGTCCACCAGGTGCAGGAGCACGCGGAGACCCAGGGCTACGTCTTCCCGGGGCCGATCGCCATCGAGTTCGAGAAGGCCGAGGACCTGACGACCGGCCGGTTCCGGATCCGGAGCAAGGCGGCGGCGCGGGTGCAGAGCAACGCCACCTTCACCCAGGTGCGCCGGGCGCGGGCGGTGCTGGAGATCAACGGCACGACCCACCCGCTGCAGCCGCCCGGGGTGGTGGTGGGCCGCGGGACCGAGGCCGACATCCGGATCAACGACCCGGGCGTGAGCCGCCGCCACATCGAGTTCGACGTGCAGATCGCCCGGGGCTCGGCCAGCGACGGCCGGGCCAGCGAGACGCCGCACATCGAGGTGCGCGACCTGGGCTCGACCAACGGGATGCTCGTCGACGGGCACAAGGTGACGCGGGCAGGCGTGCGCGACGGCAGCGAGGTGCGCGTCGGCAACACCACGATGACGGTGCGGGTGCTCGAGGACGAGGACGGCGGGGGCGAGGGTCCGTTTGTCTGAGCTCACCCTCTTCCTGATCAGGGTCGCCTTCCTGGCGATCCTGTGGATCTTCGTGCTCAGCGCGATCTCGGTGATCCGCAGCGACATGTTCGGCGCGCGGGTGCCGGAGGCCGCGCGCGGGGCCGAGGCGCGCCGCGAGCGCCGCAGCGCGAAGAAGCGCGAGCCGACCAAGCGCCGCGGCAGCCCGACCCACGTGGTGGTGACCGAGGGCAGCAACGCCGGCCAGCGCGCCGAGCTCGACCAGGCACCGATCCTCATCGGCCGCGGCAGCGACGCGGGCATCCGCCTCGACGACGACTACGTCAGCACCCGCCACGCGCGGATCGCGGCGAGCGGCGACCAGTGGTTCGTCGAGGACCTCGGCTCGACCAACGGCACCTACATCGGCACGGTGCGCATCACCCAGCCGACGACCATCACGCTCGGCACCCAGGTGCGCGTCGGCAAGACGATCATCGAGCTCAGGAAATGAGGCTGGACTACTCCGCGATCTCCGACGTGGGGCGGGTCCGCAAGGACAACCAGGACTCGGGGTACGTCGGACCGCACCTCGTCGCCGTCTGCGACGGGGTGGGCGGCGCGGCCCGCGGCGACGTGGCCAGCAGCACGGCGATCATCCAGCTGCGCCAGCTCGACGAGCAGCCGCCGCCCCCCGACACCGGCGAGGCCGACCTGCTCGGCCTGGTCAACACCGCGCTGCACCGCGCGCACGACAAGATCGCCGAGCTCGTCGACCAGGACCCCAGCCTCGACGGCACCAGCACCACCGCGACGCTGGCGCTCTTCGACGGCCAGCGGGTGGCCATGGGGCACGTGGGCGACAGCCGCGCGTACCTCTTCCGCGACGGCGAGATCAGCCAGCTCACCAACGACCACACCTTCGTGCAGACCCTCATCGACGAGGGCCGCATCACCGAGGAGGAGGCGCGGGTCCACCCGCACCGCAACCTCATCCTGCGTGCGCTCGACGGCATCCACGACCTCGAGCCGGACCTGTTCGTCATCGAGCTCAAGACCGGCGACCGGCTGCTGCTGTGCAGCGACGGCGCCAGCGGCGTGCTCGACGCCGGCCGGCTGGCCGACATCCTCTCCAGCGGCTCGGCCGACTTCGCCGCGGTGGAGCTGGTCCGCGCCAGCCTCGAGGCCGGCAGCTCCGACAACGTGACCTGCCTGGTCGCCGATGTCGTGGACGGTTCGCCGGACGACCCGCCCAGTCCCCCGCTCCTGGTCGGCGCGGCCGCGGAGATGAAGGCGCGGCGACGCCCGGCCCAGGGCCGCAGCCTGTTCCGCGGGCACCGCGCTGGCGACACCGGCGAGCTCGAGCCGGTCCGCGCCGAGATCCCGAGCGAGGTCGGCTTCGCCATCTCGAGCGACCCGATCCCGGCCACCAGCGACCCCGAGGCGGTGCGCTACGCCCCCCGCCCGCCGAGTCGCTACACCTGGCTGAGCCGGCTGCTGGCCCTCGCCGTCGCCGTCGGTGCCCTGTGGATCCTGGCCGCCGCGGCGTGGTCGTGGAGCCAGGACCAGTACTACGTCGGCGAGCGCGGCGGCACCGTCGTCATCTACCGCGGTGTGGACACCTCCCTGCCCGGCGTCGAGCTCTCCCACCCCTACGAGTCGAGCAACGTCACCCTCGACCGACTCTCGGACTTCCAGGCCGACCAGGTCCGCGACGGCATCGACGCCAGCAGCCTGGCCGATGCCCGCAAGACCGTCGACGGCCTGGCCCAGGAGATGAAGCCGGAGTCGGGCTCATGAGCCAGCAGCAAGGCTTCGTCATGGGCTTCGTGCACCGCCGCCGCCGGGGCGCCGAGCTGTTCCTGCTCGTCCTCGCGCTGGCCGTCGGCGTCGGGGCGTACGCCGCGGTGGGCATCGGCGTCGAGGGCAAGGTGCCGGCCGACATCGTGGGCTACGGGTCCTGGCTGGCCGCGCTGTCCGTCGTCGGCCACGTCACGGTCCGCCTCGTCGCGCCGTACGCCGACCCGGTGCTGCTCCCGGTCGTGGTCGCCCTCAACGGCCTCGGACTGGCCGTGATCCACCGCCTCGACCTGGCCTACGAGGACGCCGGCCGGGCGGCGCACACCTTCGCCCGCCAGCAGCTGACCTGGATGACGCTCGGCGTCGTGCTGTTCGTGGTGACCCTGGTGGTGCTGCGCGACCACCGGGTGCTGACCCGCTTCACCTACACCAGCGGGCTGGCCGCGATCCTGCTGCTGCTGCTGCCGATGGTCCCGGGCGTGGGCAAGACCATCAACGGCGCCAAGATCTGGATCGGCGTCGGCCCGTTCAGCTTCCAGCCCGGCGAGCTGGCCAAGGTGCTGCTCGTCGTCGCGTTCGCCGGCTACCTCGTGCTGCACCGCGACGCCCTCGCCCTGGCCGGGCGCCGGGTGGCCGGCATCGACCTGCCCCGCGGGCGCGACCTCGGCCCGATCCTCGCCATGTGGCTGGTCAGCCTGGGCATCCTCATCTTCCAGCGCGACCTCGGCTCCAGCCTGCTGTTCTTCGGCCTGTTCCTGGTCATGCTGTACGTCGCCACCGAGCGCGCCGGCTGGCTCGTCGTCGGCGTGCTGCTGTTCCTGGCCGGGGCCGCCGGCTCCTACCAGTTCCTCGGCCACGTCCAGAACCGCGTCAACATCTGGCTCGACCCGATGGGCTACTACGACAAGACGCCCGGCAGCTTCCAGCTCGTCGAGGGGCTGTTCGGGATGGCCTGGGGCGGGCTCATCGGGCGCGGCTTCGGTGGCGGCAGCCCGGACCGCGTGCCCTACGCCAACTCCGACTTCATCATCTCCTCCATCGGCGAGGAGCTCGGCCTGACCGGCGTCATGGCCGTCGTCCTCTGCTACGGCCTGATCGTCGAGCGCGCGCTGCGCGCGGCCCTCATCTGCCGCGACGGCTTCGGCAAGCTGATGGCCACCGGCCTCGCCGCCGTGCTCGCGCTCCAGGTCTTCGTGGTCATCGGCGGCGTCACCAAGCTCATCCCGCTCACCGGCCTCACCACGCCGTTCCTCTCCTACGGCGGCTCGTCGCTGGTCGCCAACTGGGTCATCGCCGCCCTGCTGCTGCGCATCTCCGACCAGGCCCGCCGCCCGGTCCCCGACCTCTCGCCCGTCGAGGACGAGCAGGCCGACGAGCAGGCCACGCAGGTGGTGCGCCTGTGAACAAGCCGATCCGCACCATCTCGCTCTTCTGCCTGCTGCTGTTCCTGGCCCTCATGGTCAACGCGACCTACCTGCAGTACTGGAAGGCAGACTCCTACGACAAGAACGGCCTCAACCGCCGGGTCATCGAGGCGGCGTACTCTCAGCAGCGCGGTGCGATCCTGGTGGACGGCGAGCCGGTCGCGGAGAGCGTGGAGTCCGACGACGACTACGACTTCCAGCGGGTCTACGAGGAGCCGTTCAAGTACGCCCACGAGACCGGCTACTTCTCCTTCTACGACCAGACCGGCATCGAGCGCTCGCAGAACGACGTGCTGTCCGGCGACGACGACGTCTTGTTCGTCAACAAGCTGGTCGACCTGCTGTCGAACAAGTCCGGCAAGGGCGGGAACGTCGTGCTGACCCTCGACGGCAAGGCCCAGGACGCGGCGTACCAGGGGCTCGACGACCTGCCCGGCGACGTCGAGGCCTCGGTGGTCGCCATCCAGCCGAGCACCGGCAAGATCCTGGCGATGGCCTCGCTGCCGACCTTCGACCCCAACAAGCTGGCCTCGCACGACTTCTCGGCGGTCAAGGAGGACTACGACCGCCTGCAGGGCGCCGAGGACGAGCCGCTGCTCAACCGCGCGATCCAGACCACGCTGCCGCCCGGCTCGACGTTCAAGCTGGTCACGGCGGCGGCCGCGCTGGAGAGCGGGAAGTACACCGCGGACGGCGACGTGCCCGGCGGGCCGAGCTACCAGCTGCCGCAGACCAGCGGCGACACCGGCCTGATCGACAACGAGGGCCGCAGCTGCGGGACCGACAAGATCCCCTTCGAGCAGGCGCTGGCCCAGTCGTGCAACACCACGTTCGCGCGGCTCGGCGTCGAGCTGGGCGGCGACGCGCTCAAGGAGCAGGCCGACAAGTTCGGCTTCGACCAGCGCTACCTCACCGACATCGGGCCCCAGGCCGTCTCGACCTTCCCCAGCGACGCGACCGAGCCGGAGGCCGGCCAGTCCGGCATCGGCCAGTTCGACGTGCGCGCCACGCCGCTGCAGATGGCCATGGTCGCCGCGGCCATCGCCAACCAGGGCAAGCTGATGAAGCCCTACCTCGTCGACTCCATCCAGTCGCCGGAGCTCGAGACGCTGAAGCAGACCGAGCCCGAGGAGATCGATGAGGCCGTGAGCCCCGAGACCGCCGACGGGCTGACCCAGCTGATGGTGGCCACCGTCGAGGGCACGGCCAACGGCGTGCCCGGCACGGCCGGCCCGGCGGCGATCCCCGGCGTCACCGTCGCCGGCAAGACCGGCACGGCGCAGAGCGGCAACCCGGACGTGCCGCCGTACGCCTGGTTCGTCTCCTTCGCCCCCGCCCAGGACCCGGAGGTCGCGGTCGCGGTGATGATCCAGAAGATCGACGGCGTGGACCGCGGCGAGATCGCCGGCGGCCTGCTCGGCGGGCCGATCGCCAAGGCCGTGATGGAGGCGGTGATCAAGTGACCGACGCGACCCCGGAGCGCTTCGTCGACGACCAGCGCCGCTACCGGCTCGACTCCCGCATCGCCACCGGCGGCATGGGTGAGGTGTGGCGCGCCACCGACACCTCGCTCGGCCGGCCGGTCGCGATCAAGGTGCTGAAGAGCGAGTACGCCGACGACCCGCTCTTCCGCTCGCGCTTCGAGACCGAGGCCCGGCACGCCGCCTCGCTGCACCACCCCGGCGTGGCCTCGGTGTACGACGTGGGCGAGTCCGCCTTCCTCGGCCGCGAGGACGGCTCGGGCATCCCGCGCCCGTTCCTGGTCATGGAGCTGGTCGACGGCCAGCCGCTGTCGGCGCTGCTGCGCGGCGGTCGCGCCCTGGACCCCGACGTGGTCCGCGACCTGATGGCGCAGACCGCCGACGCCCTCGGCGCGGCGCACCGCGCCGGCATCGTGCACCGCGACGTGAAGCCGGCCAACCTGATGGTCACGCCGGACCGCCAGATCAAGATCACCGACTTCGGCATCGCGCGCGCCTCGGACGGGCTCGGCCTCACCGGCACCGGCCAGGTGATGGGCACCCCGCAGTACCTCTCCCCCGAGCAGGCCCGCGGGATGACCGCGACCCCGGCCTCCGACGTCTACGCCCTCGGCGTGGTGGCCTTCGAGTGCCTGGTGGGGCACCGGCCCTTCGACGCCGACTCCCCGGTGGCGACCGCACTGGCCCACCTCAACGACCCGGTGCCGACCCTGCCGCCGAGCGTCCCGGCCGACCTGGCCATCGTCGTGCGCCGCGCGATGGCCAAGGAGCCGGAGCAGCGCTTCGCCGACGGCGACGCCTTCGCCGCCGCGCTGCGCAACCCCGCGAGCGCGGCCCCGCTGACCGCCCCACCCGGACCCGCCGACGCGCAGACCACGCAGGTGATCGGCGCCGTGCCCCCGGTCGTGCCCGTGCCCCTCGACCAGCCCGACCCGTGGCGCGACCCCGAGCCGCTCCCGTCCGAGCCGGAGCCGCGGCGCACCTGGCTCCTCGTCGTGCTGGTGCTGGCGGTGGTGGCCGCGGTCGTGCTGGTCTTCGTGCTCATCGCCACCGCGGGCGACGACGACAGCGGGGACGAGCCGCAGACCCGGCCGACCCGCTCCACCGGCCCGGCCTCGTCGGCGCCGCCGAGCAGCGAGGACACCCCCAGCCAGCCGAGCAGCTCGGCCCCGGCCGAGGTGACGGTCGACGAGGACGAGTACCTCGGCCGGCCGCTCGACGACGTGGTCTCCGACCTCAAGCGCCTCGGGCTCGAGGTGGAGACCCAGGAGGTCGACAACCCGGGCGAGAAGGACCCGGGCACCGTCGCGCTGATCCGGCCCGACGGCACCCTGCGCGAGGGGGACACGGTGACGGTCGGCTACTACGGCGAGGCGCCCGAGTCCGACACCCCGACCCCGACGCCGAGCAACACCCCGTCGCCCACACAGTCGGACTCGCCGAACCCCCAGCCGTCGAGCACCCCGCCGACCCCCAGCCAGTCCGCGAACCAGACGCCGTCGGCGCCGGCCACGCCCTCGGCCTCCCAGGTGGCCGGGTCCGCCTCGCCGTCCGGAGGAGCCTCGTGAGCGACGACCCGACCCCGACCCCGCCGAGCCAGCCGACGCCACCGACCACACCGCCGTCGCCGGCCGGGACCGTGGTCGGCGGGCGCTACGAGCTGGGCGAGCTCCTGGGCCGCGGCGGGATGGCCGAGGTCCGCAAGGGCCACGACACCCGGCTCGGCCGGGTGGTCGCCATCAAGCGGCTGCGCACCGACCTGGCCAGCGACGCGACGTTCCAGGCCCGCTTCCGCCGCGAGGCGCAGAGCGCGGCCTCGCTCAACCACCCCGCGGTGGTCGCGGTCTACGACACCGGCGAGGAGCCCGCGCAGGACGGCTCAGGGGTCTCCCAGCCCTACATCGTCATGGAGTTCGTGGCCGGCCGCACCCTGCGCGACATCCTGCGCGAGGGCCGCAAGATCCTGCCCGAGCGCGCCCTGGAGATCACCAGCGGCGTGCTCTCGGCGCTCGACTACAGCCACCGCGCCGGCATCATCCACCGCGACATCAAGCCCGGCAACGTCATGCTCACCCCGAGCGGCGACGTCAAGGTCATGGACTTCGGCATCGCCCGCGCGATGAGCGACTCCAACACCATGACCCAGACCGCGGCCGTGGTCGGCACCGCGCAGTACCTCTCGCCCGAGCAGGCCCGCGGCGAGACCGTCGACTCGCGCTCCGACGTCTACTCCGCCGGCTGCCTGCTCTACGAGCTGCTCACCGGTCGCCCGCCGTTCGTCGGCGACAGCCCGGTGGCCGTGGCCTACCAGCACGTGCGCGAGCCGGCCCAGCCGCCGTCGGACCACGACACCGACCTGCCGCCCGCCGTCGACGCCATCGTCATGAAGTCGCTGGCCAAGCGCCGCGAGGACCGCTACCAGTCCGCGGCCGCGATGCGCAGCGACATCGAGCGCTACCTGGCCGGGCGACCGGTGCAGGCCCCGGTGCCCGCGCCCGTCGTCGCGGCCCCGCCGACCCCGCCGCCGGTCGACACCTCGACCCGGATGCGGCCTGCCGTCCCGGCCCCCGGGCCGGCGTACCCCGAGGACGACGACTACGAGCGCCGCGGACCGCGGACGCTCATCGTCGTGCTGCTGGTGCTCCTCGTGCTCGCGCTCATCGCCGGCGCCTGGGTCGCCCTGCGCAGCGACCTGTTCGCCTCCGCACCGGATCAGGAGCAGGTCCCCAACCTCATCAACATGTCCGAGGACCAGGCGCGCGCCGCGATCGCCGACGCGGGGCTCGACGTGGGCGACGTCGACTTCGAGGACAGCGAGACGGTCCAGGAGGGCCTGGTCATCCGCCAGGACCCGGCCGTCGACCTGTACGTCGACCCGGGCAGCACCGTCGACATCACCGTCTCCTCCGGGCTGCCGATGGTGCAGGTGCCGTTCGTGGTCGGCGCCCCGCAGGGGGAGGCCCGCAGCAAGCTGCGCGACGCCAAGCTCGACCCCGAGTTCACCAGCGTGGAGTCCGACGAGCCGCAGGGCCAGGTGCTCTCCACCGACCCCGAGGGCGGCGCCCAGGTCGAGCAGGGCTCGGTCGTCCAGGTGACGATCAGCAAGGGTCCGGTCAACGTCCCCAACGTCGTCGGCATGAACCGCTCGGACGCCATCAAGAAGCTGGTCGACGCCGGCTTCACCTACGAGATCCGCGGCGACCCGCGCTCCACCGCCGAGAAGGGCACGGTCACCGACCAGCTGCCCGAGGGCGACAAGCCGCAGCCGCAGGGCACCGAGATCGTGCTGTTCGTGTCCACCTACGAGCCGCCTCCGCCGCCGCCGACGCCCACCCCGACGCCCACCCCGACCGACACCCCGACAGGGCTGCCGACCGACCTGCCGACCGGGTAGGCGCGCTCAGCGGTCGTTCTGGTCCGCGCCGCCCGCTCCGGACGGCGCGATCGGTGTGGCGTAGGTGAGGTCGAGCAGGCCGTCGTACGCCGGTGCCTTGACCTCGTCCTCGAGCTCCAGCTCCCAGCCGACGTCGATGGTCGGGTCGTCGGACTGCTCCCGGTAGATCTGGAGGTAGTCGTCGTCGGCCAGTGCGCCGGTCAGGTCGCCGACGTCGCCGACCGCCTCGATGACGTAGGGCTGGGGGTAGGGCACGCCCTGGATGACCACGGAGTTGCCCTCGCACTTGATGCCGGTGGTCGACACCATGCGCTGGCCCTGCAGCACCACCGCGGTGGCACCGCCCTGCCACATCGCGTTGACCACGGCCTGGATGTCCTGCTGGTGCACGACCAGCAGGTTCTGGTCGCCGGTCGTCGCGTCGACCACGTCGTCCGGGGCGTCGGACAGCGTGACCACCACGCCCGGGCCCCGCTGGGCCCGCAGCCCGGCCGGGGCCTCGAGGGCCTTGGCCTCGCGCTGGTAGCGGCGCACGTCGTCGTCGTCGACCTGGTCGGTCAGCTCCTTGACCTCCTGGGTCAGCGCGGCGACCCGCTCCTGCAGGCTCTCCGCGCGGTCGGCCTCCTCCTGCGTGAGCGCTGCCAGGTCGTCGTAGCGCCCCGGCCGCAGGTCGGTGCCCTGGCTGCTCTGCGCACTGGCCACGAACAGCAGACCGCTGACCAGCACCACCGCCACGGTGCCGATCGCCCACCCCCCGGTCCGGCCGCGGCGCTCCGGGTCCCGCGCCGGTTCGGGCTGATCGTCCACGTTGACTAAGGTAGCCGCGTGCGACTCAGGACCCGTGACCAGCAGTTCCTCGACCCCGAGCGGGGTCCGGTCGTCACGCCGCGCGCCGTCATCGCGCTCGTGCTCGTCGTGATCGGCATCGCGTGGATCGTCTACTACTACACCGGCGTCCGCCCCGACCCGAACGCGTTCGACAAGCAGGGCAACCCCGCCGGCCCATCGGGCCCCGGCTTCATGGGGGACCTGAAGAAGTGGAACTACGTCATCGGCTTCGGTGCGCTCTTCCTCGGCCTGGCCATCTCGGCCCACCCCTCGACGCCGCTCGGCCGGGGCCGCGGCGTGGTCGTCGGCATGCTCGGCTGCTTCCTGCTCGGCCTGCTGTGGATCTGCAGCTACTACGTGCTGGCCAACGACAAGCTCGACAGCGTGCCGGTCTTCAACGACCTGGGCCAGTACAACCTCATGGTGGGCATCGCCTTCATGGCCGTCGGCTTCACCTTCGCCACGCGCTGGGAGTAGCCCTTCCCCTGCCGCCCGTGTGCACCGGCCGCCGCGTGAGTTTCACCGGCCGGCCGGTGAAACTCACGCTTGGCGTACGGAACTGGAGCCCTGAACGGGAGGTCCGTACGCCCCGGTCGGGCGAGCCGCTGATGTTGTCCACAGCCTTGTGCACAGGTGTGGAGGAACTACACGCGTGTCATTCCCTGTTGGGGAATGTGGACAAGGGTCAGGACAGACTGGCCAGCCGGGCCAGCACGGCGGCCACGACGATGAGCGCCACGGCCCCGGTCCCCAGCCACTGGACCAGCGCGCGGCGCGGGCCGCGGGGGGCGTAGACCAGGATCGCGCCGATGGCGGAGCCGGCCAGGAAGCCGCCGAGGTGGCCCTGCCAGGAGATGTTGGCGAGCAGGAAGGTGAAGGCGAAGTTGATGCCGATCCAGGTCAGCACGCCGCGGACGTCGCCGCCGACCTTGAGGGCCAGCACCGCGAGGGCGCCCATGAGGCCGAAGATCGCGCCGGAGGCGCCGAGGGTGCCGCCGATGGTGTACTCGTCGGCGAACCACAGCACCATCGCGGAGCCGGCCAGCGCCGAGACGAAGTAGAGCGCGAGGAAGCGCATCCGCCCGACGGCGAGCTCGAGCTGCGGGCCGAGCACCCAGAGCGCGAGCATGTTGAACCCGATGTGCCAGACCTGGACGTGGGTGAAGGCCGAGGTGAGCAGCTCCCAGTACGCACCGTCGGCGACGCCGGGCAGGTAGGTGCCGCCGCCGCGCTCACAGACCGAGCGGCTCGCGTCGAGGCCGGCGGCCGGGCCGGTCTGGCACAGGGCCTGGGTGCGCAGGACCAGCCAGTCCAGCACCCGGCTGCCCGAGCCGCCGGTGGCGAGCACGCCGAGCCAGACCGCGACGTTGATCGCGATGATCACCCCGGAGGTGATCGAGGCGTCGGTGGGCCGCAGCCCGCCGTACGCCGTGCGACCCGCGCGGGTCTGCTTGGCGCCCTCCTTGACGCACTCGGGGCACTGGAAGCCCACGGCGGCCGGGCGCATGCAGTCCGGGCAGATCACGCGGCCGCACCGCTGGCAGCGGATGTGCGCCTCGCGACCGGGGTGCCGGTAGCAGGTCGGCACCCCGGTCTCGGGCAGAGGGGTCTGGCTCAAGCGCTGCTTCTCAGGCGGCCTGGACGAGCTCGACCGACTCGATGACCACGGGCTCGGCGGGCTTGTCGCCGGCGCCGGTCTTGGTCGTCGCGATGGCGTCGACCACGTCGCGCGAGGCCTGGTCGGCGACCTCGCCGAAGATGGTGTGCTTGAAGTTCAGCCACGGGGTCGTGCCCACGGTGATGAAGAACTGCGAGCCGTTGGTGCCCGGGCCCGCGTTGGCCATGGCCAGCAGGTAGGGCTTGTCGAAGGTCAGCTCGGGGTGCGGCTCGTCCTTGAAGGTGTAGCCCGGGCCACCGGTGCCGGTGCCGAGCGGGCAGCCGCCCTGGATCATGAAGCCGTCGATGACGCGGTGGAAGGTGAGCCCGTCGTAGAACGGGCCGCTGCGACCGTTGCCGGCGTCGTAGGACTTCTCGCCCGAGGCCAGCCCGGTGAAGTTGGCCACCGTCTCCGGGGCGTGGTTCGGGAACAGGTTGAGGGTGATGTCCCCACGGTTGGTGTGGAGGATCGCCTGGGGCTCAGCCATGACTGCCTTTCCGGCCCGGCACGGCCGGGCTGCGGTGGGTGGTGGGTCGTGCGCGGGAGTGGGTACCGACAGCGCCGGAACCGCTCGCGCGTGCCCGTCGATCCTCGCACGGGTCGCAAGGCGGACCGCACTGGCCGCCCTCTCAGGGGGCGTGGTTGAGTGGAGAGCCCCAGACGAACGAACAGGAAGACCGCGATGCCCTTCAGGAAGAAGAAGTCCCTGCTCGACCAGGCCTCGGACTACATCGACCAGGTGCGCCCGCAGGTCGAGTCGGCGGTGAGCACCGCGATCGACGCCGCCGAGGAGTTCTACGAGAAGACCGCCAAGCCGGCGCTGCTCGACGCCAAGGACAAGGCCGGCCCCGCGCTGGCCGACGCCCGCGACAAGGCCACCCCGTACGTCGCCGAGGCGCGCGACCGCGCCGCCTCCGCCCTGGCCGACGCCCGCGACCAGGCCGGTCCCGCGCTGGCCGACGCCCGCGACAAGGCCGCCCCGCTGGTCGCGGCCGGTGCCGCCAAGGCCGGCGCCGCCGCGGCGAGCGCCAAGGAGGCCGCCGACGCCCGCGTCGCGCAGCTGCGTGGTGAGCCGGAGAAGAAGAAGGGCAGCAAGCTCAAGAAGCTCGCGCTCTTCGCCGCGCTGGCCGCGGCCGTCGGCTTCGTGGCCAAGAAGCTCCAGGGCGGCGGCCAGAGCGACAACTGGCAGTCCTCCTACGTGCCGACCCCGGCCCCGGCTCCGTCGAGCACGACCTCGAGCACGACCTCGAGCACCTCGTCGAGCAGCGCGACCCCGGCCCACGACGCCGGCGCGGCCGGCCCGGACGAGGCCCTCGCCGACGCGGTGGAGGAGCCCAAGACGCCCACCACGCCCGACCAGCCTGCCGAGGTCGTCGACCTCGACGAGCCGGTCGAGGACACCCCGAAGAACTGACGCTCACCGGCTGGGTGCGGAGCGGTTCTCCTCGATCCAGAGGTCGATCCGCTCCCACCAGCCGAAGAGCCACTCGATCCGGTCGTCGCGGTCGGTCGGGATCTCCGCGCGCGGCACCCGCCACCAGCGCATCACGATCTGCTTGTCCATCGGCAGCTCGCGCCACACGTCGGCCACGGTCAGCACGTGGTCCAGGCCGGTGTGCGCGACCAGGACGACGTCCGCGTCCGGTGCGGCGTCGAGGGCGGCCAGCAGGCCGCCGGGCCGCGGTGCGAGCACGTGGGTCATCTGCTCGGCCCGGCGCGCCATCCGTTCCAGTCCCAGCTTGCGCAGCCGGCCGATGGCCCTGTCGCGGCGGGCCGCGGTGAAGTTGCCGCCCTCGGGGAAGATCACGAACGCGTCGTCCTGGTCCAGGCCGGTGGCGAGCGCCGTGATCTGCGACTCCAGGTCCTCGCCCTCGCCCGGGTTGGGTGAGATGTACCGCGCCGGGATGCGGTGCAGCAGCACGTCGATGGCCGGGTCCCACTGCAGCGTGTCCTTGAGCACGACCCGCGGCTCGCGGTCGTACCAGTGCATGAGCGCGTGCACGAGCGTGAAGGAGTCCCCCGGCCCGGCGTGCCGGCAGCAGACGAGCAGCGGCTCACCCGGGTAGGCGTCCGGCGTCGGCCCCTCGGTCGTGATGTCGAGCTTGAGCACCCGCTTGGCCTCGCGGAACAGCACCCACATCGCGCCCTGGACCAGGTCGTAGTGCAGCCCCTCCCAGTACGGCGATGAGCGGATCTTCCAGCCGAACCCCGACGCGAGCCAGTAGCCGAACATGATGACCAGCAGCAGCGAGTCGACGGTGGCGTAGAGGATCACGATCCACAGCAGCCGCAGCGCCCGCCACCGCCCCGGCAGCAGGGGCGAGAGCGCGGCGGCGGCGACCAGCCACAGCGGCAGCAGCACCCACAGCAGGACCGTCACCCCGAGCACCGCCGGCGCCGTGATCAGCCGACGGGCCCGGCGCCTCACAGGGCCTCGTCGAGATAGGCCCGCGCCGCGTCGTACGTCGCGTCGATGCGTCTCTGCACGCTGGAGAAGTCGCGGCTGCCCAGCAGGGTGTCGTCCTTGGCCGACGTGCCCTTGGCCGGGAGCACGTGGCACTCGACGCCGTCGGGCAGCTCGGCCAGCTCGCGCACGAACCGGTGCCGCCGGGCGATCTCGAAGGAGACCCGGGCGACCTCCCACGGCCGCTTGGGCGGCTGGAGCGGCCGGTCCAGGCGCCCGACCTGGAGGACGAAGACCTGGGTGGCGCCGAGCTGGACCGCCCGACCCAGCGGCACCGAGTTCACGATGCCGCCGTCCAGGAAGTGCTCACCGTCGATCTCGGCCGGCGGCAGCAGTCCGGGCACCGCCGCGCTGGCCACCACCGCGTCGACGACCCGACCGCTGGTGAACCAGTGCTCGGCCGCCCGCTCGATGCTGGCGGCGCAGACCTGGAAGGTGACCGGCAGCTCCTCGAAGGTCACGTCGCCGAGCTCGTCGGCCAGTCGCCGGCGCAACGGCCCCGCCGACCACAGGTGGGTGCCCGAGGAGACGGCTCGGCGCACGGTCCGCAGCGGTCGGTCGCCGTAGCCCGCCTCGCGGGCCGTGCCGGCCGAGGCCCACAGGTCGCTGAGCCGCCCCACGACCCCGAGGGTGGGGTCGCTGGCCACCAGCGCACCGTTGAACGCACCGATGCTGGTGCCGAGGACCAGGTCCGGGCGCAGGTCGCGCTCGAGCAGCGCGCGGAGCATGCCGACCTCGACCGCCCCGAGGACGCCACCACCGCCGAGGACGAAGGCGGTGGTCACGGGGCGCTCACGTGGCGGAGTCTGCCACCCGTTCGAGCGGGGAGGCCTCGCCGCGCAGCTTGTGCATGACCTGGCGCTCGACCCAGAAGATCAGCAGCGGCACGAGGCCGGCCACCACCACCAGGAGGACGAACGGCACGCTCCAGCCCTCGCGGCGCCACAGGAAGAAGGTGACGACGAGGTAGACGATGTAGATCCAGCCGTGGGCGAGCCACACGATGCCGGCGTCCTCGCCGAACTGCTGCAGGCCGGAGCCGTCGGCGGCGAGCTCGTCGAGCAGGAACACCACGGTCCCGAAGGCCAGCAGCACGCCGACGACGTACGCCAAGATCCGGTAGGCCCTGACCAGTCCGCTCACGTGGCCACGGTACTGGCCCGGTCCTCGGTCTCGTCCTCCTCCTCGGGGTCCTCGCCCGGGGGCGCGCGGAGCTCCCCCACCCACCGCCACCACAAGAAGACCGCGAAGCCCCCGAAGACCCACCACTCCAGGGCGTAGAACAGGTTGCGCACCGCGGTGAACCGGCCGGCGTCGGGCAGCTGAGCCAGGTCGGCCGCGGGCAGGCCGTCGACCCCGTCCTGCGCCACGGCGTACGCCGAGTAGAGGTCCTGGTCGACCCGCTGCACGACGTCAGCGATCCGCAGCTGCGGCAGCACGTCGTCGGTCGGGTCGTCGTCGCGGTCGCCCGTGCCCTCCGGCGGCTGGAGCCAGCCGGTGAGGTCGGCCGTGCCCTGCGGCGGCGCCGGCGCCTGGCCCGGGTCGGCGACCCACCCGAGCACCACCGGCAGCGCCGGCGCGCCGGCGTCGCCCACGGCCAGCGGCGTGACCATCCAGTAGCCGTCCACGCCGTCGTGCTCGCGACCGGACACGAAGACCGTGCCCGTCGGCACCCAGCTGCCGCTCACCGTCACCGGCTGCCCCACCGAGCGGCCCGGGAACGGGTCGTCCGGTCCCATCACGTCGGCCAGCGGCTCCGGTTGCGCCTGGGTCAGGTCGCGGGCCGCGTCGGCCCGGCGCTCGCGCCAGGCGTCGAGCTGCCACAGGCCCAGGAGCAGGGCCGCGACCACGGCGACGACCATGAGCAGGTGCCCGCCCCAGTACCGCGGGGCGAGGGCATTCGGCACGTCCCCAGGGTACGGCGCACCCACTGGTCCGACCACTTGACCTCTGACCACAGCGGTGCCACGGTGGCCAGGTGCCGCTGCAACCCGTCCGTCGCCGATCCGTGCCCGACGAGGTCTTCGACCAGGTCCTGGCCGAGGTGGTCGACGGCGCCCTCGGCCCCGGTGCGGCCCTGCCCAGCGAACGCCGCCTGGCCGAGGTGCTCGGCGTGAGCCGGCCCGCCGTGCGCGAGGCCCTGCAGCGCATGGCCGCGACCCGGCTGGTCGAGGTCCGCCACGGCGGCACCACGACGGTCCGCGACTTCCGGACGGCCGCCGGCCTGGACCTGCTCCCCCGCCTGCTGGTGCGCCACGGCGAGCTCGATCCCCAGGTCGCCCGCAGCGTGCTCGAGGCCCGGCTGGCCGTCGGGCCGGCGGTCGCGGCCCTCGCCGCCCCCCGCGGCGGCCCGGCGCTGGCCGCGGCCCTGCACACCCTGGTCGACGACCTGGCCGCGACCGAGGACGACGTACGCCGCCAGGAGCTGGCCCTGGCCTTCTGGGACCAGGTCGTCGCGGCGGCCGACTCGCTGGTCTTCCAGCTGATGTTCAACAGCCTGCGCGCGGCGTACGAGCCGGCGCTCGAGGCCCTCGCGCCCCTCATGGCCGAGGAGGTGGGCCAGGTCGAGGCCTACCGCCTGCTGGCCGCGGCCCTCGGCTCCGGCGACGCCGAGACCGCACGGGCCGCCGCCGAGCGCGTCCTGCGCCCCGCGACCGAGAGCCTGCTCACCGCCCTGGCCGCCCTCGAGGAGGAGCCCACATGACCCAGGCCGACCCCCAGATCGAGGCCCTCGCCGCCCAGCGGCTGGCCGCCGACGAGGAGCGCATCACCGGCCAGGCCCGCCGCCGCCAGTCGCTGACCCTCAGCGCCGCGTGGCGTGAGTTCTGGCGGCACCCGAGCCCCTGGCTGATCTCGACGTTCCTGGTCGCCTCGGTCATCGCCCGCATCGCCGTCGGCCGAGGCTCCTGGTGGGAGCTGCTCGTCCCCGTCGCCCTCATCGCGCTGTTCCCCGTCATCGAGTGGGTCATCCACGTCGCCGTCCTGCACTGGCGCCCGCGCACGATCGGCCCGCTGACCGTCGACTCGCTGCTGGCCCGCGAGCACCGCGCCCACCACGCCGACCCGCGCGACCTCCCGCTGGTCTTCATCCCCTGGCGGGTGCTGGTCTGGCTCCTCCCGACGTACGTCGTCGTCGCGTGGCTGGTCACCCCGAACAGCGCCTGGATGCTCACGCTGCTGGTGTCGGTCTACGGCATCAAGGCCGGCTACGAGTGGACGCACTACCTCGTGCACAGCGACCACCGCCCGCGCTCGCGGTGGTACCGCTCGGTCTGGCGCAACCACCGCCTGCACCACTACAAGAACGAGCACTACTGGTTCACCGTGACCAGCGCCGGCACCGCCGACCGCCTCTTCGGCACCTACCCGGCCGACGCCTCGGCGGTCCCCACGTCGCCGACGGTGAAGCGGCTGCACGACCTCGAGGAGACGCGCGGCTGAGTGCGCTCACCGCCTCCCGTCCTGCCCCCGGCCGTGGCGACGCGTAACACTTCGCCGGCCGCCGGCATCCAGAAGGGTGTGACGGTCAAGCTGCGAGAGGAACGCGTGGACGCGACGCCCCCGCCAGAACCACCCGACGACCCGGTGACCGGGCACGGGTTCGAGGAGTTCGTGGTGGCCACCGCGGACCGGATGATGCGCACGGCGGTGCTGCTCACCGGTGAGCGGCACGCGGCCGAGGACCTGGTGCAGGCGACCTACGCGCAGGTGTTCTCGAAGTGGCGCCGGGTGCGCCGCGCGGACCACCCGGCGGCGTACACCAGGACCGTGCTGACCCGGCTGTTCCTCGCCCAGCAACGGCGGCGCCGGGTCGACGAGGTCTCGTGGGAAGGCTCGGCGGATCTCGCCGGCTCAGCGCAGGACCCGACGCTGCGGCTCTCGCTCCTCGAGGCGCTGGCCACCCTGCCCCCAGCCGACCGGACGGTGCTGGTGCTCCGCTACTTCCACGACGTCCCGGTCGCCGAGGTCGCCCGTCAGCTCTGCCTCTCCGAGGGCGCCTGCCGGACGCGGGCGTCCCGAGCGCTCGCCCGTCTCCGGCTGCACTTCCCCGATCTGGCCGAGTGACCGGCTCGTGACCGCCCGAGAGGACACCACCTCATGAAACTCAAGGACTCGCTCGAGGCCGCGGTGGTCGACGTGACCACCGACGCATCCACCCTGGCGTGGCAGGCGCGCCGCGCCGGTCTCGCCGCCCGTCGCCGTCGTCGCGTGCTCGCCGTCGTCGGCGGAGCCACCGTTGCGGTGCTCTCCGCCGGTGTGGCCTGGGGGACCCTGCCCGGCCAGGGTGGGCAGGACCGTGGTGCGACGGCCCACGACACGGCCTCGTCGCCCGCCACCCCGGAGCCGACCGCCGAGCTCTCCGGGGCGACCGGGCCGTTGACCGGCCGGGGCGTCGTGGCCGCCCTCGTCGCCGGCGTGGACGAGGTGACGGGGGGCGACGGACGCTTCGCCGCCTTCGGCGGCTCGGCCGGAGCGGAGCCGATGGCGGAGTTCCTCTTCACCGACGACGCCGACCCTGAGGGGCTGGTGCAGCTGAACCTCCAGCCGCTCGAGCACGAGGGCTCACTGGACACCGGCCCGGTCGGCCGGCCGCCGTACAGGTGCGAGAGCTACATGGGCCAGTGCCAGGTCACCGAGCTGGCCGACGGCGCGACGCTGCGCACCTACGTCGACACCGTCAGCGGCAGCGGCCCGGGCTATCGGCGCAACGTGGCCGAGCTCATCGATCGCGCCGCCGGCCTGCGGCTGGTGCTGGGCGCTGCCACCACCGCCCGGACCGAGGACGACGTCGTGCGCTCGGCTCCCCCGCTCACCGTCGAGCAGCTCGCCCAGGTCGTGACCCGACCGTGGTGGTCGAGGACCACGCTGCCGCAGGAGTACCTCGACCAGGGCGACGAGCTGCCGACGTTCCGGTCCCTGTGCGCCCCGGACGTGTTGGACACCGAGGCGCCGTGCGTGTGAGCGGGTGGAGCCTAGGGGACTCGAACCCCTAACCCCCTGCTTGCAAAGCAGGTGCGCTACCAATTGCGCCAAGGCCCCGGTGGGGGCGGATCAGCTGCGCTTGACCGCGTCGGTGGCCTCGGCCCAGAGGGCCTGCTCGGCCTTGCCCTCGTCGAGCTTCTTCTTCGCGATCACCGCGCCGGCGGCGGCGAGGGCGATGAGGAGCAGCTTCTTCACGCGGGAGACGGTAGCAAGGGCTGCGGCGGGGCGGGTAAACGCGAGGGCCGGGGCTGGCCGTTGACGGCGTCGTACTTGTCGAGGATGAGCTTCAGGTAGGTGTCGACGCCGGGGCCGGGGGGCTGGCCGTGGGTGGCGCCGGTCTGGTGGGTGCCGTCGACGAGGAGGGAGGAGACGCCGGTGACGGGGTCGAGGGTGGGGTCGGCGAGGACGGTCTGGCGCCAGTCGATGGTGTAGGTGTTCGGGCGCACGCGCGCGAGGTGGCGCGAATAGCGGTTGTACAGGCGCAGCGTGACGTCCTTCCACCGCTGGTAGGAGCCGGCGCGCACGACCATCACCAGGAAGACGTTGGTCTCGGGCGGGAGCAGGTCGATGGCG
Source organism: Nocardioides anomalus (assembly GCF_011046535.1). Lineage (NCBI taxonomy): Bacteria > Bacillati > Actinomycetota > Actinomycetes > Propionibacteriales > Nocardioidaceae > Nocardioides > Nocardioides anomalus. The sequence goes on along the minus strand of NZ_CP049257.1, from coordinate 4,609,315 downwards.
CGCTCGAGGCGGGCGTAGCTCCACTCGGGGAAGTGGCAGCGGTTGGTGCCGAGGGCCATGACGAAGTTGGCGGGCGTCGGGTGCGTGGCGAGGTAGGCCTCCATGCGCCGCTGCAGCGCGTTGACGGCGCGGCCGCGCTGCTGGTCGACGTACCAGTCGGGCTCGAGTCGGCGCAGCTTCGGCGCGACGCGGTAGAGCGTGGAGTCGCCGATGATGAACGTCCCGGAGTACGGCGCGGGCGGGGTGGCGCGGCCACCGGAGGCGTCGACCGGCGCGGCCGGGACGAGGAGCGCCAGGCAGGTCAGCGCGGCGAGGAGGAGGGTCTTGTTCAACGCGAACTCCGTGGGTGGGCCTAAGAGGACTTGAACCTCTGACCTCTTCCTTATCAGGGAAGCGCTCTAACCGTCTGAGCTATAGGCCCGCGAGTGTCGCCGACGGCGCGGCGACCGAACGGGAACGATACCCGAGCCCGGGAGGCCCGGAGAAATCGCCTCAGTTGTCCTCGGCCAGGGTGACCTCGACGCCGCCGAGCAGCGAGGCCGACATGTTGTAGAGGAACGCCCCGAGGGTGCAGATCGCGGTCACCAGCACCACGTCCACGGCGGCCACGATCATCGTGAAGCCGACCACGCGTCGGGTGCCGAGGTAGTCCTCGATGTCGAACGTCGAGGCGTCCTGGCCGCCGACGACGTCCTGGACGGTCTGGTTGATGGAGTTCCACACGTCGGCGGCGCCGAGCACGGTCCAGACCATGAGGACCGAGACCACGATGACGATGCCGAGCGCGATGGAGAGCAGGAACGACGTCTTCATCACCGACCACGGGTCGACCCGGGTCACCCGGAGCCGGGCCCGACGTCCGGCCTGCGGGGCGGCGGCCGCGGCCGCGGCGCGCTTCTGCTCGCGGGTCGGCTTGGCCGGCTTGGCGGTCCTGGCCGGCTTCGCCTTCTCCTGGGGTACGGCGGGCGCGGGCGCGGCCACGACCGGCGGCGGCGCCGCGGCCGGGCGCACCGGCTCGGCCGTGCGCACGGCGGGCGTCGCCTGGGTGGCCGGGCTGGGCTGCGCCACGGACTGGGCGGCCGCAGCCGGAGCAGCCGCGGGAGCAGTCGGACGAGGCGCTGCCTTCTTGGCCGCGGGTCGGGCGGTCTTCTTGGTCACCGGACGCGGGGTCCGGGCCGGAGCCGCCTTCTTGGCCGGCGCCGGGGCGGCCGAGCCGTTGCGGGTGCCGTTGGCCGGGGTCGCGGGAGCCGCCGGCGGTGCCGCCGAGGGAGCGGACTCCCCCGCGGCGTCCTCGCCGGCCGGCATCGGCGGGAGGACCCGGCCGTTGCCGGACCCGTTCTGGGGCGGACGCTGCTGGGGGGTCCGTGGCAACGCGACCGTGTCCTCACGGCCGGTGTTGCTCGGGCGATCAGCCATGCTGACTGTCACTCCCCCTGGTCTCGACGACGGTGCGGCGTCTACTCAGACGTGTCCTGGTCCTCGATTGTTGCACCCGCCTCGTCATTCTCCGATTCGGCCAGCGGCGCGGCGGGGTCCGCCGGACCGTCGTCCGCGCTGACCGGGCCCTGCTCGAGCTCGCGCTCGACGACCTCGGTCGCGGCGTCCTCGGCCACCTCGGCCGCGGAGTCCTCGAGGGCCTCCTCCAGCTCCTCTTCGACCTTGGCCTCGACCGAACGGGCCACGACCGCGACGGCGTCGCCGTTCTTGGGGCTGACGAACTTCACGCCCATCGTGGAGCGACCGGTCGGGCGGAAGTCGGCGTTGATCGGGCTGCGCACGACCTGCCCGCCCTGGGTGATGGAGAGGATCTCGTCGCCGTCCTCGACGATGAAGCCGCCGACGAGCACGCCGCGCGCCTCGTCCTCGAGCTTCATCGCGCGCACGCCCTTGGTGCCGCGGTTGGTGAGGCGGTACTCCGAGATGCGGGTCCGCTTGGCGAAGCCGCCGTCGGTCATGGTGAAGACGTACTGGATGTTCTCCTCGGAGTCCTCCGAGGCCGCCTGCGCCGCTGCGATCCGCGACATCGACAGCACCGAGTCGCCCTCGGGCGTGTCCATGCCGCGCACGCCGGACGTGGCCCGGCCCATCGGCCGCAGCTGGGCGTCGTCGGCGCGGAAGCGCACGGCCTGGCCCTTGCGCGAGACCAGCAGGATCTCGTCCTCGGGGAAGACCAGCTCGGCGCCGATCAGCTCGTCGTCGTCCTCGCGGAAGTTGATCGCGATGACGCCGGCCTGGCGCGGGCTGTTGTAGTCGGCCAGGCGGGTCTTCTTCACGAGTCCCGCACGGGTGGCGAGCACGAGGTACGGCGCCTGGTCGTAGTCGCGGATCGCCAGCACCTGGGCGATGTTCTCGTCGGGCTGGAAGGACAGCAGCCCGGCCACGTGACCCCCGCGCGCGTCGCGCGAAGCCTCGGGCAGGTTGTAGGCCTTGGTCCGGTAGACCCGGCCGGCGGTGGTGAAGAAGAGCAGCCAGTGGTGGTTGGTGGTCGCGATGAAGTGCTCGACCACGTCGTCACCGCGCAGCGAGGCGCCGCGCACGCCCTTGCCGCCGCGCCGCTGCGAGCGGTACTGGTCGGCGCGGGTCCGCTTGGCGTAGCCGCCGCGGGTGATGGAGACGACGAGGTCCTCGTCGGGGATCAGGTCCTCCATCGACAGGTCGCCGTCGGCCGCGATGATCTGGGTGCGCCGGTCGTCGCCGTACTTGTCGACGATCTCGGTGAGCTCCTCGACCACGATCGAGCGCTGGCGCGTGATGTTGGCCAGGATGTCCTCGAGGTCGGCGATGGTGATCTCGATGGCGGCCAGGTCGTCGATGATCCGCTGGCGCTGCAGGGCCGCGAGCCGGCGCAACTGCATGTCGAGGATGGCGGTGGCCTGCTCCTCGTCGATGTCGAGCAGCTCGATCAGGCCCACCCGCGCCTCGTCGACATCGGGCGAGCGGCGGATGAGCGCGATGACCTCGTCGAGCGCATCCAGCGCCTTGACCAGGCCGCGCAGGATGTGGGCGCGCTTCTCGGCCTCGCGCAGGCGGTACTCCGTGCGCCTGCGGATGACCTCGACCTGGTGCTCGACCCAGTTGCTGATGAACTGGTCGATGCTCAGCGTGCGGGGTACGCCGTCCACCAGCGCGAGCATGTTGGCCGAGAAGTTGGTCTGGAGCTCGGTGTGCTTGAGCAGGTTGTTGAGCACCACGCGGGCCACGGCGTCGCGCTTGAGCACGACGACCAGCCGCTGGCCGGTGCGCGAGGAGGTGTCGTCGCGGACGTCGGCGATGCCCTGGACCCGGCCGGAGTCGGCCAGCTCGGCGATCTTCAGCGCCAGGTTGTCCGGGTTGACCATGTAGGGCAGCTCGGTGATGACCAGGCAGGTCCGGCCCTTGCTGTCCTCGTCGATCTCGATGACCGCGCGCTGGGTGATCGAGCCGCGGCCGGTGCGGTAGGCCTGCTCGATGCCCTGGCGGCCGACGATGAGCGCGGCGTTCGGGAAGTCGGGGCCCTTGATCCGCTCCAGGAGCGCGTCCAGGAGCTCCTCGCGGGTGGCGTCGGGGTGCTCGAGGGCCCAGACCGCGCCCTCGGCCACCTCGCGCAGGTTGTGCGGCGGGATGTTGGTGGCCATGCCGACCGCGATGCCGGCCGAGCCGTTGACCAGCAGGTTGGGGAAGCGGGCCGGCAGGATCGTCGGCTCGGCCGAGCGGCCGTCGTAGTTGGGCTGGAAGTCGACGGTGTCCTCGTCGATCCCGCGCACCATCTCCATCGCCAGCGGCGCCATCCGGCACTCGGTGTAGCGCATCGCGGCGGCGGGGTCGTTGCCGGGCGAGCCGAAGTTGCCCTGCCCGTGGATGAGCGGGTTGCGCATCACCCAGGGCTGCGCGAGGCGGACCAGGGTGTCGTAGATCGCGGTGTCGCCGTGCGGGTGGTACTGACCCATGACGTCGCCGACCACGCGCGAGCACTTGGAGAAGCCGCGGTCGGGGCGGTAGCCCCCGTCGTACATCGCATAGAGCACCCGGCGGTGCACCGGCTTGAGCCCGTCACGGACGTCGGGCAGCGCGCGCCCGACGATGACCGCCATCGCGTAGTCGATGTAGGCGCGCTCCATCGAGGTGCGCAGCTCGACCTCGTTGACGCGGCCGCCGCCGGTCGGGGGAGTCGTGGGGGTCTCGGTCATGCTCGGTCTCGATTCGTCGGTCTAGGGATGTCTAGGACTCAGGCAATAGCTGCGTAGAGACCTAGATGTCCAGGAATCGCACGTCCTTGGCGTTGCGCTGGATGAACGAGCGGCGCAGCTCGACGTCCTCACCCATGAGCGTGGAGAAGGTCTCGTCGGCCAGCGCGGCGTTCTCCAGGGTGACCTGCAGCAGCAGCCGCTGGTCGGGGTCCATCGTGGTCTCCCACAGCTCGTCGGCGTTCATCTCGCCGAGGCCCTTGTAGCGCTGCACCGGGTTCTCCTTGGGCAGCTTCTTGCCCTCGGCCAGCCCGGCCTTCATCAGCGCGTCGCGCTCGGCGTCGGAGTAGACGAACTCGTGCTCGGCCGGCTTGTTCCAGCGCAGCCGGTAGAGCGGCGGCTGGGCCATGTAGACGTAGCCGCCGTCGATGAGCTGCGGCATGAAGCGGAACAGCAGGGTGAGCAGCAGGGTGTTGATGTGGTGGCCGTCGACGTCGGCGTCGGCCATCAGCACGACCTTGTGGTAGCGCAGCTTGTCGATGTCGAACTCGTCGTGGATGCCGGTGCCGAGCGCGGAGATGATCGCCTGGACCTCCTGGTTGCCCAGGACCTTGTCGAGACGGGCCTTCTCGACGTTCAGGATCTTGCCGCGGATCGGCAGGATCGCCTGGATGCGCGGGTCGCGGCCGGACTTGGCCGAGCCGCCCGCCGAGTCGCCCTCGACGATGAAGACCTCGCACTCGGAGGGGTTGGTCGACTGGCAGTCGGCCAGCTTGCCCGGCAGGCCGCCACCACCGAGCAGGCCCTTGCGGTTGCGGGCCAGCTCGCGCGCCTTGCGCGCGGCGATCCGGGCCTGCTGGGCGGACTGGGCCTTGCGCACGATGTCGCGGCCCTCCTGCGGGTTCTGCTCGAACCACGCGCCGAGCTGGTCGTTGACCACCCGCTGCACGAAGCCCTTGGCCTCGGTGTTGCCCAGCTTGGTCTTGGTCTGGCCCTCGAACTGCGGCTCGCCCAGCTTGATCGAGATGATCGCGGTGAGCCCCTCGCGGATGTCGTCGCCGGAGACGCGGTCCTCCGACTTCTTCACCAGGCCCCACTCCTCACCCCAGCGGTTGACCAGCGAGGTGAGCGCGGCGCGGAAGCCCTCCTCGTGGGTGCCGCCCTCGTGGGTGTTGATGGTGTTGGCGAAGGTGTGGACCGACTCGGTGTAGGTCGTGTTCCACTGCATCGCGACCTCGAGGCTGAGCGGGTTCTCCGCGTGGTCCGGCGTCTCGGCCTCGAAGGCGATGATGGTCGGGTTGGCCGCCTGCTTGCTGCGGTTGAGGTGCTCGACGTAGTCGACCAGGCCGCGGTCGTACTTGAAGACCTGCTCGCTGCCGCCGCCGTCGACGCGGTGGATCACGTCGCTGCTGGAGGCGTCGCTCTCGCGGGCGGTGTCGTCCTGCACGGCGTCGGCCACGGCGCCGGCGTCGGGGCGCTGGTCGCGCACGACGATCTCGAGGCCTTTGTTGAGGAAGGCGTACTCGCGGAAGCGGGTGGTGATGGTCTCGAGGGAGTACGACGTGGTCTCGAAGATGTCCGGCGAGGCCCAGTAGGTGACGGTGGTGCCGGTGCCCTCGCCGTCCTCGAGGTCGCGCACCTTGGCCAGCGGACCCTCGGGGTCGCCGAGCCGGAAGGTCTGGCTCCACAGCGCGCCGCGGTTCTTGACCTCGAGCACGAGCTTGTCCGAGAGCGCGTTGACCACCGAGACGCCGACGCCGTGCAGGCCGCCGGACACCTTGTAGCCGCCGCCGCCGAACTTGCCGCCGGCGTGCAGCTGGGTCAGCGCGATGGTCGCGGCCGGCAGCTCCTGGCCGGGCGCGGTGTCGGTGGGGATGCCGCGGCCGTTGTCCTCGACGCGGATGGCGCCGTCGGCGGTGAGCGTGACGACGATCCGGTCGCAGTAGCCGGCCAGCGCCTCGTCGACCGCGTTGTCCACGATCTCCCAGATCAGGTGGTGCAGGCCGCGCTCACCGGTGGAGCCGATGTACATGCCCGGGCGCTTGCGGACCGCCTCGAGGCCCTCGAGGACCTGGATCGCGGAGGCGTCGTAGGCGACTCCGTTGGGGGGGCTCCGGTGGGTTCTGCTGCGTCAACGTCGACCCCTTCTGCGCACGGCTCGCACCGCTGTCTTGACATGAGTCGGGCCGCCCGCCGGGTGGGAGGACGACCCAACAGCCATGATAGCGCCCAGAACGCCGCATTCCACGCACCGGACTCGGCGAGCGGGGGGACGCGGCGTCCAGGAGCGCCTCCAGCGGCGCGTGGAGGCCGGTGAGAGCGACGCACAGGGGGTGCGCCGTGTCCCCGTATGGCCGCGAGCCCCGCAGATCGGCTCAGCCGCGCTCGCGGGTCCTCACCCGTAGGTGTCGCGCGGCCCCCGGCTGTCGCGGGTCCGCAGCCGACCGCGGCGCTTCGGGGTGTGCGGCCCGAGCACGTCGATGACCGTCACCGTGCCGTCGCCGAGCTCCTGGTTGAGCCGGCGCACCACGGCCGGCGCCAGGTGGGTCAGCTCGGTGGCCCAGGCGGTGGAGTCCGCGCGCACCACGAGCTTGCCCTCGGCGAAGGTCTCCGGCGTGCAGTGCGCGCCCACGTCGGCGCCCACCAGCTCCGGCCACCGGGCGAAGACGCCGCGCACGCGCAGCTCGAGCGCCCACCCCTGGTCGGCCACGAGCCGCTCCAGCTGGGAGCCGAGCAGCTGCGGGTCGCGGTCGTCGGGGTGCGCGCCGGAGACCTGGGTGTCGCGGGGGCGACGGTCTCGCTTGGCGCGGCGCTTGCGGGCCGCCGGCGTGCTGCCCGCGGTCGCCCGGGTCAGCTGGCGGGCCAGGTCGAGCCCGTCGTCGCGGTGCTCCTCCTCGGGCCCGGGCTGCGCGGGACCAGGCTCCTCAGCCACCCGCCTCACCGTCCCCCGCCTCGTCCCTGGTCACCGCGCCGCCGGCCACGACGTACCGCACCCCGCGCAGGGCCGCCGGCACGTCCTCGGGCACCGCCGCCGTGACCAGCACCTGCTCGGCGCCGGCCACCAGCTCGGCCAGCTGCTCGCGCCGGCCGCTGTCGAGCTCGGCGAAGACGTCGTCGAGGATCAGGATCGGGTCGTCGCCCTCGCTGCGCAACAGGTCGTACGACGCGAGCTTGAGCGCCAGGGCGAACGACCAGCTCTCGCCGTGGGAGGCGTAGCCCTTGACCGGCAGCCGCTCCTCGCCCGGGTCGGACCCGTGGCCCAGCCACAGCAGCAGCTCGTCGCGGTGTGGGCCGACGAGGGAGAGGCCGCGGTCGAGCTCGTCCTTCTGCCGGCGGGCGAGCTCGTCGAGGATCGCCTGCTCGAGCGGCCCGTCGACCGGCACCGACGAGCGGTACTCGATCTCGGCGTCGTCGCGGGAGGCCCCGCGGGCCACGGTCTCGTAGGCCTTCCCGACGTACGGCCGCAGGTCCTCGACCAGCGCGAGGCGCGCCTCGAGCAGCTCGCTGCCGTGCCGGGCCAGCTGCTCGTCCCAGACCGCCAGCGTGGCCAGCGCACCTTCGCGCGCCGAGCCGCGCGCGATCCCTGCGGTCTTGAGCAGCGAGTTGCGCTGCTTGAGCACGCGGTCGTAGTCGGCGCGGGTCCCGGCCAGCCGCGGCGTGCGCAGCACGAGCAGGTCGTCGAGGAACCGGCGCCGGTCCGAGGGGTCGCCCTTGACCAGGGTGAGGTCCTCCGGGGAGAAGACCACGGTGCGGACGAGGCCCACCAGGTCGCGGGTGCGGGGGAGCGCGGAGCGGTTGATGCGCGCCCGGTTGGCGCGACCCGGGTTGAGCTCGACCTCGAGCACGGCCTGGCGCCCGTCCTTGACCACCGCCGCGCGCACCACGGCCTGCGGGGCGCCGCTGCGCACCAGCGGTGCGTCCGTGGCGACCCGGTGGGACTGGAGCCGGGACAGGTAGTCCACGGCCTCGACCAGGTTGGTCTTGCCCTGGCCGTTGCGACCGATGAACGCCGTGACGCCCGGCTCGAGCGCGACCTCCGCAGAGGCGTAGGACCGGAAGTCGTGCAGGCTCAGGTGGGCGACGTACATCGGCCCCCGGTCAGGACTGCTCGGTGGGTCCGCCGCCGGAGTTGGCCGGCTCGCTCCCGCTGCCGGCCTGCTGGGCGGCCTCGGACTGCGCGGGACCGCCGGCCGTGTCGGCCTGGCTGGCCTCACCGCCGACCGGCGGCGGGGTGTGCAGGGCGTGGCCGCCGAACTGGTTGCGCATGGCCGCGATCGCCTTCATGGCCGGGCTCTCGTCCTGGCGCGAGGTGAAGCGGGCGAAGAGCGAGGCGGCGATGACGTGCATCGGCACGGCGTTGTCGATGGCGGCCTCGACCGTCCAGCGGCCCTCGCCGGAGTCCTCGGCCCAGCCCGGGACCTTGCTCAGCCCCTCGTCCTCGCGCAGCGCCGCGACCAGCAGGTCGAGGAGCCAGGAGCGGATGACGGTGCCGGCCCGCCAGGAGTCGAAGACCTCGGTGACGTTGTCGACGACGTCGACCTTCTCGAGCAGCTCCCAGCCCTCGGCGTAGGCCTGCATCATGGCGTACTCGATGCCGTTGTGGACCATCTTGGCGAAGTGCCCGGCACCCGGCTTCTGACCGGCGTGGACGAAGCCGTGCTCGCCCTCGGGACGCAGTGCGTCGAAGGCCGGCTGGACCTTGGCGACGTCCTCGTCGGAGCCGCCGCACATGAGGGCGTAGCCGTTCTCGAGCCCCCAGACCCCGCCGGAGACGCCGCAGTCGACGAAGCCGATGCCCTTGTGGCTGAGCATCTCGGCGTTGGCCTGGTCGTCGGTGTACTTGGAGTTGCCGCCGTCGACGACCAGGTCGCCCTCGGACAGCAGCTCGCCGAGCTCCTTGACGGTCTCCCGGGTCGGGTCGCCGGCCGGGACCATCACCCACACCACGCGGGGCCCGCCGTCCGGGCCGGGCAGCTGCTCGACCATGGCGGCCAGGCTGTCGGCGTCGGCGAGGTCGGGGTTGCGGTCGTAGCCGACCACGGTCAGGCCGGCGTTGCGCATGCGCGTGCGCATGTTGCCGCCCATCTTGCCCAGACCCACGAGACCGATGTGCATTGGCTTGCTCCTCCTGAACGGGTGGATGACCTACGACCTGCCGGTGCCCCGGACCGGCCTCAGGACAACAGTCGGCGCGGCATCAACAGGTAGCGGAACGTGGTCTCCTCGGCCGCGCCCTCCTCCTCGCTGGTCCCGCGGATGACCACGGGCTTGGAGGACTGGGTGAAGGCCAGCTCGACCTGCTTGTCGTCGATGGCGGTGAGACCGTCGAGGAGGAACTGCGGGTTGAACCCGGTGGTGATCGCCTCGCCGGTGATGTCGGCCTCGATCGACTCCGAGGCCTGGGCCTCGTCGCCGGAGCCCGCGTCGAGGGTGAGCACCCCGTCGGCGAAGGCCAGCTGCACCGCGGTGTTGCGCTCGGCGACCAGCGAGACGCGGCGCACCGACTCGATCAGCGCCTGCTTGTCGACCTTGGCCACGGTGAGGTGCTCACTGGGGAAGAGGCTGCGGACCTTGGGGAACTCGCCGTCCAGCAGGCGGGTCGTCGTACGCCGGGAGCCGCCGGCCGCCATGCCCTCGAAGCCGATGATGCCCTCGCCGGAGCCGGAGGTGGCCAGCGCGATCGTCACCTCGCTGCCGCTGGTCAGCGACTTGGCGGTGTCGCCGAGCACCTTGGCCGGGACCAGGGCGGCCAGGGTGTCGTCGGGCGTGCGCGGGTCCCACTCGAGCTCGCGGTGCGAGAGCCGGAACCGGTCGGTGGCCAGCAGCGAGATGGTCGAGCCGTCGATCTCGACCCGCACGCCGGTGAGCACGGGGAGCATGTCGTCGCGACCGGCGGCGGTGACCGCCTGCGCGACCGCGTGGGCGAAGGCCTCGCTGGAGACGGTCCCCGTCGCGTCGGGCATGTCCGGCAGCGTCGGGTAGTCCTCGACCGGCATGGTCTGCAGGCTGAACCGCGCGGAGCCGCAGGTCAGCGAGACCCGGGCGCCGTCGGTGACCATCTCGACCGGCTTGGGCGGCAGGCTGCGGCAGATGTCGGCCAGGAGGCGGCCGCTGACCAGCGCGCGGCCCTCGTCGGCCACCTCGGCCTGCAGCGTGGCGCGGGCGGACGTCTCGTAGTCGAAGGTGGAGAGCACCAGGCCCTCGTCGCTGGCCTCGATCAGCAGACCGGCGAGCACCGGGACGCTGGGGCGGACCGGGAGGCTGCGGGCAGCCCATGCGACGGCGTCCGCGAGCACGTCGCGGTCGACACGGAACTTCACAGTCGGGGTTCCTTCGGGATCTCGGCGATCTGGGCTGCGGTGCGGGCTGCGATCTGGGCTCGAATCCTGCCACCACGGTGCGCGGTGTTCCACAGGGTGCGGGGCTCGTGGAGTTCCACCGTCGATCGATCCGTGTAGAAGTCCGGAGTCGTAGTAGGAGCGGTGGAAACTGTGGACGGTGCCCGCTGGCCCCGGCGGGACGCGGATCTGCCTGTGCAGGACGGCTGTGGACGGTGACCCGGTCCGACGGGGCGGGGTGTGGACGACGCCGGTCGTGCGCACCGTCCGGTGCCGCGGATCCCGAGATCCTCCCCGTGTAGTTCGGACCCTGGAGTGGGGTCTGTCCACAGGCTCGCCGACGCGTCCACGGGGCTCAGGCCTGGCGGGCGGCGGCCTTGACCCGGCTGGTCAGCTCGCTCACCTGGTTGAAGACGGCGCGGCGCTCGGCCAGCAGCTGGTTGATCTTGCGGTCGGCGTACATCACCGTCGTGTGGTCGCGGTTGCCGAACTGCGCACCGATCTTGGGCAGCGACAGGCCGGTGAGCTCGCGGCACAGGTACATCGCGATCTGGCGGGCCATCACCAGGTGCCGGCCGCGGCTGGGGCCGGTGAGCTCCTCGATGGAGACGCCGAAGTACGCCGCGGTCTGGGCGATGATCAGGCCAGCGGTGATCTCGGGCTCGCCGCCCTCGGGGATCAGGTCCTTGAGCACGATCTCGGCCAGGGTCATGTCGACCTCCTGGCGGTTGAGGTTGGCGAACGCCGTCACCCGGATCAGGGCGCCCTCGAGCTCACGGATGTTGGTCTGGATCTTGGAGGCGATGAACTCCAGCACGTCCGGCGGCGCGGTCAGCCGGTCCATCGCGGCCTTCTTGCGCAGGATGGCGATGCGGGTCTCGAGGTCCGGCGGCTGGACGTCGGTGATGAGGCCCCACTCGAACCGGTTGCGCAGCCGGTCCTCCAGCGCCTCGAGGCGCTTGGGCGCACGGTCGGAGGTCAGCACGATCTGCTTGTTGGCGTTGTGGAGGGTGTTGAAGGTGTGGAAGAACTCCTCCTGGGTCTGGGTCTTGCCCTCCAGGAACTGGATGTCGTCGATGAGGAGCACGTCGACGTCGCGGTAGCGCCGCTTGAACACGTCCTGCTTGTCGTCGCGGATCGCGTTGATGAACTCGTTGGTGAACTCCTCGCTCGACACGTAGCGCACCTTGGCGCCGGTGTAGAGGCTGCGCACGTAGTGCCCGATCGCGTGCAGGAGGTGGGTCTTGCCCAGCCCGGACTCGCCGTAGACGAGCAGCGGGTTGTAGGCCTTGCCGGGCGCCTCGGCCACCGCCACCGCGGCGGCGTGGGGGAAGCGGTTGGAGGAGCCGATGACGAACGTCTCGAAGGTGTACTTCGGGTTGAGCCGGGTCTCCAGCGCGCTCGGGCGCTGCGAGCGGTGGTCGCCGTCGGTCTCGATCCGGTCGTGGTGGAGCACGGGAGCGGGCGGCTGGTCGGTGGCGGCGCCCGGCATGGGGAGCACGTCGGCCAACCGGCTCACCGGACCATTTGTCGACATGTCGTCGTGTCGCCTTGTCGACGAGTCGATCCGGGAGACCGTCTCGGGCTCGCGGCCAGGTGCGCTCGGGCCGGTCGGCTCGATCCGGTCGATCCGGTCGATCCGGTCGGTGCTCTCGCGGCGCGGGGCGTGGGACGCCTGAGCGGCGGTCCGCTCGGCCCGGCCCGGCTCACTCAACGCCGGGTTGATGGTGGTGCCCAGGCGGATCGCGCGGCGGTAGACCTCGCTGAGTGCGCCCTCGAGCTCGGGCCGCAGCCGGCCCTCGACCTGGGTCCGGGTGAACTCGTCGGGCACCGCGATGATCGCCAGGTCGTCGTGGACGGTGACGGGGTCGCAGGTCGACAGCCAGGCCCGCTGGTTGGGCTGGACGTTGTCGAGCACCGCGCGCCAGGCGTCGGTGAGGTCCGGGTCGGTGTGGTCCACGAGGTCGGTCGCCTTCTCCCGCTCGATGCGGCTGGGGGTCCTGTCCGGACAGGTGCGGACAGCTGGGTCGGCGTCACTGTCCACAGAGTTCTCCACAGGCTGTGCACCCGCCGCACCGGGTGTCCGGGACGGGTGGGGACTGTGAGGAACCGGCGGGGGAGCACCGGACCGAGACGGCCCCGGGGGGCAGTAGGGAACCTCGGTTGGGGCCCGAACCTAACCCCGCGCGGCGGGCAGGCACAAGCCGTTCTCCACAGGTGACGAAGCCATTTCACCAGGTGGTCCCGGGCCGTCCGCAGCCCACCCGTCCGGGCGATCTCCACAGGCCCGCGGGCGTGGCGCGGGCCCGGCCCGCGCCGGTTTGACCCTGGCTCCGCGCACCGCGTACCGTTGATCGGTCAGTGGCTGGGTCCTGGCAGCGCACCCGCGCCGACCGCCGCGACCACCAGACCTGCCCGTCCTACCGGAAGAGAACTCCCGTGAGCAAGCGCACCTACCAGCCGAACAACCGTCGCCGCCACAAGGTGCACGGCTTCCGTCTGCGCATGCGCACCCGCGCCGGTCGCGCCATCCTCTCCGCGCGTCGCCGCAAGGGCCGCAAGAGCCTCGCGGTCTGAGTCGGCTCAGGCCGCTCTTCCCCGTGCTCGCCGCCGAGCACCGGCTGCGCGACTCCGACGCCTTCCGGCGCACCGTGCGAGCGGGCCGGCGAGCGGGTGGGTCCGCGGTGGTGGTGCACCTGCTCACACCTGCGCCGCCCGCGCAGGTGCACTCGGTGCGCGTCGGCCTGGTGGTCTCCAAGGCGGTGGGCAACGCCGTCGCCCGCAACCAGGTGAAGCGCCGGTTGCGTCATGTCGTCAGGCCACACTTGGCGTCGTTGCCCGCGGGCGCGGAGGTGGTGGTCCGGGCCCTGCCCCCGGCCGCCGGCCTGTCCAGCGCGGAACTCGACGCCGAGCTCACCCGTTGTCTCAGCAGGGCGATGCGGAGCCCGGCCGCGCCCCGGACAGGGGCTGCCTCATGAAGTACGTCCTCATCGGGCTGCTGCGCGCCTACCGGCTGCTGATCAGCCCGCTCTACGGGCAGGTGTGCCGCTACCACCCGAGCTGCTCGGCGTACGCGCTCGACGCGGTGACCGAGCACGGCAGCATCCGCGGCAGCTGGCTGGCGGCGCGCCGACTGGCGCGCTGCCACCCCTGGGCCGCCGGTGGCTACGACCCGGTCCCGTCCCGCACCTCTGCACGCACCTCCGGCCCGGACCGTGACGCACTGGTCGGCGCCGCCCACAGGAAGGAAGCCTGATCGCGTGAGCGCACTCGTGCTGGGACCGCTGGGCACCATCGGTCACTACATCCTCACACCGTTGTACTACGCGGTGTCCGGAGTGATGCTGGCGTGGCACTGGCTGTTCAGCCAGATCGGGCTCGACCCCGAGGGCGGTGCGTCGTGGGGCCTGTCGATCATCGGCCTGACCCTGGTCATCCGGGCCGCGCTGATCCCGCTGTTCGTGCGCCAGATCAAGGCCAGCCGGAACATGCAGCTGATCCAGCCCAAGGTCAAGGAGCTGCAGAAGAAGTACGGCCACGACCGGGAGCGTCTCGCACAGGAGACGATGAAGCTCTACAAGGACTCGGGCACCAACCCGTTCGCGTCCTGCCTGCCGATCCTGATGCAAATGCCGATCTTCTTCGCGCTGTTCCGGATGGTTGACCAGGCGGCCAAGAAGGGCACGGCGCACGGCTTCCTGACCGAGACCCAGGCCAAGGAGTTCGGCAAGGCCGAGCTGTTCGGCAAGCTGCCGCTGGCCGCCTCGTTCACCGACTCCCAGGGCATCCTGGCCGTGCAGATCGTGGCGGCCATCCTGGTGCTGGCGATGACCGCCACGACGTTCACCACCCAGCGGCAGCTGATGAGCAAGAACATGCCGCCCGACGCGCTGACGGGTCAGTACGCCCAGCAGCAGAAGATGCTCCTCTACGTCCTCCCCGTCGTGTTCGCGGTCGGCGGCATCGCCTTCCCCATCGGCGTGCTCTTCTACTGGACCACCTCGAACCTGTGGACCATGGGTCAGCAGTTCTGGGTCATCCGCAACAACCCGGCGCCGGGCACCGAGGCGGCCAAGGCCAAGGAAGAGCGCGACCGCAAGAAGGCCGAGGCCCACGGGCTGCCGGCCGCCGAGGGCGCGGTGGCGACGGTGACCGAGGTCGAGCCGGAGGACAAGCGCCCCGCACAACGCCAGCAGCCCAAGCGGCAGACCAAGGCCCAGCGCCAGAAGGGCGGCACCGGGCGACCACCCGGCGGCACCCAGCGCAGCCAGAACCAGAAGAGGAACGGGAACCAGCAGTGAGCGAGCAGACCACCGACGAGACGCCCGACCTGACCGTGGAGGACGCCGGCACCGTGGCGACCGGCACCGAGGCGACCGGTGCCGACGAGGCCGCCGCGGTGGCTGACAGCGGGGGGCCCGCCGACGGCGGCGAGACCGCGGGCGGCGCGGACGCGGCCGAGGACGCCGAGGACCAGCCGGCCGGCTCGCGGGTCGAGCGGCTCGAGGCCGAGGGCGACATCGCCGCGGACTACCTCGAGGAGCTCCTCGACATCGCCGACCTCGACGGCGACCTGGACATGGACGTCGAGGGTGACCGGGCGGCCGTGTCGATCGTGGGCGCCGAGCTGAGCCAGCTGGTCGGCCGCGACGGTGAGGTCCTGGAGGCGCTCCAGGAGCTGACCCGGCTGGCGGTCTACCGCGAGACCGGCGAGCGGTCGAGGCTGATGCTGGACATCTCCGGCTACCGCGCCGACAAGCGCGACCAGCTGGAGAAGCTGGCCGAGGAGACCGTGGCCCGGGTCAAGGAGTCCGGCGAGTCCGCGTCGCTCGACCCGATGTCGCCGTTCGAGCGCAAGGTGGTGCACGACGCCGTCGCGGCCGCCGGCCTGACCTCGGAGTCCGAGGGCGTCGAGCCCCGCCGCTACGTGGTGGTCCTTCCGCCGCGGTGAGCGGGCAGCAGATCCCGTCCGGGACGCCCCCCACGCCCGAGGCGGCGCGGGGGGCGTTCCCGTCGGAGCGGTTGGCTCTGGCGGAGCGCTACGTCGAGCTCCTGGCCACGGCCGGTGTCGAACGCGGGCTGATCGGCCCCCGGGAGGCGCCGCGGCTGTGGGAGCGGCACGTGTTCAACTGCCTGGCTCTGGCCTCGGTCGTCCCCGAGAGCGCGACGCTGGCCGACCTGGGCTCCGGCGCCGGTCTCCCCGGTCTGGCGCTGGCCGTCGCGCGGCCCGACCTGAGGGTCACGCTGGTCGAGCCGCTGCTGCGGCGGACCACTTTCCTGGAGGAAGTCGTCGGGGAGCTCGGACTCGACGGCGTCGAGGTCGTCCGGGCGCGGGCCGAAGAGCTGCACGGGTCCCGGCTCTTCGACGTCGTCACGGCCCGTGCCCTGGCCCCGTTGGAACGTCTGCTCGGGTGGGCGTGGCCGCTCGTCGCGCCGGAGGGCGCCCTGCTGGCCATGAAGGGCAGCTCGGCGGCCGAGGAGATCGCCTCGGCTCGGACGCGGCTGCGCACGCTCCGTTGTCCGGAGCCCGAAGTACTGGAGCTGAGCACCCCCGACGACGCCTCCACAGCCACCGTCGTGCGAGTGGCTCGAGGCATTCGGGCGCGACTAGGGTGAGGTGGACGCGACGTGGTGGGAGGGATCCAGGAGTGACGCACGGCCCGACACCGCCGGACGGTGCAGGGGAGTTATCCACCGGTACGGAACCCCTCCCTGAGCCTGACTCTCCACAGGGTGACGTGGTTTCTCCACAGGTTCGCCTTGACGACGCGGACGATGTTTCACGTGAAACACCGCCCGGAGGTGCCGACAACCCCGTCCCCCAGACCGATGTTTCACGTGAAACTGAAGGAGACCCGGCCGTGCTGCGCGCAGGCGATCTCAGCGACGTCCCACCTTCCTTGGCCGACCCCTATGGGGACGAGCCGACCCCGCTGGCCAGGGCCGCTGAGCACATGCTGCTGGCACGCCAGGGCGCACGGCAGCGGCCGGCGATGCCGCGGCCCGAGGCCACCCGAGTCCTCGTCGTGGCCAACCAGAAGGGCGGGGTCGGCAAGACGACGTCGACCGTGAACATGGCCGCCGCGCTCGCCCAGCTCGGTCAGCGGGTGCTGGTGGTTGACCTGGACCCGCAGGGCAACGCCTCCACGGCGCTCGCGGTGGAGCACCACCGGGGCACGCCCTCGACGTACGACCTGCTGGTCGAGGGAACCCCGCTGGCCGAGGTGCTGGCGCCGTGCCCCGACCTCGAGCTGCTCTCGGTCGTCCCGGCCACGATCGACCTGGCCGGAGCCGAGATCGAGCTCGTCAGTGTGGTGGCGCGTGAGCAGCGGCTGCGCAAGGCGCTCTACGCCGATCCCCGGGTCAGTGAGCAGAGCGTCGACGATGCGGGCGAGGACCGGTTCGACTACGTGTTCATCGACTGCCCGCCGTCGTTGGGGCTGCTCACGCTCAACGCGTTGGTGGCGGGGGCCGAGATGATGATCCCCATCCAGGCGGAGTACTACGCGCTGGAGGGTCTCGGCCAGCTCATCTCCACCGTCGACATGGTCCGCGCGCACCTGAACCCGGACCTGAGCATCTCCTCCATCCTCATCACCATGTACGACGGCCGCACCCGACTGGCCGCCGGCGTGGCCGAGGAGGTCCGCTCGCACTTCGGCGAGCAGGTGCTCCGCTCGGCGATCCCGCGCTCCGTGCGCGTGTCCGAGGCGCCGTCGTACGGCCAGACCGTGATGACCTACGACCCGGGGTCGCCCGGTGCGATGAGCTACCTCGACGCCGCCAAGGAGCTCGCGCAGAAGGGGCTGCGGCCCCAGGAAGGACAGCACGCGTGAACGCCTCCCGGCCCCAGCGTCGCGGTCTCGGCCGCGGTCTCGGTTCGTTGATCCCCACGGCCGCGCCGGCGGAGGAGTCGCCTGCTGCCGGCGCCGCCGGGGCCGGCGCCGCCGATGGCCCCGCCCCGCCGACCGGTCCGACCGGCCCGCCGGAGCCGGGAGCCGCCGGCTCCGCACCCGGTCCCGAGCTCGCCCCCGTGACCGGGGCGTCGTTCGCCGAGCTGCCCATCGACCAGGTCCGCCCCAACGCCGCACAGCCTCGTCAGGTCTTCGACGAGGAGGCGATGGCCGAGCTGGTCCACTCGATCCGCGAGGTCGGGCTGCTCCAGCCGATCGTGGTGCGCCGCCGCGCGGAGGGCGACTACGAGCTGGTCATGGGGGAGCGGCGCTGGCGCGCGTCCCAGCAGGCCGGGCTCGACGTCATCCCGGCCATCATCCGCGACACCGACGACACCGACATGCTCCGGGACGCGCTCCTGGAGAACCTGCACCGCTCCCAGCTCAACCCGCTGGAGGAGGCGTCGGCCTACCAGCAGCTGCTCGACGACTTCGAGTGCACGCACGAGGAGCTGGCCCACCGCATCGGTCGTTCACGTCCGCAGATCAGCAACACGATCCGGTTGCTCAAGCTCAGCCCGGCCGTCCAGCGCAAGGTCGCGGCCGGGGTGCTCTCGGCCGGCCACGCCCGCTCCCTGCTCGGCGTGGACGACGCCGAGCGCCAGGACCGCCTCGCCCAGCGCGTCGTCGCCGAGGGCATCTCGGTGCGCGGGCTGGAGGAGATCGTCGCGGTTGGGAGCGACGACGACCCCGCCGTCCGCCGCGTGCAGCGGGCCAAGCCCACCGCGCCCGGTCTCGCCGAGCTGGCCGACCGCCTGTCCGACCGGCTGGAGACCCGGGTGAAGGTGGACCTCGGGCGCAGCAAGGGCAAGATCACCGTGGAGTTCGCCAGCCTCGACGACCTGCGCCGCATCGTCGACGTGATGGACCCCCGCAACCGGGACGACCGCCCGATCTGAGCATCGACTTGTGGATCAGTCGCTTTGTCGACAAAGCGATCTGACGACAATGGTCAGGGCCGCGCGGCCTTGCGGGCCGCGCGGGCGGCCTTCTCCTCGGCGTCGAGAACCGCGGCCTGCTCGAGCGTCGGCGCGCTGCCGCCGTACCGTGCCGGCAGCCACCAGCACCCCGGCGGCTGCTCGGCGGTCGGGTAGGCCCGGACCGCCTCGTCCAGCATCGACGACATCACCCGGTGCAGCTCGGCGGTCTCGGCCACCGGGTCGGCACCCGTCGGGTGCAGGGGCGCGCCGACCGAGATCGTGATGGTCTTGCCGCGGGAGAAGTCGCGCGGGTGGTCCTT
Organism: Nocardioides anomalus; assembly: GCF_011046535.1. NCBI lineage: Bacteria > Bacillati > Actinomycetota > Actinomycetes > Propionibacteriales > Nocardioidaceae > Nocardioides > Nocardioides anomalus. Next base: position 4,590,621 of record NZ_CP049257.1, on the reverse strand, counting down.
GGTCATCATCCGCTGCGTGCCCCAGAGGATCACCGGCACGAGCGGTACGCCGGCCTCGGCCGCGATGCGCACGGTGCCGGTCTTGAAGTCCTTGAGCTCCAGCGCCCGCGAGATCGTCGCCTCCGGGAAGATGCCGACGGCCTCGCCGGCTCGCAGGAACTGCACGGCCGTGCGCATCGACGCCTCCCCCTCGGCCCGGTCGACCTCGATGTGGTGCAGCGAGCGCATGAGCGGGCCGGTCCAGCGGTGGTCGAAGAGCTCGCGCTTGGCCATGAAGCGCACCTTGCGCCCCGACGGGTTGGCCGCGAGCCCGCCGTAGACGAAGTCGACGTAGCCGATGTGGTTCACCGCCAGCAGCACGCCGCCCGAGCGCGGCACGTGGTCGGCACCGGTGATCGTGATGCGCTGGCCGAGCAGCCGGAAGCCGGCCTTGGCCGCCAGGATGATCGGCGGGTAGGTGACGTCGCGCATCAGCTGAGGTCACTGCTCGGGCCGTCGTACCCGCGAGGACCGAGCTCGCGGGCCGGGGCGTAGCTGTCGAACGTCGCGCGCAGCTCCAGCTCGGCCTCGACCACCCCGGCCAGCCGGCGCACGCCCTCGCGGATCCGCTCCGGGGTTGGGTAGCAGAAGGACAGCCGCATCGCGCTGGAGCCGAAGCCGTCGGCGTAGAACGCCGTGCCAGGGACATAGGCCACCCGGGCGGTGACCGCGCGCGGCAGCATGTTCTTGGCGTCCACTCCCGGCGGCAGGGTGAGCCAGACGTAGAACCCGCCGTCGGGCACGTTCCAGCGGCAGGAGGCCGGCATCTGGTCGGTCAGCGCGTCGACCATGGCGTCGCGCCGCTCGCGGTACATCTCGCGGAACTGCTTGATCTGGCCCTGCCAGTCGTGGTGCGAGAGGTACGCCGACACCGCCATCTGGGAGAACTGCGGCGGGCAGAGCGTGGCGGACTCCTGGGCCAGGACCAGCTTCTCGCGCACGGTGTGGGGCGCGAGCGCCCAGCCCACGCGGAACCCGGGGGCGAAGGTCTTGGAGAACGACCCGAGGTAGATGACGCCCTCGGCCGCGTCGGCCCGCAGCGCGCGCATCGGCTCGCCCTCGAAGCCGAGCAGACCGTAGGGGTTGTCCTCGAGGATCAGGATGTCCTCGCGATGGCAGATGTCGAGGATCTCCGGGCGCCGCGCCGCGGTGAGCGTCACGCCGGCCGGGTTGTGGAAGTTGGGGATGGTGTAGAGGAACTTGATCCGCTTGCCGGCCGCCTTGGTGGCCGCGATGGCCTGGCGCAGCGCCTCGGGGTTGAGCCCGTCGGCGTCCATCTCGGCGTGCACGACCTCGCACTGGTAGGCCTTGAAGACGCCCAGCGCGCCGACGTACGACGGCGCCTCGCAGATCACCACGTCGCCGGGGTCGCAGAAGACGCGGGTGACCAGGTCGACCGCCTGCTGCGAGCCGACCGTGACCACGACGTCGTCGGGGTGGGCCTCGATGCCCTCGAGGCGCATCACCTCGGTGATCTGCTCGCGCAGCTCCGGGACGCCCTGGCCCGAGCCGTACTGCATGGCGACCGGGCCCTGCTGGGCGACCAGGTCACTGATCGCGTGGCCCACCACGTCGAGCGGGAGCCCGGAGATGTTCGGCATGCCGCCGGCCAGCGAGACCACCTCGGGGCGCGAGGCGACGGCGAAGAGAGCGCGGATCTCGGAGGCCGTCATCCCGGCGGTGCGGGCGGCGTACCGGTCGACGTAGGGGTCGAGACGGGCCTGCGGGCGCGAGGGCGTGCTCTCCATGATCCCCCTAGTGTGCGGGATCGGGCCCGTCCTCGGCACGGCCCGCGCCCACGACTCGGTCACAGACGTACGCCGCGCGCCTACGCTGGGGACATGTCGCGCAAGGTCGTCCGGCTCACGGTGGACCACCTGGCCGAGCTCGAGGGACCGTGCCGCACCTGCCTGTTCTGGCAGCTCGACCCGGTCGCCCGCGACCGGGTCGGCGCGGAGGACGCGGCGGCCGAACGCGAGGCGTGGGTCTCGCAGGTGCTGCGCGACTGGGGGTCGTGCGGGCGCGTCGTGCTGGTCGACGACCGGCCGGTCGGCTACCTGATCTACGCGCCGGACAGCTACCTGCCCGGCGCGGGCGGGTTCGCGACCGCGCCGATCTCGCCGGACGCCGTGCTGCTCACCAACGTCTGGGTGCACCCCGACCACGCCGGCGGCGGGCTCGGCCGGATGCTCGTGCAGGGGATGGCGCGCGACCTGATCAAGCGCGGCGGCTTCAAGGCCGTCGAGGCCTTCGGCGACACCCGCGGGCCGGGCGCGCGGCGCAGCTGCGTGGTGCCCGCGGACTTCCTGGGGAGCGTGGGCTTCAAGACCCAGCGCGCGCACGGCGCGACCCCGCGGATGCGGATGGAGCTGCGCGCCGCCCTCTCGCTCAAGGACGAGGTCGAGGCCGCGCTCGAGCGGCTCGTGGGCGTCGTGCGACCGAAAGCGGCCCACCCCGCCGAAGGCAGGATGGGCCGCTCGGACCTGAACTAGACCAGCCGGGGGTCTCAGGCGTTGATGTAGTCGGAGAGCTCGTTGAGCAGTGCCGCCTTGGGGCGGGCACCGACGATGGACTTCACGACCTCGCCGCCCTGGTAGACGTTGATCGTCGGGATGCCGGTGACGCGGTACGACGAAGGGGTGACGGGGTTCTCGTCGACGTTCATCTTCAAGAAGGTGATCTTGTCGCCGTGCTGGCCCGCGATCTCGTCCAGGATCGGCGCGACCTGCTTGCACGGCCCGCACCACTCGGCCCAGAAGTCGACCAGCACCGGCTTGTCGGACTTGAGGACCTGGGTGTCGAACTCGGCGTCGGTCACGCTGTCGATGTTGCTCAAGGGAGTTCCTCTCGGTTGAGTTCAGCTTGAAGCCTGGCTCGCTGCACCCGGGATCGGCCCGGGTCACAGCAGTGAACACCACGCCGGGCGCGGGTGTTCCCACGCCACGCGTGGGGCCCGCGAGCCCGGAGGAGGCCGTCAGCCGGCTCAGGCGCCGGCGGTCTGTGCTTCCTCGACCACGACCTCGCCGGCCGCCATCGCGGCGTCCGGGTCGTCGGCGACCTCGGCGTCGGCCCGGTGCTGGGCCTCCCGTGCATCGCCGGTGTGCTCGAGCTCGGCCAGGTAGCGCTCCGCGTCCAGCGCGGCGGCGCAGCCGGTGCCGGCGGCGGTGATGGCCTGGCGGTACTGGTGGTCGACCAGGTCGCCGGCCGCGAAGACGCCGATCAGGTTGGTGCGGGTCGAGGGGTGCTCGACCACGACGTAGCCGTTGTCGTCGGTGTCGACCTGGCCGGTCAGCAGCTCCGAGCGCGGGTCGTGACCGATGGCGATGAACAGCCCGGTCGCGTCCAGCTGCCGGCGCTCACCGGTGACGGTGTCCTCCAGGGTCAGCGACTCCAGCCGGTCGGCACCGTTGATCTCGGCGACCGCGGAGTTCCACACGATCTCCAGCTTCGGGTCGTCGAAGGCACGCTCCTGCATGATCTTGGAGGCCCGCAGCTCGTCGCGGCGCACGATCAGCGACACCTTGGAGCCGAAGCGGGTCAGGAACGTCGCCTCCTCGATCGCGGAGTCGCCACCGCCGACCACGGCGATGTGCTGCTCGCGGAAGAAGAAGCCGTCACAGGTCGCACACCACGACACGCCGCGCCCGGACAGCTCGTCCTCGCGGGGCAGCCCGAGCTTGCGGTAGCCCGAGCCCATGGCCAGGATCACGGCCTTGGCGGTGTAGGTCTCCGTTGACGTCTTGACGACCTTGACGTCGCCGGTGAGGTCGACCTCGACCACGTCGTCGGGGACGAGCTCGGCGCCGAACCGCTCGGCCTGGGCGCGCATCTCGTCCATCAGGGCCGGACCCATGATGCCGTCGCGGAAGCCGGGGAAGTTCTCGACCTCGGTGGTGTTCATCAGCGCACCGCCGGCGGTCACCGAGCCCTCGAAGACCAAGGGCTGCAGGTTCGCTCGGGCGGCGTACACCGCAGAGGTGTAGCCGGTGGGGCCGGAGCCGATGATGATGACGTTGCGGGGCTCTGCCACGCTGAACCACTCCTGTTGTCGTCGGTCAAGACACAACCCACGATAGGTCAGGGAGATTCCCCCGTCAGGGCGCCGGCAGCTCCGCGCTGTCCAGCTCGGTCGCGGTCGCGCAGTCCAGGACGTCGGCGCGTTGGCTCGAGCCCTCCGGGGGTCGCAGCGCGAGCACCGCAGGGATGCCGTCGTAGTAGGCCGGGTAGAGGTCGCCGAGGCCGTACGCCGACGCGGGGGCGCTGGTCGCGCAGGGGAAGCCGGGCGTGCTCGGGCTGCGCCCCGGCAGCGCCTCCGCGCTGTCGAGACCCCGCTTGGGGAGCTGCTCGGTCACGTCGGTGGCCAGCGAGCCGGCGCTCAGCTCGAGCGGCGTGCGCGCGGCCTCGGGCGCCCCGGGCGCGACCCCCTGGCTCGGACTCGGCGAGGCGTTGCCCCCACCGCCGCCGCTGCCCGAGGCGTCGGCCGCCGAGTCGTCGGAGTCGTCGGTGCCGCGCTGGGAGGTGAGCGAGCTGCCGGCGTCGGAGCCGGCCGAGCTCGCGTCGTCGTCGTCCACGTGGATGACCTGGGCGACCGCGAACCCGCCGATGATGACGGCCGCGGCGCCGGCCAGCAGGGCCGCGGCGTTGCGGCGGCGCCGGCGCGCGGCCAGGTCGACGACCGGGGCGAGCTGGGCGTCCGGCCCGGCGGACGGGTCCTCCGCGGCCAGGCCGGCCAGCACCCGGTCCAGGCGGGCGGCGACGTCGTCGGGGACGGGCTCGTCGTGGCGTGCCTCGGCGAGCAGGCGGCGTACGCGCTGCTCCTGCTCGGGCGTGAGGTCGGGATCACTCACGGACGGGCACGCCTCCTCTCGAGGCTCGGACGGACTGGCTGTCTGGCTGGCTGGGCGGGGAGTCAGCCGGGATCGGGCGGGGCGCGCGGCGCCTCCGCAGATCGGACGGGGGACAGGTCGACGGGGTTCCCCGGCCCCGCGTGCTCCGCGTCACCACCGGCCCGCAGGTCGCCGAGCAGGGTGGCCAGTCGCGCGCGCCCGCGCGAGCACCGCGACTTCACGGTGCCCACTGCGCAGTCGAGCATCTCGGCCACCTCCGCGACCGGGTAGCCCTCCATGTCGACCAGGACCAGCGCGGCCCGCTGGTCCGCGGGCAGCTGCTCGAGCGCGGAGAGGACCAGCCGGCGCCGCTCCTGGACCACCGCAGCGTCGGCCGGGTCCGAGGTCTCGCTGGTCGCCGTGACCAGCGACCCCCGGTCGCCGAAGTCGTCGAGGTCCTCGGGCAGCGGCTCGGCGCGGCGCACCTTGGCCGCGCGGATCCGGTCCAGGCAGGCGTTCACGACGACCCGGTGCAGCCAGGTGGTCACCGCCGCGTCGCCGCGGAACGAGCCCGCCCGCCGGTACGCCGAGATCATGCCGTCCTGCAAGCCGTCCGCGGCGTCCTCGGGGTTGCCCATGGTCCGCAGCGCGACCGCCCACAGCCGGTCGCGGTGCCGGCGGAACAGCACCCCGAACGCATCCGGGTCGCCGTCGACGTGGGCCCGCAGCAGGTCGTGGTCGGTCGGCTCGGCCCCAGCCTGGGCGCTCATGCGACCTCCACGTAGGACATGGTCCCACGAAGGGGTGGTCCACCTGGGACTCAGCCCGAGACCACGGCCTCCGCGACGCCGCCCTTCCAGCCACCGCTGACCTGCGGCAGGGCGGTGAGCCAGACCGTGACGTAGCGACCGGTGCTCGCGCGGTCCAGGTCGACGGTGGCGGTGTCGGTGGCGGCCGTGAGCTGGCCGACGGGGCTGAGCCGCTCGACGTCGCCGGGTGCCGTGCCGGTGACGTAGACCGACAGCGTGGTCGGCGCGCCGACCAGGGTCAGCTGGACCCGGCGCACCGCGCGGGCCTCCCCGAGGTCGAGCACGAGGCCGACCCCGCGCTTGAGGCCCACCGGGCCGAGCTGCTGCTTGTAGGTGAGGGTCTGCCAGGACGTCGCGGGGTCGCCGTCCACCGCCAGGCCGGCCTCCTGGGGGTTCTCCTCGCGGTCCCCCTGGGGGTCGAAGTCGGCGGCGCTCAGCCCGGGGAACGGCGTGGGCTCGACGGTCGGCGTCGGGGTCGGCGTGGCCGAGGGCGTGGGGTCGGGTCCGTCGTCGGGATCGGCCCCCAGCGGGGTCTTGCCGCGGCTGAGGTTGACGGTGATGGCCACCGCGACGAGCAGGACCACGGCGACCGCGACGAGCATGGCCAGCCGCATCCAGTTGCGCCCGGGCACCTGCTCGCGGGTGTCGTCGTCGAGCAGTGCCGCCGGTCCCTCGCCGGTCGCGGCGCGGTCGAAGGGCCAGTACTCGTCCCCGCGTGAGACCACCGGCCCCTCGTCGGCCCGCGGGAAGCGCGGGCGCCGGGCCTCCGCGGCGAAGAGCGGGCGCTCCGGCGGCTCCTCGAACGGCGGCGGCGGGGCCGGAGGCGTCGAGCGCGCGCGCAGCCAGGAGACCTCGTCGCTCTCGTCGTCGAAGATCGGCAGCCCGGCCTCGGTGGGCTGCTCGGGCTCGGGCTCGGGTTCCGGCTCGGGTTCCGGCTCGGGCTCGGGCTCCGGCGCGACGAAGTCGTCGGGGTGCGGCCGGGCCAGGATCTCGGGCACCGCGGGCAGGACGACCGTCTCGTTCTTCTCGGGGTTGCCGGCCGCGATCGCCGGGCCGAGCCCGGCCGGGTCGCCCACGAAGTCGGACAGGAAGCTCTGCACGCCCCGCGCGCTGGCCAGGTCGCGCACGTCGCGGACCCGCTGGCCACGCGGGTTGAGCAGCTCGTCGCACAGGTCGTCGAGCGGTCGCGGTACGCCGGCCCGGACCTGCCGCGGCCGCAGCACCCGCCCGTGCGCCTCGGGCCCCCGGGGCACGTGCGACGGGGAGGCGCCGGCCCAGCGCCCGGTGAGCGTGGCGTACAGCAGTCCGGCCAGGTCGAGCACGTCGTGCTGCGGGTCACCGGGCGGCAGCCCGTGCAGGGCGGCGTCGACGCAGAAGCCGATGATCTTGACCGAGCCGGCCGTGTCGAGCAGGACGTTCTCGGGCGACAGCAGGCCGTGGGCGACGCCGTGGGCGTGCGCGGCCGCGATGGAGTCGGCGACCTCGGCCACCAGCCACGCCCCGCGGCGAGGGGAGAGCGGGCCGTTGCTGGCCAGCATGATGTCGAGCGAGGTGCCCGAGCCCCACTCGTTGACCACGAAGCAGTGGTCGCCGCGCCGCTCGACGTCGAGCACGCGCAGGATCCGCTGGTCGAGCACGGTGGCCGAGCGACGGGCGGCGTCCTGCAGCAGGCCGGCCCGCGGGTCGTCGGCGCCGATCACGTGCAGCGCGACGTGCCGCTCCAGGATCCGGTCGTGGGCACGCCAGAACCGGCCGCCCCCGCTCTCGCTCAGCAGGTCGACCAGACGGTACCGGTCGGCGAGCACGTCGCCGGCCCGGGTGGCGTACGGCACTGTCCCCTCGTCGTCGCTTGACGATGCTGTCCCCGAGAGCCCCACTGTATTCCGGCCCGGCGCCGGTCAGCCCCGTCCTCGGCGCAGGAGCGTGGTGACCACGTCGCGCACCTCGTCCAGGCGCAGCAGCCGGGCGGCGACGAGGAACAGCAGGACGTCGAGGGCGCCGACGCTGAGCAGGCGCACGGCGGCCACGACCAGCCCGGGGTCCTCGGCCAGCCCGTCGAGGACCCGCGCCACCGGGAAGGTCAGCGCCGTCGCCAGGCCGGTGGCCACGATCAGCCGACCGGCGAAGACCACCAGCCGCCGCGTGCGCAGCCCACCGAGCCGGCGGGCGAGCAGCGCGTAGGAGACCGCCGAGCCGACGAGGTACGCCGCGGCGTAGGCCACGACCAGGGCCGGCGCGGTGTGGTCGGCCGAGGTGAGGCCGACCAGGACGACGGCGGCCACGATGTTGGTGGCGGCCACCGCGCACTGCACGAAGAAGACCGTGCGGTTGAGCTCGAGGGAGTAGAAGCCGCGCAGCACCAGGTAGTGCACGGTGAAGAAGAGGATGCCGAGACCGAACAGCGACAGGGTCGGGCGGTAGGCCTCGACGCCGACGTCGGCCGCGGCGCCGTTGGCGAAGATGACCCGCGCCAGGTCGGGCGCCAGCACCGGCAGCAGCGCCACGAACGGGACGATGACCACGAGCGCGGTGCGCAGGGTCGTGGACAGCGAGCCGGCGAGCCCCGGGAGGTCGCCGTCGGCCGCGCGCGCCGAGAGCCGCGGCAGCACCGCGGTGGCCAGCGAGACCGTCACGATCGAGTGCGGCACCATCACCACGAGGAAGCTGTTGGCGTAGACCGTGGCGCCGGTGCCGCCGTCGACCGCACCGCCGGTGGCCAGGCGCTGCACGACGACGTAGGCCACCTGGTTGACGATCACGAACAGCACCGTCCACACGCCGAGGCGCAGGGTGTGGCCCAGCCCGGTGCCGCGCAGGTCGAAGCGCGGCCGGTAGCGGAAGCCGGCGCGGCGCAGGTAGGGCACCAGGATGAGCAGCTGCAGCGCGATGCCGAGCGTCGAGCCGACGCCGAGCAGCAGCTCCTGCCCGCCGGTGAAGCCGCCCTGCCGCTCGGCGCCCTCCGCGGGACCGTAGGCCAGGAGGTAGAGCAGGATCACCGCGACCGAGAGGACGTTGTTGGCGATCGGCGCCCACATCATCGGGCCGAACGAGCCGCGGGCGTTGAGGATCTGCCCCACCAGCACGAACATCCCGTAGAAGAAGACCTGCGGCAGGCAGTAGCGGGTGAAGGCGACGGCGGAGTCGTAGACCGCGCCCTCGTAGCCGTGGGTCACCACCCGCACGAGCAGGGGCGCGGCCACGACCAGCAGGACGGTCACCGCGAGCAGGAACAGCCCGGCCGCGGTGACCACGCGGCTGGTGTAGGCGTCGCCGCGGTCGGGGTCGTGGCGCAGCGCGCGGACCAGCTGCGGGACGAGCACGGCGTTGAAGACGCCGCCGGCCAGCAGGATGTAGAGCGCGTTGGGCAGGGTGTTGGACACCGTGAAGACGTCGGCGTGCGCGCCGGCGCCGAGCGCGGCCGAGAGCAGCACCGCCCGGATCAGCCCGCTGAAGCGCGAGACCGCCGTACCGGCCGCCATCACGGCGCTGCTGCTCAGCAGCGAGGACTCGGCCGCCTGCTTCGGGCTGTCCTCCGCACGCGCCCCGGTCACCGGCGACCGGCCCCGGCGGGCTCGGGCTCAGGGTCGCGCTCGGCCGCGGTGCCGTCCGGGGTGCTCGTGCTGCGCGGGGCGCGCCGGGCGTCGCGGATGCGGCGGTAGAGCCGCACGCCGATCGCGCCGAACAGCAGCGCGGCGCCGATGCCGATGAACAGCCAGATCACGTTGCTCACCTGCGCCGAGCGGATCTTCAGGTCGGTCCGGGCGCCGAGCGGGCTGCCGCGCTTGTCGGTGACCATGATCGAGACGTCGTGCACGCCGTTCTCGTCGGTGCGCGCGGTGAGCAGCACCGAGGCCCGCTTGCCGGCGCCGACGTCGACGACCTGCGGCCCGCGGATGCTCAGCCGGTCGTCGGAGTCGGCGTCCAGCGCGACGGTGACGGGCTGGTCGAGGCCGTTGACGACGGTGGCGTAGAACCGGCCGCTGTCGCTGGAGAGCGTGACCGCGGGGGGGTGCGCTCACCCGGACCCGGCCGAGCCGCTCCTCGATCCAGCGCCGGCTGCCGTCGGCCGAGGCGCGGTTGACGATGGGGCTGGTGCGCGCGGAGTAGGACACGGTGCCGAGCGCCTCGTCCGCGACGGTCCCGGCGACCACGTTGTTGAGCGTGAGCAGGTTCTGCAGCATCGAGCCGCTGCGGATCAGCGCGTCCGCGGCGTCGAAGCCCGGCTGGTCGAGCTCGGCCTCCTGCTGCCACCCGGGGTAGCGCAACGTGCTGCTGTCCACGGTCTGCGCCGCGTGGGTGGCGCTGATCTGGTCGACGCGGGTCAGGTCGAGCCAGGGCACGTCGAGGCCGCTGAAGTACGAGGAGGCGTCGGTCGGGTTCCAGTCGTGCGGGACGACCATGGTCAGCGGCTCGTCGCCACCGCGCAGGAAGCGCACCGCCGCCTCGGCCAGCAGCCGCTGGCGCATCGCGGTCGGCCCGGTCCGGGTGTCCGGGCCCGGCCCGCCGGCGGCCGCGCCGCTGGAGGCGACCAGGGCGCGGTGCCCGTCGACGACGGCCACGCCCGGCGCCGGACCGGGGAACATCGCGTCGGTCAGCAGGATCGTGGTGCCGGGCTCGGCCGCGGCGATCCCCTGCGCCGTCAGGTAGCCGCCGGGTGAGGCGTACGCCGGCGTGGTGGTGAGGTCGAGGCCGGGCAGCGCGTTCCCCGACCGGGCCACCGCCCGGCGCAGCAGCTGCGGGTCGTGGGCGGCCGCGCCCGCGACGTCCACGTCGCCGTACGGCAGCGTCAGCACCTGGTCCTCGGGGCGCACGGCACCGTCGAGGCGGGTCAGCCAGTCCTGGGCCGCGTCTGCCGCGGCCTGGACGACGGGGTCGAGGGCGTCGAGGTCGAGCGGGCTCTCGCCGCCCTCGTCGTCGGTCGCCGACGGCGTCGGGCTCGGCTCCGGCGTCGGGGTGGCGGTGGTCGTGGGGTCGCCGGCCCCGTCGGTCCCGTCGGCCCCGTCCGTCCCCTCGGTCGGGGTGTCCTCGCCGTCGGCCTCGCCGGCCTCCAGGTTGGGCGCGAGCGACCGGCCGGGGTTGCCGTCGGCCAGTCGGCGCACGGCGTCGATGAGTGCCGGGTCGACCAGCCACGTCACCTCCCGGTCGCCGGCGCTGGCCCCCAAGTCGACCAGGGAGCGCAGCCGGCCACCGTCGGACAGCGCGGTGGTCCAGCCGGCCAGGTCGTCGACCGAGCCGTCGTCGGCGTACACCAGCTGGCGGCGCAGCGGGATGACCACCGCCGTGGACAGCCGGCCCTCCCGCGCCTGCGGCACGAGCGGCAGGAAGGTGCGGGCCTTGCCGTCGGCCTCGGTGTCGCGGCCGTCGGCGTTCTCGCCGAGCGCGTGCACGCCGAACCAGTACACGCCCGGAGTGTCGGCCTGCAGCAGCCGGCGCGGGATGCTCAGGTCGTACTCCGCCGTCTGGCCCGGCGCGAGCTCCTCGATCTCGTCCTTGTGCTCGCCCTCGGTGATCCGCGGACCGACCACCTCGTCGGCCGGCGTGTGCGCGGCCGCGGCGAGCTGGGCCGACGACGTCATCGGCTCCTCGGAGATGAAGGCGTAGACGTTGATCATCCGCCAGGTCTCGTCGTCGTCGTTGGTGATGTGCCCGGACACCCGGATCCGGCCGCTCTCCTGGATCGTCGACGGCGTCAGCTGGTCGATGGTCACCGACAGCGGCTGGTCCACGGCCTTGGCCGTCGCCTGGGCCACCGCCTGCCGCTTGGCCCGCCGGGTGACCAGCCGTGGTCGCGCCGAGGCGGTCCGGGCCTCGGCCTGGCGCGCCGCCGGGTCGGCCGCGGGGCCGCTCACGGGGGGTGAGCCGGGGTCCGCCGCGCGGGCGTCGGCCGGTCCGGAGAGCAGGGCCGGCACCACGACGGGCACCGCCAGCGCCGCCAGGGCAGCGCGGAGCGGGAGCCGGCGGAGCATGCCCGACAGGGTAGACCTCGGGGCTGAGGGTCCCGACGTCCGTGATTCGGCGTTCGGCGCCCTAGAGTGGACCCCCGTGTCCGCGACCCCGCCTGCGCCCCGCACCGTGGTCGAGCTGCAGCAGAACGCGGTCACCGAGCTCGAGCGGATCGCGCCCGTCGTCGACGACCTCGGCGAGGTCTTCGCGGCGGCCGGCTTCGAGCTGGCCCTGGTCGGCGGACCGGTGCGCGACGCGATGCTCGGTCGTCCCCACCACGACCTCGACTTCACCACCTCGGCGCGGCCCGACGACACCGAGCGGCTGCTCAAGGGGTGGAGCGAGGCGACCTGGGACATGGGCCGCGAGTTCGGCACCATCGGCTGCCGCAAGGGGCCGTGGACGGTCGAGGTCACGACCTACCGCTCCGAGGCCTACGACCCGACCTCGCGCAAGCCGAGCGTCGACTTCGGCGACAGCCTCGACGGCGACCTCGGGCGCCGCGACTTCACCGTCAACGCGATGGCGGTGCGGCTGCCGGGCCGCGTGGTCGAGGACCCGTACGGCGGCGTGGTCGACCTCGCCCAGGGCCTGATCCGCACCCCCGGGACCCCGGAGAGCTCGTTCTCCGACGACCCGCTGCGGATGATGCGCGCGGCGCGGTTCGCCGCGCAGCTCGGCTTCGACGTCGCACCCGAGGTGGTCGCGGCGATGACCGCGATGGCCGGGCGGATCGAGATCATCTCGGCCGAGCGGGTCCGCGACGAGCTGGTCAAGCTGATCTGCGCGCCGTACCCCCGCCTCGGGCTGACCCTGCTCGTCGACACCGGGCTCGCGGCGCACGTCCTGCCCGAGCTGCCCGCGCTGCGCCTCGAGCGCGACGAGCACCACCGCCACAAGGACGTCTACGAGCACACCCTCACCGTGCTCGAGCAGGCCATCGACCAGGAGGACCGGCTCGGCGGGCGCCCGGACTTCGTGTCCCGCTTCGCCGCGCTGATGCACGACGTCGGCAAGCCCAGGACCCGCCGCTTCCTCGAGGACGGCTCGGTCACCTTCCACCACCACGACGTGGTCGGCGCCAAGACCACCCGCAAGCGGATGCAGGCACTGCGCTTCTCCAAGGACGAGATCGACGCCGTGGCCAAGCTCGTCGAGCTGCACCTGCGCTTCCACGGCTACGGCTCGGGTGAGTGGACCGACTCGGCCGTGCGCCGCTACGTGCGCGACGCCGGCGACCAGCTGGAGCGCCTGCACGTGCTCACCCGCGCCGACAGCACCACCCGCAACCGCCGCAAGGCCGAGCAGCTGCGCCGCACCTACGACGACCTCGAGGCCCGCATCGCCCGCCTGCAGGAGCAGGAGGAGCTCGACGCGATCCGCCCCGACCTGGACGGCAATCAGATCATGTCGCTGCTCGGCATCGGCCCCGGCCGCGAGGTCGGCGACGCCTACCGCTTCCTGCTCGAGCTCCGCCTCGACCGCGGTCCCCTGAGCGAGGAGGAGGCCGCGGCCGAGCTGCGGTCCTGGTGGGAGAGCCGGCGGGACTGACCCGCCGGACGGTGTATCAGGGGCAGGTCCCCGGCCCTCCCTGGTGACAGACGCCCGATCCGCGGGTGCGCACCCCGGGAGGGATCCATGGCCGACCACGTCGTCGCCACCGGCTTCACCGACATCACCGCGATGGTCTGCGTGGCGTCTCGCCACGTCGCCGTCGTCGCCGAGCGCTCCGGTCGGCTCACCCTGCTCGACCTGCTGCGACCCGACGACGAGGGGGTGTACGACGCCCGCGTGATCGGGACGGGCTGGTCGGCGCCGACCCACCTGGCCCTCGACGCGACCGGCAAGCAGCTCGTGGTCGCCGACGCCGACGGCCTGTGGCTCGCGCAGGTCGACCGCGCCGACCGTGCCCAGGCCGTGCCGTTCGTCGACGCCCCGGGGCTGGTCCGCTCCCTGGGCTTCGTGCAGTCGGGCCCGGGGCCGGCCTCCCTCGTGGTGCTCGACGGGGCGCCGGTGCCCCACCTGGACCGCTACGAGCTGGGTGCGGCGCCCGGCTCGGTGGTCCACCCGCTCGTGGCGGAGGCCACCGGTGCCTTCGCGGCCGCCGTCGCGGCCGACGGCAGCGCCGCCCAGCTGCTCGCCTCGGTCCCGGGCGGCTTCGCCGTCCGCTCGGTCGACCTGGGCACCGGCGTCGTCTCCGACCTGACCGGGTCGCCGCTGCCGACCGGCGGGCTGCTGACCCGGCTCTCGTCGACCTGGGCCGCCCTGGTCGACCCGTCCGGAGCGACGCGGCTCGTGGCCGACGGCGTCGTCCGGGCCGTGTCGGACCCTGCGGTGGCCGCGGCGACCGCGGTGACCGCGGCCGCCGCCGTCGACGGCGAGCGGCTCCTCGTCGCCGTCGGCGACCACGTGCTCGAGCGCGAGCTCCCGCTCGGCGTGACCGACCCGGTGCTGCTCACGGTCGAGCCCGGCGGGCTGTTCATCGGCGGCAACACCCCGGTCCGGGCCGACCCCACCGGCAGCGGCCTCGACTTCGAGGAGCTCGACCTCACCGTCGACGACGCGTCGCTCGGCGCCGTCTCCCCCTCGCGCGACGACACCTTCGACCCGGCCGACCCGCACCTGCTGCTCGTGGGTGGGTGGCGCACCGGCACCGGCGTGGTGACCGCGACCCACCGCCCCACGGGGGAGGTCGTGGGCCGCTGCCGCTTCGACGTCCTCGGGGTCTGGGCCGACGACGACGCCGGCCCGTCGTTCACGGTGACCGGCGCGCTCGACGCCCGGGTGCCCAGCTCGGCCTGGGGCGGGGGCGGCGGCGGGCCGCAGAACATCGACGTCTTCCCGGCCGCGCCGCCCCAGTGGCGCGTCGCGGTGGTGCTCATCGACACCACGACCCAGGGCTACCCCGGTGACGCCGCCGGGCTCGCGCCGATCCGCACGGAGTGGTCCGACGCCATGACCACCGGCGTCAGTGTGGGCGGCGTGAGCCAGTCGGTCCGGTCCTACTGGTCCGAGGTGAGCTACGGCCGCCTCGACATGTCGCTCGCCGGCGGCGACGTGCGCGGCCCGCTGCACGCGCCCGGCTCGTGGGACGACTACTTCGAGCTCGAGACGCAGGACGACCCCGCGAACCCGGGCACCACCCGTCCGCGGCGCTGGAACCCCAAGCCCGACACCTGGGCGTCGTTCGTCTCCGTGCTCGAGCAGGCCAACCAGGCCGAGACCTCCGCCAGCCCGCCCCGGCCGCCGGTCGTGGACCTGGCCGCCGTGGACGCGGTGGCGTTCGTGGTGCGCACCGTCAACGTGCCGGACCCCACGGTGTCACCCGCCACGGGCGTCAGCATCGGGCGCTACGTCTGGCCGCAGCAGCTCACGCCGTCGGTCACGCTCAGCACCGGCCAGCGCAACCTGCCGATCCTGATGATGCCGGAGAACTGGACGACGGTCCGACCGGGTCGGGTCCTGCACGCGACCCTGGCCCACGAGCTCGGACACACGCTCGGCCTGCCGGACCTCTACCTCTACGACTGGATGAACCAGGGCAACGCCCAGCGCACGATGGCCGACTGGGACCTGATGCACCGCGAGACCGCGCTGCCCCACCTCGGGCTGCCGCTGCGGATGGGGCTGGGCTGGGTCGAGCCGGCGCAGGTGAAGTCCTACGACTTCGCCGCGCTCGGTGGTGGCGCGCTGGTGGAGACGGTGACCATCGCCGCGCTCGAGAGCGCGACCCCGCCACCGGGCACGGTGCGCGGCGTCGAGGTGCGCATCGCCAACGGGCGCAACTACTACCTGGAGTACCGCAACCGGCAGGGCGCCTCGGTCGGTGACTCCGGGCTCCCCCTCGGCCAGGTCGTGGTGGGCACGGACGTCGTCTCGCCCCTGGGGGCGCAGAACTACGACAGCCGTCCGATGGTGCTGCGCCTCTACGACGACCCCGACGCCGTGAACGACACCGACGGCGTCCTCACCGAGGGCGCGTTCCTGACCGTGGGCAAGGACTACCGCGAGAAGGACTTCACCGAGGGCGCGCCCAAGGACTTCGCGGCCAAGGTCATCGCCACCCGCGCGGACAGCGCCGACGTGGAGATCCGCTACGACTCCGACGCCCGGCCCGAGCTGTCCATCCGCCCGTGGCCGAACGGCGAGAAGCTGTGGCAGAGCCCGGACATCGAGATCCGCAACGCCAAGAGCAACGTGGACGCGACGTTCCTCAACGTGCCCTGGGGCGGGAAGCCCAACCGCGTCGTGGCCAAGGTGCGCAACCACGGCACCCTGGACGCCCGGCAGGTGCGCGCGACGTTCTCGGTCAAGAACCTCACCACCAACGCCGCCGACCAGCCCCCGGTCACCGCCGAGCCGCTCGGGCTCTCGGCCGCCGTGGACATCGCCGCGGGCGCCGTCGGGGAGCTCGAGGTCGACTGGGTGGCGCCCACGGTCACTACTGCGTGACCGTCGACCTGCCCCTGTACGAGGAGCCGGGCCACCCCGACATCCACGAGAGCAGCGACCGGGACAACACCGCGCAGTCGAACTACGACCGGTTCTGGTCGGAGACGGCGTCGCCGGCCGCCCGCAAGCGGTTCCGGATCAAGCTGGAGAACCCGACCGACGCCACGGCCGTCATCTACGCCCGGGTGCGCCAGACCCTGCCGTACTACCGCACCTACCTCGACCACCGGTGGCTGCGGATCCCGGCCCGGCAGACCCGCGAGATCCAGGTGATGACCGAGTCGCTGGACGGCGACCCGGCGCACGCGACGTTCATCGACCGCCACCGCGAGCAGCTGTGGGGCGAGACCAACCTGCTCGAGATCTCCGGCCACGTGCAGGGCGTCTGCTCGACGTTCTGCACGGGCGGGGCGTCGGTGGAGACCCGGACCGCGCGCAAGGCGGTCATCGAGGACGTGCGCTTCTACCCCGAGCCGGGCGCGGCGGGCGTCGTGCGCCAGCCCGACGGCACACCGGCGACCGGCGGAGAGGTGCTGATGGTCTTCCGCCACGAGGACGAGCCGCTGACCGAGGAGCGCACGGCGACGGCCCAGGTGAACAGCAGCGGTGGCTTCTTCGTCTACGACCGCCGCCTGGAGCGCGGGATGGTCGCCGGGCTGCACTACCTCGGCGGGTGGGGCTACGCACCGTGCGACCTCGACGGGCTGCGGGCCGAGTGGGACTGAGCGGACAGCACGACGGCCCGACAGCACAGGCTGTCGGGCCGTCGGGTCGCTCTCAGAGAGGGGAGGTCACTCCTCGCCGCGGATGAAGGCCTCCACGCGGGCGCGGCCCTCGTCGTCGGGCAGCTGCACCGGCGGGGACTTCATGAGGTACGACGACGCCGAGATGATCGGGCCGCCGAGACCGCGGTCCTTGGCGATCTTCGCCGCGCGGATCGCGTCGATGATGATGCCGGCGGAGTTGGGGGAGTCCCAGACCTCGAGCTTGTACTCGAGGTTCAGGGGCACGTCGCCGAACGCGCGGCCCTCGAGCCGGACGTAGGCCCACTTGCGGTCGTCGAGCCACGCGACGTAGTCGGACGGGCCGATGTGCACGTTGCGGTCGTGGGCGCCGGCGCCGGCCAGCTCGCCCTTGAGGTTGCTGGTGACGGCCTGGGTCTTGGAGACCTTCTTGGACTCCAGGCGCTCGCGCTCGAGCATGTTCTTGAAGTCCATGTTGCCGCCGACGTTGAGCTGGTAGGTGCGGTCCAGCGCCACGCCGCGGTCCTCGAACAGCTTGGCCAGCACCCGGTGGGTGATGGTCGCGCCGACCTGGGACTTGATGTCGTCGCCGACGATCGGGACGCCCGCGGCGCGGAACTTCTCGGCCCACTCCGGGTCGGAGGCGATGAAGACGGGCAGGGCGTTGACGAAGGCCACGCCGGCGTCGATCGCGCACTGGGCGTAGAACTTGTCGGCCTCCTCCGAGCCCACCGGGAGGTAGGAGACGAGCACGTCGGCCTGGGTGTCCTTGAGGACCTGGACGATGTCGACCGGCTCGGCGGCGGACTCCTCGATCGTCTCGCGGTAGTACTTGCCGAGACCGTCCAGGGTGTGGCCGCGCTGCACCTCGACGCCGAGGGTCGGCACCTCGGCGATCTTGATCGTGTTGTTCTCCGAGGCGTTGATGGCCTCGGAGAGGTCCTTGCCGACCTTCTTGTCGTCGACGTCGAACGCCGCGACGAACTCCACGTCGCGGACGTGGTAGTCACCGAAGGTGACGTGCATGAGGCCCGGGACGGTGCCCGAGGGGTCGGCGTCCCGGTAGTAGTGCACACCCTGGATCAGGGATGTCGCACAGTTGCCGACTCCGACGATTGCTACTCGAACCGAACCCATCAGGGCGTTCCTTTCCGGTGCGTCCCTCAGGACGTTTCTGCGGTGGTGGTGGGCGGGACTGGGGTGCTGCTGGGGGTGCTGCGCTCGGCGTTGATGAGGTCGGAGAGCCAGTTGACCTCGCGCTCGACCGACTCCACTCCGTGGCGCTGGAGCTCGCCGGCGTACCGGTCGGCCTCCTTCTGCGTCATCGACAGCTCGCGCTGGATCCGGTCGAGCCGCTCCTGGAGGCGCATGCGCCGCCCCTCGAGCACGCGCAGCCGGATCTCCATGTCGGTGGAGGAGAAGAAGGCGAAGCGGATGTCGAAGTTGTCGTCCTCCCACGCGGTGGGACCGACCTCCGACATCAGCCGCTCGAACTCGCGGGTGCCGGCCTCGGTCACCTGGTAGGTGATCTTCGGTCGCCGTGACAGCGGGGTCGAGGCGGTGGACTCCTCGATCAGCTGGCCCTTGAGCATCTTCTTCAGCGTCGGGTAGAGCGAGCCGTAGGACAGCACCCGCCCCCACCCCAGCATCAGGTTGAGCCGCTTGCGCAGCTCGTAGCCGTGCATCGGTCCCTCGTGCAGCAGTCCGAGGACTGCCAGCTCGATGGTCTCCGCACGCCGTGCCATGCGACCTATCGTAGCGATACATCACCAGATTGCGAATCACCGGTACATCGGCGAGGTGCATCACGGTGGGACCCGCTCGGGACGGGCGGATCGCCACACCGAGGACTCGGCGGTTCTGGGCGGGGGTGCGTACCCTCGTGCGACGTGGCAGGCAAGCGCAAGGCGGGGTCGCCGGGGTCGCCGAACTCCTCCTCCCGCCCCCCGGGCAAGGCCGCCGGCGGCTCGGCGCCGGGCGGGAAGCCCGTGGCCGGCGCCGGCACCAAGGTCAAGCTGGGCCGCAACGGCAAGCCCAAGAAGGTCCGCACGCGCGGGCAGAAGGTCCGTCGCGCGCTGCTCTACGTCCTGGTGAGCGGCCTGGTCGCGGTGCTGATCCTGGGCGCGGGGTTCGTCTACCTCTACCAGACCACCGACCTGCCGGACCCGAACTCCGACTTCGAGACCAACACGTCGTTCGTCTACTACAACGACGGCAAGACCGAGATCGGCCAGTTCGCCAAGCAGAACCGCGACTCGATTCCCTACGACCAGATGCCGCAGGACATCAAGGACGCGGTGGTCGCAGCCGAGAACCGCACCTTCTGGAGCGACAGCGGGATCGACTTCAAGGGCATCGTGCGCGCGGCCTTCAACAACGCCAGCGGCAACTCCACGCAGGGCGCCTCGACGATCACCCAGCAGTACATCAAGATCCTGTACCTCAGCCAGGAGCGGTCCTACCAGCGCAAGCTGAAGGAGGCGATCCTGGCGCTCAAGCTCCGCAAGGAGAAGAGCAAGGAGCAGATCCTCGAGGGCTACCTCAACACGATCTACTTCGGGCGCGGCGCCTACGGCATCCAGGCCGCGGCCCAGGCCTACTTCAAGGTCGACGCCGCCGACCTCGACCTGCCGCAGAGCGCGATGCTGGCCTCGATCATCAACAACCCCAACGGCTACGACCCCGACAACGGCAAGGCCGCCCGCAAGGCCCTGCGCGAGCGCTACCGCTACGTCCTCGACGGGATGGCCAAGGCCGACGACGTCAGTGCCGCGGACGCCCAGCAGGCCGCCCGCAAGCTGCCGAAGTGGCAGCCCGAGGAGACCGACAACCGCTACGGCGGTCAGGAGGGCCACCTGCTGACCATGGTCAAGGACGAGCTCGGCACGCTGCGCAAGAGCTCCGACGGGGAACTGTTCACCGCCGACGAGATCGACGGCGGCGGCCTGCGCGTGACCACGACCTTCACCAAGAAGGCGATGGACGCGGCGGCCGACGGGGTCAAGGAGGTGCGCCCCGAGGGTCCGGAGTTCACCGACAAGAACCTGCACGTCGCGGTGGCCACGGTCGACGTCAAGACCGGCGCGGTGCGCGGGCTCTTCGCGGGCCAGGACTTCCTCAAGTCCCAGATCAACTGGGCCATCGCCGGCGGTCAGGCGGGCTCGTCGGTGAAGCCGTTCGCGCTGGCCGCGGGCATCAAGGCCGGCTACTCGCTCAAGGACACCTTCGACGGCAACTCGCCGTTCGTGCTCGACAACGGCGACGAGATCCGCAACGAGCAGGACAACGACTACGGCTCGGCGGTCAACCTCATCAAGGCGACCGAGGACTCGATCAACACCGCCTACACCGACCTCACCGTCTCCATGCCCGACGGGCCGCAGAAGGTCCTGGAGATGATGAACAAGATGGGCATCCCGCCCAACAAGGGCCCGGGCAAGCACTACGGCTTCCCGCGCCAGAGCGCCGGGCTCGACCCCTTCCCGAGCATCACGCTGGGCAGCGCGACGATCAGCCCGATCAACATGGCCAACGCCTACGCGACCATCGGCAACGAGGGCAAGTTCCACGCGCCCTTCATCATCGACAAGGTCACCGACAAGAACGGTGAGGTCCTCTACGACCACTCCGAGAGCGACGCCCAGGTCATCGACCAGGAGCAGGGCCCGGACATCGCCGCCGACGTCAGCTACGCGCTCCAGCAGGTGGTGCAGTCCGGCACCGGCACCGCGGCGCTGGGCATCGACCGTCCGGCGGCCGGCAAGACCGGCACCGCGACCAACGCGCTCGACCAGGTCGACTCGGCCTGGTTCACCGGCTACACCCCGCAGCTGTCGACCTCGGTGATGTACGTGCGCGGCAAGGGCAACGAGCAGCTCGACGGCTGGTTGCCGTCGTACTTCGGGGGTGACTACCCGGCCGACACCTGGACCGCGGTGATGAACCACGATCTGGTCGACGTCCCCGACGACGAGGAGTTCCCGGAGCCGGCGTACGTCGACGGCGACGCGCCCGACGACGGCCACGCGCCGACCACGGCGCCGCCGCCGCCGACCAAGAAGCCCAGCGACAAGCCGAGCGACTCGGTGACCCTCGAGCCCACCGACGAGCCGACGACCAAGCCGCCGACGTCCGACGTCCCGACGACCGCGCCGCCGACGACTGTGGCGCCTCCGCCACCGCCGCCGACGACCGAGCCGCCGACCACCGCGCCGCCGCCGCCGACCAACAGCTGCGACCTGCTGGGCTGCCAGACGCCGACGCCCAGCTCGACCCCGACGCCCAGCCAGACCGCGGCGCGCAGCCTGGCCTACGCGTGGTGGCCACGGATGACCTGGTGACGTGACGGTCCACCCGAGCCGCGACGACCCGGTCGTCGCCGCCCTCAGCGAGGGCGTGGGCGGCCCGGTCGGCTCCCGGGCGGGTCGGCACCCGTGGTGGACGCCGACCCGCGTCGTGCTGCTGGTGGCGGCGGCGGTGTTCGCGCTCGGGATGGTGCAGAAGAGCGGGTGCAACGAGCGGCAGTGGGTCTACGACGACCACCGCTACACGCACATGTGCTATTCCGACCTGCCCTACCTCTACTACGGCCGCGGGCTGGTCGAGCTCGAGTGGCCCTACTCCGACGACGCGCAGGTGCGCAGCCGCTTCGAGGTCATGGAGTACCCCGTCGGCATCGCCTACTTCGCCTACACCGCGGCGTGGGTGACGCACTGGGCCAGCGGGTCACCCGACGTCGGTCCACGCTCCGACGTGCCGGTCGGCGACCTGGTCGGCACCCCGCAGGTGCTCAAGGAGATCCGCGGCTTCGTCATCGTCAACGCGCTGTTCTTCGCGCTGCTCGCCCTGCTGTCGGCCTGGCTGCTGGCCGGAGTCGAACGCCGGCGGCCGTGGGACGCGATGGCCTTCGCCGCCTCCCCCGACGCTGCTGCTCACCGGGATCATCAACTGGGACATGCTCGCCGTGGTCCTGGTCGCTGGTGCGCTGTGGACCTGGGCGCGCGGCCGGCCGCTGGCCACCGGTGTGCTCCTCGGGCTCGGCACGGCGACCAAGCTCTACCCGCTCTTCCTGCTCGGCGGGATCGCGGTCATCTGCCTGCGCGAGCGCCGCTACCGCGACCTGGCGGACACGGTGCTGACGGCGGCCGCGGCCTGGCTGCTGGTCAACGCGCCGGCGTACCTCTCGGGTGCGCAGGAGTGGAAGCGCTTCTGGGAGTTCAACTCCGAGCGCGGACCGGACCTCGGCTCGCCCTGGCTGGTCATCAGCCAGGCCTGGCACGTGACCATCGCCCCGCACACCGTGAACCAGTGGTCGTGGCTGCTGTTCGGCCTGTGGTGCGTCGGCGTCGCCCTGCTCGGGCTGCGGGCGCCGACGACGCCGCGGCTGGCCCAGCTCGGCTTCCTGGTCGTGGCCGGCTTCCTGCTGGTCAACAAGGTCTACTCGCCGCAGTACGTCCTGTGGCTGCTGCCGCTGGCCGCGCTGGCCCGGCCGCGCTGGCGCGACCAGCTCGTCTGGCAGGCCACGGAGGTCGTCTACTTCGCCTCGGTGTGGTGGTACCTCGGCGGCGAGCTCGCCCCGGGTGACGGCGGCGACACCACGACGTACTGGGTCGCGATCCTGCTGCGGATGGCCGGCGAGCTCTACCTGGTCGCCGTCGTGGTCCGCGACATCTGGTGGCCGCGGCACGACCCCGTGCGCACCAGCACCCTGGCGCAGCCGCCTCAGCTGACGACGACGCGGTCGAACGCCGTCGCGGTGTAGCGCACCCGCGCGTCCAGCCGGTCGCCGACCTCGGGCACCCCGGCGCCCTGCGGCAGCAGCAGCATCGAGGCCTGCATGTGCGGCGGCTCGGCGAACCAGCGCTGCTTGCCGTCGACCCAGAAGGGCGAGCGGCTGAGCCCGGCGGCGTCCAGGCCGCCCTTGGCGACGCTGCGGGCGCGGTCCTTGAGGCCCAGCTGGCCCTGGGGCGCCTCGAGCCCGATGCCGTGGGCGGTGCCGCCGCTGACGACGAGCAGGTGCCCGTCGCGCGGGGCGGTGCGACCGCGGTAGCCGTAGGGGTCACCGCGGCGCAGCGGGTGGACGTCGAGCACGGTCGAGGTGACGCGGAGCGCCCCGCGGTCGCCCAGCCACAGGTCGGTGCCGGTGCGCGGGCGCAGCTCGAGGTCGGCGTACGCCGCGCGGAGCCGGTCGCGCTCGGCGTCGGTGAGGTGGCTGACCCAGACCGTGCGCGAGGGCAGGTCGGCGGCGACCACGTCGGTGAGCAGCCGCTCGACCTCGGCCAGGTGGCCGCCGTGGGCCAGCGGCAGGTGCAGGGCCACGCCCTCGAGCCGGCCGCCGAGGCGTCGCAGGTCCGGGGCCAGCGCCCAGAGCTCGGCCGCGGTCATGCCGTGGCGGCGCATGCTGGTGGCCAGCTCGAGCACGAACCGCGCGCCGGGCCGACGCTCGAGCAGGGCCGGCAGGTCCTCGGGCCGGCTGACCGTGTGCACCACCCGCTTGGCCAGCGCGGGGTCGGCCGGGTCCTCGTGGAAGGGCCGCCACGGGGTGAGCACCAGCAGGTCGCCGGGGAAGCGGGGGGCCACCTCGGGCAGCTCCTCGTAGAGCCCGACCGCGACGGTCGAGGCGCCGAGCCACCCCGCCCGGCGCGCGAGCCGGTGCAGGCCGAAGCCGTAGCCGTTGCCCTTGAGCACCGGCACCAGGCCGGGCGTCCGCTCGGCCACCGCGCGAAGGTGGGTCCGCCACCGCTCGCCGTCGACGCTCAGCTCGAGGCTCACGCGCGGCGCTTCATGTAGAGGTCGAACGCGGCGTACAGGGCCCGGTTGAGCGGGAGGTCCCACTCGCCGGCGTACTCGACCGCCTCGCCGCCGGTGCCGACCTTGAACTGGATGAGGCCGGCGTGGCTGTCCTCGGGGTCGAGGGTGGGGGTGATCCCGCGCAGGTCGTAGACGTCGGCGCCGGCCGCGATCGCCTCACGGAGCATGGCCCACTGCACGGCGTTGGAGCCGCGGACGTCGCGCTTCTCGGTCGAGGAGGCGCCGTAGGAGTACCACGCGTGGGCACCGACGCGGACCGCGATGGTGGCCGCGACCAGGTCTCCCTCGTGACGGGCCAGGTGCAGCCGGAACCGGTCCGGGTCCTCGGTGCCGAGCGCGTCGGCCATGGTGCGGAAGTACGCCAGCCCGCGCGGGGTGAAGTGGTCGCGCTCGGCGGTGTGCACGTAGAGGTCGTGGAACGCCTTGAGGTCGCCCTCGTCGTCGCCGCGTCCGGTGCTGGTGGTGACCTCGACGCCGGCCTTGTCGGCCTTCTTGATGTTGCGGCGCCACAGCTGGTTCATCCCCGCCAGCACGTCGGCCTCGCTGCGGCCGGCCAGCGGGACCTGGAAGACGTACTGCGGCTGGCCCGCGGCGAATCCCTCGTCGCTGCCCTGCGGACGCCAGCCGAGCGTGGTCAGCTGGGAGACCACGCGGGCACCGACCGGCTCGCGCACGGTCGGGGTCAGGTCGCCGAGCCGACGCACGGCGGGATCGGCGAGGCCCTCCTTGACCTGCGCCGCGCTCCAGCGGCGGGTCACCACCGGCGGTCCCATCCGGACGCCGAACGCCCCCTGGGCGCGCAGGTGCTCGGCCAGCGGCGCGAGCTGGTCGGCCAGGCGGTCGGAGGTCCAGTCCAGGTCCGGGCCCTCGGGCAGGTAGGCCAGGTAGCGCTTGAGCCGGGGGAGCTGGCGGTAGAGGACCAGGCCCGACCCGACCAGCCGGTCGCCGTCGAACCACCCGAGCGACTCGTGGCGCCACTCGGTCTTCACCTCGCCCCACGCCGGGGTCTGCAGGAAGCTCGCCGACCGCAGGCTGCTCAGGTGGGCGAGGTGCTCCTCCGGGCTGATCGTCCGGACGGTGGGGGTCACCGCTCGAGGTTATCGGCCGGGTGCTCGCGGCCGACGCGCGAACCTGCCACGCTGGACCAGACCGAGCTGTTCGCCACGGCGTGTATCAGGAGGCCGACCCGCGCCTCCTCCTCGTCGTGACCGGCCACACCACGCGAAGCCTGGGGGCGCCCGTGACGATCGACGGACGCGCGACCGAGCGCCCGGGAGACGTCTGGGGGCAGGCCGCCGCATCCTTCGAGCGCTGGGCCGGCGGCGACGCGGTCGCGCTCGACGACCTGGTCCGGGTGATGACGCCCGTGCTGTGGCACGTGGTCCGCTCCTACCGGCTGAGCGCCGAGGTGGCCGAGGACGTCGTGCAGACCACGTGGCTCGCCCTGGTGCGCTCGCGCGCGTCGGTGCAGGACCCCGCCGCGGTCGGTGGGTGGCTGACCACGACCGCGCGCCGCGAGGCGTGGAAGGTGGCGCGGGCCAGCGGGCGTGCGCTCCCGGTCGAGGACGACGAGCTCGCCCGACGGCTCCCCGACGAGGGCTCGCCGGAGAGCGAGGTCGTGCGCCGCGACGGCGACGAGCGCCTCTGGGGCGCCGTGGACCGGCTGCCCGAGCGCTGCCGCCAGCTGCTGCGGGTGGTGGCCTTCGAGCACCGCCCCGACTACACCAGGATCGCGGCCGATCTCGGCATGCCGGTCGGCAGCATCGGCCCCACCCGGGGCCGGTGCCTGCAGAAGCTCCGCACGCTGCTCGAGGACGGGGACCACCATGGCTGAGCGCACCGACGACGAGCTCCTGGCCGGCGTACGCGCCTTCTGGGAGGGGACCGACCCGGTCCCGGACGGCCTGGTCGCCCGGGTCCAGGCCGCGGCCGCGCTGGCCGCCTCGGACCGCTTCGACGTCGGGCTCGACCTCGAGCTGATGCTGCTCGTCGAGCGCACCGAGGAGCTGGCCGGCACGCGCGGGAGCGGCGCGGCGGCCTACACCCTGCGCTTCGCCCGCGACGGCGTCGACCTGCTGCTGCGGATCTCCGCCGACGGCACGGCCGCGCGCATCGACGGCTGGGTCGTCCCGCCCAGCCCGGTGGCCGTCACGGTCCAGCGCGACACCGACACCACCTGGCACGACGTGGCCACGATCGAGGTCGACGCCACCGGCCGCTTCGAGCTCGCCGCGCTCACCGCCGGGATGCTCCGGCTGCGCCTGGAGCCCAACGACGGCAGCACCCCGTTCCAGACCCCCGCCTTCGAGATCTAGAGGAGCACCCCCATGCACCCCGCCTCGCGCCGGCGCCCGCCGGCCCCCGGTCCCGACCCCGATGACTGGCGCCGGTGGGCCGGACCGCCGTTCCCCGTGGCGATCGTCGACCCGGGCGTGCTCGGCACGCTGCCCGACGGGAGCCCCGCGGACACCCCTCGCGGCCTGCCCACGGCGTACGTCGCCGACCGGGTCCTGGTCCGCGACGACGACGGACGGGGGCGCGAGCGCGCCGCGCGGCTCGACCAGACCGCGCGCAACCTCGACTGGTTGGTCGACACCCGTCCGGTCGAGGGCAAGGAGAGGGCCCGTCGGCGGCTGGTCCCGCTCCCGCTGCGCGCCCAGGCCCCGCAGGCGACCCGGCCGCCGAACGCCTGGGTCCTGATCCAGCAGGCCCGCGCCGACGCCGAGGCCCTCGAGGACCCCCGGGCGCGCGAGGCCGCCCGCGACGAGCTGCGCGGGGTGTCCCTGGACCACCTCCTCGACCTCCACCCGATCGAGTCCGACCCCTTCCACTGGTCCAACCCGTTCCACTGGTCGAACCCGTTCCACTGGTCCAACCCGTTCCACTGGAGCAACCCGGCCGGCGGTGGCGACGACTCGCCCATCTCCACCTACGCCGCGCCCGGCTCCGGCGGCCGCCAGCCGGTGGCCTACGTCGGCCAGCCGCCGCCGCGCCAGGAGCAGTACGCCGGGCGCCGGCCGCTCGTCGCGGTCCTCGACACCGGCTGCGGCGAGCACGAGTGGCTGGGCTTCGTGCAGCACGGCGCGACGGTGCAGGGCCTGGCCATCGGCCACGACACCCCCGCGGACGATCCCGAGGTCAAGCCCGACCAGGTCGGGCCGCTGGACGGCGTCATCGACCCGATGTCCGGGCACGGCACCTTCATCGCCGGGCTCGTGCACCAGCAGTGCCCGGACGCCGACATCCTGGCCATCCGCATCGTGCCGTCCGACGGTCCGATCGTGGAGTCCGACCTCGTCACCGCGCTCGAGCGGCTGCGCGACCTGGCCCGGCTGGGGCGCCAGGACCCGGGCAAGGGACCGGTCATCGACGTGCTGAACCTGTCCATGGGCTACTACCACGAGACCCCGGACGACGCGCACTTCGACCCGACCATGTACGACCTGCTCGCCGAGATCGCCGCCACCGGCTGCGTGGTCGTCTGCTCGGCCGGCAACGACGGCACCAGCCGTCCGTCGTTCCCGGCCGCGTTCGCGCCCTGGACCACCGGTGCGCCGCCGGTCACCCTGGACCCCGACGTGCCGCCGATCGTCTCGGTCGGCGCCAAGAACCCCAACGACTGCACCGACGCGCTCTTCAGCAACACCGGCCCGTGGGTCACCTGCTACACCCGGGGGGCCTCGGTGCTGAGCACGCTGCCGGTCGGGTTCCAGGGCGGGCTCGAGCCGGTGGCCCGGTGGGAGAAGGACGGGCGCAAGCGCGAGACCATCGACCCCGACGACTACCGTGGCGGGTTCGCGGTGTGGAGCGGCACGTCGTTCTCCGCGCCGGTCATCGCGGGCCGGGTCGCCTCGATGCTGGCCGCGCGGATCGTCCAGGAGGGCGACGACCAGGCGGTCGCCACCGCGCGGGCCTGGGACGTCGTGCAGTCGCTGCAGGCGCAACCGGAGCAGTAGGGCGCGCGCTGGGCCAGGATGGGCGGGTGCTCTCCGCCCAGGACCTCCACGCCCGTGGGGTGGCCGCCATCAACGGCGGCCGGGTCCGTGCCGCCCGCGCCCTGCTCGAGCGGGCGCTGGAGCGGGCCGCGGACGAGGCGACCACCGGGGCGGTCGAGGCCAGCCTGGCCTACGTCGTCGCGGAGACCGGCGACCGCGAGGCGGCCGAGCGGCTGTGCCGGTCCGCGCTCGCGCGTGACGGGCTGACGGCCGAGACCCGGGGCTCGCTGCTCAGCCAGCACGCGCTGCTGGTCATGCTGTCGGGCCGGATGGCCGAGGCCGTCCGCGAGCTCGACGCGGCGATCGCGGTGCTGGGCGACTTCCCCGTGCTGCTGGGCCGCGCCCACGGCAACCGGGGCACCGCGCACCTCGAGCTCGGTGACGCGGCCGCGGCGAGCGCGGACTTCGCGCAGACCGTGGTGCTGCTGCGCGAGGCCGGCCTGCCGCACGAGGCGGCGATGGCCGAGCACAACCTCGGCTACGCGCGCTTCCTGGCCGGCGACCTGGCCGGCGCGCTGGGCGCGATGGCCGCGGCCCGCGACGTGCTGGCCGCGACCAGCGTGGTCACGGCCGCCGTCTGCGACGCGGACCGCGCCGAGGTGCTGATGGCGGCCGGACTCACCGAGGAGGGACGCGACGCACTCGACCGGGCCGCCCGGGCCTACGGCGCGGCGCGGCTGGCCCGGCGCCGCGGCGAGGCCGAGCTGACCCTCGCCCGCTCGCTGCTGCTCTCCGACGCCCGCGGGGCGGCCGTGGTGGCCCGGCGGGCCGCGCGCCGGTTCGAGCGCGCCGAGCTGGCCTCCTGGCAGCGCCGGGCCGACGCCGTGCGGGTCCAGGGCGAGCTGGCCGCGGCGCCGACCGCGACGTCGGCGGTCCTGGAGGAGGGCGTCCGGGTGGCCGAGGCGCTCAGCGCCGACGGCCTGCGCTGGGACGCCGCGGCCGTGCGGCTCGCCGTGGCCCGCTCGCGCGCCGAGGGCGGGGACCGCGACGGTGCCCGCCGCCTGCTGGTCCGGGCCGACACCGCGGCCCCCGCGCCGCTCTCGGTCCGGCTGCAGGCGCGCGAGGTGGGCGCCGTCCTGGCCCGCCGGCCGGCCGACGCCTTCGGCCACGTCCGCGCCGGCCTCGACGACCTGCACGCGTGGCAGAGCTCGTTCGGCTCCCTCGACCTGCAGACCAACGTGGTCGGCCACGGTGTGCGGCTGGCGGTGCGCGGGCTGGCCCTGGCCGTCCGGTCGCCGGCCGACACCGTGCTCTTCGAGTGGTCCGAGCGCGCGCGGATGCTGGCCACCCGGGTCCAGCCGGTGCGCGCCCCGCAGGACCCGCAGACCGCGGCGGACCTGGCCGAGCTCAGGTCCGGGCCGGCGCCGGAGCGCGAGGCCGTGCTGCGGCGCCGGGTGCGCGAGCAGGCCTGGCAGCGGCGCGGGTCGGGTGAGGTCGCGGACCCGGTCGAGCTGCCGGCGCTCCAGGCGTCGCTGGGCGGGGCCGCGCTGGTGGCGTACGTCGTCACGGCCACCTCGGTGGTCGCCCTGGTCGTCACCGCGGACGGCACGACCCGGTGCGAGCTCGGCTCGCGCGCGGCGCTCGACGCGGTGCTGAGCGGGCTGCTGCCCGACCTGGACATGGCCGCGGCCGCGCTGCCGGCCGCGCTGGCCGGCTCGGTGCGCGGGGCGCTGGCCGCCCGGCTGGACCGGGCCGCGGCCCTGCTGGTGGCGCCGCTCGCCGACGCGGTGGGCGACCGGCCGGTCGTGCTCACGCCGTCGGGGGTGCTCGCCGGGGTGCCGTGGACGCTGCTGCCCGGCCTGGTCGGCCGCCCGGTGACCGTCGCCCAGAGCGCCACCTCGTGGCTGGCCCGGTCGGCGGAGCCGCTGCGGCTGGGCGCGGCCGGTCTGGTCGCCGGGCCGCGGGTCCCGCGGGCCGAGGCCGAGGTGCACGCGGCGGCCGCGGCCTGGTCGGACGCCGAGGTCCTGGCCGGCGACGCGGCCACGGCCGACGCGGTCTCGGCGCTGGCCGCCCGCGTCGACGTGCTGCACGTGGCCGCTCACGGACGGCACACCGCCGAGAACCCGCTCTTCTCCGGGCTCGAGCTGGTGGACGGCCCGTGGTTCGGCTACGACGTGGACCAGCTGCCCGGCGTACCGGACGTGGTGCTGCTCTCGGCCTGCGAGGTGGGCCGCTCCTCGGTGCGCTGGGGCGAGGAGCTGATCGGGCTCACCGCGGCCTGGCTGCACGCCGGCGCGCGGCGGGTCGTGGCCAGCCCGGCCGCGGTCAACGACGACGCCGCGCACGACGCGCTGGTGCGTGTGCACGCGGCCCTGGCCACCGGCACGGACCCGGCCCTGGCCCTGGCGGGGACCGTCGGGGCGGTCGGCGCCGACGCGCCGGCACCGTTCGTGTGCTTCGGCTGACCCGGGCTGAAAGGTTTCCGAAAGACCTCCCCGGCACCCTCGTCCTGGATCCTCCCGGACGGTGTATCTGCGCACGACGGACGACCTCCTGAACCGCAGACCACCCCCTCGACCCAGGAGCGCGGCATGACCGTCACGACCAGCTTCCCCCTCCCCAGCTGCACCGACGACCGGTACGTCGTCCTCACCGACCCCTGCCCCGGCACCATCGTCGAGCTCGGCGCGGGCAGCCAGCTCGCGGTCCGGTTCCGCACGCCGCTCGGCGCGAGCCGGTGGCAGGTGACCGGGCTGCCCGGCCACGTGCTGCCGCTGGCGGCGCACGGCGCGGAGTTCCAGTTCCTGGTCTTCGGCCACGAGAGCGACGGGACGCCGCTGCGCTTCGAGCGCCGCCACCCCGACCGCGAGGTCGCGCACGAGGTGTGCGAGCTCCTCGTCCTGCCCGTCAGCGCCGCCGCGCGAACATCCAGGTCCGCATCGTCACGAACCGCATGACGGTCACGGCCAGGTTGGCCGCGGTCAGCACGACCACCTCGACGGCGCGGTGCGTCGTCCCGGTGGCGTGCAGCGCGGCGATGGCCGTGCTCGTCACGGCCAGGCCGACGCCGAAGACCAGCAGCCCCTGCACCTGGTGGCGCAGGGCGTGGCGCCGCCCGCGGACGCCGAAGGTGAGCCGGCGGTTGGCCGCGGTGTTGCCGACCGCGGTGAGCAGCAGCGCCAGCAGGTTGGCGCTCTGCGCGCCGGTCCAGCCGCGCAAGAGCAGGAACAGCGCGGCGTAGGCCACCGTCGAGGCCACGCCGACCAGCGCGAACAGCGCGACCTGCAGGCCGAGCCGGCCCGCCCCGGCGTCGGCCGACGCCCGGCCGAGCCGCTCGGAGACCTCGGCCAGCGGCAGCCGGCCGGTGAGCAGGCTGCGCCCGAGCCGGAGGATCCCGCGCACGTCGTCGTACGCCGTCCGCGCGAGGTCGACCCGGCTGTCCGGGTCGTCGACCCAGTCCACCGGCACCTCGTGGATGCGCAGCCCGGCGCGCTCGGCCAGGACCAGCAGCTCGGTGTCGAAGAACCACGCGTCGTCCTCGACCAGCGGCAGCACGGCACGGGCCACGTCGCGCCGGATGGCCTTGAAGCCGCACTGCGCGTCGGAGAAGCGGGTGCGCAGCGTGCCGCGGACCAGCAGGTTGTAGCCGCGGCTGATCACCTCGCGCTTCGGCCCCCGCACGACCCGGGCGTCGTGGCGCAGCCGACTGCCGATGGCCAGGTCGGAGTGCCCGCTGAGCAACGGAGCGACCAGCGGCAGCAGGGCCTTGAGGTCGGTCGAGAGGTCGACGTCCATGTAGACCAGGACCTCGGCGTCGGACTCGGTCCACACCTTCTTCAGCGCGCGGCCGCGGCCCTTCTCGGCCAGGTGGACGACGCGGACGTCGTCGTGGCGGTGCGCCAGGCGCCGGGCCAGGACGGCCGTGCCGTCGGTGCTGGCGTTGTCGGCGATGGTCACCCGGGCGCTCCACGGCAGCCGGGCGAGCTGCGCGCGGACCCGCTCCACCGACGCCTCGAGGTCGGCCTCCTCGTTGTGCACCGGGATGACCACGTCGAGGGTCACGGTCGCGAGCGCCGGCTCGTACGCCGTCTCCAGCGCGGTCACGACGCCGCCGTCAGGTCGTAGAGGGTCACGCCGTCGACGGTCTGGGCGGTGAAGGTGGCTTCGACCCATGCGGCGATCTCGCTGCTCGCGCTGCTGCCGCCCATCTGGTTCCCGCCGAACCCGCCCATGCCACCGGCGATGAAGTAGTGGATCTCGCCGTCGGCGACGTGCTGCTGGAACTGCGCCAGCGTCGGGCTCGGGTCGGAGCCGTTGAAGCCGCCGATGGCCAGGACCGGCTCCTGGGTCGCGAGCTGGTAGCCGGAGGCGGAGTTGGACCCGACCGCCGCGGCCACCCAGGTGTAGTCGCTCGCGTCGGCCTCGAGCAGCGCGGTGAGCTGCGCGCCCGGGTCGCTGCCGGTGAGCAGCCCGCCGGCACCACCGGCCCGAGCGCCACCCGTCGGCATCCGCATCCCGCCGGGGCCGGCGCCGGGACCACCCTGCGCGCTCGGGCCGGCGCTGGGGATCGAGCCGGTGTGCGCGGTGCCCGCGGTCTGCACGGCGTACGCCGCGGGGCCGGCCAGGCCGAGGACCAGCGCGGTCGCCGCGACACCGGCCGCGAGGCGGCGGGGCAACAGGCCGAGCCCGCTGAGCGCGAGCGCGGTGAGCACGCCGCCGACCAGGACCACCCAGCGCAGCCAGGGCAGGAAGTCCGGGGTGCGGTCGAGCAGGAAGAAGGCCAGCACCGTGGTCAGCGAGACGGTCAGGCTGGCCGCCAGCCCGGAGACGAGCGAGCGGCGGTGCGTCCACAGCAGCCAGGCGCCGGTGCCGACCAGCGCGGCGATGGCCGGGGCCAGCGCGACGGTGTAGTAGGCGTGGAAGATCCCCGCCATGAAGCTGAACGTCGCCGCGGTGACCAGCAGCCAGCCGCCCCACACGACCAGGCCCGCGCGGACCGGGCCGGTGCGCGGCTCGCGGTGGGTCAGCCAGAGCCCGGCGACCAGCAGGACCAGCGCCGCGGGCAGCAACCAGCCCGCCTGACCGCCGACCTCGCTGCTGAGCAGCCGGCCGATCCCGGTGTCGCCCCACATGCCGCCGCCCGCGCCGCCGCCCGGTCCGCCGCCGCCGACCGAGCCGGTCTCGTCACCGGTGAGCCGGCCGAGGCCGTTGTAGCCCAGGGTCAGCTCGAGGACTGAGTTCTCCTGGCTGCCGCCGATGTACGGGCGGCTGCCCGCCGGCCACAGCGACACGATCGCCACCCACCAGCCGGCGCTGGCCACCAGTGCGAGCAGCCCGACGGCCAGGTGGCCGAGCCGCTTGGCGAACGGGCTGCGGGCCAGCAGCAGGTAGGCCAGGCCCATCGCCGGCACCACCAGGAACGCCTGCAGCATCTTGGTGAGGAAGGCCAGCCCGACCAGGGCGCCGGCCAGGGCCAGCCACCGGACCGGGTGCCTCTCGGTCTCGACCGCCCGCAGCGTGGCGTACGCCGACCCGATGAGCAGCAGGACCAGCAGCGAGTCGGGGTTGTCGAAGCGGAACATCAGCACCGCCACCGGCGTGGTGGCCAGCACCAGGCCGGCCAGCAGCCCGGCCGCCGCCGATCCCGTCGTACGACGGACCGTCGCGTGGAGCAGCCCGACCGCGGCCACGCCCTCCAGCGCCTGCGGGACGAGCAGGCTCCACGACGAGAGCCCGAAGACCCGGATGGACAGGGCCATCGGCCACAGCGAGAGCGGCGTCTTGTCGACGGTGATCGCGTTGGCGGCGTCGGAGGAGCCGAAGAAGAAGGCCTTCCACGACGCCGACCCGGCCTGGGCGGCCGCGGCGTAGAAGCTGTTCGCCCACCCCGACGTCCCGAGCCCCCAGAGGTAGAGGACGGCGGTGCCGGCCAGGAGCACCAGCAGCGCCGGCCGCTCCCAGCGGGCGCGGTCCGGTCCGGCCGGCGTCGGGTCAGGGGCGGGGGAGGGCGCGGGTCGGACCGCGGTCGCGAGGCTCATGCCCCCACGGTCGGCGGCCCGGCTCGGCCGCCGGTGTGGTCAGTCTGTGCTGAGTCTGTGAGCCCAACGCCTCAGAGCCGCTCGCGCAGCCACGCGAAGTCGGCCTCGTGCTCGGCCGCGCCGCCGGGCGTCTCGCAGATGACCGGGGCGCCGGCCTCGCGGACCACGCCGGCCAGCAGGTCGGCGTCGATCTTGCCGGCCCCGAAGTTCGCGTGCCGGTCGGCGCCGGAGTCGAACTCGTCGCGGCTGTCGTTGCAGTGCACCAGGTCGATGCGTCCGGTGATCGCCAGGACGTCCTCGACCACGGTCTCCAGCTTGTTGCCGCCGGCGTGAGCGTGGCAGGTGTCGAGGCAGAAGCCGACCTGGTCGAACCCCTCGGCGTTCGAGATCGCCTCCCACACCCCGGCGATCCGGTCGAGGTAGCGGCACATGGCGTTGGTGCCGCCGGCGGTGTTCTCGATGAGCAGCGGGATCTTGATGTCGGTGGCCTCGATGGCCTTGCGCCAGTTGTCGAAGCCCTTGGCCGGGTCATCGTCGTCCTGCACGTGGCCGCCGTGCACGATCAGCCCCTTGGCGCCGATCTCGGCCGCGGCGTCCATGTGCTGCTGGAGCAGCTTGCGGCCGGGGATGCGCTGGCGGTTGTTGGTCGTGGCCACGTTGATGAGGTACGGCGCGTGCACGTAGAGGTCGACGCCGGCGGCCTCGGCGTCGGCCCGCAGGCCGTCCGGGCCGCCGGCGTACTTCACGACCGGGCCCTTGAAGCTCTGCGGGTCGCCGAGGAAGAACTGCACCAGCGTGGTGCCGCGCGCCTGCGCCTCCGCGATCGGGTCGGTCTGCTCGACGTGGGCACCGATGTCCATGCGCCCAGACTAGGCGG
This sequence comes from Nocardioides anomalus, assembly GCF_011046535.1. NCBI lineage: Bacteria > Bacillati > Actinomycetota > Actinomycetes > Propionibacteriales > Nocardioidaceae > Nocardioides > Nocardioides anomalus. Next base: position 4,556,149 of record NZ_CP049257.1, on the reverse strand, counting down.
GGGCGCCGACGTCCAGACCGAGGTGGCCGCGGTCGAACTTGTGGTCCGGGACCACGTCGGCGCTGGCCGCCGCCACGATCGCGTCGGTCCCCTCGGTGACGGTCTGCGGACCGCTGTGACCGTTGAGGTCGGTGGCGGTGTAGCCCGGGTCGACGGTGCTCACGCGCACCTCGGGCAGGGCCTTGGCGTACTGCACCGCGATCATGTCCAGCGCGGCCTTGGACGACTGGTAGACGAACCCGGGCACGGTCGACTCGATGCGCTCGGGGTCCAGCACGTGCTCGATCGAGCCGAGCCCGCTGGAGACCATGACGATCCGCGGCCGGGCGGACGCGCGCAGCAGCGGCAGGAACGCGTGGGTCACGCGCACCGGGCCGAGCACGTTGACGCCGTACGTCGCGAGGAAGTCGGCCGGGACGGTGGCGAGGGTGTCGTAGCCGCCGGCGGCGATGCCGGCGTTGTTGACGAGGACGTCGAGGCCGGTGCCGGACCCGGCCACGGTGTCGCGCGCCGCCGTGACGGAGGCGTCGTCGGTGACGTCGAGCTGGACGACCCGGAGGTCGGCGTCGGGCTGCTGGGCGCGGACGGCGTCGGCGGCGGTGGTCGCGGCCTCGACGGAGCGGGCGCCCATCCAGACGGTCCAGCCGAGGGCGGCGAGGCGGCGGGCGGTCTCGGCGCCGAGGCCCTTGTTGGCCCCGGTGATCAGTGCGGTGGTCGTGGAGGTGGTCATGCCTCCACCGTGCGGGCCCTCGCGGAGGTGGAGAAGGGTCGGCTGGTCGTGGGACCGGCGGTCCTACCCTCACGCTCGCTGTCCGGCGCGCGGCCGCGTCATGCTGGAGGGGTGAAGCCGAACCGCGCCGGGCTGGCCCGCGCCGTCAAGCGGGCCCGCGACCGGGTGCAGCCCGGGGACGTCGGCCTGCCCGCCGGTCACCACCGCCGGGTGCCGGGGCTGCGGCGCGAGGAGCTGGCCCTGCTGGCGGGGATCAGCGTCGACTACGTCGTCCGGCTCGAGCAGGGCCGCGGCCCGCGCCCCTCGGAGCAGGTGCTCACCGCCCTGTGCCGGGCGCTGCGGCTGGACACCGACGAGCGCGACGAGCTGTTCAACCTGGCCGGCACCGCACCTCCGCACGCCGGGCTGATCGACCTGCACGTGCGCCCGAGCGTGCTGCGCCTCATCGACCGGTTCCACGACCTGCCCGCGCTCGTGGTCAGCGCGAAGGGCGACGTGCTGGCCTGGAACGCCATGTCGTCGGCCCTGCACGGTGACTGGTCCGCGCTGCGGCCCGAGCGCCGCAACCACGCCCGGCTGCGCTTCCTCACCGACCCCGCCGACCCGCCGCGCAGCGTCGTCGGCGGCCGGCCGGGCGAGCGCGAGGAGACCGCCCGGCAGACGGTGGGCAACCTGCGCTCGGTCGCGGCCCGCTACCCCGACGACCCGGGCCTGGCCCGGCTGCTGGAGGACCTGCACGCGGGCTCGGCGGAGTTCCGCGAGCTCTGGGCCACGGCCGAGCCCGGCGGCTGGCGCAGCCACACCAAGTCGGTGCTCCACCCCGAGGTCGGCGAGCTGGTCCTGGAGTGCGACCTGCTGCACGTCCCCGACGTCGACCAGAGCGTGCTCGTCTACTCCGCCGCTCCGGGCACGCGGGAGGCCGACGCCCTGGCCCTGCTGCGGGTGCTCGGCACCCAGGAGCTCAGCACGGCCCGCTGAGCTCGCGCAGCCTCCTCCCGGCCTGGGCCGCGGTCGGGCGCTTGTCCGCCTCCCTGCGCGTCATCGAGTCGCACAGGGTGAGCAGCGGCGCGGGTGCGCCCAGCGCGCGGCGGGCGACCAGCCCCGCGGCGTACACGTCCTGGCTGGGGTGGGGCGGCGCGCCCGCCTGGCGCTCGGGGGCGAGGTGGGACGGCGTACCGCTGAGCGGGGCGGCCTCGCCGGCCCGGGTGCTGACGCCGAAGTCGGCCAGGAGCAGGTGGTGACCGTCGCGCAGGAGCAGGTTGGCCGGCTTGACGTCGCCGTGGACCAGGCCGCTGGCGTGGACGGCGACGAGGGCGTCGAGGAGCTGGCCCAGCAGCCTGGTCACCTCGGCCGGCGGGAGGGGGCCGCGGCGCAGCCGGTCCTGGAGCGTGCCGGCCGCGACCAGCTCGGTGGCGAGCACGGCCACGTCATCGGTCGCGGCCCAGGCCAGGGCGGGCAGGACGTGGGGGTGCTCGACGCGGTGCTCGCGCTCGGCGCTCAGGTGCTGGGGTCGCCCGACCTTCGCCGCGACGTGGCGGCGGGTCTGCAGGTCCCGGGCCCGGTGCACGGTCGCGGTCCCGCCGCGGCCGATCTCCTCGAGCAGCACGAAGCGCCCGGCGAGCGGACGGTGGCGACGGAGCACGACGCGGACCGTAGCCTCGACCGCGGGGCCCGTGCCGGTGCTCGTCCACAGGCCCCGGCCTGGGCACACGATTGGGAGTCGGCCCGGTCGCCGCGCTAGTCTTGCCTGTCCGCTGCGACCCGATGTCGCGGCGTACTCGAAACGCAAGCCCTCCTGCCACGGAGAGACCGTGGCCGCCGAGTCCACAGGAGGTGGGACTGCTTTGCGTGCCTACGAAGTCATGGTGATCCTCGACCCGAGCCTCGAGGAGCGGACGGTCGGACCGTCGCTCGACAAGTACCTCAACGTCATCCGCAAGGACGGCGGTTCGGTCGAGTCGGTCGACGTCTGGGGCCGTCGCCGCATGTCCTACGAGATCAAGAAGAACCAAGAGGGCATCTACGCGGTCGTCTCGCTGACCGCCGAGCCCGCCACGGTCAAGGAGCTCGACCGCCAGCTCACGCTGAACGAGTCGGTCCTGCGCACCAAGGTCCTGCGCCCGGCGCACTGACCCCCGAGCGGCCCCCCGTCGTACGACGGGGGTGCGGCTGTGGATGGCCACTTCCCACCGTCGGTGCCGACGGCAACGATGGGGGGCACCTGAGCCGAGACAGGACGACAAGGAGACCTCATGGCAGGCGAGACCATCATCACCGTGGTCGGCAACCTCACCGACGACCCCGAGCTGCGCTTCACGCCCTCGGGCGCCGCGGTCGCCAACTTCACGGTGGCCTCGACCCCTCGCAACTTCGACAAGAACACCAACGAGTGGGTCGACGGCGAGGCCATGTTCCTGCGCTGCTCCATCTGGCGCCAGGCGGCGGAGAACGTCGCCGAGTCGCTCCAGCGGGGCATGCGGGTGGTCGTCCAGGGTCGGCTCAAGGCCCGTTCTTACGAGGACCGTGAGGGCCAGAAGCGCACGGTCTTCGAGCTCGAGGTCGACGAGGTCGGCCCCTCGCTGAAGTTCGCCACCGCCAAGGTCAACCGCACCAGCCGCCAGGGCGGCGGGGGCGGCTACTCCGGCGGCGGTGGTGGCGGCGGCTACTCCGGTGGCGGCGGCGGTGGCGGCCAGTCCGCGCCCGCCGACGACCCGTGGGCCACACCGGCCCCGGCCGGCGGCGGCCAGGGCGGTGGCCAGGGTGGCGGTGGCGGTGCCCCCGCCAACGACCCCTGGGCCGCGCCGGGCGTCGGCAACGACGAGCCCCCGTTCTGATCCACCTTTCCCAACCAACCCGAGCATTCCGGCGCGAGCCGGGCTTCTGAGGAGGAAGCACCACAATGCCCAAGGCAGTGATCCGCAAGCCCAAGAAGAAGGTCTGCCAGTTCTGCAAGGAGAAGGCGACCTCCGTCGACTACAAGGACTCCGCGCTGCTGCGCAAGTTCATCTCCGACCGCGGCAAGATCCGCGCGCGTCGCGTGACCGGCAACTGCGTCCAGCACCAGCGGGACGTCGCCATCGCGGTCAAGAACGCCCGTGAGATGGCGCTGCTGCCCTACACGTCCACCGCTCGCTGAGAGGAGCCCCCTGAGATGAAGCTGATCCTCACCCAGGAGGTCACCGGCCTCGGTGCCCCCGGCGACGTCGTCGAGGTCAAGGACGGCTACGGCCGCAACTACCTCGTCCCGCGCGGTGTCGCCATCCGCTGGACCCGCGGTGCCGAGAAGACCGTCGAGTCCATCAAGAAGGCGCGCTCCGCGCGCGCCGTCCGCGACCACGACTCCGCCGAGACCATCAAGACCAAGCTCGAGGCCGAGCCCGTCCAGGTCAAGGTCCGCGCCGGCGACGGCGGCCGCCTCTTCGGCGCCGTCACCGTCACCGACATCGCCGACGCCCTCACCGAGGCCACCGGCCAGGACGTCGACAAGCGCACCATCGCCCTCGGCAACCCGATCAAGGCCCTGGGCAACCACGAGATCACCGTCCGCCTCCACGACGAGGTCTCCGCGACGGTGGCCCTGAACGTCGTCCCGGCTCAGGGCTGACGCTCTCCTCGTCGCACCTCCGCACCAGCACTTCGGCCCGCCAGCTCACGCTGGCGGGCCTTCGTGTCTGTCGCGCCGGTGCTCCTCGTCGTTCGCCAGAGCCCTGAGCCGGGACGACGTTCAGGCCACCGTCGCGGAGGTCTCGTCGCTCCGTCTCCCGGCGCTCTCGCGGTTGCCGAGGGCCTTGATCGGGCCGCCCAGGGCGACGGTGCGCTCGGTGCGCAGGATCAGAGGATGCCCTGGGCCGCCGCGTCCCAGATGGTGGGGACCGCGGGTCGGAACCCCAGGCTGCGCAGCAGCGAGGAGTCCATGCGGCCCGCCCACGGGTGGGCCAGGGGCTCGGCGGAGCCGTCGATCGGGCTGCCGGCCAGACGGGCCATGTCGTAGACGGTGACGGGTGCGTCGTCGGCGAGGTTCGCGATGCGGCCGTCGAGCGCCCCGGTCAGTGCCAGGCGGACGGCGGCCGCGACGTCGCGGTGGTGGGCGACGGAGTAGGTGTGCGCGGGGTGCAGGCCGAACCGCTCGGCCAGCGTCGGCATGGACGCCAGGTGCCCGTCGCCCTCGCCGTACACGAAGGGCAGCCGCAGCACCGACCAGGTCAGCCCGCTCTCGCGGAGCAGGGCCTCGGCGGCCACCTTGCTGGCGGGGTACGCCGCGGTGGGGTGGCAGCTGTCGTCCTCCTGGCCGGGACGCGCCTGGTCGTGGTCGTAGACGTTGCCGGTGCTGGCCATCACGAACCGGGCTGCGGGGGCGTGCGCGGTGACGGCGTCGAGGAGGTGGCGCGTGCCGTCGAGGTTCGCCCTCCAGATGGCCGCCTCGTCGTCGGTGCGGAAGAGCGCGGCCAGGTGCACCACCGCCGCCACGCCCTCGGTCGCCGCGCGCAGGGTGGTCGGGTCGTCGAGGTCGCCCAGGACCGCCGTCGCGCCGTCGGGGAGCGGCTGCTCGCGACGCACGAGGACCCGGCAGTCGTGGCCGTCGGCGACGAGCCGCGGCAGCAGCCGCGAACCGACGAGGCCGGTGGCCCCGGTGAGGAGCAACGTGCTCATGATCGTTCCTTTCACTGATTGTCAGTTCAACTGATGATCAGGCTAGCACTAGACTGGCGTCGTGACGAGCGAGGACGGACCCGGCCCCCAGCTGGGGGCGCGGTTGGGCTACCAGCTCAAGCACGCGTTCTTCGCGCTGGAGGAGCTGCACGCCGAGCACCTGGCCGACGGCCCGGTGAGCGTCCGCGAGCTCAGCGTCCTGCTGCTCCTGGACGGGCGCGAGCCCGAGTCGCAGCAGCAGGCGGCCGAGCGCCTGGGTGTGGACCGGACCACGATGGTCGGTCTGCTCGACAGCCTGGAGACCAAGGGCCTGGTCACGCGCCAGCCCGACCCGGATGACCGCCGTCGCAACGTCGTGGTCCTGACGGCCGCCGGTCGCGCCGCCCTGAAGGCGGCCAAGGCCGCCAGCGACCGGGCCGAGCGCCAGCTCCTGGCCGAGCTGTCCCCGACGGAGGCCGCGCAGTTCCGCCGCTTGCTGGCCCGGGTCGTCCCCCACTGACCCTCGGGGTCCCCGCCCGCAAATGAGACGTGTGGGCTATGGGCGAGCCCCCCCACGCGTTGTCATGATCCGGAGATGCTGGGGGGCAGAGGTTGGTTGGTCGTTGCGTGCTTGGTCCTCGCGGGGGCGCCGGTGCACGCGGCGGAGCCGCAACCGGCGGGGAGCACCGGGAGCCCGGACGCCTTCGAGGCGAACACGCTCAACGACACGAGTGGGGCCACCGAGCTGCCGTACGTGCAGCTAGAGGACAGTCACTACGGCACGAAGCGAGACCTGGGCTTGATCGTCGTCGGTGCTCTGTTCTCGGTGGCCGTCGAGCTGACCCTCTCGGCGTTCCGGCGGCGAGCTCAGGAGCAGCAGGCGCCCGTGGTCGTGGCCGCTGCGGACTGAGCCGGCGACGGGCTCGTGAGCGCACGGGTGGCCGGGCCACCGGGGACGGGGCTGTCGGCGAGGACGGTGTAGATCTCCCAGGACTCGCCGTTCGGGGTGCCCTGGACCCAGAACTTGTCCTGTTTGGCGTAGCAGCAGGTGGTGTCGCGCTCGTCGACCGAGGCGAGGCCGGAGGCGGCGAGGCGGGTCTGCTCGGCGTCGACGGCGGTGGTGTCGGCGACCTCCACGCCGAGGTGGTTGAGGCTGCCGCCGTGGCCGGGGTTCTCGATGAGGACCAGCTTGAGGGGTGGCTCGGTGAGGGCGAAGTTGGCATAGCCGGGCCGGGTCTTGGCGGGCTCGGCGCCGAACAGCGCGGAGTAGAAGGCGACGGACTGCTCGAGGTCGTCGACGTTGAGGGCCAGCTGGACTCGGGACATGGTCACTCCTCGGTCAGACATCGACGTACGTCGATGTGTTGGTTCCGCTCATGTTGCCCTCGGACATGGATGTACGTCAATATCGACACGTGTCGAAGTCTGTGTCGTCCAGGACAGCGGTCCTCACGCTCAGCCCCGTGGAGACGGTGGCGTGCTGCTCGCCGCTGACCAGCGAGCCGTTGAGCAGCGAGGCGGCGGACCGGATCGCGCCGCTGCTGAAGGCGCTGGCGGACCCGGTGCGGCTGCGGCTGCTGTCGCTGGTGGCGTCGCACGCCGACGGGGAGGCGTGCGTGTGCGACCTCAACGACGCCTTCGAGCTGTCCCAGCCGACCATCAGCCACCACCTCAAGGTGCTGCACGAGGTCGGGCTCCTGGACCGGTCCAAGCGCGGGGTGTGGGTCTACTACGCGGTACGCCGGGAGGCGCTCGCCGACCTCGGTGCGCTCCTCGGCGGCGTGGCCGTCTCGACCGCGTGACCGCTCGCGTCGGCGTACCCACCCTCGGCCGCAGGGCGGTGGCCGAGGGTGTGGGCACGGCGTTCCTCGTCGCCGCGGTGATCGGCTCGGGCGTCGCGGCCACGCAGCTGTCGCCGGACGACGTGGGGCTTCAGCTGCTCGAGAACAGCCTGGTCACCGGGGCCGCGCTGGTCGCGCTGATCCTCGCGCTGCAGCCGGTGTCGGCGGCGTTCAACCCCGTCATCACGCTCATCGAGCGGGCGCTGGGACAGATCGACAGCCGGGCCGCGGCCGCGCTCGTGCTCGCGCAGGTCGTGGGCGGCTGCGCCGGGGCGGTGGTGGCGAACCTGATGTTCGACCTGTCGGCGGTGTCGGTGGCGACCACGCACCGTGACGGGCCCGACCTGTGGCTGGCCGAGGTGGTCGCCACGCTCGGCCTGGTGACCGTGGTCTTCGGCAGCCTGCGTGCCGGCCGCACGGGGACGGTCGCGTACGCCGTGGGCGGCTACATCGCCGCGGCGTACTGGTTCACCTCGAGCACCAGCTTCGCCAACCCCGCGGTCACGGTCGCGCGCACGCTGTCCGACACGTTCGCGGGCATCGCGCCGGCGTCCGTACCGTGGTTCCTCCTGGCCCAGCTGGTCGGCGGTGGACTCGGCCTGGCCCTCGTGGCCTACCTGTTCCCGACCACCACCTCGCGCGCCGCGCTGCTCGACCCGGAGGCCACGCATGAGTGACGAGAAGCCGCAGGTGCTGTTCGTGTGCGTCCACAACGCGGGGCGCTCGCAGATGGCCGCGGGGTGGCTGACCCGCCTGGGCGGCGACCGGGTCGAGGTCCGCTCCGCCGGCTCGGAGCCGGCCGACCGGGTCAACCCGGTCGCGGTGCAGGCGATGGCCGAGGTCGGCATCGACATCGCGGCCGAGCAGCCGGAGGTCCTCACCAGCGACGCGGTGCGCGAGTCCGACGTGGTCGTCACCATGGGCTGCGGCGACGCGTGCCCGTTCTTCCCGGGCAAGCGCTACGAGGACTGGGCGCTCGACGACCCGGCCGGGCAGGACCTGGACGCCGTACGCCCGATCCGCGACGAGATCCGCACGCGCGTCGAGGCGCTCCTGCGCTCGCTCGGGGTGGACGCGGGATGACGGCGCTCCCCACGCCGACGCTGCGCAGCGAGCGGCTGGTGCTGCGGCCGTTCGCCGATGCGGACGGCGACGACCTCTACGCGTTGCAGAGCGACGCGGAGGTGCTGCGCTACTGGGACGCGCCGCCGTGGACCGACCGGTCCCGGGTGGAGCGCTTCCTGGCCACGTGCCGGTCGGTGGCCGAGGACGGCACGGGCGCGCGGCTGGTCCTGGAGTCGTCGTCGGGCGGGTTCCTCGGCTGGTGCGCGCTCAACGGCTGGAACCCGACGTACCGCAGCGCGTCGATCACCTACTGCCTGACGCGGTCGGCGTGGGGGCACGGGTACGCGACGGAGGCCGGCCGCGCGCTGTTGCGGTGGGCGTTCTCGACGCTGGACCTGAACCGGGTCCAGGCAGAGGCGGACACCCGCAACGCGGCGTCGCGGCGGGTCCTGGAGAAGCTCGGCTTCACGCTCGAGGGGACGCTGCGCGAGGACTGCGTGGTCGACGGGGTGGAGTCGGACTCGTGGGTCTTCGGGCTGCTCCGGCGGGAGTGGTCGGGCGCCTGACCTCGATCGGCGCTAGGCGACCAGGTCCTCGACGAGCCCGACCGAGGACTCGGCGAGGCGGGTCCGGTCCGGGTAGGGCGCGGCGGCGTACACGCCCTCCAGGACGAGCCAGATCCGCTGGGTGAGCTCGTCCGGGTCGTCGACGTCCAGCGCGACGACGTGCTCGCGGACCCGCCGGCGCAGGGCGCGGACCTGGGTCAACGCGAAGCGGCTCGGGCGGGTGCTGTTGTCGCGCACCTCGCGCAGGTGGTTGCGGAACGGGCAGCCGCGGTAGCGCCGGTGCGTGACCAGGCCGGCGACGTAGCGGCTCAGAGCGACGAGCGCCTCGTCGGGCGGCCGGCCCTCGGTGGCCTCGTCCATCTGCCGATCGATCCGCTCGGCGAACCGGTGGAGGTAGGCGAGGACGAGCTCCTCCTTGCCGGGGAAGTGGCGGTAGAGGACGTTCTTGCCGGTGCCCGCGGCGTCGACGACGTCGCTCATGCCGACCTGGTGGACGCCGCGCTCGTAGAACAGCGCCGTCGCGGCGTCGAGGATGCGCTCGCGTGCGGTGGGGTCGGGCGGCCGGGCCATGGAACCAGTATGACGGACCGCCCATTCCGAAATCTTGTCCGAACGGGAATGCGACGGCCGAGCAACGGCTTGGAACGGTATCGGAACGAACAGTCCGCAACCCCGTCCGAAGGAGTCACCGGTGCGTGACGCAGTGATCGTCGAAGCAGTCCGAACCCCACTCGCCAAGGGCAAGCCCGGTGGCGCGTACTCCGAGGTCCACCCGGTGGACCTGCACGCCCACGTCCTGACGTCGCTCGTCGAACGCGTCGACGGCCTGGACCCCGCCGAGATCGACGACGTGATCGGTGGCGCCGTCGGCCAGGTCGGCGAGCAGAGCACGAACACCACGCGGATGGCGGTCCTGGCCGCCGGGTTCCCCGAGTCGGTCCCGGCCGTGACCGTGGACCGCCAGTGCGGGAGCAGCCAGCAGGCGCTCAGCTTCGTGGCCCAGGGCGTCGTCGCCGGCGCCTACGACATCGCCATCGCCTCGGGTGTGGAGTCGATGAGCCGGGTGCCGATCGGCAGCTCGCAGGCCGGGCAGGACTTCGCCGGTCCCACCGTGGGGGCGCGGTACGGCGGGCTGGTGCCGCAGGGCGTCTCGGCGGAGCTCATCGCCCGGACGTGGGGCCTCACCCGGGAGCAGCTGGACGAGTTCGCCTACGACAGCCACCGCAAGGCCGCCGAGGCCTGGCGCCAGGGGTGGTTCGACCGCGAGGTCGCGCCGCTCAAGGTCACCCACGCCGACGGGACCGTCACCGCGCTGGACACCGACGAGACGATCCGGCCCGGCACCACCACGGAGGCTCTGGCCGGACTGCGGACGCCGTTCGCCGAGGAGCACTGGGAGGAGCGGTTCGGGCCGATCGACTGGAAGGTCACCGCGGGCAGCAGCTCGCCGTACAACGACGGCTCCGCGGCCCTGCTGGTCACGACCAGCGAGATGGCCCGGTCGCGCGGCTGGACCCCGCGGGCCCGGATCCACACGGCGACCGTCGCCGCGGACGACCCGCTGCTGATGCTGACCGGGATCATGCCGGCCACTGCGAAGGTCCTCAGCCGGGCCGGCCTCACGATCGACGACATCGACGCCTTCGAGGTCAACGAGGCCTTCTCGCCCGTGGTGCTCGCGTGGCTGGCCGAGACCGGTGCGGACCCGGCCCGGGTCAACGTGCACGGCGGGGCGATCTCGATCGGGCACCCGCTCGGGGCCAGCGGTGCCCGCCTGGCCACCACGCTCCTGGGCGTGCTGGAGCGGACCGGCGGACGGTACGGGCTGCAGACCATGTGCGAGGCCGGCGGGACGGCCAACGCGACGATCATCGAGAGGATCTGAGATGGACACCAAGAACAGCGTGGCGCTCGTGACGGGCGCGAACCGGGGCCTCGGCCAGGCCATCGTCCAGGAGCTGCTCAGCCGCGGCGCCGCCAAGGTGTACGCCGGCGCGCGCGACCCCCGGTCCGTGGACACCACGGACGCACGCGTCGTACCGCTGCGGCTCGACGTGACCGACCCCGACTCGGTGACCGCGGCCGCCGCGGCTGCGCCCGACGTGGACCTGGTGGTCAACAACGCCGGCATCGCCGAGACCATGTCGGTGTTCGCCGCCGACGGCGTCGAGGCGCTCCGGCGCCAGCTCGAGACCAACGCGGTGGGGCCGCTGCTGGTGACCCGCGCCTTCGCCTCAACCCTGGCCGCCCACGGCGGCGGCGCGGTGGTGAACATCCTCTCGGTGCTGTCGTGGTTCACGCCGCCGTCGTGGTCGAGCTACGCCGTGTCCAAGGCCGCGGCCTGGTCGGTCACCAACGCCACGCGCGGGGAGCTCAAGGCGCAGGGCACGCAGGTCCTCGGCGTGCACGTCGGCTTCCTGGACACCGACATGACCGCGCACGTGGACAGCCCCAAGATCGACCCCGCTGTCCTGGCCGCCCAGGTCCTCGACGCCGTCGCCGCCGGGGCCGACGAGCTCCTCGCCGACGAGCTGAGTCGCGGGGTGAAGGCGGGGCTGTCGGGGGACGTCGCGGCGCTCAACGGCTGACCTGGCAACGGCCCCACCCACGACATCACCGTGGCCTTGCAGGGCCACTCCTCCCGGGCTTCGTCGCGGCAGCGGCGCTCAGTGGGCCATGTCGACGAAGCGGGAGTAGTGGCCCTGGAAGGCCACGGTGATGTCGCGGGTGGGGCCGTTGCGGTGCTTGGCGACGATGAGGTCGGCCTCGCCGGGGCGGGTGGACTCGCGCTCGTAGACGTCCTCGCGGTGCAGGAGGACGACCATGTCGGCGTCCTGCTCGAGGGAGCCGGACTCGCGGAGGTCGGAGAGCATGGGGCGCTTGTCCGAGCGCTGCTCGGGGCCACGGTTGAGCTGGCTGAGGGCGATGATCGGGACCTCGAGCTCCTTGGCCAGGAGCTTGATCTGGCGGCTGAACTCCGAGACCTCGAGCTGGCGGGACTCGACCTTCTTGCCGGAGGTCATGAGCTGCATGTAGTCGATGACGATGAGGCGCAGGTCGTGGCGCTGCTTGAGGCGGCGGGCCTTGGCCCGGATCTCCATCATCGTCATGTTGGGGGAGTCGTCGATGAAGATCGGGGCGCTGCTGACGCCGCCCATGGTGCGGGCCAGCTTGTTCCAGTCCTCGTCCTGCATGTTGCCGTTGCGGATGTGGTTGAGGGGGACCTTGGCCTCGGCCGAGAGCAGGCGCATGGTGATCTCGGAGCGCGTCATCTCCAGGCTGAAGAAGCAGCTGGTGAGGTTGTTGTGGATGGAGGCGGCGCGGCAGAAGTCGAGGGCGAGGGTGCTCTTGCCCATGGCGGGGCGGGCCGCGACGATGATCATCTGGCCCGAGTGCAGGCCGTTGGTGAGCTCGTCGAGCTCGATGAAGCCGGTGGGCACGCCGTAGAGGCCGGCCTCGCGGTTGCCGATGGCCTCGATCTCGTCGAGGACGCCGCTCATGATCTCGCTGAGCGGGGCGTAGTCCTCGGCCGCGCGGCGGTCGGTGACCTTGTAGACCTCGGCCTGGGCGGCGTCGACGAGGTCGTCGACCTGGCCCTCGCCGGAGTAGCCGTACTGCACGATGCGGGTGCCGGCGTCGACGAGGCGGCGGAGCACGGCCTTCTCGCGCACGATCTCGGCGTAGTAGGCGGCGTTGGAGGCGATCGGGACCTGGGAGGCCAGGGTGTGGAGGTACGGCGCGCCGCCGATCCGCTGGAGCTCGCCCTTGCGGTTGAGCTCGTTGGACACGGTGATCATGTCGGCCGGCTCGCCGCGGCCGTAGAGGTCGATGATCGCGTCGTGGATGGTCTCGTGCGAGGGCCGGTAGAAGTCGACCCCGCGCAGGATCTCGGCGACGTCGGCGATGGCGTCCTTGGAGATCATCATCGCGCCGAGCACGGACTGCTCGGCGGCCATGTCCTGGGGCGGGGTGCGGTCCATGCCGCCGCCCCCTCCGCCGCTGCCGCCGGAGCCGCCGCCACCCCAGGTGTCCATGCCCGCCGGCTCGGCGGCCCAGGCGTCGGACTCGGTGACGCTCACGGACGGCTCCTCGGGTGTGGGGGATGGTGCTGGTGGGACAGCGGTGGGGTGTGCCGGCAACGCTAGGGTCGAGCGCCGACAGCGCCGGGGAGGGCGCCGCGCCGGGTGCTCGTCGGGGTCACGTCCCGCAGACCGTAGTCACCGCCCGGGCGGCGGGGCCAGCCCGGGGCGAGGGGTTGTCCACAGGCCCCCTGTGGACCTGGGGAGAACGTCGGGTCGGGGGTGGAAGACACGCGCGGGAACCTGTGCACAGCCTGGGGACAACGTGTGCACTCGACGCTGCGGCTGGCGCCAGCTACCGCTCTGACCTGGGCAAACGCGGATCCACCGGTGTGGAGCAGAAATAGTCTCGGGCGAGTCGGCTCCCGGGTCCGTTCACCGGCCGGTCACCCGGGAGCAGCCGGGTGGCTTTGTCGACATGGGCCTGCCGAGAGGTCATCCACAGCATTGTCCACCGGTGTGCATGGACTAGCCCCGTCCGGTCCAGATGACCGGGGTGCCTCTTACCATGACTAGTCGGGACCCTGGGGACAACGCCCGGTCGGGTGGTCCTCAGAAGTCCCAGCGGGTGGCGCCGCCGGGCTCCGCGACCCCGAGGGCGACCACGGAGGCCACGTCGATCCGGTAGACGTGCCAGGGCGGCCCGCCGGCCGACGGGGCGCTGAACTCGGCGGTGAGGGCGGTGCCGGAGTCGTCGACACGGCAGGGCCAGCCGTCGGCGTCGTACACCTCGGCCAGGCGGGCGACGCTGGCCGGCTCGGTCACCGGCGCGGCGGTGCCGGAGACGCTGAGGTCGACGTCGGCCACCGCCACGGCCAGGGTGCAGCGCGGGTCCCGCGCGAGGTTGCGGCCCTTGCGGGTGCTGCGGCCGCTGGCGAACCACCAGGAGCCGTCGACCCACTCCGCTCCGACGCCGGTCGTGTGGGGCGCGCCGTCGGCGTCCAGGGTGGTGAGCCAGCAGGTGTGCCGATCCGGGCCGCCGTTGCCGGGCGCCTGGGTGAGCCCGCCGAAGTCGAGCCGGGCGGTGACGGCTGACCACGTCATCACCGGGAGGTCGTAGCGCCCGGCCAGGTTGCGGGTGCGGGTGGGCTGGCGGCTCGGGCCGCCCGGTCGAGTGCTCATGACGTGGAGACCGCGCCCCCGCACCAGGGTCATCGGTGCGGGGGCGCGGGGCACGGGTGGGCGGGTGCGGCCCCGGTCAGCGGTGGTGGTGGTGGCGCTTCTTTGTCTTCTTGACCGTGACCGCGGGGCTGGTCAGCGAGACCGAGGGGTACGCCGAGAGCGAGCCGGTGACGGTCACCGCGAGCTTCTTGCCGCGGTCCTGCTTGGTCACCTTGTACGTCGAGGCGGTAGCGCCCTTGATCGGCTTGCCGCCGCGCAGCCACTGGAAGGTCATCGCGGAGGGCGTCGGGCTGAAGGCCGGGACGCCCGCCGTGAGCCTCTTGCCGACCTTGGCCTTGCCGGACACCTGGAGCTTGCCGGAGACCGCGAAGGCGCGCGGGGCGGGGTTGGCCGCCGCGGCGGACCAGTCCGGCTCCGAGCCGCCGGCGACGAGTAGCCGGGGCTGGGGCGCCGTGCAGTCGGCCGGGTCGTCCTTGACCCAGATGCCGTCCGGCTCCTGCCAGGCCACGGCGTTGCTGTCCGGAGCCCAGGTCGGGTCGGCGAAGCCGGCCTGCTTCCCGGTGGAGCACCGCGGGTCGGGGACCGGGGGCGGGTTGTCGGTGGCGGGGTTGCCGCTGACGGCGTACCAGATGATCTGCGCGGAGCTGCTGTAGCCGCGCACGGCCGCGAGCCAGTGCCCGTCCGGGGAGACCTCACCGTCACCCAGGTCGGTGGCGTCTGCGGCGTAGTCGTAGTCGTTGAACCACAGCTGCTCGGCACCACCGACGTCCTTGAGCTTCATGTGACTGCCCCAGCCGCCGCTCTGCAGCGTGCGGCCGTTGCCGATCCAGGAGGGCGTCCGCTGGTAGGTCGTGCCGTAGGTGGCCGCCGGGGTGAGGCCCGTCGCGGCCGTGATGCCGGTGGCGGTGCGGGCCAGGCAGTCGGCCCCGATCGGGCAGCCGTAGGAGTAGAATGTGTAGGCGATCTTGGTGCCGTCCGGCGAGAACGCGAGGTCCTGCGGGACGCCGTCGACGGGGTGGCTCACCGAGTCGGTGAGCGGTGTCGGGTCGATGGTGCGCAGGACGGTGCCGTTCTGGCTCATCACGACGATGTCCTGGCCGTGACTCGCGGCGATCACGCCGGTGTCGGACTGGGTGGGCGAGGACCACGGCGAGTCCGCGGACCCGTTCGTGGTCACCTGGTACTGCCCTGAGCCGTCGCCCTTGGCCAGCCAGACGTTGTTCGCCTTGATGAAGACGATCGACCCGGCGTACGACGACGGGGCGGCCTGGGGGGTGTGGTCGGCGGCGGCCGTGGCGGGCGGGGCGGCGAGACCGGTCAGGCCGGCCAGGCCCAGGCCGGCCAGCCAGACGAGCGCGGTCCGGGACCGCGGTGCGGTGTGCGTGGTCATGGCTCGACCCTGGTGGGCGCGACGTCCCGGCCGGCAGCGGCAGCGGTCCCGCGTCGGCCGGGACGGCACTCCCGTCCGGTGTCCCGTCCGCGGTGCTGGGCCCGACCCGGCACCATGACGGGCGTGGGATCACACCGAGCCGAGCCGACGCCGCCGGGGAGCGGGCCCGGCCACTCCCACAGCCACGCTCACGGCGACACCGAGCTGGAGGTGCGACCGCTGCCCCGCCTGGTGCTGCTCGGGGTCCTCGCCGCCGTCGCGGTGGTGACCGTCGTCGGCGTCGTGCTGCTCTGGCCCGACCGCGGCGAGGTCGACCGGCTGCAGGGCTCGGTGGGCTTCGCGGCCGAGGGGACGACGTTCCCCGAGGCCACCGTCGACCGGGTGCAGAAGGCGTGCCCCACGCCCTCGGACGGCACCGAGACCGACTGCGGCCAGCTCGAGGTGACCCTCGCCGAAGGCCCCGACGACGGCACCGAGGTGAGCGTCGGCATCCCGCCGCAGGTCGCCGCGGCCGGGCTGGAGGAGGGCGACCGGGTGGTGCTGCTGCGCACCCCGGGCGCCGACGGGCAGCCGGCGACCTACGGCTACTTCGAGATCGAGCGGTCCACCCCGCTGTGGCTGGTGGGCGGCTTGTTCGTCCTGGTCGTCGTGGCCGTGGCGCGGCTGCGCGGGCTGATGGCGCTGGTCGGCCTGGGCGTGGCCGGGGTGGTCATCGGCGGCTTCGCGGTGCCCGCTCTGCTGGCCGGTGAGTCCGCCGTACCGGTCGCCCTGGTGGCCTCGGCCGCGATCATGTTCGTCGTCCTCTACACGACCCACGGCCTCTCGCTGCGCACCAGTGCGGCGCTGGCCGGGACGCTCGCGGGCATGGTGCTCACCGCCGGGATCGGCTGGTGGGCGGTGACCTCGGCGCACCTGACCGGGGTGGTCGACGAGGGCGGCCAGGTCCTCTCGACGTACGCCGGCGCGGTGCGGCTCCAGGACCTCCTCGTCGCCGCCGTGGTCATCGCCGGGCTCGGCGTGCTCAACGACGTCACCATCACGCAGGCCTCCGCGGTGTGGGAGCTGCGCGCGGCGGCGCCCGGGCTGAGCCGGGCCCGGCTCTTCACCAGCGCCATGCGCATCGGGCGCGACCACATCGCCTCGACGATCTACACCATCGTCTTCGCCTACGCCGGCACGTCGCTCACGCTGCTGCTGGCGGTCTCGCTCTACGACCGTTCGTGGCTGGACCTGCTGGGCACCGAGGAGATCGCGGAGGAGCTGGTGCGCTCCTTCGCGAGCAGCATCGGGCTGGTCCTCGCGGTGCCGGCCACCACCGCCATCGCCGTGCTCACCGTGCCCGGCCCGCCCGACCCCCTGGAGGTCTCGTGACCGGTCCCGACCCGATCGCCGAGTGGTCCGCCGCGCACGAGCGGGTGTGCGGGCTGGTCGAGGCGCTGAGCGCCGACGCGCTGGAGCGCCGGGTGCCGGCCTGCCCGGACTGGACGGCGCGGGACCTGCTGGCCCACATGATCGGCCTCGGCGCCGACGTGCTGGCCGGCGACGAGCCGGACGACCACCACGCGGGCTGGACCCAGGCGCAGGTCGAGGCCCGGCGCGATCGCTCGGGCGCCGAGCTGGTCGCCGAGTGGCGTGCGCTCGCGCCCGACCTGGTCGCCTGGATGGCCGACCACGGCAGCCGGCCGCTGAACGACGTGGTGATCCACGAGCAGGACCTGCGCTCGGCGGTCGACCGGCCCGGCGCGCGGGACACCGCGGGCTTCGCGCTGGTGCGGGACCGGATGGCCGAGCGGTTCGGCCGCTCGGCGCCCGACGGGCTCGCGCTGGTCGGCGACACCTGGCGCTGGGGGCCGCTCGACGCACCGACCCGGCTGCGGGCCTCCGACTTCGACCTGGGCCGCGCGCTCACGTCGCGGCGCACGGCGCAGCAGCTGCGCTCGTGGACCGAGGCCGGCGACGTGGCGCCGTACTCTGACGCCTTCGCCGGCCTGGGCGACCTGCCGGCCCACGCCCTCCCGGAGTGACTCAGACCCAGTAGGTGTCGTGGCGGAGCATGAACTCGACCCGCTCCTCCTCGGTCATCGGGTGGTCGGCGAGGCCGGCCAGGGTCTCGAAGTAGTCCTCGCGCGGACCGCCGGGCGCGAACATCAGGAGCATCGCAGCGTGGTCGGAGCCGCGGAAGCCGTGCAGCCCGCCCTCGGGGACGTGCAGGAAGTCGCCGACGCCGGCGGTGCGCCACCCGGTGCCGTCGTACAGCTCGACCTCGCCGTTGAGCACGTAGAACGACTCGCTGATGGCGCGGTGGAAGTGCGGCTCCGGGCCGCTCTGGTCGGCGCCGAAGGTCCAGCGGTAGAGCCCGAAGGTCCCGTGGGTCTGGTCGCCGGTCGCGAGTTGCTCGCACGTCCCGCCGCCGCGGTAGCGGATCTCGGGCTCGCTGGTGCTCGGTCGCAGCCAGGCGGAGACCTCGCCGGCGGTGCCGCGGTAGCGGTCGGGCGGGTACGGGCGGTGGAGCGGTCCGGTCACCTGTCGCACGCTAGCCCTAGGTTGAGACCGTGACGGCGTACCTCGGCATCGACCTCGCCTGGGGCGAGCGGCAGCCCACCGGGCTCGCGGTGCTCGACGACGACGCGCGCCTGGTGCACGTCTCGGCCGTGCGGACCGACGAGCAGATCCTGGCCGCGCTCGAGCCGTGGCTGGGCCCGGACTGCGTGGCCGGCATCGACGCGCCGCTGGTGGTCACCAACCCGACGGGTTCGCGGCCGGCCGAGCGCGCGCTGAGCAAGGACTTCCGCCGCTACGAGGCCGGCACCCACCCGTCCAACACGGGCAAGCCCGAGTTCCGCGACGGGCTCACCCGCGGGGCGCGCGTGTGCGCGCTGCTCGGGCTCGAGGTGCACCGCACCGGGATCGAGGTCTACCCGCACGCGGCCACCGTGGCGCTCTTCGGCCTCGACAAGACCCTGAAGTACAAGGCCAAGCCGGGCCGCGACCTCGAGTCCCTGCGCGGCGAGCTGCTGCGGCTCTTCGACCTGGTCGAGACGGTGGTGAGCGTCGACGAGGCGTGGGCCGGCCTGCGCTCCGACGTCATGGCCGCCACGCGCAAGAGCCAGCTGCGGGTCGTCGAGGACCAGGTCGACGCCGTGGTGTGCGCCTACGTGGTGTGGTTCGCCGCGCGCCACCCCGACCGGGTGACGACGTACGGCGACGACGAGACCGGCCTCATCGTGACCCCGTCGCTCGGGCGGCACGACCCGGTGCGCGCCGCGGTCCAGGCGTACGCCGAGCGGCACGACGAGCTGGTCGGCGCGGCCGAGGCGGCGGTGGCGCTGGTGCGCGACATCCTCGACGAGGCCGGCGTCAACTACCTCACCGTCGAGGGCCGGGCCAAGGCCGTGGCGTCGTTCGCGGAGAAGGCGGCGCGCACCGAGGGCGGTCGCCCGCTCTACCCCGACCCGCTGCGCGACATCGGCGACCAGCTCGGGCTGCGCGTGCTCACCTACGTCCGCGACGACGTCGAGGCGGTGGCCGCGCTGCTGGCCACCCAGCTCACCGTGCTGGACGACCGCGACCTGGGCGAGATCACCGCGAGCCAGGGCCGGTTCGGCTACGCCAGCCGGCACCTCCAGGTCGAGGTGGACGGCCGCGTGGTCCAGGTGCAGCTGCGCACGGTCCTGCAGCACGCGTGGGCGGAGTTCGAGCACGACATCCGCTACAAGGGCACCGTCCCGCCCGAGCACGCCAGCGAGTTCGACCGGCGCTTCACGCTGGCGGCCGGCCTGCTGGAGCTGGCGGACCAGGAGTTCGCCGCCATCCGTGAGCGGCTGCGCGGCTCGACGCCGGCCGAGCGGGCCGACGACGACCCCCGCATCGCGCCGAGCGAGCTGGCGGCGTTCCTCGCGGGGCAGTACGCCGACGCGGGCTGGTCGCGCACCGACCACTACGCCTGGATCTCCGGGCTGCTGCTCGAGCTCGGCATCACCACGCTGGTCGAGCTGGCCGACGTGCTGCGCGGCGTGGACGAGGACACCATCCACGAGCGGATGGCCTACCGCTACCCGCCGGCGGCCGTGCGCCGCCTGGACGACGCGCTGCTGGCCTCGTTCGGCCCGGCGTACGTCGACCTGCACGCCAACGCCCACCGGCGCCAGCTGCTGGAGACCCGGCTGGAGCGGCTGAGCGTCTAGCGGATCAGTAGCCGGTGATCCGCACCTTGACCTTGGCCGGCTGGGGGTCGACCAGCCCGGCCGGGCTCACCGCGCGGATGCGCAGGGCGTGCGAGCCGCGGCCCAGCTTCTTGGTGTACGGCGACGTGCAGGGCCGGAACTTCCGGCCGTCCAGGCTGCACTCGAACGTCGAGCCGGCCACCGTCGAGGTGAACTTCACCTTGACCTTGGCGTTGGCGCGCGTGCGCTTCGGCTTCTTGGTGATCGTCGTGTCCGGCACCGGGCAGGCCACCTGGCTGAGCGCCGACTGCGGGCAGGCGTCCTGGGTCGTGTCGCCGTACCCGTCGCGGTCCACGTCGGGCTCGAGCACGGCGGAGATGTTGGGGCGCGGCGTCGCCGGCGAGAGCGTGCCCGCCGGGGTGAACGTCGCCGACGTGTCGGGGTCGAACGCGGTGTCCACCTGGGTGGAGTCGGTGGGTGCCACCTGCAGCGCGCAGGCCATGTTGACCGCCGTGAAGCCGAGGGCGAGCGACTGGCCCGCCGCGATCGGCAGCCGGGTCGCGAAGGTGTTGACCGCGTTGACGGTCACGGGGAACACGGGGCTCTTGGCCGCCACGCTCCTCGTCCCGCCCGCCGTCGCGGGGGTCAGCACGACCGCCCGCACGCCACCGGCCGCGCCGTTCGCGCGGTGCGAGAAGCTCGTGATGACGCCGGAGGTCGCCGCGGTGTAGGTCGCGGTGCCCGGTGCCTGGGTGGCCAGGACGACGGCGGCCGGCACGGTGACCAGCGGCCCGCAGACGACGACGGAACCGGTGGTCTGGCCGAGGGTGTCGGCCGAGGCGGGGCCGCCGACGGCGAGCAGGCCGGCGACGCCCAGGGCGAGGATCGTGTGGCGCACGGGGCCATCGTGACGCATGAGAGGGCCTCGCCGCGTCAGGCGGGACCGAGGACCACGGCGCGGGCCGCGCGGGTGCGCAGCGGGTGGTCGAACTCGCCGTGCGCCGTCGCGGGGTTCTCCTCGAGGAAGGCCCGCACCCGGCCCAGCACCTCGGCCCGCTCCTCGGCCGGGATGACCACCGTGTGCGAGTGGGTGCCGACGGTCTCGGTCAGCGACACCGCGGTGCGCCGCTGCCGGTGCGCGAAGGCGGCCATCTCGACGGAGCCGAAGCCCGTGAGGTCCGGCTGCCACTTCGCGTCGTCGGGCGGCGTGGACACGCTGGAGCGCGAGAGCCGGCCGAGCTCGGCCACCCACGGCACCGACTCGTCGGGGGTGTTGTAGAGCAGCGCCAGCACGCCGCCCGGGCGGAGCACCCGCGCGATCTCCGGCAGCGCGCCGTTGGGGTCGAACCAGTGGTACGCCGTCCCCACCAGCACCGCGTCGACCGCCTCGTCGGCCAGCGGGATCGCCTCGGCCCGGCCGAGCGCCGTGGGCACGCCGGGGTGCCGGCGGCGCAGCTCACCGAGCATCTCGGCGTCCGGCTCGACCGCGGTCACCGCCACGCCCGCCGCCAGCAGCCCGCCGGTCAGCGCCCCGGTGCCCGCGGCCAGGTCGAGCACCTCGGCCACCGGCCGCCGCGCCCCGGCCAGGGACCACGCGATCGCCTCGGCCGCGTAGTCGGGCCGGTGCTCGGCGTACGCCCGGGCCACGGTGCCGAACGACGAGGACCGCTCGGCCCAGAGGGAGCCCACGGCTACCGCTTCTTCTTGCGGATCTTGAACCGCACCTCGAGGGGCGCGGGGTCGGCGACGCCGAGGGGGCTGATCGCGGTGATGCGGAGGGTGTGCCGGCCGTAGCCGTAGCGCTGACGCAACGGCGAGGCGCACGGCTTGGCCGGCTTCTTGTCCACCGCGCAGGTGAACGTCGAGCCGGGGATGGTCGAGCCGAAGGCCACCTTGGCCTTGCGCTTGGTCGAGATGAGCCGCGGGGCCTTGGTGAGGGTGGTGTCGGGGGTCGGGCAGGCCGAGGTGTACGCCGCGGACTGCGGGCACAGGTCGCCGGAGGTGTCGCCGTAGCCGTCCCCGTCGGTGTCGGGCTCCCACACCGCCGAGACAGGGATCGTGGAGACGCTGAACGTGCTGCCGCCCTGGGCGGTGTCGAAGGCGGCGGTCGCCGTGGGGTCGGCCGTCCGGCCCGAAAACGCGTCGGCACTGTTGCCCGTCTGCGTCCCGCACCGCATCCCCGCGCCGGGCGCGAGCCAGAGGCCGATGGTCGTGCCGGGCGCCACCGGGATCCGGACCGGGACGGTGGTGACGGTGTTGGCGGCCGCGGTCAGGACGTCGGTGTAGGCCCGGACGGTCCGGCGGGTGGGGGTGTCGCCGGGGCCGAAGAGCACCACGCGGAACTGGCCGCTGGGCACGGCGGCGTACGACACGCTCGTCAGCACGCCCGCGCCGGGGACGGTGTACGACGCGGTCGCGCTGGTGAGCGGGGTGAGCAGGTAGCCCGAGGCGGGTGCGGAGCAGGCGAAGGGGGTGCCGGGCCCCGTGCTGCCGACCACCACCGACGCGGCGCCGTCGGCGGACGTGCTGCCGAGGGCGCTCGCGAGGAGCAGGGCGCTGAGGCAGACCGGGAGCGCGCGACGCATGGCGGCACCCTAGGACCCCTCTCACCCCAGCGAAAGGACGCCGGCTACGGGGCGGCGGTGCGCAGCTTCTCCAGCAGCGGCTCGGCGGCCTCCTTCAGGAACTGGTCCTGGCTCTCGTCGCCGATCTGCACGAGCGCGATGTCGGTGAAGCCGGCCTCCCAGAACTCGCTGACGTTCTCGACGATCTTGTCCAGGTCGGGGCCGCAGGCGATCTGGTCGGCCACGTCCTCCTGGCGCACGAACTGGGTGGCGCCGGCGAAGCCGGAGGTGGTGGGCAGGTCGGCGTTGACCTTCCAGCCGCCGGCGAACCAGCGGAACTGCTCGTGGGCCTTCTCCACGGCGGCGTCCTCGTCGGGGCCCCAGCAGATCGGGATCTGGCCGATCGCGCGGGCGCCGTCGCCGATCGTGGCCACGCCGTCGACGGCGTTCCACTCCTTGATGGCGTCGCCGTCGGGTTCGACCGCGATCAGGTCGTCGGCCAGCGGCGCGAACCGGCCGATGCTGCGCTCGCCGGAGATCGCGAGGCCGAGGCGGACCTGCTCCTCGGGGAGGTCCCACAGCCGGGCCGAGTCCACGTCGAAGTGGTCGCCGCGCCAGGTGACCAGGTCGCCGGCGAACAGCGCCCGGATGATCTCCACGGCCTCCTCGAGCATCTCCTGCCGGGTCTCCAGGGCCGGCCAGCCCTCGCCGATGGTGTGCTCGTTGAGGTTCTCGCCGCTGCCCAGGCCGAGGGTGAACCGGTTGTCCGAGAGCAGCCCGAGGGTCGCGGCCTTCTGCGCGACGACGGCGGGGTGGTAGCGCATCGTCGGGCAGGTCACGTAGGTCATCAGGTCCACGCGCTCGGTCGCCTGGGCCACCGCGCCCAGCACGGTCCAGGCGTACGGCGCGTGGCCCTGCTCGGTCAGCCACGGCGAGTAGTGGTCGCTGGAGACCTCGAAGTCGAAGCCGGCGCGCTCGGCGCCGACGGCGTAGCGCACGAGCTCGCGGGGGCCGGACTGCTCGGTCATGAGGGTGTAGCCGAAGCGCGTGGTCATGGCGCCCCGGTATCCAGAACGGACCGCTTGGTTACCGTCGGGCCATGACGCCCTCAGAGCTGCTCCAGGACGCCCTCGACCGGGTCCGCGAGACCGCCGCCGGCGCGGTCGACGGGCTCAGCGAGGACCAGCTGGCTCACCGTCCGACGCCGGACGCCAACTCCATCGCCTGGCTGGTCTGGCACCTGGCCCGCGTGCAGGACGACCACGTCGCCGACGTGGCCGGGACCGAGCAGGTGTGGACCGCGCAGGACTTCGTCTCGCGCTTCGGCCTGCCCTTCGAGGTCGGCGCGATCGGCTACGGGATGAGCAGTGAGGAGGTGGGCCAGGTGCGCGCGTCGGCCGAGCTGCTCACCGCCTACCTCGAGGCCGTGCACGAGGCCACCGCGGCCTACCTCGACGGCCTCTCGGCCGAGGACCTCGACCGCGTCGTCGACGAGCGCTGGGACCCGCCGGTCACCCTCGGCGTCCGCCTGATCAGCGTGCTCAACGACGACACCCAGCACGCCGGCCAGGCGGCGTACGTGCGCGGGCTGATCACCTGAGGGTCAGCCGGCGTCCTCCTGCTGCTCCTCCTCGACCTTGCGCTTGACCCGGCCCATGCCGGGCAGGTGGGTGAGCAGCTCGTTGAGCTCGACCGAGGCGTCGAGGAGGTCGTGCAGGTCGGGGGCCACGGTCCGCAGCTCCTCGAGCAGGCCGACGGCGGCCTCGACCGTGGCCGGGTCGACGACGTCGGCGGTGCGCTCGAGCGTCGGCGCCATGCGCAGGAACAGCGCCTCGGCGGCGGCCACCAGGTCGGTGGCGCGCAGCTCGGTGCCGGCCACCGCGACGACCACGGCCTCGGCGTCGCGGCGGGTCTGCTCGATGCGCCGCAGGGTGGCGCGGGCGTCGGCCAGGAGGAGCTCGGCGTCACCGAGCAGCCGGGTCAGCCGGGGGACGACGCCGGCCACCTGCTCGGCCAGGGTGACGACATCGCGAGGGCCGGGGAGCGTGGGGAGCCGCATGACCCCCGGTATCCGCCGCCGGTGCGGCCACGCGGTTCCGCGGCCGCGGTCAGGCCGTGCGGGTGATCCGGTAGCGGACGAACGCCGGGGCGAGCAGCGCGGCGACGACGGTGCCGATGACGACCAGCACGCCGCCGCCGGCCGCGGCGGCCGCGGTGCCGACCGCGGCCGCGCTGGCGCCGTGCAGCACGTCGGCGATGCGCGGTCCACCGGCCACGACCACGATGAAGACGCCCTGGAGCCGGCCGCGCACCGCGTCGTCGGCGGCGCTCTGGAGCATGCTCGTGCGGAAGGCCGCGGAGGCCATGTCGGCCGCGCCGCCCAGCGCCAGCATGACCAGCGCGAGCGCGAGCATCAGGTCCGGCGCCACGTCGGCCAGACCCACGAAGAGCCCGAACCCGGCCATGGCCACACCCCAGATGAGGATGCAGACGATGACCGCCCGGCCCTGCGCCTCCACCCGCGACACCCAGCCGCTGAACACGCCGCCGACCACGGCGCCGGCCGGGATCGCGGCGAAGAGCAGTGCGAAGGCCAGGCCGCCCTCGTCCGGTCCGCCGAAGTCGAGGTGCGCGATCTCGGGGAACAGCGCCCGCGGCATGCCGAAGACCATCGCGATGATGTCGACCACGAACGACATCAGCAGCACCGGCTGGTGGCGCAGGTAGGCGAACCCCTCGACCACCGCGCGGACGCCGGGCGCCGCGGCCGCGGCGTCGGTGACCGCCAGCGGCGGCAGCCGCAGCACCGCGAACAGCGTGGCGAAGAGCGTGATCGTGTCGACCAGGTAGAGCCACGACAGTCCCACCAGGGGGATGAGCGCGCCGGCCACCAGCGGCCCGCCGATCGCGCCGGCCTGGAAGACCGTCATGTTGAGCGAGTTCGCCGCCGGCAGCAGCTCGGCCGGCAGGATCTTGGGCAGCACGGCGCTGCGCGTGGGCTGGTTGACCGCGAAGAACGCCTGCTGCACCGAGAACAGCGCCAGCAGCAGCCACACGTTGGTCCCGCCCAGCGCCGCCTGCACCCAGAACAGCGCACTGGTCCCGATCAGCCCGGTGGTGGTGATG
This sequence comes from Nocardioides anomalus, assembly GCF_011046535.1. Lineage (NCBI taxonomy): Bacteria > Bacillati > Actinomycetota > Actinomycetes > Propionibacteriales > Nocardioidaceae > Nocardioides > Nocardioides anomalus. The sequence goes on along the minus strand of NZ_CP049257.1, from coordinate 4,530,874 downwards.
ACGAGGATCGTGCGGCGGTCGAAGACGTCGGCCAGCGCGCCGCCGTACAGCCCGAAGACGACCAGCGGCACCAGGCCGAAGACGCCGGTCAGCCCGACGTACGCCGAGGAGCCGGTGTCGGCGTAGATCTGCGCCGGCACCGCCACGATCGTCAGTTGGGCGCCGATGACGGTGACGATGTTGGCCAGCCACAACCGCCGGAAGTGCCCCTCCTGCAGCGGCCGGGCGTCCGCCACCAGGCTGCGCAGGTCCACCACGCCTCCATCCTCTGATGCCGATCGATGAGTCCGCACGCCGACCCCGGTCCACCCGGCATGACCGCGGAGGCAGGACCGCTCGACGTCACGTTCGAGGCCACGCTGCAGAAGTCGGACGCGAAGGGCGGCTGGACCTACGTCGTGTGGCCGGACTCGGCCGAGTTCTTCGGCACCCGCGGCCTGGTCAAGGTCCGCGGGACCGTGGACGGCGTAGCGTTCCAGAGCTCGTTCATGGCCCTCGGCGACGGCCGGCACAAGCTCCCCGTCCGGGGTGCGCTCCAGGTCGAGGTCGACAAGGCCGCGGGCGAGACCGTGACCATCCACCTGGAGGAGAGACTGTGAAGCTGCGGCTCGAGCTGGTCAGCCACGGTGGGAACACCGCCGGCTTCGAGATCCCCGACGCGGCCGTCGAGGAGCTGGGCGGCGGCCGGCGGCCCAAGGTCGTGGCCACCGTCGGCGACCACACCTGGCGCTCGTCGATCGCGAACATGGGCGGCACCTTCATGCTCGGCATGAGCCAGGCCGACCGCAGGGCCGCGGGCGTCGAGGCGGGCCAGACCCTCGACCTCGAGGTCGTGCTCGACACCGCCGAGCGCACCGTCGAGCCGCCCGAGGACCTGGCCGCCGAGCTGGCCGGGGACGCCGCGGCCCGGGCGGTGTGGGACGGGTGGTCGTTCACCCGGCGCAAGGAGGCCGCCCGGCAGCTGACGGAGGCCAAGCAGCCGGAGACCCGGGCCCGCCGCCTGGCGAAGGTGCTGGCCGAGCTGCGCGCCTGAGACCCGCAGCGGCCCCTACGATCCTCGCGTGAGCGAGCGCGCGCGCTGGGTGGTGCGGGTGGCCGGGACGGTCTACCTGGTCGGCGTCGGGCTGCTCGCGCTGGCCGTGTACGTCGACCTGCCCGGCCCGCTCTCGGCGTACGGCGACTCGACGGCGTCGTGGCCGGTGGCGCTCAACCTGGTCGCGGGGCTGGTCGCCTTCGGCACGTGGCGGTGGGTGAACCGGCGCAACACCCGGCCGTTCGCGGTGGTGCTGCTGGGCATGGGCATAGCGACGGTGCTGGTGCTGGCGTCGGCGTCGTACGCGCGGTGCCCGGACGCCGGGCTCAGCACCGGCTGGAGCGTGGTCACCCGGGTGGTCGGGCTGATCACCAACAACTACGCGGTCGACATGTTCGCGGCGCCGGGGTGCACGACGGACGGGGTGCCGCTGGCGCTGCAGTTCGCGCGGCTGGCGCAGCTGATCGTGCTGCTGGTGGCCGCGACGAGCGCGCTGACCGCGCTGCTGCGCACCCAGGTCGACCGGATCGCGGTGCGGTGGTCACCGCGGCTGTCGGTGGCGCTCGGGGTCGACGTGACGTCGGCGCCGCTGCTGACCGCGCTGGCCGTGGACGCCGAGCGCTACACGCTGGCCGCGCTGACCTCGGACCCGGCCGCGCCGTGGGTGGCCCAGGCGCGGGCGGCGGGGTGGCGGGTCGTGGTCACCGATCCGCGGCGGCTGGAGTCGATCAGCCGGTTGATCACCCGGCCGGGCCACCGGCACGCGCTGCACCGACTGGCCGTGCTGGCCCCCGACAGCACCGAGGCGCAGAGGCTGATGAGCCTGGTCCAGGACGTGGTGGGCGAGCGCCGGCAGGTCGCCGGCCCGCAGGCGGTGCGGGTGCTGCTGCGCATCGACGAGGCGTGGCAGGCAGAGGACTGGCGGCGCCGCTACCTCAGCCGGATCCCGAGCTGGATCGTGGACACCATCAGCGAGAACGAGGTGACCGCGCGCCTGCTCGTCGACGACGCCCTCGCGCGGGGTGTCGACCACGTGCTGGTCACCGGCCAGTCCGACCTGACCTTCGCGCTGGTCGCCGAGCTCGCCCAGCGCGAGCGCGAGCAGGGGCTGAGCGGCGAGGGTGCCCGCGTGCCCGGCGTGAGCGTGGTCGGTCCCGACGCCGAGCAGGTCATCGAGGAGCACGCGCTGGCCCAGAGCCGGTTCGGCAACACCCGGCTCGACCGGGTCCGCGCCGAGCCCGCGCGCGACCTCGACGACGTGGTGGCCGACAGCGTGCGCGAGCACCGGGTGCCGGCGCTGGTCTTCAGCGGGGACGTCGACGTGACCGACCAGCGCCGCGCCTCGCGCCTCGGCGCGACGTACCCCGGCCTGCTCGTCTACTCCCGCCACACCGAGGTCACCGGCCTCGGCGGCGAGCCGCTGCTGGCCCAGGTCCGGGCCTTCGGCTCCACCCTCGACGCCGGCCGCGGCCACCCGGTGGACAGCTGGGAGCAGATCGCCCGGCTGGTGCACGAGGACTACGTGCGGCAGTTCCCGGACCCGGACGACCCGGCCCGTCGGCCGTGGGACGAGCTCGAGGCGTTCTACCGCGAGTCCAACGTGCGCCAGGTGCTCACCGCCCTCGGCTCCGCGGTCGAGGTCGGCCGCAGCTGGGGCGCCAGCGCCGATCCCGCCGCGCCGCCGAGCGACGACCAGCTCGACCGGATGGCCCGCGCCGAGCACGAGTCGTGGCTGCGCCACCTGGGGGAGCACGACTGGACGTGGGGCCCGACCCGCGACCGCGCGGCCAAGCGCCACCCCGACCTGCTGCCCTGGGACCAGCTCTCCGACGAGTCGCGTGAGAAGACCCGCCGCGGCGTCCTCGAGAGCCTGGCCCTGCTCGAGGCGCTCGGCTACCGCTCCTTCGACGACCCGTACGCCGCGTGGGTGCGCCTCCGGCGCCGCGGCGAGGTCCGGGCCGTGCGCCGCGACGAGCGCTGGAGCTGGAGCACCAGCGACGGCACCGTGCTGCACGGCGCGGCCGGCGACTGGGAGGTCACCGACGCCGACGACCCCACGGGTGCGAGCCGCTCGGTGGCGGCCGACGTCTTCGAGCGCACCCACCAGCCGCTCGGTGGCGACCGGTGGCGCCGGGTCGGCGAGGTGCGCGGCCGGAGGGCCCGACCGGGCGAGGTCGTGCACACGCTCGAGGGCGACACGACCGCCCGACCGGGCCAGTGGCTGCTGCACGGCGTCGCGGGCGAGGAGTGGCTGGTCTCCGAGGAGCACCTGCGCGCGTCCTACGACGAGGTCGCGGAGGCGTCCGCGACCTAGGGCGCGGACGCCTCCGCGGGCTCCGCGTCGAAGTGGTCGCGGAACAGCGCGCTCACGTTCAGCTGGTGCTGGCGCGCGCACGCGGCCGCGAGCGCCGCGTCGCCGTCCTCGAGCGCGGCCAGGATCGCGCCGTGCTCGCCGATGATCGAGCCGACGTCGGCCTTGGGCATGGTCAGGGTGATGAAGGTGCGGGCGAACGGCTCGAGCTGGTCGAAGACCTGCTCGATGGCCTTGTTCTGCGAGGTGGTGGCGATGATCTTGTGGAAGCGGGCGTCGGCCTGGGTGACCGCGAGGTGGTCGCCGCCGGCGTGGTGGCGCTGCATCTCGGCGTAGGCCTCGCGCAGCTGGTCCAGGACGTCCTCGTCCATCAGCGGGGCCGCGGTGGTCGCGGCGAGGGCGTCGATCTCCGAGCGGACCAGGCTGATGTCGGCCAGCTCCTTGCTCGTCGGCTGGCGCATCCGCGCGCCCTTGCGCGAGTGGATGCTGACCAGGCCGATGGCGGCGAGGTCGCGCAGCGCCTCGCGCACCGGCGACTGGCTGGTGCCGAGCTCGCGGGCGACCTGCAGCTCCACGATCCGTTCGCCGGGCTGGTAGTGGCCCTTCATGATCCGGTCCATCAGCAGCCGCTTGACCGAGGCGGACAGCAGCTCGCCGCCGATGAGGGCGTCGTCGCCGGTCCGCTCCGTCACGCTGCCCTCCTGCCCTGCCGGGATCCCGGGGATCCTCTCACGCCTGCCCCTGGGCGACCGTCCGCCGACTCCTCACCGGGAGCCGCGCAGGGCGAGCCGGCGCCGGGCCTCGGCCGGGGTGGCCACGTCGCGGTACAGCACGCCCGCCGCCGCGGTGATGCGCTCGACCTGGACCCGGCTGGACTCGGCCAGCTTGCCCGGCCCGTCCCACAGCGAGTCCTCCAGGCCGACCCGGGCGTTGGCGCCGAGCGCGAGGGCGATGGAGCCGACCCGGATCTGGGCCGCGCCGGCGCCGAGCACCGACCACTCGAAGTCGTCGCCGAACAGCCGCTGCGCCGTGCGCCGCATGTGGAGCAGGTCCTCGACGTCCGCGCCGATGCCGCCCAGGAGGCCCACGACGCTCTGCACGAACAGCGGTGCCCGGACGAGCCCACGCTCGAGGAAGTGCGCCAGGTTGTAGAGGTGGGCGGTGTCGTAGCACTCGAACTCGAAGCGGGTGCCCTGGTCGCCGCAGGTCTTCAGGATCCGCTCGATGTCGGCGAAGGTGTTCTTGAAGACCAGGTCCTTGTTGCCCAGGTGCGTCCGCTCCCAGTCGTGGCGCAGGTCGGGGAACCGCTCGAGCATGGGGAACAGCCCCATGTTCATGGTCCCCATGTTGAGCGAGGCCAGCTCGGGGGCGAGGTCCGCGGCCGGGCCGATCCGCTCGTCCACGCTCATGTGCGGGCTCCCGCCGGTGGTCAGGTTCACCACCACGTCTGAGCGGTCCTCGATCTCGGCCAGGAGCTCCCGGAACAGCCCGGTGTCCTGCACGGGGTGGCCGTCCTCGGGGTCGCGGACGTGCAGGTGCACGATCGCCGCTCCCGCCTCGGCCGCGCCGAGCGCGGCCTCCGCGATCTCGTGCGGCGTCACCGGCAGGTACGGCGACATCGAGGGCGTGTGGATCGCGCCGGTGGGGGCGCAGGTGATGATGGCGTCGGGCACGGCGGGCTCCTCGGTTCAGTGACCAGCAGCGGGCTGGGTGGTGCGGGCCTGCCACTGCTTCATGAACAGGGCGAACACCGCGTCGGCGAAGGCCTCGTCGTTGATGTTGTTGTCCATCTCGATGAGCTCGACGTCGGGGTCGAGGTGGGCGCGGACGGCCTCGAACAGCGGGGTCACGTCCGACCCGTGCCACTGGCTGCCCTCCTTGAAGTAGTTGTCGAGCCCGCCCAGCGGCAGGGCGACGGCCTTGGGGCCGGGAGCCTGGTTCACGTGGTCGGCGAGGTACTCCCCGAGCCGGGCCAGCTCCTCCGGCGTCGCCATCAGTGAGGTGATGTTCGGGTTGTGGATCAGCACGTTGCGCTCGGGGGTGTTGAACTCCGCCGGGATGGTGTCGACGGCGCCGAAGTTGAAGCACTCCATCGCGCCGGGGACGACCACCTGCGGGATGCCCGTGCGGATCGCGGCCTCCATGCGCTCCACGCCCGGGTCGAAGATGCCGTGGTTCCAGTGGTTGATGATCTCCGGCAGCGTGTAGTCGATGACCGCGTCGATGGCGCCGACGTCGATCAGGTGCTCCATCCCGGCGCCCTCGCCGACGGCGTGGAAGGTGACGACCTCGAAGCCCTCGTCCTCCAGCTGCTGGCGGATGCGCATGACCCCCGGCGTGGTGACGCCGAACATCGAGACCGCGACGAGCGGCTTGCTGGCCTCGGCCTGCGCCTGCACGTGCGCGCGGATCGTGGCCATGCCCGCCGCGGCGCCGGCCGCGTTGCCGAGGACCTGCTTGGAGATGCTGTTGAGACCGGCGATGTCGGTCACGGCGGCGGCCATGAGCATGTCGGAGTGGCCGACGTACGGGCGGGTGTTGTTGGAGGCCATCGTGCTGACGATGAGCTTGGGGAAGCCCAGGTCGAGGTCCTTGAACGCCCCGCTGAGCAGGTCGGTGCCCCCCGTGCCGCCGAGTCCCATCACCGCGTCGATGCGGTCCTGCTCGACCAGCTCCAGGAGCAGCGCGCGGAGCCCTTCGCTCATCTTGCCGACCGCGGTGACCCGCCCGCCGGTGCCCTCGACGCCGGCCTTGAAGTCCGCCAGGTCGATGCCGGCGCGGGAGGCGACCTCGGCCGAGGCGATGTCGGGGGCGAAGTAGGGCTCGCCCAGCACGCCGCAGTCGACGACCAGCACGTCGACTCCGGCCGCGACCAGGCAGTCGCGCACGTAGGCGTACTCCGCGCCCTTGGTGTCCAGCGTCCCGGCCAGGCAGACGACGGGGTTGCGGTCCATGAGTTCTCCCTCTCAACGGTGGGTGTCGCGGGTACGCCGAGGCGCGCCCCCGGCCCGCGCGGCCCGGTCGGGCGCACGGCTGGTGCGGTGGTGCGGTGTCTCAGGGGTCTGCGGTCGCCGCCTTCTCCTGCAGGGCGGTCCAGACGCGCTCGGGGGTCAGCGGGAGGTCGCGCACGACCCACCCGATGGCCTCGCTCACCGCGGCACCGAGCGCGCCGGCGGTGCACAGCAGGGCGCCCTCGCTGATGCCCTTGGAGCCGTAGGGGCCGGGGCCGTCGTGGTTCTCGATGCCGTGGGTGACCAGCTCGAGCGGGACGTCCTTGAAGGTCGGGATCCGGTAGTCGAGGGCGCCGAGGTTGCGGATCACACCGTGCTCGTCGAGCAGCAGCTGCTCCATCTGGCTGTGGCCGAGCCCCATGATCGAGGCGCCCTCGTCCTGGGAGACGACCTGGGCGGGGTTGAGCTCGGTGCCCACGTCGCTGACCGAGACGTGCTTGTGCAGGAGCAGCTCGCCGGTCTCGTGGTCGACCTCGACCTCGATCGCGGTGCAGTTGAACTCGTAGAACGCCGCGTCGCCGCCCAGCGGGTGACCCTTGCGCCCGCGCATCCGGGCCGTGCCCTGCCCGACGAACTCGCCGCCGAGCGCGCCCAGGGCCACGTGCGCGGCGTCGCGCAGCGGCAGGACGCCGTCCGGCGTCACCAGCTCGCCGGGGCGCTCGGACAGCTCCTCGGCGTCGATCTCCGTCGACTCGGCGTACAGCGCGAGGATGCGGCGGCGGATGTCGCGGCAGGCCTCCAGGACCGCGTTGCCCATGAACACCGTGGAGCGGCTGGCCGAGGTCTGCAGGTCGAAGGGGACCACGCCGGTGTCGCCGCTGACGACGTGCACCTTGTCGAGGTCGGTGCCGAGCTCGTCGGCGACGATCTGCTGCCACAGGGTCCGGGCGCCCTGGCCCATGTCGGAGGTGCCGGCGTAGGCGATCGCGCTGCCGTCGGCGAGCAGGCGGACCAGGCTCTGGGAGAGCCCGGACGTGGCGCCGGGCTTGATGGCCACCGCGATCCCCCGGCCGCGGCCCGGGGGCAGCGGGCGGTCCCAGCCGATCAGCTCGGCGGCCTTCTCCAACGACTCGTGCCAGCGGCCGTCCGCGTGCGCGGCGTACGGTCCGCGGAAGAAGGGCTCGCCCTCCTGGACCAGGTTGCGGCGACGGATCGCCAGGGCGTCCAGGCCGAGCTCGCGGGCGCCGGCGTCGAGCTGCGACTCGGTGGCCCAGGCGACCTGGGGGCAGCCGAAGCCGCGGAACGCCGTGCTCGGGGTGGTGTTCGACATGACCGCGCGGGACGCGGTCCGGGCGTGCGGGATGCGGTAGGGGCCGGCGCCGACGTAGCTGCCCTTGGTCATCACGCGCGGGGCCACGTCGGCGTACGCGCCGATGAGGTAGTCGCACTCGAGGTCGTGGAAGACCAGCGCGCCGTCGCGGTCGAACCCGGTGCGGGCCCTCACCCGGCAGGCGGCCCGGCGCATCATCTGGAAGGTCTGCTCCAGGGACAGCACGAGCCGGCACGGGCGCCCGGTGCGCAGGGCCAGGAAGGCGATCAGCGGCTCGAGCTTGGGCATCTGCTTGCCGCCGAAGCCGCCCCCGGGGTCCGGGGCGAAGACCCGGACCTGGGCCAGGGGCAGCCCCATGACCTGGGCGATGCTGCGCTGCAGCAGGTAGGGGTGCTGGACCGGCGAGTGGACCTCCAGCCCGCCGCCGTCGGTGGGCACCACGACGGTCCCGCCGGGCTCGATGGGGAAGTGGGTGACCATCGGGAAGGTGTAGGTGTCCTCGACGACCACGTGCGCCTGCGCCGCGGCCTGCTCGACCTCGCCCCACTCGTAGAGCGCCGTCTCCAGGACGTTGGACTCGCGGTGCGGGTCGTCGTCGGGGCGCAGCTCGGGCCGGCGGACCAGCGGCGCGTCGGGGGCGAGCGCCTGGTCGAGGTCGAAGGCGCCCGGCTTCTCCGTGAAGTCGACGCGGACCGCGCGGGCGGCCGCCTCGGCCTGCTCAAGCGTCTCGGCGACGACGGCCGCGACCGGCTCGCCGTGGTAGATGACCTCGCCGTCGGCGAGGACGGGGCGGTCCTGGTGGGAGACCCCGAAACGCGGCACCGGCTGGGGCAGGTCCGCGGCCGTGACGACCGCGAGGACGCCGGGCATGGCGCGCGCGGCGGCGGTGTCGACGGCGTGGAGGTCGGCGACGGCGACGGGCAGCGTCACCAGGCTGACCTGGGCGACGTCGGTGAAGGCGAGGTCGGCGACGAACCGCTGGCTGCCGGTGACCCGGTCGTCGCCGCCGTAGCGGCGCACCGAGGTCCCCACGTGCCGGCCGTCCCCGTCGGGGGCCGACCCCGCGTGGTCCTGGACCTCGGCGGCGAACGCCCGGGCCGTCTCGGCGTCGAGCGGGGCGCCGGAGGTGGCCCGGTCCTCGTCGACGGTGCGCTGGGACACGTCGGCCCGCGTGTCGCTCACGGCTGCCTCCGGCTCTCGGCCGTCTGCAGCACGGCCGCCACGATGCGCTGGTAGCCGGCGCACCGGCACAGGTTGCCGGACAGGCCCTCGCGGACGGCCTCCTCGTCGAGGGTGTCGAGCGCGTCGTGGGTGCGCAGGAGGTGCTCGGCGGCCATCACCTGGCCGGGGATGCAGAACCCGCACTGCACGGCCCCGGCGGTGAGGAAGGCGTGCTGCAGGTCGCTCATCCCGTCCGGCTCGTCGGCGCCGAGCCCCTCGATGGTGAGGATCTCGTGGCCCTCACCCTCGGCGGCCAGCATGAGGCAGCTGTTGACGGCCTCGCCGTCCACGAGGACGGTGCACGCGCCGCACTCGCCCTCGGCGCAGCAGGTCTTGGTGCCGGTCAGCCCGAGCTGGTAGCGCAGCGCGTCCATGAGCGTCCGGTGCGGCGGCACCTCGAGGTGGACCGCGCGACCGTTGACGGTGCAGTCGACGGGCACCAGCTCGGCGCCGGGCAGGTCCTGTTCAGGCGTGGACGTGGTCACTGCACGCTCCTTCCCTGGTCGTCGGCCCCCGCGCGTCGGCCGGCGGCGCGCAGCACGGCGCGCTTGGCGAGGACCCGGAGCATGGCCGCGCGGTAGGGCCGGCCCGCGCGCACGTCGCCGATCGGGGTGGCGTGCTCGAGCAGCGTGTCGAGCGCGTGCTCGAGCTCCTCGGCGGAGCCGAGGTCCAGCGGGCCGGTCGGTCCGCCGAGCAGCGCGGTGGGGCCGACCGCGCCGAGGCCGGCGGTCACCGACCCGTCGGCCTCGACCACGGCGGCCACGCTGCACGTGGCCAGGTCGACGCCGCGGCGTCGCGTCATGCGCAGGTACGCCGACGCGCTGCCCGCGGCCGGTCGCGGGACCCGCAGGGCCGTCACCAGCTCGCCCGGCTCGCACAGCGTGCGGCGGGAGGCCAGGAAGAAGTCGCGCAGGGGCACGGTCCGCTCGCCCTCGGTCGAGGCGATGGTCACCTCCGCGCCCAGTCCGAGCAGCGGGGGCGAGGTGTCCGCGGCGGGCGAGCCGTTCGCGGAGTTCGCGATCAGGCTGGCGCGGGTGCGGATGGCCACCGAGCCCACGAGCAGGGCGGCCTCGACGAGGGCCGGGAACCACTCCTGGACCACCGGGTGCGTGGCCACCTGCGCCATCGTCGCGGTGGGCCCGAACGTGACTCCCGCGTCGTCCGCGCGGATCGGCTCGCGCAGGTCGCGCGCGGCCTTGATGTCGACGACCAGGTCCGGCACGACGGTCCGGTGCCGCAGCGCGACGAGCAGGTCGGTGCCGCCGACGAGCACGCGCGACGAGGCGGGCGAGGTGGCCAGGGCGCGCAATGCGTCCGCGGTCGACTCCGGTCGGTAGTAGCGCACCGGCTCCTCCTCCTCTGTCGGCTCGGCTCGGTCCAGGGATGGGTGGGTCAGGGGTGGACGATGATCTTGACCGCACCGCTGCTGCGGTCGTTGAAGGTGGCGAGCGCCTGCTCGTACTCCGCCAGCGGGAAGTGGTGGGTGATCAGCTCGCCCGCGCGCACCCGCCCGTCGGCCATGAACGGCAGCACCCGGCGCATCTCGCCCGCCGACGCACGCGAGCCGACGAGCTCGAGCTCGTCGAGGACCAGCCGCTGCACCGACAGCGCGACGTCCTCGGTGGGGATGCCGACCATCGCGCAGCGCCCGCCGCGCCGCAGCATGTCCATGCCCCACATGAGGGTCTCGGGCACGCCGGCGCACTCGAGGACCACGTCGGCGCCCAGGCCTCCGGTGAGCTCGCGCACCGCGGCCACCGGGTCACCGGCGGTGGAGTCCACGGTCTCGAAGCCGAGCCCGGCGGCCCGTTCGAGCCGGTAGCCGCGGCCGACCACGATCACCCGGGCCGCGCCGCAGATCAGGGCGGCGTCGGCGGCGAGGAGGCCGACCGCGCCCGCGCCGGTCACCGCGACGGTGTCGCCGGGCTGGATGCCGCCGCGCCGGGCCACGTGCAGGGCGATGCTGGCCGGGTCGGCGATCGCGCCCTCGTCGAAGCCCAGCTCGTCGGGGAGCCGGAAGATGCACTTGACGTTGTGCACGGCGTAGGTGGCGTTGACGCCCTGCGCGTTGTGGCCGTACTGCTTGTGCAGGCCGGGCTTGCCGTAGTTCTCGCAGAGGTTGTAGCGACCCTCGACGCACTTCTGGCACACGCCGCACGCGTTGTGGCTGGTGCCGGCCACCCGGTCGCCCTCCCGCCAGCCCAGCGCCTGCGTCCCGGGGCCGAGGGCGACCAGCTCGCCGGCCCACTCGTGACCGGGGGTGAACGGGAACCGCTCGGGCCAGAAGCCTGGGTAGTCGCCGTTGATGAGGTGGGCGTCGGTGCCGCAGATCGAGACCGAGCGGACCCGGGCGAGGACCTCGAGGGGCCCGGGCTCGGGCACCGGCGTCTCGGTGATGTCGAGGACCCGGGGCTCGAGGACCACCAGGGTCTGCATCGTCTGCGTCACGTGCGCAACCTCCGAGATCGGGACACCGGGTTGGACACCCAGCAGAAAAGTATCGATAATCGAACAAACACGAACGTAATCGCCGTCACACCCAGGGTCAAGTGGTCCCCACGCAGTGCGTCGGGCCGGGACGGAGGCGCCAGGTGCAACGTCAGGAAGCACTCGAGAGGCTGCGGGCGACCGTGGCCTCGGGTCGCTCGGTGGTGGGCGGCGGGGCCGGCACCGGCCTCTCCGCGAAGTCGGCCGCCGCGGGCGGGATCGACCTGCTCATCGTCTACAACTCCGGGCGCTACCGGATGGCCGGCCGGGGCTCGCTCGCGGGCCAGCTGGCCTACGGCGACGCCAACGCGATCGTCCTGGAGATGGCCGCCGAGGTGCTGCCGCTGGTGCGCGACGTGCCCGTCCTCGCCGGCGTCAACGGCACCGACCCGTTCCGCTCGATGGGCCGCTTCCTCGACGAGATCAAGGCCACCGGCTTCAGCGGTGTGCAGAACTTCCCGACCGTGGGGCTCTTCGACGGGAACTTCCGGGTCAACCTGGAGGAGACCGGCATGGGCTTCGACCTCGAGGTCGAGATGATCCGGCTGGCGCACGAGCGCGACCTGCTCACCACGCCGTACGTCTTCGACGCCGAGCAGGCTGTCGCGATGACCGAGGCCGGGGCCGACGTGCTCGTCGTACACCTGGGCCTCACCACCAGCGGTGCGATCGGGGCGCAGACCGCGCTCAGCCTCGACGAGTCGGTGCGGGTGACCCAGGAGATCCGCGACGCCGCCGCGGCCGTGCGCCCGGACGTCCTGGTGCTCGTGCACGGCGGACCGGTCGCCGAGCCCGAGGACGCGGCGTACCTGCTCTCGCGCACCTCGGGCGTCGTCGGCTTCTTCGGCGCCTCGTCCATCGAGCGCCTCCCCGTCGAGCGCGCGATCCGCGAGCAGACCGAGCGGTTCAAGGACGTCCGGGTCGGCCCCCACGACAGCTCAGGAGAGTCACGATGAACCAGCCCGCACGCCCCACCGACGGCTACCAGGAGGTCGGCCCGGCCGGCGAGCAGAGCGCCGACGAGGTGCTCGCGGCCCTGCGGCTGCCGAGTCGCGGCGAGGTCTTCTCGCTCGCGCTCCCGCGCTACACCGGGATGCCGCTGTTCGGCTCGCACCCGCCGTTCCAGGTGACGATGTACCGCACCCCCGGCGGGCTGCGCGGCGACGGCGTGGAGCCGTGGGGTCCGGTCAACGAGGTCAACCTCCAGTACATGGCCGAGAACGTCAGCGGCACCGCCCACAGCGGCGCCCACGTCGACGCGCTCGCGCACATGACGATCGGCGAGGACGACCACTGGTACGGCGGCGGCAACGCCCGCGAGCACCTGGGCGACCGCGGCCCGACGGTCGGCGACGGGAGCAAGCTGCCGCCGTTCATCCGCCGCGGCGTCCTGCTCGACGTGCCGGGCTTCCTCGGCGTCGACGCCCTCGACGCCCACCAGGCGGTGAGCGCCGAGCAACTGCAGCAGGTCGCCGAGCACCAGGGCGTCGCGGTCCGTGCGGGCGACGTGGTGCTGATCCGGACCGGCTACCTCGGCGCCTGGCCCGATCCGGAGGCGATGGCCCGCCACGTGACGGCCGGACCCGACCTCTCCGCAGCCCGGTGGCTGCTCGATCAGGGGGTGGTCGCGACCGGCACCGACACCGAGACCTACGAGGTGCAGCCCGCCCCCGACCCGGGCTCGCCCGCCAACCCGCAGCCGGTGCACACGCTGCTGCTCATCGAGCACGGCATCTACCTCTTCGAGGGCATCTACCTCGAGGAGCTGGCCCGCGCGGGCGTCCACGAGTTCCTGTTCGTGGCGCTGCCGCTCAAGATCAACGGCACGACGGGGTCGATGCTCGACCCGGTCGCGATCGTCTGAGGTGCGCATCCGGCTGGAGGTCGGCGAGCCCGACGTCGACCCGGGCGCGTGGATCGCTGAGAACGCCGTGCTCGCGGGGGCGGTGACGATCGAGGCGCAGGCCTCGGTCTGGTTCGGCGCGGTGGTGCGCGCCGACGGGGACACCGTGCGCCTGGGCGCCCGGAGCAACCTCCAGGACGGCGCGGTGGTGCACGCCGACCCCGGCCTGCCGGTGACGATCGGCGCGGACGTGTCGGTGGGCCACGGCGCCGTCCTGCACGGCTGCACCGTCGGCGACGGCGCCCTGGTCGGCATGCGCGCGGCCGTCCTGAACGGCGCGCGCATCGGCGCGCAGAGCCTGGTGGCCGCGGGGGCGGTGGTGCTCGAGGGCGCGGAGTTCGAGCCCCGCAGCCTCATCGCCGGGGTCCCCGCCAAGCGGCGCCGCGAGCTGACCGGCGAGGAGGTGGCCGGGCTGGCGGGCAACGCCGCGATCTACCTGGCGCTCGCCGCCGCCTACCGCACCGCGACCACACCGCCCGAGCGGTGACGACCCGGCGCCGGGTCGTCGTCGCGCCCGACAAGTTCAAGGGCTCGCTGAGCGCCGACCAGGTCGCCGCGGTCGTGGCGCGGGTCCTCGAGCGGCACGACCCGTCGGTCGACGTGGTCCGGCACCCGCTCGCCGACGGCGGCGAGGGCACCGTCGACCTGGCCCTGGCCAGCGGCTACGCGCCCGTGACCGTCGAGGTCACCGGCCCGCTCGGTGATCCCGTCCGCGCCACCTTCGCCCTGAGCGACGGGGTGGCCGTGCTGGAGGCGGCCGCGGCCAACGGCCTCGCCCTGCTGCCGGCCGGGCCCGACGAGCACACCGCCGAGCACGCGACGACGTACGGCGTCGGGCAGCTCGTCGCCGCGGCGCTCGACCACGGCGCCACCCGGGTCGTCGTCGGGGTGGGCGGCAGCGCCACGACCGACGGCGGCGCCGGCGCGGTGGCGGCGCTCGGGCTCGGGCCCGACGCCGCGGCCGGCCCCCACCCGCGGCTGGGTGAGGCCGATCTGGTCGTGGCCTGCGACGTGGACAACCCGCTCACCGGACCGCAGGGTGCGGCCGCGGTCTACGCCCTGCAGAAGGGGGCCGGAACCGCCCTGGTCGCCCGGCTCGACGAGCGCCTCGCCCGGTGGGCGGACACCGTCGCCCACGCGACGGGTGAGGACCGGCGCGCCGAGCCCGGGGCCGGCGCCGCGGGCGGGCTGGCCTTCGGCCTGCTCGCGCTGGCGGGCGCCCGCCTCGTGCCGGGCGCCGACCTGCTGCTCGACCTCACCGGCTTCGACGACGTGGTGCGCGGCGCCGACCTCGTCGTGGTGGGCGAGGGGTCGCTCGACGAGCAGAGCCTGCGCGGCAAGGGCCCGGTCGCCGCCGCGCGCCGGGCCGCCGCCCTCGGCGTACCGGTCGTCGCCGTCGTCGGGCGCTCCCTGCTCACGCCGGAGCAGGAGCGGGAGGCCGGACTGTCCGCGGTCCACGCCCTCGTCGACCTGGCACCCGACGAACAGAGCGCCGTCCACGACGCCGAGCGCCTCCTCGAGCGGGCCGCGGCCCGGCTCGCCGCCGACCTCCACGCCTACCCCTCCACCCGACGAGAGTGATCCCCATGACCTGCGACCCCACCCCCACCGGCGCCCAACTGCTCCTCCTGCGGCACGGGGAGGTGGCCTCGCACCGCGGCGACGTCCCCGTGACCGAGGCCGGGCTGGTCCACGCCGAGCGCACCGGAGCGGCGGTGGGCGCCGCGACCGACCGGCCGCTGTCGCTGCTGTACGGCGGGACCCGGCGCAGCCGCGAGACCGCCGAGGCGCTGGTGCGCGGCATCGGTGACCCCGCCCGCGTCACCGGACCCCTGGACGCCTTCGCCCTCCGCAACCCCGACATGTACGCCGCCGGCGCGCGGGTGAACATGGTCAGCTCGGCCGAGCACCTGGCCGAGCAGGTGCCCGGCCTCACCGCGGAGGAGGTCGACGCGCACCCCTGGTGGTCACGGTTCATCGCCTCGCCTGACCGGGTCGGCTGGTGGCTGGCCCACGAGGACCCGCCCGGGGAGACCGGCGCCGACGTCCTGCGCCGGCTGCACCTGTTCGCCCGGTCCCTGGCCGACGCCGGTCCGCACCAGGGGCGCCTGGTCGTCGGCGTCACGCACTCACCGCTGCTGCGCGCCCTGCTCCGCGAGGTCCACGGCAGCGACCCGGGCGAGCCGGCGTACGTCACCGGGGTCTGGCTCCGCGCCGGCTCCGGCGGTGGGCTCGAGATCACTCCGCACGCCCCGCTCGAGGCCTGAGGCGACCACCCCTGCGCTTGACTGGACGCGTGCGCAGACCCGTCCCCGACCAGGCCGGCCCCGGACAGGAGTCGGTGTGGGACTACCCCCGACCGCCCCGGCTGGAGCGCACCACGGCGCTGCTCGAGGTGGTCCTCGACGGGACCGTCGTGGGCTCGACCCGCGAGGGCTGGCGGGTGCTGGAGACGAGCCACCCGCCGACCTACTACCTGCCGCCCGCGGCGTTCCTCGACGGCGCCCTGCGGCCGACCGCCGGCGCGAGCTGGTGCGAGTGGAAGGGCCAGGCGTCCTACTTCGACCTGGTCCACGGCGACGTCGTCGCGCCCCGCGCGGCCTGGACCTACGAGCAGCCGAGCCGCGGCTTCGAGGACCTCGCGGGCGCCCTCGCGGTGATGGCCGCGGCGGTCGACGAGTGCCGCGTCGACGGCGAGGTCGTCACCCCGCAGCCGGGCGGGTTCTACGGCGGCTGGATCACCTCCGCGCTGGCCGGTCCGTTCAAGGGGATCCCGGGCTCGCACGGCTGGTAGGCCGCGGGCGGCGGGTCACGAGGCGGAACCTTCCGGGGGCGGAAGGGGTTCACAGCCGCGCGGGGGCGTGATGGGTTCGACGGACCGCGACCGGGCGTGTTCCCGGTCGAGTCGAACCCATCTCGGGAGTTCAGCATGTCGCTCACCCGCACCGGCCAGGCCGTCGTCGCCGCGGCCGCCCTCGCTGCCGCCGCCCTGGCCAGCCCGGCGGTCGGCCCCGCCAGCGCCAGCGCTCAGGACAGCACGTTCACCGAGGCCGACCGACCTGCTCCGCCGACCTGGTCGGAGTTCAAGGCCTCGACCTACCAGGACCCGACCGGCGTCTACGTCGTCAACGGCGACGAGCCGGTCGGCACGCTGGCCGAGCTCCGCGCGTACTACGAGAAGATGATGGCCACCGACGACCTCAACGGCGGCGACACCTCGCTGGTGGTCAACACCAACGGCGGGGCGGACGACGTGTGGAGCGCCAGCCAGGTCGGCGACCTGACCTACTGCGTGAGCGACGACTTCGGCTCGCTCAAGTCCACGGTCGTGGACGCGATGGCCGGTGGCGCCGCGCTGTGGGAGGGCGCCTCGTCGGCCATCGACTTCGTCTACGACCCCTCGCAGGACGCGAGCTGCTCCACCGACAACGACGCGGTGCTGTTCCCCGTCGAGCCGATCGAGACCGACGAGTACATCGCCCGCGCGTTCTTCCCCAGCAGCCCCGACGCGGAGAGGAACGTCCTGGTCGACGACTCGCTGACCACGTCCGGGTGGGCGCCCTCGGCCATCCTCGGCCACGAGCTCGGCCACGCCCTCGGCTTCCGGCACGAGCACACCCGGCCCGAGGCCGGCACGTGCTTCGAGGACGACAACTGGCGCCCGCTGACGCCGTACGACTCGGTGTCGATCATGCACTACCCGCAGTGCAACGGCGGCTCGGACGACCTGTCCTTCAGCGGGTACGACGCGCAGGGCGTGGCGTCGCTGTACGGCAGCTGATCTGCGGCTGGGACTTCCGCGCGGCCGGGGTCAGCCGATCCCGGCCGTGCGGTCCAGCTCCTGGAGCAGGTCGTGCGCGGCGAGCTCGACCGCCTTGTGGCGCCACTCCGAGGCCCGGTAGACGCAGGCGATGAGCCCGCTGCGGTGCACCCGGCGCAGGTCGCCGTGCACGAAGGCGTAGCGCGCCTTGGTCTCGTCGTTCGCGCCCTCGGTCAGCCCGAGGTGCCAGCCGGCGTACTCGGTCCAGGAGTGCCGCTCGAGGTAGCGGTTCTGCGCCTCCGCGCTGGGCTGGACCTGGCCCCAGTCGGAGTCCAGGACGTACTGCTTGGCCGCGATCAGCTCAAGGCAGCGCGCCACGCCGGCGTCGTTGACCGCGTAGCGAGCCATCAGGCCGGCACCGGCTGGTCGTCCTCGCGGGGCCCGAAGATGCACACGGCGTCGAGCTCCTCGGCGCTGAGCACGCTGCCCCAGCCCTGCATCTGGCTGCGCGAGCGGCGGGAGAACACCGCGCGGAACAGCTCGTACGGCGAGACCGTGTCGGCGAGGGCGCCCGCGCGCTCGCGCACCGCGTCGGCCACCGGCCGCCACAGCTCCTCCGGCATCGGGTGCAGCCCGAGTGCCTCGTGCAGGTCGGCGTGGTGGGTGGCGATGTCGAAGACCGGTCCGGGGGAGTCGACCAGCGTCGCCGTGACCGCGTCCTGGTGGGACTCGAGCTCGGTGACCAGGTCGGCCAGCGGCAGCACCACGCGCTCGCCGACGTGGCGCGAGGTCCACTCCGGGCTGGGCGCGCCGTCGGTCCGGCCGGTCACCATGTCGCTGGCCACGCCGGCCAGGTGGGCGTAGACCTCGTGCACGGTCCACGCCGGTGACGCCGGGACCGGCGCACCGACCTGGTCGGGGGTGAGGGCGGCGGCGAGGTCGCCCAGGGCGCGCACGTGCGCGCGGTAGAGCTGGGCCCAGTCCGTCATGTTCGCGAACCTAGCCCAGATTCCCCGCGGCGACCTGTCGTAGCGGGGGGCGGCTCTTCGTGGAGAGGATGAGACAGCCCCTACCGAGGAGACCGACATGACGCAGTACCTGCTCAGTGTGCACAGCAGCGCCGAGGACTACGCCCGCCCGATCGAGGAGATGATGCCGGCGTTCGAGGCCGTCGACGCCTTCAACCGCAAGGCCCAGGAGGCGGGCGTCTGGGTGTTCGCGGGTGGCCTCAAGCCGGGCGACGAGGCCCGGGTGGTCGACGCCGCGGCGAGCGAGCCGGTGGTCACCGACGGTCCCTACCTGGAGACCAAGGAGTGGATCGGCGGCTTCTGGGTCTTCGAGCTGTCCGACGACGCTGCGGCGCTCCAGTGGGCCACCGAGGCCTCGGCCGCGTGCCAGGGCAAGGTCGAGGTCCGGCCCTTCCAGGACGAGCCTGCGTGACGGCGCCGGACCCGCAGGAGGCCTCGCGGACCGCGGTCGAGCGGATCTACCGCGAGGAGTACGGGCGCATCGTCGCCTCCCTGGTCCGCCGCTTCGGCAGCATCGACATCGCCGAGGACGCGGCCGGGGAGGCGCTGCTGGCGGCGGTGGAGAAGTGGGCGGTCGACGGGGTCCCCCCGAACCCCGGCGGCTGGCTCACCACCACCGCGGGCAACCGCGCGATCGACAGGCTCCGCCGCGAGTCCCACCGCGACGCGAAACACGAGGCGGCCTTCATGCTGCACGACGACACACCCCACGAGCCGACCGGCGTCGTGGAGGACGACCGGCTGCGGCTGATCTTCACCTGCTGCCACCCGGCCCTCGCGCCGGAGGCCCGCGTCGCCCTGACCCTGCGCCTGCTCGGCGGCCTGACGGTGGCCGAGATCGCGCAGGCGTTCCTGGTCCCCGAGACCACCATGGCCCAGCGCATCACCCGGGCCAAGAAGAAGATCAGCGTCTCCGGCATCCCCTACCGCGTGCCCGCGCCCGAGGACCTCGCCGCTCGCGTCGACGCCGTGCTCGCGGTGCTCTACCTGGTCTTCAACGAGGGCTACCTGTCCTCCTCCGCCGAGGCCTCGCCGATCCGCGACGAGCTCACCGGCGAGGCCATCCGGCTGACGCGGATCCTGCGGACCCTGCTGCCCGGCGTACCGGAGGTCACCGGGCTGCTCGCCCTCATGCTCCTCACCGAGGCGCGCCGGGCCGCGCGGCTCGACGCCGACGGCTCGCTGGTCGTGCTCCAGGAGCAGGATCGCGGCGGCTGGGACCGCGCGCTGGTCGAGGAGGGCCACGCGCTGGTCCGCGAGTGCCTGGCCCTCGGCCGGCCCGGCCCCTACCAGCTGCTGGCCGCGGTCAACGCCGTGCACACCGACGCCCCCACCGCCGCCGACACCGACTGGTCGCAGATCGCTGCGCTCTACGACCAGCTCTACGCGCTCTCCCCCTCGCCGATCGTCGCCCTCAACCGGGCCGTCGCCGTCGCCGAGCTCGACGGCCCCGCCGTCGGCCTCGCCCAGGTCGACCGGCTCGACCTGTCCGGCTACCACCCCTTCCACGCCGCCCGCGCCGACCTGCTGCGCCGGCTCGGACGCTCCGAGGAGGCTCGCGCGGCGTACGACGCGGCGCTGGCGCTCACCGACAACGAGGCCGAGCGCGCCTACCTGCTGCGACGCCGGGGTCAGCTGGCCTGACGTCCTAGGGTCGATCCATGACGCCGCCCGCCCCGCTCCAGCTGCCCGACGCCGACCAGGCCCTCGACTGGATCCGGGACCGGAGCGCGTCGGGGCTCGCGCAGGCGCGCGAGCTGGTGGACCGGCTGCGGGCGGAGCCGCCGGCCGAGGCCGAGGAGGTGCTGCGGCGCTGGGACGAGGTGACGCTGCGCATCAGCGACGTGGCGGCGGTGGCCGGGCTGTTCTCCAACGTGCACCCGCAGGTCGGGGTCCGCACGGCGGCAGAGGAGGCCGAGATCGCGGTGGACAAGCTCACCACCGAGCTGCGGCAGGACCGGGCGCTGTACGACGTGTTCGCGGCCCTCGACGCGGGCGGGCTCGACCCGGTGGCGGCGCGGCTGCTGGCCAAGACGCTCGAGGACTTCCGGCGCGGCGGGGTCGACCAGGACGAGGCGACCCGGAAGCGGCTGGCCGAGGTCAGCGAGCGCATCACCACGATCGACCAGGAGTTCAGCCGCACCATCCGCGACGACGTCCGGACGGTGCGGGCCACGCCCGAGCAGCTCGCGGGGATGCCCGAGGACTGGCTGGAGGCGCACCCGGCCGACGCCGAGGGCCTGGTCACCGTGACCACCGACTACCCCGACGCGGTGCCGGCGCGGATGTTCGTGCGCGACCGCGACGTGCGCCGCGAGATCACCATCGCCTTCCTCGACCGCGGCTGGCCGCAGAACGACGCGCTGCTGG
Organism: Nocardioides anomalus; assembly: GCF_011046535.1. NCBI lineage: Bacteria > Bacillati > Actinomycetota > Actinomycetes > Propionibacteriales > Nocardioidaceae > Nocardioides > Nocardioides anomalus. The sequence goes on along the minus strand of NZ_CP049257.1, from coordinate 4,510,480 downwards.
CCGAGCTGTTCGACCTGCGCCACGAGTACGCCACGCTGGTCGGCTACACCGACTGGGCGTCGTACGACGCCGCGGTCAAGATGATCCAGAAGGGCCCGGCCATCCCGGAGTTCATCGACAAGATCGCGCGCGTCGCCCAGGAGCCGATGGAGCGCGACCTGGCCGTGGTGCTCGAGCGGCTGCGCCAGGACGTGCCCGACGCGGTCGACGTCGACCCGGCCGACGCCGGGTACTACCAGGAGCTGGTCCGCAAGGAGCAGCACGACGTGGACTCCCAGGAGGTGCGCACCTACTTCGCCTTCGACAAGGTGCGCCAGGGGCTGCTCGACGTGACCGGCCGGCTGTTCGGGCTGCGCTACGAGCCGGCCGCGGACGCGCAGGTGTGGCACGAGGACGTCGCGGCGTACGACGTGTACTCGACCCAGGGCGGGACCGACGGCGACAGCCTGGGCCGGATCTACCTCGACCTCTTCCCGCGCGAGGGCAAGTACAAGCACGCCGCGCAGTTCACGATCACCGACGGCGTGGCCGGCCGGCAGTTGCCCGAGGGCGCGCTGGTCTGCAACTTCAGCCGCGGACTGATGGAGCACGACCACGTGGTCACGTTGTTCCACGAGTTCGGGCACCTGGTGCACCACGTCCTCGGCGGCCACGTCGGCTGGACCCGCTTCTCCGGGGTCGCGACCGAGTGGGACTTCGTGGAGGCGCCGAGCCAGATGCTCGAGGAGTGGGCGTGGGACGCCGACGTCCTCCAGACCTTCGCCACCGACAGCGCCGGCGAGCCGATCCCGGCCGACCTCGTCGCGCGGATGCGGGCGGCCGATGACTTCGGCAAGGGGCTGCAGGCGCGCCAGCAGATGTTCTACGCGGCGGTGTCCTACTGCTTCCACACCGAGCGCCCGGCCGACCGGACCGCGCGGCAGGCGGAGCTGCAGGAGCAGTACTCGCCCTACCGCTACATCGACGACACCCACTTCTTCGCCAACTTCGGCCACCTGGGCGGCTATTCGTCGGCGTACTACACCTACATGTGGTCCCTGGTCATCGCCAAGGACCTGTTCTCCGCCTTCGACGAGGGCGACCTCTTCGCACCCGACGTCGCCGGCCGCTACCGCGACCGCGTGCTGGCCGCCGGCGGCACCAAGGACGCCGCCGACCTGGTCGCCGACTTCCTCGGCCGGCCCTACACCTTCGACGCCTACGCCGCCTGGCTGGCCCGCTGAACGACCGCACCTCGTGTCGGTGTCTCTGTCGGCGTACAGTTCCGATATATCGTGAACTAGTCGCGATACACAGACATCAGGAAGGGGTCCACCATGGGACACCCAGGATTCAACCGACAGTGGGCTCGGCCCGACGAGCTCGGACGGCGCCAGCGCCGCGGCCGCGGACGCGGTCCGTGGGGTGACCTCGGCGGCTGGGACGGCCCCGGCCGCCAGGGTCCGCCGCCGTGGGTGGCGGGGCTGTTCGGCCTCGGCCAGCCGGCCGACCAGCGGCGCGGTCCGCGCGCCCGCCGCGGCGACGTCCGCTCCGCCATCCTCGACGTGCTCCGCGCCTCCGCGGCGGCGGGCGAGGGCGAGCAGGTCAACGGCTACCAGGTCATCCAGCAGATCTCCGAGCGCAGCCAGGGCGCGTGGCGCCCCAGCCCGGGCTCGGTGTACCCGACCATCCAGCAGCTCCAGGACGAGGGCCTGGTCGCGAGCGACGACGAGCGCGGTCGGCGCACGCTGAGCCTCACCTCCGAGGGCCAGCAGTACGTCGCGGACCACGCCGACGAGCTCGCCGGCGTCTGGCGCCCGTTCGAGCGCGAGGCCGAGGAGCAGGAGAGCACGTTCGCGGGCGTCAAGCCCGAGATCGGCCGGGTCATGGGCGCGGTGTGGCAGATCGCCACGTCCGGCTCCGAGGCCCAGCAGCGCGCGGCGGTCGACGTCCTCGTCGAGACGCGTCGCAAGCTCTACGGCATCCTCGCCGACGGCTACGAGGGCCTCGAGGACACCGGTGCCGACGAGGACGCCGAGTCGTGAGCGACGCGAGCATCCGCCTCAGCGACGGCGAGCGCGAGGCCGCGGCGGCCGACCTGGGCGAACACTTCGCCCAGGGCCGGCTGAGCGTCGACGAGCACGCCGAGCGCCTCGAGCAGGTGTGGGCGGCGCGTACTCGCGGCGAGGTCGCGCCGATCTTCCGCGACCTGCCGTCGGCGTACGCCGGGGTCGCGGCGCCGGCCCCGACGCCCCGGTCCGTGCGCGACGGGCGCTACTGGCGCTCCGGCCCCGTGCCGGTGCGGCGCGGCGGGGTCCCCACCCCGCTCGTCGTGGTCCTCGCGGTGCTGATCGCGCTGACCGTGCTCACCCACCTACCGCTGGTGCTGCTCGGCTTCGCGGTCTTCTGGTTCGTCGTGCTGCGCCACCGGCGGCCGCGCCGCGGCCACTCCTGGCACTGACCCGGCACCGAGCGGGACCCGGCCCGCGGGCCGTGATGTCGTCCACACGGCGTAACCCGATCGGGTGTCGACGGTTGTCTCGTCCATGACCCCGCCGCGTCGCCGCGCTCGCACCGCCGCCTTCGCCGTCACCCTCGCCGCGCTCACCCTCGGTGTGCTGGCCGCGCAGCCACCGGCCGGGGCGACCGCACCCGCCCAGGCCGGACCGGGCACCACCACCCCGACGCACGTCACGCTCGCGGACCCGGTCACCGGGCTCGCCGACATCGCCGGCGTCGGCCCCGCGGTCGCGCCGTCGCTGGTGCAGGAGGCCGCGGCCCGGGCCCTCGGCCGGGACGTCTCGGTGACCTGGAACGACGCCGGCACGCCGGCCTCGATCTTCGCTGCGGACGGCGTGCTGGCTCCGGCCGACGGCCAGGCGCCGGCCAGCACCGCGAAGGCCTGGATCGGCGCGCACCGTGACCTCCTCGGCCTCACCGGCGCGCAGGTGGACGACCTCGAGCTGGTGAGCGAGCAGCCGTTCGCGGACAGCCCCGCACGCGCGGTGCTCTACCGCCAGCGGTTCGGTGGACTGGCCTCCGCGACCCGCGGGATGGTCACCGTCGGCGTGGCCGCCGACGGCTCGGTGGCCTACGTGTCGTCGTCCCTGGTCAAGGCCCAGGACGCACCGCTCGCCCAGCCGACGCTCACGCCGCTGCAGGGCTGGCTCAAGGCGGCGGCGAACGTCCAGCGTCCCGTCGTCGGCGCCGCGCTCTCCGCGATCACCTCGACCGTCAGTGGCGGCTGGACCCGCCTGAGCGTGCCCGGTTTCGACCAGCCGCAGCTCGCTCGGATCCGGGCCTTCGCACGCAACGACGGCACCGTGCGTCCGGTCGTCGAGGCCGACGTGATCGACACGAGCAAGGGCACCTCGACGGCCTACCGGGCCTTCGTCGATGCGGTCGACGGCTCCGTCCTGATGCGGCACGACGCCGTGGAGAACAGCAACAACGCGTTCCCGTTCCAGGGCAGTTACACCACCACCGACTGCGGCCAACCGCACGCGTTCACGCTGTCGGACACCAAGACCAAGACCCTCACCGCCGTCGTCGTGCCCGCCCTGGTGGGCGCCGACGACATCATCGTGAAGCTGAGCGGGCCGAACGGCCTCTCCCAGTCCTTCGACCTGCTGACCAGCCCCGAGGTCGCCACCTACACCGCTCCGGGTGGCGGCACGCTGCCGGCGGGGGACTACGCCCTGCAGGTCTGTCCCTTCGACGCCACGACGATCGGCGGCCCCTACACCGCGCTCGTCACCACGAGTGACCTCGGCGCGGGGAGCCCGGCGCAGCCCGCGTGGCGGGCCTTCGCGGCCAACCCCGACCTGGCCTCGGTCACCTCGACCACGGGCGCACCGGGCAACGCCGTCGTCGAGTGCTGGTACGCCGGCACCCCGGGCTGCTCGGCGGGCGAGGCCCACGAGAACGTCGCGGCCACGGGTCCGTGGGACCAGGTCGGCGGTGTGCCGACGTTCACCACGATCGGCAACAACGCCAACACCCACGAGGCGTGGGCCAGCCCGCTGTCGCCGGGCGGGCTGTTCCAGGCGCCGTACGAGCCGGACCGGCAGTACACCGAGGCCTTTACCGACGCCTGGAACAACAGCCGGTGCAACCCGGCCAACCTGGTCCCCGGCGGCAACGACATCAACGCGGTGGTGACCAACCTGTTCACCGGGCACAACCGGATCCACGACTTCGCCTACTACCTGGGCTTCACCGAGAAGAACTACAACCTCCAGCTCGACAACGGCGGCCGCGGCGGCGTGGGCGGCGACCAGGAGATCGGCAACGCCCAGGCCGGCGCCGCCACGACCCAGGTCTTCGACCAGACCGGCGTGGCCACGGGCCGCAACAACGCCAACCAGATCGCGCTGCAGGACGGCGTGCCCGGCATCACCAACCAGTACCTCTTCCAGCCGGTCGCGGGCGCCTTCTACGCCCCGTGCGCCGACGGTGCGATGGACACCGGGATCTACGGCCACGAGTACACCCACGCCATCTCCAACCGCATGGTCGGCGGCCCCGACGACGGGCTGACCTCCGAGCAGGGTGGCGCGATGGGTGAGTCGTGGAGCGACCTCGACGCGGCGGAGTACCAGTTCGAGAACGACTACCCCACCGGCACCAACCCGTGGTCGCTCGGCTCGTACACGACCGGCAACCTGCAGCGCGGCATCCGCGACTACGCCATCAACGAGAACCCGCTCAACTACTCCGACTACGGCTTCGACACCACCGGCCCCGAGGTGCACGCCGACGGCGAGATCTGGAACGGCGTGCAGTGGGAGGTCCGCCAGGCCCTGGTCGACAGGTGGAACGCGACCTACCCGTACGGCGACAAGGCCCTGCAGCAGCAGTGCGCGGAGGCCACCGCCACCCAGACGCCGCTGCCCGCGTCCCAGTGCCCGGGCAACCGGCGCTGGCTCCAGCTGGTCTACGACGCCTGGCTGCTCCAGCCGGGGGCCACCGACATGCTGCAGGCCCGCAACGCGATGCTGGCCGCCGACCAGATGCGCTTCGGGGGCGCGAACCAGGCCGCGCTGTCCTCGGCCTTCGCCCGCCGCGGCATGGGTGCGGACGCCTCGACGCCGACGCCGGACTCCGACGAGCCCGTGCCGAGCTTCCGCTCGGCGCACGGCAACAACTCCGAGGTCACCTTCGCCACGAGCAGCCCCGGCAAGGTCTACGTCGGCGACTTCGAGGCGCGGGCCACGCCCGTGGCCGACACCGACCCCGCGACGCCGCTGGGCGCGAAGGCGGCGTTCACCCCGGGGACCTACACGATCACCTTCGTCTCGCCGAAGAACGGCTTCCGGCGGATCCGGATGGTGGTGCCGGACAGCGGCGTGGCCCTGACCCAGCCCATCGACGACGCGGCCGCGAACGTCGCGTCGTCGGCCAACGGCGCCGCGGTCATCGACACGGCCACGACGGCCGGCTCGCTCAACGCGGCGTCGCTGATCGACGGGACCGAGGCCAGCAACTGGGCCGGGAAGACCGCGACGAACGTCGACCAGTCGCACCCCGCGGTGGCCGTCCGCCTGGCCGGTGGCCTGCAGTCGGTCAGCGCGGCCAAGGTGAGCGCGCTGCTGCGACCGGCCGCGACCAGTGACACCGACCCGGACTCCGGCTCGCGCTTCACCGCGCTGCGGCAGTTCGCCCTCCAGGCGTGCACCGAGAAGTGCGGCGACCCCGCGAGCTACACGACCTTCTACACCTCGCCGGCCGACGCCTTCCCCGGTGACGTCCCGCGTCCGGTGGCGCCGGACCAGACGATGCGCACGTTCCGGTTCGCGCCGGTGCTGGCCTCCGCCGTACGCCTGGTGGCCCTGGAGAACCAGTGCACCGGCACGGTGAAGTACGCCGGCGAGCAGGACGCCGACCCGACCAGCGCCACCGACTGCGCCACCGCCTCCGACCGGGGCACGATCGTGCACGCGGCCGAGCTGCAGGTCTTCTCCGGTGCCATCCCCGACGACCCGACCGGCACCTTCGGCACGTCGGCCGCCGGCCGGGCGGTCAAGACGCACACCCGCATCCGCCTGCCGAAGGTCTGGCAGGTCCGCGGCGGCGCCCCGGCGAAGCTGAAGTACCAGGTCGTCGCCAAGACCACGTCGGGCGCGACCAAGGTCGGCGTGGCCGTGATCCGCATCGACGGCCGCAAGGTCGAGAAGGTCAAGGTGGCCGTCACCGCCAAGCGCGGCAAGAAGGTGGTCGGGAAGTCGTTCCGCCTGCCGGCCTCCCTGGGCCTCGGCACGCACCGGATCCAGGTGACGTTCAAGAGCCGGGACAAGGCCCTGTTCACGAGCTCGAAGTCGCGCCGGATCGTGCTGACCGTCGTCAAGCGGGCCCGGCCGGGCGGGGGCGGCTGAGCAACTGGCGGACCTGGTCCGGCGCGGCGGCCATCCTCCGGCGCCCGCACCACCACGCTCAGCAGCCGGGTCGGCTCGGTCAGCAGCCCCGGCCGGTCCTGAGGTCGGTCAGGGCGTCGCAGTCTGCTCCCTCAGCACCGTGTAGCGCAGGTGCGTGACGCGGTGGGCCTCGTGCACCACCGGGTCCGACAGCCGCACCGGACCGCGGGCGCCGGCGAACCACGGGACGCCCTCCCCGAGCACGACCGGCACCAGCGCGACGTCGATGACGTCGAGCAGCCCGAGGTCCAGCGCCTGCCGCGCGACGGACCCGCCGGCCACGGCGACGTCGAGGTCACCGGCCAGCTCGACCGCCTGCGCGATGGCGGCGCCCACGTCGTCGACGAAGACGTACGGCACGCCCTCCGGCTGCGTCGCCGGCGGTCGGTGGGTGAGCACCACCATCGGCGCCTCGTTGCCGGGGTGGCCGCCCCACCCGCCGGTCAGGTCGTAGAGCCGGCGGCCGACGACGTGGCACCCGATCCGGGAGACCGCGTCGCGGAAGAGGGAGAGCGAGGGCTCGTCCATGTGGAACGCCGGCCAGCCGTCCGCCACCCGCAGCTCGGTGCCGCCCGCGTCGTAGAACTCGAACAGCGGTCCCGGGGTGTCGTCGGGTCGGGCGATGAAGCCGTCCAGCGACATGGCCAGGTTCGCGATCACGCTCATGGGCGTCTCGACCCGGGCGGTGGCGGGGAGTCATCGCTCGGTCTAGGTTGTGGTGGCCGCCACATCTGCTCGGGAGGTAGTCGTGTCGCGAACCACTCGCTGGACCCTGGTCGTGGTCCTGCTCGTCCCTGCCGTCGTGCTGCCGCTGCTGGTCGGGATCTACGACCGCAACGACCCGGAGCTGTGGGGCTTCCCGTTCTACTACTGGTTCCAGTTCCTGCTCATCCCGATCGCCGCGGCGCTCACCACGATCGCCTACCGCCTCACGCTCGGCGACGTCCGACCGCCCGAGTCCGAGGACGACCCGGTGGAGACGATCCGATGAGCGGGGTCGCGGTCGGCGTCTTCGTCTTCCTGTTCCTGCTCGTCACGGTCCTCGGCTTCGCGGCCGCGCGGTGGCGGCGGGCGGCGGACCTCGACAACCTCGACGAGTGGGGGCTGGGCGGGCGCGGCTTCGGCACGTTCATCGCGTGGTTCCTCATCGGCGGCGACATCTACACGGCGTACACCTTCATCGCGGTCCCCGCGACGCTGTACGCCGGGAGCGCGGTCGGGTTCTTCGCCGTGCCGTACACGATCGTGGTCTACCCGCTGATCTTCCTGTTCCTGCCGCGGCTGTGGTCGGTGAGCCACCGGCACGGGTACGTCACACCGGCCGACTTCGTCGAGGGCCGCTACGACAGCCGGCCGCTGGCGCTGGCCGTCGCGCTCACCGGGCTGCTGGCGACGATGCCCTACATCGCGCTGCAGCTGGTCGGCATGGAGGTCGTGCTCCAGGTGCTGGGCCTGCAGGCCGGCGAGGACCGGCCGTGGGTGGTCCAGCACCTGCCGCTGTTCATCGCCTTCGCCGTGCTGGCGGCCTACACCTACTCCAGCGGGCTGCGCGCGCCGGCGCTGATCGCGTTCGTCAAGGACACGCTCATCTACATCGTCATCATCGTGGCCGTCCTCTACATCCCGCACCAGGTCGGCGGCTGGGGCCACATCTTCGACACCGTCGGCGCCGGCTTCGACACCTTCAACAAGGACAACGCCGACGCGATCGCGGCCGGCCAGGCCACGCCCAAGGCGATCATGCCGCCCGAGACCGCGCACTGGGCCTACGCCTCGCTGGCCCTCGGCTCGGCGCTGGCGCTCTTCATGTACCCGCACTCCATCACCGGCGTGCTGTCCACGCGCAGCCGCTCGGTGATCCGCCGCAACGCGAGCCTGCTGCCGGCGTACTCCTTCCTGCTGGGGCTGCTCGCCCTGCTCGGCTTCGTCGCCATCGCCGCCGGGGTCAAGGTGACCAACCCGCAGCAGTCGGTGCCGCAGCTGTTCGAGGACCAGTTCCCGCCGTGGTTCGCGGGCGTGGCCTTCGCCGCCATCGCCATCGGCGCCCTGGTGCCGGCGGCGATCATGTCCATCGCCGCGGCCAACCTGTGGACCCGCAACATCTACAAGGCCTTCATCAACCGCGACGCCACCCACCAGCAGGAGGCCCGCCAGTCCAAGCTGGTCTCGCTGGTCGTGAAGTTCGGCGCGCTGGTCTTCGTGCTCGCGCTCTCCCGTGACTTCGCCATCAACCTGCAGCTGCTCGGCGGCGTGTGGATCCTGCAGACGCTGCCCGCGATCGTGGGCGGCCTCTACACGCGCTGGTTCCACCGCTGGGCGCTGTTCGTGGGCTGGGCCGTCGGCATGGCGTGGGGCACCTGGCTGGCCTACGGCGTCGCCTCGCCCGTGCAGAAGCACTTCGGCGGCCCGCTCGTCGCGCTGCCGTGGGACGACACGACCAAGGTCTACATCGCGATGCTGGCCTTCCTGCTCAACCTGCTGCTGGCCGTCGTGCTCACCGTGGTCTTCCGCGCCGCCGGCGTGCCCGACGGCACCGACCGCACCCGCCCCGAGGACTACACCGCCGACATCGGCGACGAGGGTGTCGCCGAGGAGCTGGACCCGGAAACCGCGAAGCACTGAATGCCCCAGGTGGGCCATGTCGTACGCCGGGCGGCGGTGTGAGGCTCGAGCGGTGAAGCGTGCTCTCCTGGCCGTCGCGGCCATCGTGCTCTCCCCGATCGGTGTGCTCGGCGCCCCGGCGCGGTGAGCCCCGCGCCCACGACCTGTGCCTCACGCTTCCGCACCGACGGGCCGGTGGACGCAGCGGGCGGCACCATCTCCGCGGGTGAGGCGCCCGGCGGGTGGCAGGTCGTCGTGAGCGCGGCGTCGGCGGCAGCGCTGGGTGCGTGGAAGGTCTTCGTCACCTGCTCGGCCACCTCCGACGTCGTCGCGGATGCAGTGGGCACCGCCAGCATGGTCACGGCCTTCACAGTGAGCTGCCCCTCGGGTCAGCGCGCGGTGGGCGGCGGGTTCATCGGCGACGAGAGCTCTCTGGTGGCCCGGTCCGGGCCGATCGGTGCGGCCCCGGACCAGTTCGGCACGAGCCCGGACGGCACGGTCCCGACGCGGTGGCGCATCGACCTCGCCCAGCCTGCCGTCGGCGGAGCCGTGGTGCTGTGCTCGGCGAGCGCCGACGCCACGCTGCGGGGCGCCGCGCTCAGCACCCCGGGCAACGGCACGACGGCCGGGGTCGCGACGGCCACCTGACCGGCCGGGCAGCGAGCGGTGTCGGGCGGTCTCGCTGCGGACGCCGGGCAGCTGGCCGGCGAGAACCGGCTCGGCTTCGCCGCCCCGGTCGCCGCGCTCGGCGACCTCGCGGGGATCGCCACCGGGGCGGTCCCGCAGGCGTGGACGCTGCAGGGCCGCGGGGGAGGGGGCACCGGCTACCGGGTCTACGCGGTCTGCGTGACCACGCCGCCGGCGCCCCCGCCGCCCCCGGCGCCCGTCGACACCACCCCGCCGGACACCACGATCGCCAGTGGACCGGCCAGGAAGACGACCAAGAACAAGGCGAGCTTCACCTTCACCTCCGAGCCGGGCGCGACCTTCACCTGCCGGCTGGACACGAAGGCGCCGGTCGCCTGCACGTCGCCGTTCAAGGTCAAGCGGCTGAAGAAGGGCAAGCACACCGTCACCGTCACCGCCCGCGACGCCGCGGGGAACGCCGACCCCACGCCGGCGACCTGGACGTGGAAGGTCAAGAGGAGGCGCATGCCCAAGTGACTCGTCGGTAACCTCAAGGTGTGAGCGACGCGCCGACCACCCCCAGCTTCGACCTCGGGCCCGACCACGTCGAGCTGCAGCAGTGGGTGCACACGTTCGCGGCGGACGTGGTGCGGCCGGCGGCGGCGGAGTGGGACGAGCGGGAGGAGTTCCCGTGGCCGGTGGTACAGGAGGCCGCGAAGATCGGGCTGTACTCGCTCGACTTCTTCGCCACCCAGAGCTTCGACGAGACCGGGCTCGGCCTGCCGATCACCATGGAGGAGCTGTTCTGGGGTGACGCCGGCATCGGGCTGGCCATCGTCGGCTCGTCGCTGGCCGCGGCGGCGGTGGCGGCCAACGGCACGCCGGAGCAGATCGGTGAGTGGGCGCCGCAGATGTTCGGTACGCCGGACGACCTCAAGATCGCGGCCTTCTGCTCCTCCGAGCCCGACGCCGGGTCCGACGTGGGCGCGATGCGCACGCGCGCGACGTACGACGAGGCGACGGACGAGTGGGAGCTCAACGGCACCAAGACGTGGGCGACCAACGGCGGCATCGCGGACGTCCACGTGGTGACCGCGGTGGTCGACCCGGAGCTGCGCACCCGCGGGCAGGCCAGCTTCGTGGTGCCGTCGGGTACGCCGGGGATCAGCCAGGGCCAGAAGTTCGCCAAGCACGGCATCCGCGCCTCGCACACCGCCGAGGTCGTGCTCGACCACGTGCGGGTGCCGGGGTCCTGCCTGCTCGGCGGCAAGGAGAAGCTCGACGAGCGGCTCGCCCGCGCCCGGGAGGGCGGCACGGCGCGCGGCAACGCGAGCATGGCGACCTTCGAGCGCACCCGCCCGGCCGTCGGCGCGCAGGCCATCGGCATCGCGCGCGCGGCGTACGAGGTGGCCCTGGACTACGCCAAGACCCGCGAGCAGTTCGGCCGCCCGATCATCGACAACCAGGCCATCGCCTTCGCGCTCGCCGACATGCGCACGTCGATCGACGCCAGCCGGCTGCTGGTGTGGCGCGCGGCGTGGATGGCCAAGCAGGGCAAGCGGTTCGAGGCGGCCGAGGGCTCGATGTCCAAGCTGTACGCCGGCGAGACCGCGGTCCGCGTGACCGGCCAGGCCATGCAGATCCTGGGCGGCAACGGCTTCACGCGCGAGTACCCCGTCGAGCGGATGGCCCGCGACGCCCGGATCTACACGATCTTCGAGGGCACCTCCGAGATCCAGCGGCTGGTCATCGCGCGCGCCATCTCGGGCATGCAGATCCGTTGAGGGACCGCTTCCGGGGCCAGATCGCCGGGGTCGGCTCGACGTCGGGCACCCGGGTCGTGGTCGGCCGATGGACCGACACCCCGCTCGGGACCTTCGCCGACGCCATGGTCGAGACCGCCGACGGCCACCGGGTGCTGCTGGCGCCACAGCCGGAGGTGGCCCAGTTCATCGAGGCGACCTACACCTTCGACGAGGTGCGGCTGGAGCCGTTCGCGATCACCGCGAGCGAGACCCACTGGGAGGTCCGCAGCACCTCGCTCGGACTCGACCTCCGGCTGGGCAAGCGCGGCTGGCTCGGCATCGCGCTCCTGGCCGTGCCCCCGCCGCTGGCCGAGGCGCCGGCCTGGTGCACGCTCACCGACCCGGTCGCCCGGGTGGTGCTGCGCGGCGTCCGGACGAGGGGTACGGCGGGCGGCGGGCGCCGGGAGTACTACGGCGCCACCGACACCCGCAGCGTGGTCTCGCTGCACGGCGCCTTCGACGGCGCGGACCTGGGCGGGCTCGCCGACGTCGACCCGCCGGCGCGGTTCGGCTTCTCCTCCACGCCCCGCTCGCCGTCGGTGACCAGCGTGGTCACCACGGTCGTGTCCTAGAGGTCAGTGGCCAGGTTGACCCAGGTCGAGGTCACGACCATCCCGACCCTCTCGTAGAGCGACAGCGCCCCCGTGCGCGTGTCCGTCGACAGGTAGCACCTCTGCGCGGCGTGCTCGCGCGCCCGCGCGAACGCATCGGCCAGCATCGCGCTGCCCAGACCGCGGCCGCGCTGGTCGTGGCGGGTCGCGACGCGGGCCACGTACCCGGCGTCGCCGGAGAGGAACACGTGCGCCGCGCCGAGCAGCTCGCCGTCGGGGCCCTCGACCACGCGGAGGTTCCAGGGTTCGTGGCCGGGGCGCTCCCAGACCAGCGCGGCGAAGTCCTCGACGCCGAGCGGGGTGCGCCACTCGCCGAAGGCGTCCTCGACGACGCGGTGCACGATCGGGTGCTCGGCGGGTCGGGCGTCGCGGACGGTGCAGCCGGCGGGCAAGGGACGCGCGTCGATGACGGCGCCCTCGGGCAGCTCGAGGTCCCAGGCGGTCCAGCGCTCGGCGTACCCGCGCGCGGCGAGCAGCCGGTGGGCAGGCCCGGCCGCGGGGACCTGCGTGGAGAGCAGCGCCGCGCCGCGCGAGCGGGCCAGGGCCTCGAGCCAGTCGGCGAGCGCGGTGCCGATGCCGCGCCCGCGGTGGGAGGGCAGCACGGCGGTGTACGCCGCCTCGGGGAACGCGAGGTCGCCGTAGGCCACCAGCCGTCCGCCCTCCAGGACGCCCACGGTGCTCGTGAGGATGTCGTACGAGGGGCGCTGCCACTCGGCCAGCACGTCCTCGACCGTCGTGTCGGTCTCGCCCACGTCGGCCAGCTGCTCGGTCGAGGTCACGTCGGCCACGGCCTGGGCGTCGGCCAGGGCGAGCGGCCTGGTGGTGAGGCCGGCGGGCAGGTTCACAGCGCGATCCCCCGGTTGACCCAGGTGGACGTGACCGCCATGCCGACCTTCTCGTAGAGCCCGAGCGCGCCGGTGCGGGAGTCGGTGGACAGCTCCGAGCGGGTCGCTCCGTGGGCGCGCCCGGTCTCGAACGCGTCGACGAGCAGCGCCTGGGCCAGCCCGCGGCCGCGCTCCTCGGCGCGGGTGGCGAGCCGCGCGATGTAGGAGGTGTCGGTGGTGAGCTGGAGCCAGGCCATCGAGACCACGCGGCCGTCGGGGTCGACGACGACGCGCAGGTTCCAGGGCTCGAAGCCCGGCCGGTTCACGATCTGGGCCCGCCAGTCCTCGAACGGCTGCCGGTCGCGCACCGACCACTCCAGGAACGCGTCCTCCTGGACCGTCCAGACCTGGTCGTACTCCGACTCCTCGGCCGCGCGGACGGCGTACCCCTCGGGCAGCGGGCGCTCCGGCACGCTCGCGCCGGCGGGGAGCTCGAGCCCCCAGCTCTCCCAGCGCACGTGGTAGCCGAGCGCCTCGAGCAGCCGGTCGCCGGCCGAGCCGCGCGGGTTGGGCATGCCGATCTCGGTCTCGCCCATGGCCCGGGCGGTGTCCTGCATCCAGTGCGCCAGCGCGGTGCCGATGCCGCGCCCGCGGTACGCCGGGTCGACGGCCGCGTCGCCGCGGCCGGTCCCGCTGATCTCGCCGTACGCGACGAGGCGCTCGCCGTCGAAGACCCCGACCGTCGAGCCGGCGACGTCGAAGCCGGGCCGGCTCCAGTCGCTGACGATGTCGGCCTCCTCGATCATCGGCTCGTCGAGGTCGTGGCTCTCCTGGGCGAGGATGACCTCGAAGACGGCGTGGGCGTCCTCCCGGCGCAGCGGACGGCTGGTGAGCCCCTCGGGCACGGTGATCGGTGCGGACACGAGGAGCAGTGGACCGGGCCCGACGCCCCGCGGGCCACCCCTTTTGTCCTCGAGGAGCCGGGACAAGCGTCCGGACGCGCCGAGGGGCGGGCGCCGACTGCGGCGCCCGCCCCTCGGGCGGTGGTGGTGCGTAGTGCTGGTGGACCTGAGGTCAGGCCTGCTCGCCCTCGGCGTTCTTGATGGCCGAGACGTCGAACTCGAGCTTGATCTTGTCCGAGACCAGCACGCCGCCGGTCTCCAGCGCGGCGTTCCAGGACAGGCCCCAGTCCTTGCGGAGCAGGGTGGCCTTGCCCTCGAAGCCGATGCGGGTGTTGCCGAAGGGGTCGGTGGCCGAGCCGGTGTACTCGAAGGGGACCTCGATGGAGTGGGTCACGCCCTTGATGGTCAGGTCGCCGGTGATGCTCCAGTCGTCGCCGTCGCGCTCGACCGACGTCGAGGTGAAGGTGATGTTCGGGAACTGCTCGGACTCGAAGAAGTCGCCCGAGCGGAGGTGGCCGTCGCGCTGCTCGCTGCCCGTGCTGATGCTGTCGGCCACGATGCTCAGCTCGACCTTGGAGTTGGCCGGGTTGGCGGTGTCGACGTGCGCGGTGCCGGTGAAGTCGTTGAACTGGCCGCGGACCGTGGCGACCATCGCGTGCCGGGCGCTGAAGCCGAGGCGGGTGTGGGCCGGGTCGATGGTGTAGTCGCCGGAGATGTCGCTGAGGACGCTGGTGGCGGGGTCGAAGTCGGTGCTCATGCTGTGCTCCTGGGAGAAGGTCTGGACGCCTGTCGTTCAAACTTCAAGCACCGTAACGGACCGAGGTCCGTTTTGATTCCCGGTCCAGACCAGTGCGCACGCGCCGACGGCCGGACGCGGAGTGCGTCCGGCCGTCGACTCGTGCTGGGTTGAGCGTGGGACCCGCCTGGGTACGCCTCAGGCGGCGTGGCTGATCGCGGCGTGCTGCGCAGCGGCGCCGACGGGGACCCAGGTGGCCTCCATGCGGGTGCGCCCCGCGGCGTCGACCACCGGCAGCCAGCGCATCTCGAGCCGCTCGGTCTCGTTGTCGTTCATTGTGGGACACCTCCCGTTCACTTTCTGTTCACTCAAGATACCAGCCCCGGACATCTCGCCTGCCGCATGGCGAAAATCGCCCATGTTGGGGGTCTCTTGCCCGAATCCGGGCAGGAAGTTGCGGTTCGTCGGCGCCAGTGGTCATCGTGGCCAGGTGCCTGTCGACCGAGCGCTCGTGGACCACGTGGTCCGCACGACCGGGCTCTCGGCGCCGGACGCCGCCCGGGTGGTCGAGGACGTGGTGGCCTTCCACGCCGAGCCGCTCGAGGCCTACGTCCGGCGGCGGCACGCGGAGCTGAAGACCTACGGCGCCCGCAACCCCGAGATCTTCGCCGCCCTGGCCGAGGAGCTCGCCCACCGCGTCGTCGCGGCGCCCGCCCTGAGCGAGCGCCAGCTGCGGCGGATCGTCTACGGATAGGACAACGCCATGTGCGGGATCGTCGGGTACGTCGGGAGCCAGCAGGCCGCGCCGCTGCTGGTGGAGGGGCTGGGGCGCCTGGAGCACCGCGGCTACGACTCGGCCGGGCTGGCCGTGCTCGGCCCCGGGCGCGAGGGCCGGCTGCGGGTGGTCAAGAAGGCCGGCCGGGTCCGCGACCTCGCCGAGGCGCTGCCCAAGCGGTTCGCCGGCAAGGTCGGGGTCGGCCACACCCGCTGGGCCACCCACGGGCCCGCCACCGACGTCAACGCCCACCCGCACACCGACACCAAGGGCGACGTCGCCGTCGTCCACAACGGGATCATCGACAACGCCGCCGCGCTGCGGGCCGAGCTGACCGAGGCCGGCGTCGACCTGCTGTCCGACACCGACACCGAGGTGCTGGCCCACCTCATCGGGCGCTCCGAGGCCGACACGCTCGAGGAGCGGGTGACTGAGGCGCTGGCCCGGGTCGAGGGCACCTACGGCCTGGCCGTCCTGCACGCGGCGTACCCCGACCGGGTCGTGGTGGCCCGCAACGGCAGCCCGCTGCTGATCGGGGTCGGCGACCACGAGATGTTCGTGGCCTCGGACCTGGCCGCGCTGGTGCGCTACACGACCCGCGTGGTCCACCTCGAGGACGGCGAGCTGGCCACCATCACCGCGGACGGCTTCACCAGCACCGGGCACCACCAGGCCGTCGACCTGGACATCGACCCGGCGGCGTACGACGCGGGGCAGCACGAGTCGTTCATGCGCAAGGAGATGCTCGAGCAGCCCGAGGCGGCCGAGCGGGTGCTGCGCGGCCGGCTCGACGAGCGGTTCGGCACCTCCCACCTGGGCGGGCTCGACCTGGACGCCCGCGACCTGCGCGCGGTGCGGCGGGTCAAGGTGCTCGGCTGCGGCTCGGCGTACTACGTCGGGCAGATGGGCGCCGGCCTCATCGAGGAGCTCGCCCGCGTGCCCGCCGACGCGGAGTCGGCCAGCGAGTTCCGCTACCGCAACCCGATCATCGAGCCGGACACGCTGTACGTCGCCGTGAGCCAGTCCGGCGAGACCGTCGACACCCTGCTCGCGGTGCAGGAGATCCGCCGCAAGGGTGGCCAGGTCGTCGGGTTGGTGAACGTGGTCGGCTCGGCCATCGCCCGCGAGGCCGGCCGCGGCATCTACCTCCACGCCGGTCCCGAGGTCGCGGTGGCCTCGACCAAGGCGCTGACCACGATGCACCTGGCTTTCAGCCTGCTCGCGCTCCAGCTCGGCCGGGTGCGCGACCTCTCGATCGCCGACGGCCGTCGGCTGGTCCAGGCCCTGCAGCGGCTGCCCGAGCAGCTGGGCGAGGTGCTCGCGCTCGAGGACCAGCTCGTCCCGGTGGCGGCCCGCCTGGCCGAGGCCGAGTCGCTGTTCTTCGTGGGCCGGGTCCGCGGCTACCCCGTCGCCCGCGAGGGCGCCCAGAAGTTCAAGGAGATCACCTACCGCCACGCCGAGGCCTACCAGACCTCCGAGCTCAAGCACGGTCCGCTCGCCCTGATCTCGCCCGCCGTGCCGACCGTCGCCGTCGTCCCCGACGACGAGCTGACCGAGCGCAACGTGGCCGCCCTGCACGAGATCGCCGCCCGCGGCGGCCCCCTCGTCGTCCTCACCCACGCCGCCGTCGACCTCGGCGACCTGCCCTCCCAGGCCGAGGTCTCCCGCATCGACGTGCCGCGCTCCGAGCGCGAGCTGGACGCCGTCCTGCTCACGGTCGCGCTGCAGCTGCTCGCCTACCACGCCGCCGCGGCGCTGGGTCATGACATCGACAAGCCCCGCAACCTGGCCAAGTCCGTCACGGTCGAGTGAGGACCGCCTAGATTCGGTCCGTGACCGCCACCCCGCTCGCCGAGCTGCTCGCCGGCGTACCGTCGCTCAACCGGCCCGACCAGCCCTTCACCTACAGCGTCGAGGGCCAGACGATCGTCGGGACCTGGGACATCGTCAAGGCCACCTCCCTCTACCCGACCGAGGTGACCCACATCGACCGCGACTACCGGCTCGAGGTCGAGCTCGACGAGGGTGAGCACCAGTTCGACGTCGAGGACGAGGAGCACACCACCCGGGCCTCGCTCGACGGCGACGGGCTGCACGCCGAGAAGTCCCTCTTCAAGGGCAAGGAGAAGAAGAAGGAGTTCTCCTTCGAGTTCGGTGGCGTGAACAAGACGGAGGAGGGCATCGGCGTCGCGCCGGTCGTCTACTCCTTCGACACCGACAAGATCAAGCAGCCGCTCTTCGGCTACCTCGAGCAGCACGGGTGGGAGCGCAAGAAGGGGTTCTTCCGCCGGCTGTTCTCGTGAGCCTCAGCTGAGCGCTGCTCGGTAGGCCTCCAGCCCGCGCAGGTACGCCGCCTCCTTGGCCCGGCGCACGGTCGGGTCCGACGCCTCGACCCAGTCCGCGGCCACGTCGAGCGCGTCGTCGAGCAGCAGCGCGCGGCGGGCCACGTCGTGCGCCGGGCCGGCCGGCCAGGGCGCACCGGTGTGGTGGAGGAGCACGGCTTCGTCGAGGACCGGGTCGCCGACGGCGAGGTCCTCCCAGTCCAGCAGCCACAGCCGGTCGGGGCCGGCGAGCCAGTTCTCGGGCCAGGGGTCGCCGTGCACGGCCGCGGCGGCGGGGGTGTCCAGCGCCGCGACGCGCTCGGCCAGGTCGGCCACCTCGTCGGCCAGGTAGGCGTGCACGTCGGGTGGGACGAACCCCTCGACCACGCCGAGGTCGGCGGTGAACCGGTCCAGCCACACGGCGGTGAAGCACGCCGCGGTCGTGCTCGGCGCACCGAGCTGGTCGGCCAGGGCCACGTCGGCGTGCAGCCGGTCGAGGACGGTCCGGGCCTCGTCTCGCCGGATGCGCAGGGCGCCGTGCGTGGCGACCGGCGCGTAGACGTACGGGAAGAGGAGGGTGGTCCGCCCGCCGACCTCGAGCACCTCGAGGACCGGCGGCGCGTGGTGGCGCTCGGCGAGGGCGCCCGCCACCCGGGACCAGGTGGTGAGTGCCTGGTCCTCGTCGGGGTCGGCGGCGACCCGGGCCCACAGCCTCGTGGCACCCACCCGGCAGGCGAAGGAGAGCTTGCCGATGCCGGCGTGGTTGGGTCGGTGGGCCGCGCTGGCGCCGCGGCCGAGCTCGGCGAGGAGCAGGTCGCGGGCCGTGGATGGCGACATGGGCCGAGTCTGCCCCTACCGTTGGTAGGTGAGCACCGACCAGACCTTCGCCGACCTCGGCCTGTCCGAGGCCGTGCTGGGTGCGGTCTCCAGCGTCGGCTACGAGACGCCGTCGCCCATCCAGGCCGCCACCATCCCGCCGCTGCTGGCCGGGCGCGACGTGGTCGGGCTGGCCCAGACCGGCACCGGCAAGACCGCGGCCTTCGCGCTGCCGGTGCTGTCCCGGCTCGACCTGGAGCAGAAGGAGCCGCAGGCACTGGTGCTGGCGCCGACGCGCGAGCTGGCGGTGCAGGTGGCCGAGGCCTTCGAGCGGTACGCCGAGCAGGTCGGCGGCGTGCGGGTGCTGCCCATCTACGGCGGCCAGGGGTACGGCGTGCAGCTGAGCGCGCTGCGCCGCGGCGTGCACGTCGTGGTGGGCACGCCGGGGCGGATCATGGACCACCTCGACAAGGGCACCCTCGACCTCTCGCGGATCCGGTTCCTGGTCCTCGACGAGGCCGACGAGATGCTCAACATGGGCTTCGCCGAGGACGTCGAGCGGATCCTGGCCGACACCCCGGCCGAGAAGCAGGTCGCGCTGTTCTCCGCGACCATGCCCAAGCAGATCCGGCGGCTGGCCGAGACCTACCTCGACGACCCGGCCGAGATCCAGGTCGAGGCCACGACCCGGACGTCGTCGACCGTGCGCCAGCGCTACCTGGTCGTCTCCTACCCCCAGAAGCTCGATGCGCTCACCCGCATCCTCGAGGTCGAGTCCTTCGAGGCGGTCATCGTCTTCGTGCGGACCAAGAACGAGACCGAGACCCTGGCCGAGAAGCTGCGCGCCCGCGGCTTCAGCGCGGTGGCCATCAACGGCGACGTGCCGCAGCCGGTGCGGGAGCGGACCGTGGCCCAGCTGCGCAGCGGCGAGCTCGACGTGCTCGTGGCCACCGACGTCGCGGCCCGCGGCCTCGACGTGCAGCGCATCAGCCACGTCGTCAACTACGACATCCCGACCGACACCGAGTCCTACGTGCACCGCATCGGCCGCACCGGTCGTGCCGGTCGCGAGGGCGACGCGATCTCCTTCGTGACCCCGCGCGAGCGCTACCTGCTGCGCCACCTGGAGAAGGCCAACGGCGTCGCGCTCGAGCTGATGGCGCTGCCCAGCGTCGACGACGTCAACAGCACCCGCCTCACCCGCTTCGACGACGCCATCACCGAGGCGCTCGCCCAGCAGCAGCGGGTCGACTTCTTCCGCGACGTGGTGGCGCACTACGTCCGCGAGCACGACGTCCCCGAGCTCGACGTCGCGGCCGCGCTGGCCGCGGTCCTGCAGGGCGACGAGCCGCTGCTGCTCGACGCCGAGCCGGAGCGCCCCGAGCGCCCGGTGCGCGACCGCGACCCCAAGCCGGGCGACGGCTTCGCGACGTACCGCATCGACGTGGGCCGCAAGCACCGCGTCGAGCCGCGGCAGATCGTCGGTGCGCTGGCCAACGAGGGCGGCCTCAACCGCCGCGACTTCGGGGCCATCACCATCCGCTCGGACTTCTCCCTCGTCGAGCTCCCGGCCGAGCTGTCCGGAGAGACCTGGGGACGGCTGCAGAACACCCGCATCGGCGGGCGTCCGATCAAGCTGCGCCAGGACTCCGGGCGCCCCGGCCGTCCGCACCGCGCCGGCGACGCGCCACCCGCGGGCCAGCAGGGCAAGAAGCCCCGCCACAAGAAGGACCGGTGACGCGGGCCGCGCCGATGGGGTAACAAGTCCAGATGAGCCTGTTCCGCACGAAGTCGATCGAGCAGTCCATCGAGGACACCGACGACCCGGAGACCAAGCTCCGCAAGGACCTCGGGGCGCTCGACCTCACCGTCTTCGGCGTCGGCGTGATCATCGGCGCCGGCATCTTCGTGCTGACCGGCACCGTCGCGGCCAGCAACTCCGGCCCGGCGCTGGCGCTGAGCTTCGTCATCGCCGCGGTCGCGTGCGGGCTGGCCGGGCTCTGCTACGCCGAGTTCGCCTCGACCGTCCCGGTCGCCGGCAGCGCCTACACGTTCTCCTACGCCACGCTGGGCGAGCTCGTCGCCTGGATCATCGGCTGGGACCTGGTCCTGGAGTTCACCATCGGAGCGGCCGCCCTGTCGGTCAGCTTCTCGGGCTACCTCCAGTCGCTGCTGGACGGCACCCCGTTCGAGCTGCCGGCCTCGATCAGCTCGGCCTCGGACGGCTTCATCGACCTGCCGGCCGTCGTCATCGCGCTCGTGGTCATGGGCCTGCTGGTGCGCGGCACCAAGTTCTCCAGCCGGATCAACCAGGTGGTCGTGGCCATCAAGCTGGCCGTCGTCGCGGCGGTCATCGTGGTCGGCTTCGCCAAGGTCACGCCGTCGAACTGGACGCCGTTCATCCCTGAGTCCAAGCCGGTCCCCGACGGCGGCGGCGGCTTCGCGCAGACCCCGCTCATCACCACGCTGCTCGGCATCGAGCCCGCGGTCTACGGCATCGGCGGCGTGGTCGCGGGCGCGGCGATCGTGTTCTTCGCCTTCATCGGCTTCGACATCGTGGCCACCACGGCCGAGGAGGCCAAGAACCCGCAGAAGGACGTGCCGATCGGCATCCTCGGCTCGCTGGCCGTCGTCACCCTGCTGTACGCCGCCGTCAGCCTCGTCGTCACCGGGCTCCAGCCGTATGAGGACATCGACCCCGACGACGCCGCCCCGCTGGCCACCGCCTTCAAGGCCGTCGGCGTGGACTGGATGGGCGACCTCATCTCCGTCGGTGCCTGCATCGGCCTGGTCGTCGTGGCCATGATCCTCATGCTCGGCCAGACCCGCGTGGCCTTCGCCATGGGCCGTGACGGGCTGCTCCCGCGCGGGCTGAGCAAGGTGCACCCGACCTTCGGCACGCCGTACCGCATCACGCTGATCACCGGCGTCGTCGTCGCCGCCATCGCCGGCTTCGTCGACCTCACCACGCTGGCCGACCTGGTGAACATCGGCACCCTCTTCGCCTTCATCCTGGTCAGCATCGGCGTGGTCATCCTGCGCCGGACCCGCCCCGACCTGCCGCGGGCCTTCCGCACGCCGATCGCGCCGGTCGTGGCCACGCTCGCGGTCGTCATGTGCCTGTACCTGATGCTCAACCTCAAGGGCGAGACCTGGACCCGCTTCCTGATCTGGATGGCGATCGGCTTCGTCGTCTACTTCGCCTACGGCCGGCGCCACAGCCGGGTCAGCCAGGCTGAGGGAGCCGCTGCGTCCCGATGACGGAGAGGAGCTTGAGCTTCTCGTGGCTCTCGCTGCCCGGATCGGCGGTGTAGACGAGCAGCGAGTGGCCCTGCTCGGGGTCGACCAGGACCTGGCAGTGCAGGTCGAGGCGGCCGAGCTCGGGGTGCACGTAGCGCTTCAGCCCCTGCGGTCGCAGGCCGACCTCGTGCGTCGCCCACAGCGTGCGGAACTCCTCGCTCTGCTCGAGCAGCAGCTCGGCCAGGTGCGCGGCGCGCGAGCGCGGGCCGCGCTCGGCCGCGATCGCGCGCAGCCCGGAGGCGAACACCCGGGAGAGGAACGCGTGGTCGTCGGGGTGGTGGAGCGCCCGGGTGTCGACGTCGGTGAACCACCGGTAGCCGATGCTCCGGGCCGGCCCGGGGAGCGAGGCGGTGTCACCGGTGAGCGCGACCCCGAGCGGGGTCTGGCGCAGCACCTCGCCGAGCTCGGTGACGATCTCGGCGGGAGTGTCGACCAGCCGGTCGAAGATCCGCAGCAGCCCCGGGCTGATGTGCTCGCCGACGGTGCCTCGCACGGGCGGCTGGTGGCCGGCCAGCCGGAACAGGTGGTCGCGCTCGGCCAGCGAGAGGTGCAGCCCCTGGGCGATCGCGGCGAGCATCTGCTCCGACGGCTGTGGTCCGCGCTCCTGCTCCAGGCGGCTGTAGTAGTCGGTCGACATGTGGCAGAGCGCGGCCACCTCCTCGCGGCGCAGGCCGCGGGTGCGGCGGCGGGCGCCACGGGGCAGTCCGACGTCCTCGGGCTGCAGCGCGGTCCGGCGCAGCCGCAGGAACTCCGCCAGGCCGGTCCGGTCGATCACGGGTCCTTCCTACCCGGCGCCGCCGCGCCCATCCACGGATCGACGATCCCTGGATGCGGTCCTCGCGTCGGCGCAGGCTCGAGGCATGAGCCGCACACCCGACCTGTCCCTGCCCGACCTGAGCCGGACCCGCGCCGTCGTCACCGGAGGCAGCGACGGCCTCGGCCTGCGCCTGGTGACCCGGCTGGCCGCGGCCGGCGCCGAGGTGGTGCTGCCGGTCCGCAACCGGACCAAGGGCGAGGCGGCCCTGGCCGGCGTACGCCGCGAGGTGCCGGGCGCGCGGGTCTCGCTGCGCGACCTCGACCTGTCCTCGCTCGCCTCGGTCGCCGCGCTCGGCGAGACGCTCGTCGCGGAAGGCGAGCCGCTGCACCTGCTGGTGAACAACGCCGGCGTGATGAGCCCGCCCCAGCGCCAGACCACCGCCGACGGCCACGAGCTCCAGTGGGGCACCAACCACCTCGGGCACGCCGCGCTGGTCCACCACCTGCTGCCGCTGCTGCGCGAGAGCCGGGCGCGCGTGGTCTCCCAGGTCAGCGTGGCCGCCGCGAGCGGCCAGATCGTCTGGGACGACCTGGACGCCGAGCGGTCCTACGACGCGATGCGCTCCTACCGACAGTCCAAGATCGCGATGGGGCTGTTCGGGTTGGAGCTGGACCGGCGCAGCCGCGCGGGCGGCTGGGGCGTCACCAGCACCCTGAGCCACCCCGGTGTCGCTCCCACGAGCCTGCTGGCCGCCCGGCCGGAGGTCGGCCGCTCCCGCGACACCACCAGCGTGCGGGTCATCCGGCTGCTGTCGCGGATCGGCCTGGCCGGTACGCCGGACTCGGCCGCCCTGCCCGCGCTGCTGGCCGCGACCGCTCCTGACGCGGGCGGGCGGCTGTACGGCCCGCGCGGCCCCGGCCACGTCGGCGGGGCGCCGGCCGAGCAGCGGCTCTACCGCCCGCTGCGCGACGAGGCCGAGGCCGCCCGGGTCTGGGAGCTCAGCGTGCCGGCGCCGCCAGCCGGGCGTTGACCAGCGCGGCGGCCGCGACCTGACCCGACGCGGCCGCCGTCACGACCGCCGCCATCGGCATCGGCAGGTCGGGCAGGTGCGCCATGTCGCCGGCCGCGTGCACACCCGGCACGGACGTCCGACCGAAGGCGTCGACCCGCACGCAGCCGGACGGGTTCAGCTCCAGGCCGAGCTGCTCGGCGAACGGTGCGCGCTGGGCGAACGTGGTGGTGACGAACAGCCCGGCCACCTCCTCGTCCGGGCCGTCCGCGAACGACACCCGGGCCCCGACCGGACTCGCGCACACCCCGGTGACGGGCTCGGTGCGCACCGCGACCCCCTCGGGCGGCTCGACCTCGAGTGCGGCGCCGTCGGTGAAGACCGAGACCCGCGACGCGATCGGCCCCACCAGCCGCGGCAGGTGGCCTGCGCCCGCGGTGCCCAGCACGCCGACGTGGCCGCCGGCGAACTCGTGGCCGTGGCAGAACGGGCAGTGCGCGACCACACCGCCCCACAGGGCCTCGAGCCCGGGCGTGGCCGGGAGCGTGTCGACCACCCCGGTCGCCAGCACCACCCCGCCGGCGCGCACCTGCGCGCCGCCCACCTCGACGACGAAGCCGTCCCCGTCGGGCGCGATCGAGGTGACCTCGTCGTCGCGCACCGCCACCGTGTCGTACGCCGCGAGGTCGGCGCGGGCCGCCCGGCGGAACTCCGCGGGCGGCGTGCCGTCGTGGGTGACGACGTTGTGCATGTGCGCAGCCGGGTCGTTGCGGTAGCGGCCGGAGTCGACCATCAGCACCCGCCGGTGCACGCGGGCCAGGGTCAGGGTGGCCTGCAGGCCGGCCGGGCCCCCGCCGACCACCACCGCGTCGTACTGCTCGTGCTCTGTCATGTGCGCTCCTCGGGCTCGGACTTGTCTCGACCACGAGGATGTGACTTCATGTCAACATGAAGTCAAGCCCGCGCGAGCTCGACTGGTCGATCGGCGACACCGCGGCCCGGTTCGGCCTCGAGACGCACGTCCTGCGGCACTGGGAGGACAGGGGGCTGCTGCGCCCGGCGCGCGACCCGGCGGGCCGCCGGCGCTACACCCACGCCGACGTGGTGCGGGTGGCCACCGTGGTGCGCAGCAAGGCGGCCGGGATGAGCCTGGAGCAGATCCTGGTCCTGCTCGACGCCGACGCCCCCGGCCGCCACGAGGTCCTCGGGGCGCACCTCGCCGACCTGGACCGACGCATGGACGACATGGTGCGATCGCGGGCCATGACCGAGCACGCCCTGCGCTGCCGGGCCCACGACATCGCCGCCTGCCCCCGCTTCAGCGCGATCCTCGACGACCTGGTGACGGGACAGCGCGGAACCTTCCCCTCCCCGCACGCTGGACAGCACGCGCACTGAGGGGTTGGGTCGGGCGCAGGCCACATCGGGGTGGCCGCGGTCGGTCTCGGAGGCCCCCATGTCCTGGTCCCACCGGCTCCTCGGAGCCGCTCTCACCCTGGCCGCGGCGGCCGGCACCACGCTCGCGGCGACCCCGCCCGCCCACGCCGCGGGCGAGTCCTACGTCGCGCTCGGCGACTCCTACTCCGCGGGCAACGGCACGCGCGAGAAGCTCGACGACTGCTGGCGCTCGTCGCTGGCCTACCCCAGCCTGATCGCCGCCGCGCGTGGCTGGGCTCTGGACTTCCGGGCCTGCTCGGGGGCGACCGTCCCCGACGTGGTCGACACCCAGCTGAGCGCGCTCAGCGCGAGCACGTCGTACGTCACGATCTCGATCGGCGGCAACGATGCGGGCTTCGCCGACGTCCTCACTGAGTGCGCACTCCCCGGATGGGCCAGCGACTGCGACGGCGCGATCGACGGCGCCCAGTCCTACATCGCCTCGACGCTGCCCGGCAGCCTGAGCGGGCTCTACGCCTCGATCCGCAGCCTGGCCCCGGGGGCCGACGTGGTGGTCGTGGGCTACCCCCGGATCTTCATGGGCGAGGACTGCAACGCGCTGACCTGGTTCTCCCCCGCGGAGGAGGAGCGGCTGAACCAGACCGCCGACCAGATCAACGCGGTGATCGGCGCGGCGGCGAGAGGTGCGGGCTTCGCCTTCGCCGACCCGACCGGGGCCTTCACCGGGCACGCCGTCTGCGACGAGCCGGAGTGGATCAACGGGCTCTCGGACCCGATCGACGACAGTTATCACCCGAACGCCGCGGGCCACGCGAACGGCTACGCGCCCCTGGTGAGCGACCGGCTCGGCTTCGGGTTCGCGGCGACGCCGGCGCTCCTGGAGGCCGCGCGGGCCTCGGGTCCGGCCCTCGCGGCCGCGCAGCAGCAGCACGCCGCGGCCGACCGCACCATCGAGCCGGAGCGGTTCCGCCTGCCCGACCTGCACAGCCCGGAGGTCCGGGCCGCGGCGCAGGCCCACGGCATCCGGCTCGAGCGCTGGATCGCGAACCACACCTGACCCGCGGTCCCGCGCGCGGTGGGCGGCGGCCTGTACAAAGGTCGGCATGACGACGCGACCTCGGGCCGCCGCCGCCACGCTGACGACGTTGATCCTGCTGCCGCTCGCCGCCTGCTCCGGCGGCGACGACGGCGGGGACCAGCCCGCGGGTCCGGACCCGCAGGACGCACTGACCCTGCTGGCCTCCGGGCTGGCCGCCCAGGACCTGTCCAAGGTCGCCCTCACCCCCGACACCGCGACGGCCGCGCAGGCGGCGTACGACGCCATCGATGCCCAGCTCGACGGCAACGACCGGACCGTCGACACCGCCGGGGTCGAGGTCGGCGCGGGCGGCGGGACCGCCACCGGCACCCTGCACTGGACCTGGGACCTGGGCGTCGCCACGTGGGAGTACGACGCGCCGGTGGACCTCACGCTGGCCGGCGACGCCTGGCAGGTGGCGTGGGCGCCGAGCGTGGTCGAGCCGAGCCTGCAGGACGGCGAGGCGCTGGACGCCTCGTCGGTGCTCGCCGACCGCGGCGACATCCTGGGTGCCGGCGGGCAGCCCCTCATCACCGAGCGCGCGGTCGCCCGCGTCGGCGTCGACAAGGCGCAGCTCGACGGCGCCGACCCGGCGGCCTCGGCGCGAGCCCTCGCCCAACTGGTCGGCGTCGACGCCAAGCCCTACGTCAAGGCCGTCACCGGCGCGGGGGCGCAGGCTTTCGTCGAGGCCATCACCTTCCGCCAGGAGGAGCTCCCCGCCGCGGTGAGCAGCGGCGTCGAGGCCATCCCCGGCGCCCGGGTGATCGCGGCCCAGCTGCCGCTCGGCCCGACCAAGGACTTCGCGGCGCCCCTGCTCGGCCGGGTCGGCGAGGTGACCGCGGAGATCGTGGCCGAGCACCCGGAGTACCACCCCGGCGACATCGCCGGGCTCTCCGGTCTCGAGGCGCGCTACGACGAGCGCCTGCGCGGCACCCCGGGCGTCCTGGTCCAGGCCGTGCCCGCGCAGGGCAGCCCACGCGAGCTGTTCCGCACCGACGCCGCGCCCGGCGACCCGCTCGTGCTGTCCCTCGACGTGGCCCTGCAGACCGAGGCCGAGGACCTCCTGGCCGGCGTCGGTCCGGCCAGCGCGCTCGTGGCGGTGCGGCCGAGCACCGGCGAGATCCTGGCCGCGGCCAACGGCCCCGGCACCGGCGGGCAGAACGTCGCGACCTTCGGCCAGGCCGCGCCCGGGTCGACCTTCAAGGCGGTGAGCAGCCTGGCCCTCCTGCGCGCCGGGCTCACGCCGCAGACCACCGTGCCCTGCACGCCGACCATCACGGTGGACGGCAAGGAGTTCAAGAACTACTCCGACTACCCCAGCAGCGCGCTCGGCGACATCCCCCTGCGCGAGGCGGTGGCCAACTCCTGCAACACCGCCTTCATCGCCCAGGCCGGGAAGCTGTCGGGCACCGGGCTCTTCGACGCCGGCGTCTCGCTGGGCATCGGGCTCGACCACGACCTCGGCTTCCCGGCGTACTTCGGCAAGACCGACCCCGACCCCAGCGGCGCCACCGGCGCGGCCGCCCAGCTCATCGGGCAGGGCACGATCCTGGCCTCGCCCATGGTGATGGCCACCGTCATCGCCTCGATCCAGCAGGGCGCGCTGGTCGTGCCGCGGATGGTCGAGGGCGTCGACGTCAGCGCACCCGACGGCGCCCAGCCGCTCACCGCGGGCGAGGCCAAGGCGCTGCGCTCGATGCTGCGCGCGGTGGTCACCGACGGCAGCGGCCGGGCCCTGGCCGACGTGCCCGGCCCGCCGGTCATCGCCAAGACCGGCACCGCGGAGTTCGGCACCGGGGCCGACCTGCAGACCCACGCCTGGATGATCGCCGCGCAGGGCGATCTCGCGGTGTGCGTGTACGTCGACGTGGGTGCGTCCGGCAGCGGCACCGCCGGGCCGATCGTGGAGGCGTTCCTGCGGGCGGCCGGTCAGGCCTGAGCGAGCGTCGCCGGGGAGGAGCGGACCCCCCGCTGCATGGGGTCAACGAGGGGTCCGGGTGCCGAGTTCGCAGTGCTCCCTCCGAAGTCGACGGGGGACAGCGAACCACACCCCGAGCCCACCTGTCACGGGTTGGCGGCCGGTGAGAAAGTGGCCTCATGACCGGCCTCGACCTCCTCGCTGACGACCACCGCAGGCTCTTCGTCGGGGGAGCCTGGACCGACGCCGAGGGCGGCGCGACCTTCGACGTGCTCGACCCCGCGGACGGCTCGGTGCTGTGCCAGGTGGCCGACGGGTCGGTGTCCGACGGGCAGCGGGCCCTCGAGGCCGCGGTGGCCGCGCAGGACGACTGGGCGGCCACCAACCCGCGCGACCGCGGCGAGATCCTGCGCCGGGCCTTCGAGCTCGTGGCCTCGCGCACCGACGACTTCGCGCAGCTGATGAGCCTGGAGATGGGCAAGACGGTCAAGGAGGCGGCCGGCGAGGTCGGCTACGGCAACGAGTTCCTGCGCTGGTTCTCCGAGGAGGCCGTGCGCATCCACGGCCGGTGGATGAATGCCCCCGCCGGCGGGTCGCGGCTGTTGACGATCAAGAAGCCCGTCGGACCCTGCCTGTTCGTCACGCCGTGGAACTTCCCGCTGGCCATGGGCACCCGCAAGATCGGCCCGGCCATCGCCGCCGGCTGCACGATGATCGTCAAGCCCGCGGCCCAGACCCCGCTGACGATGCTGGCCCTGGCCGCGACGTTCGCCGAGGCCGGGCTGCCCGACGGCGTGCTCAACGTCGTCCCGACCACCCACGCCGGCGAGGTCAGCGCGGCGATCATGGCCGACCCGCGGCTGCGCAAGGTGAGCTTCACCGGCTCCACCGGCGTCGGCAAGCAGCTGGTCAAGCAGGCCGCCGACCAGCTCCAGCGGGTCAGCATGGAGCTCGGCGGGAACGCGCCGTTCCTGGTCTTCGACGACGCCGACGTCGACGCCGCGGTCGACGGCGCGATGCTGGCCAAGATGCGCAACATGGGCGAGGCCTGCACCGCCGCCAACCGGTTCCTGGTGCACGCCTCGGTGGCCGACGAGTTCGCGAAGAAGCTGGCCGACCGGATGGGCGCCCTCACCCTCGGCCGGGGCCAGGACGACGGCACCGACGTCGGGCCGCTGATCGACGAGAAGGCCGTCGAGTCGGTGACCGGTCTCGTCGACCGGGCCGTCGAGGCCGGCGCCTCGGTCGTGGTCGGCGGCCAGGCCCACGGCGGCCCGGGCTTCTTCTACCCGCCGACGGTCCTGGTCGACGTGCCGCAGGACGCCGAGATCAACCGCGAGGAGATCTTCGGCCCGGTCGCACCGATCACCACGTTCGAGACCGAGGAGGAGGCCGTGGCCCAGGCCAACGACACCGAGTACGGCCTCTCCTCCTACGTCTACACCAACGACGTGCGCCGCACGATCCGGCTGGCCGAGGCCCTGGACTTCGGCATGGTCGGCGTCAACACCGGGCTGGTCTCCAACCCCGCCGCGCCGTTCGGCGGGGTCAAGGCCAGCGGCTTCGGTCGCGAGGGCGGCTTCGAGGGCATCGAGGAGTACCTCGACACGACGTACGTCGCGCTCGCGCTCTGACGCTCTTGGCTGAGGCGTTGGGCCTTTCCTGACGGCGTTGGGGTGTTGCAACGGCCCAACGGCGTGGGGATACCCGGGTACCCGGGTATCCCGACCGGGGCCGGGCTCAGGCCGGCCCGCCCTCCACCGGCTTGGCGGTCACGGCCTTGGGCGCGTCGGCGGCGGCGGGCTCGGGCGAGCTGCCGTCGGTGGCCTTGGCCAGCGCGCCCTTGAGCATGGCCTCGAGGTCGAGGCCGGTGGAGGTCTTGAGCATCGACAGCGTCTGCACGATGTTGTCGTTGACCTGGCGGGGGATCGCGCCGGCGCCGTCGGTGGACAGCACCGTCAGGTTGTCGATCGCGCTGATCGGGGCGGCGACCTCCTTGGCGATCTGGGGCAGCACCTCGATCATCATCTGCAGCACGGCCGCGTCGTTGTAGTGCGCGAAGGCCTCGGCGCGCTTGTCCATCGCCTCGGCCTCGGCCTGGCCGACCGCGAGGGTTGCGGCCGCGGTGGCCTCACCCTCGGCGCGGGTGGCGTCCGCCTCCGCCGTACGCCGGGCCTTCTCGGCCTCACCGCGCTTGGCGCCCTCGATCGCCTCGGCCTCGGCCAGCGCGGAGCGCCGCGCCTTCTCGGCCTCACCGGTGAGCCGGGCCTTCTCGGCGTCGGCCTCGGCGGCCGCGATGGTGGCGGCCTTGCGGGCCTCGGCGGCCGCGATCTCCGCCGTGCGCGACGCCTCGGCCTCCTGCTCGACCTTGTAGCGCGCGGCGTCGGCCGGCTTGCGGACCTGGGTCTCCAGCTGGCGCTCGGTCAGCGCGGCCTGGCGCACGGCGACCTTCTCCTGCTCGGTGAGGATCGCCTGGTCCCGGTCGGCCTGGGCCAGCGGGCCGGCGGCGGCGGCCTGGGCGGCGGCCGCGTCGGTCTCGGCCTTGATCTCGGCCTGCTTGAGCGCCAGCGTCCGCTGGGCGATGGCGATCTGCTGCTCGGCGGCGATGGTCGCCTGCTCGGCCGCCTGCCGGGCGTTGGCCTCGGCGATCCGGGCGTCCTGGCCCACCCGCGCGGCCTCGGGACGACCGAGGTCGGCGAGGTAGGAGCCGTCGTCGGTGACGTCCTGGATCTGGAAGGTGTCGAGGATCAGCCCCTGGCCGGTCAGCGAGGTCTCGGACTCCTCGGCCACCCGCTGGGCGAACGCCGCCCGGTCGCGGATGATCTGCTCGACGGTCAGGCCGCCGATGATCGAGCGGAGCGCGCCGGCCAGCACCTCCTGGGTGAACGGCTCGACGTCCTCCTGCTGCGACAGGAAGCGCTGGGCCGCCAGCCGGATCTGGTCGGCGTTCCCGCCCACCTTGACGATGGCCACGCCGTCGACGTTCAGCTTGATGCCCTGGCCCGACACCGCCCCGCGGATCTGCACCGAGATCCGACGGCTGGAGAGGTCCATGGTCGCGAGCTTCTGCACGAACGGGATCACGAACACCCCGCCGCCCAGCACGACCTTCTGCCCCGACAGGTCGGTGCTCAGCTGCCCGGTCTCCGGGTTCAGCACCGCCTTGCCCTTGCGGCCGGTGACGATGAACGCCTGGTTGGGGCCGGCGACCTTGTAGCGGCTGGTGATGAGCAGCACCAGCAGCACGACGACCACGACGAGGCCGGCGATCGGGATGAGCATGGTTCCTCCGAGATTCGGGTGGTTCTGGGGTGGGCTCGTTGGGACGGGTCAGTCGGTCAGTTCGTTCCACACCGGCGCGACGCGCACCGCGGTGGGGGAGAGGATCTCGGTCACGTGCACCTCGGTGCCGGGGGCGAGCGGTTGCTCGGCGCGGGCGTTGAGCTGGACGGTGTGCCCGCCGATGGCCAGCCGCACGGTGCCGTAACCCTCGGCCGGGATGGGTCCGATCACCCGGCCCGACCGGCCCAGCGCGTCGTCGGCCGACAGGGTGGCGTCGCTGCTGCCGTCGCGGACCAGCCGGGTCAGCCAGACCGTGAACCACGCGGCCAGCCCACCCGCGCCGACCCCGACCAGCGCGCCGAGCAGCGCCGGCGCGCCCGCGCCCTGGACCGCCGCGGCGGCGAACCCGAAGGCCGCGATGAACCCGCCCAGCACCGCGCTGGAGAAGATGTCGCCGGTCAGCGCGTCGAAGACCCCGTCCAGCAGGTCGCCGAGCACGAGGCTCACGAGCAGGAGCAGCAGCCCCAGGGCGCCGACGACGAGGAAGGTGGTCACGATGCGCGCAGCCTAGCCACGCCCTGGCATCGTGAAACCCCGTGGAGCCGTACGCCGCGGTGGTGGACCAGTACACCCGCTTCGCCGCCGAGGCTCGGGACGAGTCGCCGTGCTTCGCCGAGTGGGCCCTCGGCGTCGCGTCCGATCCCGAGGTGCTCGCCTCGATCTCCTCGCTGCCCGGCACCAAGAAGCAGCCGAACCTGGTCTTCGCCGCCGCCCGCTGGCACGGCGTACCCGCGCCCGGTCCGTACGCCGGGCTCCGGGCGGCGCTGCTGGCCGACGACGGGCGGATCCGCGCCACGGTGCTGGAACGCGCGACCCAGACCAACGAGGTCGGCCGGCTGGCCACCCTGCTGCCGGCGTTCCCGACAGGGCCGCTGGCCCTGCTCGAGGTCGGCGCCTCGGCCGGGCTCAACCTGTTCCCGGACCGCTGGGGCTACTCCTGGACGCCGGGGCACGACCTCGGGCCCGAGCCGCGACTGCGCTGCGCGGTCACGGGCCCGGCGCCGCTGCCCACCTCGCTGCCCGATGTCCGGTGGCGCGGCGGCATCGACCTGCACCCCCTCGCGGTCACCGACCCCGACGACGTGGCCTGGCTCGAGGTGCTCGTGTGGCCCGAGCAGGAGGAGCGGCGCGAGCGGTTGCGGCACGCGGTCGCCGTGGCCCGCGAGGACCCGCCGCACCTGGTGCCCGGCGACCTGCTCACCGAGCTGCCGGCGCTCGTGGCCGAGGCGTCGGCGTACGGCACGGTGGTGGTGTTCCACAGCGCGGTCGCGGTGTACCTCGCGCCGGAGGACCGCGAGCGGATGCGGGCGCTGATGACCGGGCTGGTGGCCGACGGGGCCTGCACCTGGATCAGCAACGAGGCGCCCGGGGTCTTCCCGGCGTTCGCCCACCCGGACGCGCCGCCGCTGCGCTTCCAGCTGAGCGTGGACGGCCGGGCCGTCGGCTTCACCCAGGGGCACGGGCACGAGCTCGCGTGGCTTGACCTCAACTGTGCTTGAAGTCGTTCGATGAGCGGGTGCACGCGATCCGGCTCCACGCCTTCGGCCCGCCCGAGCACCTCGTCCTGGACGAGCTGCCCGACCTCACGCCCGGGCCGGGCGAGGTCCGGATCGCCGTGGAGGCCAGCGGCGTGCACCTGCTCGACACCTCGCTCCGGCGCGGCGAGGCGGGACCCCTCCCGCTGCCGGAGCTGCCCACCGTCCCGGGCCGGGAGGTGGCCGGTGTCGTGGACGCCGTCGGTCCGGGCACCGACCGGGCCTGGCCGGGGAAGCGGGTCGTGGCGCACCTCGGTCAGGTGCCGGGCGGGTACGCCGAGCAGGCGGTGGCCGCCGAGGCCGCGCTCCTCGAGGTCGCTGACCACGTGTCCTTCCCCGACGCCGTCGCGGCGGTCGGCACGGGGAGGACCGCGCTCGGCGTGGTGACCCTCGAGCCGCCGGGGCCCGACGACGTGGTCCTGGTGCTGTCCGCCGCGGGTGGGCTGGGCTGGCTGCTCGTGCAGTCGGCCCGGGCCGCCGGCGCCCGCGTGGTCGCCGCCGCCTCGGGGTCGCGGACGCAGGTGCTGGTCGCGGACCAGGTCGTCGACTACGCCGAGCCGGGCTGGGCCGAGCAGGTCGACGGTGGTGTGACCCTGGTCTACGACGGCGTGGGCGGAGCGGTCGGCCGGACGGCCCTGGAGCTGCTGCGACCCGGTGGCCGGCTGGTCATGTTCGGCTTCTCCGCCGGCGCCCCGACGGCGCTCACCACCGAGGACCTGGTGGCGCGGGGCATCAGCGCCGGGTGGTCCCTCGGCCCGCGGATGGCCGCAGTGCCCGGCGGCGTGCCGGGACTGGCGCGGAGGGCGCTGGCCAAGGTCGCCGCGGGGGAGTGGCGGCCGCTGGTCTCGACGTACCCCCTCGACCGGGCCGTCCGCGCCCACGCCGACCTCGAGGGCCGCCGCGCGCTGGGCAAGGTGGTCCTGGTCCGCCGATGAATCCGGTCGAGACCGTCGGTCCGCACTGGCAGGATCGACGCGAGAGGAGGAGATCGTGAGCAGGAGCCTGCCGCGGGCGCTGAGCCCGTTCCGCCACCCGGCCTACCGCCGGCTGGCCGTGGCGCTGACCCTGTCGACGTTCGCCTCCGGCGTGTGGCTGGTGGGGCTGGTCTGGGAGGTCATCCGGATCGGCGGTGGGCCGGCCCAGCTGTCCTTCGTCTCGACGGCGAGCGCGGTCGGCGTGATCCTCCCGGCGCTGCTCGGCGGGGTGGTGGCCGACCGGGTGCCGCAGAAGCTGATCCTGCTGGTCGTGGCCTCGGTCGAGCTGGCCGGCATGGCGCTGGTGGCGGTGCTGTCGCTGACCGACACCGCGCAGCTGTGGCACCTGGCCGCGGTCTCGTTCGTGACCGGGATGGGCATGGCGTTCTACTACCCGGCGTACTCCGCGTGGCTGCCGGCGCTGGTGCCCGAGTCCGACCTCCAGGCGGTCAACGGCTTCGAGGGTGCGGTCCGCCCGACGGTGGGCCAGGCCATCGGCCCGGCCGTGGCCGGCGCCGCGGTCGGGGCGTTCTCGCCCGGCGCGGCCGTGCTCGTCGCCGCGGGCGCCTCGGTCCTGGGCCTGTGCGCGCTGACCCTGGTCCCGCTCACGCCGGTGCGCCGCGAGGCGGTCCCGGAGGAGGAGCGGCGGGGTCCGGTCGCGTCGGCCGTGGCCGACGTGCGCGAGGGCTTCGCCTACATGGTGCGCACGCCGTGGCTGCTGGCCACGCTGCTGTTCGCCTCGCTGATGATCCTGGTGATGATGGGGCCGCTGGAGGTGCTGACCCCGTTCCTCATCAAGGACGAGCTCGGCGGCGGCGCCAGCGACCACGCCCTGGTCCTGGCGGCCTTCGGCATCGGCGCGGCGGTCGGGGCGATGACGGTGGCCTCGCTGCCGATGCCGCGGCGCTACCTGACCTGGATGAACCTCACCTGGGGGCTGGCCTGCCTGCCCCTGCTCTTCTTCGGGCTGGCCACCGACGTGTGGCAGCTGGTCGTGGCGGCGTTCGTGTGCGGGGTGCTCTTCGACGGGCCGATGGTCATCTGGGGCACGCTGCTGCAGCGCCGGGTGCCGCCGCACCTGCTCGGCCGGGTCGCCTCGCTCGACTTCTTCGTCTCCATCGCGCTGATGCCGGTGTCGATGGCCCTGGCCGGTCCGGTCTCCGAGACGATCGGGCTCACCGCCACCTTCGCGATCGCGGGGCTGGCCCCGCTCGTCTTCGCGGTCGCCGCGGTCTTCCTGGCCCGGCTGCCCCAGGACGAGCTCGCCCACCCGCTGCGCGACGAGGAGCCTGCGCTCGAGCCGGTGCCCTAGCCGGCAGCCGCTCTCGACGCCTCGTCGCTGGCCGACGCCGGTCGAACGATCAACCGCACGCCCCAGACGATCAACCGCAGGCGCGGGTACGACCGCAGGCTGGAGCCATGACCACCACCTCCGACCGCGCGCCCTCCGTGGGGCCGACGACGGGCAGCAGACCGAGCGCCGCGATCCTCGCGCTCACCGCGGGCATCGCGATCCTCGTCTCGAGCGAGTTCCTGCCCGCCGGGGTGCTGCCGGCCCTGGCCGCCGACCTCGACGTCAGCGAGGGCACCGCCGGCCTCGCCGTCGCGGCGACCGCGATCGCCGGGGCGATCACCGCGCCCACGATCGCGGTGGTGCTGCCGCGCGCCGATCGCCGGGCCGTCCTGGTCGGGCTGCTCGTCGCGGCCGCCGTCTCCAACCTGGCCGTCGCACTCACGCCGTCCTTCGCGCTGCTGCTGGTGGCCCGGCTCGTGCTCGGGGCCGCGCTGGCCGGCTACTGGTCCTTCGCGTTCGGCGCGGGCGTGACGGCCTCGCCGGGGCGCGACCACGTCGTGGCGACCTCCGTCTCGCTGGGCGTCACCGTCGCCTCGATCGTCGGGGTGCCCCTCGGCTCGCTGCTCGGGGACGCCGTCGGCTGGCGGACCGTCTTCTTCATCGCTTCGGGCCTCGCCCTGGCCAGCGCGCTGTGGCTGGCCCGAGCGATGCCGTCGGTGCCGGCGAGTCCCGGCGCCGGGTTCGCGATGATGCGCCGGGCCCTGGCCAACCGGCACCTGATGGTCGGCATCCTCGCGGTGATGCTGGTCGCGTTCGGCAACTTCGCGGCGTACCCGTTCATCCGGCTCGCCATCGACGCGGTCGACAGCGGCGCCACCACCTGGATGCTGGTGCTGTGGGGCGTCGGCGGCCTGGCCGGGAACCTCACCGCCGGCCGGTACGCCGCCCGCCTGCGCGCCGTCGTCACCGTCGCGCCGCTGCTGCTCGCCGTCGCCCTCCTGCTCACCGCGACCGCCGGCGGCGTCGCCGTCCTGGCCGTCGGGATCGCACTGTGGGGCTTCGCGTTCAACGCGATGCCGGTCGCGTCCCAGCTGTGGGTGACCCGCGTGGAGCCCGACCACGGCGAGTCGGCGATGGCCCTCAACGTCACTGCTTTCCAGGTCGCCATCACGCTGGGCGCCGCGTCCGGGGGCCTGCTCGTCGACGCCCACGGTGTCACCGCCGCGCTGACGCTCGGTGCTGCTCTCGCCGCGAGCGCGGCGGTCGCCTTCGGCGTGCTGCGGGCCGCCCGGGCCTAGCGTCTCAGGAGGCGCGCTGGCCGACCCGCGCGAGCTCGAGACGGCGCGCAGCGGTGGCGGACGCGGACCGCCCAGGACGGCCCGCGGTGGTCCGCCAGGCCTGCGGCGGGACCCCGTGCTGGGAGGTGAAGGCCCGGCTGAACGCCGCCGACGACCCGTAGCCCACGGCGTGCGCCACCTGCTCGACCGGCGCGTCGCCGGACTGGAGCAGGCGGCGGGCCTCCTGCATGCGGGCCTCGCGCAGCACCTCGGCCGGGCTCAGCCGCAGCTCGCGGCGGAACCGGTCGCCCAGCGCGGAGCGCGACAGGTGCACGAGGCCCGCCATCCGGTCGACGTTCCACGCCTCGCCGGGGCTGGCGGTCACCGCGGCCACGACCGCCGCGACGGCTGCGTCGGAGGCCGGGTCGTCGCGGGTGGGCAAGCCCTGGTCCTCCAGCCACGACTCCGTCATGGCGGCGCCGACCAGGTTGGCGTACGACGACGACATCAGCGGCGGCCCGCACTGCGCCACCGTCGGGCACGACCGCACCAGGGCCGTGATGCCGTCGTGCCGGGTGGCGAAGTCCGTCACGACGAGCACGCTCGGCAGCGGATGCGTCGGCACCCCGACCGCGAGGTCGGTCACGTGCAGCTCGGTGTCGGAGCAGGCCACGAGCGTGAACGCCTGCCGCGCCGAGACCAGCACCGCGTCCCCGGGGAGCAGTGGGTGCGCCGCGCCGGCGTGCAGCACGGCCGCCCCCTCGACGACGAGCACCCAGTGCGGTCCGCGGGTGACGTCGTACGTCGCCCCCGCCGCGAGTGACTCGACTCGGCTCGTCGTCATCGACCAGGGCTGGCGGGGTTCGGCCACGTGGGGAGCAAGCGTGCAGAGCGGTGAGGCATTCCCCGTCGCGTCGGACACGCGCGCAGCGTCGTGCTGCCTGGACGGCCCCCCGAGCGTCGAGGCGAGCACGGACCGCGAGGAGTTGCCGGGCTTGCGGTGGACGCGCGACAGGTGCCACTCCACGGCCTCGACCAGCGCGGTCCCGGACTCGAGCCGGGTCCTAGGCCGCCGCGCGCTCCTGCCCGACCACCGTCACCCACGGCACGACGGCGAGCACGGCCAGGCACCACACGGTGCCGAGCCCGGCCCCGGCCAGCACCACCGCGACGACGACCAGCGCTGCGCTGGCCGCCACCACCCCGAGCCGGCGCGCGTCCGCGCTGCGGGTGAGGGCGCCGTGGAGCAGGTGCAGCACGAGGACGTACGCCGCCAGCGGGACGGCCACCGCGAGGACGGTGCCCGTCGCGCCGAGCTCCGAGTGGTCCTCGAGCAGGTACGCCGCCGCGTGCAGCCCGGCGCCCAGCGCCACCAGCGCACCGAACAGCACCACGTGGCCGTAGCCCCAGCCGAACGAGCGCTCGCGGTGCCGGTTGAGCAGATCGCCGTACGGCACCGAGAAGTAGCTCCACCAGACGCCGAAGACCACCGCGGTGCCGGCCAGGCCGAGGACCGCGACCTCGACCGTCCACCCCTCGGCGACCAGGGCGCCGATGGCCGCGGTCGTCCCGAGCAGCCCCTCGCCGAGGGTGATGATGACCATCAGCCCGTAGCGCTCCGCGATGTGGTGCCCGTGCCACGGCGTGCCGCCGTAGCGCCGCTCGGCCACGACCGGCCCGGACACCTCCACGCCGA
The DNA here is from genome assembly GCF_011046535.1 of Nocardioides anomalus. Classification (NCBI taxonomy): domain Bacteria; kingdom Bacillati; phylum Actinomycetota; class Actinomycetes; order Propionibacteriales; family Nocardioidaceae; genus Nocardioides; species Nocardioides anomalus. Next base: position 4,472,492 of record NZ_CP049257.1, on the reverse strand, counting down.
TGAGGACCACCACGGCGACCACGGTCACCGTGAGCGAGGGGTTGACCAGGGCCATGGCCAGCCAGCCGACCTCGGCGACCGCGAGGGTGGCCACCATGGTCGAGCAGAGCGAGCGGTGCTCGGCGTCCTGGCGCCCGGCCCGCAGCCACTGCAGGACCATCGGCAGCCGCATGACGGCGTACCCGACGACCAGCAGGCGCACGTCGAGGTGGTGCTCGTGCGCCAGCACCGACTCGAACATCCGCGGCACGCCGAGGGCCAGCACCAGCACGCCGACCATCTGGACCATGGTGGTGAGCCGGAACGCCCAGTCGTCGGTGTCGTAGGCCGAGGCGAACCACGAGAAGTTGATCCACGCCCAACTCACCGCGAACGTCGCGAAGGCGAAGGCCACCACGCCCTCCCAGACGTGGTCGGAGGCCAGCGCGTGCGCCAGCTCGTCGGCCGCCGCCGCGAAGGCGATGACGAAGGTCAGGTCGAAGAGGAGCTCGAGCGGCGTCGAGGCCCGCCCGTGCTCGCGCGGGTCCCGCCCGGCCATTCGCCGGATCGAGTGGGTCAGCGCCTCGGACACGCGCCGAGGCTAGTGCGACCTGGGGTGCGTTGATCGACCCACCGCGGCGTCAGCGCCGCCCAGGCGGCCCGCTGACGACCCCGACAGCCGACTCGACGGGCCCAGCGGCCCGCCTTCGCGTATGAGGCGCCGTCATCGCACCACCTGGACGACGCTGCCATCCACGCTGGGTCGATCAACGCACCCTAGACCGACACCCCGAGCGTCGCGGCCAGCATGGAGCGCGAGGAGATGCCGAGCTTGCGGTAGACGTGCGAGAGGTGCCACTCGACCGCCTTGACCGTGACCACCAGCTCGTGGGCGATCTGGCGGTTGGTCAGCCCGTCGGCGGCCATCCGGGCGACCCGGCGCTCGGAGACGGTGAGGGCGGCCATGGCCTCGGTCTGCACCTTGCGCGGCTGCTCGCCGAGCCGGTCGAGCAGGCGGCGGACGCGACCCTGCAGCGGCCAGAGCTCCTGGCGCCCGGCCTGCTCCTCGGCGGCGCGGAGCAGGCCGAGGGCCCGCTCCTCGGCGTCGGGGGCGTGGGTGAGCAGCAGGAAGCCGGCCAGGTCGGTGTCGATCTGGGCGGACAGCCGCTCGGCCGTGGTGCCCGCCAGGACCGCGCGGGCGCGCAGCAGGTGCTGGACCCGGTGCGGCCCGGCGTCGACCGCGGCCAGGGTGCGCAGCGCGCCGGCCATGGCGTACGGCGAGCCGGAGCGGCGGGCGATCTCGACCTGCTCGCGGGCCAGGTCGGCGGCCTCCCTGGCCTGGCCGGTGCGCAGCTGCGCGAGCGCGGCGCCGGCCCGCCAGGGCAGCTGGTCGGGGCCGGCGTCGGGGGCGAGCCGGCCGGCGGTGAGGAAGTGCGCGACCGCGGCGTCGGCGTCCCCGAGCGCGGCGGCGACCTCACCCTGCGCGTGGTGCGCGAGCGCCGCCGCGAGCCCGGTGCCGGACAGGAGCGGGGTCAGCTCCTCGCCGTGGGTGACCGCGTGGGACAGCTCGCCGCGGGCCAGCCGGCAGTCGATGAGCGCACCCAGCAGGGTGGCCAGCTCGACGTCCGGCAGCGGCTCGGACGAGGCTGGGCCGTGGGTGGCGTGCAGCGCCAGGAGCTCGTCGAGCCCCTCGGTCAGGGAGCCCGCGCGGACGCGCTCGGTGGCGCTGTCGAGCGAGGGGACCCCATCCATGGCACGAGCCTAGGAAGCCAGCCCCCGGCGCGTGCGCGGTTCCTCCCGATTGCCCGGCGGTGGTTCAGTCCGCTGGCCCGGGTCCTGGCCGTTCGGGGGAGCGCTGGCCTGTCCGAACGGCCAGACCGGGACTGCGCGCGGCCCACGCCCGACCCACGCCAGCAGGCGTACGTCGGCCGGCGCGGTCGCATCCACGGCGTGCGGCGGGCCGAACCGCGGCCCCCGGTCCCGGGCGTCGATGACCGCTCCGGCGATGCCCAGGAGCCCCGCGGCGAGGTCCGGCGGGATCCGCCGCCCGTGGCCGGTCGCCTGCCCGACGTCCCAGCCGTGCAGCGCGATCTCCAGCGCGGCCGTGACCACGAGCAGCGGCGCGTCCAGCCCCAGGTCACCGACCTCGACGTACTCCTCCGCCTCGCCCGCCGGCCGCGCCGCGGTCCACGCCCCCAGCAGGGCGCACGCCTTCTCCCGCAGCGCGTCCACCCGGCTCGCGGTCGGCGGGACCGGATCGACCCGGACCCGCCCCGCGGCCGCCTCGGCGAAGGCGTCCAGGGCGTCCTCCATGTGCGCCAGCAGCCGCTCGAGCGTCCAGCCCACGCACGGCGTCGGCGCGCCCAGGTGCTCGGGGCGGATGTCGGCCAACGCCAGGCGCGTGTAGGCGAGCGACCGCTCCAGCAGCTCGACGGCGCCCTCGAGCGCCGCGCTCGAAGACCAGCGCGGGCTCGGCGCACTCATGGCGCGCCCCCCGCGGCGTTGCCGACCCTCGGCGGACGGAGCCGGTCCGCCGTCGAGCCGGCGCCTGGCGAGGCGCACACCCTGAGCACGCTGAGGACCACGCCGGCCTCCGAGCGCGGCGCTCGCGCCGCCCTGCTCACGACAGGCTCGGGGTGTGCGCCTCGTGGCCGGCGGGGACGTGGTCCCCGCGGGCGACGGCGGCGTCGGCGGGCACCGGGTCACCGGGCTGGTAGTCGGCGGGCAGCCGCGCGGGCAGCCCGAAGGTGGCGAACAGCGCCGGGTCGAAGAACGCCCCCACGTGGGCGACCTTCCCGTCCTGGATGTCGAGGACCTGGAGGTGGAAGGGCTCGAACCCGCCGTCTGGGCTGCGCATGTAGAGGCCGAAGGCCGGTTGCCCGTTGGCCCGGGTCTCGACCATCGGCATGTCGTTGATGCCGCCGGGACACTGCGTGGCGATGAGGCGGCCGATGTTCTCGTTGCCGAGGTACCACCCGGTGAACGGCGGCATCTCCCACGTGGCCTCGGCCCGCAGCAGCTGCACGATCGCGTCGATGTCCTTGCGCCAGAACGCGTCGACGTAGCGGTCGAGCAGCACCCGCTGGCCGTCATCCAGGCCGTCCTCGACGGTCTCGTCGGTCAGGCCGCGGTCGTTCATCTGGGCGTGGGCGCGCTGGAGCGCGGAGTTGACGGCGGCCACGGTGGTGTCGAGCGACTCGGCCACCTCCGCGGCCGACCAGCGCAGCACGTCGCGCAGGATCAGCACCGCCCGCTGCTTGGCCGGCAGGTGCTGCAGGGCGGCGACGAAGGCCAGCCGGATCGAGTCGCGCTCGGCGACCACGACGGCGGCGTCGGGGATCGGCTCGAGCCAGGCCACCTCGTGGTCGGCCTCGAGCGCGTCGCCGGCCATCTGGTCGGGGGTGCCGAGCCCGGCGGGCAGCGGGCGGCGCGGCTTGTTCTCCAGGTTGGTCAGGCACACGTTGGTGGCGATCCGGTAGAGCCAGGTGCGCACCGAGCTGCGGCCCTGGAAGTTGGCCGACGCCTTCCACGCCCGCAGGAACGTCTCCTGGACCAGGTCCTCGGCCTCGTGCACCGACCCGCTCATCCGGTAGCAGTGCGCGAGCAGCTCGCGCTGGTAGCGCTCGGTCAGCGTCGGGAAGTCGTCCAGCTCGGCCGTGGGGTCGTCCTGGGCAGTGGTCACCGCTCGCTCCTGCACTGTGGTCAACGTCCTGCTCCTCGCGCTCGTCAGTCTGCCTGGACCTACCGACCGCGGTCGAGGGCAGGACTCATCGGTGCGCGACGACCAGACCCAGGGCGCGCTCGGCGAGGGGTACGGCGCGCGCCCGGTCGGCGGGCACCAGACCGACCCGCGTGCGGCGGTCGAGCAGGTCGTCGACGTCGTGCGCGCCCTCGTGGGTGACGCCGAAGACGAGCTCGGCCAGGGTCACGCCCTGCACCCCTGGGGCCAGCAGCTCCTCGTCTCCGAGCCCGGTCACCGAACGCGCGGTGTCGAGGACCAGCGCGGCGTCGGTGCCGAAGCGCCGGACCAGGCGCCGCGGCTGCTCGAGCCCGGCGAGGGTGATCCGGTCGGCCGCGCCGAGCAGCGGCAACGCGCGGGTCCGGCAGGGGCCGGCGTCGATCCCGGCGTGCGCGACGGCGGCGTCGACGGCGTCCTCGGCCATCTGGCGGTACGTCGTGAGCTTGCCGCCCACGGTGGTGACGACGCCGGTGCGGCTGACCAGGGTGGCGTGCTGGCGCGAGAGGTCGGCGGTCTCACCGGGCCCGGCGTCGAGGAGCGGGCGGAGCCCGGCGTACGCCCCGACCACGTCACCGCGGTGCAGCGGCCGCTCGAAGGCGGCGCTCACCACGTCGAGCAGGAAGCCGATCTCGGGCTCGGTCGGCTGGGGCACGTCGGGCACCGGGCCGTCGGCGGGCTCGTCGGTGAGTCCGACGTACGCCGTGCCGTCGGGCTGGGGGAGCACGAGCACGAAGCGGTTGGTCTGGCCGGGCACGGGCGCGAACACCGCCGCCCGCAGCCCCGACACGCAGTCCTCGCGCAGCACCAGGTGGGTGCCGCGGCTGGGACGCAGCCGGATCTCGTGGACCAGGTCGGCCGCCCACACGCCGGTCGCGTTGACCACGGCACGAGCGCGCACCACGACGGTGCCCCCCGTCAGCTCGTCGCGCAGGGTGACCGCGGTGCCGGTCGCGGCCAGCACCCGGGCGCGGGTGCGGACGTGGGCGCCGTGGGCGGCCGCGGTGCGGGCCACGGTGGTGACCAGCCGGGCGTCGTCCTCCAGCTGGCCGTCCCAGCCGAGCAGCGCCCCGCGCAGCCCGGCCCGGCGCAGCGGCGGGGCCAGGGCGAGCGCCTCGGCGGTGCCGATCCGGCGCGGGCGGGGCAGGGTGTCCGGGCTGGTGTGCGCGGCCCGGCGCAGCAGGTCGCCGCCGAGCAGCCCGCCGCGGATCACCGTGGACTGCAGCGCGGTGACGGCGTCGTTGAGCGGGATGAGCGTGGCCATGGCGTGGGTGAGGTGCGGCGCGGTGACCTCCATGAGCAGGTGCCGCTCGACCGCGCTCTCGTGGGCCACGCCGAGCTGGCCCGAGGCGAGGTAGCGCAGCCCGCCGTGCACGAGCTTGGACGACCAGCGCGACGTCCCGAAGGCCAGGTCGTGGGCGTCGACGGCCAGGACGGACAGGCCGCGGGTCACCGCGTCCAGCGCCACGCCGGCGCCGGTGATGCCGAGACCGATCACCACGACGTCGACCTCGTTCGGCACGCCGGCCGGGCCGGCGGTGATGCGGTGGCCGGTCACGGCCGCAGCGTCCGGGTCAGCAGGGTGGCGAGCTCGGCGTCGAGCGCGTCCTCGGTCACCGTGTCGTCGACCATGGTGTGCACCGAGAGCACGAAGCCGTGCACGGCCAGCAGCAGCCCGCGGGCGATGGTCGTGGGGTCCCCGCCGCGGATCTCGCCGGCGGCCTGGCCCTGGGCCACGGCCTCCGCGGTGAGGGCCAGGATGAAGTCCTGCGAGCGCCCGCGCCGGCTGAACAGGTAGGGCAGGATCAGCTCCGGGTCGAGCTCGACGATGCGCACGAACAGCTCGTTCTGGCGCAGCTGGCGGACCGTGCCGACGATGCCGTCCACCACCCGCTCGAGCGCCGGGCCGGCCGCGACGACCTGCTCGGTGACCACGCCCTCCCACTCCCGGGTCATCAGGTCGGCCAGCAGGGTGGGCATGTCGGCCCAGGTCCGGTAGATGGTCATCCGGCTGACCCCGGCCCGGCGGGCCACCTCGGTCAGCGTGGTGCGCCGCCACCCCACGTCGAGGAGGCAGTCGCGGGCGGCGTCGAGGTAGGCGTCGCGCGGCTCGCGCTCGGCCGTGGCCTCGGCCGCGTTGTGACGAAGTGACGTCATGTGTCACAGTGTAACGCATGATCGAGATGCACCCCCAGCGCTGGGGAGACCCGGCCCGGGCGGCCGCTCTGCCCGACTCGACCCGCGGGCTGGTGGAGCTGGCCTTCGGCCTGGCCGAGACCCCGGCGGCCGAGCGGGTCGCCGTACCGCCCTCGGCGCTGGCCGACGACCTGCTGGCCCCGCTGCGCGACGCCCTCGGGGCCGAGCACGTCCGGACCGACGACGAGACCCGCCGGCTGCGCACCCGCGGCAAGTCCACGCCCGACCTGCTCAAGGCGCGGGCCGGCGACCTGGCCGACGCCCCCGACGCCGTGGTCCGGCCGGGCTCGCACGCCGAGGTCGAGGCGGTCCTGGCCTGGGCTGTGGAGCACCACGTCGCTGTGGTCCCGTTCGGGGGCGGTACGTCGGTCACCGGCGGGCTCAGCGCGCGGCGCGACGGCTTCGCCGGCCTGGTCTCCCTGGACCTGGTCCGCATGGACCGCCTGGTCTCGGTCGACCACGAGTCGATGACCGCCGTGCTCGAGCCCGGCCTGCGCGGCCCGGACGCCGAGGCGCTGCTGGCCGCCGAGGGCGTGCTGCTGGGGCACTACCCGCAGTCCTTCGAGTTCGCCTCGATCGGCGGCTTCGCCGCGACCCGCTCCTCGGGCCAGTCCTCGGCCGGGTACGGCCGGTTCGACGCCCTCGTCGTGGGCCTCCGCGTGGCCACGCCGCGAGGCCCGGTCGAGCTGGGCTCGGCGCCGGCCAACGCCGCCGGCCCCGACCTGCGCCAGCTCTTCCTCGGCTCGGAGGGCGCGTTCGGCGTCATCACCGCCGTGACGGTGCGGGTCCGTCCGCTGCCCGAGACCACGGTCTACGAGGGGTGGCACTGGCCGTCCTTCGCCGCGGGGGCCGACGCCATGCGCGCGCTGGCCCAGTCGGGCCTGCTGCCCACGGTGCTCCGCCTGTCCGACGAGGCGGAGACGGCCATCAACCTGGCCCGCCCGGACAGCATCGGCGGGGAGAGCGCCGGCGGCTGCCTGATGATCACCGGCTACGAGGGGACGCCGTCGGCGGTCGCGGCCAAGCGGACCGCGGTCACCGCGCTGCTCACCGGGCTCGGCGGCACCTCGGCCGGCCCCGAGCCCGGCGAGGCCTGGGCGCACGGCCGGTTCGAGGCGCCGTACCTCCGCGACGCGATGCTCGACGTCGGCGTCCTGGTCGAGACCCTGGAGACGGCGACGTTCTGGTCGAACCGCCAGGCGCTGTACGACGCGGTGCGGACCGCACTCGAGACGAGCCTGGGCGAGGGCACACTCGTGCTCTGCCACGTCTCGCACGTCTACGAGACCGGCTGCTCGCTCTACTTCACGGTCGCGGCCAAGGGCGACGCGGACCCGCTGGCGCAGTGGCTGGCCGCCAAGCGCGCGGCCAGCGACGCGATCGTCGCCGCCGGCGCCACCATCACCCACCACCACGCCGTCGGCACCGACCACAAGCCGTGGCTGACCGCCGAGATCGGCGAGCTCGGCGCCTCGGTGCTGCGCGCGGTCAAGGCCGACCTCGACCCGACCGGCGTGCTCAACCCGGGGGTGCTCATCCCGTGAGCCGCTCGTTCACGTTCCTGGTCAACCCGGCCTCGGGCGGCGGGGCCGCGCCGGCCGCCGTCGTCCCCGTTGCCCGCGCGCTGCGCGAGGCCGGTGCCACCGTCGACGTGACCTACTCGCCCGGTCCCCGCGCGATGGCCGCGCTGGTCGACGCCGCGGTGGCCCGCGGCGACGTCGTGGTCTCGGTCGGCGGCGACGGGATGCTGTCCTCGCTGGCCGGGCTGGTGTCGGCGGCCGGCGGGACGCTCGGCGTGGTCCCGGCCGGGCGGGGCAACGACTTCGCGCGGATGCTCGGGCTGCCCACCGCGCCCGACCAGGTCGCGGGGCTCCTGCTGGCCGGCGCGGTCCCGGCCGTGGACCTGGTCGCGCTCTCCCTCCCCGGGACCGACGAGCGGCTGGTGGCCGGCTCGGTCTACTCCGGCGTCGACGCCCGCGCCTCGGAGATCGTGGACCGCTCGCGGCGGCTGCCGCGGCGGGTGCAGTACCCGTACGCCGCGCTGCGCGCGCTCGCGACGTACGCCCCGGCCCGCTACGCGGTCACCGTCGACGGCGTCGAGCAGACCTACGACGCGGCCACGGTGGTGGTGGCCAACTCGGCGTACTACGGCTCCGGCATGCAGATCGCCCCGGCCGCCGCGGTGACCGACGGGCGATTGGACGTGGTCGTGGTCGGCGCCGCCTCCCGGCTGGCGCTGATGCGCTCGCTGCCCAAGATCTACGACGGCTCGCACGTGGCGCTGCCCGAGGTCACCGTCCTGACCGGCCGGCGGGTCGAGCTGCGCGCCGACGCGCGGGTCCCGGTGCCGGTCGGCGGCGACGGCGAGCCCCTCGGCGTCCTGCCCCCGCTCGCGGCCGAGCCCGCGGTGGTCGAGGTGCGGCCGGGTGCGCTGTCGATGATTTCCGGCTGAGCCAAGGGTCGGATCAGGCATGGGACACGTACTGGCCACCATCACCACCTCCGTCGACGGCTACGTCACCGCGCCGGACGACGGCCCCGAGGCCGGGCTCGGCGTCGGGGGCGAGCGGCTGCACAACTGGGTCTTCGGCGGACCGTGGAGCCAGGACAGCGCGCCCGAGCCCGGCACGGGCATGGACCCGGCGTCGGAGGCGTACATGGCGCAGATCACCGCCGACCTCGGCGCCGGGATCTGCGGCCGCGGGATGTACGAGTCGTCCGGTCACTGGGGCGGGCGCAACCCGTTCGGCGGGCCGCTGTTCGTCCTCACCCACCGGCCCGACGACGAGCGGCCTGACCCGTCCACCGGCTTCTTCTTCGTCGACGGCTTCGACGAGGCGCTGGTCCTGGCGCGCGAGGCGGCCGGCGACCGCGGCGTCTCGGTCAACGGCGGGGCCGACGTGATCCGCCAGGCGTTGCGCGCCGGCGTGGTCGACACCCTCGCGATCTCCACCGCCCCGGTCGTGCTCGGCGCCGGCAAGCGGCTCTTCGACGGCTTCGACGACGACCTGGACCTCACCATCGAGGCCGTGCACACGTCGCCCTGGGCGACCCACGTGATCTACCGGGTGCCGCGCTGACCCGCTAGGAGAACTGCCAGACCAGCAGCTCGCTCGGCACCCCGGCGGTGACCTCGTGCGCGGGCTCGTCGGTGAACAGGAACGCGTCGCCGTCGTGCAGCGGCTCGGCCAGGCTCGAGCGGAGCAGGGCGCCGCGGGCCACGAACGCGTGCACCCGGGGCGCGACCGGCAGCACGACGGTCTCGAGGTCGCCGAGGCGCAGCTCGGTGAAGACCGCGCCCGGCAGCACCTCGGTCTCGACGCCGCCCCCGGCCAGCGACGTGTACGACGACGCGGCCGGCGGCTCCGGGTCGGTCAGCCAGACCTGCACGAAGCGGGTCTGCGGCGCGGCCGCCACCTCGGCGTGGCGCGCCCCCGGCCCGGTCCGGAAGACCGCGCCCTGCCCGGCCGTCAGGGTGGCCTCGCCGTCCGGGCCGGTGTGGGACACGGCGCCGGAGACGACCCAGGTCACGATGGCCAGGTCGGCGTGCTCGTGCTCGGGGAAGCCCTCACCCTGACGGAGGAGGTGGTCGTCGTGGCAGACCATCGGTCCGAACCGGACGTGCGCCTCGTCGTACTGCTCGCCGAAGGAGAAGGCGTGCTTCGTGATCCGGCCCGCCTGCCTTTCGCTGAATCGATCGGTTCCCCGGCGGATGTCGACGGCCACGTGACAGATTGTGCCCGTGGGAGGGACCGAGCCCGACAGCGCGCCCTTGCCCCCGCGGTTCCCGCCGGGGTTCCGCTTCGGCACGTCCACTGCGTCGTACCAGATCGAGGGCGCCGTCAGCAGTGACGGCAAGGGCCCGTCGATCTGGGACACGTTCACCGCCAAGCCGGGCGCCGTGGTCGACGGCTCGTCGGGTGCGCAGGCGTGCGACCACTACCACCGCTACGCCGAGGACGTGCGGCTCATGGGCGAGCTCGGCACCAACGGCTACCGGTTCTCGATCTCCTGGCCGCGGATCCAGCCCTCCGGCAAGGGGCGCCCGAGCCCCAAGGGGCTCGCGTTCTACGACCGGCTCATCGACGAGTGCCTCGAGCACGGCGTGCAGCCCATGGCCACGCTGTACCACTGGGACCTGCCGCAGGCGCTCGAGGACGACGGCGGCTGGCTGAACCGCGCGACCATCGAGCACTTCGCGGAGTACGCCGCCATCGTCGGCGACCGCTTCGGCGACCGGGTCGAGCACTGGGTGCCGATCAACGAGCCGAACGTCATCACGATCATGGGCTACGCCATCGGCATGCACGCCCCCGGCCGCGCCCTGATGTTCGAGGCCATGCCGGTCGCCCACCACCTGCTGCTGGCCCACGGCCGCGCCGCCATCGCGCTGCGCGAGTCGGTGCGCGGCCGCATCCCCAGCATCGGCTGCGCCAACAACCACGCCCCCATGTGGCCGGCCAGCGACGACCCCGCCGACGTCGGCGCCACCAAGCTCTTCGACGGGCTGTGGAACGGGCTCTTCATGGAGCCGCTGCTGCTCGGCCGCTACCCCGAGGACACCCTCCCGCTGGTCGAGGACGCCATCCAGGACGGCGACATGACCACCATCCGCCAACCCCTCGACTTCTACGGCGTCAACTACTACAACCCCATGCGCATCGGCGCCACCGAGGACGACTCCGAGCTGCCCTTCGAGTTCCGCCCCATCGTCGGCTACCCCATGACCGACTTCGGCTGGCCCGTCGTCCCCGAGGCCCTGCGCGAGTGGCTCGTGATGACCCGCGCCCGCTTCCGCGCCGCCCTCCCGCCGCTGATGGTCACCGAGTCCGGCTGCGCCTACGACATCGAGCCCGACGAGCACGGCGTCGTCGACGACCAGGCCCGCATCGACTACCTCGAGGGCCACCTCGAGGCCGTGGCCAAGGCCATCCAGCGCGGCGTCGACGTGCGCGGCTACTACTGCTGGTCGCTGATGGACAACTTCGAGTGGGCCGAGGGCTACACCCAGCGCTTCGGCCTGGTCCACGTCGATTTCGAGACCCAGCAGCGCACCCCCAAGCGGTCCTTCGACTGGTACCGCCAGTTCATCGCCGCCCAGAAGCAGTACGCCGAGTAGGCGCCCAGGCTGGAGGCGTGCCCGAGCTGCGCCCCGCACTACGGATCGGCCACGCCGAGCGTGACCGCACCGCCGAGTCGCTGCGCGAGGCGGCCGGCCTCGGCCGGATGGGGCGCCCGTCGCGCCCGGCCACCGCCGCCGTGATCCGCTCGTCCTGGCCGCCGGGGCGAGCAGGGTCACGGTCGTCGATGTGCGGGTGTCCGCGTCGATGGGCTCGGCGACCGTCGTCGTGCCCGAGGGGTGGGCGGCCAACTGCGACCGGCTCAACCCAGGCACCGGCCGACTGCGGAACCAGCTCCCGGCGACAGCCGCGCCGGGCTGCCCCACCCTCGTCCTGCGCGGGCAGCTCGGCGCCGGGACGCTGACGCTGCGGCACGCGAACCGCTGGGACCGTCGCCGGGGCGGGTGAGCGGCCGGCCCGCCACTAGGCTGCCTCGCATGTCCGAGACCGCCCCGAGCGCCAGCGCGTCGAAGCGCCGCGTGGTCTTCGTGGTCGGCTCGGGCCGCAGCGGCACGTCGACCATGGCCGGGGCGCTCCAGGCGCTGGGGATGCACGTGCCCCAGCCGGAGGTGCGGGCCGACGAGACCAACCCGAAGGGGTTCGCCGAGAGCAAGTGGGTGGTCGACCTGCACCACGAGCTGCTCCAGCGCGAGAACGTCCAGGTCAGCGATGCCCGGCCGGGCGCGTGGTACGCCACGGGCAAGGCCAGCGCGTCGGGGATCACGCGGGCACGGGTGACCGAGTGGCTGGGGCCGCACTTCGCGCCGGCGGTCGGCGAGGAGCCGGCGGTCGAGGAGCTGGTGGTCAAGGACCCGCGGCTGGCGTGGTTCCTGGGGCTGTGGAAGTCGGCGGCGCTGCGGTGCGACGCGCAGGCGTCGTACGTCACGATGCTGCGCCACGTCACCGAGGTGGTGGGCAGCAAGCAGAAGTACTACTCGCAGGCCACCAACGACTTCAGCCAGGTCCAGCGCACGGCGGCGTGGGTCAACATGATGCTGCACACCGAGCGGGCCACGCGGGAGGGCCGGCGGGCCTTCGTGCGGTACGACGACCTGCTCAGCGACTGGACGGTGCCGGTGTTCCGGCTCGGGCAGGACCTGGACCTCGAGGCCGTCAAGGGCGCGAGCGCCAACGACATCCGCAAGGTGCACCAGTTCATCGACCCGGGCCTCAAGCGGGTGGCGACGACGTGGGCCGAGGTCGAGGTGCCCGAGCGGCTCAGGGAGCTGGCCGAGGAGACCTGGTCGGGACTGTCGAAGCTGGCCGAGCCGGGCGGGGACACCCCGGACGTGCACGCGACGCTGGACGAGGTGCGCGCGGCGTACGTCGCGTTCTACGACGAGGCCGAGGCCGTCGCGCAGTCGAGCGTGGTGGCGGCCCGGCGCGAGGGCAGGCAGCAGGCGCGCGAGGAGCAGCCCGCCGCGCCGCGGGCGCTCGCCACGCGCGCGAAGGACAAGCTGCGCAGGACCCTGCAGCGGTGACGGTGTGACGGGGCCGACCGCGGCCGACTTCCCGATCCGCTGGGCGTGGGAGGACGGGCCGCTCACCCCCGGGCTCACCTGCGTGTTCCGGGTCAAGGACGAGGCGCGCAACCTGCCGTGGGTGCTGCCGCCGATGTTCGACGCCGTGCAGCACGTGGTGCTGGTGGACAACGGCTCCACCGACGGCACGCCGGAGGTCGCGCAGCGAGTGGCCGAGGAGCACGGCGCGGCCGACCGGTTCACGCTGCGGCACTACCCGGTCCAGGTCGCGCGCGCCGGGAGCGAGCACCTGCTCACGCCGCCGGACGACCCGCGCTCGCTGACGTACTTCTACAACTGGTCGTTCTCGCACGTGCGCACGGCGTACTCCATGAAGTGGGACGGCGACATGGTCCTCACCGCTGAGGGCGTCGAGCTGCTGCGCGACCTGTCCTGGCAGCTCGAGGACTCCAGCGCGGTGGTCGCGATCCCGCGGCACCCCATGTCGGTGGAGAGCGAGTCGGTGGCGTGGCTCGACCTCGGCTACCGCTTCCTGGAGCCGTGGGTCTACCCGATGGGCCCGGAGTTCACCTTCGTGAAGGCCTTCGAGTGGGAGGTGCGCGAGTTCCCGCCGACCAGCGAGCGGATCGTGGCTCCCGAGGGCATGTGCGTCGAGCTCAAGTGGCTCGACCAGGACGAGTTCGCGCACTGGAGCGAGACGACCTTCGACCCCGTCCGCACGCCGCGCAAGCACCGTGAGCTCGAGGTGATGCGCGCGCTGCACGAGGGCCGCGGCCACGAGATCGAGGGCCTCAAGCGCATCGAGGCGCCCGCGGGCGTGCACGTCGTCGACTACGTGACCACGCAGTGGATGCAGCTCGAGCCGCGGCCGCTGACCCTGCGCCTCGAGCTGCAGGAGACGACCTAGTGGGACCCGGCCAGGCGCTCGACGCCTTCCTCCGCGAGGCGCCGCAGTCCTCGCTCGGCATCGGCCCGGACGGCGAGGCCGAGCCCGGGCGCTACGAGCGCGTGGCCGTCGTGGCCCGCGACCGCGCCGAGCTCCGGGCGCTGCAGGTCACCCGCGGGGTGCGTACGGCGGCGCTGGCCGTCTGGCTCGACGAGGGCACCTCGGCGCTCTCCCTGACCCCGCGGCCCGAGTGGCCGCCGCTGCAGCTGATCCGCTCGCGCGCGGTCGACGGAGGCTGGCTGGTCGTGCTGAGGTTCGCCGCGCCCGTGCCGGTGCACCGGGTCGTGGCCGAGCTGGGCCGGCAGTCGGTGTGGCCGGACCACGCCGGCCAGCGCGGGGTCGTCCTCGACTCCGAGGCCACCGACAAGGTCGCGGCCGATCCCGTCGAGGTCACCGACCCCGACCCGGTCCTCGAGCTGGGCCCGCTCGACGAGCGCGTGCTCAACCCGATCGGCTTCCGGCGCGACGTGACGCTGCCGGTGCTCGACCTGTCCGAGCTCGACTGGGGCCGCGGCCCGACCGAGGCCCTGGTCCGCGGGGTCCGCGGCGCCGCCGGGGTGCTCGCCGACCTGCCGCAGGCCTCGCCGCTGCGGGCCGCCCGGCTCGTCGCCGGGCTGGCCATGGCCGGCGTACCCCTCACCGCGACGTCGTTCCGCGACCGGGTCGCCGCCCACCTCGGGCCCGAGGTCACCGCGGCCATCACCGCCCCGGTCGACCTCACCGACGCCCAGGCCCGCGAGGAGCACAGCGTCGTGGTGCGCCGGGCCGCGCTCTCGGCCTACTCCTCGCGCGCCTGGCGCACCCGTCTCGCCGCCGCCACCGGCGTCCGCGTCGCACCACAGCCGTCGGTCTCGGTGGTGATGGCCACCCGCCGCCCCGACCTGCTCGAGCACGCGCTCGGCCAGGTCGCCCGCCAGCGCGGCGTGGAGCGGCTCGAGCTGGTCCTGGCCCCGCACGGCTTCACCCCCGACCCGGCCGTGCTCGAGGCCGTCGACCTCGACGTCGTCGTCTGGCCGATGCCCGAGGACGCGCTGTTCGGCGATGTGCTGCACGTCGCCGCCGCCGTCGCGTCGGGCGACGTGGTGATGAAGATGGACGACGACGACTGGTACGCCCCCGACGCCGTCGCCGACCTGCTCCTCGCCCGCGCCTACAGCGGCGCCGAGCTCGTCGGCATGCCCGACGACCTCTACCACCTCGAGCCCACCGACGAGACCCTGCGGCTCGGCCAGCCGAGCGAGGTCTACCGCCAGTTCGTCGCCGGCGGCACGCTCATGCTCGACCGGGCGCTCCTGCACGACGTCGGAGGCTTCCGCTCCGTGCGCCGCCACGTGGACGCCGAGCTCATCGCCGCCGTCCGCGCCGCCGGCGGCGCGACGTACCGGACCCACGGGCTGGGCTACGTGCTGCGCCGCACCGACGGCGGCCACACCTGGCAGGCCGACCTGGACGACCTCCGCTCGCGGGCGGCCGAGATCCGTCCGGGGTTCGCGCCCGGGCGGCTGCTCGAGCTCTGAGCGCTCTACGCTTTTCCCATGCGTCTGCGCACCGGTCTCGCGGTCCTGCCCCTCGTCCTGGTCCCGCTGGCCTGCGCGCCGGCCGACGACAGCAGCGGCTCGTCCGCCGGCGACGACGAGACGACGGCGGACGCGTCCCCCACGCTGGCCGACAGCGAGACGCTCTCGGTCAGCCCCGCTCCGACCGAGGCGGGCGGCATCTCGCCGGAGTGCGCGCCGGACCAGCTGAACCTCAAGGAGGCCGGCACCCTGACCGTCGGCACCGACAAGCCGGCGTACGAGCCGTGGTTCTCCGACAACGACCCGAGCAACGGCAAGGGCTACGAGTCCGCGGTGGCGTACGCCGTCGCGGACGCGCTCGGCGTCGGCGTGACGTGGACGGTGGTCCCGTTCAACACCTCCTACAAGCCGGGCGACAAGGACTTCGACTTCGACATCAACCAGATCTCGATCACGCCGGAGCGCGAGCAGGTCGTGGACTTCTCCGACGGCTACTACGCCGCGGCGCAGGCGGTCATCGCGCTCAAGGACAGCGATATCGCCTCGGCGACGAGCGTCGCCGACCTGGCGTCGTACAAGCTCGGCGCGCAGACCGGCACCACGTCGCTCACCGCGATCCGCGAGACGATCAAGGCCGACGACGAGCCGCTGGTCTTCGAGGACACCAACGCCGCCAAGCAGGCGCTGGTCAACGGGCAGGTCGACGGGATCGTGGCGGACCTGCCGACGGCGTTCTACATCACCGCCGCCGAGATCAAGAACAGCGTGATCGTCGGGCAGTTCCAGCCGATCAGCGGTGAGCAGGAGGAGTTCGGGATGCTCTTCCAGAAGGGCAACCCGCTCGTCAGCTGCGTCAACGAGGCGCTCGCCCAGCTGAAGGCCGACGGGACCCTCGACCAGCTGCAGCAGGAGTGGCTGTCCAACCAGGTGGACGTGCCCGTCCTCCAGTGAGCGACACCTGGTCACCCAGCCCCCGGGAGCTCGACCGCCGGGCGGTCCGCCGCCGCCTCCGCACCCGGTCGGTGCTCACCGCGACCGGGCTGACGGTCGTGGTCTTCGTGGCCCTCGGTGTCGTCGCGGCGCGGTCGCCGGGCTGGCCGAGCGTGCACGAGCTGTTCTTCAACGGCTACCACGCCCGCGAGTCCTTCGACGAGATCCTGCACGGCTTCTGGATCAACGTGCAGCTGTTCCTCATCTGCGAGCCGGTCATCCTGGCCGCCGGCCTGCTCATCGCCCTGGCCCGCAGCGCCCGCTCGCCGTGGCTGGCGCCGCTGCGGGTGGTGGCGGTGCTCTACACCGACGTCGTCCGGGGCATCCCGACGCTGCTGCTCGTGGTCCTGTTCGGCTTCGGGTTCCCCGCGCTGCAGCTGCAGGGGCTGCCCAACAGCCTGTTCTTCTGGGCGGCCGTCGCGCTGATCGTGAGCTACAGCGCGTACGTCGCCGAGGTCTTCCGCTCCGGCATCGACTCCATCCACCCCTCGCAGGTCAACAGCGCCTCCGCGCTCGGGCTGACCCGCGGCCAGACCATGCGGCACGTCGTGGTCCCGCAGGCCACGCGGCGCGTCGTACCGCCCCTGCTGAACGACTTCGTCTCGCTGCAGAAGGACACCGCGCTGGTCTCCTCTCTCGGGCTCTTCGACGCGCTCTACAGCGCGCGCGACTACGGCAACTACAACTTCAACTACACCCCGCTCTTCGTGGTCGCCTGCTTCTTCATCGTCTGCACCGTCCCGCTCGCGCGGCTGTGCGACTGGCTGCAGCGGCGCTGGCTCGAGCGCGAACGGGCGGGCGCGCTGTGAGCACGACCCCGCTGCTCGAGGTCGAGGGCCTGCGCAAGACCTACGCCGACCGCGTGGTCCTCGACGGCATCGGCCTCACCGTCCAGCGCCACGACGTGGTCTGCCTCATCGGCTCCTCGGGCTCCGGCAAGTCCACGCTGCTGCGCTGCCTCAACCTGCTCGAGGAGATCGACGACGGCGTCATCCGCCTCGACGGCCGCGAGGTCTCCGACCCCCGCGTCGACCCCCGCGAGGTGCGCAAGCGGGTCGGCATGGTCTTCCAGGCCTACAACCTGTTCCCGCACCTCTCGGTCCTCGACAACTGCACGCTCGCGCCGGTCCGCGTGCACGGCGTACGACGGGCCGAGGCCGAGGACCGCGCCCGCTCGCTGCTCGCCCGCTTCGGCCTCGAGGAGCACGTCGAGAAGCACCCCGACCGCCTCTCCGGCGGCCAGCAGCAGCGCGTGGCCCTCGTCCGCGCGCTCTGCACCGAGCCCGAGCTGCTCCTCCTCGACGAGATCACCGCCGCCCTCGACCCCGAGCTCGTCGGCGACGTCCTCACCATCGTCCGCGACCTCGCCGAGGCCGGCACCACGATGATCCTGGCCACCCACGAGATGAGCTTCGCCCGCGACGTGGCCACCACCGTCTGCTTCCTCGACGGCGGCCGGGTGCTCGAGCACGGCCCGCCCGCGCAGCTCCTGGTCGCGCCCCAGGAGGAGCGCACCCGCCAGTTCCTGCGGCGCATCCTCCCCGCCTCTGACTAGACCAGCCCGTATGGTCGTGGAGGTGAGCCCTCGTCTCGGCGCGCTCGCCGCCGTCCTCGTCGTCCCTGTCCTCCCGCTCGTGGTCAGCGCCCCAGCGCACGCCGCCACGGCCGAGATCTGCGTCAACATGCCGGCCGCCACCGGCAACTGCGACGTCCGCTTCGACACCTCGACCGCTACGCCCAACCCGCTCCAGACCGCCCTCGGCGTCGCGAACAGCGACGGTGTCGCCAACCGGATCAGGCTGGGCGCGGGCGACTACCCCGGCGGCCCCTACGTGCTGAACGGCAACGGTCAGGGGCTCGACGTGGTCGGCAACAACAACGGCTCCGGCAACCAGGCCACGATCGTGGTCGGACCCGACGCGGCCGACCCCGCGGTGAGCGTGGACAGCGCGACGATCCGCAACCTGCGGATCGAGATGCACGGCTCTGGAGGCACCGGGCTGCTGCTCCAGAACGGTGCGATCGCGTCCGAGGTCTTCGTCGCCAACACGACCGGCGCCACCGGCTCGACCGGCATCCGCGCCAACGGCTCGAGGGTGTCCGGCAGCACGGTGAACCTGCGCGAGGGCACGGGCAACACCGCCTACGTCCAGGTCGGCACCGCCCCCGGGACGATCACCACGTCGACCTTCCGTGCGGTCGGCACGGCGGTCCTCGCTCAAGCCGGCGCGCTCAGCATCGACAACTCGCTCATCGACCTCGAGGCCGTCGGCCAGCTGGGGCTGAGCGCCACTCCCGCGGGCGGCGCCACGAGCGTCACCGTCAACGCCCGGCACCTCACCGTCGTGGGCGGCGCCGCAGGTGCGGACGGCGTCCAGGCCGAGGCCGCCGGTTCCGGCGTGACCAGCGCCGTGAACCTGTTCAACTCCATCGTGAGGGTCCCCGACCGGTCGCTCGTCGCGAGCGGCAACGGCACCGTTGCCGTGAACCACTCGGACTACCCGGCGGGCTCCACCACCGGCACGATCACCGCCGGCGCGGGCAACATCACCGCCGACCCGCTCTTCCTCAACCCGGCCACCGGCGACTACTCGCTCAAGGCCGGATCGCCGGCCGTCGACGTCGCCGACCCCGCCACGCCGACAGCCACCGACCGCGACGGCAACCCGCGCGTGGTCGACGGCGACCAGAACGGCACGGCGGTCCCCGACATGGGCGCCTACGAGCTCCAGGTCGCCAAGGCCTCCTTCACCACGACCCCGCCGGCGCTGAGCAACAACCGGCAGCCGGTGTTCCAGTTCACCGGCGGCGCCGCGACCGCGCGGCTGGAGTGCAGCCTCGACGGCGGCGGCTGGCAGACGTGCACCAGCCCGGCCACCACGCCGCCCCTGGCCGACGGGGCGCACAGCTTCGCGGTCCGCGCGGTCACCGCGGCCGGCGTCGTGCAGGCGACCCCGGCCTCGACCAGCTTCAGCGTCGACGCCACGGCGCCGGACACGCTCTTCACCAAGAAGCCGCAGAAGCGCTTCTTCAAGCAGAAGGTGAAGTTCAAGTTCGCCTCGACCGAGCCTGGGTCCAAGTTCCAGTGCCAGCTCGACAACAAGGGCTGGAAGAACTGCAGCGCGACCTGGAAGTTCAACACCAAGGTCGGCAAGCACGTGCTGCTCGTCCGGGCCCAGGACAGCGCCGGCAACCTCGACGCGTCGCCCGCGCGCTACAAGTTCAAGCGGATCAAGCGCGGTCGGTGAGCGCCGCACCCATTCGGCGCACGATTTCCGTGAGTCGGTCGGGTGAGGTGGCGATGTTGAGCCGCACGTGGCCGGTGAGCCCGGGCCAGTAGGACTCACCGGGGGAGACGCGGACGCCGCCGCGGCGGATGACGGCGGCGGGGTCGTCGTGGCCGTAGGCGCGCAGGTCCAGCCAGGCCATGTACGTCGCCTCGAGCGGCCGCATCCGGGCGTCGGGGAGGTGCTCGGCCACGAGAGAGGCCAGCAGCGTGCGCTGCTGGTCGAGCCGTTCGATCAGCTCGGCGAGCCAGGCGTCGCCGTGGTCGTACGCCGCGAGGGCGGCGGCGACGCCGAGGGAGCCCCAGGAGTCGTTCTGGGCCCAGGGGATGGTGAGCAGCCGGTCACGGGTGGCGGCGTCGGTGGTGAGGATCTGGGCGCACTTGAGGCCGGGCACGTTGAAGGCCTTGGAGGCGGCGGTGACGGCGACGGCGTGGTCGGCGGTGCCGTCGATCGACAGGTACGGCACGTGCTCGGCGCCGGGGAGCACGAGCGGCCCGTGGATCTCGTCGCTGACCACGCGGGCGCCGTGCCGGGTCACGACGTCGCGGATGCCCTCGAGCTCGCCTCGGGTGAACACGTGGCCGCCGGGGTTGTGGGGCTGGGTGAGCAGCAGGGTGCGGGCGCCGCGGGCGAACAGCGCGTCGAGGGCGTCGAGGTCGAGCGCGTAGCCGTCGCCGTCGGGGTCGACGGGCAGGCCCCACTGCTCGAGGCCGGTGATCGCGCCCAGCCCGTGCTGGGGGTCGTACGCCGGAAGCGGGAGCACGAAGGGCGCGCGCTCGCTGAGCACCTCGAGGGCGATGCGGACGCCGACGGTCACGTCGGCGGTGACCTGGACGTGGTCGGGGTCGACGTCCTGGTTGAAGTGGCGCGCGGCCCAGCGGGAGTACGCCGCGCCGAGCTCGCCACCGGCGCGGTCGTCGCGGGGGTAGCCGAGCTCGCCCCGCTCGACCGCCGCGCGCACGGCGTCGAGGACGGGCGGGGCGACGGCGTAGTCCATCTCGGCCACCCAGGCCGGGATGGTGCCGGGCTCGGTCTGGCCCCACTTGAGCACCAGGGCGGCGCGGGCCTCGTCGTCGGTCAGGTCGCGGAGGAGGGGCACGGCCTCAGGCTACGAGTCAGGCCGCGAGCCCGTGCTGGTGGGCGAAGACCACGATCTGCACCCGGTCGCGCAGCGCCAGCTTGCGCAGGATCGCGCCGACGTGGGTCTTGACCGTCGACTCGCTGGCGAAGACCTGCGCGGCGATCTCGGTGTTGGACAGCCCGCGCGCGACGGCGGCGAACACCTCGCGCTCCTTCTCGCTCAGGGTGAGGTACGCCGCGGGGACGGGCACCGGCTCGCGGAACTGCGCGTCCAGCAGCGTGGACAGGTCGGTGGGAGCCAGCACGGCGTTGCCGGCGTGCACGGTGCGGATCGCGTCGCGCAGCATGGCCGGGGTCGTGTCCTTGAGCAGGAACCCGCTGGCGCCGTACCGGATCGCCGTGGCGGCCCGGTCGTCGAGGTTGAACGTCGTGAGCACGACGACGCGCACCGGCTTCGCGCGCCGGGCGACCCGCTCGGGCAGGAAGATCTGCCGGGTCGCCTCGACGCCGTCCATCTCCGGCATCCGGATGTCCATGAGCACCACGTCGGGCTGCAGCTCCTCGACCAGCTGCACGGCCTCGAGCCCGTCGCCCGCGGCGCCGACCACGGCCATGCCGTCCTGGGCGTCGACGATGACCCGGACGCCCTCGCGGAACAGCTCCTGGTCGTCGACCAGCAGGACCCCGATCGGCTCGGTCACCGCCCGCTCACCGGCACCCACGCGGTGGCGGTGAAGGTCGGCTCGCCGTCCTCGTCGCGGCGACGCACGTCGAGCCGGCCGCCGACCGCCTCGAGCCGGCGGCGCATGCCGTCCAGCCCCTGGCCCGGGGGCACGCTCGCGGCGCGCAGGGGCTGGGTCTCGTCGTCGGCGTGCTGAGCGATGTTGCGCACCTCGATCCGCAGGTCCCGGTCCCAGGACCCCTCGGGCCAGTGTCGCTCCACGTGGACGGGCCGGTCGCGGCGGCCGTGCTTGAGGGCGTTGGTCAGCATCTCCTGCACGACGCGGTGCGCGACCACCTCGAGCTCGGGCGGCAGCGGCTGGGGCCGGCCGACCTCGCTGGCCTCGACCGCGGTGCCGCCCGCGCGCACGCCGTCGAGCAGCTCCTCGTAGGCGTCGGTGCCGGGCTCGGCCTCGGGCGCGCCGGACAGGACCTGCCGCACGTCCTGCAGCGAGGAGCGCGCCGAGGTCGCGATGGTGGCGAGGGTCTTCTTGAGCGCGGCCGGGTCGTCGTCGGGGAGGTACTGACCCGACTCGGCCTGGGCCAGGATCACCGCCAGGGAGTGGCCGACCACGTCGTGCACGTCGCGGGCCAGCGTGGCCTGCTGCTCGCGCAGCCGCGCGATCTCCTGGGCCTGCTCGGTGGCGCGCTCGGCCTCGACCTGGCGGACCTCCGAGCGCTGGGCCCGCGCGGTGGCGCGCAGGACCAGCCCGGCCAGCCACGGGACGGCCAGCAAGAACAGCCCGAGCACGGTCGCGCCGACCAGCAGGGTGTCGCTGAACTTCCGGGAGGTGTCGAGCAGCTCGCGGAAGACCGCGATGTCCCGGAACACCCCGAGCGAGGCTCGGCTGACGATGAGGTAGCCGATCCCGGCCGCCGCCGGGATGGACAGCCCGCTCACCACCACCGTCGCGGTCCGGCCCCAGCGAGCGCACCCGAAGGCCACCACGGCCACCGCGAACTCCACCGTCAGCACCGTGACCCCGGCCATCAGCTGGAGCCCGCACGTGACCCAGACCAGGACCAGCGCGGCGAACGGCTCCTTGCGGGAGAGCGCGCAGGCCAGGGCGAAGCCGAGGACCACCGGGAGGTAGCCCTGGCGGTCGACCTCGTAGGACCGCGACCACACCTCGAGGGCGCCGGCGACCACCACGACGAACCCGACGACCAGCTCCGGCGCCCAGTCGCGCAGCCGATCGGTCACCCGGACATCCTCACGCGGCGAGGGTGTCACGGATGAGCAGGTCGAGCAGGTCGGCGTACGACGTGCCGGCGGCGGCGAACATCTTCGGCACCTGCGACTGCTCGGTGAAGCCCGGCATGGTGTTGACCTCGTTGAGGACGGGGCCCGCGTCGGTGAGGAAGAAGTCGACCCGCGCCACGCCGGCGCAGCCCAGCGCGTCGTAGACCGCGACCGCAGCGGCCTCGAGCGCCTCCCGCTCGGGGTCGGCCAGCGGGGCGGGGACGCGGAACTCCGCGCTGCCGTCGTACTTCGTGCCGGTGTCGAAGATCCCGTCGGCCACGACCTCGAGCGCCGGCGCCACCACGCGGCTGCCGTCGGGCCGGCCCAGCACGGCCAGGTCCACCTCGCGCCCGACGACCACGTCCTCGACCAGCACCCGGTCGTCGAGCGCGAACGCCGCGGCCAGCGCGGCGGGCAAGGCGTCGGCCGAGCCGACGAGCGCGACGCCGTGGCTCGACCCCGAGGCGACCGGCTTGACGACGACGGGGTGCGTCCACGCGTACGCCGTGCCGGGCGTGAGCAGCGCGTCGGGCGCGACGCCGATCCCCAGGCTGCGCGCCACCAGCTTGGTGGCCCACTTGTCCATGGCCAGCGCACCGGCGCCGACCCCCGACCCGACGTAGGGCACCCCAGCCAGCTCGCACAGCGCGGCCACCGTGCCGTCCTCGCCGCGCGGCCCGTGCAGCGCCGGCACCACCACGTCGCAGCCGCGCAGCAGCTCGACCGCGCCGGCCAGCCCGCCCGGCGACCACGTCCCGTCGCGGCCGACGGTCACCCGCACCACGTCGTACGCCGCGGGGTCCAGCGCGTCGGCGATCGCGGCCGCCGAGGCCAGCGAGACCTCGTGCTCGCAGCTCTGACCCCCACCGACGACGGCGACGCGGACCCGGGACGCGCTCACCGGCCCGTCCGCGGCGTGCGCAGCCCGAGCCCGGTGACGACCTCGTGCTCGAGGGTGTCCGACCAGGCGGCCCACTCGGCGGCGGTCGGCTCGCCGTGGCGACCGGGCCCGAGGACCGTGACCTCGTCACCGGCCTCGGCGCCCTCGGCGCCCAGGTCGACGACGGCCATGTCCATCGAGATCCGTCCGACCAGCGGCCGGCGGCGACCGCGCACGAGCACCTCGGCCCGGCCGGACGCGGCGCGGGGCAGCCCGTCGGCGTACCCGAGCGGGACCAGCCCCAGCTCGGTCGGGTGCGGGGCGACCCAGGTGTGGCCGTAGCCGACCGGCGTTCCGGCGTGCACCCGCCGCACGCTGACCAGCGGCGCGGTGAGGGTGAGCGCGGGGTGCAGCCGCGTGGTGCCGGACGGGTCGATGCCCACGAGCCCGGCGCCGACGCGCGACATCGTGTGGTGGCTGAGCGGGTCGGTCAGGGTGGCCGCGGTCGCGGCCAGGTGCCGGTGCACCGGTCGCAGCCCGCAGGCGCGCGCGGTCTCCAGCCCCCACGCGAACCGGGCGCGGCCCATCGCGTTGCCCGGGTCGCCCGGCACGTCGGCGCAGGCCAGGTGGCCCATCAGGCCGACCACGCGGATCCGCCCGCGCCGCTCGGCCAGTCGTGCCGCGCGGCACAGGTCGGCCCACTCGGCGGGCGCGGCCCCGTCGCGGGCCAGCCCGGTGTCCAGGTGCAGGTGCACGGCGGTGCCCGGCGCGAGCGCGTCGAGGTGCGCGCGGCTCGGCACGGCGATCTCGACGTCGTGGACGACGGCCGAGGCCAAGTCCGCGTCCACGGGG
Organism: Nocardioides anomalus; assembly: GCF_011046535.1. NCBI lineage: Bacteria > Bacillati > Actinomycetota > Actinomycetes > Propionibacteriales > Nocardioidaceae > Nocardioides > Nocardioides anomalus. The sequence goes on along the minus strand of NZ_CP049257.1, from coordinate 4,448,465 downwards.
TTGAGCCAGCTCAGCACCGGCGCGGTGAGGCCGTCGGCCCGCAGCGCGAGTGCCTCGGCCAGGCTGGTCACGCCGAGCCGGGTGGCGCCGTGGGACAGCGCGGTCCGGGCCACCGCGGCCGCACCGTGACCGAAGCCGTCGGCCTTGACCACGGCCATCAGCTCTCCGGTGGCTCGACGGGCCAGCAGCGCGGTGTTGGCCGCAACCGCGTCGAGGTCGACGTCCAGCCGCGGACCGGTGGCGGCGAGCCGGGGGAGCGCGAGCACGGTCACGCCGCGACCCCCGCCGCCGGGAGGTCGACCGGGCCGTACAGCGCCGTCGAGGCGCCGGTGACCAGCGCCCAGTACCGGTCGCCGTAGGACCAGTGCCACCACTCGGTCGGGTAGTTCACCAGCCCGGACCAGCCGAGCACGGTCCCCATCAGCCGGCGGTGCGAGCGCGCGAACGGGCTCAGGTGCGGCGCGGCGGTCCAGCACTTGCCGTCCGACTGCTCGGGCGTCGCGTCGATCGGCGTCCCCATGTCGACCTCCTCGCCGTGGGCGTCGACCAGGGTGAGGTCGACCGCCGCACCGGCGACGTGCGGCGCCACGGCGACCGGGGAGACGAAGCGCGACACCAGCCGCTCGTGCTCGGCCGGCGAGGCGCCCGGGTGGGCGGCCACCACCTCGGCGGAGTAGCGCTCGATGATCGCCTGCTGGTCGGCCACCGAGCGGTGCCCCTCGACCACGCGCAGTCGCAGGCCGCCGGAGAGCAGGGTCTGGGCCGTGGCCAGCCGGACGGCCACGCTGCGGCGGACCAGCGCCCGGGCTGGGCCGAAGGAGGGGTCGAGCGCCACCAGGGGCTCGCGGCTGTCGAGGACCGGCACCGCGGCCACGCGGGGGTCGGAGAGGAGGATGGTCACACCACCACCGTGCTCCGCCGCGGAGCCCGGCGGATCGGCCTCAGGTGCCGACCGGCTGGCCCGAAGTACCGTCTCGGTCCCGGGGTGCTGAGATGGAGGCGTGGACTCCACGTGGCGCACCGCGATCACCGCCACCCGGCACTGCCTGACCGGCTGCGCGATCGGCGAGGTGCTCGGCATGGTCATCGCGACCCTCGCCGGCTGGGGCACCCTGGCCAGCGTCGTGGTCTCGGTGGTGCTGGCCTTCTTCTTCGGCTACCTGCTGACGTTCTCCGGCGTACGCCGCTCCGGGCTCGGCCTCGGCGCCGCGGTGCGCACGGCCCTGGCCGCCGACACCGTGTCCATCGCGGTGATGGAGATCGTCGACAACGGCACGCTCGTGGTCTGGCCGGCGGCGATGGACGCCGGCCTCGGCGACGCGCTGTTCTGGGGCTCGCTCGTGGTGTCCCTGGCCATCGCGTTCGTCGTCACCGTCCCGGTCAACCGGGCGATGATCGCGCGCGGCCTCGGCCACGCGAAGGTGCACGCACACCACGAGGGGCACGCGGCCGGCTAGCGGGCGAAGGCCTCCAGCGGCTTGCCCACGGACGCGCTGACTGCAGATGGTTTGACCGGCTGCCCCTGAACAGGCCGCAGCGGCCTCTGCCCCCCGAGAATCATGGTCGAAAACTACCCGACCTCCTCGGGGTGAAACCAGCCTCACGAAGACGTGTCTCGTCACTCTGGAAGACTCCCGTCCCGTGAGCCTCGAGCTGGGTCAGGGCACCGGTCCGCTGCGTGGCGTGAAGGTCGTCGAGATCGCCGGCATCGGCCCCGGGCCGCACGCCTGCATGATCCTGGCCGACCTCGGCGCCGACGTGATCCGCGTCGAGCGACCCGGTGGCCAGTTCCTGGCCGGCGGCGCGACCATGGTGCTCAACCGCGGTCGCCCGAGCGTCGCGCTGGACCTCAAGCAGCCCGAGGCCGCGGCCGTGGTCCTCGAGCTGGTCCGCGACGCCGACCTGCTCGTCGAGGGCATGCGACCCGGCGTCACCGAGCGGCTCGGCATCGGCCCCGAGCAGTGCCGGGCGGCCAACCCGCGGCTGGTCTACGGCCGGATGACCGGCTGGGGCCAGGACGGTCCGCTCGCCACCGCGGCCGGGCACGACATCAACTACATCTCCGTGGCCGGCGCGCTGTTCGGCCTCGGCCAGACCGCGGACCGGCCGCAGTTCCCGACCAACCTCGTGGGCGACTTCGGCGGCGGCTCGACGTACCTCGTCATCGGCCTGCTCGCCGCCCTCCTCGAGGCGCGGGTCTCGGGCCAGGGCCAGGTCGTCGACGCCGCCATCGTGGACGGCACCGCCCACCTCAACGCGATGACGTCGGCCTTCGCCGCCGGCGGCGGCTACCAGGAGCGGCGCGGCGCCAACCTGCTCGACGGCGGGGTGCCGTTCTACGACGTCTACGAGACCTCCGACGGGCGGCACGTGTCCGTCGGCGCACTCGAGCCGCAGTTCTACGCCGCGCTCATCCGCACCCTCGGGCTCGAGGGCACCGCGCCCGGCCAGCACGAGACCGAGCGGTACGACGAGCTGCGCGCGCTGCTCACCGAGACCTTCCGCTCCCGCACCCAGGCGGCCTGGGTCGAGCTCTTCGAGGGCACCGACGCCTGCGTGGCCGGCATCATCCCGATCAGCGAGGCGCCGAGCCACCCGCACCTCGTGGCCCGGCAGACCTTCGTCGAGCACGAGGGGATCGTCCAGCCGCAGCCGGCCCCGCGCTTCTCGCGCACCGCGGCCGCGCTCGGCCTCCCGCCGTCCCCGGCGGCCGGCACCCACACCCGGGATGCCCTCACCGCGTGGGGTGTGCCCGACGTCGACGGGCTCATCGAGCGGGGCGTCGCGGTCCAGGTGTGAGCCGGTGAAGCCGTTCCTCTTCCTCGGGATCCGGGCCCAGGACGTCCCCGCCGACGACGAGTACGCCGCCGTGCTGCGCTGCACCGGACTCGGCGAGCGCGACGTGCGCCGCGTCCGGCTCGAGCGCGACGTGCTCGGCCCCCTCGACCTGGACGACTGGTCGGGGATCGTCGTCGGCGGCGGTCCGTGGAACGTCTCGGACCCTCCGGACGCCAAGGCGCCCGAGCAACGGCGCGGTGAGGCGCGCCTGCGGGACCTGGCCCTACAGGTCCTCGACGCGGACTTCCCGTTCCTCGGCGCCTGCTACGGCGTGGGCACTCTCGGCGTCCTGCGCGGTGGCGTGGTCGACCGGCAGTTCCCCGAGCCCATCGGTCCGATGACCATCGAGCTCACCGACGCCGGCCGCGCGGACCCGCTGCTCGGTGTCCTGCCCGCGTCGTTCAGCGCCCTGCTCGGGCACAAGGAGGCGGTCTCGCGCCTGCCCGACGGCGCGGTCCACCTGGCCTCGTCGAGCACCTGCCCGGTGCAGGCCTTCCGCATGGGCGAGCACGTCTACGCCACGCAGTTCCACCCCGAGCTCGACCTCGCCGGGATCATCGCTCGCACCGAGGCCTACAAGCACTTCGGCTACTTCGAGCCCGACCAGGCCGACGCCGTGGTCGAGCGCTCGAGGGCGGTCGCGGTGACGGAGCCGCCCAAGGTGCTGGCCCGCTTCGTCGAGCTGTACGCCCGCAGCTGAGCCGTCCCCACCACCGCCCACGCCGCCACCAGCCCGGCGTACAGCGAGACGGCCAGCGCCGTCAGCCCCAACGCCGACGAGCCGGTCACCAGCGTGCCGAGCGGGAAGGTGAAGGACCACCAGGCCGGTGAGAACGCCGGGCGCCTCACGAGGGTGCGCACCGCCACCAGCGCCAGCCAGGCCAGCCCCAGGGCGAGCACCGGCGGTCCCCAGAGCGGGACCCCGAGGTGGGCCGCGGCGGTGACCGACTGGCCCAGGATCCCCAGCGGGATCCACAGCAGGGGGACCTCGGGCTCGGCCCGCCAGCCCCGGGCCACGGCGAGCAGCACCGGCGCCGCGCGGACCAGAGCCAGCCCGAACAGCCCCAGGCCCACCGGCGCCAGCCGCGGGGACACGACGGTGCCGGTGGCCGCGGCCACCATGGGGGGCACGACCGGCAGCAGCCAGACCGCGCTCAGCCGCTCCGGCCGCGGCACGCTCACCGCGCTGACCACGCCGAGCACCGCACCGGTCAGCCACAGCGCGACGCCGACCGGCCGCAGCGGCACCTCGAGCAGGACCGCGCCGGTCCCGACGGTCATGAGGGCCATGGCCGGGGCGCCGAGGAACGGCGTGCGCTCCCACCGCACCGGACGCACCAGGAGGGCCACGAGCAGGAGGGCGGCCAGGGCCCAGACCACGCGCGCCGCGTCGAGCAGCAGCGGCGGGTGGACCGGCAGGCTCGCCGCGGCGTTCGCGACGATGCCGGTGCCCATGACCATGGTGAAGCGGCGCACGCCTCGAGCCTCGCGCCGGCCGGGCCCAGCCAGTAGTGGTCGCGTGACTGTGCATCCACAAGGCAGACTTGTGACTGTGGCCCTGCCCGACCTCGACGCCCTCGCGCTGCTCGTCGGGGTGGCGCGCACCGGGTCCATCGGCGCGGCCGCCCGAGCCGCCGGCGTGAGCCAGCAGGCCGGGTCGGAGCGGATCCGCGCGGTGGAGGCACAGGTCGGCCTGCAGCTGGTCCGCCGTGGCGCCCGCGGCTCCGAGCTGACCTCGGCCGGGGTCGTGGTGGTCGAGTCCGCGGCGCGGCTGCTGGACGTGGCCGCCGAGCTCGAGCACGCCCTCGGCGGGCTGCGCACCGACCGGGACCGCGACCTCGCCGTGTGGTCGAGCATGACGGTGGCCGAGACCGTCCTGCCGGGGTGGCTCGTCCGCCTGGGCCAGCGCCAGGCGGCCGAGGGACGCACCCCCACCACGGTCAGCCTGACCGCGACCAACACCCACCAGGTCGTGACCGCGGTGCAGGACGGTCGCGCCGACCTCGGCTTCGTCGAGGGGCTGCGCGCGCCGCCCGGCGTCCGCTCGCGGGGCCTGACCACCGACGAGCTGGTCCTCGTCACCGCGCCGGGCTCGGCGCTGGCCCGGCGGCGCACCCCGCTGACGCCGGCCGAGGTCGCGGCGCTGCCGACCGTCGCGCGCGAGCGCGGCTCGGGCACCCGCGAGGTCGTGGAGCAGGCCCTGGCCGCGCACGGGCTGGTCGCCGCGCCACCGGTCGCCGAGCTCACCACCGCCACCGCGGTGCGCCAGGCGGTCCTGGCCGGGGGTGCGCCGGCGTTCGTGAGCCGCCGGCTGGTCGCCCGCGAGCTCGAGGCGCGCGCCCTGGCCGAGGTCCGCACCGGCCTGTCCCTGACCCGGACCTTCCGGGCCGTCTGGAGCGGCGGGCGCGAGCCGGCCGCAGGGCCCGCCCGGGACCTGGTCGCCCTGGCCCGAGCGGCCGGCTGAGGGCATCTCCTCCCAGGGGTGGAGGTCGCGGACACCGCGTCACGGGTACTTTCGTGCCGTGGCGACTCCCGAGCACGTCGACGTCCTCATCGTCGGAGCCGGTCTGTCCGGCATCGGCGCGGCCTGCCAGCTGCGCGAGCACCACCCGACGCGGACGGTGGCGCTGCTCGAGGCCCGCGAGGCCAGCGGCGGCACCTGGGACCTGTTCCGCTACCCCGGGATCCGCTCGGACTCCGACATGTTCACCTTCGGGTTCAGCTGGCGCGCCTGGCCCGGCGACCGCGCGCTGGCCGACGGCGGCTCGATCCTCGACTACCTGCGCACCGTCGCCACGGAGTACGGCGTGGACCAGCTCATCCGCTACCGGCACCGGGTCGTCCGGGCGAGCTGGGACTCCGAGACCGCGCGCTGGACCGTCGAGGCCGATCGCGACGGCGAGCGGGTCACGCTGACCTGCTCGGTGCTGTGGTGCGCGAGCGGCTACTACCACTACGAGGAGCCCTTCGCCCCCGACTTCGCCGGCGCCGAGGAGTTCCAGGGCCGGATCGTGCACCCGCAGCACTGGCCGGCCGACCTCGACTACGAGGGCAAGCGGGTCGTGGTCATCGGCAGCGGCGCCACCGCGGTGACCCTGGTGCCGGCCATGGCGCCGACCGCCGGCCACGTCACGATGCTGCAGCGCTCGCCGTCGTACGTCCTGTCCCGGCCGGGCAACGACCGGCTGGCCACGCTGCTCCAGCCGCTGCCGACCGCGGTGTCGTACCCGGTGGTGCGCTGGGCCAACATCCTCATGACCATCGGCTCCTACCAGGTCTCGCGGCGCTGGCCGGACAAGGTGAAGGCGTTCATCCGCAAGGAGACCGCGGCGCAGCTGCCGGCCGGCGTGGACGTCGACACCCACTTCAAGCCGCGCTACGACCCCTGGGACCAGCGGCTCTGCTTCGTGCCCGACGGCGACCTCTTCAAGGCCCTGCGCCACGGCGAGGCGTCCGTCGTCACCGACACCATCGAGCGCTTCGACGCCACCGGCATCCGGCTGGCCTCGGGCGAGCACCTCGACGCCGACGTGATCATCACCGCGACCGGGCTCCAGGTGCTCGCCTTCGGCGGCATCGAGCTGGTCGTCGACGGCGAGCCCGTCGACCTGGCCGACACCATGGCCTACAAGGCGCTGATGCTGAGCGGCGTGCCCAACTTCGTCTACACGATCGGCTACACCAACGCGTCCTGGACGCTCAAGGCCGACCTGGTCTCGGCGTACGTCGTGCGGCTGCTCGCGCACATGGACCGCGTCGGCGCCCGCGCCGTCGTGCCGGTGCGCGATCCGGACGTCGAGGAGCGGCCGTTCATGGACCTGATGTCGGGCTACGTGCTGCGCGCGCTGGACCGGATGCCGCGCCAGGGCGACCGGGCGCCGTGGCGGCTCAAGCAGAACTACCTCACCGACCTGCGGATGATCCGGCACGGGCGCATCGACGACGGCGTGCTGGCCTTCGACACCGCGGCCGACCGCAGCCGTGACGGCGCTCTCAGCGGAGTTTGAGCGGGGCCCCGTTCGGCAACCGCAGGAGTACGACGACGCACCGGAGGTGCAGCATGGGTACGGACGACAAGATGGAGAACAAGGGCCAGGACCTCAAGGGCCGGGCCAAGGAGGCCGCCGGCTCCGTCACCGGCGACGACGACCTCAAGAACGAGGGCCGCGCCGACCAGGCCGAGTCCTCGGTCAAGCAGGCCGGCGAGAAGGCCAAGGACGCCATCGGCGACATCAAGGACGCGTTCAAGAAGTAAGCAACCTCACCCGCCGTCGATGCGGGTGCGTGCGGGCCGCTCTGCCACACTGGCAGGAGCGGCCCGTTGTCGTCTCGCCCCGGACCGCGCCCCGCTCGACTGAGCGCTGAGGCATCCGCTGGCGAGACACCGCCACCGAGAGTGACTCCTGTGCCTTCCTTCGCCGAGCTCGGCGTCCCCGCCGACCTCGCCGCCGTCCTGCAGACGCGCGGCATCACCACCCCCACCCCGATCCAGGCCGCCACGCTGCCCGACTCGCTCGCCGCGCGCGACGTGCTCGGCCGCGGCCGCACCGGCTCGGGCAAGACCTACGCCTTCCTGCTGCCCCTCGTCGCCCGGCTCGCCGCCTCGCGCTCCCCGCGCCGCCCCGGCCGCCCCCGCGCCCTGGTCCTGGCCCCGACCCGTGAGCTGGTCGGCCAGATCGAGGAGGCGCTCGCGCCCCTCGCCGCGGCGTACGGCCTGACCACGCGCACCGTCTTCGGTGGCGTCGGCCAGGGTCCGCAGGTCAACGCCCTGCGCAAGGGCGTCGACATCGTGCTCGCCTGCCCCGGCCGGCTCGAGGACCTCATCCAGCAGCGCCACTGCGACCTCGGCGCCGTCGAGATCACCGTGCTCGACGAGGCCGACCACATGGCCGACCTCGGGTTCCTGCCCGCCGTGCGCCGGCTGCTCGCGGCCACGCCCAAGGACGGTCAGCGGCTTCTGTTCTCGGCCACGCTCGACAAGGGCGTGGACGTGCTGGTGCGCCAGTTCCTGCGTCAGCCGGTCACCCACGAGGCCGACTCGGCGCAGTCGCCGGTCGCCAAGATGGACCACCACGTGCTGCACCTCTCGCGCGAGCAGCGGGTGCCGGTGCTGGTCGACCTGACCAGCGCGCCGGGCCGCACGGTCGTCTTCACCCGCACCAAGCACGGCGCCAAGGCCTTGGCCCGCCAGCTCAACCGGTCCGGCGTACCGGCCGTCGAGCTGCACGGCAACCTCGGCCAGGGCGCGCGCACCCGCAACATGGAGGCCTTCCACTCCGGGCGCGCCACCACCCTGGTCGCCACCGACATCGCCGCCCGCGGCATCCACGTCGACGACGTCGCGCTGGTCGTGCACGCCGACCCGCCGGCCGAGCACAAGGCCTACCTGCACCGCTCCGGTCGTACGGCGCGCGCCGGCGCGGCCGGCACGGTGATCACGCTGATGACGCCCGAGCAGGTCGGCGACGTCCGCGCGCTGACCCGGGCCGCCGGCATCAAGCCGACCGTCACCCGCATCGACGGCCCGCGCCACCCGGTGCTGGCCACGCTCGCCCCGGGCGAGCGGGTCCTGGTGGCCGGTGGCCTGGCCCCGGCCGAGCCCGCCGCGGCCCCGGCCGAGCCCCGCCGATCCGGCGGTGGCCGTCCGCGCGGACAGGCCCGCCCGGCGGGTACCGCGACCACCGGGCGTCCCCGCCGTCGGGGTCGTCGCCGCCAGCCCGCCGCTCCGAGCACCGGGCGCCACTGACCCCAGCCTGTCGAGGAACGAGCCGATGCCGACCGCCGTGCAGACCTGGTTGCGCCGGGCGCTGTGGGAGCAGGTCCCGCGCGACCACCGCCAGGAGCCGCGCGAGCTGCGCCGCCGCCAGCTGGTGGTGGTCGGCTTCGTCGTGCTCGGCGGGGTGGCCCTCGGACTCTCGCTGCGGCTGGAGCCGGGCAGCAGCTGGTTCTACCCCGCGACGATCCTGCTGGCCTCGATCTGGACGGTGGGCGCGTTCGTCTCCGGGCCCCTGCACCTGGGACGGATCGCCTTCCGCGACCGGCACGCCCGGCCGATCGTCACGCCCCTGCTGCTCGGCTTCGGCCTGGCCGCGGTCTTCGTGGCCGGCGCCCTGCTGGTCCGCTCGATCTCCTGGCTGTCCTTCCTCGAGGACCAGGTCGTCAAGGTCGTCGACTACGCCGACCAGGGCTCGCTGCCGATCCTCGTCGTGATCACCGCGATCAACGGCATCGCCGAGGAGCTGTTCTTCCGCGGGGCGGCCTACGCCGCGATCACCCGCGGCCCGGTCCTGTGGACCACGCTGCTCTACTTCGTGGCCACCCTCGCGACCGGCAACGTGATGCTGGCCTTCGCCGCGGTCCTGCTGGGCGCGGTGGTCGGGCTGGAGCGGCGCGCCAGCGGCGGGATCCTCGGGCCGATCCTCACCCACTGCGCGTGGTCGCTGACCATGCTGGTCGCGCTCCCGCTGGTGTTCTTCTAGGCGCTGGGCCCTAGGCCGAGCGGTCGGCGTTCACCGCGCGCTCCACGGCCTCGCGGTAGGTCAGCGGCTCGCCGGGCACGACGTCCTGGATGGTGTAGTCGGTCTGCAGCACCTCGGTCGACATCGAGTCGATGAGGTTGGACGCGGTCGTGGCGTCGACATTGGTGACCAGGCCGATCCAGTGCGAGGACAGCCGCGGCGTGAGCAGGGGGACGGTGACGATCTTGACCCGCCGGCCGTTGATCACCTCACCGGCCTGCTGGAGCATCTCGATGTAGGTGAGCCGGTCCGCGCCGCCGATCTCGTAGACCCGCCCGAAGGTCTCCTCGTTGCCGATCACGCCGGCGAGGTAGCGGATCACGTCGTCGATGGCGATCGGCTGGGTGCGCGTGTCGGCCCACTTGGGCACGACCATCGCCGGGAGGTTCTTGACCAGCTGTCGGGTCATCTCCCACGAGATGCCACCCGCGCCCACGACGATCGCCGCGCGCAGCACGGTGACCGGCACCCCGGACTCACCGAGCAGCTTCTCCACCTCACGGCGCGAGCGCAGGTGCGGCGACAGGTCGTCGCCGTCCTTGCCCAGCCCGCCCATGTAGACGATCTGGCGCACACCGCTCGCCGCCGCGGCCAGGCCGAAGGCCTGGGCGGCCTCGGCGTCCTTGCGCTCGAAGTCGTTGTCGTCGAGGGAGTGCACGAGGTAGACGGCCACGTCCACGCCGTCCATCGGCTCGGCCAGCGAACCCGGGTCGGACACGTCGCCGCCCACCGGGTGGCCCGGCCCGTCGTACTCCTCGGGCCGGCGGGTCATGGCCTTGACCTCGTGACCCTCGTCGACCAGGGCCTGCACCAGGCGCGCGCCGATGAAGCCGGTGGCACCGGTCACCAGGACGCACAGCGGCTCGTCGCTCATCGGCCAGATCCTAGGGACACACGCTGAGGTACCCGATCAGCGGCTGCGCCGGGCGATGCCCTCCCGCTTGGTCTCGTCCATCGCGGCCTCGTACGCCGAGACCAGACTGGCGATCGACAACGGCTTGATCTTCTCCACCACCTGGCGCACGGTCTCGGCCGACGCGCCCTGGTCGCGGTAGACCGGCCAGACCATGGTGCGGAACAGGTCGTAGAGCTCCCTGGCGATCTCGCGACCGTGCCGCGCGTACATGTCGGCGGCGGCGAGCGCGGCCTCGGTGGGGAAGCCGAGGTCGAGCATGCCCAGGCCGACGGTGAGCTGGGAGACCGCGACCTGGTACTGCCCGCGCTTGAGCGGGAACACCACGCCCAGCGCGGCCAGCGTGCGCAGGTCGTCGTCGGACAGCTCGCGACCGGCGCGGGTGCACAGCTCCGCGCGCGACATCTCGATCGGGCGCTCGACGTCCCACGGCGCCAGCATGGTGCGGGCCAGGGCCAGGTCCTCCGGCGTGGCGTCCGCAGGGATGCCGGCGACGTACTTCTCGATCGCGCTGAGCGTGAAGCCGTGGCTCTGCAGCTCCTGGACCAGCTCGAGCCGGCCGAGGTGGTCGGGCGTGTAGTAGCCCGACCGGCCCTTGCGGATCGGCGGCGGGACCAGCCCGCGCGAGGTGTAGAAGCGGACGTTGCGCACGCTCATGCCGACCCGCTCGCACAGCTCGTCGAGGGTCAGGAGGTCCTCGGGCTCGGCCTCGGGCATGTCGATGACAGTAACGCTGTCACCGTCGTACGGCGACCAGCCGCTTCGTCACGAGCCGCTTGCCGCTCACCTTGACCTTCACCGCCGCCGACTTCTTGGGCTTGGCCGGGAGGCGCACGGTGCCTGTGACCCGGCAGCCCTGGTCCACCGGGCGGGCCTTGAGCTCCTTGCGCACGCTGATGCGGCCGTGCTTGCCCTTCGTCACCACCCGCACGTCGGCGCGCTTCGGGCACGAGCCGCGCGAGCCCTGGCGTGCGAGCACCGTGTCGAGCCGCACCTTCCGCTTGGTGAGCACGGCCTCGGGCGGGGCCGGGCACCCGGTGGGTCCCACGCCCGCGCTGGTCGGGCAGGCGTCGACGGAGTCGCGGACGCCGTCGCCGTCGGCGTCGCGGCCGACCCGCTGACCGCCCAGCTGGACCGGCGGCAGGTTCGCCGGGACCTCGCCCGGCCCGTCGCCGTAGGAGACAGAGGTGCCCTGGCCGAGCTGCCCGCGGTCGTCGTGGCCCCAGCAGCGCAGCTCGCCGCCGGTGGTGACGGCGCAGGTGTGGTCGTGACCGGCCGCGACCGCCAGCACGGTCCGGCCGGGGCCGAGGTCGACCGGGACCGTCGTCTCGCCCGGCTCGTCCCCGACGTACTGGGAGCTGCCCTGGCCCAGCTGACCGCCGCCGCCGAGACCCCAGCACCGGAGCTGACCGGTGTCGAGCACTGCGCACGCGTGGCCGAAGCCGCCACTCAGCGCCACCGCCCTGCGCCCCCCGAGATCGACGGCCGCCGTGGTCTCACCTGGGCTGTCCCCGACCGGGGAGGTGTTGCCCTGGGCGAGCTCGCCGTAGGCGCCGTCGCCCCAGCACCGGACCTGACCCGTGTCGAGGACCACGCAGGTGGCGTTGCCCAGAGCGCTGATGGCGGTCGCGGTGCGCCCGGCGCCGAGGTCGACGCCGACCGTGGTCTCGCCCGGGTCGTCGCCGACGGTGGTGGTGTTGCCCTGGCCGAGCTGCCCGGCGAAGGCGGAGCCCCAGCACCGGACCTGACCGGTGTCGACCACGGCGCACGTGTGGGAGTTCCCGGCCGCGACCGCGACGGCTGTGCGTCCCGGGCCGAGGTCGACGGGCACGGTGGTCTCACCGGGGTCGTCGCCGATGTCCACCGTGTTGCCCTGGCCCAGCTGACCACTGCCGCTGGCGCCCCAGCAGCGCAGCTGCCCGGTGTCGACGATCGCGCACGTGTGCAGGGCGCCGGCGCTGACCGCCACGGCGGTGCGCCCAGGGCCCAGGTCGACGGCGACCGTCGTCTCGCCCGGGCCGTCCCCGACGTCGGCCTTGGTGCCCTGCCCGAGCTGCCCGTGGTCGTTGCGACCCCAGCAGCGCAGCTGCCCGGTGTCGAGCACGGCACAGGTGTGGTCGGCGCCGGCCGCGATCGAGACGGCGCGTCCCGTGCCGACCGCGACCGGGACCGTCGACTCGCCGGGGTCGTCCCCGACGTCCGCGGTGCTGCCCTGGCCGAGCTGACCCCGGTTGCCGGCCCCCCAGCAGCGCACCTCGCCAGTTCCGACGATGGCGCACGAGTGGTCCGCGCCGGCCGTGAGGGCCGCGGCGTCGAGCCGCGGGACGCCGGGTGCGCCTTCGCTGGTGTCGGCCGGGGCCGGGGCGGCCCCGGGGAGGACGAGGCCGGCCGCCAGCAGAGCGGCGACGGCAAGACGGCGTACCAACACCCGAGCAGTGTCCGGGTGGCGCGTCGCCGCGGCAAGGGCCCCGTGCGACTACGTCACACCAGTCACCCCTTGACCGTGACAGTAGTGGTGTCACAATCAACGGCATGGCAGAAGCTTTCGTGTACGACCACCTACGCACCCCGCGCGGCAAGGGCAAGGCCGCGGGGTCCCTCCACGAGGTGAAGCCGGTCGACCTGGTGGTCGGCCTGATCGACGAGCTGCGCGAGCGCAACCCGAACCTCGACACCCAGCGCGTGGACGACGTCGTCCTCGGGGTCGTGTCCCCGATCGGAGACCAGGGCGGCGACATCGCCAAGACCGCGGCGCTGGCCGCCGGTCTGCCCGAGACCACCGCGGGCGTGCAGCTCAACCGCTTCTGCGCGTCGGGGCTGGAGGCCGTGAACCAGGCCGCCTCGCGGGTGCGCGGCGGCTTCGAGGACCTCATCCTGGCCGGCGGCGTCGAGTCGATGTCGCGCGTGCCGATGGGCTCCGACGGCGGTGCCTGGGCCTCCGACCCGGCCACCGCGCTGACCACCGGCTTCGTGCCCCAGGGCATCGGCGCCGACCTCATCGCCACCATCGAGGGCTGGACCCGCGACGACGTCGACGCCTACGCCGCCGAGTCCAACCACCGCGCCGCGAAGGCGTGGGCCAACGGCTACTTCGACAAGTCGGTCGTCCCGGTCAAGGACCGCAACGGCGTGACCGTGCTCGACCACGACGAGCTGATCCGCCCCGACACCACGCCCGAGGGCCTGGCCGGGCTCAAGCCGTCGTTCGCCCAGATCGGCCAGGACGCCGGCTTCGACGACGTCGCGCTGGAGAAGTACCACTGGGTGGAGAAGATCGACCACGTCCACCACGCCGGCAACAGCTCGGGCATCGTGGACGGCTCGGCGCTGGTGCTCATCGGCAGCGAGCAGGTCGGCACCGACCTCGGTCTCACGCCGCGCGCGCGGATCATCTCCGCCGCCGTCTCCGGCGCCGACCCGACGATCATGCTCACCGGCCCCGCGCCCGCCGCCCGCAAGGCGCTGGCCAAGGCCGGGCTGGAGACCCAGGACATCGACCTGTTCGAGATCAACGAGGCCTTTGCCGCTGTCGCCATGCGGTTCATGCGCGACATGGGCATCACCTCGGAGATCACCAACGTCAACGGCGGCGCCATCGCCATGGGCCACCCCCTCGGCGCCACTGGCGCGATGATCCTCGGCACGCTCGTCGACGAGCTCGAGCGCCGCGACCTCAAGCGCGGCCTGGCCACGCTGTGCGTCGGCGGCGGCATGGGCATCGCCACCATCGTCGAGCTCGTCTGAGCGCCCCCGCACCTGACACAGGAGTCACGCCAAGCATGAGCACCACCCAGACCGAGACGTCCGCCGTGCGCTACGACCGGGACGGCGACGGCATCGTCACGCTGACCCTCGACGACCCGACGGCCGGCGCCAACACCATGAACGACCTGTACGTCGCCTCGATGGCCGCGGCCGTCGAGCGGCTGTACGCCGAGGCCGAGGCCGTGACCGGCGTGGTCGTCACGAGCGCCAAGAAGACCTTCTTCGCCGGCGCCAACCTCAACGAGATGGTCAAGGCGACCAAGGACGACGCCCCGGCCGTCTTCGAGCTGGCCGAGAAGGTCAAGGCCGCGCTGCGCCGGCTCGAGACCTTCCCCAAGCCGGTGGTGGCGGCGATCAACGGCGCCGCGCTCGGTGGCGGGTTCGAGATCGCGCTGGCCTGCAACCACCGCATCGCGGTCGACGGCGGCTACACCGTGGGCCTGCCCGAGGCCAGCCTCGGGCTGCTGCCCGGCGGCGGCGGCGTGACCCGCATCGTGCGGCTCCTCGGCCTGCAGAGCGGGCTGATGGACGTGCTGCTCCAGGGCGCGACGTTCAAGCCGGCCCAGGCCCAGCAGAAGGGCCTGGTCGACGAGCTCGTCGACAGCCAGGACGAGCTGCTCCCGGCGGCCAAGGCCTGGATCCAGGCCAACCCCGAGGCCGCCCAGAACCCGTGGGACGCCCCGGGCTACAAGATGCCGGGTGGTACGCCGAAGAGCCCGGCCCTGGCCGGCTTCCTCCCGGCGTTCCCCGCCCTGCTGCGCAAGCAGCTCAAGGGCGCGGACTACCCCGCGCAGAAGGCGATCCTCTCGGCCGCGGTCGAGGGCGCCCAGGTCGACTTCGACACCGCGAGCCGGATCGAGTCGCGCTACCTGACCAACCTGGTCGTGGGCCAGAACGCCAAGAACATGATCCAGGCGTTCTTCTTCGACCTCCAGGCCATCAACTCCGGCAAGCTGCGCCCGCAGGGCATCGAGCCGTGGAAGGCGACCAAGGTCGGCGTCCTCGGCGCCGGGATGATGGGCGCCGGCATCGCCTACGTCTGCGCCCGCGCGGGCATGGAGGTCGTCCTCAAGGACGTCGCGGTCGAGAACGCCGAGAAGGGCAAGGCCTACTCCGAGAAGCTCCTCGACAAGGCCGTCTCCCGCGGCCGCTCGACGGAGGAGAAGAAGGCCGAGCTGCTCGGCCGGATCAAGGCCACCGCCGACCCGGCCGACCTGGCCGGCTGCGACCTGGTCATCGAGGCCGTCTTCGAGGACCCCAGCCTCAAGCACCGGGTGTTCGCCGAGATCGCGCCGTACGTCGACGACGACGCGCTGCTCTGCTCCAACACCAGCACCCTGCCGATCACCGAGCTGGCCACCGGCGTGGACCGGCCGCAGGACTTCATCGGGCTGCACTTCTTCTCGCCCGTGGACAAGATGCCGCTGGTCGAGATCATCAAGGGCGCCGAGACCTCGGAGGTCACGCTGGCCAAGGCCTACGACGTGGTCCAGCAGATCAAGAAGACCCCGATCGTCGTCAACGACAGCCGCGGCTTCTACACCTCGCGCGTCATCGGCTTCATGGTCAACGAGGGCATGGCGATGCTGGCCGAGGGCGTGCACCCCTGGACCATCGAGCGGGCCACGACCCAGGCCGGCTACCCGGCCCCGGTCCTCCAGCTCTCCGACGAGCTCAACCTCGAGCTGATGGCCAAGATCGCCAAGGCCACCCGCGAGGCCTCCGGCCCGGAGTACGTCGAGCACCCGGGCTCCGCCGTCGTCGACCGCATGCTCGAGGCCGGCCGCGCCGGGCGCCTGCGCGGGCGCCGGCTTCTACGACTACGACGAGAGCGGCAAGCGCCTCTCGCTGTGGTCCGGGCTGGCCGACCTGTTCCCGGTGGCCGAGCAGCAGCCCCCGCTCCAGGACGTCAAGGACCGGATGCTGTTCGCCGAGGCTCTCGAGACCGCCAAGTGCTTCGAGGAGGGCGTCATCGAGACCTCCGCCGCGGCCAACATCGGCTCCATCATGGGCATCGGCTTCCCCGCCAACACCGGCGGCGCCGCCCAGTTCATGACCGGCTACCAGCGCCCGGGCCAGCCCGACGCGCCGGTCGGTCTGAAGGCGTTCCTCGAGCGCGCCGACGAGCTGGCCGAGCAGTACGGCGACCGCTTCCGCGCCACCGCGTGGTTGCGCGACCTGGCCGAGAGCGGCGGCTCCCTGCCCGCCTGACCCGCACGCCCCGACGACCCGTCCGCGCCCGGCGCGGGCGGGTCGTCACTGCGTGACGGTCCAGCCCCCGTCCACGGTGAGCACCTCGCCGTTGACGTACGCCGCCGCCGGCGAGAGCAGGAACAGCAGGGCGTGGGCGATGTCGGCGGGGGTGGCCAGACGGCGCAGCGGGTTGCGGGCGAGGGTCCGCTGCCCGGCAGCGCTGGCGGCCCAGCCCTCGAGGCGGGGCGTGTCCACCATCCCGGGGGCGACGGCGTTGCTGCGGAACCGGTCGGCGCGGTGCGCGGCGAGGTGGCGCACGTAGCCGGCGAGACCGGCCTTGGCGGTCGAGTACCACGCGGACTCGGTGCCGACCTTGGTGCCGGCGACGGAGGCGGTGACGACCATCGCGGCGCCGTCGGCGCCCGCGAGCGCGGCCCACGCCTCGGTCATGGTGTGCACGCTCCCCAGCGCGGCCACGATCCCGGCCTCGAAGGCGAGGTCACCGGCGGAGGACGGCCCGGCGTTGTTGGCGAGGTACCGAGGGGCCGCCCAGGTCGACGCGACGTCCTCCAGCACGGCCCTGACCGCCGGAGCGTCGGCGACGTCGCCGGCCTCGGCGCGCACCCGGCCGGGCTCGGCCAGGGCGGCGGTCTCCGCGGCGGCCGGCCCGACCAGGTCCCAGGCGACCACGCGCAGTCCCTGCCGGGCGGCCTCGAGGGTGGTCGCGCGACCGATGCCGCTGCCGGCCCCGGTCACCACGAGCACGTCGTCGAGCGCGAACCCGAAGGACAGCGGGCTCACGCGCCGAGCCCCGTGCGGATCGGCTCCGGGACGGGCACGGCCTGACCCTGCGGGTCCACGGTCACGATGACGAGGCGTCCCCGGGCGACGAGCACGCCGTCGGCGTCCCGGACGAAGTCGTGCTGGGTGGTGAAGGAGGTGCGGCCCACCTCGGCGATCGTGGTGGTGACCGTGATCGGGTCGTAGAGGGCGGTCGCGGCGAGGTAGTCGCACTCGGCCCGCCGGGTCACCGTGCCGAACCCCTGCTCGGCCAGCATCGTGTCCTGGCGCAGACCGTGGGCGTGGAACCACGCGCTCTGGCACCGCTCCATCCACGGGAACCAGGCGGCGAAGTAGACCAGTCCGGACGGATCGGTGTCGGCGTAGCTGAGGTCGAAGGAGAGACTGTGGTGCACCGGACGGGCTCCCTCCGCGGAGATCGGGGCTGTCAACCTAACACTTGCTTGGTCTAGGCTCTGGTGTGACGCGCGCCACGAAGGAGGCACGACGACGTCGGACGGGGAGGTGAGGATGACCGCGGAGCCGAGCCCTGACGTGCGCCCGTCGGAGAGCAGCGAGCCCGCCGGACGCCGTCAGCTCATCCTGGCCGCCGCGGGGCGCCTGTTCGCGACCAAGGGGTACGGCGGGACCACCATCCGCGACATCGCCCACGCCGCGGGTCTCACCTCCGGCAGCCTCTACCACCACTTCGACTCCAAGGAGGCGATGCTGGTCGAGGTCCTGCACGAGTTCCTCGACGGTCTCGTCGCCCGTTTCGAGCGGGTGGAACGCCAGGCGCGGGGACCGGACGAGACCCTCCGTCTGCTCGTCCACGACGTGTTCCGGACCGTGCACGAGACCCCGGACGCCGTGGCGCTCTACCAGCACGAGGCGCCGGGGCTGCGGCACCAGCCCCAGTTCGTCTTCGTCGAGCAGGCGACCGGCCGGGTCGAGGGCGTGCTGCGCCGCGCGGTCGCGGCCGGCCAGGAGCGCGGCCGGTTCCGCCCGGACCTCGACCAGTCCCTCACCTACCGCTTCATCCGCGACACGGTGTGGAACGCCGTGCACTGGTACCACCCCGACGGCGCGCTGGGCCACGAGGAGCTGGCCGACCGCTACCTGCGGATGGTGCTCAGCGGCATCAGCGCCCGGCCCGCCCCGGATCGCGCTCAGCCATGACGTTCTGGGCCATCGACGGGGTCGTCCCGGTCGTGGACCCCACGGCCTTCGTCCATCCCCAGGCCAGCGTCATCGGTGACGTCCGGATCGGTGCTGACTGCTACGTCGGGCCCGGCGCGAGCCTGCGCGGGGACTTCGGGCTGATCGAGGTCGGCGCCGGGTCGAACGTGCAGGACGGCTGTGTGGTGCACGCCTACCCCGGGGCGGCGGCCGTCTTGTCGGAGGGGTCGCACGTGGGCCACGCCGCGGTGCTGCACGGCTGTCACCTCGAGCCCCGGGTGCTCGTCGGGATCGGCGCCGTGGTCCTGGACGGCGCGCGCATCGGCGCCGGCTCGCTCGTGGGGGCAGGCAGCGTCGTCCGCGCGGGTGAGCACTTCCCGGAGCGCTCGCTGCTGGTCGGCAACCCGGCCCGACGCGTCCGCGACGTCGACGACGAGATGGCGGCCTGGAAGGACAACGGTCTGCGGGTCTACGGCGAGCTGACCCGACGCAGTCGCGCCGGCCTCGTCGAGGTCGATCCGCTCCAGGAGCCGGAGGCGGGTCGGCCCGTCCTCCCGGTGGACGCCTCGACCGCCACGCCGCTGCACACCCACCCGGGGC
This sequence comes from Nocardioides anomalus, assembly GCF_011046535.1. NCBI lineage: Bacteria > Bacillati > Actinomycetota > Actinomycetes > Propionibacteriales > Nocardioidaceae > Nocardioides > Nocardioides anomalus. The sequence continues at coordinate 4,429,679 of NZ_CP049257.1, read as the reverse complement.
GGCGCGGGACCCGGTCCTGACCTGAGACGCCGACCGGGTCTGAGCAGGTGTCTTGACCACGTGTGACCGACGCCATACCCTCACCCAACCAAGCAATTGATTGGTTGGCTGTCCGAGACGGCCCGACCGGAGGGAGACGACGTGCGACGGATGCGCGCAGTCGCGGCGGCAGTGGCCGCGTTCACGCTGGTGGTCGCCGGCTGCGGCGACGACTCCGATTCGGGCAGCGACAAGCCCGAGGCGAACAAAGAGCTCAAGGGCGACCCGATCGTCATCGGGCTGGACGAGGACAGCACCGGTCCCGGGGCGTCGTACAGCACCATCGCCGGGAAGACGATCCGGGACGCGGTCGACGAGCTCAACGCCGGGGACGGGATCCTGGGCCGCCCGGTCAAGCTGATCGTCGAGAACGACGAGAGCGACCCGACCAAGGCGCCGTCGGTGATCCGCAAGCTCCTGGACGACGGCGCCCAAGCCCTGCTGCTCGTGACCGCGAGCGCGGCGGTGAACCAGTCCAAGCCGGTGATCCAGCAGGCCCAGGTGCCCTCGATCGCGCCGATCGCGATCTCGCAGACCTTCGCCACGCCGCCCGACAGCGACTACGCCTTCTCCCTGGCCAACCTGCTCGACAACTTCGTCGAGGTCTACTGCGGCGCCGCGAAGGAGCTCGGCTACTCCAAGCTCGCGATCATCAGCGACAACACCCCGACGATCGAGGGCGTGAACGGGCTGCTCAAGCCCGGGCTCGAGGGCTGCATGGACCTCGTCGCCGACGAGACGGCCGCCGTGGACGCCGCGGACGTCAACGCTCAGGTGGCCAAGGTCAAGGACGCCGACCCGGACCTGGTCCTCGTCTCGAGCGTGGGTGGCAACTTCGAGGTGCTCGTCCAGAACACGCTCAAGCAGCAGCTCCCGGACGTCCAGCGCTTCTCCCTGGCCTCGATCGGCAACCAGCCGGACATCTGGAAGCTGGCCAACGCCGGCGCCCTGGAGGACCTGGTCTTCATGGGTTCGATCGACCAGGACAACCCGCGGACCGAGGAGCTGCAGGACAAGCTGCGCGGGTGGCGCGGGGACGACGACTACAACCTCACGGCCTACGACGCCCAGGCCTACGACTCGGTCCAGATCCTCAAGCAGGCCATCGAGGCGGCTGGGTCGACCGAGGGACCGGCCGTGCTCGACGCGCTGCAGGCCATCAACGGCTACGAGGCGTCCTTCGGAGCCGACGGCTTCTCGATCTCCTTCAGTCCGGAGAAGCACACCGGAGCCGACGGCCTGTGCGGCCTGGTCCTCACCCACTTCGGTGCGGACAACAAGCCCGACGGCGCGTGGGACGAGTACCAGCCGCCGTGCTGATCCGACGGTGCTGAGCGCCGGGGAGGCGACCCGCCGGGTCGCCTCCCCGTCGCGCCGTCCCCAGTCCAGACCCGGGAGGACCTCTTGACCGACCTTCAGCTGTGGCTCTCGGCCGCCGAGATCGGCTGCTTCTTCTCGCTGATCGCGCTGTCGTACCTGTTGATCGTCGTCGGCGCGGGGTTCTTCAACTTCGCGCTCGGCCCCTACGCGATGGTCGGCGGTCTCGCCACCTCGTGGTTCGTGGTGATCAAGGAGATGTCGCTGTGGCCCTCGATCGTCCTCGCCCTCCTCATCGTGGTCGCGCTGTCCGCGGTCACCGAGCTGGTGGTCGTCCGTCCGGTGCAGCGCCGCGCCGGCCGCGGTGACCTGCCGGCCCTCGTGGCGGTGGCCGCCGTGCTGTTCGCGGTGCAGCAGGCCGCGGGGCTGGTCTTCGGTCGCACGTCGCTGCCCGGCCAGCAGATCGTCACCTTCGACCCGATCGAGATCGGCGACGCGTTCCTGCTCCCGAACGCGCTGCTGCTGATGGCGACCACCGTCGTGGTCTTCGTCGTGGTGGCCCTCTGGGTCCGGCTGAGCCGCACCGGACGGCTGCTGAGGGCGGTCGGCGACAACCTGGACGCGGCCAGGGTGCTCGGGCTGCCGGTCGGGCGGATCCGGCTCATCGCCTTCCTCGTGGGCGGGCTGATCGCCGGCATCGCCGGCATCCTGTTCGCCACCAAGTCCGGTGTCGCGTCCACCAGCGGGCTCAGCTGGACCCTGACCGGCTTCCTCGCACTCGTGATCGGTGGCACCGGCCGGATCTGGGCCCCGCTGGTCGGCGGGCTGGTGCTCGGCTGCGTGCAGGTCTTCACGCCGTACTACTCCTCCGACATCACCCCCCAGACCGTGATCCTGGTGCTGGCCCTGCTCTTCTTCGCGCTCAAGCCCGAGGGGCTCTTCGTGCGGCGGGTGCGCGCATGACCACGACCGAGGACCCCGCGACGCGGCGAACCGCCGCCGGTCCCTCGCGCGCCACGGACCGCTGGCCGCCCCTCGCCGCGGCCGCCGGGATCGTGCTGCTCCTGCTCTGGATGCGTGGCAGCGACTACCGCGCGGACCTGCTGGTGCTGGCGTGCACCTACGCCCTGGTCGCGCTGGGCATGTACCTCCCCTTCGTCATGGCGGGTTCGCTGTCGATGGCCTACAGCGCGTACGCCGCGATCGGTGCCTACAGCGTCGGCCTGGTCTCCCAGGAGACCTCCCTGCCGATCTGGCTGGGCTGGCTGGTCGGCGCGCTCGTCTCGGCCGTCATCGCCGTGCTGCTCAGCCTGTCGACCCGCCGCCTGTCGGGGTTCTACCTGGCCGCCGTGACGCTCCTGTTCGGCACGGCGTTCGAGGGCTGGCTCGGCATCTTCGACGTCTTCGGGGGCGCTGGCGGCATCGGTCAGATCCGCGCGCCGAGCTTCGCCGGGTGGGAGCCCGACCGCACCGCGCAGGTGGTGCTGGCCATGCTCCTGGTGCTGGTCCTGGCGACGCTGCTGGACCGGGTGCGCCGCAGCTCCTGGGGTGCGCTGGTGCGGGCCATGCGCGAGCACCCGCTCCCCGTCGAGGCCTCGGGCGTGCGCACCGCGGACCTGACGTCGGTCTGCCTGGCCGTCGGTGCGGCGATCGCGAGCTTCGGTGGGGCGCTGTTCGCGAGCTTCGTGCGCGGGGTGACACCGGAGACGTTCACGCTGAACGTCGTCTTCCTCGCCATCTTCATGCCGCTCATCGGCGGCCGGAACACGGCGTGGGGCGCCGTGGTCGGAGCCCTGCTCGTCGTCGAGCTGAGCCTCAACCTCGACGTCCTCGAGACCAGCGGGCAGCTGGTGCTGGCCGTCGCCGTGCTCCTCATCCTGCTGATCGCGCCGGCGGGAGTGCTGGGCTACCTCGGCCAGGGTCTGCGAGCGGTGACCGGGCGGGGCTCCCCGCCGACCGCCCGCCGGACGGCGGAGGAGCAGGCATGAGCGAGCGCGGTGAGCCGATCCTCGTCGGGAGCGGACTGGGCAAGCGGTACGGCGGCGTGGTGGCCGTCGACGACGTCTCGTTCTCGGTGGGCGCCGGGGAGATCCTCGGGCTGGTGGGTCCGAACGGCGCCGGCAAGACCACGCTGGTCGACCTCATCACCGGTGCGCAGAGCTCCGACACCGGCCAGCTGCGGCTCGACGACCGGCCGGTGAGCGGGTCGGCGGCCCGGCGGGCTCGGCTCGGACTCGCCCGGACCTTCCAGCACCCCCTGCTGGCCCCCGAGGTCACGGTCCTGGAGGCGCTGGTCTGCGGACTCGTGGCGGGCCGGATGCGCAACCCCTGGCAGCAGCTCGTGGAGCTGGCGCGCGGTGCGGTCGGCAGCGTGCGCGCCGACTACCCGCGCGCCGCCGAGCTCGCCGCCGAGCTGGGGGTCGGCGACCTCGACCGCCACTGCGGTGAGCTGAGCCTCGGCGAGCAGCGCCTCGTCGAGGTGGTGCGCGCGCTGGCCCAGGACCCGGTCGTCATGCTGCTCGACGAGCCCTTCGCCGGGGCCGACCACGCTGGTGTCGCCGGCACGGTCGAGGCGATCCGGACGGTGCAGAGCCGCGGCCACGCCGTCGTGCTGGTCGACCACAACGTGGACCTGATCGCCGGTCTGGCCGACCGGCTGCTGCTGCTCGACCGGGGCCGGGTGGTCTTCGACGGTGACCCGGAGGCGTGCCTGGCAAGCGAGGAGATGCGGGCGGTCTACTTCGGAGGTGGTGCAGGTGGCTGACCCGTCCACGGGGACCGGGTCGGACCTGGTCGTCGAGGGGCTCACCGTGACCTACGGCGCGGCCTCCGCCGTCCGGGACGTCTCGTTCACCGCGCCGGCCGGCGTCGTCACGGCGGTCGTGGGTCCGAACGGCGCCGGCAAGAGCAGCCTGCTGCTCGGGGTCTACGGCTCGGTCCACGCCCGCGGCTCGGTGCGGGTCGGCGACCGCGACATGAGCCGGCTCTCGGCGATGTCGCGCGCCCGTCAGGGGATCGCCATCGTGCCGCAGGGGCGACAGCTGTTCCCGAAGATGTCGGTGCGCGAGAACCTCCAGGTCGCGGCCGAGGTGCAGCGGCTGGGCCGCGACCGCGTCGAGGCGGCCCTGGACCGCTTCCCCATCCTGCGCGAACGCTCCGGCCACATGGCCGGCGTCCTGAGCGGTGGTGAGCAGCAGATGCTCGCCGTCTCGCGGGCGCTCATGGGTGACCCGTCGGTGCTGCTGCTCGACGAGATGGCGACGGGGCTCGCCCCGAAGATCGTGGCCGACCTGGTGCGGGTCGTGCGGGAGCTGGCCGACCAGGGCGTCGCGGTCGTGCTGGCCGATCCCTCGCTCAACGCGACCGGTGCCGCAGTGGAGCGGGGCTACGTGCTGGTCCGCGGCGAGGTGGTCGCACAGGAGGACGGCGTGGAGCGGTTGGACCGGGCCTACCAGGGCGCCATGGGGCTCATCCAGAAGGAGCTCGACGAGGTGGACGGCGAGGTCACCGGGTGAGCGCGACCTTCCCGCCGCTGGTCGAGCAGGACGGCGTGCTCAGCGTCGCGCCCGGCGTCGTGGCGGAGTACCGCGCCGAGGGGTGGTGGGACGAGGAGTCGGTCTCGACCCTGGTGCGCTCCCACGCGGCACGCGACCCCGGGGGCGTGGCGGTGGTGGCCGGTGGCCGGAGCTGGACCTGGGCGACCTACGACGAGCGCGCGGATGCCGTGGCGGCGGCCCTGGCCGGTCTCGGGCTCGACCGCGGCGACCGCGTGGCCGTGCTGCTGCCCGACGGGCTGGCCATCCACGCGGTGCTCGTCGGCTGCGCCCGCGCGGGGCTGGTCGCCGTGGGCATCGGGCACCGCGCCGGCGACGCGGAGGTGCGGCACCTGATCGCGCGCACCGGCGCGCGGGTCCTGGTCACCCACGAGGTGCACCGGGGCGAGCCGACCCGCGACCTGGTCGCCCGGGTGGGCGACGCCGTCGACGGGCTGCGGCACTGGGTGCTGGCCGAGGACGGCCCGCCGACCCAGGCCGCGCCGCCTCGCGCCGGTGAGCTCACCGGCACCGACGTGTCGATGCTGAACTCCACCTCCGGGACCACCGGGCTGCCCAAGTGCGTCACGCAGTTCGACCAGCGGTGGCTGCACTTCTCGGCTCTCGCGGTCGACGCCGGCCGGCTCACCCCCGACGACGTGGTCCTGGCGGTGGTGCCGACGCCGTTCGGCTTCGGGCTGTGGACCTCGCACTTCGTCGGGACCCTCCTGGGGGCGCGCACCGTGGTGATGCCGCGCTTCAGCGCGGACGAGATGGTGGCGCTCATCGAGCGGGAGCGGGCGACGGTGCTGTGCTGCGTGAGCACCCAGTTCCGGATGCTGCTGAACTCGCCGGCCGTCGAGCAGCACGACCTGAGCTCGCTGCGGGTGATGTTCACCGGTGGCGAGGCCGTGCCCTACGACCGCGCGCTGGAGTTCGAGCGGCGCACGGGCGCGACGGTGCTGCAGTTCTTCGGCTCCAACGAGACCGGTGCGCTGAGCTGCACGACGCTCGAGGACGACGCGGAGGTCCGGCTGCGGACCGCGGGACGGGTGCTGCCGCACATGCAGGTCCGGCTGTACGACGAGCACGGCCGGCCGGTCCCCGGGGAGGTCGCCGAGGGGCAGCCCGCCGGCCGCGGACCGCTCACGTGCGCGGGCTACTACCGCGACGACGCGGCGAACGCGCAGCTCTACGCCGCGGACGGCTGGATGCTGATGGGTGACGTGGTCCGCCGGGACGCCTCCGGCTGCCTGAGCGTCGTCGGGCGGCAGAGCGACTTCGTCATCCGAGGGGGCAAGAACATCTCGTCGGTCGAGGTCGAGGCGGCCGTGGACCGGCACCCGGCGGTGGCGCTCGTCGCCGTGGTGCCCGTGCCGGACGACGTCTTCGGCGAGCGCGTCTGCGCGGTGGTGACCCTGCACCCGGGTGCGAGCCTGACCCTGGAGCAGCTGGGGGAGCACCTGACGGCCCTCGGCGTCTCCCGCGAGTGGCACCCCGAGCGGCTGGTGGTCGTCGAGGAGATGCCGCGCAGCTCCGGCGGCAAGATCGCCAAGGCTCAGGTGCGCGAGCTCGCCGTGGCTCAGGTCGCCGCGGGCTGAGCCTCGACCAGCTCTCGGCCCAGCCGGGTGCGCTGGACCTGACCGGTGGCGGCGGTCCGCGGGATCGCGTCGACCAGCACGAGCCGACGAGGGTGCTTGTACGACGCGAGCCGGTCGCGGACGTGCCCACGCAGCCCGTCGAGGGTCGGGACCGTCCCGGGTGCGGCGACGACGACCGCGCAGACCACCTCGCCCCACCGGGGGTCCGGCACCCCGACCACCGCGAGGTCGGCGACGCCGGGCGCGACGCGGAGCGCGGCCTCGACCTCGGCCGGCGCGACGTACTCGCCGCCGCTGCGGATCAGCTCGCTGGTGCGCCCGGTCAGGTGCAGGTAGCCGTCGTCGTCGAGCCGGCCCGTGTCGCCGCTGGCGTACGCGCCGTCCACCAGGCCGCTGCCGGCGGCGCCCAGGTAGCCGTTCATCGCCGCGGGCGTGCGGACCCAGACCTGGCCCTCGGCGTCGGTCCACAGGGTGCAGGGGAAGGCGGGCTGGCCCACGCTCCCGGCCTTGCGCTCGAGGTCGTGGTCCTGCAGCGCCGCCATCCGGCCGGCCTCCGTCGAGCCGTACAGGATCGTGGTGGTGGTGCCCGGCAGGCGGCGCTTGATCCGCTCCACGAGCTCGCCGGCGACCGGTGAGGTCCCCGTGTCCGCGTGCCGCAGGGAGCTCAGGTCGGCGGCGCCGAAGAGCGGGTCGACCACCCGCTCCCACACCGCCGGGATGCAGTAGAGCGCAGCGGGCCGGCGTCGCTCCACCGCGGCCACCACGTGCTCGGCGTCGGCGCGGGCCACCAGGTGGACCGCGGTCATGTTCTGCCACGCCTCCATGACGTAGTGCCAGCCGCCGTAGTGGAAGAGCGGGAACGTGCACACCACGCCCTCGCCGCGCAGCGGGGCGGCGAAGGTCCCGCCCCCGGGGCCGGCGCGCAGCCAGCTGGCCCGGTGACTGACCAGCACCGCCTTGGGGCGACCCGTGCTGCCGCTGGTCAGGTAGGCGATGTGGGCGCTGTGCTCGTCGACGTCCGGCAGCGGCACGGACGTCGCCTCGGGCGCGGCGCGGTCGACGGCGCCGAGCTCGGCGACGCGCACCGGTCGGTCCGCGGCCGCCGCGCGGGCGGCGTCGAGGTGTGCACGGTCGGTCACGAGGTGGGTCGGGTCGAGCAGGTCGAGGGTCGCGGCGACCTCGGGCACCGAGAACGTCGGGTTGAGCGGCGCGAAGACCGCGCCGAGCCGGGCGCTGGCCACGAACACGTCGAGCGCGCGCAGCGACGGGGCAGCCCACCAGGCCACGACCTGGCCGGGCCCCACGCCCAGCGCCCGCAGCCCCGCCGTGGTGCGCTGGGCCCGGGCGTCGAGGTCGGCGAAGCTCACCGTGTCGTCGCCCAGCGTGGCGGCGGCCGTGTGCGGTCGGGCGACCAGCCCCCGCTGGAGCAGGTCCCCGATCAGCAGTCCCGTCACCCGACCTCCTCGATCCGCTGCGACCCGGCCATCATCACCTGGGGTGGGTTCACCGCACCGTGCGCCGCCTTGTCCAGGGTCATGGCCACCGCCCGCGGCAGCTCGTCCACCCCGGCGAGCGTGTGCGTGACCAGCTCGTCGACCAGGACGTCGCCGCGGGCCAGGAGCCGCAGGGCGTGCTCGAACTGGTCGCCCCCGCGGTGGTGACGTCGCCCCGACTCCGGGTGGACCAGGGTGAGGGCCTTCTCCCGCAGCGTGGCCAGGGGGAGCCGGGCGTCGTCGGGCAGGACCGAGACGAGCGCGATCCGGCCCGAGCGGCGGGCGGCCCTCGCGGCCGTGCGCAGCGTGCTCGCACCGGCCAGCCCGGCCTCGGGTGCACCACCCGCGGTCTCGACGACCACGTCGAACCCCTGACCGCCGGTCAGCTCGGACACGACGTCCGGGTCGTCGGCCTGGTCCGGGGTCAGGGCGACGTCGGCGCCGAGCCGGGTCGCGAGGCCGCGCTTGGCCGCACTGCGGCTCGTGGCCGCCACCAGCCCCGCGTTGCCGCGGCGGGCCAGCTGGACGGCGTGCAGCCCCATTACCCCCGAGCCGAGCACGAGGACCGACTCGCCCGGGGCGACGGCGAGCGCCGCGTGCGCGTGGAGCGCACCCACCAGGGGCTGGGTGGCCACCGCGGCGGCCGTGCTGACCTCCGGCGGGACGACGACGAGGTTGCGCGCGGGCACCGCGAGCAGCTCGGCGAAGGCGCCGGGCCGCGTGAAGCCGACGTACTCCGGCCGCGCGCACCCCGCGCCGGTGCGACACCCACCGCAGGTGGTGCACTCGACGGTCTCCGCCGCGATGACGCGCGTGCCGACGGGCGGACTCGGCACGGACGGGTCGGCCGGGGGCTCGAGCACGACGGCACAGAACTCGTGGCCCGCGAAGGCCACCGGACCCGCGGCGAGCCGGCGGGTCAGGTGCTCGTGGAGGGCGATCGGTGCCCCGCTCACCAGCATGGCCTCGGTGATGCTCGGCTGCACCCCGAGCACGGCGAGCACCGCCTCGTCCGCCGCCGGCACGGGGTCGGCCCACGGCTCGACCCGGAGGTCGCCGAAGGCGTGGAGTACCGCTGCTCTCATGGCTCCTGCATTCTGCATCTTGAATTCATTGACGCGATGACCTGGGAGGATATTCAATAGCCACGATGTTGAACAGAGCCGCGCCGCACGCCGAGCGCACCGTCACGCTGACCGGGATCGGCGGCCAGGGCATCCAGCTCGTCGCCAAGACCCTGGCCGAGGCGTTCACCCGTCAGGGCCGCTACGCCATGCTCGGCGCGTCGTACGGCGGCGAGATGCGCGGGGGTCCCTCGGCGGCCTCGGTCGTGGTCGGCGACGCCCCGTTGCGCTCCCTGCCCGTGGTGGTCCGCAGTCACGCGGTGCTCCTCTTCCACGACCGGTTCAGTGAGGCGTCGCTGGCCCGTCTGGTCCCCGGCGGGCTCTGCCTGGTGAACAGCTCGGTCGTCGGCGACGACGTCGTCGCCGAGCTCCCCGGGCGACGGGCGGTCCCGGCCACGCAGACGGCCAAGGAGCTCGGGGCGGCCCAGGCGGCCGGCTTCGTCATGCTCGGTGCCTACTGCGCCCTGGTCGAGCCGGTGCCGACCGCGCTGCTGGAGGCGGCGCTGACCGACCTGCTCCCGCCCTACCGCAAGCAGCACGCCCCCACCAACGCCCGGGCGGTCGAGGCGGGCCACGCGCTCGGGCGTGCGCTGGCCCCCCTCGAGGTCGCGGGGGTGCCGGCATGAGCCTGGAGCTGCTGTCGGGCAGCGTCGCGATCACGCGCGCGGCCATCACCGCCGGGTGCCGCTTCTTCGCCGGCTACCCGATGTCGCCGTTCACCGGGCTGCTCGAAGCCATGTCCCGCGAGCTCGGCCCGGCCGGCGGCACGTGCATCAACGCCGAGAGCGAGATCGAGGGCGTCAACATGACCATCGGCGCGGCCGCGGCGGGGGCGCGCGCCGCGACCGGCTCGTGCGGTCAGGGGATCGCCCTCATGCAGGAGGCGATCGCCGAGGGCGCCCTCAACGAGACGCCGTTCGTCGTGTTCAACATGGCGCGCAACCAGCAGGACTACTTCCAGTGCACCCGCGGCGGCGGCTGGGGCGACTACCGCACGATCACCCTCGCCCCCAAGGACATCCACGAGGCGGTCGAGCACACCCAGCTGCTGTTCCACCTCGCCGACCTGCACCGCGCCCCGACGATCCTGTACGGCGACCCGCTGCTCGCCCAGACCCTGGTCGGCGTGGACGTCCAGCCGCTGGAGCTCGACCCGCTGCCGGCCAAGGACTGGGCCCTCGACGGCTCGCTGAGCGGCACCGGCCGGTCCCGGCAGGTCTGGACCTGGGCGATGGGCAAGGCCACCGATCCCGGCCTCGGTCCGGACGGGCACTGGCGAGCGGTCGCCGAGAAGTTCGACCGGATCGCCGAGCAGGAGCAGCGCCACGAGGCGATCGCGGTCGAGGACGCCGACACGGTGGTCGTCGCCTTCGGGTCGGCGGCGAAGTTCGCCGAGCACGTCGTCGAGGAGCTGCGCGCCGAGGGCCACCGCATCGGCCTGTTCCGCCCCATCACGCTGTGGCCGTTCCCCGGGGCGGCGCTGGCCGAGGCCACACGCCGGGCCCGACGGGTGCTGGTCTTCGAGCTGAACGCCGGCCAGATGCTCGACGACGTCCGCCAGTGGGCGCACGACCGGGACACGGTGCGCTTCGTGGGCGGTGTGAGCATCGGCGAGTCGGGGCTCGACTACGGCCCCCTGCTCGACGTACCCGTCATCAAGCAGCGGGTGCTGGCCGCCCTCGACCTCGAACCGGCCAGGAGCTGACATGACCCAGCGCACGACCCTCGACCTCGTCGACACCTCCGGCCCGCCCACGGCGCCGAGCACCGAGGTGGCGTCGGCCCACCCGTCGCTGATCCTGGGCGAGCACTCGCTCTGCCCGGGCTGCGGCGAGCCGGTGGCGCTGCGCCTCATCCTCGAGACGCTGCAGGAGCTCGGGGTGGTGCAGCGCTCGATCGGCGTGGTGGGTCACGGCTGCTACGGCAGCTTCGTGCGGATCATGGACATCGACGTGCTGCAGTGCCTGCACGGCCGCGCCCCGTCCTGCGCCACGGGCATCAAGCGGGTCCGGCCCGACTCGGTGGTCTTCACGATGCAGGGCGACGGGGACATGGTCAACGAGGGGCTGCAGGAGGTCCTGCACACCGCGGCCCGCGGCGAGAACGTGACCTGCATCCTGCTCAACAACGGGGTCTTCGGCGACACGGGCGGCCAGCAGACCGCGACCACGGTGCTCGGCCAACGGACCAAGACCAGCCTCGAGGGCCGGGCCGCGGCGGAGCACGGCTACCCGATCCCGATCAGCGACCTGGTCGCCTCGCTGCAGGGCGTCGGGTACGTCGCCCGCGGCGCGGTCTCGACCCCGGGCGGCGTCGCCCAGACCAAGCGGATGCTGCGCCGGGCGTTCGAGAGCCAGCTGGCCGGTGAGGGGCTCAGCCTGGTGGAGATCCTCACGATGTGCCCGACCGGCTGGTTCGTGCCGGCGTCCGAGGGGCCCGGCTACCAGTCGGAGTCGATGGAGACCGTCTACGGCATCGGCGAGCTCGTCTCGCGCAGGGGGGAGCAGTCATGATCTCGCGGCACAAGACCAGTGATGCGATCGCCGACGTCCTCGTCGGCCGGATCGTCCGCGGGGAGCTGCGGCCGGGTGACCGGATCGACCTGGCCGCGGTGGCCGCCGAGCTGGACGTGAGCCGCGCACCGCTGCGGGAGGCCCTGATCCTGCTCGAGCGGGACGGCCTCGTCGACATGCCCCTGCACCGCGGCGCCTACGTCGCCCAGCTCGGCGTGGACGCCGTGCGGGAGGGGTTCACGCTCTACGCCCTGCTGAGCGCGCTCACCGTGCGGACCGTCGTCGGTCGCCTCGACGCCTCGACGCTCGACCGGCTCGAGGCCGCGCACGACCGGGCCCTGGCCAGCACCGGCGCGGTGGACTTCGAACGGCACGCCCGTGAGTTCCGCCGGATCATCAACGTGCACGCCGCCGGCCCGCACCTGCGCTCGCTGCTGCGCACCTTCAACGGGCTGGTCCGGTCGGTCTCCCTGCTGGCCATCGAGGACGACGTGGAACGCGAGCGCGAGTACCTCAGCGAGGAGCTCGCCGCCCTGCGCTTCGGCGACCTGGCCAGCGCCCTCGACGCCACCGTGCGCCACGTCCTCGGGACGGGGGAGCAGGCGATCCGGTCCCTGCGGGCCCGCGGGGTGTTCGACGGTCAGGAGGGCGAGCTGGTCGGGCTGGAGAACCTCGACCTCGCCTCGCTCGTGGAGGCCGTCCTCGGCGGCACGGTCGGCGCCGCCCACTTCACCGATCCCGAGCTCCTCGCGTGAGCGACCAGCGCGGCTCGCGCGGCACCCTCGTCATCGACACCGAGCGGTGCAAGGGCTGCGAGCTCTGCATCGCGGCCTGCCCGCCCGGGGTGCTCGAGATGAGCAGCGAGGTCAACGAGCTCGGCTACCGCTTCCCGCTGCTGCACGAGGGCTGCACCGGCTGCACGGCGTGCCAGATGGTCTGTCCCGACTACGTCTTCGACGTCTACCGCTTCCAGCGCGGGTGAGCGACACGACCGGCCCGGGCCTGCCCGGGCTCGACAGCCTGCGCGACAAGGTCGCGGTGGTCACCGGTGCGGCCAAGGGGCAGGGCGCCGCCGAGGTGGAGCTGCTGCACTCGCTCGGGGCGACCGTGGTCGCCGCAGACGTGCTGCCCACCCAGCACCTCGTCGACCGGCTGGGTCCCGGAGTCGTGAGCCATGCGCTGGACGTGGCCGACGCGTCCTCGTGGGCCGACCTCGCGGCCCGGCTCGACGCCGAGCACGGCCGCGTCGACGTGCTCGTCAACAACGCCGGCGTCTTCGAGGCCAAGCCGCTCGAGGAGTGGAGCCCGGCCGACACCCGCCGCGTCCTCGACGTCAACCTGGTCGGCGCGATCCTGGGCATCCAGGTCCTCGTGCCGCTGATGCCGGAGGGCTCGTCCATCGTCAACATCTCCTCCACCGCCGGGCTGCGGGGCTACGGCGCCGCCCTGCCGTACTCGGCCTCGAAGTTCGGGCTCCGCGGCGTGAGCCGCTCGGCCGCCCAGGCGCTCGCCCGACGCGGCATCCGCGTCAACTGCGTGTGCCCGGGCTCCGTCGACACCGACATGCACGACCCGACCCGCCTCGACCCGGCGCGGATCCCGATCCCTCGCCCCGGCCGGCCGCTGGAGGTCGCCACGGTCGTGGCGTTCCTGGCCTCGGACGCCTCGTCGTACTGCACCGGCGCGGACTTCGTCGTCGACGGCGGCCTCAACGCGTGACCCGGATCGGGATCGTCGGGCTCGGCGCGATGGGCGCGCCGATGGCCCGTCGGCTGCTCGCGACCCGCGCGCCCGGTGACGAGGTGGTGGTCCACGACGTGCGCCGCGACGCCGTCGCTGCACTGGTCGGGGCGGGCGCCGTCGCGGCGGGCTCCCTCGCGGCGCTGGCCGCAGCAGCCGATGCGGTGTGCGTCGTCGTGCGCGACGACGCGGAGGTGCGTGCGGTCGCCACGGAGCTCGCGGACCACGACCCGCTGGTCCTGGTGCACGCCACCGTGCACCCCGACACCCCGGCCACGCTCCCGGGCCGGGTCGTCGACGCTCCGGTCAGCGGAGGCGTGGGGGCGGCCGCCACGGGCGAGCTCGCCGTCATGGTCGGTGCGGCCCCGGAGGACTTCGCGGAGGCCCGACCGGTGCTGGAGAGGCTGGGCACGCTGGTGCTCCACGTCGGCGGGCCCGGGGCGGGGACCCGGCTCAAGCTGGCGCGCAACCTGGTCCAGTACGTCGCCTTCGGCGCCGCCGCCGAGGCCCGGCGTCTCGTCACCTCGGCCGGCCTGGCCCCGGACGACCTGGCCGCGGTCATGCGCCACACCGACCGCCTCATCGGCGGCCCGGGCGTCCTCGTCGGACGCGAGGCGGGCGCCCTGGACCCGGCCCACCTGACCGCGCTGGGCCACAAGGACCTCGACCTGGCCCTGTCCGCCGGGGCCGCCTCCGGCCTCGAGCTGCCGCTGACCCAGGTGGCCCGCGACCGGCTCGCCGACGACCTCGCCACCCTTCTGGGTCAGGCGCCCTGACCGACCGGCTCCCGGCGTCGCCAACTTCGCCATTCCCCGGCGCTGGGCGCCTCGCACCGGGAGGATTGGCGCGTGAGCAGCCGCGGTCCCGTCGTCGACGTACGCAGCCTGCACGTGCGCTTCGGCGAGGTGGAGGCCGTGGCGGGCGTGGACCTGCAGGCCGAGGCCGGGCAGGCCACGGCCCTGCTGGGCCGCAACGGCGCGGGCAAGTCCACGACGATGCGCGTCCTGGCCGGGGTGGTGCCGCCGACGGCGGGCAGCGCCGTGGTGGCCGGGTACGACGTGCGCACGCACGCGCTCGAGGTCAAGCGGCGGGTCGGCTACTGCCCGGACGTGGGCGGCCTGGTCCCGCGGGCCACGCCGTGGGAGCACCTCCAGCTGTCGGCGCGGCTGCGCCGGCTGGCGGGCTGGGAGGAGCGCGGCCGCGACCTGCTGGAGCGCTTCGAGCTCGGCGACGTCGCCCACCGGGTGACCACAGGGTTCAGCCACGGCATGGGGCGTCGGCTGAGCGTGGTCCTGGCGGCGTTGCACGAGCCCGAGGTGCTGCTGCTCGACGAGCCCTTCGACGGCGTGGACCCGATCGGGGTCGAGGCGACGTTCGAGGTCATCAACGACGCGCGCGCCCGCGGCGCGTGCGTGCTCGTCTCCACCCACCTGCGTGAGCTGGCCGTCGAGGCGTGCACGGCGGTGCTCGTGCTCCGTGGCGGCGCGCAGGTGGCCACCGCGAGCGCGGGCGACATGGCCGGCGAGGAGGGGGCCCGTGCCTACCGCAGCCTCCTGGACTGAGGTCCGGCGCTCGGTCCGCGACGTCGGCCACCTGGTCGCCTTCCGCGCCGGGACAGTACGCCGCCCGCGCGCGTTCGCCCTCGCCGCGTCGGTCTTCGCCGGTCTGACCGCGGCCGCGGTGGCCGTGCCGGCGCTGATGGACGGCGCCGGCGACTACACCTCGGGCTACGCCCTCGACGCGCTGAGCCTGATGCCGTCGGCCATGGCCGGGTTCCTGCTGCTGTCCATCGCCTCGGCGGTGGCGTCGGGCGGCGGCCGCGAGCTGCTGCACCGCGAGCACGCCACGGTCTTCCCGGTCAGCCCGACGACCGACCACCTCGGCGCGCTGCTCCTGGCGCCGCTCAACATCGCGTGGCTGCTCCAGGCCTGGGTCCTGCTGGGCGCCACGGCGTACGGCATCCGCACCGCGCTGCTGCCCTACGCCCTGGTAGGCATCCTGCTCTGGATCCTGGCGGCCACCGCGTGCGGCCAGGTCGTGGCCTGGACCATCGAGGCGCTGCGCCGCCGCGAGCACGGCATCGCGATCGTGCGGACGCTGGGCGTCACGGTCGCGGCGCTCGCCGTCGCCCTCCAGCTGGCCGGCCAGCTCGGCACCATCCTCGACCGGTTCCCCACGACCCGGCTGGCCGCGCAGCTCTTCAACGGCTTCAGCACCGGCTGGCTCGAGGCGATCGCCATCGAGGCCGCCCTGCTCCTGAGTGCGGTGGCGCTCGGCGCGGTGCCCGCCCACCTGGCCGCGCGGCGGCTGCCGCGCGACGAGAGCCGCGTCGAGACCGAGAACTTCCCCGCCCGGCGCCTGCCCCGCTCGCCGCTGGCCGGCCTGGTCCGCACCGATCGCGGCTCGGTCTGGCGGGCCGTGCCGATGCGCCGCGGCCTGGCCGTGCTCGCCGTCGGACCGGGCGTCGTCGCCCTCGCGGGCAACCTGGACTGGGCGCAGATGACGATCCTGCCGGGCCTGGTCGCCTCCGGCGGCGCGCTGCTCTTCGGCGTGAACGCGTGGTGCCTGGACGGCCGCGGCGGCCTGTGGCGCGAGAGCCTGCCGGTCGGTGCCTGGGCGGTCTTCGCGGCGCGCGCGTGGGTGCTGACCGAGTTCCTGCTCGCGGCGTCCTTCGTGACCATGGTGCTGGCCGGGCTGCGCGCCGGGCTGCCCACCGGCTCCGAGCTCAGCGCGCTGCTCTGCACGTGGGTGGTCGTGGTCCTGCAGGTGGTCTCGTCGGCCATGCGCTGGTCCTCGCGGCGCCCCTTCGCCGTCGACCTGCGCTCGGCCCGCGCGACGCCGGCGCCGCCGCTGGTCATGGTCGGCTACTCCACCAAGCTCGCCGTCACCACGACGCTGACCAGCCTGGTGTTCTCCGGGCTCGCGCGCACGCCGTACGCCGGACTCTCGGTCCTCGTCGCCGCGCCGTTCGTGGTCTGGTCCCTGGTCCGGCTGCTCCACGCGAGAGACTCGTGGACCGACCCGGTGCAGCGTGCCCGGGTCACGACGACGGTCGCCGGGTGACCGCAGCAGAAGGGAGGGGCACAGCGCCATGGGAGTCGTGATGCTCGTGCGGCACGGGCAGGCCTCGTTCGGGACCGACGACTACGACGTGCTCTCGGGGCTCGGCGTGCGGCAGAGCCGTCGGGTCGCGGAGATCCTCGCGGGGTACGGCATCGTGCCCACCTCGATGATCCACGGCGGGATGCGCCGCCAGCGCGAGACCGCCGAGGCGATGGTCACCGCCGCCGCCTCGTGGGAGCTGCCCCTGGAGGTCGACGAGCGCTGGGCCGAGCTCGACCACCTCGGGATCATGCACCGCTACCCGACCATCACCGAGGAGCAGCGCGACCTGCTCAACTCCGGTGGCATGGACCTGCGCGCCTTCCACGAGCTCTACACCGCGGCCACCGCGCGCTGGGCCTCGGGCGCCTACGACTCCGACTACAACGAGTCCTTCAGCGCCTTCGTCGCCCGGGTCCGCGACGGCATCGGCTACGCGGCCCGCGCCGCGGGCGAGCGGCGCACCGCGCTCGTCGTCACCTCCGGCGGCCCGATCGCCGCGGCCTGCGCGATGCTGACCATGGTCGGAGCCGACACGGCCCAGCTGGCCTCGGCCTGGACCCGCTTCAACGCGGTCGTCGTCAACGGCTCGGTCACCCGCATCGTCGTCGGCTCGACCGGCGCCCGGCTGCTGACCTTCAACGAGCACGCGGCCCTCGACCGCGAGCTCGTGACCTACCGCTAGGGCCGCTAGGGCACCAGGACCAGGCGCCCGCTGGTCAGCCCGGCGGCCTGGCGCCGCCAGGCCTCGGGTGCGCCCGCGAGCGGTACGACCTCGTGCGCCACGGCCAGCTCGCCGGCCGCGGCGTGCCCCGCCACGGTGGCCACCGCCTGCGCGCGCTGTTCGAGCGTCAGCTCGTTGTTGGTGTAGCCGAGCAGCCGCAGCGACCGGCTCCGCAGGGTCGAGGAGTCGATGGGCGCGTGCTCGGCGGCCGAGCCGCCCAGGTTGACCAGCCGCCCGCCGGATCGCAGGCAGCGCGCGGCGGCCGCAGCGGGTACGCCGTACAGCGGGTCGAGCACCAGGTCGGCCGGTCCGTCCAGGGCGCGGCCCAGCCGCCCGGCCAGCTCCTCCAGGTCCTCGCCGCCGAGCTCGACCACCGCGTCGGCCCCGGCGGCCAGCGCTCGCTGCTGGCCCTCGTGGGACCGGGCCGCCGCGACGACCCGCGCCGCGCCGTAGCGCCGGGCCAGCTGGACCGCGGCCTGGCCGACGACCCCGCCGCCGCCGAGCACCAGCACGGTCTCGCCCTCGGCCAGCTCGCCGCGCCAGGTCAGCGCCATCAGGGCGGCGACCGCGGACAGCCCGAGCGCGGCCACCTCGGTCGGGTCCGCCCCGGCGGGCAGCGGCACCGCAGCCCCCGCGGGCACCGCGACCCGCTCGGCCATCGACCCGTCACCCGGCGCCATGCCGGCGCTGGTCGGGAACCACACCGGCTGTCCGTCGAGGGTGCCGACACCCTGCACGCCCGGGACGTACGGCGTCCGCGGGACCCCGAAGTACGACGCCCCGCTGGCGCAGAGGAGGTCCAGCGGCGTGATCGGCGCGGCCAGCAGGGCGACCGTGGCCCCGTCGGGCTCCGCCCGCTCGACGACGCGCGGCGGCTCGCCGGGGGTGTGGACCTCGACGGCCCGCATCAGGCCGGTTGCAGCACGAAGTCGTAGGTGGCCGACACCCACGGCTCGGTGAGGGTCGTCCCGTCGGGGGCCGGACCCGGCTCGTGGTGCTCGTAGCGCACCACGAGCTCCTGCTTGGTCCCGAAGACCACGTCGCTGTCGAGGTACTCCGCGCCGTCCTCGAACAGGTGGGTGATGAGCGGTCGGTGGCCGGGCACGTTGAGCAGGAAGTGCACGTGGGCGGGGCGGAAGTGGCTGATCTCGGTGCGCCGGATCAGGTCGCCGACCGGGCCGTCCATGGGGATCGAGTAGCCCTTGGGCGCGATGGTGCGCAGGCAGTACGTGCCGTCCTCGCGGGTCGCGTACTTCGCCCGCAGCCGCGCCTCCTCGACCGGCAGCTGCGCCTCGTACGCGCCCTCCTCGTCGGCCTGCCAGACGTCGAGGACCGCACCACCGATCGGGGTGCCGTCCAGGGCGCGGACCGTGCCGCTGACGAACAGGGGTACGCCGGGGAGCCCCTCCGACATGTCCTCGGCGTACCCCCGCTCGGGCGACCCGTCGATGTGGAACGGGCCGAGCACCGTGGCCGGCGTCGCGGCCGGGTCGAAGCGGTGGTTCATCTGCACCACGAGCATGGACAGGCCGAGCACGTCGGAGGCGAGGATGAACTCCTCGCGCTTCTCGTCGCTGATCTGCCCGGTCCGGGTCAGCCACTGGACGGCGGCCATCCACTCGGCCTCGGTGAGCCGGACCTCGCGCGCGAAGTCGTGCAGGTGCTGCACCAGCCCGGTGAGCAGCTCGCGGATGCGCTCGTCGTGCGCGGTGGCCCACCGCTGCTTGGCGAGCTCGGTGATGTTCTGCTCGGTGACCAGCTGCATGGTCCTGCCTTTCGTCAGCGCTGACGGGGGAGCGGGTCGGGGTCGACCGGCCGGTTGTGGAGGTCCACGGAGAGGAAGACGTCGTTGGCCACCGGGTGCCGCAGCTCCTCGGCGAGCTGGCCGACCAGGCCGGCGGTGCGGGCCAGGAGGGCGAAGCCGCGCAGCAGCTCCAGCGGCAGCCCGAGGTCGGCCAGGGCCGCGCCGCACACGCCGGCGCCGTTGAGCGGCAGCGTCTTGCCCAGCACCTCGGGGTGCACCCGGCCGATGGCCTCGAAGAGCGCGAGGTGCGGGCCGAACTGGCCCTCCTCGCGGGCGATCTCGAACAGCCGCGGCGTGCGCGGGTCGCCGTCCTTGTGCACGTGGTGGCCGAGGCCCGGCACGAAGCGGCCGGCCTCGCGCTGGCGGCGTACGACGTCCAGGGCGACCGCGTCCCAGCCCGCCTCGTCGTCGGGCAGCGCGTCGAGCCCGTCCAGCACCGCGTGCAGGAACTGGCCCGCGTCCTCGGTCACGCCCAGGAACCGGGAGCCGCCGCCGAGCAGTCCGGCGGCCAGCGCGCCCTGCACGGAGTCGGGCGCGGAGAGCCAGGTCAGCCGGGTGACGATCGCGGTCGGGGTGAAGCCGTGGTCGGCCAGGGCCGCGAGCACGGCCTCGAACACGCGGGTCTCGCCGGGGGTCGGGCGGCGCTGGGTGGCCAGCCAGAAGGACAGCTCGCCGAAGCCGACGTGGCCCATCACGTCGCGGGCCAGGTCCTGGCCGAGCAGCGTGATCGTCTCGCGCGACGACGCGCCGAGGGCGGTCTCGTAGGTCGGTTGCTCAGTCACTCGTGAGCCACTTCCTCAGCTCCGTGCCGTGCTCGTCCAGCTCCGGCGGTGGCAGCGCGTAGTCGACCGGGGTGCCGGAGAAGCGGATCGGGTGGCGGGTGGTGGGCAGGGCCCGGTCCCCCTCGCCGACGGTGACGACCGGGTCGAGGCCGAACCGCTCGGCCGCGGCGAAGCCCCCGTCGATGGAGTTGATCGGACCGCACGGGACGCCGGCCTCGGTCAGCAGCTCGAACCACTCCTGCGCCCCGCGCTCGGCCAGCCGCTCCTCGAGCAGCGGACGCAGCGCGTCGCGGTTCGCGGTCCGGTCGCCGTTGTGGAGGAACCGCTCGTCCTGGGCCAGCTCCGGCGCACCGAGCGCGGCACAGAGCCGCTGGAACTGGCGGTCGTTGGCCGCGATGACGATCAGGTCGGCGTCGGCGGTCGGGAACGGCTCGTAGGGGAAGACGCTCGGGTGGGCGTTGCCCATCCGGTGCGGGACCACGCCGCCGGCGACCCAGGCCGAGCTGTGGTTGACCAGACCGGTGAGGGCCGAGGACAGCAGGTTGACCTCGACGTGCTGGCCCTCGCCGCCCGCGTCCCGGGAGCGCAGCGCGGCCAGGATGCCGATCACCGCGTGGTTGCCGGCCATCACGTCGAAGACCGAGATGCCCGCCCGGTAGCCGGGTCGGTCCGGGGCGCCGGTCAGGTCCATCAGCCCGGACATGGCCTGGACCAGGAGGTCGTAGCCCGGCATGTCCTTGCCGTCGGTGGACCCGAAGCCGCTGATGGAGGCGTAGACCACCGCCGGGTTGTGCTCGCGCACCGAGGCGTAGTCGAGGCCGAACTTGGCCATGCCGCCGGGCCGGAAGTTCTCGATGAGCACGTCGGCGCGGCGGGCCAGCTCCCGGGCCAGCGCGACGTCGTCCGGGTCGCGGAGGTCGAGGACGACCGAGCGCTTGCCGCGGTTGACGCCCAGGTAGTAGGTCGAGACGCCCTCACGCTCCGGCGGCGTCCACGAGCGGGTCTCGTCGCCGGTCGGCGGCCCCTCGACCTTGACCACCTCGGCGCCCATGTCGGCCAGCAGCATCGTGGCGTAGGGGCCGGCGAGGACGCGGGAGAAGTCCGCGACGAGCACGCCGTCGAGCGGACCGGGCATCGGGCGTCTCCTCGGGTGGGGCGGGTGTTGACCGTCCTGCGGACAACTGTCCGCTCAGATCATGACACCACCTGGGGCAGGGAGCGCAAGCGCGCCAGGTCCGCGCCGATGTCGCCGGCGGTGCGCAGCAGCAGCGGCAGGTGCTGCTCGACCAGCACCTCGAGGCTGGTCTCGGCGGCGTGGGTGTTGACGTTCACCGCGGCGACCACGCGCTCGCCGTCGCGCACCGGCGCGGCCACCGAGCGGATCCCCAGGGCCAGCTGCTGGTCGGTCAGCGCCCAACCGCGCGCGTGCACCTCGCGCAGCTCGGCGTCGCGCTCCGCCTCGGTCGGGTGCCACAGGGTGGTGAGCCCGGACCGGGTGGGCTCGGCCAGCACCGCGTCGAGCTCGGCGCGGGGCAGCTCGGCCAGCAGCACCTTGCCCAGCGAGGTCTGCAGGGCGGGGAAGCGGGTGCCGATCTGCACCGACAGCCCCACGATCTTGGGCACGGCGGCGCGCGCGACGTAGACGATGTCCGAGCCGTCGAGCTGAGCCATCGAGCACGACTCGCCGGTCCGCTCGGACAGCGCGACCAGGTGCGGGCGGGCCACCTCCCACAGCCCCTGCGACCCGACGTACGCCGTGCCGAGGTCGAGCACGCGCGGCGTCAGGGCGTAGCGCCCGCCGTCGGTGCGCACGTAGCCGAGCTCGGCCAGGGTCAGCAGGATCCGCCGCACGGTCGGTCGCGCCAGCCCGGTCGCGGCGGACACCTCGGCCAGCGTCAGCGCGTCCCGACCCGGCCGGAAGGCGGTGATCACCTCGAGGCCGCGGGCGAGGGCCTCGATGAAGTCGGGGCCGGTGCCGGTGCGGGGCATGGGGCCACCCTCCCACGCCGCGGACCCGTTGACACCTCGCCGTTCCGGCGCCAGAGTGGCGACGACCGCACAGCGGACGGGTGTCCGCAACTGTCGGGATACCCGGGTACCCGGGTATCCCGACAAGGGACGGCGGCACGGACGGACCACGCCGAGGAGGGCGAATGGCTGACCAGGGCGCGCGACCGCCGGTGCTGCTGCGCGGCGCGACGGTGCTGACCATGGACGACGCGAAGACGGTGCTGACCGACGCCGACGTCCTCACCCAGGACGACCGGATCGCCGCCGTCGGCCCCGGCCTCGAGGCGCCTCCCGGTGCGGTCGAGGTCGACGCCAGCCGCGGCATCGTGATGCCGGGCATGGTCGACACCCACCGCCACATGTGGCAGACCGCGATGCGCGCCTACGGCGCCGACTGGACGCTCACGCAGTACTTCGTCTGGTACTACCTCGAGAACGGCAAGCACTTCCGACCCGAGGACATCCACGCCGGCAACCTGCTCGCCGCCGCCGAGGCGATCGACGCCGGCGTCACCACGTGCGTGGACTGGTCGCACGGCCTGCAGACCGTGGACCACGCCGACGCGGCCGTGGACGCTCTGCAGGCGGTGCCGGGCCGCTTCGTGCTGGCCTACGGCAACATCCAGGCGCCCCCGTCGGAGTGGTCGGCGGCCCCGGAGTTCCGCGACTTCGTCGACCGCCGGATCACCGGCGACGACATGCTCGGCTTCCAGATGGCCTTCGACGTCCCCGGAGACCCGGCGTTCCCCGAGCGCGGTGCCTTCGAGGTGGCCCGCGAGCTGGGCGTCACCGTGACCACCCACGCAGGCGTGTGGGGCGCGACCAACGACGACGGCATCCGGCTCATGCACGAGCACGGCTTCATGACGCCGGGGACCGTCTACGTCCACGCGGCCACGCTGACCGAGGACTCCTACCACCGCATCGCCGCGACCGGCGGCTCGATCTCGGTCTCCACCGAGAGCGAGCAGAGCGCGGGTCAGGGCTACCCGCCCACCTGGGCCATCCGCAAGCACGGCATCCCGGTCTCGCTGTCCATGGACACCAGTGTGTGGTGGAGCGGCGACCTGTTCAGCGCGATGCGGGCCACGCTGGGGGCGGACCGCTCGCGCGAGCACATGGAGGCGCACCGCGGCGGCGACACCGTCACCCACAGCGCGCTGCGGGCCAGCCAGGTCGTCGAGTGGGCCACGCGCGGTGGCGCCGCCGCCCTCGGCCGTGACGCCGACCTCGGCAGCATCGAGGTCGGCAAGAAGGCCGACCTGGTCCTGCTCAAGGACGACCGGTCGCCGGTGTCGTTCCCCGTCCTCAACCCCTACGGCCACGTGGCCTTCCAGGCCCAGCGCGACCAGGTGCACACCGTCCTGGTCGACGGCCGGGTGGTCAAGCGCGACGGCGAGCTGCAGGGCGTCGACCTCGCGGCCATCCGCACCCAGGTCGAGAACACGATCGACCACCTGCGCTCGGTGATGGGCGAGGAGGCGTGGCAGGCCGGCATGAACCCCGACGTGCCGGAGACCGCGCTCCTCGACAACCCCTACCAGTACACCGACTACCGCAGCGACGCCCCGCGCGGCCCGGTGGAGGCCGGCTGACTCCCTCTGGGTCCCGCCGTACGCCGGTCGTAGTCTCGCCCCCGTGGGCGACCAGGCGACCAACGCGCTCGTCGCGGTCGTCCTCGGCACGCTGCTGGCGGTGCTGCTGCTCATCCCGACCGCAGCCGTGCAGTACCGCCTCGACGGCCGGCTCGGGCCGCTCGACCTGGCCGTCCTGGTCAGCGCGGCGGTCTACGCGCTGGCCATCTGGACCTACACCCTGCTGCCGATGCCGGCCGACGGCACCTTCGCCTGCAAGGGCAGCCAGTGGGACGTGTTCGGCTCCCTCGGGCTGATCCACGTCCCCGACCGCGGCGGGCCGCTCGCGCTGCTGCGCGAGCCGGCGTTCCTGCAGATCGTGCTCAACGTGCTGCTGTTCGTGCCGCTCGGCTTCTTCATCCGGGTCATCGCGCACCGCGGCGTCGTGGTCGCCACCCTGGTGGGCTTCACGGTCTCGCTGCTCGTCGAGCTGACCCAGCGCACCGGCGTGTGGCACCTCTACTCCTGCGCCTACCGGCTCTTCGACGTCGACGACCTCATCGTCAACACCCTCGGTGCCGCCCTGGGCTCGCTGGTGTCGGCGCTGGTCGTGCGTCGACGCCGGCCCGACGTCGTCCTGCCCACCACGATCTCCTCCGGTCGCCGACTGGTGGGGATGGTCTGCGACGTCCTCTTCATCGCCATCGCCGGGGCGGTGGCCGCGCTGGCCTACCGCGCGTGGGCGCTCTACCTCGTCGACGACCGCGTGGACCAGACCGTGCAGGCCGCGCTGCAGTGGGGCGTGCCGTTCGTGGTCGAGGCCGTCCTGGTCCTCGGCGCCGGCCGGACCGTCGGGGAGTGGGTGGTCTCGTTGCACACCGTCCCCCGCCGGCGCGCCCTGCTGCTGCCGGGCCGGCTGGTCAAGCTCGCGCTCGGCGTCGGGCCGCTCTTCGTGCTCGCCCCGCTGTGGAACCAGGTCGTCGGGCCGGTCGCGCTGGCCCTCCTGGCGGCGTACGTCGTGGTGACGCTGGTCTTCGCCTGGCGCACCCGCGGCCACCGCGGGCTCAGCCACACCCTGGGCCACCTGGACCTGCGCATCGGCGACGACGCGGACGAGGACCCGGTCGAGCGGCGCGGGGTCAGAGCAGGCGCTTGAGCAGGGGCAGGGGCGTGTGGCGCATGACGGGTGCCAGCGCGGTCCAGGGCAGGGCCGGCACGTAGGCCTGGGCCTTCTCCTTCTCGATGGCGTCGACCATCGCGCGCACGCCGTCCTCGGTGGAGACCATGAACCGCACCTGCTGCTGCACCGACTCGTTCATCTCCGAGGCGATGTAGCCGCAGTGCAGCACGGTGACCTTGATCGGCCGGCCCAGCAGCTCGTACTGCAGCCCCTCGCCGAGGTGGGACAGCGCGGCCTTGGTCGCGGCGTACACGGTCATGGACTTCGGCATCCCGCGCATCGCCGACATCGACGAGACCAGGACCAGGTGCCCGCGGTCCTGGGCGCGGAAGACCTCCATCGCGGCCTCGGCCTGCGCGAGGGCCGCGACGAAGTTGGTCATCGCCGTCTCGCGGTTGGCGTCGTGGCGCCCGGTGCCGAGCGGCGCGCCCTTGCCCAGCCCGGCGTTGACCACCACCCGGTCCAGGCCGCCGAAGTCGTCGCGGAACGCGCGGACCACCTCGAACACCCGGTCGTCGTCGGTCACGTCGAGGGCGCGCACCTCGACCCGTACGTCGGGGTGCGCGGCGGCGATCTCGGTGCGCAGCGCGTCGAGCCGGTCGGTGCGGCGTGCGCAGAGCGCGAGGTCGTGGCCCTTCGCGGCCAGCTGGCGGGCCAGCTCGGCGCCGAGCCCGGAGGAGGCACCGGTGATGAGGGTGGTCGGCATGGCGCCCAGTCTGCGGGAGCGGCGCCGACGTCCGCGCAGAGGGCTTTCTAGCGCTCTTCCGGTGTCATGCATACGTGGTATACATACCCAGTATCCACCGCGAAGGAGACGCTCATGTCGGTCCGCCAGGCCCTGTTGGCCCTGCTCGAGCAGGGCCCGATGTACGGCTACCAGTTGCGCTCGGAGTTCGAGCGGCGCACCGGCTCGACCTGGCCGCTGAACGTCGGGCAGGTCTACACGACGCTGACCCGCCTCGAGCGCGACGGCCTGGTGGCCGAGGACGGTGCCGACGGGGAGGGCCACGTCATCTACCGCGTGACCGACGCCGGACGCGACGAGGTGGCGACCTGGTTCACCACTCCGGTCGAGCGGACCCAGCCGCCGCGCGACGAGCTGGCCATCAAGCTGGCCCTCGCGGTGACCGTGCCCGGCGTCGACGTGGGCGGCGTGATCCAGCAGCAGCGCAGCGCGACGATGTCGGCACTGCAGGACTACACCCGGCTCAAGCGGGCCCGGCCGACCGACCTCGCCGACCCCGCGGACATGGCGTGGAGCCTGGTCCTCGACTCGCTGGTCTTCGCGGCGGAGGCCGAGGTGCGCTGGCTCGACCACTGCGAGGCCCGGCTGCGGCGCGCCCAGCTCGAGCGCGCCGACGCGCCCACCGCGAGCACGACCGCCACGACCGGCGCGAAGGAGGCCACCCGATGAGCGCGGTGCTCCGGCTCGACACCGTCACCCGGGTCCACGGCGAGGGCGAGACGGCGGTGCAGGCCCTGCGCGGCGTCACCTTCGCCGCCCACGCCGGCGAGCTCGTCGCGGTCATGGGGCCGTCGGGCTCGGGCAAGTCGACGCTGCTCACGCTGGCGGGCGGCCTGGACACGCCGACGACCGGGTCGGTGCGCGTCGAGGACCAGGACCTGGTCGAGCTCGGCGCGCGCGGACGCGCCCGGCTGCGGCGCACGTCGATCGGCTACGTCTTCCAGGACTTCAACCTCATCCCGGCCCTGACCGCCGTCGAGAACGTCGCGCTGCCGCTGGAGCTCGACGGCCGCAGCGGCCGGTCCGCGCGGGCCCTGGCCCGGGAGGCACTGGAGGAGGTCGGGATCCCCGACCTGGCCGACCGGTTCCCCGACCACATGTCCGGCGGCCAGCAGCAGCGGGTCGCGATCGCCCGCGCGGTGGTGGGGGAGCGGCGGCTCGTGCTGGCCGACGAGCCCACCGGCGCCCTCGACACCGAGACCGGCGAGGAGATCCTGCGCCTGCTCCGCTCGCGCTGCGACGCGGGCGCGGCCGGCGTGCTCGTCACCCACGAGGCCCGGCACGCGGCCTGGGCCGACCGGGTGGTGTTCCTGCGCGACGGCGTGGTGGTCGACGAGACCGGCACCGACCGGGTCGAGTCCCTGGTCGACGCCGGCGCGGACCGGTGAGGTCCCTCTCCGCGTGGCGGCTGCCGCTCCGGCTTGCCCGTCGCGACGCCGTACGCCACCGCGCCCGCTCGGCGCTGGTGCTGCTCATGATCGCGCTGCCGGTCCTGGCGGTGACCGCCGCCGACGTGCTCATCTCGACCTCGTCGGTGAGCGGCCCGGAGTCGCTCGACCGGCGGCTCGGCTCCGCGCAGGCGCTGGTCACCGTGACCGACGGGATCCAGGACGTCCAGCAGCGGCCCGACCCCGAGGACGGCTTCCCCAACCTCCAGGGCGACGGCGAGAGCCCGGCGCCGGACGCCGACCAGGTCGCCTCGCTGCTCGACGGTGCCCGCCTGCTCGACCTGCGCCAGGGCCAGGTCCAGATCGCCACCGACGACGGCCGCACCGACGCCCAGGCCGTGGAGACCGACCTGTCCGACCCGGTCACCGACGGCCTCTTCCGGCTCACCTCGGGCCGGCTGCCGCGCGCCGCCGGCGAGGTGGTGGTCAATCAGGCGCTCCTCGACGAGGGGTACGACGTCGGCGACCGCCTCGACCTCACCGCGGACGGCGCCCCGGCGGCGCCGACCATCGTCGGCGTGGCGGAGTCCGCGACGGTGCGCGGCTTCCCGGTGGCGGCCGGACCCCTCGACACCCTCGGGGTGCAGACCGAGGGCGCGACCACCTGGCTGGTCGACGGCGGCGCGGTCTCCTGGGCCACCGTCCGCCAGCTCAACGCCATCGGCGCCCTCGTCGCGTCGCGCTCGGTGATCGAGCACCCGCCGCCGTCGTCGCAGTGGCCGCCGGGCCTCCAGCCCGGCTCGAGCGACGACTCGTCCCTCGCGGTCATCGGGCTGGTCGTGGTGATGGCCCTCATCGAGGTCGTGCTGCTGGCCGGGCCGGCGTTCGCGGTGAGCGCGCGCAAGCAGCAGCGGTCGCTGGCCCTGCTCGCCGCCACCGGCGGCACGCCACCCCAGGCGCGGCGCGTCGTCGTCGCCGGGGCCGTGGTGCTGGGTGGTGTCGGCGCGGCCATCGGCGTGGTGCTCGGGATCGGCGTGGCCCGGCTGGCCCAGCCGCTGTTCCAGGCCCGGTCGGTGGAGTGGTTCGGACCGTTCCAGGTGTCGTGGCTGCACCTGCTCGGGGTCGCCGCGTTCGGTCTGCTGAGCGCCGTCCTCGCCGCCGCGGTGCCGGCGTACCTCGCCTCCCGCCAGGACGTCGTCGCCGTCCTGGCCGGTCGCCGCGGCGACCGGCCGCCGTCGCTGCGCTCGCCGCTGCTCGGCCTGGTGCTCCTCGGTGCCGGGATCGCCGGCTCCGTCGCCGGCGCGACCCGGAGCTCGGGCGGCGAGCTGCTCATCGCGGCCAGCGCCATCCCGGCCGTGCTCGGCATGGTGCTGCTGGTCCCGGTGGTGCTGGCCGGGCTGGCCCGGCTGTCGGGCCGGCTCCCGCTCGCGCTGCGCTACGCCGTGCGCGACGCCGACCGGCACCGCACCCGGACCGTCCCCGCGGTCTCCGCCGTGGCGGCGACGGTGGCCGGCGTGGTGGCCCTGGGGATCGGCATGAGCTCCGACGCGGCCGAGAACCAGGCGACCTACCAGCCCTCGCTGCCCCGCGGTGTCGCGATGGTCTCGGGCGCCGACCCCGACACCTCGTGGGACTCCCTGCGCGCGATCGTGCAGCGCACCCTGCCCGGGGCGACCATCACCGCGCAGCGGGGACTGACCGACGAGGACTCCTACACCGAGGTGCTCGACGGCGACGAGCCGCTGGTCAGCAGCTCGGGAGGCGCCGTCGGCGCCAACATCATGGTCTCCGACGACGACCTCCCGCTGGGCCTCCTGGGGGTCTCGGCCGCCGACGCCCGCCGGGCCCGGGCCGCCCTCGCGGCGGGCGAGGTGGTCGCCTTCGCGAACAGCCGTCGTCCCGACGGCCCGGTCGCGCTGGTGACCCACCGCTTCGACCCGACGACGGGTGAGGACCAGGGGGTGCGCCGCGCCCAGGCCGACGCGACGTTCGTGACCGTCGACGGCACCTGGCCCGGCCCGGCCGCGGTGGTGCCGACCGCGGTGGCCGACCAGCTGCAGACCGAGCCGCGCACCGTCTCCCTGGCCGTCACCGGCGTCTCGGTGAGCGAGGACCAGGAGAAGGCGGTCGACGAGGGTCTGACCGCCGTCGCGCAGTACGCCTCGATGTACGTCGAGCGCGGCTACCAGGCCGACGACGCCACCGTCATCATCCAGATCGTGCTGGTCCTGCTGGGCGGTGTCCTCATGCTCGGCGGCACGCTGACCGCCACCTTCCTGGCGCTCTCCGACGCGCGCCCGGACCTGGCCACCCTGGCCGCCATCGGCGCCTCGCCTCGCACCCGCCGGGCCGTCGCCGCGGCGTACGCCGTCGTGGTGGGGGTCGTCGGGGCCGTGCTCGGGGCCGCGGTCGGCTTCATCCCCGGCGTGGCGGTGAGCCGGCCGCTGACCACGGCGAACTACAACGACGGCCCGAGCGGGCCGTACCTCGACGTCCCCTGGCTGATGGTGTTCGGGCTGGTCGTGCTCCTGCCCGCCGTGACCGCGCTGGTGGTCGGGATCGCGGCCCGGTCGCGGCTGCCGCTGGTGGCGCGCTTGGATTGAGGGGTGCCCGAGCTCCGCGTCGACTCCTCGCCGATCGCCGGGCGCGGCCTGTTCGCGGTCGAGTCGCTGCCCGCGGGCACGGTCGTCCTGCGACCGGAGGCGCCGGTGCACGAGACCGGGCCGGTCAACCACGCGTGCGACCCCAATCTCGGCTGGGCGGGCGACGCCCTGGTCGCCCTGCGTGACGTCGCGGCGGGCGAGGAGCTCGTCGTGGACTACGCGATGAGCACCGCCGACCCGGACTGGTTCCTGCGCTGCCACTGCCCGTCGTACCGCTGCCGCCAGATGGTCGAGGGCACCGACTGGCGCATCCCCCAGCTCCAGGCGCGGTACGCCGGCCACTGGGCCCCGGAGGTCCAGCGGCTGGTCGACTCGGGCTGAAGGCCTCCGCGCGCCGCCTCGGCGAGGTACGGTCCGCGCGTGCGTGGACGGATGCGGCCGACGGCCCTGGCAGTGCTCATCGCGTTGATCTCGGCGCTGGTCGCCCTGGTCGGTGCCGCGCCCGGCTCGGACGCGGCCGGCGCCAAGCTCAAGAAGCCGGTGGTCACCCAGGTCGACCCCAAGAACGGCTCGACCGACGGCGGCACCGTGGTCACCCTCAGGGGCAAGCACCTCAAGACCGCCAAGAAGGTGCTGTTCGGCGGCTCGGCCGGCACCTCGCTCAAGGTGGCCTCCGACAAGCAGCTCACGGTCGTCTCGCCGCCGCACGCCGCCGGGCTGGTCGACGTCCGGGTCGTGACCAAGGCCGGCAAGTCCGCGAAGTCGTCGCTGGCCCGCTACACCTTCGCCGTCGTCCGCCCGCAGGTCGCCGCGATCAGCCCGACCACCGGCCCGACCGCCGGCGGCACCCGCGTGACGGTGACCGGCACCGGCTTCAACGCCGTGACCTCGGTGACCTTCGCCGGTGTGCCCGGCACCGACGTCACGGTGACCTCGCCGACCTCGCTGCAGGTCACCTCGCCGCCGCACGCGGCCGGCGTCACCCACATCAACGTCGTCGCCGCGGGTGGCACCTCGCCGACCAAGAACACCGACATCTTCCGCTACGCCGACGCCACGACGATGCGGCTGCTGCTGTCCGACCGGTCCTGACGGATCTGGGCAAAGCGCCCGCGCCGGGGCTCCCGGCTGCTTAGCCTCGGGGAGTGAGGCGGTCGGGGAGCGCGGTGGTGGTCGCGCTCGCCCTCGTGCCGGCCCCCGCGCTGGCCGGCGTCCCGGTCGCCGGGCCGGGCCGGGCCGCTGTCGTCGTCGCCTCGGCGCCGCTGCCGGCGGAGCGGACCGCGGAGCAGGCGAAGCCGGTGGTCCAGCGGGTCACGCCCGCATCCGGTCCCACGCGCGGCGGCTTCACGGTCGTGCTCAAGGGCACGGGGTTCACCGGCGTCAAGCGGGTGCTGATCGGGGAGGGCCGGGCCACCGGCGTGCGGGTCGTGTCACCGCGCAAGCTCACCGCCGACGCCCCGGCGCACGCGGCCGGGCCGGTGCGCGTGCGCGTCGTCACCGACCACGGGTCGTCCAAGGCGACGGGCCAGGCCGAGGTCACCTACCTGGCCCCACCGACGCCCCCGCCCCCGCCGCCGCCCCCGCCGGCCACCGCGCTCGCCTCGGTGAGCCCGGGTGCCGGTCCGACGGCCGGTGGCACGACGGTGACCTTGAGCGGTACGTCGCTCGACGGCGCCAGTGCGGTGCGCTTCGGCGGCACGGCCGCCACGTCGTACCGCGTGCTCTCCGACTCGCGCATCACCGCGACCACACCGGCGCGGCCCCCCGGCCCGGTCAACGTCACCGTGACCACGCCGCACGGCACCGCGGTCCTCGAGGACCGCTTCAGCTACGTCGCCCGGCCGACGCTCGACCACGTGAGCCCGTCGTCCGGCCCGGTGGCCGGCGCGACCGCCACGGTGTTCGGCTCGGGGCTGACCTCCGACCTGGCGGTGAGCTTCGGCGGTGTGCCGGCCACCGAGACCCACGCGGCCGCCGACGGACGGTCGCTGGTGGTCCACGCGCCGCCGCACGCCCCCGGCTTCGTCGAGGTCGCGGTCAGTGGTGTCGGCGGCACGGCGAGCCTGCCGAGCGGCTACCGCTACGTCGGTGGGCCCGATCTGGTCGGCGTCCAGCCGGCGGCCGGCCCGACCGCCGGCGGGACCGCGGTGACCCTCACGGGCACCGGCTTCACCGGCGACACCCTCGTCGTCTTCGGCGCCAAGCCGTCGCTGGCGGTCTCGGCGAACCTGGCCGGCACCGAGCTCACCGCCGAGCTGCCGCCGAGCACCGTCGCCGGCCCGGTCGACGTCACCGTCGGCACCGAGGGCGGCTCCGACGTCCTGGCGAGCGCCTTCACCTACGTCGCCGCGCCGACGCTGGCCTCGGTCGTGCCCGACCTCGGCCCCAGCGCCGGGGGCACGAGCGTCGCCCTCACCGGCTCCGGCTTCCGGCCGGGGATGACCGTGACCTTCGGCGAGACGTCCGCCACCGTCGCTGCCGTCACGGCGACCACGGCCACGGTGACCACCCCGGCCCACGCGCCCGGTCCGGTCGCGGTCGTCGTCACGACCCCCGGCGGGTCCGCCGCCCTGGCCGGGGCGTACACCTACGTGGCCGCCCCGACCCTGACCGCAGTCGAGCCCGACACCGGGCCCGCCACCGGCGGCGCGGCGGTCCGGCTGAGCGGCACCGGCTTCCGCGCGGGCATGACCGTGACCCTCGGCGGCGCGCCGGCCACGGTCACCGCGGTCACGGGCACGACCGCGACCGTCACCACGCCCGCGCACGACCCGGGCCCGGTCGACGTCGCCGTGACCACCCCGGGCGGGTCCGCCTCGCTCTCCGCCGCCTACACCTACGTCGTCGGCCCGACCCTCACGGCGCTCAGCCCGACCGAGGGCCCGGCCGGCGGCGGCGCCACCGTGACGCTCTCGGGCTCCGGCTTCACCCCGGGCCTGACCGTGAGCTTCGGCGGCCGCGCCGCCGAGGTCGGAGCGGTCAGCGCGACGAGCGCCACGGTGACCACGCCGGCGCACGCGCCGGGCTCGGTGAACGTCGTGGTCGCGACCGCGGGCGGCAGCGCGAGCCTCGCGGCGGCGTACACCTACCTGGCGACGCCCACCCTCTCCGCCGTCACCCCGGGGGCCGGTCCCACCGGCGGCGGCACCGCGGTGATCCTCACCGGCAGCGGCCTCCGTCCGGGCATGACCGTGCGGTTCGGCGGCACCGCGGCCACCCTGGTCGGCGCCGCGGACGACGGCACGTCCGCGACGGTCACGACGCCGGCCCACCCCGCGGGCGTGGCCGACGTCTTCGTGGCCACCGCGGGCGGGGCCGGCTCGCTGCCCGGCGGCTACGAGTACGTCGCCGCGCCCGACCTCGACGCGCTCACGCCCGACGAGGGCCCGGCCGGCGGCGGCCAGGGCATCACGCTGAGCGGCACCGGCTTCCGGCCCGGGATGGTGGTCAGCCTCGGCGGCACTCCGGCGACGATGGTCGGCACACCCACCTCGACCACCGTCACGGTCACCACCCCGGCGCACCCGGCCGGGCCGGTCGACGTCACCGTGACGACGCCGGGCGGCACCGCGACCCTGAGCGCGGGCTACACGTTCGTCGCCGCCCCCACGCTCACGTCCGCTGCCCCGGCGGCGGGGCCGGTGACCGGCGGCCAGGCGGTGGTCCTCACCGGGACCGGCTTCCGCGCCGACCTCGCGGTGACCTTCGGCGGTCAGCCGGCCACGGTGATCGGCACGCCGACGGCGACGCAGGCGACGGTGAGCGCCCCCGCGCACGCAGCCGGAATGGTCGACGTCACCGCGAGCACGGCCGGCGGGACCGGCACCCTGGCCGGCGGCTACGAGTACGCCCCCGCGCCCACCCTCGGTGCGGTCAGCCCGGCGGAGGGTCCGGTGACCGGCCACGGCACGGTGACCCTGACCGGCACCGGGTTCCGGCCGGAGCTGAGCGTCAGCATCGGCGGCCAGCCGGCCCCGCTGGTCGGCCCGCCGACGGCGACGCAGGCCACCGTGAGGGTCCCGCCGCACGTCGCCGGCCCGGCGGACGTCGTGGTCACGACGGTGGGCGGCACGGCGATCGCCGCCGCGGCGTACTCCTACCTCGACGCGCCCACCCTCACCTCGGTGGCGCCCGCCCAGGGCTCGAGCGCGGGCGGCACCGTCGTGACCCTGACCGGCACCGGCTTCCGGCCCGGCCTGACCGTGGCCTTCGACGGCGTGGAGGTCCCGGCGGACAGCGTCACCGCCACCTCGGCCACGGTGACCACGCCGGCCCACCCGGCCGGGACCGTCGACGTCTCGGTGGCCACCGACTGCGGGACGGCGACCGCCGCGTCGGCGTACTCCTACCTCGACCCGCCGGAGCGCGTCGCCGTGACGCCGGCCCAGGGGCCGATCGCCGGCGGCAGGGTGATCACGCTGCGGGGTCGCGGTGCGGCGGCCGTGGCCGTCACGACGCCGGTCGGGTCGAGCACGCCGGCCGACGCTTTCGCGTACCTGTTGCTCTAGAAACAATCAGTCTTGACTGTTTGTTGCTGAGCCGCCATCCTGGCCGGGATGGCAGGTCAGGCGGCGGCGACCACGCGGGTCCCGCAGGAGGAGCGCAGCCGCGTCATGCGCGGGCGGCTCCTGGACGCGACCGTCGAGCTGCTCGTCGAGCGGGGGTACGCCGGCACGTCGACCACTCTGGTCAGCGAGCGCGCCGGGGTCAGCCGGGGCGCGCAGCTGCACCACTTCCCGACCAAGCAGGACCTGGTCGTGGCCGCGGTGCAGCACGTGACCGAGGCGCGTGGCGCGGAGCTGCGGCGTGCGGCG
The DNA here is from genome assembly GCF_011046535.1 of Nocardioides anomalus. Classification (NCBI taxonomy): domain Bacteria; kingdom Bacillati; phylum Actinomycetota; class Actinomycetes; order Propionibacteriales; family Nocardioidaceae; genus Nocardioides; species Nocardioides anomalus. The sequence goes on along the minus strand of NZ_CP049257.1, from coordinate 4,395,593 downwards.
CAGGCCCTCCCGCGCGGCCGCGGCCGCACCCGCAAGGTCCTCCGCGTCCTGGGCGACCACTTCACCAGCCCGGTCTTCACCGCGGCGCTCGAGCTGTGGGTGGCCGCGCGCACCGACCCGCAGCTGCTGGCCGAGGTCCAGCGGCTCGAGCGCGAGGTCGGCCGCGAGACGCACCGGATGACCGTCGAGCTGCTCGGCGCCGACGAGTCCGTGCCCGGTGTCCGCGAGCTCGTGCAGGCGACCCTCGACCTGGTCCGCGGCCTCGGGCTGGCCGACACCATCACCGACGACCGCCGGCGCCGCACCCGCATCCTCGACCAGTGGGCAGCGACCCTCGACGCGACCCTGACCCTCACCCCGGAGCGCGCATGAGCGACCTGCTGACCAGCCTGCTCGACGACCTGCGGGCCGAGACCGACGACCTCCGCGCGACGGTCGAGCGGCTCGGCCCCGACGGCTGGACCACCCCCACCCCCGCTCCTGACTGGACGGTGGCCACCCAGGTCGCGCACCTGCTCTGGACCGACGAGGTGGCGGTCGTCGCCGCCAGCAGCCACGAGGGCCCGGAGCAGGAGCAGTCCTGGGACGACATCGTGCTGGCCGCGGTCGAGGACCCCCTCGGGTACGTCGACCAGGGCGCCTTCGACGTCGCCGCCCTCGAGCGCGAGGAGGTCCTGTCGCGCTGGGCCGAGAGCGGCCGGGCCCTCCGCGCCGCGCTGCTCGCGCTGCCGGCCGGGCAGAAGATGCCGTGGTTCGGGCCGCCCATGTCCGCGGCCAGCATGGCCACCGCCCGCTTCATGGAGACGTGGGCGCACGCGCTCGACGTCCACGACGCCGCCGGCGACCGGCCCGCGCCCACCGACCGGATCAAGCACGTAGCGCACCTCGGCGTCCGCACCCGCGACTTCGCCCACTCCGTCCACCAGGAGCCGCCGCCGGCCGAGGAGTTCCGCGTCGAGCTGACCGCGCCCAGCGGTGCGACCTGGACCTGGGGGCCGCAGGACGCCGCCCAGCGGGTCACCGGCTCGGCGTACGACTTCTGCCTGCTCGTCACCCAGCGCGTCCACCGCGCCGACACCGACCTCGAGGCCACCGGCGCCGCCGCCGAGCACTGGCTGACCATCGCGCAGGCCTTCGCCGGCCCGCCCGGACCGGGACGGACCCCGGCGTGAGCGGCAGTCTGCGGATCGGCAACTGCTCGGGCTTCTACGGCGACCGGCTCAGCGCGATGCGCGAGCAGCTGGAGGGAGCCGGTGGCGAGGACCGCCTCGACGTCCTCACCGGCGACTACCTCGCCGAGCTCACCATGCTCATCCTCGGGCGCGACACCATGAAGGACCCGAGCCTCGGCTACGCCCGCACCTTCGTGCGCCAGGTCGAGGACTGCCTCGGCCTCGCCCTCGAGCGCGGCGTGCGGATCGTCAGCAACGCCGGTGGCCTCAACCCCGCCGGCCTGGCCGACAGGCTGCGCGAGGTGGCCCGTGGCCTCGGGCTCGACCCGCAGATCGCGCACGTCGAGGGCGACGACCTGCGTCCTCTGGCCCTCTACGACGGCGCGCTCACGGCCAACGCCTACCTCGGCGCCTCCGGCATCGCGGTCGCCCTGCGCGAGGGCGCCGACGTGGTCGTCACCGGGCGGGTGACCGACGCCAGCCTCGTCGTCGGGCCCGCCCTCGCCCACCACGGCTGGAGCGCCACGCAGTACGACGAGCTCGCCGGCGCCGTCGTCGCGGGCCACGTCATCGAGTGCGGCGCCCAGGCCACCGGCGGCAATTTCTCCGGCTTCCTCTCGCTGCCGCACCGCGACCGGCCGCTCGGCTTCCCGATCGCCGAGGTCGCGGCCGACGGCTCGAGCGTCATCACCAAGCACCCCGGCACCGGTGGCGCGGTCACCGTCGACACCGTCACCGCACAGCTGCTCTACGAGGTGCAGTCCGAGCGCTACCTCGGCCCCGACGTCACCGTCCGCCTCGACACCGTCGAGCTGAGCCAGCAGGGCGAGGACCGGGTCGCCGTCACCGGCACGCGGGGCGAGGCGCCGCCCGAGCAGCTCAAGGTGTGCGTCAACGAGCTGGGCGGCTTCCGCAACCAGCTCGAGTTCGTGCTCACCGGCCCCGACCAGGGCGAGAAGGCCGCCTGGGTCCGCGCCCAGCTCGAGCCGCGGCTCACCGCGCAGGAGGTGCACTGGTCGACGCTGCCCGGCGAGACCACGCTGCTGCGCTGCACCGTCCTGGACCCGCAGGCCGACCCGGTCGGTCGGGCCTTCACCGGCCCCGCCGTCGAGCTGGCCCTCGCCTCCTACCCCGGCTTCACCATGACCACTCCGCCGCAGCCCGGCTCGCCGTACGGCGTCTACCGCCCGGCGTACGTCGACCGCGACCGCGTGCACCACACCGTGGTCCACGCCGACGGCCGCCGCGAGGAGGTCGCATGAGCTTCGTGCACGCCCGCTCCGGCGACAAGGGCGGCGACGCCAACCTCGGGCTGTGGGTCGCCCACGACGGCTCGCCCGCCTACGACGCGCGCGTCGCCTGGCTGCTCGGCCACCTCACGCCCGACCGGGTCCGCGAGCTCGTCCCCGACGCCGCCAGCCTCGAGGTCGAGGTCTTCGCGCTGCCCAACCTCGGCGGCGTCAACGTCGTCCTCCACGGACTGCTCGGCCAGGGCGTGGCCGCCTCGACCCGCCTCGACCCCCAGGCCAAGGGGCTCGGCGAGCAGGTCCGCGCCCGACTCGCCGTACCCGAGGAGCTGGCGTGAGCGACGGGGCCGCGATCCGCGAGCTGGGCACGGAGTTCGTCCGTCGCGAGGTGCTCCCGCACCTGCAGGACTGGGAGGACGCCGGCACCATCCCGCGCGAGCTGCACGCCACCGCGGGCGAGCAGGGCCTCCTCGGCGTCGGCTTCCCCGAGGAGGTCGGCGGCAGCGGCGGCACCCTGCTCGACACCCTCGAGCTCCAGGAGGCGATGTTCGCCGCCGGCGCCTCGAGCGGTCTGATGGCCGGGTTGTTCACCAGCGGCATCGCGCTTCCGCACATCGTTTCGTTCCGGAACCATTTGCTTCTGGAACGATACGTTTCGCCAACGCTACGAGGCCGGACGATCGGCAGTCTCGCCATCACCGAGCCCGGCGGCGGCTCGGACGTGGCGGGCATCCGCACCACCGCCGTGCGCGACGGCGACCACTACGTGGTCAACGGGGCCAAGACCTTCATCACCAGCGGGGTCCGCGCCGACTTCGTGACCACCGCGGTCCGCACCGGGGAGGCCGGCCACGCGGGCGTGAGCCTGCTGGTGGTCGACCGCGGCACGCCCGGCTTCACCGTGGACCGGTCCCTGCGCAAGATGGGGTGGCACTGCTCGGACACCGCCGAGCTGTCCTACGTCGACGTGCGCGTCCCGGTGGAGAACCTGGTCGGCGTCGAGAACACCGGCTTCTACCAGATCGCCGAGCAGTTCGTGACCGAGCGGATCGCGCTGGCGGTGCACGCCTACGGCATCGCCGCGCGCTCGCTGGAGCTGACCGCCGCGTACTGCCGCGAGCGCCAGACCTTCGGCAAGCCGCTGCTGGCCAACCAGGTGGTGCGCCACCAGCTGGTCGAGATGCGCCGGCAGGTCGAGGTGGCCCGCAGCTACACCCGCGAGGTGGCCCGCCGGCACGTGGCCGGCGAGGACGTCATCGCCGAGGCCTGCCTGGCCAAGCAGACGGCGTGCGACGCCGCGACCTACGTGTGCGACCGCGCGGTGCAGCTGCACGGCGGCACCGGCTACATGCACGGGACCGAGGTCGAGCGGCACTACCGCGACGCCCGGATCCTGCCCATCGGAGGAGGAGCGACCGAAGTGCTGACCGATCTCGCCGCGAGGCTGCTGGGGTACGCGTCATGACCGCGATGGGAGGCGAGGTCAGCGTCCACGTCGACGCGCCGCCGGCGCAGGTGTGGGCGCTGGTCAGCGACGTCACCCGCATCGGCGAGTTCTCGCCGGAGACCTTCGAGGCCCGGTGGACCCGCGGCTCGACCGGCCCCGAGGTCGGGGCGACCTTCAAGGGCCACGTGAAGCGCAACGGCATCGGCCCGACGTACTGGTCGGCCTGCCGGGTCACCCGGTGCGAGCCCGAGCGGCTCTTCGAGTTCTCGGTCGGCACCAAGGAGATCACGGTCAACAACTGGGGCTACCGGCTCGAGCCGGACGGCTCGGGCACGAAGGTCACGGAGTACTTCCGGCTCGAGGCCGGACTGCCCATGCGGATCTACTGGACGCTGCTCGGCTGGGCGCGCGGCAAGACCAACGAGAAGGGCATGCGCACCACGCTGGAGCGGATGAAGGCGGTGCTCGAGCAGTGAGCGGCGACAACCGGACGGCGATGCTCGAGAAGCTCGAGGCCCTCGACGCCGAGCACGCCGAGGCCGTGGCCGGCGGCGGCGAGAAGTACGTCGACCGCCACCACGCGCGCGGCAAGCTGATGCCCCGCGAGCGCATCGAGCTGCTCGTCGACGAGGGCTCGGCCTTCCTCGAGCTGTCGCCGCTGGCCGGCTGGGGCTCGGACTTCACCGTCGGCGCGAGCGTGGTCACCGGCATCGGCGTGGTCGAGGGCGTGGAGTGCATGATCACCGCCAACGACCCGTCGGTGAAGGGCGGCGCCTCGAACCCCTGGACGGTCAAGAAGATCTTCCGGGCCAGCCAGATCGCCGAGGAGAACGGCCTGCCCACCGTCTCCCTGGTCGAGTCCGGTGGTGCGGACCTGCCGACGCAGAAGGAGATCTTCATCCCTGGCGGCAAGCTGTTCCGCGACCTCACCCGCGCCAGCGCGCGCAAGGAGCCGACCATCGCGATGGTCTTCGGCAACTCCACCGCCGGCGGCGCCTACGTCCCCGGCATGTCCGACTACACCGTCATGGTCAAGGAGCAGGCCAAGGTGTTCCTCGGCGGTCCGCCGCTGGTCAAGATGGCCACCGGCGAGGAGTCCGACGACGAGTCGCTCGGCGGCGCCGAGATGCACGCGCGCACCTCCGGACTGGCCGACTACCTGGCCGAGGACGAGCGCGACGCCATCCGGATCGGTCGTCGCATCGTGGCGAGGCTCAACCACCGCAAGGCGTACGCCGAGCCCGACCCCGCGTCGTACGCCGAGCCGGACGCCGACCCCGACGAGCTGCTCGACCTCATCCCGACCGACCTCAAGGAGCCCTTCGACCCCCGCGAGGTCATCGCCCGGCTCTGCGACGGCGTCTCGGCGAGCAACGCGGTGGCCTTCGACGAGTTCAAGCCGCTCTACGGTCCCTCGCTGGTCACCGGCTGGGCCCGGATCCACGGGCGCCCGATCGGCATCCTGGCCAACGCCCAGGGTGTGCTGTTCAGCGAGGAGGCGCAGAAGGCCACGCAGTTCATCCAGCTGGCCAACCAGGTCGACACCCCACTGCTGTTCCTGCACAACACGACCGGCTACATGGTCGGCCGGGAGTACGAGCAGGGCGGGATCATCAAGCACGGCGCGATGATGATCAACGCCGTCTCCAACTCCCGCGTCCCGCACCTCAGCGTGATCATGGGCGCGTCCTACGGCGCCGGGAACTACGGCATGAACGGGCGCGCCTACGACCCCCGCTTCCTCTTCACCTGGCCCAGCGCGAAGTCCGCGGTCATGGGCCCGGCCCAGCTGGCCGGCGTCCTCTCGATCGTCGCGCGCGCGTCGGCCGAGGCCCGCGGGCAGGCCTACGACGAGGAGGCCGACCGCGGCATGCGCGAGTTCGTCGAGGCCTCGGTCGAGGAGCAGAGCCTGCCGTTCTTCCTCTCCGGGATGCTCTACGACGACGGCGTCATCGACCCCCGCGACACCCGCACGATCCTGGCCATCTGCCTGTCGGTGATCGAGAACAAGCCCTTCGCCGGCACCGACCGCTTCGGGGTGTTCCGGCCGTGATCGACCGCCTGCTCGTGGCCAACCGCGCCGAGATCGCCAGCCGCGTCTTCCGCACCTGCCGCTCGCTCGGCATCGCCACCGTCGCGGTCCACTCCGACGCCGACGCGGGGCTGCCGTACGTCCGCGAGGCCGACCTCGCCGTACGCCTCCCGGGGAACACTCCCGCCGAGACCTACCTCGACGCCGACGCGGTCCTGGCCGCCGCCCGCGCGGCCGGCGCGGACGCGGTCCACCCCGGCTACGGCTTCCTGTCCGAGAACGCCGCCTTCGCCCATGCGGTCGAGGCCGCCGGCCTCACCTGGGTCGGCCCGGCGCCGGAGTCGATCGAGGCCATGGGCTCCAAGATCGAGGCCAAGCGGCTGATGCGCGGGGCCGGCGTACCCACGCTCGAGGCCCCGGAGGAGCCGACCGAGGCCGACCTGCCGCTGCTGGTCAAGGCCTCGGCCGGCGGCGGCGGCCGCGGCATGCGCGTGGTCCGCTCGCTGGACGTGCTCGACGCCGAGATCGCCGCCGCCGAGGCCGAGGCCCTCTCGGCGTTCGGCGACGGCACGGTCTTCGTCGAGCCGTACGTCGAGCGCGGCCGTCACGTCGAGGTCCAGGTCGTCGGCACCACCGTCTACGGCGACCGCGACTGCTCGCTCCAGCGCCGCCACCAGAAGGTGGTCGAGGAGGCCCCGGCCCCCGGCCTGTCCGACGACGTCCGCGCCGCGCTGCACGAGGCCGCCCGCAAGGCCGCCGAGGCCATCGACTACCGCGGCGCCGGGACCGTGGAGTTCCTCTACGACCCCGACACCGAGCGCTTCTTCTTCCTGGAGATGAACACCCGCCTCCAGGTCGAGCACCCCGTCACCGAGGCCGTCCACGGCATCGACCTGGTCGCCCTGCAGCTCGAGGCTGCTGAGGCTGGTGGGTCCCCTGGGGAACGCCCACCGGTCAACGGTTGGGTGGTTGGCACAGATTCACGCTCAGAGGTACGACAACCGGTTAACGATTGCGCGGTTGGCGGACACGCCATCGAGGTCCGCCTGTACGCCGAGGACCCGGCGGCGGACTACGCGCCGCAGAGCGGCTTGCTGACGCTATTCGAGGTGCCCGACGGCGTGCGGGTCGACGCGGGCTACGAGTCGGGGAGCACGGTCTCGACGCACTACGACGCGATGCTGGCCAAGGTCGTGGCGCACGCGCCGACGCGTGAGCTGGCCGCACGCAAGCTGGCGGGGGTCCTCGAGCGCGCCCGGATCCACGGCGTGCGCACCAACCGCGACCAGCTGGTCGCCGTGCTGCGCGACCAGCGGTTCCTGGCCGGCGAGGTCAGCACCGCGCTGCTGGCCGAGATCGAGCTGCCCGAGACCGACCCGAGCCGGGCCATGGAGGCCGCGGCGCACGCGCTGGCCGAGCGGGCCAGGGCCGAGCGGACCGTCCAGCGCGGCATCCCGGTGGCCTGGCGCAACGTGCCGAGCCAGCCGCAGCTCACGTCGTTCGAGTCCGGCGACGTGACGTGGTGGCCGGGCGGGGCGGTCGCGGCCAGCCCGACCAGCGTGACCCTCGAGCACGACGGCGTGCGCACGACGTACGCCGTGACGGTGAGCGGGCCGAGCGGGCTGAGCGTCGACGTCGACTGGCCCGGCGGCCACGTGACGCTGACGCGCAAGCCGCGGTTCGTCGACCCGGCCGACGCGGTGGCGACCGGCAGCCTGCTGGCGCCGATGCCCGGGACGGTCGTGGCCGTCCACGTGCAGCAGGGCGAGGAGGTCGAGGCCGGCCAGCCCGTCCTGGTCCTCGAGGCCATGAAGATGCAGCACACCGTGCGCGCGCCCGGCGCGGGCACGGTGACCCAGCTCGACGTACGACCCGGTGCGCAGGTCGCCGCCGGAGAGGTCCTGGCAGTGGTGGAGGAACAGTGAGCGAGTTCAGCGAGACCGAGGAGCGCCAGACGCTGCGGCGGGAGGTGGCGAAGCTGGCGGCGAAGTTCGGCCGCGAGTGGTTCACCGACAAGGCGCGCTCGGGCGAGAAGACCACCGAGCTGTGGCTGGAGATCGGCAAGTTCGGCTACCTGGGCATCAACATCCCCGAGGAGTACGGCGGGGGCGGGGGCGGCATCGGCGACATCGCCGCGGTCTGCGAGGAGCTGGCCGCGCAGGGCTGCCCGCTGCTGCTCATGGTCGTGAGCCCGGCGATCTGCGGGACGATCATCAACCGCTACGGCACCGACGAGCAGAAGCGGCGCTGGCTGCCGGGCATCTGCGACGGCACCGGGACCATGGCCTTCGCCATCACCGAGCCCGACGCGGGGACCAACACCCACAACATCACCACGACCGCCCGCAGGGACGGCGACGAGTGGGTCCTCAACGGCCGCAAGGTCTGGATCTCCGGCGTGGACGAGGCCGAGAACGTGCTGGTGGTCGCCCGCGCCGAGGACGCCAGGACGGGCAAGGTCAAGCCGGTGCTCTTCGTGGTGCCGACCGACGCGGCCGGTTTCGAGTACCAGTCGATCCCCATGGAGATCGTCAGCCCCGAGCTGCAGTTCCAGGTCTTCATCGACGACGTGCGGCTCCCGGCCGACGCGATCGTCGGCGACGAGGACGGCGGCCTCGTGCAGCTGTTCGCCGGCCTCAACCCCGAGCGGATCATGGCCGCGTCGTTCTCCACCGGCCTGGCCCGTTTCGCCATCGAGAAGGCCTCGGCGTACGCCAAGGAGCGCACGGTCTTCCAGGGCCCGATCGGCTCGCACCAGGCCATCGCGCACCCGCTCGCCCAGTGCCACATCGAGACCGAGCTGGCCCGGCTGATGACCCAGAAGGCCGCCGCCCTCTACGACGCGGGCGACGACCTGGCGTCGGGCGAGGCGGCCAACATGGCCAAGTACGCCGCCGCGGAGGCCGCGTGCCACGCCGCCGACACCGCGGTGCAGACCCACGGCGGCAACGGGATCACCCAGGAGTACGGCATGGCCGGCCTCCTGGTGGCCACCCGCGCCGGCCGGATCGCCCCGGTCAGCCGGGAGATGATCCTCAACTTCGTGGCCATGCACTCCCTGGGTCTGCCCAAGAGCTACTGAGTGTCGACCCGTCCGGCCTCGACCCGCCAGCGCTGGTCGAGGCGGACGTGGTCGAGCAGGCGGCGGTCGTGCGAGACCAGGAGCAGCGCGCCGTCGTAGGACTCCAGCGCCTCCTCGAGCTGCTCGATCGCCGGCAGGTCGAGGTGGTTGGTGGGCTCGTCGAGGACGAGCAGGTTCACGCCACGGGCCTGCAGCAGCGCCATGGCCGCCCGGGTCCGCTCGCCCGGTGACAGGTGGCCGACCAGGCTGGTGACCTGGTCGGTCTTGAGCCCGAACTTGGCCAGCAGGGTGCGCACGTCGGCGGGGGCCATCGACGGCACCGCCGCCTCGAACGCCTCGCCCAGGGGCCGGGCCTCGGCCAGCCCGGTGCGCGCCTGGTCGATCTCGCCGACCGCGACGGAGGCACCCAGGGAGGCTCGCCCGGTCGTCGGGGCCAGCCGCCCGAGGAGCAGCCGCAGCAACGTGGTCTTGCCGGCGCCGTTCGCACCGGTCACGCCGATGCGCTCGCCGGCGACGACCTGGAGCGAGACCGGACCGAGGGTGAAGTCGCCGAGCTCCGCGGTGACCTGGTCCAGGGTGGCGACCACCGAGCTGGACCGCGGAGCCGCGGCGATCGAGAAGCGCAGCGCCCACTCCTTGCGCGGCTCCTCCACCTCCTCCATCCGGGCGATCCGCGACTCCATCTGACGCACCTTCTGCGCCTGCTTCTCCGAGGACTCCGACTGGGCCCGGCGCCGGATCTTGTCGTTGTCGGGGGACTTGCGCATCGCGTTGCGCACGCCCTGCGAGCTCCACTCGCGCTGGGTCCGGGCCCGGCCCACCAGGTCGGCCTTCTTCTCGGCGTACTCCTCGTAGGCCTCGCGCGCGTGCCGGCGGGCGGTCGCGCGCTCCTCGAGGTAGGCGTCGTAGCCGCCGTCGTGGACCGCGACCTGGTGCTGGGCCAGGTCGAGCTCGACCACCTTGGTCACCACGCGGGAGAGGAACTCGCGGTCGTGGGAGACCAGCACGACGCCGGCCCGCAGGCCGCGCACGAACGCCTCCAGCCGTTCGAGCCCGGCGAGGTCGAGGTCGTTGGTGGGCTCGTCGAGCAGCGCGACGTCGAAGCGGCTCAGCAGGAGCGCGGCCAGCGCGGCCCGGGCCGCCTGGCCGCCCGAGAGCGAGGTCATCAGCGCCTCCGCGCCGACGTCGAGGCCGAGCTCGGCCAGCACCGGAGGCAGCCGGTCGTCGAGGTCCGGCGCGCCGCTGGCCAGCCAGTGGTCGAGGGCCCGGGCGTACGCCTCGTCCGCGTCGTCGCCGCTGCCGAGCGCGGCGGCGGTCCGCTCCATGGCCTCGGTCGCGGCCGTGGCGCCGGTACGCCGGGCGACGTACTGCCCGACCGTCTCGCCGGCGATCCGCTCGTGCTCCTGTGGGAGCCAGCCCACGAACGCGTCGCCGGGCGCGGTGGTGACCGACCCGTCCAGCGGTGCCAGGTCGCCGGCGAGGATGCGCAGCAGCGTCGTCTTCCCGGCGCCGTTGGCCCCGACGACGCCGACCACGTCGCCCGGGGCGACGGTGAGGTCCAGGGCCTCGAAGAGCACGCGGTGCCCGTGCCCACCGGCCAGGCCCTTCGCCACCAGCGTCGCGCTCACCGGGCGATCGTAGGTCCGGGCCCCGGCCTACCTACGCACCCAGCTCCGGTCCGAACCGCCAGCCGCTGTTGCGCACGTCCCCGGCGCGCTGGGCGTCGTCGGCGTACTCCTTGGTGGGGCTGTAGACGCGCACGCCGTGGGCGACCCGCACCCACGCCGGTGACCCGAGGCAGTCGGCGGGGATGATGAGGGTGACGGTGCGGGCCGCGCGGTCCAGGCGCACGCTGCCGCAGTCGGGCTCGTTGGCGACGGGGTCGATGAGCACGAAGATGCCGCGGTCGCGCCCGGCCGGGAGGGTGTAGTCCGCGAACCAGGTGAAGCGGTCCTCCGAGGTCCTGAGCAACCAGCTGAAGTCCTGGTCGTCGCGCGAGGACAGCTGGCGCACCTTGGTGGTGACGACCAGCTCAGAGCCGTACGTCGCGGTGAGCCGGACGATGTCGCCGACCCGCTGCGCCGGCTCCGGGTGATGCGGCTTGCCGTCGTCGGTCACCCCTCGGCTCAGCACGTCGCGGGCCGGGTCCCGGCCGGCGACCGTGGTGGTCGCGGAGGCGGGCCCGGCGACGCCGAGGAGCAGGGCGGCGAGCGCGACGGCGCCCGGGACACGGGGCATGGCAGGAGACTAGGGCGTCGCCGCCGTGTCGTCGCGGAACGCTCGGTAGCGTCATCGCCGTGGGGTTCGTCGGCGCACTCGATCGCGCGCAGCGCAAGCGGTCGGTGCTCGGCTTCCCCGTGGCCACCTTCTACAAGTTCTTCGACGACCAGGGGCCCTACCTCGCGGCCATCATCAGCTTCTACGCCCTGCTCGCGATCTTCCCGCTGCTGCTGCTCGCGGTGACCATCTTCGGCTTCTTCCTCCAGGGCGACGCGGAGCTGCAGAAGCGGGTCATCGACTCCGCGCTCGGGACCTTCCCGATCATCGGCGACGAGCTCGGGCGGCCCGAGCGGCTCCAGGGCTCGACGACCAGCACCGTGGTCGGGATCCTCGCGGCGACGTACGGCTCGCTCGGCCTGGGCCAGGCGCTGCAGAACGCGCTCAACACCACGTGGTCGGTGCCGCGCAACCGGCGCCCCAACCTGGTCCGGCTGCGGCTCAAGAGCCTCGGACTCCTGGTCATCGCCGGCGCCTCGGTGCTGGCCATCACCACGGTGTCCACGATCGGCAGCGAGACCGAGGTGTTCGGCCCGCGGTTGGACACCACGCTGCGCTGGGCGGTCCGGCTGCTCACGGTGCTGCTCATCGGGTTGGTGCTCACGGCGGTGTTCCGGCTGGCCGCGGCCCGTCGGCACCACCTGGGACGGGCGGCGCCGGGGGCGTTCACGGTCGCGGTGCTGTGGCAGGGCCTGCAGTACGTCGGCACGGTCTACACGACCCGCGTGCTGCGGGAGACCGCGGGCATGAGCGGCGTGTTCGGGCTGGTGCTCGGCCTCATCGGCGTCATCTACGTGGCGGCGTTCGTCGGCGTGCTGGGCATGGAGGTCAACACCGTCCTCGCCCGTCGGCTCTGGCCGCGCTCGCTCGCCTCGCTCTTCGTGGACCGCTCCGACCTGACCGAGGCCGACCGCCGCGCGTACGCCAGCTACGTGCGCGCCCAGATGCACAAGTCGGCCGAGATCGTCGAGGTCAGCTTCGAGGATCCGCAGACCGGAGAGCTCCTCGTCGTCGACGACCCCGGTCCACGCGGTAAGAAGGGACCATGAGCGACGACTGGCGCACTGCCACGGCCCAGCGGGCCCGCGAGCTGATCCTGCAGGCCGACCCCGAGATCGAGGAGGAGGCCAAGTGGAGGAAGCCCACCAACCCCGACGGCGTCCCGACCTTCTCCCGCGACGGGATCGTCTGCACGCTGGAGACCTACAAGGACAAGGTGAAGCTCACCTTCGCCCAGGGCGCCTCGCTCGACGACCCGGCCGGGATCTTCAACGCCAGCCTCGACGCCGGCACCCGCCGTGCGGTCGACCTGCACGAGGGCGACGAGCTCGACGCCGAGGCGTTCCAGGCGCTGGTCCGCGTGGCCGTCGCCAGGAATCAGGCGTCGTAGTGCACCAGCCGCGCCCAGACTGAGGACCACGAGCCGGCCGGTCCGTCGCACACCCACACCGGCAGGCCCTCCTCCTCGTTGTCCAGGCCGTAGCGGTTGTGCAGGGTGGTGCGCTGCTCGCACCCGGTGAAGTCCGCGTCGTCCGGGTCGAAGCCGACCACCACGACCGGGGCCGCGCCGTCCGGTGGGGGTCCCCAGTCGCGCCAGCCGTTGTGACCCGAGTAGACGGGCGCGCCCACCCCGTACCACTCGAAGGCCCCGCCCTCCCCGTAGTTGCCGGTGAACACCACCGCCGCGTCGGGCAGGTCGCGGACCACGTCGCGCACCTGTGCGGCGTACGTCGGCCAGCCGATCGTCTCGGGCTGGTCGTCGTCGATCGAGGGGTAGAACGAGCCGGCGTACGTCGCCGCGGGGAGGACCGGAACCAGCGCGGGCCAGGCCACGACGGCGGAGAGCGCGAGCACGAAGCCGAGCTCGTCGGCGTGGCTGGGCCAGCGCTCGGCGACCCAGGTGCACCCGGCCGCGAGCAGCGGCACGATCGCGCCGGCCAGGTAGTAGGCCTTGCCGCCGGTGACCAGGAAGACCACGAGCACGACCACGAAGACGTACGCCGGGAGCCGGACCGCCCGCCAGCGCGCGTCGCGCAGCAGCGCGCCGAGCCCGCGCGCCCAGACCAGGAACATGAGCGGGCTGAAGATCAGCACCGCCTGGACCACGAGCTGCACCCGACCGCCGACGCCGCCGTACTCGTCGGCGATGTCCGCGGACAGGTCGAGCACCGGCCAGCCGTGCTGGGCCTGCCACACCAGGTTGGGCACCCACATGACCGCGGCGACGAGCCCGGCCAGCCACGGCCAGCGGGTCCGCAGCACCGGCCGGTGGATCGGGTCGAGGGCCAGTGCGACCAGCACCCCGAACAGCAGGAAGACCACGGCGTGCTTGTTGTTCAGCCCCACGCCCGCCACCACGCCGGCGACCAGCCACAGCCGCGGCCGGTCGTCGACCAGCGCCTGGGTGACGAGCACCAGGACCGCGGTCCACGCCAGCGTGTCGAAGGTGGCCGTGCTCAGCCGGTGGCCGAGCGCCATCACCACCACGCTGCTCGCGACCACGGCCGCGGTCAGCACCTGGCCGCGGCGGGCGGCGCCGAGCAGCCGCGCGTACTGCACCGCGAGGGAGCACCAGGCCGACCACGGCCAGCAGCGACGGCAGCCGCAGCACGACCGGCGAGTGCGGCGCGACCTCGGTGGCCAGGCGGGCCAGGAGCGGGGTGAAGGACGGCTGGTCCGGGTAGCCCCACGCGAGCCGCCGGCCCGCGGCCACGAAGTAGAGCTCGTCGCGGTGCGGGCCGTAGAACGGCGCCATCGCGAGCAGCACCACCGCTTGGACGGCGACGACGACACCGACCGCACGCCAGGCGTACGCCGGGCGGTCGGGGCTCATGCCCGCAGTCTGGCGCGCAACCGCGCCAGCGTCTCCTCCTCGAGCCCCAGCCCGTCGCGCAGGTAGCCCGCCAGGTCGCCGTACGACGCGGCGACGGCGTCGAGGGCCTCCTGCAGGAAGCCCTCGCTCACCAGCATGGCGACCTCGTAGACCTCGACCTTGTCCGCGCCGAGGTGCTCGCGGACCAGCCCGAGGTACTTCTCGCGGGTGGCGCTGGAGAAGGTGTTGGTCAACAGGTAGTCCTCGAGGACCACCTCGTCGGCGACCCCGGCCACGTGCAGCAGCAGCGCCGCGCCCCACCCCGTGCGGTCCTTGCCGGCCGCACAGTGGAACAGCGTCGCGCCCGCGCGCTCCTCGGCCACGTGCCGCAGGAGCTGCGCGAACGCCGCGCGCGCCTCGGGCGACTCCACGAAGCTCCGGTAGACCGACCGCATCACCTCGTCGGCCGCCTCTCGCGTCGAGAGGTGCTCGAGCTCGAGCATCGGGATGCCGCCGACCTCGAGGTGGTGCCACGTCGCCCCGGCCACCTCCACGTCCGGGTGCTCCTCGACCTCGTGCGCCGTCCGCAGGTCGTAGATGTCGGTGACGCCCAGCCCCGCGATGGTCGTCGCGTCGGCGTCGCTCAGCTGCAGCTCGTTGGAGCGGTAGGCCACCCCGCGGCGCAGCGGTGTCCCGTCCGCGGCGACGTACGCCGTGTCCGGGCCGGCCACGTCACGGAAGTTGTCGGCCGACGCCAGGCGGACCAGCTCCTCGCCCAGCTCGGCGTCCCCCGCGTCGGTCACCGCAGGAGCCTAGGCAGGTGAGGTGAACGCCCGGTGACCGGGACCACCCCCACGGACCAGAGACAGCGGCGGCCCCCAGGGGTCACACTGCGGCGGTGATCAAGCTCGAGCTGCTCGTCAGCGTGGTGGCGTTCGCGGTGTGGGTGTTCACGCTGATCGACGTGGCCCAGACCCCCGAGAACGCGGTCCGGGCGCTGAACAAGATCGCGTGGCTGCTCATCGTGTTCTTCTTCTCCGTGCTCGGCACCATCGCGTGGTACGCCTTCGGCCGGCCGCAGGGCCAGACCCGGCGGATGGGCGCCTGGGACCGCGAGCAGCCGGCCTTCCCGGAGTACGACCGCCCCGGCCGCGCCGCGGCGGTGGACCCGGCCAAGGACGAGGAGTTCCTGGCCCAGGTCCGCGCCCGGGCCGAGGCGCAGCGCAAGCGCCACGAGGAGCAGAAGCGCCGCGAGGCCGGCGAGGCCGGCGAGGCCTAGGCCCTGCGGGGCGGCAGCGGCACGAAGGCCGACGTGCGGGCGGCGTACGCCGGGTAGCCGGGGCGCTGCATCATCGTCTTCTCCAGCAGCTTCACGCCGGTGACCTGGTAGATGAAGAACGTCATCGCCGCCGGGCACAGCACGGTGACCAGGCCGGCCACCCAGCCGGAGCCGAGCCCGGCGACCAGCCACAGTCCCCACCACACGCAGGCGTCGCCGAAGTAGTTGGGGTGCCGCGTGTAGCGCCACAGCCCGCGGTCCATCACCTGCGGACGGCTCTCCTTGGGCTCCGCCTTGTACGCCGCGAGCTGGCGGTCGCCGACGGCCTCGAAGAACAGCCCGACCGCCCACACCACGACGCCGACCGGGACCAGCGGCCACCAGTCCGCCTGCAGGGCGGCGCCGACCATGACCGGGCCGGCCACGAACCACTGCACGACGCCCTGGGTGAGGAAGACCCGGCGCACGACAATGCCCATGCCGACCTCGGACGGCGGCCCGCCGAGCATCTCTGCGTACCGCGGGTCCTCCTTGCCCCCGTGCTCGCCGACGGCGCGGCGACGCACGTGCCAGGCCAGCCGGCCGCCCCACAGCGCGACGAGCACGAAGACCAGCCACGCCCGCCACGGCGAGCCGTCGTCGACCAGCGAGGCGACGACGGCCGAGGCCAGGGCGATGAGCACGAAGCCGGCGCCCCACGCGATGTCGACGACTGCGACCTTGTCGAGCTGCTGGGCCCGTACGGCAGCCGCGGTCATGCCGGCCGCGCCGGCGAGCAGTCCGACGACGAGGGCGACGAGGACGTCGCTCACCAGGAGCGCTCCAGCGGCAGCGTGTGCGCGCCGCCCGGGCGGACCATGAGCAGCTGGTCGACCCCCATCCGACCGTCACGGAAGGCCATCGAGCCGCCGACGAGGTAGAGCTCCCACACGCGCACGACCTCCTCGCCGACCAGGTCGACCAGGCGCGGGCGGTTGCGGTGGAAGTTCTCCAGCCACCCCGCCACGGTCAGCACGTAGTGCTCGCGCAGGGCGTGCACGTCGCGGACCTCGAGCCCGGCGCGCTCGAAGAACGCGACGGTCTCGCCGACCGGGCGCATGTACATGTCCGGCGCGATGAAGCTCTCGATGAACGGCCCGCCGCCGGGCCACTTGCCGGCCCGCGACATCTGCTGCACCAGGACCCGGCCGCCCGGCTTGACCGAGCGGTGCAGGACCGCGGCGTACGTCGGGTAGTTGTCCTGCCCGACGTGCTCGCCCATCTCGATCGAGGACACCGCGTCGTGCTGGCCGACGGAGTCGCGGTAGTCGCGCAGCTGGATGGAGACGCGGTCCCCGAGCCCCCGCTCGCGGATGCGCTGGTCGATGAAGCGCTTCTGCTCCGCGGCGATGGTGATGCCGGTGACCTGCGCGCCGAAGTGCTCCGCCGCGTGCAGCGACAGCGAGCCCCAGCCGCAGCCGACGTCGAGCAGGGTCATCCCGGGCTCGAGGCCGAGCTTGCGGCAGACCAGGTCGAGCTTGGCGGTCTGCGCCTCCTCGACGGGTACGTCGGGCGTGCGGTGGTAGCCGCACGAGTAGGCCATCTGCGGCTCGAGGATGAGCGAGTAGAACTCGTTGGACAGGTCGTAGTGGAACGAGATCGCGCTCCGGTCGCGCAGCGGGCTGTGCAGCCGGCCCCGGAGCCTGGCCTGCGAGCGCGGGGCGGCCGGCGGGCGGCCCAGCGCCCCGATGCCGACCGCGGTGCGCACGGCCTGGAGCAGGGCCGAGGGCGTGGGCCGCACGCCGGAGAGGCCGCGCTGGGCGGCCACCGCGAAGGCGTGGGTGAGCGCCTCGTCCAGGTCGCCGGGGACGTCGAGCTCACCGGTGACGTAGGCCTGCGCGGCGCCGAGCTCGCCCGGGTGCCACAGCAGCCGGCGCACGGCGTCGGGGGAGTTGAGCACGACCAGCGGGGCGTCGTCGGGACCGGCGGTCGAGCCGTCCCAGGCCTTGAGCCGCACCGGCAGGTCGCCGCGCAGGAACGGCCGCAGCGTCTCCTCCAGCAGCGGCGCGACACCCGTCGGCGCGGTCATGCCGCCCGCTCGAAGGTCAGCTGGTGCACGTCGAGGTAGCCCGAGGCGAAGCCGGCCAGGGAGTACTCCAGGTAGAAGTGCCACATCCGCAGGAAGGTCTCGTCGAAGCCGAGCGTCAGCACCCGGTCCGAGGCGGCCAGGAAGGCTTGGTCCCAGCGCTGCAGCGTCCGCGCGTACGACGCGCCCATGGCGAACGGCGCGTCCATCCGCAGCGTCGTGTGCTGGCGGGTGATCTCGTCGATGACGCGCACCGAGGGCAGGAAGCCGCCGGGGAAGATGTACTTGTTGATCCACGTGTAGGTGTTGCGGGTCGCGAGCATCCGGTCGTGCGGCATGGTGATGGCCTGGATCGCCACCCGGCCGCCCGGCGCGAGGACCCGGTCGATGGTCTGGAAGTACGTCGTCCAGTACTGCCAGCCGACGGCCTCGACCATCTCCACCGATACGACGGCGTCGTACTCACCCTGGGCGTGGCGGTAGTCGCGGAGCTCGACCGAGATCCGGTCGCTCAGGCCGGCGGCCGCGATCCGCTCGTCGGCCAGCGCCTTCTGCTCGACCGAGAGCGTGAGGGTGGTGACGGTGGCGCCGCGGCGCGCGGCGCGGATGGCCAGTTCGCCCCAGCCCGAGCCGATCTCGAGCAGGCGCGTGCCGGCGCCGACCCGGGCCTGGTCGAGCAGCCGCTCGATCTTGCGGACCTGGGCCTCCTCCAGCGGCTCGTCGCCCTCGAACAGCGCCGAGGAGTAGCTGAGGGTCCGGTCCAGGAACAGCTGGAACAGCTCGTTGGACAGGTCGTAGTGGTGGGCGATGTTCTGCTGGGAGTTCTCCGGGCTGCTGACCTGCTCGGCCGGCGGCTTGCGCACCACGAGCCCGCGCAGCTTCTGCAGCGGTTCGGGCACCAGGCGCGGCATCTCGGCGGCGAGGACGGAGAGGAAGCCGCCGAGGTCCTCGGCGTCCCAGGCGCCGGTGAGGTAGGCCTCGCCGAAGCCGATGAGCTGGTCGCGCCCGAGCCGCGCGAAGAACTCCTCGGGGCGGTGCACGACCGCGACCGGTCCGCCGCGACCGTACGTCGCGTCGCCGACGTGGACGGTGACCGGGAGGCGGTGGACCGCGCCGCGGAACAGCGTCCGCGCGATGCGGGCGGACACCCGGGCGCGCGGGCCGGTGGGGACCACGTCGAGGCCGGGCCAGTGGTTCGCGTCGAGGTGGCGTCGGGTGGGCTGCAGGTCGGTCATGCGTCGACTCCCTCCTGGTGGTGGGCGGGCCGGGTCTGCACGGGCAAGCGTCGCAGCCACAGCCGGACGCCGTGCGCCCGGATCAGCAGCGAGCCCTTGAGGGCGGCGGGGGCAGCATCACGCACGGTGGCGCCGGTGCGCCGGCCGCTGAGCGAGGCGTGGAAGGTCGCGCCGTCGTCGGTGGTCAGGTTCACGACCACGTCCACGCGGTCGTCGTGCGGCACGGGCACGACCAGGTCGTAGGTGCCGTCGGTGCCGTGGAACGGCGAGACGTACATGGCCTTGTCCGTCTCCGCGCGTCCCTGCGCGTCGGGGTGCACCAGGTAGGCGTGCCGGTCGCCGTAGGTGTTGTGCACCTCGACCACGGTGGCGACGTGCGCGCCGGCCGCGTCCCAGCACCAGTGCACCGAGATCGGGTTGAAGCAGTAGCCGAAGGCACGGGCCTGCGCGGCCATCACCACCCGGCCGCCGGTGAGGTCGACGCCGTGCCGGGCGAGGAAGGCCTCGACGTTGGCGCGGATGCCCAGGTCCGGGTCGCCCAAGTGGTCGCGGGCCTCGAACCGGGCCAGCACGCCGTGGTCGGGCAGGTCGTCGAGGTCGACCACCCACAGGTGCGAGCGGTGCTCGAAGGAGCGCTTCCACGGCGTGCGCCGGGTGTGGCGGACGGTCGTCTCGTAGACGCCGGTCGGCACGTCGTCGGCGGGGGAGTGCGGCAGCACGTCGGGCCAGCTGAGCCCGAGCCGCTCCACGGCCCGCAGGCCGGAGCGCGCGCCGTCCTCGTGGAAGCCCCAGCCGTGGTAGGCGCCGGCGAAGCTGATCCGTGCGGTGTCGATCTCGGGCAGCCGGGCCTGGGCGGCCACCGACGCGGGGTTGTAGAGCGGGTGCTCGTACTCCATCCGGTCCAGGACCGTGGCCGGGTCGATGAGGTCCTCGCCCCCGAGCGTGACCAGGTAGCGGGTGTCGGTGTCCAGGCGCTGCAACCGGGTCAGGTCGTAGGTGACGAGCACCTCGCCGGCACCCTCGGTGCGGCGCGCGAAGTTCCACGACGCGCGGGCGTTCTCCGAGCGCGGGAGGACCGATGCGTCGGTGTGCAGCAGCGCCACGTTGTGCGAGTAGGGCATGGCCGCCAGCACGTCGTGCTGCAGCCGCGTCGGGGCCGCCAGCATGTCCAGGGCCTGGCCCGGGTGGGTGGCGATGACCAGGGCGTCGAAGGTCTCGGCGACGCCGTTGCCGTCGGTCACGACCACGCCGTCGGCGGTCTCGAGCACCGAGGTGACCTTGGCTCCGGTGCGGACGGACTGGATCCGCGCGGCCACCGCGGCGACGTACTGCTGGGAGCCGCCGGTCACCGTGCGCCACTGCGGGCTGCCGAAGACGCCGAGCATCCCGTGGTGCTCGAGGAAGGTGAACAGGTAGCGCGCGGGGTAGTCCAGGGCCACGTCGGGGTCGCAGGACCACACCGCGGCCACGAGGGGCTCCATGAAGTGGCGACGGAAGTACGCCGTGAAGCGGCCCGAGCGCAGGAACTCACGCAGGGTCAGCTCCGGGCCGTCGTCGGCCAGCAGGGCCTGCGCACGGTGGTGGAAGCGCGGGACCTCGGCCAGCATCCGCAGGTAGCGCGGGTTGGTGAGGTTGGCCCGGGTCGGGAACACGCCCTTGCGACCGAGCGCGCCCGCCCACTCCAGGCCGGTGCCGTCGTCGCGGATCGACATCGACATCTCCGAGCCCTGCGTGCGGATCCCCAGCTCGGCGAAGAGCCGCAGCAGCACCGGGTAGGTGCGCGGGTTGTGCACGATGAAGCCGGTGTCGATGGCCAGCTCCCGGTCACCCTCCCGCACGAGGTGGGTGTCGGCGTGGCCGCCGAGGCGCTCGTCGGCCTCGAACAGGGTGACGTGCGCGGTCCGCGAGGCGACGTAGGCCGCCGTCAGCCCGGCCACGCCGGAGCCGACGACCGCGATCCGCTGCGGGGTCTGCGTCATGCGTCGGTCCTAGGCGTCGAAGGAGAACGCGGCGACCACGTCGTCGCTGGGCTGGGTCGGCGCGGTGCCGGCGTCCTCGATGCTCACCGCCGCGCCGTCCGCGGTGGCCGCGTCGCCGCTGAGCTTGACCTTGCTGTCCGCACCCTCCGGCATCACGCCGGCCTGGGTCATGGTCCCGTCGTGCTGCAGCCACAGGACGTACTGCTTCCCGGACGGCGCGGCCGGCATCCGCTTGGCCTCGATGTAGGCCTCGTTGCGCTGCTTGGAGACCACGACCGTCGCGCTGCCGCCGTTGCCGAGCTCGGTGGTGAACGTCCGGGCGTCCGGCGCCTGGGCGATCGCGCTGAAGGTGTCCTGCGGCGCGTCGTCGTTCAGCTGGGTGACCGCGATCCCGGTCCCGACCGCGGCGACCGCCGCAGCGGCCGCCAGAAAGCTGGCGACTCGCCGGCGCCGGCGTGGCGCGAGGGCGACCACGGTCGCGGCCGGCTCGTCCGCCGGACCCTCCGTCCGGTCGTCCGCCCGGTGCCTGGCCTGCTCGGGCAGGGCGGGCGGCAGGGGCCGCACGGTGCTGATGTCGGCGAGCACACGCTCGCGCAGCGAGGCCGGCGGCGTGCCCAGCGTGGTCTCGGCGAACAGCGCCGCGGTCTCGGCGAGCGAGTCGACCTCGGCGCGACAGGTGTCGCACGTGGCCAGGTGTCGCTCGAACTCGCTGCGCTCGTCCTCGTCCAACGCGTGGACGGCGTACGCGCCCGAGAGAGCATGAATGTCACTCATGCCCCCACCCCCATGGTGTCTCGAAGTCTGATGAGTCCGTCCCGGATGCGGGTCTTCGCTGTCCCTACCGGAAGGTCGAGCATGCTCGCCACTTCGGTGTGCGTGTAGCCCCCGAAGTAGGCCAGCTCCAGCGCCTCGCGCTGGACGTCGGTCAGTGTGCTCAGCGCGCCGCGGACCCGCTGGGCCTCCAGCGAGGCCAGGCCGGCCTCCGCCGTGGCGTCGTGGTCCACCGGCTGGTTGCGCTGGGTGTACGTCGTGTCGCGCCGCGTGGACGCCTCGGCCGAGCGGACCCGGTCGACGGCCTTGCGGTGGACGATGGTGAGCAGCCACCCGAGCGGGCTGCCCTTGGCCGGGTCGAAGCGTCCCGACATCCGCCAGATCTCCAGGAACGCCTCCTGGGCGACCTCCTCGGCCTGGGCCGGGTCGCGCACGACGCGCACCGCGAGGCCGAGGACCCGGCTCGAGGTGGCGTCGTACAGCTGGGCGAACGAGGACTCGTCCCCGCGCCCGCAGGCGCGGAGCAGGTCCACGAGATCAGGTGCGGGCGACGACGCCCCCTCCTGCGAGGGGGCGCCGTCGGGCACCGGCCGGAGCTGGTCCACGTGCTCAGTCTTCCTGGTGGAAGGTCACTTGGTGGGCATCAGGACCGAGTCGATGACGTACACGGTCGCGTTGGCGGTCGGGATGTTCCCGCACAGGACCTTCGCGGTGCCGTCCACGGTCATGCCCGACTCGGCGTCACCGGTCACGGAGACGGTGTCACCGTTCAGGGTGTCGTGGTCGCCCACGACCGCGGTCGGGTCGAGCTGCTCGCCGACCACGTGGTGGGTCAGGATCGCGGTCAGCGTGGCCTTGTCGGCCAGCACGGACTTGAGGTCCTTCTCCGGGATCTTGGCGAATGCGTCGTCGGTCGGCGCGAACACCGTGAGGGCCGGCGCCGAGTTCAGCGTGTCGACCAGGCCGGCCGCGCCCACGGCGGAGACCAGCGTCTTGAGCAGCGGGTTGTTCGACGCGGCGGTGGCCACCGGGTCGGTCACCATCCCGTTGAACGAGCCCTTGCCGTCGGCCGGGACCGCGTCACACGCGGGGCCGAAGACCTGGGCGGCGGCGTCGCCGGAGGCGGCGTCGGAGCTCGGCGCAGCGGCGCTGGACTCCTCGCTCGGCGACGCGGCGGCCGACGAGCTGGTGTCGCTGCTGGTGTCGCCAGCGGTGGTGTCGGAGCTGCTGTCGGAGTCGTCGCCACAAGCGGCGAGGCCGATCGAGAGAGCGACGAGGGCGGCACCGGCGGCACCGGTACGGCGGAGGGAGCTGAGGTTCATGGTGAGGCCTTTCAGTCTCAGTGTGATGTCGAGTGGTCTTCGCTGCGGCGGGCTCTTCGGATTTCGCTGGTCTAGTTGGTTCGAGGTCTAGGTGCTGTGTCTCGTGGTGCGGGCTCTCGGGTCCGGCCGCCTGTGGACTGACCCGGCCACCGCCGGATCCGGTGTTCGCCGCCGAAGGCAACCGACGCCGTGTTGCACGCGACTGCTCCCAGCCCTCTTGCGTTGGGCATGCGTGCCCCACGCCGCGGATTCAGCCTTCGACGGCGAACCCCGGCCCGGCGGTGGCCGGGTCAGCCCACAGGCGGCCTGGTCTGGCGGCGGCACCGTCTCGCCTCCGCCCTCACGTGGGTGGGTGGGGGCGGTGCGGGCTCCCGCGGCCGGCGCCGCCGAGAACTTGTAACGCGCAGTTGTCGGATCTTCCGACCCGTTGCAACGGGTCGACAGTTCCCGTAACTGAGCGTTACAAGTGCGTGCAGGCGGACCGCAGCGTGGCCGCCAGAGGCGGCCGCGCACTGCGGGCGGGGCGTGCCCCGCCCTTGAGCGCGTCTTACCGCCCCGACCGGGTCCCGCTGTCAAGGACGGACCACTCGCCGAAGGCCGCCGTCCGCCACGAAGTGGCGCGTAGCGCCCTTGACAGCGGGAGTCGGGGTGGTGAGCGCGCGGCCGCTACGCAATTGATCACCCGAGCAGCGAGAAATGGCGACGGACGAGCCCACAACAGGGCCGTGCGAGGAGAGACCCCAGGGTCAGCGCGGGACCCGGACGAGGACCCGTCCGTGGATGCACTCCATGCGCAGCTCGCGACCGGCTCCGATCGAGTCGCCGTCGAGCTGTCGCGGGGTGTCGGTCGAGGCCCGGACGGCGACCGTGCGGCCGGTCATGCGGTTGACCAGCTCGTCGGTGCGGGAGCGCTTGGCCAGGACGCGGAAGGCCAGGGGGATCCAGGACAGGAAGCGACGCGGGTGCAGGAGGACCACGTCGAGCATGCCGTCGTCGATGGCGGCGTCGGGCAGGAGCGGCATGCCGGCCTGGAGGTAGCCGACGTTGCCGACCACGATGGTGCGGGCGCGGTGGGTGGTGAACTCGGCGCCGTCGACGGAGACCTCGAGCTTGGCGGCGGGGAACATCAGGGACTTCAGGGCCGAGAGGACGTAGGCGATCCAGCCGACGCGGGCCTTGATCTCGTCGTTGACGCCCTCCATGATCGCGGCGTCGAAGCCCATGCCGGCCATGACCATGAAGTAGGTGTCGTCGGCGATGCCGTCGCCCTCGACGTGGACCATGTCGATGGCGCGGTCCTGGCCGGTGAGGGCGACGTCGATGGCGGCGCGGAGGAAGAGCGGGATCGCCAGGTTGCGGGCCAGCAGGTTGCCGGTGCCGGCGGGGATGATCCCGATCGGGATGCCGGTGCCGGCGAGCTCGGCGCAGACCTCGCGCACGGTGCCGTCGCCGCCGCAGACCATGACCAGGTCGGCGCCCTCGATGGCGGAGGCCTCGGCCATGCCGGCGCCCGGGTCCTCGACGGTGGTGTAGCGCCAGGTCACGGGCGACCAGCCGGCCTCGGCGGCCATCGAGGTGACGATGGCGCGGAAGGACTCGACGTCCTCGACCTTGGAGGGGTTGAGGATGACCGAGAGCCGGCGCGAGGTGGGGTACGGCGACGCGGTGAGGTCGGGCAGCAGCTCGGCGTGGCTGCGGGGGAGCGGGCTGTAGACGGCGAGCCCCAGCAGGACCATGCCGGTGCCGAGCAGGAAGCCGCCCACCACGTCGGAGGGGAAGTGCCGGCCGAGCAGCACGCGGTCCAGGCAGACGGCCACGTCGACGAGACCGATGAGGACGTACAGCAGCCGGCGCACGTTGCCGCGGCGGACGAGCATCACCACCAGCACGATCAGCACGCCGCAGAGGGCGGTGGTCGACGACGCGTGGCCGGACGGGAAGGACTTGCTCGACAGCAGGGCGTCCTCGAGCTGCCACTCCGGACGGGCGCGGCCGACGAGCGCCTTGAGGACCTGGGTGACGACGAAGGTCGTCAGCGTGACGCCGATGACGTACGCCGCCGCGCGGCGGTGGCCGCGCGCGAGCATGAGCACGGTGACGAGCAGGACCATGAGCGTCTGGCCCACCGTGTCGAAGATGACCTCGACCACTCGCAGGACGTCGCGGAAGCCGGTGGAGTCCACCGCCCAGTCGCTGGCCGGGCTGCCGCGCTCGTCGAAGGTCGCCACCGGGCCCCAGCCCTGGACCACGGTGACGAGGACGACCACGAACAGGACGAAGCAGACGCCGGCCCAGCTCGCGAGCACGAGGCGGGGGCGGTCCAGCACGTCAGAAGTATGACGGGGCCCCTCCTGTGCAATCTCGGGTGAGGTGCCCCGGACCGCCCGACTAGCCTTGCCGACGTGATCGATCCCCGCATCCTGCGAGACCAGCCCGACCGCGTGCGTGCCGCCCAGGCCAAGCGCGGGCTGTCCGACGCGGTGGTCGACGAGGCCCTGGCCGCCGACCAGCGCCGCCGCCAGGCCATCGCGACCTTCGAGGCCAAGCGCGGGGAGCAGAAGACGCTGGGCAAGCAGATCCCGCAGGCCCAGGGCGAGGAGAAGCAGGCCCTGCTGGCCCGCACCAAGGACCTGGCCGCCGAGGTCAAGGCGGCCGAGGCCGCCCAGGCCGAGGCCGAGGACGCCTGGCAGGGCGCGATGCTCTCGATCCCCAACCTGGCCCACGACGACGCGCCGGCCGGGGGCGAGGAGGACTACACGGTCATCGAGACCGTCGGCACCCCGCGCGACTTCGCCGCCGAGGGCTTCGAGCCGCGCGACCACCTCGAGCTGGGCCGGATGCTCGGCGCCATCGACGTCGAGCGCGGCGCCAAGGTGTCCGGCTCGCGCTTCTACTTCCTCACCGGCGTCGGCGCGCAGCTGGAGATGGCGCTGGTCAACCTGGCCATGGAGCAGGCCCGCGCGGCCGGGTTCATCCAGGTCGCGGCGCCGTCGCTGGTGCGCCCCCGGGCCATGGAGGGCACCGGCTTCCTGGGCCAGGCCGCCGACGACGTCTACCGGATCGAGGGCGAGGACCTCTACCTCGTCGGCACGTCGGAGGTGCCGATGGCGGCCTTCCACTCCGAGGAGATCCTCGACGTCGGCGCGCTGCCGCTGCGCTACGCGGCGTTCAGCCCGTGCTTCCGCAAGGAGGCCGGCTCGCACGGTCGCGACACCCGCGGCATCTGGCGGGTGCACTGGTTCGACAAGGTCGAGATGTTCGTCTACACCACGCTCGAGGACTCCGACGCCGAGCACCAGCGGCTGCTGGCCTGGGAGAAGGAGTTCCTGGACAAGCTCGAGCTCTCCTACCGCGTCATCGACACCGCGGCGGGCGACCTCGGGCTGTCGGCGGCCCGCAAGTTCGACTGCGAGGCCTGGATCCCCAGCCGCGGCGGGTACGGCGAGCTCACGTCGACCTCCAACTGCACCGAGTTCCAGAGCCGCCGGCTCGACATCCGCGGCCGGTTCCCGGCCGACCAGGGCGGCACCCGCCCGGTGGCCACCCTCAACGGCACCCTGTGCGCCTCGACCCGCGCGATCGTCGCGATCCTGGAGAACCATCAGAACGCCGACGGCTCGGTCACCGTCCCTCAGGCCCTGCGCCCGTTCATGGGCGGCCTCGAGGTGCTGAAGCCCCTCCATGACTGAGGCGGCACCGGACGGCTGGGTCCCCCGCCTGGTCGCGCTCGACATCGACGGGACGCTGCTGTCCTGGATCGAGGACACCGGCGCCCCGCACCCGGAGGTCTCGCCCGCGGTCGCGGACGCCGTACGCCGCGCGCGCGAGGCCGGTGCCGAGATCGTGCTGGCCAGCGGCCGCTCGCCGCACGGCATGACCGCGATGGCCGACACCCTCGGCCTGCACGAGCTGACCGAGCGGGCCTGGATCGTGGCCAGCAACGGCGCCGTGGTCTTCCGCTACCCGCCGCTCGAGGTGGTGCTCGAGGAGACCTTCGACGCCGCGCCCGCGGTCCAGGCCGTCCTCGACCGGCGCCCGAGCGCGATGGTGGCGGTCGAGGAGCGCGGGGTCGGCTACCGCGTGAGCAAGGACTTCCCGGTCGGCGAGCTCACCGGCGAGATGATCCTCACCGACGTCGCCGACATCGTGGCCGAGCCCGTCAGCCGCGTCATCATCCGCGACCCCGAGGCCACCGCCGAGGACTTCATCACCCTCGCGCGCGAGCTGGGCCTGCACCCGACCGAGTACGTCGTCGGCTGGACCGCCTGGCTCGACCTCGCCCCGCGCGGGGTGTCCAAGGCGTCCGGGCTGGCCCACGTGGCCGACCGGCTCGGCGTCGACGCCTCGGACGTGCTCGCCATCGGCGACGGCCGCAACGACATCGAGATGCTGCGCTGGGCCGGGCGGGGCGTGGCCATGGGCCAGGCCGTGCAGCAGGTGATCGACGCGGCCGACGACGTCACGGCGCCCGTCGCCGAGGACGGAGCCGCGCTCGAGCTCGCCCGGTGGTTCCCGTGATCGCGCCCGAGCTGGCCACCGCCCGGCTGCGGCTGCCGCTGTGGAGCGCGGCCGACGTCGAGGCCATCCGCGGCGGTGCGCACCTCCCGGGCTGGCACCCGCAGTTCCCGCGCGAGGACGACCGCGACGCCGCCACGCTCTGGCACGACGGCGACCCGTGGTCGAGCCGCTCGGTGACCGTCGACGGCGTGACGGTGGGGTCCATCGGCTTCTTCGGCCCGCCGCAGCCGGCGGCCGACGGGGCACCCGAGGTCGAGGTCGGCTACGGCCTGGTCGAGGACGCCCGCGGCCGGGGCTACGCCACCGAGGCGCTCACCGCCATGGTCGCGGCGGCCGAGGCCGAGGGCGCCCGGCTCCGCGCGAGCGTGCTGCCCGGCAACGCCGCGAGCATCCGGGTGCTGGCCAAGTGCGGCTTCACCGAGCTGCGCGGCAGCACAGAGGACGGCGAGCTGGTCATGGTCCGCCCGCGCGCGGTCCGGCCCGCCCCCGCGCCGGCGTGACGCCCCGGCTGGTCGCCACCGACCTCGACGGCACCCTGGTCCGCTCCGACGGCAGCATCTCCGGGCACACCCGGTCGGTCCTCGCGGCGGTCGAGGCGCACGGCGTGCCGGTCGTGTTCGTCACCGGCCGGCCCCTGCGCTGGGCGCGCGAGGTCTTCGAGCACGTCGGCGACCACGGCCTGGCCATCGTCTCCAACGGCGCCCTGGTCTGGGACGTCGCCGCCGACGAGCCCCGGCTGCGCCGCGAGATCGACCCCGCGACCGTGCTGGAGGTGTGCGCGGACCTGCGCGCCGCCGTACCGGGCTCGGTCTTCGCCCTCGAGACCCTCGACGGGATCGCGCTGGAGCCTGAGTTCATGGAGCGGCACCCCATGCCCGAGGACGTGCGCCGGGCGCCGCTGGCCGAGATCGCGGACGCGCCGGTCGTCAAGCTGCTCGCGCGGCACGAGGAGCTCGGCCCGCAGGAGTTCTGGGACGCCGCCGAGCAGGCGATCGGTGACCGGGTCACCATCACCTGGTCCTCCACCACGACGCTGCTCGAGATCAGCGCCTACGAGGTCACCAAGGCCACCACGCTCGCGCTGCTGGCCGACTCGCTCGGCGTCCCGGCGGAGGCGGTCGTGGCCTTCGGTGACATGCCCAACGACCTGCCGATGCTGGCCTGGGCGGGCACGCCGTACGCCATGGCCAACGCCCACGAGAGCGTCCTGGCCGCCGTCGACCGGGTCGCGCCGGGCAACGACGAGGACGGTGTCGCGTCCGTCCTGGCTGGCATCTTCGCGCTGTGATCTGTTGTGATGAACGGGTGCTCCGCCGCCCGCTGACCGCCCTGTGCCGGGTGGTCGGGGTCGTGCTGGTGGCGCTCCTCGCCCTCGCGCCGCTCGCGCCGGCGCACGCGGCGGACCGTGCCAAGCAGGCGCCGACCTGCGCGCCGATCACCGTCGAGGACAGCGCCAAGAAGGCCACCGCGGTCTTCAGCGGCACGGTCAGCGACCAGACCCAGCAGCCCCGGCCCGACGGCCAACCCGGAGCGGTCTACCTGCAGACCATCACCGTGGACATGGTCTACCGCGGCGGCATCCGCACCGAGACCGTGCAGGTGCAGACCGACCGCCTGCGCGGCGCGTGCAGCCTGGGAGCGCTCGAGGTCGACCGCGAGTACATGTTCTTCGTCAGCGGCACCGGCGAGCCCTGGGTGGCCGCCGGCGACAGCGGCACCCGGGTGCAGAACGACAAGGTCCTCGGCGAGGTCGGCGACCTCCTCGGCGAGGGCGAGCCGCCCATCGCCCCGCCCACCGAGCACGCCGTCTTCGAGCCCGTCGACACCTCGGCGCCGCAGTCGCTGAGCCGGGCCGCCGCCCCGGGCGCCGCGCTGGTCATCGTCGGGCTGCTGGGCCTGCTCGTCGTCGGCGGCATCCGCCGCCGGCTCGGCTAGGGACGGGCCCTAGAGGTACATCCCGCCCGAGTCGCCGGGCTGGGCGCCGGGCTCGCCCTGCCCGGGCGAGGCCTGCGGCCCCGGCATGCCGCTCGCGCCGGCGGGCAACCCGCGGCGCATCTGCTCGAACTGCATCTTGGCCGCCATCTGCTGGGCGTAGATCGCGGTCTGGATGCCGTGGAAGAGCCCCTCGAGCCAGC
The DNA here is from genome assembly GCF_011046535.1 of Nocardioides anomalus. Lineage (NCBI taxonomy): Bacteria > Bacillati > Actinomycetota > Actinomycetes > Propionibacteriales > Nocardioidaceae > Nocardioides > Nocardioides anomalus. The sequence continues at coordinate 4,366,220 of NZ_CP049257.1, read as the reverse complement.
CCACGAGCTGGGCCTGGGCGATGCGGAGCTCGCCGTCGGAGGGGGTCTGGTCGTCGGAGAACGGCAGGGTCAGCCGCTCGAGCTCCTCGACCAGCTCGGGCGCGAGCCCGGCCTCGAGCTCGCGGATCGAGGCCTGGTGGATCTCCTTGAGCCGGTTGCGGCTGGCCTCGTCGAGGGGCGCGGCCTTCACCTCCTCGAGGAGCTGGCGGATCATGCTGCCGATCCGCATCACCTTGGCCGGCTGCTCGACCAGGTCGGTGATCGCGCGCTCGCCGTCCTCGCCGTCCTGGCCGTTCGCGGCGGCCGCCACGGCCTGCAGGGCCGACTCCGGCACCGAGCCCATCGGCTGGCCGTCGGGGCCGATGACCACGACCTGGCGCTCGCCCTCGGCGGGCGCGTCGGGCTGCTGGTCGGGCTGGTGGTCCGGCTGCTGGTCGCCCTGCTCCGTCATGCCGCCACGGTAACCACCGGGCCCACTCACACCGTGAGCAGGATCTTCCCGGTGTGCGAGCCGGACTCCATCAGCTCGTGCGCCCGACGTACGTCGTCGAGCGGCACGGTGCCCTCCACGATCGGCCGGACCGCCCCGTCGGCGACGAGGGGCCAGACGTGCTCGACGACCGAGGCGCAGATCGCCGCCTTCTCCTCGGCCGGCCGGGCGCGCAGCGTGGTGGCCAGGACCGCGCCGCGCTTGCGCAGCAGCGTGCTGAGGTCGATCTCGCCCTTGGTGCCGCCCTGCATGCCGATGACGACGAGGCGGCCCTCGGTGGCCAGGGCGTCGACGTTGCGCTGGAGGTAGGACGCGCCCATGTTGTCGAGCACGACGTCCGCGCCCCGGCCGTCGGTGACCTCCTTGACCACCGCGACGAAGTCCTCGTCGTGGTAATCGATCGCGCGCTCGGCGCCGAGGGACTCGCAGAAGGCGCGCTTGTCCGCGGTGCCCGCGGTGGTGAGGACCCGCGCCCCGGCCGCGCTGGCCAGCTGGATGGCGAAGCTGCCGATGCCGCCGGCGCCGCCGTGCACGAGGAGCACCTCGTCGGCGGCGAGGTGGGCGAGCATGAAGACGTTGGACCAGACCGTGCACGCGACCTCGGGCAGCGCGGCGGCCTCGACCAGCCCGACGCCAGTCGGTACGGGCATCAGCTGGCCCGCCGGGACGGTGACGTGGGTGGCGTAGGCGCCCGCCGACAGCAGCGCGCACGCCTGGTCGCCGACCGACCAGCCGTCGACGCCCTCGCCGACGGCGGCGACGGTGCCGGAGCACTCCATGCCGAGCACGTCGGAGGCGCCGGGCGGCGGCGGGTAGAAGCCCTGGCGCTGGAGGAGGTCGGCGCGGTTCAGCCCGGCGGCCGCGACCTCCAGGACGACCTCACCCGGACCCGGCGACGGGTCGGGCAGGTCACGGACGACGAGGACCTCGGGGCCGCCGGCCCCGTCGGCGAAGACGGCGCGCATGCCGCCAGCCTCGCACGTCAGTCGTCGACGAGCTCCCCGGCCCGGTCGTCGTCGTACACCTCGCCGCTGTGGTCCACCGTCGCGTCGTCCGGCACGTCGTCGTCGACGTCGTCGGGGTCGCGGGCGCCGGCGGGCCGGTCCCAGCCCTCGGCCAGGGCCTGGGCGCGCGCGGCCAGCCGCTCGACCTCGGCCGGGTCGGCGTGGCGGTCGCCCACCGCGAGGCCCAGGAGGTACGCCGTGACCGGCGCGGCCAGCTTCTCGACGTTGGTGGCGGCGGTCTTGGTCAGGTCGGCGAGCAGCCCCTCGTCGACCTCCACGTCCTCGAGCTCGAGGACGTCACTCAGCTCGTCGATCCAGTCGTGGAGGTTCACCGCTCCAGACTCGCCCTGCGAGCCGCGACCCGCAAGAGTCGGACGGGCTCAGCCCAGGTCCCGCACGTCGGCCCAGGTGTCGACGTCGCGGTGCTCCTCGCCCTCGGCGGGGACCTCGACCAGGTCGAGGGGCGCGAGGAGCCGGTGCAGGGCCAGGCCGTGCTGGTCCTCCGGCGTCGGCCGCACCGCGTCGAGGCGGCCCACGTCCAGCACGAGCGCGAGCTGGCGGCGCCCGTCCGGACCGACCAGGGCCGCGCCGTCCCGGCCCGCCGCCGCGGCGCGGAGCCGGGCGGTGGTCGCGGCGGTGACGTAGGGCATGTCGCAGGCCAGCACCACGACCTGTCCACGCGCGTCGCTCAGTGCGTCGCGGCCGGTGAGCAGCGCGGCCACCGGGCCGCCGTACGGCGGGTCCTCGCGCACGAAGGTGACCGGTCGCCCGGTCGGCACCGGGTCGCCGACGACGACCACCTCGTCGGCCTCGGCCACCGCGTCCAGCGCCCAGACCAGCAGGGTGCGGCCCTGGCGCTCGACCGAGGCCTTGTCGGCCCCGCCGAGCCGGGCCGCGGTGCCGCCGGCCAGCACCACCGCGGTGAAGGGCATGGCCCCAGTCTCGCCCCGGTGGCACCCTGGGCGGGTGAGCAGCCTGTCGGTGACCGTGGTGCAGGAGGCGTCCGGGCTGGACCCGGCCGGCAACCGCGAGCGGCTCGCCGCGCTGGTCCCGGCCGGCAGCGACCTGGTCGTGCTGCCCGAGGCGTTCGCCCGTGACTTCGGTCAGGCCGGCTCGGACGTGTCGCCGTACGCCGAGGCGCCGGACGGTCCCTTCGGCGCCGAGCTGGCCCGGGTCGCGGCCGAGCGGGACACCACGGTGGTGGCCGGGATGTTCGAGCGCTCCGAGCACCCGACGCGGCCCTACAACACGCTGCTGGTCCGCGGCGCGGCTCGTGCGGCGTACCGCAAGATCCACCTCTACGACTCCTTCGGCTACCGCGAGTCCGACGCGCTCAGCGCGGGCCCGTTGGCGCCGGTCCTGGTCACCGTGGCGGGGTTCCGGGTCGGGCTGATGACCTGCTACGACCTGCGCTTCCCCGAGCTGGCCCGGCTGCTCGTCGACCGCGGTGCCGACGTGCTCGTCGCCCCCTCGGCCTGGGTGGCCGGCGAGCGCAAGGTCGACCACTGGCGCACGCTGGTGCGCGCCCGGGCCATCGAGAACACGGTGTACGTCGTCGCGGCCGCTCAGCCCGGTCCGCGCTACACCGGCCACTCGCTGGTCGTCGACCCGCTCGGCGACGTGCTGGCCGAGGCGGGCGACGGCCCCGAGGTGCTGCGGGCCACGCTGGACACGTCCGTCCTCGAGCAGGCCCGGCGCACCAACCCCTCGCTCGCCAACCGACGGCTGCCTTCGACGGCTCTGTAACCTGTCCTGTCGTGCCCAGGACCGCCCCTCGTCGCCGTGCGACGCGCCACGAGCGGGTGGGAGTGCGCCCGGCGGTCCTCTCGCCCGCCCCGGCGGCCTACGTCGAGGAGCCGGTGCACGAGGAGGTGGTGGCCGGGCCGCCCGCGGCCGCCGCACCCGAGCTGACCGTCACGGTCCCCGACCACGAGCCGGTGCAGAGCCGGGTCCTGGCCGGCGTGTGGCTGGTCGTCGTCGGGCTCGGGCTGGCCGCGCTCGTCGCCGCGCTGGTCCCGGTCGGCCCCTCGTGGCTCGACGGCGTCGGCGCGGTCGCCGTCGTCACGGCGTACTCCTGGGCCCTGGCCGCCCGCACCGGCGGCCGGCCCGTCGTCTTCGGTGTGCTCTCTCTCGTGGTCGGCCTCGCGGTCCTGGTGGTCGACAACGACCACCTGCGCACCGGGGCCGCGGTGATGACGTGCGTGGTCTCCGCCGTGCTCGCGGTCATGCTGACCACGCCGGCCGTCCGCTTCGTCCGCGCCGCCCGCGAGTGCGCGGTCGCCGTGCTGGTGGCCGGCATCGGCGCGCTGGCCACGGTCGGCTTCGACCCGGTCGTCTCGGTGGTCCGCTTCGAGTACGTCACGCTAGCTCTGGCCATCCTGGGCGCCTTCGCCGTGGTCTACCGCCTCGGCGCCGGCCTGCACGGCCTCGGGCGCCGCGGCGTGGTCGTGGTGGCCATCGGCGCCGTCGTGCTCGCCGTCACCCTGCTGTACGCCGAGATGCTGCGCCGCTACGGCAGCGCCGGCCTGGTCGACCACCTGCTCGACGGCGTGCGCTGGTCGCGCGACCACCTCGGCGCCTTCCCCCGCCCGATCGAGACCGTCCTCGGCGTGCCCGCCCTCGCCTGGGGCTGCCACATGCGGGCCCGCCGTCGCCAGGGCTGGTGGCTCTGCGCCTTCGGCGTCGCGGCCACCGCCCCTGTCGCCAACGCCCTGGTCAACCCGGCCATCTCGCTGCTCGAGTGCGGCCTCTCGGTGCTCTACGGCCTGGTCGTCGGCCTGGTCCTCGGCTTCGTCGTCATCCGTGTCGACCTGCACCTCACCGGCTCCCGCGGCCAGGGCGGCCGCCGCCTCGAGGAGGCGGGCGCCGTGCGCCCCGAGCCCCCGCGCTCCGCCGCTCTGCTCTAGGTTGCCCTCATGGCCCGGGAGCGCGTGCAGGAGATCGTCGCCGAGATGGTGGCCAACGTCCTCACCGTCTCGGTCGAGCCCGGCGACGCCGTCGCCGCCGGCGACACCGTCGTCATCCTCGAGTCGATGAAGATGGAGATCCCCGTCATCGCCGAGGACGCCGGCACGGTCCGCGCCGTCAAGATCGCCCCCCGCCGACGTCGTCCAGGAGGGCGACGTCCTCGTGGAGATCGTGCTGGCGGACTAGCCACATCGGGCCATACCGCCCGGTCCCCGCCCCTGTCACTGTTCGCAGGACCCAGGGAGGGTGCCATGAGCGTGACGTCGGAGGCGGAGCAGCTGCTCAAGTGGCTGGCGGACCTGGTGGCCGAGCCGCCGGCGCCGAGCTCCGGGGAGGCGGTCGCCGGCACCGTCTGGGAGCTCGCCACCCGGGACCTCCAGCGTGCGGCCGATCGGGCCTGGGCGATCGCTGCCGCGATCGACCGGCGTGCGACGCGTCTGGCCCAGGCGCGGAGCGCGAAGGCGTCGACTGCGGAGCCGGGGACGCGCACCACGGTGCTCGACGAGCTGGTCTCCGACTGGCGCGTCCTCGCCGAGGCCACCCGCGACCAGCACCGCGGCTGCGCCGACCTGGTGGTGCGCGCGCGGGTGCTCGCGCCCCGGGAGGACGTCAAGCACGTCGCCCAGGGCAAGACGGCACTGCCCGCGGAGACGCTCGAGTCGCTCGGTGCGGCGGCGCGGGCGATCGAGTCGCTGGCCAGGCTGCAGGAGTCGATCGCCACCATCGACCGGGACCGCAAGCGACTCGAGCTGGAGCTGGCCCGCGCGGTCGCCGCCGGCGACGAGGCGGAGCGGGCCTACCGGACCGACCTGGCCGCGAAGCTGGACGCGGCACGCGGGCGGGCGGAGGAGGACCGGGAGGACGCGGGAGGGGGTGCCGACGGCCCGGAGTCGCGACGGCCGCCGTCCACCCAGCTGGCGTCGCTGGCCACCAGGACGCTGGAGACGGCGCGAGGTCGTTTCGGGGACACGAGCAGGGTGAACCGGACCACGGAGTCCTTCCTGGACGAGGTCGACCTGCTGTCGGAGAGCACGCGGCGGCTCGGCCGGCGCGCCCGGGAGGTCGAGTCGCGCGAGGACCTGGCCGGGCTCACCGAGGTCGCCACGCCGCGTGTTCTCACCGGACCCGCGGTCGACCCGGCCGTGGAGACCGCCGACGAGGACGGGCAGGCGTCCGGTGACTGACACAGTGCCGAGCGGCGGCCGCTCACCCGAGGAGGTCCGGGCCCTCGCCGACTCCCTCCGCTCCCGCGTCGACCTGTTCGGCAAGGGCCTGGCCGCTCTCGCCACCGTGGGGACCGGGGCCGTCGGGCTGACGCGGATCGGTGACGTCTTCCCGCTCAGCACGTGGGGCTCCTGGGTGGGCGCGGCCGCCGCCGTCCTCGGTCTGCTGGCCGCGGGGATCGGCGCCGTCTTCATCGCCACCCAGCTCATGCAGGTGGGCGACGCCGCCGTGGTCGACTCCAGCCTCGACGGCGTCGCGGAGCAGGACCGGGCGAACGTCAGGCGGGTGTTCGTGGCCGCCGCACGACGCTTCGGCTACGAGTCGCTGCCCGGTCTGGAGGAGCGGGAGCGCGCGCTGCGCCAGTCGGCCTCGCGCGCCTCCTCGACCTCGGAGGCCGAGCGCCGCACGGCCCTCGCCGACGAGGTGAAGCTCGAGGTCGAGCAGGCCCTGGCGCGGGGGCAGCTCGCCGTCGTCCGGGGGCGCGCGACGCGGGCCGTGACCGGGGGCTGGGCGCAGGCGTCGTACGTCGCGATCCTGGTCGGGCTCGTCGTGTTCGCCCTGGGCGCGGACGCCGCGTCGAGCCCGCGCACCGACAAGATCAGCGTCGCCCAGGCCTGTGCCGAGGCCCGGACCGCCGGCGCCGTCGGGCCGGACCTGGAGGACAGCGCGTGCGCGGCCACGCAGAAGAGCACGCCGGACCCGGAGCCGCCCACCGCGGGGGAGGCGCGACACCAGCTGCTGGCCTCGCTCACCGAGGCGTCCGGCGACTGCCAGGAGCTCTCCGGCGGGCCTCGCGGCACGGGGGACCGTCCGCTCACCGACGCCGACTGCCAAGTCATCGACGAGGCGATCGCCGCCCTCGCGGGCAGGCGGTGAGGAGCAGAGGGGGCGGGATTCGAACCCGCGGCTGACATCTCTGCCAGCGACCGCTTTCAAGGCGGTTCCGATCGGCCACTCCGGCACCCCTCCGGAGCCGTCGCGAGCGACGGCACCGGGGTCAGCCTAGGACGTGAACGCTCCCGCTACTCCGAGCCGCCCAGCTCGAGCTCGACCTCGTCGTAGGCCAGGTCGTGCAGGCGCTGGACGTGGCGCTGGATGTCGAGCAGCAGCCGCTTGAGCTCGGCGCGGGTGGCCTCGACGTCGGAGGTCTCGAGGATCGCGGGGCCGAAGGCACCGAGCCGGGCGAGCAGGGCGTTGCGCTCGCGGAAGGCCGAGCCGCCGCGCGCGGCCAGCCAGCCGTCGTCGGAGCCGGCGGCCTCGCCCACGAGCGCGTCGCGCACCGCGCCCATGCGCTGGCGCACCACCCAGCGCCAGTTGCCGAGGGCGACGCCGGGGCGGCGGGGGGCATCCAGGGCGGCGTCCAGCGCCTGGAGCGCTGCGGGCAGCGCGGGTGGGACGGGCACGGGCACGGCGGCCTCCTCGGCCGGGGATCCCCCGAGTGTGACCCAGGTCACTCAGTCGGACAACCCCGCGTCCGGGTGGTGTGGGGTCGCCCTGTTCAATCGTCGGGTGCCCACCGAGCCCACCGTCTACCGCCTCGCGCCGGCGGTCGTCGCGCGCCTGGTCGGGCTGGGCCTGGTGGTCGTGGCCGTGGTGCTGTTCGTCGGTACGGCGGTCGTGGCCCTGGCCGGCTGGCCGTTCCTGGTCGTCGTCGTGCTCGCGGTCGTGGGCGTGGCGGCGGTGGCCGTGACGGGCTGGTGGCTGCGGTCCAGGGCGTGGGTGCTGCGGTGCACCGACGACGGCTACCGCGTGCGCCTGGTCCGGGGCGCCGGCGTGGCCACGGCTCGGTGGAACGCCGTGGAGGACGCCGTCACGACGTACCGCCACGACGTCGCCTGCCTGCAGCTGCGCCTGCGCGACGGGCGGACCACCACCCTCCCGGTCGGGGTGCTGGCCGTGGACCGCGACGCGCTGGTGCGCGAGCTGCAGGAGCGCCTGCAGCGCGGTCACGGTCTGCGGCCGTTCCGGCAGCCGACCGAGGGCACTTCCTGATCGATTCGGCGCTCGCCGCGCGGTCCTTGTAGCCTGCTCCGCGGAGGAGGCGTCGCCTAGTCCGGTCTATGGCGCCCGCCTGCTAAGCGGGTTTGGGGCTACAACCCCATCGAGGGTTCAAATCCCTCCGCCTCCGCCGAGCGCCACGGCTCCCACCCGGTCCGGGTGGGAGCCGTCGCCGCGCCGGGCGTCAGGCATGCTTGGCATCGTCGGTCCCGTGGTGCACACTGCACTCGGTACGGGTGTCTCGGCGGTCTCGGGGTGGCCCCACGTTCTCGTGTGCGGCCCTCAGCGACGTTCTGCAAGGCGACAGGACGGCCTGGTCAAGCGCGCGCCAACTGCATGTTTTTGCAATGCAGGTTTATGAGGCACGCCGGACTCTCCCGCTTCGGCGACCTCCGGGGAGACTACCTGAGCAGGGCCATTCCGTGGGCCCTCGGAACAGCAGAGTGGGGTACGACGATGAAGACTTTCGTGCGCAGGGTGGCCGTCGTGATCGGCGCCGTCGCCGTCTCGGCCGGACTGATCGGGGCGAGCGCCGTGCCGGCTCACGCCGACGACTCGCCGACGGTGTCGACGTTCTTCAAGGACACCAGCTGGGGTCGCTGACCCCCACACAGATTTGAGACGAGGACCCGACTTTCCCCCACTTGTCCGGTCCAGTGCCTACCCCCCAGGCCCGTCTCAACGGCACGAGGGCAGTGACCGTCAGGTCGCTGCCCTCGTGACATGTCCGCGGGTGCACACGGAACTCCCGCGGCACGGATGAACCGGCGGGGTGGGCCACGCGCTCACTCCGCCGGTTCGTCGTCCGGCTCCTCGTGGCCGCTGACCCCCATCCGGCCCATCACGTAGCCGAGCTGGAAGCGCGTCGCGGCGTCGTACTCCGCCTTGAGGTCGGCCACGTAGCCCGCGTAGGTCCGCGGGCTCACCCCGAGCCGCTTGGCGCTGACCGGGTCGCTGTGGCCCTCGATGAGCATCCGCATGGTCATCGACCGCTGCTCGATGGCGATGTCCTTCATCAGCGAGGTCTCGCGGTTGGTGAAGGCCCGCGCGCGCTCCCAGGAGCGCTCGAAGACGTCGACGAGGTAGGCCACGACGGCCGGCTCGCGGATCGCCACGGCGACCGAGAGGTCCTCCTGGTTGGGGATCACCGCGATCCGCCGGTCGATGACGATCATCCGGTTGAAGAACTCGTCCAGCGTGCGCACCTCGGCGCCCCGCGACGTCACCGCGGCGACGTACTTGTGTGTGACCGAGCTGCGCCGCGCGCTGTGCTGGTAGAGCGTGCGCATCTTGACCCCGCGTTCGAGCATCTCGGTGTCGCGCAGCGCGGCCATGGCCAGGAACCGCGGGTCGCGCCCCGCCTGCGGCTGCGCGGTGAGGGTCTCCTCCTCGCACTCGGCCACGATCTGCTCCAGGAAGGAGTCGATCGCGCTGTCGCGCAGGTAGGTGAACGGTCCCCGCGACGACGACTGCGGCGCCCGCCGCCACGCCTGGGTCAGCTGGCTGAACGCCGACGACCACTGCGAGCTCTCCGCCAGCAACTTGGCCGCCTGCTGGCTCAGCGGCGAGACGATCCGCGACTGCACCGTCGTCGGGTCCTCCGGGACCCACGCCTCCTGCTCGCTGTCGTGGACGACGAGGCCCATCTCCACCAGCAGGTCGAACGCCGCCCGCAGCTCGCCGCCCTCGGCGATCCGGTAGTCCGAGACCGCCACCCCGCCGCGCTGGCAGATCTCCTCGTAGAGCTTGGTGGCGTCGTCCTCGAAGAGCGCGCGCTCCTCAGCCCCGTAGCCCGGCACGGCGATCGGTCAGAACCGCCCCGCGGGCGCGTGGTGCGGCGTCTGCTGCGGGCTGGTCGCCGGCTGGGTCACGACAGGCAGGCGCGCGCTGAGGCCGGTCGAGGCGGCGGCCCGACGGAAGGCGTCAGCCGACTCCGCGAGCAGCCCGGCCTGCGCAGCCAGGGTGCCGAGCTCGAACCACATCTGGGCCGCTTCGCGGTCGGCACCCGCGCCGGTCAGCAGCATGATGGCCTGCCGGTACGACGCCTGGGCGCCCTCGCGGTCGTCGAGCGACCAAGCGGCCTGGCCCAGGAGCGTCAGCGCCTCGGTCCGGATGATGACGAGGTCGTCGTCGGCCGTGGCGAGCACGGCCTGGGCGACCGCACGGCATTCCTCGGCCTCTCCGGCCATGAGCATCGCCTTCGCCTGCACGATCTGGTTGCGCGCTCGGTCCGCGGGGCCGGCCTCGCTCCAGTCGAGCTCGGTGTCGGCCAGGCGGAGCTGCTCGCGGGCGTCGTCCAGCTGCGGCTCGTCGGTCTGCAGCTGGATCCACACCATCTGGGTGCGGAGTCGACCGAGGTCGCGCACGCGCTCGGTGGACTCCAGCAGGTGCAGTGCTCGTTTCGCGAGCGTGAGCGCCTCGGCGACGTCGCCGGAGTTGGCGCGGATGGTGGAGGCGTTCCAGTACGCCGACGCGCGCGCAAGGGGAGAGCTGAGCCGCTCGGACTCGGCGATGGCACGGTCACACAGCTCAGCGGCCTCAGCGGTTCGGCCGGACATGTAGAGAGCGGCGGCCAGGGTCACGGCTAGGCGGACGCCCTCCTCGCTCGCGAGGACACCATCGGCCATGTCGCCGAGCTCGCCTCGAGCACACGCGATGGCGCGCTCGAGCTGGCCCTGCTCACGCCAGATGCGGCACAGCGCGGTCGCTGCCTTGAGTCGGATGGCGGGATCGCTCACGTCCGCGAGCAGCGCCTGCATGGCCTGGGCGGCCTGGGGCTGGCCCAGGGTGTCGAGGGCAGCAGCCTCGACGTAGCGAGCGCGATTGCGTCCGCCTGGAACGTTGTCCAACGAGACGGAGGTCAGGGCGTCGCGCACCTGGAGCAGAGCCTGCTCCGCCTCGCCGCCCACCAGGGAGAGCTCCGCGTGGTCCAGTTGGAGCTCGAGGCGCCGGGCGTCCTCCCAGCCCTCACCGATGACCAGGAACTCGACCGTCACGCCGAGGCGCTCTGCGAGGGATCCGAGCAGCTCGGGACCTGGGCGTCGCTGGCCGGTCTCGATGCGCGACAGGAAGGCGATCGATGCCTCTTTGCCGGCCAGCTCGGCCTGGGTCAGGCCGAGCGACACGCGCGTGGCCTTGATCCGCGCCCCGAGCTGGGAGGGGTCGACGGTGGTCAGCGCGTGAGCCAACTCAGGAGCCATACACCACATCTTGCCCTGAAATGTGCTGATTCGTGTCAATTCCCTCGATTTGGTGACGCCAGAACTGGCGCGAGGCGCTTGCCTGTTCTTGACTCGTCGGTGTGGGAGGGACCCACACAACTCTGAGGGAGCACAACATGAACCGCAAGCCCGCCCGTCTCGCCGTCGCCACCCTGGTCGCCGTTCTCAGCGTCTTCGGCCTCTCGCAGGCTGCCCCCGGCGGCGTGGCCTCGGCCCGCACCGGTGGCAGCGGCTGGTGCTGCTGATCATCCACAGCTGAACAGCAACGGGGCTGACGGGCCGTCTCGGGGGACACGGCCCCCTTCAGCCTGCCCGGACACTGGTTCAGGCCAGTGCTGGCGATTGCCAGGATTTGCCTTATAGTTCCCGTGTTGGCTCAGCGCGACCTGTCAGTGCACAGGCCCCCCACGCGCGAGACTTCGTCAGGAAAGTGTCCTGGCGCCGGGAGCCCCCCACACGCACCCCCGGCGCCGGACATCCTGATCCCATGAGTCGGCCCCCGACGCGTTCGCGTCGGGGGCCTTCTCCATGTCGGTGCGCTCAGGCGTCGAGCCGCGCCTTGAGGCCGTCGAGCTCGGTCCACAGCACGGTGGGCAGCTGGTCGCCGAACTTCTCGAACCACTCCTGGATGCCGGGCAGCTCCGCGCGCCACTCCGCGGGGTCCACGGCCAAGGCGGCGGCGAGCGCCTCCTCGGTCATGTCGAGCCCGTCGACGTCGAGGGCGCCCGGGGCCGGCACGTGGCCGATCGGGGTCTCCACGGCGGCAGCCTGGCCGTCGATGCGCTCGACGACCCACTTCAGGACCCGGCTGTTCTCGCCGAAGCCCGGCCACAGGAAGCCGCCGTCCTCGTCGCGGCGGAACCAGTTGACGTAGAAGATGCGGGGCAGCTTGGCCTCGTCGTTGTCCTTGCCCATCTGGATCCAGTGGTTGAAGTAGTCGCCCGCGTGGTAGCCGATGAACGGCAGCATCGCCATCGGGTCGCGGCGCACCACGCCGACCTGGCCGACCGCGGCGGCGGTGGTCTCCGAGGAGAGCGTCGCGCCGAGGAAGGTGCCGTGGGCCCAGTCGCGGGCCTCGAAGACCAGCGGGACGGTGTCGCGGCGGCGACCGCCGAAGAGGATCGCGTCGATCGGGACGCCGCGCGGGTCGTCGTACTCCGCCGCGAGGATGTCGCACTGCTTGATCGGGGTGCAGTAGCGGCTGTTGGGGTGGCTGGACAGCTCGTCGCTGTCCGGCGTCCACGGCTCGCCCTTCCAGGAGGTGGCGCGGGCCGGCTGGTTCTCCAGGCCCTCCCACCAGATGTCGCCGTCCTCGGTGAGCGCGACGTTGGTGAAGACCGAGTTCCCCTTGTTGATGGTCTTCATGGCGTTGGGGTTGGTGTGCTCGTTGGTGCCGGGCGCGACGCCGAAGAAGCCGTACTCCGGGTTGACCGCCCACAGCCGGCCGTCCTCGCCGATCTTCATCCAGGCGATGTCGTCGCCGAGCGTCTCGACCTTCCAGCCGGGGACGGTCGGCTCGAGCATCGCGAGGTTGGTCTTGCCGCAGGCGCTGGGGAACGCCGCCGCGACGTACTTCGTGACCCCCTGCGGGCTGGTCAGCTTGAGGATCAGCATGTGCTCGGCCAGCCAGCCCTCGTCGCGGGCCATGACGCTGGCGATGCGCAGGGCGTAGCACTTCTTGCCGAGCAGCGCGTTGCCGCCGTAGCCGGAGCCGAAGGACCAGATCGCGCGCTCCTCGGGGAACTGCACGATGTACTTGGTGTCGTTGCACGGCCACGACACGTCCGCCTCGCCCTCGGCCAGCGGGTGGCCGACGGAGTGGATGCAGGGCACGAAGTCGGCGTCGAGCTCGGTCATGCGCTCCAGCACCTGCGAGCCCATCCGGGCCATGACGCGCATCGAGGCGGTGACGTACGCCGAGTCGGTCAGCTCGATGCCGAACATCGGCTTCTCGGCGTCGAGGTGACCCATGACGAACGGGATGACGTACATCGTGCGCCCGGCCATGCAGCCGTCGTACAGCTTGCGCATGATGGCCTTCATCTCGTCCGGGGCCATCCAGTTGTTGGTGGGCCCGCAGTCCTTCTCGTCGACCGAGCAGATGTAGGTCCGGTCCTCCACGCGCGCGACGTCGATCGGGTCGCTGGCGGCGTGGAAGGAGTTCGGCTTGAGCTCCGGGTTGAGCCGGGTGAAGGTCCCGGTCGCGACGAGCGCGTCGGTGAGCTCGGTCCACTCCTCGTCGGAGCCGGTGCACCACTGGATGCGGGCCGGCTTGGTCATCGCGGCGACCTCGGCGACGAAGTCGAGGATCCCCTGGTGCGTCGTCGGGGCGCTGCTCGTGAGCGTCGTGTCCGTCGGTGCGTCCTGCGTGGCTGTCATTCGTGTCCTCGTGCGGTTCGCGGTGGGAGGGCTCGCGCGGCAACGTTGTCGGCGACTCGGAGGCCTCGGACGCTACATCTGTACGGAGCCCGGACATATTGGATCGGTCCAAGCCCCATGACCTGGATCACACTGCTCCCGGCGCCTCGTCCGGCGGCTGGCGAGCGGGCACCACGGCCGTTCGGCCGGGGCGGTGCAGGCACGATTCGGAGCCGCCGGGACGCTCGGCTATCCTCGTGCGAGTCCCTCGGTACGACAGTGCCGTGGACGAGCGCCCGTAGCTCAACGGATAGAGCATCTGACTACGGATCAGAAGGTTTGGGGTTCGAATCCCTACGGGCGCGCAGAGCATCTCCACCCGTTCTCCAGCCGCAGTCGACCTCGGTCGGTTGCGGCTGTTGCGTCTCCGGGCCGAGCGTGCCGAGCGTCCCCACAGGGAGCCCGTGCACAATGTGCGCGTGCCGGACGACCTCGCTGAGCTGTTGGCGACCGTCGAGCCGGTTGCCCTGGGGGCACGGCTCAAGCAGGCTCGCCTGCTGGCGGGACTGACCCAGACCCAGCTGGCGGACGGCGCGGCGAGCGTCGGCTACGTGTCGCGGATCGAGTCCGGCCAGCGGCGCCCGGACCTCTCCGTGCTGCTCCGGTTGGCCGAACGGCTGAACGCCTCACCGCTGGCCCTGCTCACCGGTGCCCCGGACCCCACGCTGACCCGGATGCAGGTGGCGCTGGACCACGCGGAGCTGACGCTGCGGGGCGGATCGCCGGACGCCGCGCTGCTGCAGCTCGAGGAGCTCCTCGCGGCGTTGGCGGCCACCCCCGTCGCGGACACCGGGCTGGTGCAGAGCGCCAGGCTCACCCACGCGACCGCCCTGGAGGCGACGGGGCGGCTCGACGAGGCGATCATCGCCCTGGAGGACTTCCGGGCCGAGGTGGGCGACCGCTCGGCCGACTCGGTGCGCGCGGCGGTGGCGCTGAGTCGCTGCTACCGCGAGAGCGGAGACCTCGGCCGCGCGGTGGAGACCGGCGAGCGGGAGCTCGAGGCGCTGCAGGGGCTGGGGCTGGAGGGCTCCGACGAGGCCGTGCAGCTCACGGTGACGGTGGCGGCGGCGCACTTCCTGCGCGGCGACGCGGCCCACGCGGCCCGGTTGTGCCGGCGCGCGATCGAGCGGGCCGAGGAGCTGGGCACGCCGGTGGCCAAGGCGTCGGCGTACTGGAACGCGAGCATCGTGGAGTCCGAGCGCGGCGCGGTGGCCGCGGCCGTCCCCCTGGCCGCGAAGGCCCTGCGGCTGCTCGAGGACGCCGAGGACAACCGCAACCTCGCGCGCCTGCGCTCCGAGCTCGGCATCCTCCTGCTGCGCCTGGACCCGCCGGAGGTCGAGGAGGCCCGCACCAACCTCGAGGCGGCCGAGGCCATGCTGTCCTGGTCGAGCGCCAGCCAGGTCGACCTGTGCCGGAACCGCCTCCACCTGGCGCGGGCCGAGCTGCTCTCCGGCGACGTCGAGGGCGCGCGCGAGGCCGGCCGGGCCGTGCTGGTGGACCTCCCCCGGGGGGTCGCGCGGTTGGACGTGGAGGTGCGGCTGTTCCTGGGTGAGGCCGCGGCAGTCGCGGGTGACGACGCCGACGCGGCCCGACAGCACGCCGCCGCCGCCGAGGCGCTCGAGGCCCAGGCCCAGGACCGCTCGGCCGCCGAGCTGTGGTTCCGGCTCGCCGCGTCGCTGGACGAGGCGGGCTCGGTGCACGAGGCGCTCGACGCCTACCGCCGCGCGGCCGCCTGCAGCGGGATCGCGCCGTCGCGCGCCCGCACCGACGCGTAGGCCGCTGTCCTCCCTGGGCAGACAGCGGCCGCAGCGGACCGCAAGAAGTTGCCGGTGGCGGGTAACAAATGTGCCAACGGTCTGAGATGATCGAACGGCCTCGTCGAACGGCCCCCCCCGTTCGTCGAGGCACACCGCTCGCGGCGGACCGTGCACGTCGACACGGTCCGTCGCGAGCGGTACGAACGGGGAGCGGCTTCCGGTCTCGGCGGAAGTGCGCCCGTCCTCGTGTCCGGCTAGTCGTCTTCCCAGTACGGGCCGGCCGCGGCGGCGCCGTGGTAGACCAGCGACGGGTCGATGACGACCCTCTTGCGGGTCACGGTCCGGTAGGTGACGACCTTCTCGCCGTCCGGGCCCATGCGCACGACGGGCACGCGGAAGTGCAGGTACGTCGTGGTGTAGGCGTTGCGGGAGTTGCCCGGCTTCCACATGAAGTCGAAGTTGGCCTGGTACTGCCGCACGACCCTCTTGCCCTGGATGCCGACCAGGATCTCGTCGTTCACCGAGCCGAGGGCGCCCCAGTTGGAGGAGCCGGTGAAGACGACCTTTGCGTGGGGGTTCCCGTCGTAGTTCCCGTCGATGATCAGGATCTTCTGGTGGGAGTAGTAGTCCAGGGTGAGGTCGAGCTTCCCGTCGGGGTTCTTGACCTCCTGGTCCGGGTGGTAGTCGAAGCTCGAGGCGCGCAGCGGCATCCGGCCGCGGATGGTCTTGGCGCCCAGGTGCGGCTTGGTCTTGCCACCCACCAGGCCGAAGCTGAAGCGCGCCGCGCAGCCCTCGGCGAACTTGCGGCGGTAGGCGTCGGCCAGGTAGCTGCCGCGGCGCCCGCGGATGGTGTGCATGTTGACCGACAGCTTGGTGCGCACGCGCGAGCCGTCGGGCTGCACGGTGATGCACTGGACCTTGTCCAGGATCTGCACGATCGGGTCGTTGACCGGGCCGACCAGGCGCGGGAACGTGACGGTGGTGCCGAAGTCGACCGCGTCGTTGCAGGCCACGCCGTCGGCGGGGACGCCGCAGAACGTCGGCAGCGGCGGCTGGGCGACCTCGTAGTCCTTCTTCATGTCGTCGAACAGCGCGACGTACTGGTTGAAGAGGTCCTCGCGGCCGGCGCTGAGGTACAGGTCGTTCCACTGGTGTCGCGCGGCGTTCATGGTCAGGTTGTGCGAGCCGAAGAACAGCGCGTACTTGGACTTGCCGGTCTTGGTGAACGTGTAGAACTTCGAGTGCAGCAGCCGGTTGCGGTTGTCGGTGCGGCAGCCCGAGTGGCACTTGTAGATGAAGTCCTTCTTGTCCCGATCGGTGCCCAGGCGCGCGCGGAGCATCTTCATCGCGCGGGTGTCCTGGTGGTCGTTGAGCAGCAGCTGCACGTGCACGCCGCGGTTGCGGGCCGCGATCAGCCGCTGGGCGACCGGGATGCGGTCGAAGGAGTAGAGCGCGATGCGGATGTAGGAGCCCTTGCGGGTGTTGTCGATCGCGCGGACGATCTGACGCTCGATGCGCAGCCGCGCGGTCCAGTTGCCGCGGGGGTTGTTGAAGTAGGCGCCCTCGGGGACGGAGTAGCGGTGGCCGCCGCCCTTCCCGCCCTTCCCGCCCTTGCCGCCGCCCTTGAGGATCAGCGGGGACGGACTGGTCGGCGCGCTGGTGGCGGCCGGGCCGTCGAACGACGCATCGCCGTCGGCGGCGTGGCCGGGCGCGGAGCCCAGCGTCAGTGCCAGCACCGCCGAGACGGCGGTCGCCACGAGGGCAGGGACCTTCTTCACGTGCACCCCAATCTGCCGGAGACTCCCTCCGCACTACCGAAGACGCGCGGACGGGGCCGGAGGTTCGCTCTCCCAGCTGGCATTGTGCGACGCGGTTCGCGGTACTGCCTCATCGGCAGGGACGAGAGGGTCCCGGCGTGCCCCCGATGAGCCCTGAGGTCTGGAGCGGTCAGATCAGGGTCGAGTTGGGGACATACCCAGTGGCGTTCCGGTGTTGGGACCCGATAGACCAGCGGGAGGAGGTGTCTTGATGACGATGGTGCACCCCGGCCAAGCGCCGAACCCGGTACGCCGGACGGCAGGCCGCGCCCTGTCGCGCACCGTGGACCGGGTCGGTCCCGCGGCGCTGTCGGCGCTGCGCGAGCTGGTGCTGGTGGCGGTGCTCTTCGAGTTCTACCGGCTCGGTCGCCTGCTCGCCCGCGACGAGGTCGTCGACGCCCGCCACCACGCCGAGTTCGTGCACCGCCTCGAGCACGTGCTGCGGCTGCCCTCCGAGGCCGACCTGCAGGCCCTGGTCCCCTCCGACGCCTGGCTGCACGCGGCTAACGTCTACTACGTCTCGGTGCACTTCCCGGCGATGATCGCGTTCCTGGTCTGGGGCTACGTCTTCCGCCCCCGCTGGGAGTACGTCTGGGCGCGCAACCTGGTCATCGCGCTCACCGGCGCCGCGCTCGTGGTGCACATCCTCTACCCCCTCGCACCGCCGCGGATGTTCCCGCAGTGGGGCTTCGTGGACACCATGGCCGTCCTCGGCCCGGATGCCTACGCCGGCGCGAGCGGCGACCTGGCCAACCAGTTCGCGGCCATGCCGAGCCTCCACGTGGGCTGGGCGGCCCTCATCGCCTACGTCCTGCACCGGACCGGGCCCAAGTGGCTGGCCTGGGTCGCCACCCTGCACCTGGCCCTCACCGTCGTGGTGGTCGTCGTGACCGCCAACCACTACTGGATGGACGGCGTCGTCGCCCTGGCCCTGCTCGCGGTGGCCAGCCGCATCGTGCGGCCCAAGGTCCCCGCGGACGACGCGGGCGAGCAGCCGACCACGCTCGCGCTGTCGCGGGAAACCGCTCACCGCTGACAACCCGACCGCTCCGGTCGGCGTTCAGACGGTTGTGACGAGGAGCAGACCGTGATCAGCGGCCGGGACAAGCGTGAGTTCGAGGCCTTCGTGGCCGCGTCCTCGGACCGGCTGGTGCGCACGGCGTACCTCCTGACCGGCGACGCCGGGCACGCCGAGGACGTGGTCCAGACCGCGCTGCTGCGGACCGCTCGCCGGTGGCGCACGGCCCGGTCCGCGCCCGAGGCCTACGCCCGGACCGTCGTGGCCAACCTGGCCAAGGACCGGTGGCGCCTGCTGGGCCGCCGGCCCGCCGAGGCGCCGCTCACCCTCGACGTGCCTCTCCCGGACGCCGAGCCCCTGCTCGACCGCGACCTGCTGGTCCGGGCCGCGCGCGGGCTGCCGGAGGGGCAGCGGGCGGTGCTCGTGCTGCGCTTCTTCGACGACCTGTCGGTCGAGGAGACCGCGCGGACCCTCGGGGTCAGCACCGGGACCGTCAAGTCACAGACCTCGCGCGCCCTCGCCGCCCTGCGGGTCGCGCTCACCACCCCGAAGGAGAACGCCGATGCTCACCGATGACGACCTGCTGCGCGAGCTGTCCGCCGCGATGAGGGACGAGACCGCCCACCTGAGGTACGCCGGGCGCGTGCCCGCCCCGCGCCGGTCGCTGGCCGCGCCCCTGACCGCCGTACCCGTCGCCGCCGCGGCCGCCGCCGTCCTGGTGCTGCCGCAGCTCGACGGCGGCACGCGCTCCGCGGCGCCCGCCGTACCGGTGACCAGCCCCAGCGCCAGCGCTGCGCCGACGGGCACGCCCACCGCGCCCGCCCTCGTCACCGACACCCTCGAGCTGGCCGGGATGACCCTGAGCTACCGGCACGCCGAGGGCACGCCGTCGCCGGCCGAGCTGCTCTTCCTCGGGGTCCGGCCGCCCGCCGACGCCCGTGCGGTCGACCTCACCGGAGCGCCCGACACGGGCTGGCTGGTCAAGGCCTGGGTCGGCACCAGCCCGGAGATCGGGAAGGAGGGGCTGTTCGTGCAGACCCGCGACGAGGGGATCGGTCAGTACTCCTTCTTCACCGCCGACGGCGTCAGCGCCGACGACTGGGAGCAGATGATCACCACGGGCTCCAACTAGCGGCTCACACCGGCAGCCGGTCCGCGCGGGCCTCCACCAGCGCGGCCGGCGCCGTCAGCCGCCAGGCCTCGAAGGTCAGCTCGGCGAGCTCGTCGCGCTCCAGCCCGTCGAGGCGGCACACCACCCACCCGAAGCCGCCACCGGTGAACTGCACCTCGAAGACCTCCGGCCGCTCGGCCACGAGGGCCGCCTGCTCGGCGATGGTCTGCTTGAGGCCGACCGTGCTGGTCCGCGGCCACAGGTAGCCGAAGGTCCGACCGCCGGTGGTGTACGCCGACCAGTGCTCACGGTCGCGCTGCCCCACGTCGTCGAGCTGGCGGACCAGCTCCACGAAGTCCGCGATCGCGCACGCCACGGGGGCACGCTAGCCACTCGTGAGGAACCCCGGCAGCACGTCCAGCGTGGGGTGCTCGGCCACCGGCGGGTGGTCGGGGTCGCCGTCGAGACCGACCCGGTTGTGCCACCACACGTCCAGCCCGGCACCTGCCGCGCCGGCCAGGTCGTAGCGGGAGCCGGCCACGAACAGCACCCGGTCCGGGGCCAGGCCGAGCTCGTCCGCGGCCCGGAGGTACGCCGTCGGGCGCGGCTTGTAGGCGCCGGCCTCCTCCGCGGTGACCACGACGTCGAACGGCACGCCCACCCGGGCCGCCGCCCGCCGCCCCAGCGGCACCGAGCAGTTGGTGACCACGCCGACGCGGGCGTGCTCGGCCAGGGCGGCCACCACGCCCGGCGCCTCGGGCCAGGGCGCGAGCTCGTCCCAGCGCCGGACCAGCTCGCCCGGGAGCCCCGGGTCGAGGCCCTCGTCCGCGGCCGCCCGGGCGACCAGGTCCTCGTACGGCACGTAGGCGCCGGTGGCGTAGGTGATCGCCAGGTAGCGGTGCCGCCACCGTCGACCCGTCGCCTCGTCGCCGGCCACGTCGTCCCAGAGCGACCACGAGTCGAGCAGGGCGGAGAGCAGGTCGAAGAGGACGGCGTCGTAGCGGGGCACGGTGTGACGGTGCCCACCCGGCGGTGCGGACCACCGGTGACCGGGGTTGGCTGACGCCACGGCGTCTGTCCTAGGTTCGTGGACCGTGTCCGTGAGCAGACGATCCCTGTTGGGCGGCGCGGCGGTGGCGCCGGTGGCCGCGCTCGGCCTCCCGGAGCCGGCCCTGGCCGCGCACTGCGCGCCCCTGGACCACGTGGCGGGGCTCCTCGCGCACGACATGGTCGGCCAGCACGCCGGGCGCATGCACGGCGTGCCCTCGACGTACAACTGGGCCAAGGGTCCCCGCGTCGGCGTGGGCAACCACCCGGCGCGGCACGGGTTCACCGCGGTGAGCGCGTGGGGCCAGGTCTACGAGGACGCGGCCGGCAGCCCGGCGCGCAACGTGCGGGTCTCGTGCAAGGACATCGGGCTCTGGATCCTGTCCCGGCGCACGGGCAGGTGGCGCTCGGCGAACGCCTCCAAGCGCGTGAACGGCGCCAACTACGTCGAGGACTTCGCCGGCAACGCCAGCAAGACCGCCGACCTGCGCGACGAGCCGGGCGGCGCGGTGTCGGCGACCCTGGGCGGCGGCTGGAACTTCCACCTCTACTCCATCCGCGGCCGCGCGCCCATCGACCCGCACGACGTCGGCGGAGTGGTGGCGGTCTACTCGGCGCGGGTGATCATGGACGACCCCAACGGCCCCGACGAGCGGCACCTGGCCCGCTACCTGGCCAGCGCCGGCGCGGACTACTGGCTCGACCGGTACGTCGGCGCGCAGGCCGGCACCGTGGCCGACGTGGGCATCGGCAAGGCGCGCTACCTCACCAGCGAGTGGCTCACGCTGACCATGTCCACGCTGCCGCTGCGCAAGCTGGCCAAGAACCCGCCCACGATCTGTCTGCGCGGCCGGGGCTGACCCCGCGCACCGGAGGCGCCCTCAGCGCGCGACCGGAGCGGTGCTCCCCGAGCCCGCCGCGGCCGCGAAGCCCGTCCCGCCCGTGCCGTTGAGCGCGATGGTCTCGACGAGCAGCTGAGGGCTGTAGACGTAGGACGCCCCCTCGGAGAACGCGCACAGTCGGAACGTGTGGGAGCTCCCGGCCGCCAACGGCTGCAGGACGTCGAGCGAGCTCCCGGTGCCGGTGGCGCTGGCGCCGCCCTGCATGCGGTGGTCGAACCCGAACCCGCTCAGCGTGCTGCACGCCGTGTCGACGGCGTACCACGTGCTGGTGTACGTCGCCGTCGTGCTGAGGTACGCGAGGCCGGCGTGCACCGCGACGGCGTTGACGCCGGCGGGCAGCACGAGGGCGACGGGTGGGAGGACCTCGGTGGCGGAACCCGCGGCCAGGGGCTGCGGACCGGGCGGCTTGGTCGAGGAGGCGGCCCGGTTGAGGTAGGTCGTCGGCGACTGGCCGGCGAGACCGCCGGCGTTCGCGGCGCTGTCAGCACTGCCTGCCGTCGCCGCGTGGGCGACGGACAGCTTTCCCGCCTTCTTCTCGACGACCGAGGCGGCGATCTTCTTCACCGCCCCCTTGGTCAGTCCGGACGCGCTCGCGGTGCCGACGGAGCCGAGCACGAGCGCGACGACCGCGACGACGACCAGCGGCAGTGGGTGGGTGGGTCGCTTCACGGGTGTTCCTCTCGGGGGTGCCTGGACGGCAGGTCGGGCGCGGCCCCGTCAGGCGACCCTCGGCTCCCTTCGGGATGGGGGACGCGCCGCCCGCCCATCGTCGTGGACTCGGGACCTGCTCCGCGTGACCCGTTCGGGCCACGCGCGGGCCACCCCGACGTGCCGGTGCGGCTTCGCCGCCGAGCGACGGGCCCTAGACCTCCGCGGGCGCCGCTTCCCGCTTCTCGTCGCCGTGCCCCGGCCACCAGGCGGCGCGGCCGATGAGCGCGGTGAGCGCCGGGGTGAAGAACATCGAGGTGACGAAGGCCGAGACGATGATGCCGAAGGACAGCGCGAAGCCCATCGAGGACAGCAGGCTGTTGCCGGCGAGCATCAGGGAGCCGAAGGTGCCGGCCAGGATGACGCCGGCGGCGGCGATGGTCGGCCCGGCGTGCTTGACCGCCTCGGCGGCCGCGTTGCGGCTGTCGAGCCCCTCACGGGCCTCCTCGCGCAGCCGGGCCACCATCAAGATGTTGTAGTCGGTGCCGAGCGCGACCACGAACAGGTAGATGTAGATCGGCAGCAGGAAGATCAGCCCGGAGTCGCCCAGCAGGTTCTGGAAGACCAGGGACGTCGCGCCGAGGGTGGCGCCGAAGCCGAGGCCGACCGAGGCCATGAGGTACCACGGCGCGACCAGGCTCCGCAGCAGCAGGGCCAGGATGACGGCGATGATGAGCGCGGCGACCGGGAACACGACCGAGTAGTCGCGGTTCATCGCGGCCTGGAAGTCCACGAAGATCGACGTGGTCCCGCCGACCAGGGCCTCGGTGCCGTCGGGCGCCGCGTCGTGCGCCGCGGTGCGGATCGGGCCCTTGACGTCGGCGATCGAGGCGTCTGAGGCCGGGTCGCCGTTCAGGAACACGCTGTACGACGCCGTCGTGCCGCTCTTGGACGGCGTGGGCGGCCCGACCTGGGCCACGCCCTTCGCCGCGCTCAGCGCCGTGCCGAACTCGGTCATCGCGTCCTGGCCCAGCGGCTGGTCGTCGGTCGAGTGCAGCAGCACGACGGTGGGGTCGGTGGCGCCGGCCGGGTAGCCCTTCTCCAGGGTCTTGAGGGCGACGGCCGACTCCGCGGTGTCGGAGGTGCCGCTCGAGCCGAGGTCGAACGTCGGGTTGAAGGTCAGTGCGGCCAGGGCCAGCAGGGCGAGCACGCCGCCGGAGGCGATGGCGTAGCGGCCGGGGTGCCGGCCCAGGGAACGGCCGACGGCCTCGAAGCGCGCGGACTTGGGCTCGACGAGGTACTTCTTCGACGGCCAGAACAGCGCGCGGCCCAGCAGCGTCGCCAGGGCGGGGATCAGCGTGAGCGCGGCCAGCAGGGTCACCGCGACGGCGATGGCCAGGGCCGGGCCGAGCGAGCGGAAGATGCCGAGCGAGCTCAGGATCAGCGCCATGAAGGCGACGATGACCGCGCCACCGGCCGAGGCGATGGCCTCGCCGGCCCGCTCCAGGGCGTGGGCCACGGCCTCGCGCTTCTCCTCGCCCTCACGCAGGCGCTCGCGGTAGCGGAACAGGAAGAACAGCAGGTAGTCGGTGCCGATGCCGTAGAGGACGACGACCAGGATCGTCTCCACGTCGGTGCTGGCCTTGAGGTCGAACAGCTTGTTGGCGGTGGCGATCAGCCCCATCGAGATCGGGGTCAGGATCGCGCCGACGGTGACGATCGGCAACAGGCAGATCAGCACGCTGCGGAAGATGATCGCGAGCAGCAGCACGATGAGCACGACGGTGGCCACGCCCACGATGAGCAGCGCGTTGTTGCCGGACTCCTGCTGGTCGTAGCCCTGCGCGACCTGCCCGGTCACGCCGTACTGCAGGTCGCCGGTGACCGCGTCCGTCAGGTCCTCGCGCAGCTTCTCGACCGAGTCGAACGACGCGTCGTCGTAGCCCGTGACGTCGTCGGACAGCCCGACCACCGCGATCTGCACCAGGCCGTTCTCCGACGGCGGCGTGGCCTGGATGCCGGTGAAGGCCTTGCCCAGCTTGCCGTCGAGCCCGTCGACGACCTGCTGGATCTCGGCGGTGTCGGCCTCGCTCAGCTTCTCCCCGTCCTTGCGGTCGAAGACGACGATCGCGCCGGTGGTGTCCTCGGACGGGAACTCGTCGGCCTGCAGCTCCGCGGCCTTGATCGACTCGTAGTGGCGGGGCAGGAAATCCGCCTGGTCCTGGGTCGACTCGAACTTGGGGGCGAGCGCGACGACGAGGACGTAGATCACCACCCAGGCGGCGATGACGAACCACGGACGACGAGAGGCGAGGCGACCCAGAGCACCGAACACGTGGCCTCACGCTACCGGCGGTCGCCGACCGGTCGACACCGACTTTCGTATCTCAGAGGCTCACCCGGAGGATGCGGTCGTCCCCCTCCCGGGGAGTGGTGCGACCGTCGCGGTTGGAGGTCGTCACCCAGAGCGAGCCGTCGGGTGCGGCGACCACCGACCGGAGCCGCCCGTAGCGGCCGTCCAGGTGCCGCTCGGCGCGCCCGGCGTCGGGGCCGTCGAGGACCACCGACCACAGGCACTCGCCCCGCAGCGCGCCCAGCCAGGCGCGTCCGGCGGCCACCGCGACGCCGCTCGGCGAGCACTGGTCGACCGGCCACTGCGCGACCGGGTCGGCGTACCCGCCGGCGCCGTCGGAGCCCTCGACGTCGGGCCAGCCGTAGTCCTTCCCGCGGCGGATCAGGTTGAGCTCGTCGGCACCCTTGTCGCCGAACTCGGCGGCCCACAGCCGGCCCTGGTCGTCGAACCGCAGCCCCTCGACGTTGCGGTGCCCGAGGCTCCAGGTCCGGTTGCCGAAGGGGTTGTCCGGCGCGGGCGCGCCGGTGTCGGTGACGCGCAGCACCTTGCCGTTGAGCGACGCGCGGTCCTGCGCCGTGCCGGTGTCCTCGGCGTCGCCGGTGCTGACGTAGAGCCACCCGTCCGGACCGAAGGCCAGCCCACCGCCGTTGTGGTGCGTCGACGTCGCGATGCCGGTGAGGACCGGCTCGGGCGTGCCGAGGCGACCGTCGTACGTCGCGCGCACGACCCGGTTGTCGTCGTCGGTCGAGAGGTAGGCGTAGACCAGCCGGTTGCTCGCGAAGTCCGGGTGCAGGGCCAGGCCGAGGAGGCCGGTCTCGCCGCCCTCGTCGAGCCGGCTGCGCACGTCGAGCGTGGCCACGGTGTCGAGGCCCGACCCGGTGACCCGCAGCAGCCGTCCGGTGTCGCGCTCGCCGACGAGCGCGGACCCGTCGGGCAGGAAGGCGACGCCCCACGGCACGGCCAGGCCGGTGGCGACCTCGCCGGCCACGCGCGGTCGCGGGGCGGCACTGGCCGTGGGGGTCGGCGTGGGCGTGGGCGTGGGCGGGGCGCTGCTCGCCGGCGCGGTGGAGGGGGACGGGGCGGGGTTCGGCGTGCTCGTCGGGCCGGGGTCGGACTCCGAGGAGCACGCCGCCAGCGACACCGCGGCGCCGCCGATCAGCAGCCCGCGCCGGCTCGTGTGCAGCCCCATCCCGCGAGCGTAGGTTGCGGAGCATGACCACCGCCGACCTCGAGCCGATCGAGACCGCCTCCGTCGACGAGCTGCGCGCCCTGCAGACCGAGCGGCTGCGCTGGACGGTGCGCCACGCCTACGAGAACGTCGGGCACTACCGACGCGCGTGGGACGCGGCCGGGGTGCATCCCGACGACGTGCGCGAGCTGGAGGACCTGGCCAGGCTGCCGTTCACCACCAAGGCCGACCTGCGCGAGAACTACCCGTTCGGCATGTTCGCGGTGCCCCGCGAGCAGGTGGCGCGGGTCCACGCCTCGAGCGGGACCACCGGCCAGCCGACCGTCGTCGGCTACACCGCCGAGGACATCGACACCTGGGCCACCGTGATGGCCCGCAGCATCCGCGCGGCGGGTGGCCGGCCGGGCGACGTGCTGCACAACGCCTACGGCTACGGCCTGTTCACCGGCGGCCTCGGCGCGCACTACGGCGCGGAGAAGCTGGGCTGCACCGTCGTGCCGGTCTCCGGCGGCATGACCGAGCGGCAGGTCCGGCTCATCGTCGACTTCGGTCCCCGCGTCATCATGGTGACGCCGTCGTACATGCTCGCGGTCGTCGACGAGATGCGCCGCCAGGGCGTCGACCCGCGGTCCACCTCGCTGGAGATCGGGATCTTCGGCGCCGAGCCCTGGACCGACCAGATGCGCAGCGAGATGGAGGACGTGCTGGGCATCGACGCCGTCGACATCTACGGGCTGTCGGAGGTGATGGGGCCGGGCGTGGCCCAGGAGTGCGTGGAGACCAAGGACGGGCTGCACGTGTGGGAGGACCACTTCTACCCCGAGGTCATCGACCCGGTGAGCGGCGCGGTGCTCCCGGACGGCGAGCGCGGCGAGCTGGTCTTCACGTCGCTGACCAAGCAGGCCATGCCGGTCATCCGCTACCGCACCCGCGACCTCACCCGGCTGCTGCCGGGCACGGCCCGCACGATGCGCCGCATGGAGAAGGTCACCGGCCGCACCGACGACATGATCATCCTGCGCGGCGTGAACCTGTTCCCGACCCAGGTCGAGGAGCTGCTGCTCACCCTGCCCGCGCTCTCGCCGCACTTCCAGTGCGTGCTGACCCGGCCCGGCACCCTGGACGAGATGACGGTCCGCGTGGAGCGTCGCACCGACGCGTCGTACGACGACGGGGTGGCGGCCGGCGCCGAGCTCGAACGGCTGGTCAAGGCCACCATCGGCGTCTCCGTCGCGGTCCGGGTCGTCGACCCCGACGGCATCGAGCGCTCGGTGGGCAAGATGCGCCGGATCGTCGACGACCGCCCGGCCCGCTGAGCGGTCAGCCCAGCCAGCGCAGGGTGGCCAGGACCGACTCGACCAGCTGCGGGTCCTGCGCCAACGTGCCCGGGTCCAGGGTGAAGGTGAGGGAGACGACGCGACCGCTGCGCACCGCCGTGACGACGTAGTCCTCGGACTTGGTGCCCTTGCGGGTGGAGTGGACGTACGACGCGGGCGTGCCCTGCAGGTCGAGGTCCGGCAGCCGCTCGTAGGTGAGCCTCTTGTCGCCCTTGTTCAGCGACACGAAGGACGCGTAGAGGTCGTCGATGGTGGCATCGGGCCCGGCCAGGCTCGCGTTGTCGATGAGCAGCAGCGAGTCGCTGCGCCCCGGCCCGCGCGCCGCGGAGGAGAACTCGGCGGGGGCCGAGTCGGGCTCCCAGCCGGTGGGGGCTTTCACGGCCACGACGGTCTGGGCGAGCTCGGGACCGGCGGCAGCGGCCACGGTCTCCGAGGGGGTGGTCGGAGGCGAGGAGGCGGGCTCGCTGCTGCCGGTGGCGGAGGGCGTGGGGTCGGCACTTGCGCCGGTGCTGGCGCCCGTGTTGGCCGAGTCGTCGGAGCCGCCCCCGCAGGCCGCCGCGCCCAGGGCCAGGGTGGCCACCAGGGCGGGCCCGGCGAGGCGTCGTACCGTCTGGATCACGGGTCCCTCCTGTCACACGCGGGCACAGCGGTCAGCCTGGGACCGCGAACGCGTCCTCACCGTAACCCGACGGTCCTGACCACCTCCTGGTTGCACGGCCTCTCGGGTTTTGCGTCCGCGGAGGCCGGGTAGCAGAGTCTTTGCCCGGCACTTCGCACACCTCTCGGGAGCACACAGCAATGGCCAACTTGTTCGGCGACATCGCGGCGATGGTGGACCGCCTCGTCGAGTTCGGCATCTCCGAGAGCCTGGCTGCGCAGCTGAAGTCGTTCCTGACCGACAGCGCGGACCAGCTCACCGACCAGAAGCCCAACACCGTCTCGCACACCGCGTTCGGTGGCACTCCTGGGAGCGTCCAGCTGGCCAGCGACGCCGGCAAGGCCCGTGCGCACGTGGTCGAGGCGCTCAAGGACATGGCGAGCGGTCTCGACGGCTACGGGCAGATCATCCACCAGCTGTACGTCGACGCGAAGGACACCGACGACGCGGCCGAGGCGGACTTCATCGCCCAGACCAAGAAGGCCGACTCGATGATCCCGGTCTCCTTCGCGGCCGCACACCCGCACAGCCACGGACACGGTGGCCACGGAGGAGGGAGCTGACGTGCTCGGACCCAAGGCCCAGCAGCTCAAGGCGTACGTGCAGCACTCGCGCCCCGAGGACCTGGACGACGCCAGCACCGAGTGGAAGAAGGGCGCCGACCTGCTCAGCAAGATCGCCGAGCAGGTGGCCACGAAGGGGCACTCCTTCGGCAGCGACGACCGGTTCAGCGGTGAGGCGGCCTCGGCCGCGTCCAAGGCGTTCACGCACTCGGCGCAAAAGATGCAGAAGCGCTCGGAGCAGATGAAGCAGGGCTCGGAGGCGTTCACCCACGCCGCCGAGGACCTGCGCCACGCCAAGAAGCAGGTCGCCGAGCTCGACAAGCACGCCGACAAGCAGCCGCCGACCCAGCCCTCGGACCTCGGTGACGCCAAGGCGCAGAGCAAGTTCCAGACCGACAACAAGTTGTTCTGGGACCACTACGCCGACAGCGAGACCGCGGCGGACCACGCCATCACGACCCTGGACAACCACCACCAGAAGCGGGCCGAGGTCTTCCAGAGCATCCACGGCGAGCCGCCGCCCCCGCCGCCGCCGACCAACCCCGGCACGCCGAGCACGCCCACGGGCACCCAGCCCCCGGTGGGCCCGACCGGTCCCGGCGGCAACCCGGGCGAGCCGCACCCGCCCAAGCCGCCGAAGCCGCAGCCGCCCGTGCCCCCGATCCCGCCGGAGCCGCCGGTCCCGCCCCAGCCGCCCCAGCCTCCGCAGCCGCCGAACCCGACGCTGCCCAACCCGACGCAGCCCCCGGTCGACCCGTCGACGCCGCCGACCGGCCACCCGCCGTACGGCACGCCGGCCGGCCCCGGTGGTCCGCTCTCGCCTACCCCGACCATCGCCAACCCGGGTGTCTCCGCGCCCGGCGGAGGGGCCGGGGCCGTGGGTGGCCTCGGTGCCGCTGCCGGCGGCGCGCTCGGCGGCGCGGCCGCGGCCGGCCTGGCCGGTGGTCTCACCGGTGGGCTGCAGCCCGGCCTGGGTGGGCTCGTGCCCGGCTCGGCCGGTGGACGCGGGATCTCCGCGGCCGGCGTGCGCGGCATCGGCAGCACCGGTGCGCGCGGCGCGGGTGCCGGCTCGGTCCTGGGCCGCGGTGGCGGCGCGGGCGGCGGCGCGCGCGGGGCCGGTGCCGGCGGCACCGGCGGTCGTGGCACCGGCGGACGCGGCTCCGGTCGCGGCACGGGTCGTGGCGGTCGCGGGAGCGCGGCCGGGCGAGGCGCTCGGGGCGCGGCCGGCGCGCGCGGCGCTGGCGCTGGCGCCGGTGCGGGTCGCGGTCGCGGTCGAAAGGACGACGAGCGCCGCGGCGAGGAGCGCGACCTGTTCGACGACGGCAAGGACTGGGTCGACGACGAGGACGCCGCACCGGGCGTGCTGGACTGAGGCTCGGGGCTACGCCGCGGTGGCGGCGAAGCTCCAGCAGCCCGCGACCACGTTGCGGGCGTGCACGCACTCGACCCGTTCGTCGGCGACCAGCGCCTCGAGCGCTTCGGCGAGCCCGCCCGGCTCGACCACGCGGTGCAGGTCGTAGGCCTGCCGGCGGTCGTGACCGTAGACGCGCAGCACCTGGCGACGCTCGTGGAACTGCGGCGGCAGCGTGCCGTCCGGTGGGCCGGGGCAGCCCGCGACGTGCACGACGACCGGCCCGGTCTCGGCGTACGCACTGCGCCAGGGGAACGGCGAGAACGCCACGACCGCGATCTGGTCGCCCGGGACCGAGTCGGTGAGGCAGCAGCGCAGGGCCCAGCCGCCATCGTCGTCCTCGAACGGCGCCACCCGGTTGCCGGCGTGGTCGACGCAGCGGTGCAGGAGGTCGGCAAGGGCGTCCGGGTCGGCCCCGGTGATGCGGTAGGTCATGGTCGTCAGGGTGGTCCCACGGCCCCTGCCGGTGCTGGCGGGAAACGGACGGCGAGGCGTCAGGGTCGCGACCACTCGACGGCGACCACCTGGTGCTCCCCGGTCAGCCCCTTGAGCCGGACCTCGCGGGGCTCGGCGAGCGGGAGGTCGTCACAGTCGGCCACGGCGTCGGCGACGGCGCCGCTGAGGAGGATCTCGCCGCCGTCGGCCAGGGCGGCGACGCGGGCGGCGTGGGCGACGTTGCGGCCGAAGATGTCGTTGTCGCGGTGCACCACGTCGCCGTGGTGGATGCCGATGCGGACGAGCACGGGGTTCGGGCCCTTGGTCCGGCCGCGCTCGAAGGCGCGCTGCACGGCGACGGCGCTGCGCACGGCCTGCTCGGGAGCGGCGAACGCGGCCATGAAGCCGTCGCCCTGGGTCTTGACCACGTGGCCGTCGAACCGCTCGATCGCCGAGCGCACGGCCGCGTCGTGCCGGGCCAGCAGGCGCACCCACTCCCGGTCGCCGAGCCGCTCGTTGAGCTCGGTCGAGCCCTCGATGTCGGAGAACAGGATCGCCACGCTGCCGTCGGGGCCGGCCAGCTGCACCAGCGCCGGGCGCTCGACCTGGGCCCAGCCGGCCAGGTCGTCGATCGAGCTGCGGAGCGCGCCGCCGAGTCCCTGCTCGCGGACCCGGTCCACGGTCTCCCAGACCGCCTTGACCGCCTCGTCCGGCGTCGGGACCAGTCGGCGCGGGCGCGGCCTGCGGCCGGTGCCCTCCAGGGCCGTGGCCAGGTCGCCCTCGAGCACGCGCTGACGTCGTCGGCCCCGCAGCCACAGCACGGTCAGGACCACGCACGCCGCACCCTCGAGCGAGACCGCGACGACGAAGACCACCAGCGCCCCCGTGCCCACGACGGCATGGTGGCAGAAGCACCCCGGCGGTGGGCGCCCGCTGTCGGAGCGGTCGAGGATGATGGAGCGACCATGCCCCGGTGGAACCTCGCGTCGGTCGAGAAGGCCGCGCCCGACGCGGCCTCGCTCAAGGCTGCCCACCGGCTGGCCGTGCCGGGGCCGTGGTCGGACACCGGCAGCAGCGAGACCCTGGTGTGGGGCAAGTGCCAGGGCTCCGGCCGGCAGCCCTACCAGGTCAGCATCGACCTCACCGGGCCGGCGTACCGCTGCAGCTGCCCGAGCCGGAAGTTCCCGTGCAAGCACGCGCTGGCCCTGCTGCTGCGCTGGGTGTCCGGGCACGGTGAGATCGGCGCCGGCGACCCGCCGCCCTTCGCCGAGCCCGCGGCCGAGCGGCCGGCGCGGACCACCAAGCCCGTCGACCCCGAGGCGCGGGCGAGGCGGCAGGCCGAGCGGTTCGCACTGATGAGCGCCGGGATCGGTGACTTCTCGCTCTGGCTGGCCGACCTGGTGCGCAGCGGAACGGTCCAGGCGCGACGCCAGCCGTGGGGCTGGTGGGACTCCGCCGCGGCCCGGCTGGTCGACGCGCAGCTGCCCGGGCTGGCCGACCGGGTCCGGACCATGGGCTCGGAGGTGAGCCGGCGCGAGGACTGGGCCGACCACCTGCTCAGCGAGCTGGGGCGCTGGTGGTCGGCGGTCCGCTCCTGGGAGCGGTGGGACGACCTCGACGAGCGCACCCGCGCCGACCTCCGCGCGTACGTCGGTTGGCCGCAGGCCTCCGAGGACGTCCGGGCCGGCGAGACGCTGACGGACGCCTGGCTGGTGCTCGGCGCGCACCGCACCGACGACGGACGCCTGCTCCAGCAGCGCACCTGGCTGCGCGGCGAGGCGAGCGGCGAGGTCGTGCAGCTGCTGGACTTCGCGGCCGGCGGCAACCCGCTGCCCATCGCCCACCTCGCGGGCTCGACGCTGGAGGCCACGCTCGCGCTCTACCCCGGCAGCCGCCCGCGGCGCGCGCTGGTCGTGGACGAGCCGGTGGTCCGGGAGACGCCGGCCGCGCTGCCGGCCGGCGGCAGCCTCGCCGACGGGCTGGACGCCCTGGCCGCGACCGTAGCCGACAACGCGTGGGGCGGGCGGGTGCCCGTCGTGCTCGAGGCCGCCGTGCTGCCGGGCCAGGTCGTGGACGCCGCCGGTGCCGCCGTCCCGCTGCTGGCCGACGCGACCCCGTGGGCCGCGCTGGCCCTGACCGGCGGCCGGCCCACCACGCTGGTCGGCGAGCTGGAGCGGACCGGCTTCCGGGTGCTGAGCGTGGGCACCGACACCGGGCTGGTGGCGGTGTGAGCGAGCGCGTCGAGGGGGTGGGCTCGTGGTGGGAGGAGGTGTCCGCCGCGGCGCTCATCGGCACGGCGCGCCGCCCGGTCCCGGCCCTGCCCGCCGCGCTCGGAGCGGGTCGTCCCGACGCGCCCCGTGAGGTCGCGCTGCTCGACGCCGCCGCCCTGGGCAGCGCGCTGCGCCGCGCCGGCGTGCGACCGGGGGAGCCGGAGGCCGTCGACCCGGCCGCGCCCGACGACCGGCCTGCGGCACCCGCCCGCGCGGTGCAGCTGCTCGAGCTGTTGGTCCGCCAGTCGCCGGTCGGGCCGCACCTGGCCCCCGAGCTGGTCCGGCGGTGGCTGGAGGCGGCCGACGTGGCCGGCGCCCGCCTGCCGCACCACCTGCTGCCCGAGCTGCTCGACCTGGCCAGCGGCCGGACCGACCTCCGCCCCGGCACCCGCCGCGTGGCCGACCAGCGCGGCGCCTGGCTGGCCGCGGCCAACCCGGTCTGGGCGTGGCTGCCCGAGGAGGAGCAGCCGGTGGCCGACGGCGGTGACGTCCGCGCGCTCCTGGCCGAGACCTGGGACCGGGCCACCGCCGGCGGCCGGGCCGAGCTGCTCGACCGGCTCCGGCCGGTCGTCGCTCCCGAGGACGAGCCGCTCCTGGAGCGCGCGCTCGACGACCGGTCCGCGCGGGTCCGCGAGCTCGCCGCGGGCCTGCTCGACGCGCTGCCCGGCTCGGCGCGGGCCGCGCGGATGGCCGCGCGCCTGCGGCCGCTCATCACGAGCGGCGGCCTGCTCCGCAGGACCGTCGACGTCGAGCTGCCGGGTGATCCCGATCCCGCGGGCGTGCGCGACGGGCTGGTCCGACCCAAGCGCGTCGGCTCGGTCCGGGGCTGGTGGCTCCAGCGGCTGGCCGCCGGCGCGCCCCTCGACGTCTGGGGCGAGCCGAGCGCGTGGCGCCGGCTGGCCAGCCAGGACGCCAAGGTCGGCATCGCCGAGGCCGTGCTGGCCCGCCGCGACACCACCTGGGCGGCCGCCCTGGTCGAGGACGTCTGGCACCCCGACCTGGTCGCGCTCGTCCCGCCCGAGCAGCGCGACGCGGTCGCGGCGAGCCAGCTGGCCCGGGCGACGTCGCCGCAGCAGGTCGTCGTGGTGGTCAACGCGGTCCCCGCGCCGTGGGGGCCCGTCTTCAGCCGTGCGGTGCTCCAGCGGCTCGGCTCGGACCGGCAGCCGGCGCTCCTCCTGGGCCAGCTCGGCACCCGCCTGGCCACCGGGCTCGACCCGCTCGCCCGCCCGGCCCTCGAGGCGTGGGCCCGCACGCTCGACGACCCCGGCGCCCGCGACCGGGTCAGCCGCGTGATCCAGTACCTCACCCTCGTCACCGAGATCCCGGAGGCCTTCCGATGACCGTCACGCCCGACCTGCCCACGGATCTGCTCCGCGCCCACGCCGAGGACGAGTACGCCGCCGAGCTGGCCGCGCTCGCGGCGGCCGACGACCGGCCCCGGCCGCCGCGGTGGCGGCTGTCGCCGTGGGCCGTCTCGACGTACCTCCTCGGCGGCGAGCTCCCCGACGGCACCACCATCACGCCGAAGTACCTCGGCGCGCGCCGGCTCATCGAGGTCGCCGTGGCCAGCCTGGCCACCGACCGTGCGCTGCTGCTCCTGGGCGTGCCCGGCACGGCCAAGACCTGGGTGAGCGAGCACCTGGCCGCCGCGGTGTCCGGCGACTCCACGCTCGTGGTCCAGGGCACCGCGGGCACGCCGGAGGAGTCGCTGCGCTACGGCTGGAACTACGCCCGGCTGTTGGCCGAGGGGCCGAGCCGCGACGCGCTGGTCCCGAGCCCGGTGATGCGGGGGATGCAGGCCGGTGCGGTGGTGCGGATCGAGGAGCTGACCCGCATCCCCGCCGACGTCCAGGACGCGCTCATCTCGATCCTGTCCGAGAAGGCGCTGCCGATCCCCGAGCTCGACGACGAGGTGCAGGCGCTCCAGGGGTTCAACGTCATCGCCACGGCCAACAACCGCGACAAGGGCGTCAACGACCTCTCCTCGGCGCTGCGCCGCCGGTTCAACACGCTGGTGCTGCCGCTGCCGGACACCCTCGACCAGGAGGTCGAGATCGTGCGCACCCGCGTCGCCGCGATCGGGCGCTCGCTCCAGCTGCCCGCCGACGTCGAGGCGCTGTCGGAGATCGAGCGGGTGGTGACGATCTTCCGCGAGCTGCGCTCGGGCCGGACCGCCGACCAGCGCACCCAGCTCAAGTCGCCGAGCGCGACGCTGTCGACCGCCGAGGCCATCTCGGTGATGACCAACGGCGTCGCCCTCGCGGCCCACTTCGGCGACGGCGTGCTGCGGGCGGCCGACGTGGCCGCCTCCCTGACCGGCGCGGTGGTCAAGGACCCGGTCCAGGACCGGATCGTGTGGCAGGAGTACCTCGAGACCGTGGTCAAGGACCGCGCGGAGTGGACCGACCTCTACCGCGCCTGCCGGGAGATCGGCTGACCGTGGGTGAGCAGTGACCGACCTCGAGGTCCTCGGCGTGCGCCACCACGGACCGGGCTCGGCCCGGTCCGTGGCCGGCGCGCTCGCGGAGCTCGAGCCCGACCTGGTCGTCATCGAGGGCGCGCCCGAGCTCGACGCGCTGCTGCCGCTGGCCGGCCACCCCGACCTGGTCCCGCCGGTGGCCGGGCTGGTGTACGCCGTCGACGCGCCCCGCCGCGCGGCCTTCTACCCGCTGGCCGTCTTCTCGCCGGAGTGGGTGGCCCTGCGCTGGGCCCTCGCGCGCGGCGTACCGGTGCGGTTCGCGGACCTGCCCGCCGCGCACTCGCTCGCCGAGCACGACCGCGCGGAGGGGCGAGGGTCCGACGCCATCGCCACGCTGGCCCGGGTGGCCGGCTACGACGACCCCGAGCGCTGGTGGGAGGACGCGGTCGAGCACCGCGACAGCTCGACGCTCGAGCAGTTCGCGATGATCCGCGAGGCGATGGCCGAGGTCCGCGCCGGCGACGACGACGACACCGAGAACCAGCGCCGCGAGGCTGCGATGCGCCGGGTGCTGCGGGCCTCGCTCAAGGAGGGGTTCGCCCGGATCGCGGTGGTGTGCGGCGCCTACCACGCCCCGGTGCTGCACCCCGACGCGTTCCCGCCGGCCACCCACGACAACCGGATGCTGACCAGGCTGCCGCGCACCAAGGTCGCGGTGACCTGGGCACCGTGGACGGCCGACCGGCTGGCCACGGCGAGCGGGTACGGCGCCGGCGTCACCTCGCCGGGCTGGTACCAGCACCTCTTCGTCACCTGGGAGCAGGACCCAGCCGCCGTCGTGCCGTCCTGGCTGACCAGGGTGGCCCGCGCGTTGCGCGACGAGGGGCTGCCCGCGGCACCGGCCACGGTGGTCGAGGCGGTCCGGCTGGCCGAGGCCCTGGCCGCCGTCCGCGGCCGCCCGTCGGTCGGGCTGAGCGAGCTGACCGACGCCACCCGGTCGGTGCTCTGCGAGGGCTCCGACGTGCCGCTGGCCCTCATCGACCGCCGGCTGGTGGTCGGCGAGCAGCTCGGCTCGGTTCCCGACGAGACGCCGATGATCCCGCTGGCCCGCGACCTGGACCGGCTCCAGCGCTCGCTCCGGCTCAAGCCGTCCCCGACGCCGACCACCGTGGTGCTCGACCTGCGCAAGGAGAGCCAGCGCGACCGCTCGGTGCTGCTGCACCGGCTGCGGCTGCTCGGCGTGCCGTGGGGCACGCCGGCCGACGCCGGCCGCACCACCGGGACGTTCAAGGAGGGCTGGCAGCTGGAGTGGCGCCCGGAGTTCGCGGTGTCGCTGGTCGAGGCCGGGCTCCACGGCACCACCGTCGTGTCGGCGACCACCGCGCTGGTCTCGGAGAGGGCCCGCGACGCCGCCGACCTCGACGCCCTCGGCGCGCTCGTCGAGCAGTGCTTCCTGGCCGACCTGCCCGAGGCCCTGGACGAGGTGGTCACCGCGCTCGCCGCCGCGACGGCCCGCCAGCAGGACGTGGTCGGGCTCCTCGAGGCCATCGAGCCACTGGCGCGGACGCGGAGGTACGGCGACGTGCGCGACGCCGACACCGGCCGGGTCGCCGAGGTCCTCGACACGGTCGTGGCCCGCGCGTCGGTCGACCTGCGGCCGGGCTGCGCCTCGCTGGACGACGACGCGGCCACCCGGATGCGGGCGGCCGTCGACGCGGCCCAGCGCGGCATCAGCCTGGTCCAGGACGAGCCACCGGTCTGGCGCGAGGCGCTGGTCGCGGTGGCCGCCGACGACGGCGTGCACGGCCTGGTCTCCGGCCGGGTGAACCGGATCCTGCTCGACCTCGGCGTGCTCACGTCCGAGGACGCGGCGGCGCGGCTGAGCCGGCGGCTCTCGGTCGGCACCACGCCGATCGCCGGCGCCGCGTGGCTGGACGGCTTCCTCGAGGGCGACGCGGTGCTGCTGCTGCACGATCCGGAGCTGCTGCGGATCGTGGACGAGTGGGTGACCACGGTGGCCGAGGACTCCTTCGAGGACCTGCTCCCGCTGCTGCGCCGGACCTTCGCGCGCTTCGCGGTGGCCGAGCGGCGCCGGCTCGGCACCCGCCTGCGCCAGCTCGGCGAGGGCGGCCCCGCGCCGCTCACCGCAGCGGCCGAGTGGGACGTCGAGCGCGCGCTGCCCGCCGTACGCCGGGTGGCCGAGCTGATCGGACTGACCCGTGGCTGAGGACCGGGACCGGCTCACCCGCTGGCGGCTGGTGCTGGGCGGTGAGGACGCCGACGGCACCGGCGTCGGCGGCGGGCTCGAGGCCGAGGACCTCGAGCGCGACCGCGCGCTGTCGGAGCTCTACGACGGCGACCGGCGCGGCGGCATGGGCACGAGCGCGCCGCGGGTGGCGCGGTGGCTGGGCGACATCCGCACCTACTTCCCGTCCTCGGTGGTCCAGGTCATGCAGGCCGACGCCATGGACCGGCTCGGGCTGCACCAGCTGCTGCTCGAGCCCGAGCTGATGGAGGCGGTCCAGCCCGACATCGGCATGGTCACCACGCTGGTCGGGCTCAACCACGCCATCCCCGAGGCCAGCCGCGCCACCGCTCGTGCCGTCGTCCGCACGGTCACCGACCAGCTCGAGGAGCGGCTGCGGGCCGAGACGGTCCAGGCCGTGACCGGTGCGCTCAACCGCGCCGCACGCACCCGCCGACCGCGCGCGGCCGACATCGACTGGGGCCGGACCATCGCGGCCAACCTCAAGCACTACCTGCCCGAGCACCGCACGGTCGTGCCCGAGCGGCTCGTCGGCCACGCCCGGCGCACGACGCGGGTCGAGCGACACGTCATCCTCTGCGTCGACCAGTCCGGGTCGATGGCGGAGTCGGTCGTCTACTCCAGCGTCTTCGGGGCGGTCCTGGCCTCCCTGCGCTCGGTCGAGACCAGCCTGGTCCTCTTCGACACCGAGGTCGTCGACCTCACCGACGAGGTCGACGACCCGGTCGACGTGCTCTTCGGCGTCCAGCTCGGCGGCGGCACCGACATCAACCGCGCCATCGCCTATTGCCAGGGGCTGGTCCGCGACCCGGTCGACACCGTCTTCGTGCTCATCAGCGACCTCTACGAGGGCGGGATCGCCGAGGAGATGCTGCGGCGAGCGGCCGAGGTCGTGGGCTCCGGCGCGACCATGGTGGCGCTGCTGGCGCTGAGCGACTCCGGTGCGCCGTCGTACGACGTGGAGCACGCCGCCGCACTGGCCGGCATCGGCGTGCCGGCGTTCGCCTGCACCCCCGACCTCTTCCCCGACCTGATGGCGGCGGCCATCGAGCGCCGCGACCTCGGCCAGTGGGCGGCCGCGAACGACGTGGTCACGGCGGCGCCGCTCAGCGAGGAGTGAGCAGCACCCCGTCCGCGAGCCGGTAGGGACCGGTCGCCACCAGGGCCCCGACCACGCGTCGCAGCCGCGAGACCTCGGCCCGCGCGGTGACCACGTGGGCGTCGTCGCCGAACAGCCGGGTGCTGAGCACGGCCGCGGTCATCGGCCCCGTGGCCAGCAGTCGCAGGATCTGGGCGTGCCGGGGGGTCAGCACCGCCCGCCACGCGCCGCCGTCGGCGTGCACCTCGAGCACGGTGCCGGTCAGCGTGGCGTGGATGGTGGTGGCCCGGTCGTGCGGACGCACCAGCCACCCGGCGCCGAGCCGCTCGGGCAGGCAGAGCCCGAGGCCGGGGACCGCGACGGGCCGGTCGGCCTGGGGCACGTCGATCCGGTCGCGGACGGCGACCCCGGTGCGGTGGGCCACCCACCCGTGGTCGTCGACGACGAGCAGCGGCCCGGACGTCGTGCTGACCACGGACTCGGTCGAGCGGCGCAGCGCCTCGAGCCCCTCCTGGTGCTGGCGCCACAGCGCGCCCTCGGCCAGCCGGACGGCGCTCTCCACGAGCGCGCCGATGGCCGGGTGCAGGGTCAGCGCGGGACCGCTCACGTCGACCACGCCGAGCAGCGTGCCGTCGCGCGGGTCGTGGACCGGCGCGGCCGTGCAGTACCACGGGTGCTGCTGCGCCTCGAAGTGCTCGGCCGAGAACAGCTGCACCGGCGCCGCCTCGGCCAGCGCGGTGCCGATCGCGTTGGTGCCGACGACCTGCTCGGTCCAGTCCATGCCCTCGAGGAAGCCGAGCCGGTCCGCGGTCCGCTGCACCCGCGCCGAGCCCTCGCGCCACAGCACCACGCCGTCGGCGTCGGTCACCACGACCAGGAACATCGAGGCGTCCGCGACGCTGGTCAGGACCCGGCGCAGCTCGTCGACGACCAGCGAGAGCCGCGACGTACGACGGCGGCGCTCGAGCTCGGCGGTGGGCAGCGGCCGGCGCTGGTTGACCCGGTCGGCGGCCAGGCCCAGCCCCATGACCCGGGCCCAGGAGCGGGCGACCAGGGCCCGCGGCCGCTCCGGTGGCCGCGCGCCGGAGAGCACCGCGTCGTGGATGCGCACCAGCTCGCGCGCGTGCTGCGACAGGTCGGTGCCCGGCGCGACCGCGCCGAAGGAGGGCATGACCCAGTGTGACGCCGGCCACGTCGCAACTCAATGCAACCCTGTCCTCGCCCGACCCCGGAGGCGTCTGCTGACGCCATGACCCAGACCGAGGAGCGGCCCAGCGCCGCGACCACCGCCGACGACCGGGCCACGGCCTGGTTCGCGGCCTTCGAGGACGCCCTCCGTGCGCGCGACGTGGACCGGGCGTCCAGCCTGTTCGCCGCGACCAGCTTCTGGCGCGACCTGGTCTCCTTCACCTGGAACCTCAAGACCGTCGAGGACCCCGGCGGCGTCGCCGACCTGCTCACCCAGACCCTCGAGGCCACCGACCCGAGCGGCTTCGCCCTCACCGAGTCGGCCACCGAGGAGGACGGTGTCGTCACCGCGTGGTTCCGCTTCGACACCGCGGTCGGCCGCGGCGTCGGGCTGGCCCGGCTGGTCAGCGAGGACGGCCGGGACAGGGCCTGGACCTTCCTCACCTCGCTCCAGGAGCTCAAGGGCCACGAGGAGCCGCGCGGCACGAGGCGGCCGATGGGCGCCCAGCACGGCGCGGACCGTGACCGGCAGACCTGGAAGGAGCGGCGCCAGGAGGAGGCGGAGTCGCTGGGCTCGACCACCCAGCCGTACGTGCTGGTGGTCGGCGGCGGTCAGGGCGGCATCGCGCTCGGCTCCCGGCTGCGCCAGCTCGACGTACCGGCCCTGGTCATCGACAAGCACCCGCGCCCCGGCGACCAGTGGCGCAACCGCTACAAGTCGCTGTGCCTGCACGACCCGGTCTGGTACGACCACCTGCCCTACCTCAAGTTCCCCGACAACTGGCCGGTCTTCGCGCCCAAGGACAAGATCGGCGACTGGCTCGAGTCCTACGTCACCACGATGGAGGTGCCGTACTGGTCCTCCACCGTCGCCACCTCCGCGACGTACTCGGAGGAGACCGGGGAGTGGACCGTCGAGGTGGAGCGCGAGGGCCAGCCGCTCACCCTCCGTCCGCAGCAGCTGGTGCTCGCCACCGGCATGTCCGGCAAGCCGAACATCCCGACGCTGCCCGGCCAGGACGCCTTCCGAGGCGACCAGCACCACTCCTCGCAGCACCCCGGCCCCGACGCGTACGCCGGCAAGAGGTGCGTCGTCATCGGCTCGAACAACTCGGCCTTCGACATCTGCGGGGCGCTGTGGGAGCACGGCGCCGACGTGACGATGGTGCAGCGGTCCTCGACGCACATCGTGAAGTCGGACTCGCTCATGGAGTACGGCCTCGGCGACCTCTACTCCGAGCGTGCGCTCGAGGCCGGAGTGACGACCGAGAAGGCCGACCTGATCTTCGCCTCGCTGCCGTACCGGATCCTGCACGAGTTCCAGATCCCGGCGTACGAGGCGATGGCGGAGAAGGACAAGGACTTCTACGAGCGGCTCGAGGCGTCCGGCTTCTGGCACGACTGGGGCGACGACGGCTCGGGGTTGTTCATGAAGTACCTGCGCCGCGGCTCCGGCTACTACATCGACGTGGGTGCCGCCGACCTGGTGGCCAACGGCGACGTGAAGCTGGTGCACGGCCAGGTCACCCACCTGACCGAGGACTCGGTGGTGCTCGACGACGGCACCGAGCTGCCCGCGGACCTGGTCGTCTACGCGACCGGCTACGGCTCGATGAACGGCTGGGCCGCCGACCTGATCTCGCAGGAGGTCGCCGACCGGGTCGGCAAGGTGTGGGGGCTCGGCTCGGACACCACCAAGGACCCCGGACCGTGGGAGGGCGAGCAGCGCAACATGTGGAAGCCGACCCAGGTCGAGAGCCTGTGGTTCCACGGCGGCAACCTGCACCAGTCGCGGCACTACTCGCTCTACCTCGCGCTCCAGCTCAAGGCGCGGCACGAGGGGATCGCGACGCCGGTGTACGGCAAGCAGGAGGTGCACCACCTGGCTTGAGCTCCACCGCGGTCCACGTCCTACCGTGGCGAGGTGACCGCGACCGAGGAGCCGGCGACCACGCCGCTGCTCGCGGCGCCGTACCGCTCGGCGACCATCGGCATGGTCGGGCTGATCTTCCTGGCCGCCTTCGAGGCCCTCGCGGTCACCACGATCATGCCGTCGGTCAGCGCGGACCTGGACGGTCGGGCGTGGTTCTCAGCAGCGTTCTCGGCGACCCTGGCCGCGAGCGTGGTGGGCATGGTCGCGGGCGGGCTGTGGGCCGACCGCACCGGGCCGCGGCGGCCCCTGGTGGTCTCCACGCTGGTCTTCGTGCTCGGGCTGCTGCTGGCCGGGCTGGCGCCGAACATCGAGCTCTTCGTGGCCGCGCGGTTCCTGCAGGGGCTCGGCTCGGGCGCGGCCATCGTCGCGGTGTACGTCGCCGTCGCGCGGATCTTCGCGCCGGTCGACCACCCGCGGATCTTCGGTGCCTTCGCGGCGGCCTGGGTGATCCCCTCGATGGTCGGCCCGACGCTGGCCGGGGTGGTCAACGACACCGTCGGCTGGCGCTGGGTCTTCCTCGGGGTGGTCGGCCTCGCGCTGCTCTCCGCGGTCACCCTGGTGCCGGCGCTGCGCACGATGGTCGACGACCCCTCGCCGACGCCGGTCGCCACCGGCGGCCGGCTGGTCCTCGCCGTCGTCGTCGCGGGCGCGGTGGTGGTCCTCGACCTGGCGGGCCGGGCCTCGGCGGCCCTCGGCTCGGTCGTCGCCGCCGGGGCGGTGGTCGTCGTGCTGCTCGCCGTACGACCCCTGCTGCCGGCCGGCACCCTGCTGCTGCGCCGGGGCCTGCCCGCCGTCGTCGCGCTGCGCGGCGTGATCGCGGCGACGTTCTTCGCCACCGAGATCTACCTGCCCTACCTGCTCCAGGAGCAGTACGACGTCCGCCCGTGGCTCTCCG
Organism: Nocardioides anomalus; assembly: GCF_011046535.1. Classification (NCBI taxonomy): domain Bacteria; kingdom Bacillati; phylum Actinomycetota; class Actinomycetes; order Propionibacteriales; family Nocardioidaceae; genus Nocardioides; species Nocardioides anomalus. The sequence continues at coordinate 4,324,582 of NZ_CP049257.1, read as the reverse complement.
GCGCCACGCTCACCGTCGGCGCGCTCGGCTGGTCGGCCGCGTCCGAGGTCCAGGCCCGGCTGGGCTCCCGGCTCACCCACGCCGCCGCCCTGCGGACCGGCTCGACCCTCCTCGCCGTGGGCGTGGGCGCCGAGCTCGCCGCGGCGGCCCTGCGGCTGAGCCCCGTGCTCATCGGTGCGGCCTGGGTGCTGGCCGGGGCCGGCATGGGCCTGATGTTCCCGCGCATCACCTCCGCCGTCCTGGCCGCCTCGTCCGAGCGCGAGCAGGGCGGCAACTCCGCGGCGGTCTCGATCTCCGACGCGGTCGGCGGCGCCACCGCCATCTCGCTGTCGGGGCTGCTGTTCACTGCCGTCGGCACCTCGGCCGACCTCGCGCCGTTCCTCGCCGCGCTGACGCTCACCACCGCGCTGGCCGTGGGCGCGGTGCTGGTCTCGCGGCGCACCGGCTGAGCCTGGTTGGATCGCGGGGTGCACCGCGCCGAGGAGATCACCGAGGCGTACGCCGCCCTGCACGCCCGGGTCCAGCAGCACGCCGCGAGCGGCGACTGGACCGGCTTCGCCGACAGCTTCACCGAGGACGCGACGTACGTCGAGCACGCCTTCGGCACCTTCCGCGGCCGCGAGGAGATCCGGGCCTGGTCGGTGCGGACCATGACGTCGTTCCCGGGCTCGGTGATGACCGGCTTCCCGCTGGCCTGGCAGGTGGTGGACGCGCCGACGTCGCGACTGATCTGCGAGGTGCGCAACCTGATGCCCGACCCCGGCGACGGCACGGCGCTGGAGGAGTCGAACCTGACGATCATGACCTACGCCGGCGACGGGCTCTTCGCGCGCGAGGAGGACGTCTACAACCCGCTCCGCTTCGCCCGGATGTCGGTGCGGTGGGCGCGCATCGCGGAGGCCCACGGCCGCCTCGACGACGAGGGTCGTGCGTACCTCGAGCAGTTCGGCTGAGGTCCACACCGGTCTTGCCCCGCTCTGGCAGGCTCACCCCATGAAGGGCGCAGCCAAGCGGGTCGGTCTCGAGGCCGTGGGCTGGCTCCTGGTGGTGGCCGGCATCGCGGCACTGATCCTGCCCGGACCCGGCCTGCTCATGATCGCCGGCGGGCTCGTGATCTTGTCCCAGCAGTACGAATGGGCCGAGCGGCGCGTGGAGCCGGTCAAGCGCGAGGCCCTCAAGGGCGCCGCCCGCTCGGTCGAGACCTGGCCCCGGGTGGTGGCCACCGCGCTCATGGCCGTGCTCATCGCGGCCGCCGGCGTGCTGTGGTTCGTCGGCCCGGCGATGCCGGGCTGGTACCCGCTCTCGGAGAAGTGGTGGCTGCCCGGCGGCAAGGCCACGAGCATCTCGCAGTTCCTGTCCGCGATCATCGTGGTCGTCCTGCTCGTCTGGAGCTTCCGCAAGTTCCACGGCAAGCCCGAGGAGATCGAGAAGGTCGTCTCCTCGGCCTCCGAGGACGACGACCGCAGCGGGTTCTGGGGCAGCTGACGACGCCCCCCGCGTCTGTCGGACCCTCCGCCTAGGGTCGTCCCGTGGTGCTCCACCTCCACCGCGCCCCGCGGACCGACCTGCTCGCCGATGCCCTCGGCGAGCTGTTGTCGACCCCGCTGGGCGACCCGTTCGCGACCGAGCTGGTGCTGGTGCCCGCGCGCGGGGTGGAGCGGTGGCTGAGCCAGCGGCTGTCCCACCGGCTCGGCACGTCGTCCGGCGGCGCGGACGGGGTGTGCGCGGGCGTGGAGTTCCGGTTCCCCCGCTCGCTGGTCGCCGAGCTCACCGGCACCCGCGACGAGGACCCGTGGGCGCCCGACGCGCTGGCCTGGCCGCTGCTGTCGGTGCTCGACACCTGTCTCGACGAGCCGTGGGCGGCGACACTCGCGGCGCACCTCGGGCACCGCGACACCGGCGACGAGGCGGAGTTCCGGCGCGGCCGGCGCTACGCCGTGGCCCGGCGCCTGGCCGGCCTCTTCGCGTCGTACGCCGCCCAGCGGCCGCAGCTGCTCGCCGACTGGTCGACGGGGCGCGAGACCGACGGGCTGGGCGGCGAGCTCGACGCCGACCTGCGCTGGCAGCCACCCCTGTGGCGAGCCCTGGCCGCGAGCGTCGACGCCCCCGTGCCGGCCGCGCGGCACGCCGCGACGCTGCGGCGCCTCAGCGACGGGCCGGCCGACCTGCCCGAGCGCCTGTCGCTGTTCGGCCACACCCGGATGCCGGCCACCGAGATCGAGCTGCTGCGCGCGCTGGCCACCCACCACGACCTGCACCTGTGGCTGCCCCACCCGAGCGCCGACCTCTGGGCTCGGCTCGGTGCGGCGGCCGGCCCGGTGCCACGGCGCGCCGACCACAGCCACCGCGAGGTCCGCCACCCGCTGCTGGCCTCGCTGGGCCGCGACCTGCGCGAGCTCCAGCGCGGGCTCGGACCGGCTGCTCACGACCAGGCGGTGCCGGCCGGCGACCTGCCCGACACCCTGCTCGGCCGGCTCCAGTCCGACCTGCGCGCCGACCAGGTGCGACCGGCCGGTCGCCGCCACGACCCGGCCGACCGCTCGGTGCAGGTGCACCGCTGCCACGGCCCGGCCCGGCAGGTCCAGGTCCTGCGCGAGGTGCTGCTCGGGCTGCTCGCCGACGACCCGACCCTCGAGCCGCGCGACATCCTCGTGATGTGCCCCGACATCGAGAGCTACGCACCGCTCATCACCGCGTCGTTCGGCCTGGGTGACGTCGTCGAGGGCGGCCACCCCGCCCACCGGCTGCGCGTCCAGCTGGCCGACCGGTCGCTGACCCAGACCAACCCGCTGCTGGGGGTGGCGGCCCAGCTCCTCGACGTGGCCGGCAGCCGGGCCACGGCCAGCGCGGTCCTCGACCTGGCCCAGAGCCCGCCGGTGCGGCGCCGGTTCGGCTTCGTCGACGACGACCTCGACACCCTGGCCGACTGGGTCCGCGAGGCCGGCGTGCGGTGGGGCTTCGACGCCGCGCACCGCGAGCCGTTCGGCGTCCGCTACCTGCAGAACACCTGGCGCTTCGGCCTCGACCGCGTCCTGGTCGGCGTGGCCATGTCCGACGACTCCCAGGCCTGGCTCGGCACCGCGCTGCCGCTCGACGACGTCGGCAGCAACCGGGTCGAGCTGGCCGGCCGGTTCGCCGAGTACGTCGACCGGCTGGTCGCCGCCACCGACCGGCTCACCGGGACCCGGCCCCTGGCCGACTGGCTCGACGGGCTGGTGGCCGGCGTGGCCGACCTGACCCGCGTCGACGGCGACGACCAGTGGCAGGTCGGCCAGGTGCAGCGCGAGCTGGCCCGTGTCGGGGTCGAGGCGGGCGAGCGCGGGGCGAGCCCGCTGCGGCTCACCGACGTCCGCGCGATGCTCGAGGACCACCTGGCCGGGCGGCCCACCCGCGCCAACTTCCGCGCCGGGAGCCTCACCGTCTGCACCATGGTGCCGATGCGCTCGGTGCCGCACCGGGTGGTCTGCCTGCTCGGCGTGGACGACGGCGTCTTCCCGCGTCAGCGCACGGTCGACGGCGACGACGTGCTGGCTCGCGAGCCGGTGACCGGCGAGCGCGACGTGCGCGCCGAGGACCGCCAGCTGCTCCTCGACGCGATCGGCGCCGCGACCGAGCGGCTGGTCGTCACCTACACCGGGGCCGACCCGCACAGCGGGCAGGAGCGACCGCCCGCCGTACCCCTCGGCGAGCTGCTCGACGCCCTCGACCGCACCACCGAGGCGCCGGTGCGGGCCGACGTCGTCGTCAAGCACCCGCTCCAGGGCTTCGACCTGCGCAACGTCGAGCCCGGGCGGCTCGGCACGCCCACGCCGTTCACCTTCGACCCCCAGATGCTGGCCGCCGCGCGCGCCGTCACCGGACCGCGCCAGGACCCGCCGGCGTTCTTCGAGCGGCCGCTCACCGAGCCGGCCGCCGGCGTCGAGGAGATCGCGCTGGCCGACCTGGTCCGCTTCTTCGGCCACCCGGTCAAGGGCTTCTTCCGGGCCCTCGACCTCACCCTGCCCTGGGACGTCGACGCGGTCAGCGACGCGATGCCGGTCGAGATCGACCAGCTGGAGACGTGGGGCGTGGGCGACCGGATGCTCGACGACATGGTCCGCGGCATCCACCCCGACACCGCCCGCGAGATCGAGTGGCGCCGCGGCGCGCTGCCGCCCGGCCAGCTCGGCTGGCGCAAGGCGACCGAGGTCCGCGAGACGGCGATGAACCTCGCCCTCGCCGCGCTCACCCACCGCCAGGTCGAGCCCAAGGCCTACGACGTCGACGTCGCGCTGCCCGGCGGCCGGCGGCTCACCGGCACCCTCACCCCGGTGTACGCCGACCGGCTGGTCTCGGTCGGCTACTCCCGCCTCGACGGCAAGCACCTGCTCGAGTCGTGGGTCCGCCTGCTGGCCCTGGCCGCCGGCCACCCCGACCACAACTGGACCGCGCTCACCATCGGCCGGGCGCCGCGCGGCTCCCAGGCCGCCCAGCGACTGCTCGGCCCGCCCGGCGACGAGCCGCTGAAGCTGCTGAACGGCCTGGTCGAGCTCTACGACGAGGGTCGCCGCGCGCCGCTGCACCTGCCCCTCAAGACGTCGTTCGCCTGGGCCTCCGCGGCCCGGATGGGCCAGGACCCGCGCCCCGAGGCGCTGAAGAAGTGGAAGTCCAGCCGCTACCCCGGCGAGGACGCCGACGCCGCGCACGTCCGGGTCTGGGGCGAGCACGCCGACCTCGACGACCTGTCCGAGCTGCCGGCCCTCGCCGAACGGCTGTGGGCCCCGCTGCTCGACAGCGAGCGGGGGCCCCTGTGACCCGGCCCCCGACCACGGGTCCGTTCGACCTCCACGCCCCGCTGCCCGAGGGGCCGACCACGACCGTGCTCGAGGCCAGCGCCGGCACCGGCAAGACCTACGCGCTCGCTGCCCTGGTCACGCGCTACGTCGCCGAGGGCCGGGCCCGCCTCGACGACATGCTGCTCATCACCTTCAGCCGGGCCGCGAGCCAGGAGCTGCGCGAGCGGGTGCGCCGGCAGCTGGTCACCGCGGCCGAGGCCCTCGACGACCCGAGCCGCGCCGACGACGAGCTCCTCCGCGCCCTCGTCGCGGGGCCGCCCGAGGAGCTGGTCGAGCGGCGCCGCCGGCTGGGCGACGCCCTGGCGGCGTTCGACACCGCGACCATCGCCACCACCCACCAGTTCTGCCAGCTGGTGCTGCGCTCGCTCGGCGTGGCCGGCGACACCGACGCCGGCGTGACCCTGGTCGAGAACCTCGACGACCTGGTCGGCGAGATCGTCGACGACCGCTACCTCCAGCGCTTCGGCGACGACCGGGAGACCCCGGTGCTCACCCGGGCCCAGGCGCTCGAGCTGGCCCACGAGGTGGTGCGCAACCCCCGCACCCGCCTGACGCCCACCGACCCGCTGGCCGAGACCACCGCGGGCGTGCGGCGCGCCTTCGCCGACGAGGTGCTGCGCGAGCTCGAGCGGCGCAAGCGGCTGCTCGGCGTCCTCGGCTTCGACGACCTGCTGTCCCGGCTGGCCGTCGCCCTCGAGGCCGACGACGCCCCGGCCCGCGATCGGATGGCCCGGCGCTGGTCGATCGTCATGGTCGACGAGTTCCAGGACACCGACCCGGTGCAGTGGGAGGTCATCGAGCGGGCCTTCCTCGGCCGGGTCACGCTCGTGCTGATCGGCGACCCCAAGCAGGCCATCTACGCCTTCCGCGGCGGTGACGTGGTCACCTACCTGCGCGCCCGCGAGGCCGCCGACGCGCTGCTCACCCTCGACACCAACTACCGCTCCGACGCGCCGCTGGTCCAGCGGCTGCTGCGCGTGCTCGACGGCGCCGCGCTCGGCCACCCCGACATCGTGGTGCGACCGGTCGAGGCCGACCGGACCAGCCACCGGCTCGCCGACGCACCGTGCAACGACCCGTTCCGGCTGCGCGTGGTCTCCCGCGAGTCCTTCGGCATCCGCGGCACCCGCACCATCCCCATGGACGAGCTGCGGCCGTTCATCGCGGCCGACCTGGCCGCCGACGTGCGCGCGCTGCTGGCCTCCGACGCGACCTACGACGACGGGGCCGGACCCCGCCCGGTCCAGGCCCGTGACGTGGCGGTCATCGTGGAGAGCCACCGCGACGCGCGGGCCTGCCGCGACGCGCTGGCCGCGGCCGGGGTGCCTGCGGTCTACACCGGTGACACCGACGTCTTCGCCTCCCAGGCCGCCGCCGACTGGCAGTGCCTGCTCGAGGCCTTCGAGCAGCCGGGCCGGGCCGGGCTGGTGCGCGCCGCGGCGACCACCATGTTCTTCGGCCGCACGGTGGCCGAGCTCGCCGCCGACAGCGGCGACCGGCTCACCGACGAGGTCGCCGAGACCCTGCGCCGCTGGGCCGACCACGCCCGGGCCCGGGGCATCGCGGCGGTCCTCGAGGCGGCGTACGTCGCCGGCATGGCCACCCGCGTCCTCGCCCACCGCGGCGGCGAGCGCCACCTCACCGACGTCGAGCACCTCACCCAGCTGCTGCACGAGGTGGCCCACCGCGACGGGCTCGGGCTGCCCGCGCTGCTGCAGTGGCTGCGCGACCAGCGCGAGGAGCGGGGCGGTGCCGCGGAGCGCAACCGGCGCCTCGACCGCGACGCCGCGGCGGTGCAGATCATGACCGTGTGGGTCAGCAAGGGGCTGCAGTACCCCCTCGTCTACCTGCCCTTCGCCTTCAACCGCAACGTCCGCCTCGGCGAGGCCGTGCTCTACCACGAGCCCGACGACACCCGCTGCCTCGACATCGGCGGCTCCGGCTCGCCGGGGTACGCCGCAGTCACCGCGAAGGGCCGCGCCGAGGCGGCCGGCGACGACATCCGGCTGACCTACGTCGCGCTCACCCGCGCACAGTCGCAGGTCGTGGCCTGGTGGGCGCCGTCGTGGGACGAGGTCAACGGCGGGCTGTCCCGGCTGCTGCGCGGCCGCGTGCCGCGCCAGGCCGCGGTGCCGGACTCCCTCGACCCCAAGGTCAGCGACGCCGAGGCCCTGGAGCACCTGCGCAAGTGGGAGGGCGTCGGCGGCCCGCACCTCGAGCGCGCCGAGCCGGCCCGCGACGTGCCCGAGCCCCCGTCGTCCGGCCCACCGCGCGGGCTCGGCGTGCGCCGCTTCGACCGGGCCATCGACGTGGCCTGGCGCCGCACGTCGTACTCCGCCCTGGTCCGCGCCGCCGAGGAGACCGTCGGCGTCAGCTCCGAGCCCGAGCTCTCGGCCCGCGACGACGAGCTGGTCGAGGAGTTGGCCGACGAGTCCTCGGACGGAGGAGTCGTGGCGGCCGCCCCGGACACCGAGCCCGACTCGGTGCCGTCGCCGATGGCCGACCTGCCCTCCGGTGCGGCGTTCGGCTCGCTGGTCCACGGCGTGCTCGAGGTGGCCGATCCGCACGCGCCCGACCTCGAGGCCGAGCTGCTGCGCCACGTCGAGGAGCAGCGCGTGTGGTGGCCGGTCGCGGCGCCGCCCGCCGAGCTGGCCGCGGCGCTGGTCCCGCTGCACCACACCCCGCTCGGGCCGCTGGCCGACGGGCTGACCCTGGGCGAGCTGGGGCTGGCCGACCGGCTCTGCGAGCTCGACTTCGAGATCCCGCTGGCCGGCGGCGACGCCCCGTCCGGCCCCGACGTCGCGCTGGCCGACGTGGGCGAGCTGCTGGCCGAGCACCTGCCGGCCGACGACCCGCTGCGCCCCTACGCCGACCGCCTGCGCACGCCGGCGCTCGGTGGCCAGCCGCTGCGCGGCTACCTGTCGGGCTCCATCGACGTGGTGCTGCGGGTGCCGGGGCCGCGCTACCTGGTCGTCGACTACAAGACCAACTGGCTGGGGCCGGTCGACCAGCCGCTCACGGCGGCGGCGTACTCCCGCCCGCGGCTGGTCGAGGCCATGCTCCACTCGGACTACCCGCTCCAGGCGCTGCTCTACGTCGTCGTCGCGCACCGCTACCTGCGCTGGCGCCAACCCGGCTACGACCCGGCCACGCACCTCGGCGGCGTGCTCTACCTCTACGTCCGCGGCATGTGCGGGCCGCAGACGCCGCAGGAGGACGGCCACCCGGCCGGCGTGTTCTCCTGGCGGCCGCCGGTGGCGCTGGTGACCGCGCTGAGCGACCTGCTGGACGGTGCGGCGTGACGGTGGTGACGCCGGACCCGACGGCCGGTCTCGACGACGCCCACGACCCGCGGTTGGCCCGCGGCGCCGAGGGGCTGTTGCGCACCTTCAACGAGGCCGGCGTCCTCGACGCCGCGGACGTGCACGTGGCCCGGCGGCTCTGCGCGCTGGCCGAGGAGGACGACGAGCGGGTCGCGCTGGCCGTGGCCTGCGTGGTCCGCGCGGTGCGCGGCGGCTCGGTCTGCGTCGACCTGGCCACGGTGGCCGACGTCGACCCGGTCCCCGACCTCCCGTGGCCCGAGACCGACGAGTGGCACGCCGCCGTCACCGCCAGCGCCCTGGTCACGGCGCCCGCGCCGGTGCTGCGGCTGCTCGAGCACGAGGGGGTCCGGCTGCTCTACCTCGACCGCTACTGGCGGGAGGAGGAGCAGGTGCACGCCGACCTGGTCGGCCGTCCGTCCGGCACGGCTCCGCCGGCCGAGGCGTGGCTGGCCGCGGCGCTCGACCGGGTCTTCCCGCCCGAGGGGTACGACGAGCAGCGCGCCGCCGCCCGCGTCGCCCTGACCCACGCCACCACCGTGCTCACCGGCGGCCCCGGCACCGGCAAGACCACCACCGTCGCGGCGCTGCTGGCCCTCTGTGCCGAGCAGGCGTCGCTGGCCGGTGCGCCGCCGCTGCGCATCGCGCTGGCCGCGCCGACCGGCAAGGCCGCCGCCCGGCTCCAGCAGGCCGTCGAGGAGGAGGTGGCCAAGCTGCCGTCCTCGGACCGCGACCGGCTGCTCGGCGTACGCGCCGTCACGCTGCACCGGCTCCTCGGCGCGCGCCCGGACACCGCGTCGCGGTTCCGCCACCACCGCGACAACCGGCTGCCGCACGACGTGGTCGTGGTCGACGAGAGCTCGATGGTGTCGCTGACGATGATGGCCCGGCTGCTCGAGGCCGTGCGGCCCGGTGCCCGGCTGATCCTGGTCGGCGACCCGTTCCAGCTGGCCTCGGTCGAGGCCGGCGCCGTACTCGCCGACCTGGTCGAGACCGTGCAGGAGACGACGCAGGTCGGCGTGGCGGCCCTGATCACCTCGCACCGCTTCGGCGCCTCCATCGGCGAGCTGGCCGAGGCCGTGCGGACCGGCGACGCCGACCGCGCCGTCGAGCTCCTCGAGGCGGGCGGCGACCACGTCCGCCTGGTCGACACCGACGACAACGCCGCACACGTCCGGGCCCTCGTCGTGCCGCACGCCCTCGACGTGCTCCGCGCGGCCGAGGCCGGCGACGCCGCGACCGCCCTGGCGCTGCTCGACCGGCAGCGGCTGCTCTGCGCCCACCGCGAGGGCCCGTTCGGCGTCCGCCAGTGGAACGCGCAGGTCGAGCGCTGGCTCGGCGAGGAGACCGGCGAGCCCGTGCACACCCAGTGGTACGCCGGCCGCCCGCTCCTCGTCACCGCCAACGACTACGGCCTCGGCGTCTACAACGGCGACACCGGCGTGGCCGTCCGCGCCCCCGCCACCGCCGCGACCCGCGGCCTGCGCGCCGCCGTCGCGGGCAGCGCCGGCCTCCTCGACCTGGCCCCCAGCCGCCTCGGCCAGGTCGAGACCATGCACGCCCTCACCATCCACAAGAGCCAGGGCTCCCAGGCCGACGAGGTCGTGGTCGTCCTGCCCCCGCCCGACTCCCGCCTGCTCACCCGCGAGCTCTTCTACACCGCCCTCACCCGCGCCCGGCAGCGTGTGGTGGTCGTGGGCTCGCCGGCCGACGTACGAGCCGCCGTCGACCGCCGCGCTCTCCGCGCGACCGGCCTGCGCCAACGGTTCAACCGCTGAGCTTCGGGTAGGCCGCCCGCACCTCGCGCCGCAGCACGCAGACCGCGATCCCCGCCAGCAGCACGGCACTCACGAGCTGGGCGACGACGAACCACCACGGCAGCTCCCGAGTGGCGCTGACGAACACCACGGTCCCGAGCGGCGCCAGCACCGAGATCACCGCGAGCCGCAGCCACGAGCTCCGCTTGCCCTGGGCCATGCCGCGCAGCAGGGCCAGCAGCACGAAGCCGCCGACGGCGAAGACGCCGGCCCGCAGCACCACGGTGGCCTCCGCGTCCCGCGCGATGCTTCCGTGTGCGACCAGGACGACGACCAGCACCACGACCAGGACGACGTCGTTCCACACCACGAAGCCTCGTGCGAGCGTGCGGGCCCGCGCCAGCGCCTGCGCCACCGCGCCCTGCGCGGCCACGTCCTTCTCCATGCCCCGACGCTCGCAGCCTGCGTCGCACCCGGACAGAGACCGCGGCACCTGCTCGAGCAGACGAAAGGAGGAGCCGCGAGCGCCCGTGGTCGCGTTCCGGAGGGCGAGCCGGCCGCAACAGCAGCGTCACGCAGGTGCCCTAGGGTCGAGGAGTGCCGTTCCTGCTGCGTGTCGAGCTCCCCGACGTCCCGGGGTCGCTGGGCCGCGTCGCGACCGCGATCGGTGAGGCCGGCGGCGACATCGAGGCCATCGAGATCGTCGAGAAGGGTGACGGCACCGCGGTCGACGACGTGCTCCTGGAGATGCACGGCGGCGCCATGCCGGACTCCATCGTCTCGGCCTGCAACACCCTCGACGGCGTGCAGGTCATGTGGATCAGCCGGTACGCCGCCGGCGGCAACCTCTTCCTCGACCTCGAGGTCGTCGAGGAGCTCACCACCGACCCGGAGCAGGCCCTCGACCGCGTGGTCGACCTCCTGCCCGTGGCCTTCCGCGCCGACTGGGCCCTGCGCGTCCACCGCAGCCAGGGCGTCGTCCACCGCACCGACGCCGCCCCCACCGACTGGCCGTTCCTGGAGATCGAGCGCGCCTCCCGCGTCGACGTCGACGGCGACGAGGTCAACCTCTACGCCGGCGCCCGCATCGACGGCAACGACGTCGTCGTCCTCTGCCGCCGGGGCGGACCCGAGTACGTCGAGTCGGAGCTCGCGCGCCTCGGCCACCTCGTCGGCCTCGCCGCCTCCCTCGCCCGGCCCTGACCGCGCGGCTGCCGCCCCGCCGGCCCGCACCGCGCGACCGGCCGGTGCGCCGACCCCACCGTCGATAACGTTTTCCAATAGGCTGCGCCCATGGCCACCGGTGAGCGCGTGAAGATGGCCGACGTGGCCCGCGCGGCCGGTGTCTCGGTGGCCACGGTGTCCAAGGTGGTCAACGGTCGCTACGGGATCGCGCCGGCGACCGTCGACCGGGTGTCGGCGGCGGTGGCGGAGCTGGGCTACGAGGCGAGCCTCGGGGCGCGCAGCCTGCGCAGCAGCCGCACGGGCGTGCTGGGCGTGCTGGTGGCCGAGTTCGAGCCGTTCAGCACCGAGCTGCTCAAGGGCGTGTCGGCGGCGATGGGCGGGACGGGCTACGAGCTGCTGGCCTGGTCCGGCGGTCACCGCGAGGACGCCGTCGGGTGGGAGCGCCGGTCGCTGGCGCGGCTGGGAGGGACGCTCATCGACGGGGCGATCCTGGTCACGCCGACCGTGGTCGACGCCGGCGCGGGCATCCCGGTCGTCGCCGTGGACCCGCACACCGGCCCGGCCGACGCGCCCAGCGTGGACTCCGACAACCTGGCCGGCGCGGTGCTGGCCACCGAGCACCTGCTGGGCCTCGGCCACCGGAGGATCGCGCTGCTGAGCGGTCGCCAGGACCTGGAGTCGGCGCGGCTGCGCGAGCAGGGGTTCCGGCAGGCGATGGCCGCGGCCGGCGTACCCGTCGACGAGTCGCTGGTCGGCAACGGCGACTACCGCGCCGAGACCGCCGAGGGCCCGGCCCGGGCGCTGCTCACGCGCGAGGACCGGCCGACGGCCGTCTTCGGCGGCAACGACCTGATGGCGCTGCGCACCATGGAGGTCGCGGCCGGGCTGGGCCTGCGCGTGCCCGAGGACCTCTCGGTGGTCGGCTTCGACGACGTCCCCGAGGCGGTCGGCGGCACCCCGCCGCTCACCACCATCCACCAGCCGTTGCACGAGATGGGCGCGGCCGCCCTCGACCTGCTCGTGCGCATGCTCGAGGAGCCCGGCACCCGTCCCCCCGACGTGCGGATGCCGGTCTCGCTCGTCGAGCGGGCCTCGACGGCCCCGCCTAGCTGACCCGGACCCCGGTGCCGAGCGGCGACCCGGACGGCACCTCGTGCACCGGCCCGGTCAGGGCCACGGTGGCGGTGACCTCGCGGTCGTCGCACGACGCACCCACCCACAGCACCAGGTCCCCGGGCTCGACCACCTTCACGCCGGCGGCGCCGGTGAAGGCCAGCCTCGCGGGAGGTACGTCGAACGCCACCGTCCGGCTCTCCCCGGGCTCGAGCTCGACGCGCGCGAAGCCGAGCAGCTGCGCGACCGGCCGGGTCACGCTGGCCACCACGTCGCGACCGTAGAGCTGCACGACGTCGGCCCCGGCCCGGTCGCCGGTGTTGGTGACGCGCACCTCGACGGCGACGCCCTCGGAGGTCGCGGCGGTGGGCCCGGCGACGAGCTGGTCGTGGACGAACGTCGAGTACGACAGCCCGAAGCCGAACGGCCGCGCCGGGGTGCTGTCCAGGCTGGTCACCTCGCCCGGCCCGGCCAGCGGCGGGCGCAGGTAGCCGTAGGGCTGCGCACCGGCCGAGCGCGGGATGCTCACGGGCAGCCGTCCGGACGGGTTCACGCGCCCCGAGAGGACCCCGGCGATGGCCGGACCGCCCTCCTCGCCGGGGAAGAACGCCTGCACGACGGCCGCACATCGGGCGAGAGCCCAGCCCACGGCGTACGGCCGACCGGTGAGGAGCACGAGCACCACCGGCGTCCCGGTGGCCAGCACCTCCTCCACCAGCTGCCGCTGCACGCCGGGCAGCTCGAGGTCGTCGCGGTCGCAGCCCTCACCGACCGTGCCGCGCCCGAAGAGCCCGGCCCGGTCGCCGACCACCACCACGGCCAGGTCGGCGTCGGAGGCCGCGGCGCGGGCGTCCGCGAGGCCGGCGGTGTCGGGGCCGTCGACCGAGCAGCCCTCGACGTGGGTGACGTCGCCCAGCTCGTCCGCGAGAGCGGCGAGGACGGTGGGTGCGGCGATCCCGAGCTCGGTGCCGGGGTGGTCGGGCAGCACGTGGTTGGCGAAGGAGTAGCACCCGAAGAGCGCGGCGGAGCGGTCGGCGTTCGGGCCGATGACCGCGACGCGGCCGGGGGAGCGCAGCGGCAGCGTGCCGTCGTTGGCCAGCAGCACCACCGACTCCTCGGCCAGCCGCCGGGCCAGCGCGCGGTGCTCGTCGTCGTCGAGGTCCACGGCCGTGGGCGGCGGGTCGGTGAAGGTGGCGTCGAGCAGCCCGAGGTCGGCCTTCTGTCGGAGCACCCGCGTCACGGCCCGGTCGACGGCGTCCATCTCGACGGCCCCGCTGCGGACCGCCTTGGCCAGCGGCGCGAGGTAGGTGTCGCCGGTGGGCAGCTCCACGTCGATGCCCGCGCACAGCGCCTGCCCGGCGGCGTCGCCGGGGTCGGCGGCCACCCCGTGCAGCAGGTGCAGGAAGGCGACGGCGTAGTAGTCGGCCACGCACGTGCCGTCGAAGCCCCACTGCTCACGCAGCAGCCCGGTCAGCAGCGACCGGTCGGCGGCGACCGGCACGCCGTCGATCTCGGTGTAGGCGTTCATCACCGATCGCGCCCCGGCGCGCACGGCCATCTCGAACGGCACCAGGAACACGTCGGCCAGCTCGCGTGGCCCGGCGTGCACCGGCCCGAAGTTCCGGCCCGCCTGCGAGCCGGAGTAGCCGACGAAGTGCTTGAGCGTCGCGTGCACCCCGGCCGACTGCAGCCCGGTGACGTACGCCGTGGCGATGGTGCCCACGGCGTACGGGTCCTCGGAGATGCACTCCTCGACCCGCCCCCAGCGCGGGTCGCGGATGACGTCGAGCACCGGCGCCAGGCCCTGGTGCACGCCGAGCTCGCGCATCGAGCGGCCGATGGCGGCGCCGACCTGCTCGACCAGCCCGGGGTCGAACGACGCGCCCCACGACAGCGGCGCGGGGAAGGTCGCGGCCCGCCACGCGGCCAGGCCGGTGAGGCACTCCTCGTGCACGATCGCCGGTACGCCGAGCCGGGTCTGCTCGACCAGGTGCCGCTGGAACCCCCACAGCCACGCGGCCCGGTCGGCCGGCTCGACCGGCCGGGTGCCGTAGGGCCGGGACAGGTGGCCGAGGCCGTGCCGGCTGAACTCCTCCAGGCCGGGACCGCTGTCGAAGGCTCCCGCGAGCGGCGCGACGTCGGAGCCCGTCGCGTCCTTCTCCCAGTAGCCGACGAGCTGGGCCAGCTTCTCTTCCAGCGTCATCTGCGCCAGGAGGTCGGCGACCCGCGGGTCCTCGCCGGCGGCGGTCTCGGTCACGGGGCCTCCTGGGTGAGGGGTCGTGGTGGACACGGACATCAGCCCTTCACCGCGCCCTGGAGGCCGCTGACGATGCGGCGCTGCACGGCGAGGAAGAAGACGAGGGCGGGGACCATGGCCAGGGTGGTGAAGGCGAGGACGCCGGCGGTGTCGGAGGAGTACTGCGTGGAGTAGTCGGCCACACCGAGCGGCAGCGTCTTCATGTCGCCCTGGAGCAGCAGCAGCGGGAGCAGGTAGGCGTTCCAGGACGCGACGAAGGCGAGCACCCCGACGGTGATGGTGGCCGGGGCCGACAGCGGCACGACCACGCGGAAGAAGAAGCCGATCCGCGAGGCGCCGTCCATGAGCGCGGCCTCCTCGAGCTCGTCGGGGATCGCGACGAGGAACGGGCGCAGGATCACCACGGTCATCGGCAGCCCGAACGCCGCCTGCGGCAGGGCCACGCCCCACCAGGTGTTGCCCAGCTGCAGGTCCCGGCTGACGAGGATGAACAGCGGGATGATCGCCACCGTCGCCGGGAAGAGCAGACCCACGAGGAAGACGCTGTAGAGCGCCTCGCGCCCGGGGAAGCGGTAGCGCGCCAGGGGGTAGGCCGCCATCAGCCCGAAGACCACGACCAGCAGCGTGGTGAGCCCGGCGACCACGGTGGAGTTGAGGGCGTAGCGCCAGAACGTCGGGCTGGTCAGCACCCGGCGGTAGTTGTCGAGCAGCCACGGGTCGGGCAGCCCGGCCGGGGAGTCGGCCAGCTGCGCGTTGCTGCGGAAGCCGCCCAGCACGCCGTACACGACGGGGCCGAGGGTGAGCGCGACGACGACGAGCGCCCCGAGGTACACCAGCGGCGAGCCGCCGCCCCCGCGCACGGACGTCGTACGCCGCGGCGCGGGCCGGGCCGGTGCCGGCGGGGTGACGTCGGGCAGCGTGTCGGTCACCGCGCCGCCCCCTTGGTGTCGCGACGCAGCACGAGCAGCTGGTAGGCGAGCGCGAAGAACAACGCGACCACGAAGAGGATCACCGAGGCCGCGGCGGCGATGCCGTAGTTGTGCCGCTTGGTGCCCTCGTTGACCAGGAACGTCGCCATGGTCGTCGTCGAGTTGGCCGGGCCGCCGCCGGTGAGCACCCACACCATGTCGAAGCACTGCAGCGAGCCGATCATCGACAGGAACACCCAGATCCGCACGGTCGGCCCGAGCAGCGGCACGGTGATCCAGCGCTGGACCTGCCACCAGCTCGCGCCGTCGATCTCGGCGGCCTCGACCACGTCCTGCGGCACGCCCTGCAGGCCGGCGAGGAACAGGAGCACGGCCAGTCCGAGGTACTTCCACGTCAGGACGATGAGCACGGTCCACAGCGCTCGGTCGGGGGAGCCCAGCCAGCCCTGGTCGGGCACGGGCACGCCGACGCCGGAGAGCAGGGAGTCGACCGCGCCGTACTCCGGCTGGAGCAGCTGCAGCCAGACGACCGCCGCGATGACCTCGGCCAGGACGTAGGGGACGAAGACGATGGTGCGGAGCAGCCCCTGGCCGCGGATCCGCCGGTTGAGCAGCAGCGCCACGGCCAGGCCGAGCGGCAGCTGCAGCACGATCGAGCCGACGACGATGAACAGGTTGTGCGAGAACGCACCCCGGAAGACCTCGTCGTGCAGCACGGTCGAGTAGTTCTGCAGCCCGACGAAGTCGCTGAGCGGGCCGAAGCCCCGCCAGCGGTAGAGCGAGAACTGCGCGGCCTTGACGATCGGCCAGACCACGAAGAGCAGGAACAGCGCCAGCGCTGGGCTGACGAAGAACAGGACCTCGGCCGCGGTGCGCACGCGGGCGCCGGCCGAACGCCGCGCCCGCGGCGGCCGGGCGGGCGCAGCCGGGGCGGGGGAGGGCCCCGCCCCGGCCACACGCTCGAGGGAGACCGTCACTTCTCTGCGTCAGCAGCGTCCTGGGTCGCCGAGACGATGTCCTCGGGCGAGGCCTGGTCGGCGAAGAGCAGCGCGATCTCGTCGTTCATCGCCCCACCGACCGACTGGCCGAACGCGGTGTCGAAGTAGAGCTGGACGTACGGCGCCGCGTCGCGCACCTTGATCAGGCCGGCCAGGGCCGGGTCCTTGACCGAGCCGGTCGCCGCCGGGTTGGTGGGCAGCCCCATGTCGCGCTCGGCGAAGCCCTGCTGGACCTCGTCGGAGAGCAGGTAGTCCACGAAGTCGACCGCGGCGTCGGGCGCTCCTTCGGACACCGCCCAGGCGTCGCCGCCGCCGAGCGCGGCGGTGGGGTCGCCCTCGCCGCCCTCGACGGTCGGGAACGGGAACCAGCCGAGGTCGTCGCCCAGCCCCAAGCCGTCGTCGGTGAGCCCCTGCATCACGCCCGGCTCCCAGTGCCCCTGGAGCTCCATGGCGACCTTGCCGGTGGCCAGCAGCCCGGACGCGCTGCTCGGCCCGTCCTGGGCGCCGGTGGAGAGGAAGCCCTTGTTGAAGGGCTCCTCCCCGACCAGGTGCTCGAGGTCCTGCCCGGCCCGCAGGAAGCAGTCGTCGGAGAAGTCCAGGCTGGTCACCGCGTCGGTGAGCACGTCCTGGCTGCACTCGCGGACCGCGAAGTAGTACCAGTAGTGGGCGGCCGGCCACTTGTCGCCGGCGCCGACCGAGAGCGGCTCCATGCCCGCCGCCTTGACCTGGGCGATGGTGTCGTCCATCTCGTCCCAGGTCGTCGGCATCGTGGTCACACCGGCCTGGGCCATCATCGACTTGCTGTACCAGAAGCCGACCACGCCGACCGAGAACGGCAGCGCGTAGGTCTTGTCGTCGACCTGCCAGCCGGCCACCGAGCCGCCGAGCTTGCCGATGATGTCGGCGGACGACTCCGAGAGGTCCTTGGTCAGCCCCGCGTCGACGTGCTCGGCCAGCTCGCCGCCGCCGCGTTCCATGTAGACGTCGGGCGCGTCGCCGCTCTGGAAGGCCGCGTCGAGCTTGGTCAGCATGTCCTCGTGCTGCATGGCCTCGACCTTGATGTCGACGTCCGGGTGGTCGGCCTCGAAGTCCTGGGCCACCTGCTCGTAGTAGGACTTCCCGGGGTCGTTGTTGGAGTTGTGCCACCAGGTGACCACGGTCTTGCCGTCGGCCGACGTCGAGTCGTCGGAACCGCACGCGGCCAGCCCGACCGAGGCGGCGACGAGGGCCAGGGCGGGGATGATCGGGGACCTCTTCATGGGGCGCTCCTCCTGGTGTGACCTGTTGCACACGGACGGTGCCAGCCCCTCGCGGGGCTTGTCAATCGTTATCGATATCGTTTTCCAAGGATGACGCAGATCGAGGTGGCGCGGGCCGACGGCCGGGGCCGGTGCGTGGCCCTGACCGTCGACGACGGGCCCGCGGGCGCGACGACCGCGGCCCTGCTGGACCTGCTGGCCGAGCACGCCGTGCCCGCGACGTTCTGCCTGGTCGGGGAGCGGGCCGCCGGTCCGGGCGCCGCACCGCTCGTGCGGCGGGTGGTGGCCGAGGGCCACGTGCTGGCCAACCACGGGTGGTCCTACGACGACCTCGGGGCGGCGCCCGTGCCCCGGGTCGCGGACGAGCTGGCCCGCACGACGGCGGCGATCCGGGCCGCGGCCGGGGACCCCGACGTACCCGTGCCGTTCTACCGTGCGCCCAACGGCAGCTGGGGCTGCTCGGCGGACGTCGCCGCGGCCCAGGGGATGCGGCCGCTCGCCGTCACGGGCACCATCGACGACTGGCTGACCCAGGACGCGGACACGCTCGTCGAGCGGCTGCGCGCCGCACGCCGGCCGGGCGGCCTGCTGCTGGTGCACGACGGTGGCGGCGACCGGTCGGGCACGCTCGCCGCGCTCCGGCGCGAGCTGCCGCGCTGGCTGGCCGAGGGCTGGACCTTCGTCCGGCCCGTGGGGTGGGCGGGTCCGGCTAGCTGATCGGCTCGAGCAGGAACACCGGGATCTCGCGGTCGGTGTTCTGCTGGTACTCCGCGTACGGCGAGTACGCCGCCACCGAGCGCTCCCACCACTCGGCGCGCTCGTCGCCCTCGGCCACCCGGACCGAGTAGGTCCTCTTGTCCGCGCCGTCCTGGAGGTCGACCTCGGGGTGGGCCACGAAGTTGTGGTACCAGGTCGGGTGCTCCGGCGCACCGCCCTTGGACGCGACCGCGGCGTACACGCCGTCGTGCTCGACCCGCATGACCGGGTTCTTGCGCAGCTTGCCGGACTTGGCGCCGCGCGAGGTGATGACGACGATCGGCCACTCGGGGTGGTCCTTCAGGGTGTTGGCGCGCTGGCCGTCGGAGGCCTCGAACTCCTCGACCTGGTCGCGCACCCACTGCTCGGGGCTGGGCTCGTACTCGCCTTCAAGGGTCACGTCCCCCAGTAACCCGGCGGCGCCGGTCGCCATTCCTCCGGGCCGACTAGCGTGACCCCCCGTGAGCGCGATCGACGCAGTGTCGCAGACCTTCGACCCCGATGCCTGGGACGTCGTCCGCGGCTTCGAGGACCTGACCGACCTGACCTACCACCGGGCCAGGGCGCACGGCACGGTCCGCATCGCCTTCGACCGGCCCGACGTGCTCAACGCGTTCCGCCCGCACACCGTCGACGAGCTGCTGCGCGTCCTCGAGCACGCCCGCACCACCAGCGACGTCGGCTGCGTCCTGCTCACCGGCAACGGCCCCAGCGAGAAGAACGGCAAGTGGGCCTTCTGCTCCGGCGGCGACCAGCGGATCCGCGGCAAGGCGGGCTACCAGTACGCCGAGGGCGAGACCGCCGACACCGTGGACAAGGCGCGCCTGGGCCGCCTGCACATCCTCGAGTGCCAGCGGCTGATCCGCTTCATGCCCAAGGTCGTCGTCTGCGTCGTCCCCGGCTGGACCGCCGGCGGCGGCCACTCCCTCCACGTCGTCTGCGACCTCACCATCGCCTCGCGCGAGGAGGCGCGCTTCAAGCAGACCGACGCCGACGTCGGCTCCTTCGACGGCGGCTTCGGCTCGGCGTACCTCGCGCGGCAGGTGGGCCAGA
Source organism: Nocardioides anomalus (assembly GCF_011046535.1). Classification (NCBI taxonomy): domain Bacteria; kingdom Bacillati; phylum Actinomycetota; class Actinomycetes; order Propionibacteriales; family Nocardioidaceae; genus Nocardioides; species Nocardioides anomalus. The sequence goes on along the minus strand of NZ_CP049257.1, from coordinate 4,305,120 downwards.
AGTTCGCCCGCGAGATCTTCTTCCTCGGCCAGGAGTACTCCGCCGAGGACGGCGTGCGCATGGGCACCGTCAACCGCGCCGTCCCGCACGCCGAGCTCGAGGCCACCGCCCTGGAGTGGGGCCGGCTCATCAACGGCAAGAGCCCCACCGCCCAGCGGATGCTCAAGTACTCCTTCAACCTCATCGACGACGGCCTGGTCGGCCAGCAGCTCTTCGCCGGCGAGACCACCCGGCTGGCGTACATGACCGATGAGGCCCAGGAGGGCCGCGACCAGTTCCTGGAGAAGCGCGAGCCGGACTGGTCGCCGTACCCCTGGTACTACTGAGCCTCCCAGCGGGGCCCGGTCCTCTCCGTAAAGGCGCTGTTCACCCGGGGTTCAGGGCGCCACCCCCGGCTGGCCCGCGCCGCTGCCTACGTTCCGGCTGACGCCCGGGAGTGGCTCGGGCGTGCTCGCAGGAAGAAGGCACGATGCCCCACACCCTCGTCAGCCGGCGCAGCTCGCGCCTGCTCGTCGGCACGGCCGCCCTCGCGGTCGTGGCGGCCGCCTCCGGCGCGGCGTACGCCGACCTGAAGGACACCGGCGGCGCCAACCGCCACAACGGCGACCAGACCGCGGAGGTCGCCGCCCAGATCAAGTACGGCAAGGCCAAGAACGTCATCCTCTTCATCGGTGACGGCATGGGCGACTCCGAGATCACCGTCGCGCGCAACTACCTCGTCGGCGCCAACGGCACGCTCGCGGGCATCGACAGCCTCCCGCTGACCGGTCAGTACACGACGTACGCGCTGCACAAGGGCGACGACCCGCTGACCCCGACCGACGACACCAACAAGCCCGACTACGTGCCGGACTCCGCGGCGACCGGCACCGGGTGGGCGACGGGCACCAAGACCTACAACGGCGCCATCGGTGTGGGCATGGACGGCACCACCCCCAAGCAGAGCCTCATCGAGTGGGCCAAGTCCGCGGGCAAGAAGACCGGTGACATCACCACCGCCGAGGTGCAGGACGCCACCCCGGCCGTGCAGCTCGCGCACGTCGCCGACCGCGGCTGCTACACCCCGCTCGGCCAGACGGTCACCGTCGACGGCAAGGCCCAGAAGAAGGACACGACCAAGTGCCCGGGCCAGAAGTCGATCTCGGAGCAGATCCTCGACACCCGTGCCGACGTGGTCATGGGCGGCGGGCGCGGCTGGTTCGACGCACAGGCCGCGAACGGCAAGTCGGTCTACCAGAACGCGATCGACGCGGGCTTCAACGTCCCGCAGACGAAGACCGCGCTGCAGGGCGTCACGACCGCCGACCAGACCCACCCGGTCCTCGGTCTGTTCGCCTCGGGCAACATGCAGACGCGCTACAAGGCCACCCCGGCCACGGCCACGGGCTACAAGCAGCCGTCGGCGAAGTGCGTGACCAACGACGTCGCGCCCGACCCGGCCGCCCCGCAGACCTTCCCGGGCAACCAGCCGACGCTGGCCGAGATGACCACGAAGTCCCTGCAGCTGCTGGACAACCCGAACGGCTTCTTCCTCCAGGTCGAGGGCGCGTCGATCGACAAGCAGGACCACGCCGCCAACGCGTGCGGCCAGGTCGGTGAGACCCAGGACCTCGACGAGGCCGTCCAGGTCGGCATGAACTTCGCCAAGACCCACGGCGACACCCTGGTCATCGTCACCGCGGACCACGCCCACACCAGCCAGATCATCAACGCGGCTGACATCACCGACGGCACCAGCAGCGTCCCGCTCGCGGCGACGTTCAACCTGCTGACCGCGGACGGCACCACGGAGACCGTGGCCTACGGCACCGCCCAGATCGGCGGCTCGCAGCAGCACACCGGCACCCAGCTCCGCGTCGCGGGCTTCGGCCCGGGTGCGGCCAACGTGGTCGGCCTGTCCGACCAGACCGACCTGTTCAACACCATCAAGGGTGCGCTGAGCGGCGTCGGGCTCGACCCGGCCCCGACCGGCCCGGTCGTGCAGCCCACGCCGCCGAACAAGGCCTGCGCCGCGGCGCTGGCCCTGCTCGACAAGCTGCAAGACAAGCTGAAGAAGGCCAAGAAGAAGCACCAGAGCAACAAGATCGCCCGGCTCAAGGGCGAGATCTCCGGTGTGAAGTACCTCAGCAAGCTCTGCTGACCCCGCGCGACCAGCAGCACCGCTCCACCGCGTGACCGCCGACGGCGGGTCCGGCTCCGTGCCGGGCCCGCCGTCGGCGACCGTCTGCGCCGCAGGTGCGCGATCATGGTCGGGTGACCCGTTGGCAGCAGATCGCGCGCACGTCGGTGGGCCCGGACTACGCGCGGCGCTACGCCGAGCGGTTCCGGCGGCTGGCCGAGCGCGGCGACGACGTGCACGGCGAGGCGACGTTCGTGGCCGGGCTGGTCGAGCCGCCGGCGCGCGTGCTCGACGCCGGGTGCGGGACCGGGCGGGTGGCGATCCGGCTGGCCGAGCTCGGCTACGACGTGGTCGGCGTCGACGTGGACGCCTCGATGCTCCTCGAGGCGCGCGACCAGGCCCCGGAGCTGGACTGGCGGGTGGGGGACCTGGCCGCGCTCGACACGGGCCAGCTCTTCGACGTCGTCCTGGTCGCCGGCAACACCATCCCGCTGCTCGAGCCGGGCACGCTCGGGTCCGCCGCCACCCACCTGGCCGCCCAGCTCGACGAGGGCGGGCTGCTGGTCTGCGGGTTCGGGCTCGACGAGGCGCACCTGCCCGGTGGCTGCCCGGTCACGACGCTGGCCGAGGTCGACGCCGCCTTCGCCGCGGCCGGGCTCGCGCCGGTGACGCGGTACGCCTCGTGGGACCGCGCGCCGTACGACGGGGGCGGCTACGTCGTCACCGTCGACGACCGCAGCGCCACCACCCGCGACACCCGCGCCTAGGCTCGCCTCGTGCTCGCCCTCGACGCGATGGTCGACCAGGCCCTGTTCGTCTGTCCCCGGTGCGCCAGCCCGGTGCGGCCCGAGGACGGGGCGTGGCACTGTGCGGGTGCGTCCTGCCGCTACGCGCAGGAGGCGTTCCCGGTGGTCGGTGGCGTCCCGGCCCTGGTCGACTTCGAGCACAGCGTCCTCGACGCCGACCGCCTGCGGGCGGTGGCCGGGGCCAGCGAGGTGCAGCGTTCCGGGCTGGCCGGGCTGCTGCGGCGCCTGGTCCACCCGGCCAACACCACCGCGCCCACCCAGGTCGCGCGGCTGGTCTCGCTCCTGAAGGCCGGAGGAGGACGCCCGCGGGTCCTCGTCGTGGGCGGCGGCACCGTCGGCGACGGCCTCGAGGACCTGTACGCCGACCCGGGGGTCGACCTCATCTCCTTCGACGTCTACGCCAGCCCGGTCACCCAGTTCATCGGCGACGGTCACGCGATCCCGCTCGCCGACGCCAGCGTCGACGGCGTCGTCGTGCAGGCCGTGCTCGAGCACGTGCTGGAGCCGACCGTCGTCGCCGCGGAGATCGAGCGGGTGCTGCGCGTGGGCGGGATCGTCTACGCGGACACGCCGTTCCTGCAGCAGGTCCACGAGGGCGCCTACGACTTCACCCGGTTCACCGACAGCGGGCACCGGTTCCTGTTCCGCCGCTTCGAGCGCATCGACTCCGGTGCCGTCGCGGGGGCGGGCACCGCGCTGCGCTGGTCCGTCGACCACTGGGTCCGCGCGCTGACCCGCTCGGTCCCGCTCGGCCGCATCGTGGCCCTGGCCTTCTTCTGGCTCAGCTGGACCGACCGGTTCCTGGACCGGCGGCACTCCGTGGACGCGGCCAGCAGCGTCTTCTTCCTCGGTCGCCGCACCGAGCACCCCATCGGCGGCGCTGAGATCATCGACTACTACCAGGGCGGTCAGTGACCTCGCCCCGGGTCGTTGTGCTCACCGGCGCCGGCATCTCGGCCGAGAGCGGCGTGCCCACCTTCCGCGACGCCGACGGTCTCTGGGAGGGCCACCGGGTCGAGGACGTCGCCACGCCCGAGGCCTACGAGCTCCAGCCCTCCGCCGTCCACGCCTTCTACGACGCCCGCCGCGCCGCCCTGGCCCGAGTGGCGCCGAACCCCGCCCACCACGCGCTGGCCGCGCTCGAGGCGGCGTACGGCGACGACCTGCTCGTCGTCACCCAGAACATCGACGACCTGCACGAGCGCGCGGGCGCGACCCGCGTCCTGCACATGCACGGCGAGCTGCGCTCCGCGCTGTGCCGGGGCTGCGGCGGCCGGTACGCCTGGGACGGCGACCTCGGTGACCGCCCGCCCTGTCCCGGCTGCGGCGCCACCGAGCTCCGGCCGGACGTGGTCTGGTTCGGCGAGGTGCCGTACGAGATGGACCGGATCTTCGCCGCCCTGGAGCGCGCCGACCTGTTCGTCTCCATCGGCACCTCCGGGGCCGTCTACCCCGCGGCGGGCTTCGTCCAGGCCGCCTCGGCGTACGGCGCGCGCACGCTCGAGCTCAACCTGGTGCCCAGCGACGGCAGCCACTTCTTCGACGAGACCCGGCACGGGCCGGCCGGCCGACTCGTGCCGGCCTGGGTGGCCGAGCTGCTGGGCTGAGCCCGCCCGCCGTTACCGTGGGGCGCATGACGCGGCTGCTCGGACTGCTCCTCGCCCTGGTCGTCTCCCTCGGCCCGGCGACGGCCGTGGAGGCCGCGGCCCAGGCCGCCCAGCAGGGCCGTGCCGCCGACCGCGCCAGCGACAGCGCCACCGGCAGCGCCGCCGCGGCCAAGCGCAAGGTCCCGACCCGCGAGCAGTGGCTGGCCGACGTGAAGACGGCGATGGCCGGCTCCCGCGCGTACGTCAAGCAGCGCGCCGCCGACGCGGCCCCCGGCGAGCGCCTCGCGGTCAACTTCGACATCGACAACACCGTCATCGCCACCTACTACGACGGTGGCGGCGCCATCCCGCTGATGAAGCGCTTCGCCCGGCTGCTCGGTCGCCTCGACGTCGACCTGGTCTTCAACACCGGCCGGCTGGCCAACCAGCGCAACCGCACCGTCACCCAGCTGACCCGCGCCGGCTTCGACGTCGCCGACGTCTGCCTGCGCGCCAAGGGCGAGACGCTCCCCGTCGGCAAGCAGCGCTGCCGCGACGGCTTCGCCGCCGACGGCTACACGCTGATCGCCAACGTGGGCAACAACGACACCGACTTCGTCGGTGACGGCTACGAGCGGGCCTACCGACTGCCCAACTACGGCGTCCTGGGCTGAGCCCGGCTCAGGCGCCGAAGACCGCGCTGCAGCTCTTGGCGGTGGTCGGCGCGGTGAAGGTGACCGTCGACCCCGACCGCGAGCCCTCGGTGGGCCGGTCACACCGACTGAGCAGGTCGTGACCGGGTCCCGCGTGCAGCTCCGCGCGCCAGCCGCTGTCTGCCCAGCCGCGCCGGTCAGGGCTGGAGGACGTAGCGACCGCGCACGCCGCCACGGGCCACCGCGGCGTGCGCGTCGGCGTACTGCTCCAGCGGGAGCACCGCGGCCACCCGCGCCGGGAGCTCGCCGGACGCCGTGCGGTGCAGCAGGTCGGCCAGGCGGGTGCTGTCCGGGACCACGCTGACGACCTCGACGCCCACGCCGCGCTCGGACGCCGGGGGGAACGCCGGGAGCACGCCGATGAAACGGCCGCCGTCGCGGACCAGGGCCACGGCGGCGTCCTGCAGCCCGGCCGGGTCGACCACGGCGTCCCAGCCGGGCGTGGGCTCGGCGGTGAAGTCGGCGCCGAGGCCGCGGACGTACGCCTCGTCCGCGGGTCGCGCGAGCCCGGTCACCCGCCAGCCGCGCTGGAGGGCGAAGGGGATCGTGTACGCACCGACGGCACCCGCGGCGCCGGTGACCAGCAGGGTGCGGCCCTCGCCGTCGCCGAGGAGGTCGCTCAGCTGGGCGGCGGTGAGCGCGTTGAGCGGCACGGTGGCGGCCTCGGTGAGGTCGAGTCCGTCGGGCACGACGGCGACGGCGTCGGCCGGGACGACGACCTGGGCGGCGTAGGTGCCGAAGTCGCGGTCGAGCCCGGCGACCAGCCCGGCCACGGGCGTGCCGGGGGCCAGGTCGACGCCCGCGCCGGCCTCGAGCACGGTGCCGGCGAAGTCCCAGCCCAGGCCGGTGTGCTCCGGCTGGTGGATGACGCCGGCGCCGTGGAACACGCCGTCGCGCACGGCCAGGTCGACGGGGTTCACGGTCGCGGCGGCGACCCGGACCCGGACCTGACCGGCGCCGAGCGGCGGCACCGGCAGGTCGAGCAGCGCGATCGCGTCGGGCTCGCCGGGCCGGGTCACCACGGCGGCGCGGTAGGTGGTGGTGGCGGTGGTGCTCTCGGGGGTGGGGCTGGTGCTCATGTCGTCCTCCTCGAGGGGTGGGTGTGGCTTCCTGTCCGCCCGAACACCGGACGGCGGACTTGCGCTTCCCGTTGGAGAGCAGGCACCTTGAAGTGCGTAACTCACCCGCAGGAGGACCCGTGCCCACGATGACCGCCGCCCAGCGCCGGGCCGCCGACAAGGCGGAGTACGACGCGTTCCTCGCCGCCTGTCCCAGCCGGCAGCTCCTGGACCGGCTGTCCGACAAGTGGGTGACGCTGGTCCTGGTCGGCCTGGAGGAGGGGCCACGCCGCTACTCCGAGCTCAGCCGGACCATCGCCGGCGTGAGCCAGAAGATGCTGACCCAGACCCTGCGCACCCTCGAGCGCGACGGCCTGCTCACGCGCACCGTCACCGCCTCGGTGCCGGTCACCGTGACCTACGAGCTGACGCCGCTCGGCCGCTCGCTGCAGCAGCTGATGGCCCAGCTCAAGGACTGGGCCGAGGCGCACATGGATCAGGTCCTGACCGCCCGCGACTCCTATGATGCCCAGCCATGAGGTCTCCTCGCGTCGGTGCGGCCGCCGCTCTCGCCCTGCTCGCCCTCCTGGCCGGCTGCGGCGGTGACGACAGCGGCAGCGACTCGAGCGCCAGCCGCGCCGACAGCAGCTCCGACACCAGCTCCGACAGCAGCGCCGACGTCTCGTCGGACAGCTCGGCCTCGGCCGACAGCAGCGACGACGGCGGCTCGTCCGCCGGTGACGCCACGGGCGAGGAGTTCGCCCAGCAGCCGGCGGCGAACATCGCCGACGCGGCCAAGGAGGACATGCTCGGCCTCGACGCGGTCCGCTACTCCGGCGCCCTCTCCTCCGGCGGCAGCGACGTCGGACTGGACATGCGGGCCAGCTCCAGCGGCGACTGCCAGGGCACGGTCACGCTCGGCCAGGGCAGCGCCGAGGTCGCCTCCCAGGACGGCACGAGCTGGTTCCGCCCGGACGAGGCGTTCTGGCGCCAGCAGGTGCCCGACACCGCCGACCAGATCATCGCCGCGGTCGGCGACAAGTGGGTCCTCGACACCGACAACCAGTTCACGCAGTTCTGCGACCTCGACGAGTTCTTCTCGGGCATCTTCACCGACGACAGCGCCGACGAGCAGTACGACGTCAAGGGCACCGACCAGCTCGACGACCAGGACGTCGTCGCCGTGGACAACACCTCCGCCGACGGGGGCACGGCCACCGCCTACATCCTGCTCGACGACCCGCACTACGTCCTCAAGGTCGAGAAGACCGCCGGCGACGACCAGGGCGCCGTCGAGTTCAGCGAGTTCGACGAGGACTTCGACGTCGACGCCCCGACCCCGGACGAGGTCGCCGACCTCAGCCAGCTCGGCTGAGGCTCAGCGGCCGACCGCAGGGGTCGGCCGCACCAGCGCACCGGCGTGCGCCGGCAGCGTCAGCACCCCACCGGACAGCTCCACCCCGGACTCGGTCTCGAAGAGCAGCTCGGCCGCCCCGATCTCGGCGGCCATCGGCTGGTCGCCGAAGTTCACCAGGACCGTGACCTCGTCACGCTCCATGGTGAAGAAGCGCGCCTCCTCGTCGGCCCGGCACCGCACATGGGTGAACGACGGGTCGGTCAGCTCCGGCAGCTCGCGGCGCAGCCGCGCCAGCTCGCGGTAGATGCCGAGCATCCGCCGGCCCCGCTCGCCCTCGCGCTCTGACCAGTCCAGCTTGGAGCGCTCGAAGGTCGCCGGGTCCTGCGGGTCGGGCACCGCTTCGGGGTCCCAGCCGTGCTCGGCGAACTCCCGGGTCCGGCCCTCGGCCACCGCCCGGCCCAGCTCCGGCTCCGGGTGGGAGGTGAAGAACTGGAACGGCGTCGACGCCGCCCACTCCTCGCCCTGGAACAGCATCGGCGTGAACGGCCCGCACAGCGTGAGCAGCGCGGCGCACGCGAGCTGGTCGTCGTCCAGGTGGTCGCTCAGCCGGTCGCCGGCCGCCCGGTTGCCGATCTGGTCGTGGTTCTGGCTGGCCACGACCAGCCGCCAGGTCGGCATCGCCCGGGTGTCGATCGGCGCGCCGTGGTCGCGACCGCGGAACGACGAGTACGTCCCGTCGTGGAAGAACCCGCGCTCGCACACCTTGGCCAGCGCGCCGAGCGGCTCGAAGTCGGCGTAGTAGCCCGCCGTCTCCCGCGTCAGCGCCACGTGCACCGCGTGGTGGAAGTCGTCGCTCCACTGGGCGTCCAGCCCGTAGCCGCCCGCCTCGCGCGGCGTCACCATCACCGGGTCGTTGAGGTCGGACTCGGCGATCAGCGTCAACGGCCGGCGCACGTGCGCCGAGAGCGACGCGACCTCCACGGCCAGCTCCTCGAGCAGGTGCGGGTCGGAGGAGTCCTCCAGCGCGTGCACGGCGTCGAGCCGCAGCCCGTCGACGTGGTAGTCGCCGAGCCACATCAGCGCGTTGTCGATGATGTAGCGGCGGACCTCCGCCGAGCCCTCGCCGTCGAGGTTGATGAGGTCGCCCCAGGTGTTGGCCCCCTCCTTGAGGTAGGGGCCGAACTCGGGCAGGTAGTTCCCCGAGGGACCGAGGTGGTTGTAGACCACGTCCTGGATCACGCCGAGCCCGGCCGCGTGGCAGCCGTCGACGAAGCGCTGGTAGCCCTCCGGGCCGCCGTACGGCTCGTGCACGGCGTACCAGAGGACGCCGTCGTAGCCCCAGTTGTGGTCACCGTTGACGGCGTTGACCGGCATCAGCTCGACGAAGTCCACCCCGATGTCGCGCAGGTGGTCGAGCCTGCCGAGCGCGGCGTCGAAGGTGCCCTCGGGCGTGAACGTCCCGACGTGGAGCTCGTAGACCACCGCACCGGCCAGCTGCCGGCCGGTCCAGGCCTGGTCGGTCCAGGCGAAGCGGGACGGGTCGAAGGTTCGCGAGCGCTGGTGGACGCCCGCCGGCTGACGCCGCGACCGCGGGTCGGGTCGAGGCGTGTCCGTGTCGTCGATCAGGTAGCCGTAGTCGGTCTCCTCTCGCAGGTCGCTCAGGTCCAGGTCGCTCGGCGCCCACCAGTCGCCGGGGCCGCGGAGCATCGGGACAGTCGCGCTGTCCACCTGCAACAGGATGCGCTCGGCGCGCGGCGCCCAGACGTCGAAGGGACCGCGCTGGGGAGAACCGCTCATGACTCCGCTCCTGTGGATGATCCGGGGACACCGGTGCCGGGGTCCGGCTCGGGTGCCAGCAGCGCCACCGGGTCGCCGCCCAGCAGCTCGGAGACCAGCCGCACCGTCCCGTCCGGCAGCCGCAGCGACGTCTCGCCCCACCCGCCCCGGGCCGCGAGCCCGAGAGGCAGCCGGGTCACCACGGCCACCGCGCCACCGCGGTCGTAGGCCAGGACGTGCTCGGCGGCCGGGCCCTCGGCCACCAGTGGCGTGTAGGAGGTGAACAGCTCGGGCCGGTCCCGCCGCAGCCGCAGGGCGCGGGCGGTGATCCGCTGCTTGTCGTTGGAGCCGTCGGCCAGGGACGCAGCGGCCGCATCGAAGTCCACCGGACGCCGGTTGTCGGGGTCGACCAGGCTCAGGTCGCCGAGCTCGCTGCCCTGGTAGACGTCGGGCACACCCGGCAGGGTCAGCGCCAGCAGCTTGGCGGCCAGCGCGTTGGTCCGACCGGCCTCGGCCAGCTCGGTGTCGAGCTGCTCGAGGACCGTGCGCACGCGCTCGTCGTCGTACGCCGCGTCGACGGCCGCGTGCACGGCCTGCTCGTAGGCCTCGTCGGGGTCGGTCCACGTGGTGTGGTCGCCGGCCTCGCGCATTGCCTTCTCGGCGTAGGCGTGCAGGCGCTCGCGGGTGATCGGCCACGCGCCGTACGCCGCCTGCCAGAGCAGGTTGCCGAAGGCCCGGTCCGGCACGGGGGCGGCGTCGAGCAGGCCGCCCAGCGCCTCCTGCCACGCGCCGGGCGCCTCGGCCAGCACCGTGATCCGCGCGCGGACGTCCTCGCTGCGCTTGGTGTCGTGGGTGGACAGGGTGGTCATCGCGTCCGGCCACTCCGCCTGCCGCCGCTGCATGGCCTCGTGGAACTCGGCCACCGGCAGCGAGAAGACGGCCGGGTCGCCGCCGACCTCGTTGAGCGAGGTCAGCCGCGAGTAGCGGTAGAACGCGCAGTCCTCCACGCCCTTGGCCATCACCATGCCGCTGGTCTGCTGGAAGCGCTGCGCCGCGGGCTGGTCCGGATCGGCCAGCACCGGCTCGAGCACGTCGAGGACGGGCGACAGGTCCGGCCGGTGCGAGCGCGCGGCGCCCACCGCCGCGGTGAGGTGCTCACGACCCTCCGGCAGGTAGGAGCGGTACACCGGGAAGCAGGCCAGCACCTCGGCCACCGCGTCGCGCAGCTCGTCGGTGGACGGCTCGAGGGTCGGCAGCTCGCGCACGATGCGCCGGACCTCGGCCTGGAGCGAGCCGTCGGCCACCGCCCGCTTGGTGTCGTGGACCATCGCCACGTAGTCGGCGTCGTCCAGCGCCGCGAGCGGCGCCTCGCCGGCCGGGTCGGTGAGCACCCGGTCGACCAGCGCGAGCACGTCGTACCCCGTCGTGCCTGCGGTCGCCCAGGAGGCGGGCAGCGACTCGCCGGGCTCGAGGATCTTCTCGACCAGGACGTAGGACCCGTCGGTCAGCGTGGCCAGGTCGGCGAGGTAGCGACCGGGGTCGCGCAGCCCGTCGGGGTGGTCGACGCGCAAGCCGTCGACCAGCCCCTCGGAGAACCACCGGCCGATCTCGCGGTGCGAGGCGTCGAAGACCTCCCGCTCCTCCACGCGTACGCCGGCCAGGGTCGTCACGGTGAAGAAGCGGCGGTAGTTGAGGTCGGTGTCCCCGCGCCGCCAGTCCGCCAGCTCGTAGTGCTGCTCCTCCAGCGTCGAGGTGTCGGGCGCCATCGGCAGCCGCAGGTCGTGGTAGACCACCTCGCGCCGGGAGGCGTCGACGGAGATCGAGCCGAAGTCGTCCGAGCCCACGACCGGGAGCAGCACCTTGTCGCCGCCGGCCTCCCAGTCGATGTCGAAGTACGACGCGAAGCGGGACGAGCGGCCGTGCTCGAGCACGTCCCACCACCAGGTGCCGGGCGCCGGGGCGGCCACGCCGACGTGGTTGGGGACGATGTCGACCAGCACCCCCATCCCGAGCCGCCGCGCCTCCGCGGAGAGCGCGGCCAGCCCGTCGGCGCCCCCACGCGAGGCGTCGACGCTCTCGTGGGTGCGCACGTCGTAGCCGTGCTCGCTGCCGTCCTCGGCGGTCAGGATGGGCGAGAGGTAGACCCAGTCCACCCCCAGGTCGTGCAGGTAGGGCAGACGCCGGGCCGCCTCGTGCAGGTCGAACGACGAGGTGAGCTGGAGCCGGTAGGTGCTGCGTGGTGTGCGGGTCACGGCGGTGCAGGTACCCCGTCAGGTGCGCGCCGCCGCAGCGGCGACCGAGGCGGCCACGGAGTGGTCGGGCTCGACGGCCGGGGCGAGGTACTCGCGGAGCACGACCAGGCTGCGCGACTGCATCGGCAGCTGGGTCCCGGCGGCCAGCACCTCGACCTGGTCGGGCGTGCCGCCGGTGTCGATGACGACGTCCCACGACTCGGCGTACTCCGCCGGCGGCAGCGTGATGGTCGCGTCGCCGTCGGCGTTGAAGTAGATGAGGAAGTGGTCGTCGGTGACCTGGTCACCCCGCGCATCGGGACCAGCGATGCCGTGGCCGTTGAGGTACATCCCCAGCGCCTGCGTCTCGCCGCCCCAGTCGTCGTCCTCCATCGGCCGGCCGTCGAGGTGCAGCCACACGATGTCGTTGAGCCGGTCGCCGCCCCCGGGCTGCTCGGCCCGCACCGTGCGACCGTTGAAGAAGCGGCGCCGCCGGAACGTCGGGTGGTCGCGCCGCAGCTGGATCAGCGCCGCGGTGAACTCGATGAGCGGCTCGTCGGCGCGGTCCCAGTGCATCCAGGCGATCTCGGAGTCCTGGGCGTAGGTGTTGTTGTTGCCGTCCTGGGTGCGGCCCATCTCGTCGCCGTGCAGCAGCATCGGCGTGCCCTGGCTGAGCAGCAGCGTGGCCAGGAAGTTGCGCTGGGCGCGGGCCCGCATGGCCAGCACGTCGGGGTCGTCGGTCGGCCCCTCGACGCCGTAGTTGTAGGAGCGGTTGTGGCTCTCGCCGTCGTTGTTGTCCTCGCCGTTGGCCTCGTTGTGCTTCTCGTTGTAGGAGACCAGGTCGCGCAGGGTGAAGCCGTCGTGCGCGGTGACGAAGTTGATCGAGGCCACGGGGCGGCGCCCGGTGTGCTCGTAGAGGTCGGAGGAGCCGGCCAGCCGCGAGGCGAAGTCGCCCAGCGACGGCTCGCCGCGCCAGAAGTCGCGCACGGTGTCGCGGTAGGCGCCGTTCCACTCCGTCCACTGCGGGGGAAGCCGCCGACCTGGTAGCCGCCGGGGCCGATGTCCCACGGCTCGGCGATCAGCTTGACCTGCGACACGATCGGGTCCTGCTGCACGAGCTCGAAGAACGTCGCCAGGCGGTCGACGTCGTAGAACTCGCGGGCCAGGGTCGAGGCCAGGTCGAAGCGGAAGCCGTCGACGTGCATCTCGGTGACCCAGTAGCGCAGTGAGTCCATGATCAGCTGCAGCGAGTGCGGGTGCCGGACGTTGAGGGAGTTCCCCGTGCCGGTGTAGTCCATGTAGTAGCGCGGGTCGTCCTCGACCAGGCGGTAGTACGCCGCGTTGTCGATGCCCTTCATCGACAGCGTCGGGCCCATGTGGTTGCCCTCGGCGGTGTGGTTGTAGACCACGTCGAGGATCACCTCGACGCCCGCCTGGTGGAAGGTCTTCACCATGGTCTTGAACTCTTGGACCTGGTTGCCCGGGATGCCGTTGGGCGAGACGCCCGCGGCGGCGGCGTACTCGTTGTGCGGGGCGAAGAAGCCGAGGGTGTTGTAGCCCCAGTAGTTGCGCAGGCCCCGGTCGAGCAGCACCGAGTCCTGGATGAACTGGTGGACCGGCATCAGCTCGATCGCGGTGATGCCGATGCGCTGGAGGTGGCTGATGACCGAGGGGTGCGAGAGCCCGGCGTAGGTGCCGCGGATGTCCTCCGGTACGCCGTCGTGCAGCTGGGTCATGCCCTTGACGTGGGCCTCGTAGATGACCGACTCGTTGTAGGGCACGTCGAGGCGACGGTCGCCCTCCCAGTCGAAGAACGGGTTGATGACCACGCCCTTGGTCATCTGCTGGCCGGAGTCCTCGTCGTTGCGCGAGTCCTCCTCGCCGAAGGTGTAGCCGAACAGCGGCTGACCCCAGTCGATGTCGCCGGTCGTGGCCTTGGCGTAGGGGTCGAGGAGCAGCTTGTTGGGGTTGCAGCGCAGCCCCTGCTCGGGCTCCCACGGGCCGTGCACGCGGTAGCCGTAGCGCTGGCCGGGCTGGATGCGCGGCAGGTAGCCGTGCCAGACGTAGGCGTCGACCTCGGTGAGGGGCACCCGCGTCTCCGCGCCGGCCTCGTCGAACAGGCAGAGCTCGACCCGCTCGGCCACCTCGCTGAACAGGGCGAAGTTCGTGCCGCTGCCGTCGAACGTCGCGCCGAGGGGGTAGGGGCGTCCGGGCCAGATCTCCACAGCGCTCTCCCCGTCCGGTGCCGCCGGCGCCAGGGTCTCGGCTGGCGTTGGATCGATCAAAGCACACTCCTATGGGTGACGCAGCGGGCGGGGCAGGACCCGGGAGTACCCGATCCCTCGGCCTTCCAGCGGCGCCAGAAGAGATCGCATACCGTCTGCGGCGTGACCTCCCTCATGCCGCGTCTCGCGCTCGCCCTCGTCGGGCTCGCCGCCCCCGTCCTCCTGTCCGGCCCGACGTCCGCCGCGCCGGCCGACGACGCCGCGCCCACCGGGGTGCGGGCCCTGGAGCCGGCGCAGCGCTACCTCACCATCAAGTTCAGCAAGAAGGCGGTCCGCAAGGGCAAGAAGGTGGCCTTCTCCGGCGCCCTGGTCGCTCCGGACGCGCCGGCCTGCTCGGGGGGCGTCGAGGTCACCCTCGAGCGCTCGACCAAGGGCGCGGTCTACCACGCCCTGGACCAGGTCACGACCGACGGCAGCGGCAACTACAAGTTCAAGACGGTGGTCAACAAGAAGGCGCGCTACCAGGTCGCCGTCCCGGCGACCGACGCCTGCATCGCCGCCAAGTCCGCGTCGCTGTCGATCGTGCTGGCCGGCTGACGCCCCTCCCGGTCCCGCCCGCGGCGGGGAATGGATGACGACGGCAACGGGTTGGCGCCGTACGTGACCAGTACGACGCCTGCCGTCAGCCGTGCCGACGTGGGGCTGCGCAGCGAGCGCGGTCCGATCCTGCTCGCGGTGATGCTGAGCGTCGGTCTGGTGGCGATCGACTCCACGATCCTGGCCACCGCGGTGCCGTCGGTGGTCGACGACCTCGGCGGCTTCACGCAGTTCCCGTGGCTGTTCTCGGTCTACCTGCTCGGCCAGGCGGTGTCGGTGCCGCTCTACTCCAAGCTGGCCGACCAGTACGGCCGCAAGCCGATGATGCTCATCGGCGTCGGGCTCTTCCTCCTGGGCTCGCTGCTGTGCGGGTTCGGCTGGAGCATGCTCAGCCTGATCGTCTTCCGCGCCGTGCAGGGGCTGGGCGCCGGTGCGGTCATGCCGATCTCCATGACGATCGTCGGCGACATCTACTCCCTCGAGGAGCGGGCCAAGGTCCAGGGCTACCTGGCCAGCGTGTGGGCCATCGCCGCGGTGGTCGGGCCCACCCTCGGCGGCGTCTTCGCCGACTACGTCTCCTGGCGCTGGATCTTCTTCGTCAACCTGCCCATCGGGGCGGCGGCGGCGTTCATGCTGTGGCGCCGCTTCGAGGAGCGCGTCGAGCGGGCCCACCACCGCTTCGACCTCCTCGGCGCGACGATGCTGACGGGCGGCGGGGTGCTGCTCCTGCTGGCCCTGCTCGAGGGCGGGGTCGAGTGGGGGTGGACCTCCGGCACGAGCATCGTGCTCTTCGCGGTCGCGGTCGCCCTGCTGGCCGGCTTCGTGCTGGTGCAGACCCGCGCCGCCGAGCCGGTGCTGCCCCTGTGGGTCTTCCGGCAGCGCGTGATCCTGTCCGCGATCCTGGTCTCGCTGGTCATCGGCGTGCTGCTCATGGGGCTCACGACCTACATCCCGCTCTTCGCCCAGACCGTGCTCGGCCACGGCGCGGTCACCTCGGGCTTCGCCCTGGCCGCCCTGACCCTGGGCTGGCCGCTCGCGGCCTCCAACGCCGGACGGCTCTACCTGACCATCGGCTTCCGGGCCACGATCGTCATCGGCGCGGTCATCGCCTTGATCGGGACGCTGCTGCTGCTCCCGATCGACGCTCACAGCTCGCTCTGGTACGTCGCGGTGCCGTGCTTCGTCATGGGCTTCGGGTTCGGCTTCGCCGCCGCACCGGCCGTGATCCTCGCGCAGTCGGCCGTCGACTGGCAGTCGCGCGGCGTCACCACCGGCGCGACCATGTTCGCGCGCTCGGTGGGCAGCGCCGTCGGCGTCGCGGTCTTCGGCGCCCTGGTCAACGCTCAGATCACCGACCGGCTCGGCCACGCGACCCAGGACCTCGAGCACCTCTCGGCGAGCGTGCTGGAGCCGTCCATCCACACGACGTTCGTGTGGTCGGCCATCGTCGCGGTCGCCCTCGTCGCGGTCAGCCTCCTCGTGCCGCGGCGGGTCGAGCGGGCCGGATGAGCCCAGCCTGGCCTTCGTTGCGGCGTACCGCCGCGGCGGTCACCATGCGGCCATGACCCTGCCCGACGAGGTCGACGTGTCCGACCTGCACGCGCGCCCCCACGAGGACGAGCCCCACGCGGGCGGGCTCAACAACCGGCTCAACTGGCTGCGTGCCGGGGTGCTCGGCGCCAACGACGGCATCGTGTCCACCGCCGGCATCGTCATGGGCGTGGCCGGCGCCACCACCGACCGCGGCACGATCCTGGTGGCGGGCGTGGCCGGGCTCGCCGCGGGCGCGCTGAGCATGGCGGCCGGGGAGTACGTCTCGGTCAGCACCCAGAAGGACTCCGAGCTCGCCCTGCTCGACAAGGAGCGCCGCGAGCTGCGCGAGGAGCCCGAGGAGGAGCTCGAGGAGCTCGCGGGGCTGTACGTCGAGAAGGGGCTCACCGAGGACCTCGCCCTCGAGGTGGCCAGGCAGCTCACCGCACACGACGCGCTCGGCGCGCACGCCGAGGCCGAGCTGGGCATCGACCCCGACGACATCACCAGCCCCTGGAACGCCGCGCTCGCCTCGATGGTCGCCTTCACCGTCGGCGCCGTCCTGCCGCTGCTGACCATCACGCTGTTCGGCCCGACGCTGCGCATCGTGGTCACCGTGCTGTCGGTGACCGCCGCGCTCGGCGTCACCGGCTGGGCCAGCGCGCGCTTCGGCTACGGGCCGTGGGGCCGGGCCGTGACGCGCAACGTGCTCGGCGGGCTCTTCGCCATGGCCGTCACCTTCGCGATCGGCACCGCGCTGGGCACGCACATCTGAATGCGGGCGTTCGTCGCGCTGGTGCCGCCCGTCGAGGCGCTCGAGGACCTCGACACCTTCCTCGAGGTGCGCCGCGAGGTCGGCGACCTGCGCTGGGTCCAGGCCGACCAGGTGCACGCCACGCTGGCGTTCCTGGGTGACGTGCCGGACCGCAGGCTGGACGACCTCGTCGAGCGCCTCGGCCGGGCCGCGGCGAAGCGGACGGCGTTCCCGACCGCGATCGCCGGGGGCGGCGCCTTCCCCGACGCCGCGCGCGCCCGCGTGGTGTGGGCGGGCCTGCAGCTCGAGGAGGACGGGCGCACCGAGCTGGACCGGCTCGCGACCGGCTGCCGGGCGGCGGCCAACCGGGCCGGCGTACCGGTCGACGGGACGCGCTTCCGCCCGCACCTGACGGTCGCGCGGACGCGCGCGCCGCACGACGTGAGCGCCTGGGTCCGGCTGCTCGACACCTACCGCGGGCCGGCGTGGGTGGCCGAGGAGATGGCCCTCGTGGCGTCGTACCTCGGCGAGGGCGCCCGCGGTCGGCCGCGCCACCAGGTGGTCGAGACCTTCGCGCTGACGCCGGGTACCTGACCCGGTGCCCTACCGCCGCGACCGCACGACGTGGGTGGCGTTCGGCTGTCTGTTCGGCTTCGGGGTGCTCAACGCGGCGCTCGGTCCGGCGCTGCCCTACCTGCGCGCCGAGGAGGGCATCGGCTACCTGACCGCGTCGATCCACCAGGTGGGCTACGCCGTCGGGGGTGGCTGCGCCGGTCTGCTCACCGCGGCGACGAGCCGGCGGCTCTCGCGCCGCCGGGGCATCGCCGTGGGTCTGCTCGTGGCCGCGGTGGCCAGCCTCGGCATCGCGTACGGCGGGACGCCGGTGTTGACGGTGGCGGCGGCCTTCGTCGTCAGCCTGGCCGGCACGTCGGCGCTCATCCGGGTGTGGGCCCTCCTCGCCGACCTGCACCGTGAGCACCGCACGGTGGCGATGAGCGAGGGCGAGGTCTGGGTCAGCCTGGCCGGGATCCTCACCCCGCTGCTCATCGGGGCGGTCGCCGGGACCGCGCTGACCTGGCGGGGGATGTTCCTCGTCGGGGCGGTGCTGGTCGCCGCGACCGCGCTCACCGCGGCGCTCACGCCCCTGCCGGTCGAGGCCCGACCGGCCGCCCCGGCCGCCCGCGGGTGGCGCCAGGCAACGCTGCTGGTCGTCGTGGCCGTCGTGGCGCTGGAGTTCTCGCTGACCTTCTGGCTGGCCAGCTACCTCGACGACGAGGTCGGGCTGGGCCGCGACCTCGCGGCGACGATGGTCAGCCTGCTGTACGCCGCCGCGCTGCTCGGGCGGCTCCTGGTCAGCGCGCTGGCCCGGCGCTGGGGAGCGGCGCCGTTGCTGGTGGCGGCGCTCCTGCTGAGTGTGGCCGGGACGCCGCTCCTGCTCCTCGCGCCGGGGGCCCTGGTGGCCGGCCTCGGCATCGTCGTGGTTGGCGTCGGGATGGGCGCGACGTTCCCGCTGACGTCGTCGCTGCACGTGCAGGCGAGCCCGCTCAGGGCCGACGAGGCGGTGGGCCAGGTGCTCGCCGTGGCCGCGGTCGGTCAGGTGGTCGGACCGCTGACGGCCGGGGTCGTCGCCCAGGTGGCGGACCTGCGGACCGGGCTGCTCGTCGTACCGGTGCTGTGCCTGGTCGCGCTGGCCGGGACGCGGGCCGTTGTGAGATGAGCCTCAGCCGCCCGAGGGCCGGGAGTCGGTAGGGTCCGGCGCGTGAAGATCGCCGTGGTCCGGGAGACCCGCGAGGGCGAGACGCGGGTCGCGCTGGTGCCCGAGCTGGTGGGCAAGCTCACCGCGCTCGGCTACGAGGTCGCGGTCGAGCCCGACGCCGGGCGGCACGCGCTGCTCGCCGACGAGGAGTACGCCGAGGCCGGGGCCGCCGTCGACGCCGACGCGGTCTCGACCGCCGACGTCGTCCTGTCCGTCCAGCCGCTGGACCCCAGCACCGTGCGCCGGCTCCGGCGCGGGGCCGCGACCATCAGCTTCCTGCCGGTCAACCAGGAGCGGGGGCTGGTCGTCGACCTGCGTGACGTCGGCGCGACGGCGTTCGCCATGGAGCTGGTGCCGCGCATCTCCCGCGCGCAGTCGATGGACGCCCTGTCGTCGCAGGCGCTGGTCAGCGGCTACCGGTGCGCGGTCGTCGCCGCCGGGATGCTGCGCCGCTTCTTCCCCCTCAACATGACCGCGGCCGGCACCGTCCAGCCGGCCGAGGTCGTCGTGCTCGGCGCGGGCGTGGCCGGGCTGCAGACCATCGCGACGTGCAAGCGGCTCGGCGCCGTCGTCCGCGCCTACGACGTCCGCGCGGCCGCCGCCGAGGAGATCCGGTCGATGGGCGCCAAGGCCATCGAGCTTGAGCTGGAGACGCTCGAGGGCGCGGGCGGCTACGCCCGCGAGATGACCGAGGACCGCGCCGCCCGGCAGATGGAGCTGCTCGCGCCGTACGTCGCCGCCGCGGACGCGCTCATCACCACGGCCGCCGTGCCGGGCCGCACCGCACCCCGCCTGGTCACCGCCGCGATGGTCGAGGCGATGAAGCCCGGCTCGGTCGTGGTGGACCTGGCCGCGGAGTCCGGGGGCAACGTCGAGGGCGCGGTGGCCGGCGAGGTCGTGCGGATCGGCAACGCCTCGGTGTGGGGCGGCAAGAACGTGCCGTCGTCGATGCCCGGCCCGGCGTCCCGGCTCTACGCGCAGAACGTGGTCAACCTGCTCACGCTCATGACGAAGGACGGGGCGTTCGCGCCGGACTTCGAGGACGAGATCGTGGTCGGCTCGTGCGTGACGCACGACGGCGCGATCCGGCACGAACCCACCAGAGCCGCGATCGAGGGAGGGGCCACGGCATGAGCGAGGGCGTCGTCTGGCTGACGATCTTCATCCTCAGCGTCTTCGTCGGCATCGAGGTGATCTCCAAGGTGTCCTCGACGCTGCACACGCCGCTGATGTCCGGCGCCAACGCGATCCACGGCGTGATCCTGCTCGGCGCGATCCTGGTGACCGGCAGCACCGACAACGACCTCGCGCTCGTCGTCGGGCTGATCGCGATCGTGCTGGCCGCGGTCAACATGGTCGGCGGCTTCGTGGTCACCGACCGGATGCTGCAGATGTTCGTGCGCAAGAAGCCCGCGACCGCTCCCGAGAAGGGCCGCGACGCGTGATCCCCACCTGGGCGCAGCTGCTCTACCTCTTCGGCGCGGTCTGCTTCATCCTGGCGCTCAAGGGGCTCTCCGGGCCCAAGACGGCTCGCAACGGCAACCTGATCGGTGCGTTCGCCGCCGTGCTGGCCTGCGTGATCCCGTTCTTCTACGCCGACCTCGACCACGTCCCGCTCATCGTCGCGGCGATCGCGGTCGGCACGGTCGGCGGCGTGTACGGCGCCCGCCGGGTCCAGATGACCCAGATGCCGCAGATGGTCGCCCTGTTCAACGGCGTCGGCGGCGGCGCGGCCGCGCTGGTGGCCCTGCTCGAGCTGCACGAGCTCGTCGAGCTGCACGACGCCGGCTTCGACACCGAGAAGTTCGTGCTGGTGGCGACGGCCTTCACCGTGCTGGTCGGCTCGGTGTCCTTCGCGGGCTCGGTCATCACCTTCGCCAAGCTCCAGGAGCTGATGACCTCGCGGCCGGTCATCATCCCCGGCTTCCCCGTGCTCTTCGGCGGCGGCTTCCTCGCCGCCCTGGTCCTCGCCGTGCTGCTGGTCCGCGAGCCGACCATGTGGGCCGGGATCGTGATCGCTCTGCTCGGCCTCCTGGTCGGCGTCCTCCTCGTGCTGCCGGTCGGCGGCGCCGACGTGCCGATCGTCATCTCGCTGCTCAACGCCTTCACCGGACTGACCGTCGCCGCGGGCGGCTACGTGCTGTCCAACACGCTGCTGCTCGTCGCCGGCACCCTGGTCGGCGCGTCCGGCACGTTCCTGACCCTGCTCATGGCCAGCGCCATGGGCCGCTCGGTGAGCAACATCCTCTTCGGCGCCCTCAAGGGCGGCTCCACCCTCGGGTCCGGCGAGGCCTCGGACCGACCGGTGAAGTCCGCCGGCCCCGAGGACGTCGGCATCATGCTGGCCTACGCCGAGCGCGTGATCATCGTGCCCGGCTACGGCCTCGCCGTCGCCCAGGCCCAGCACACGCTGCGCGAGCTCGTCGACCTGCTCATCTCCCGCGGCGTCGAGGTCGACTACGCCATCCACCCCGTCGCCGGCCGGATGCCCGGACACATGAACGTGCTGCTCGCCGAGGCCCAGGTCCCCTACGAGCAGCTGGTCGAGATGGACGACATCAACGGCGAGTTCAAGGACGCCGACGTCGTCCTGGTCGTCGGCGCCAACGACGTGGTCAACCCCGCCGCCCGCGACACCCCTTCGGCCCCGATCTACGGCATGCCGATCCTCAACGCCGACGAGGCCAAGCAGGTCGTCTTCCTCAAGCGCTCCATGCGCCCGGGCTTCGCCGGCATCGAGAACGAGCTGCTCTTCAACCCCGAGACAACGCTGCTGTTCGGCGACGCCAAGGACTCGCTGGCCAAGGTGCTCTCGGCGGTCAAGGCGCTCTGAGGCGGACGGTCCACCGACCCCCCGACTGAGAGCGTTCTTGGGGATTAGCCCACACGGGTGGCCTCCTTCCGCGACCATGGTCTGCGACGGATCTGACCACGTGGCGACCACGCCGCAGACCTCTGGGAGCACACACCATGGCCGACCCCACCTGGATCCCCGCGCGCCCTCACGACCGGCGTGCGGACGACGAGCGAGGCGCCTCCGCCGTCGAGTACGGGCTGCTGATCGCGGGCATCGCCGCGCTCATCGTCGTCGTGGTGTTCGCCTTCGGCGGCAGCCTCAAGGGCATCTTCACCTCGACCTGCTCCAAGGTGACCGCCTCGGCGACGGTCAAGAGCTGCTCCTGAGCTAGCCCACCACGCCGTACAACCGGTCGCCGGCGTCGCCGAGGCCGGGGACGATGTAGCCCTTCTCGTTGAGCCGCTCGTCCATCGCCGCGGTCACGATCGTGACCGGCACGTCGACGCCCGCGAGGTCGTTCTCGAGCCGCTGGCACCCCTCGGGGGCCGCGAGCAGGCAGATGGCGGTGATGTGGTCGGCGCCGCGGTCGGTGAGGAAGCGGATCGCGGCGGCGAGCGTGCCGCCCGTGGCGAGCATGGGGTCGAGCACGTAGCACTGGCGGCCGGCGAGGTCCTCCGGCAGGCGCTCGGCGTACGTCGTGGCCTCGAGGGTCTCCTCGTTGCGCATCATCCCGAGGAAGCCGACCTCGGCCGTGGGCAGCAGGCGCATCATGCCGTCGAGCATGCCGAGGCCGGCGCGCAGGATGGGCACGACCAGCGGCTTGGGCGTGGCCAGCTTGACGCCGGTGGTCGGGGCGACGGGGGTGGTGATGTCGTGCGGGTCGACGCGCACCTCGCGGGTCGCCTCGTAGGCCAGCAGCGTGACCAGCTCGTCGGCCAGGCGTCGGAACGTCGGCGAGTCGGTGGTCTCGTCGCGCAGGGCGGTCAGCTTGTGGGCGACGAGCGGGTGGTCGACGACGTGGGTGCGCACGCGCAGAACCCTAGTCGTCGCCCTGGGTGCCGACGCAGGACTGCGTGTACGTCGTCATCTTCGTCTTGGGGGCCTTGGTCGAGCGCTCGTTCTTGGCCTGCAGCGTCCAGTAGCGCAGCCAGTCCATCTGCATGCGCGCCTTGTTCATCTGCTTGCCCTTCTCGGCCTGCATGGTGAACCGGACCTGGAACTTGCGGCCGGTCAGCGCGGCCGGACGGGTCTCGGAGCGGATGACGCGCGAGTCGACGAACCACGAGATCCGCGTGCGGGTGACCTCGACCGCGAAGGTGTGCCACTGGTCCTGGCCGAAGCCGCGCTTCATCGAGGCCTGGAACAGGTGGTCGGGGCGGCTGCGGATGTAGAAGTTGACCTTGTTCTTGCCCATCGTGAACTTGTTGAGCGCGATGTTCTGCTCGCCGCAGCCCTCGCCGGCCTTGGTCACGGGGACGAGCTCGGTGAGCACGCGGTACGGCGCGTGGCCGCGGCCGTACTGCCGCTGGCGCAGGCGGGTCTCCCAGCGGCCGTACGCGCGACCGGGGATCGTCATCTGGGCCGAGACGGTGCCCTTGCTCGCGGTGTTGAGCGTGAGCATGCCGTGCTGGGTGCGGACGTTGCCCGGGCCCTCGACGTGCCAGCGCTTGCGGTTGAGCGGGCCGACGAAGGTCTCGTCGTACACCAGGCCGCCGTGGCCGTACCAGCCGAAGGTGTTGCCGGCGTGGATCGGGCCGGGCGCCTGGCGGGCGGTCTCGGACCGCTCGGCGCCGGCCGGCGAGGCCAGGGGGACGGCCAGCGAGACGGCGGCCAGGACGGCGACGCCGGCGGCGGCGGAACGGGGCAGGGTGGAGAGCCGGTGGAACATGGCATTCGAACCTAGCGAACACCGGTGGAATGGTCGATTCCACGCTGGTGCGGCTCCCCCTCCCTCTGTCACTCTGGGGTCGTGGCCGTGGCGGAGGACGACATCGACTTCGCGGTCGCGGCCTACCGCGACGGCGCGGGGTGGAGCGTGCAGGAGCTCGTCCCCGACCACCTCGAGGACGTCGAGTCCATCGCCGCGGCACTGCGCCGGCTCCCCGGCGACGGCGCGGTGGCCATGGTCGGCGTCGACGAGGACTTCTTCCTCATCGTGCGCACCGTCGGCCCGACCACCCGTGTGCTCCTCTCCGACGCCAGTGCGGCCGACGACTGGGACCTGGCCGAGTCCGCGCTGGACTTCCTGGGCCTGACCGACCTCGAGGTCGACGACGACGAGGCCGTCCCCGCCGGCGACCTCGACCTGCTCGGCGACCTGGGCCTGTCCGACCTGGACCTGACCGAGCTGCTCGAGGACACCGACGCCTACCCGGACGAGCTGCTCTCCGACGTCGCCGCCCGGCTCGGGTTCGGCGAGCAGTTCGACGACGTCGTCGGCTTCACCACCGCCTGATGCCCTGCCGATGACCCGACCCTGGGACGCGGCCATGGGGGCCGCGCTCGACGAGGCGCGCGCCGCGCTGGCCACCGGCGACGTGCCGATCGGCGCGGTGGTCCTCGGACCCGACGGCGCGGTGCTGGCCACCGGTCGCAACGTCCGCGAGGCCGTCGCCGACCCCACCGGGCACGCCGAGGTCGTCGCCCTGCGCGCCGCGGCTGCCGCTCGCGGCGAGTGGCGCCTGGACGGCTGCACGCTCGTGGTCACCCTCGAGCCCTGCACCATGTGCGCGGGCGCCGCCGTCCTGGCCCGCGTGGCCCGGGTGGTGTACGCCGCGCACGACCCCAAGGCCGGTGCCGTCGGCTCGCTCTGGGACGTGGTCCGCGACCGCCGCCTCAACCACCGGCCCGAGGTGGTCACCGGCGTGCGCGCGGAGGAGTCCACCGCGCTGCTCGAGGAGTTCTTCGCCGCCCACCGATGAGTCCGCCCCGTCGCCGGGGTCGGTCCGCCATGGCACACGTCGACTTGCGACCCACCACCGCGGCCCTGGCCGACCTGGTCCGCGGTGTCCGCGACGACCAGCTCGGTGACCCGACCCCCTGCCCGGCGTACTCCGTCGGCGACCTGGTCGACCACATCGGCGGTCTCGCCGTGGCCTTCACCTCGGCCGCCCGCAAGGACTCCCGCGAGGGGCACGCCCCCTCCGCCGACGGTGCCCGCCTCGAGGACGGCTTCCGCGACCGGATCGCCGCCGCGCTCACCGAGCTCGGCGAGGCCTGGCAGGACCGCGCGGCGTACGGCGGGACCACGATGGCCGGTCCCGTCGAGCTCCCCGCCGTCCAGGCCGCCCTCGTCGCCCTGGACGAGGTGACCGTGCACGCCTGGGACCTGGCCGTCGCGACGGGCCAGCCCTACCCGGCCGACCCCGTCGCCGTCGACGCCTGCCGCGCCTTCGTCGCCTCGTTCGAGCCCCCCGCCCGGCGGCGCCGCTGACGACGGCGGCCTGTTCGGCCCGCCCGTCGCCGTCCCGGCCGGCGCGTCGTCCCTCGACCGGCTGATCGGCGCCACCGGCCGCGACCCTGCCTGGACGCCCTGAGCCGCACCCCGCCGCCGGTTTCCGCGGTGCGCCGGCGCTCGGGTACATTCTCCGGCGGTGGCGTGTCCGAGCGGCCTAAGGAGCACGCCTCGAAAGCGTGTGTGGGTGCAAGCCCACCGTGGGTTCAAATCCCACCGCCACCGCCAAGGGCCTTCGACAGATTGTTGGCCAACCGATCGACAGAAAGACATCCGAGGAACGGGTGGCTTTCTGTCGATCCACCCCGGACGGCGTCGTCAGCGCCGGCCGTTGTGTTCTACGTTCGCCATTCGGCGATCCCAAGCCGTGGAGGCCGTCTTGGACCGTGCCGCACCTGGGTCGAGTGCGCGCTCGCTGTTGGCTAGCTCCGCGCTGCGGAGGTCGTCGTCGCGTGACTGGCCGATCCTGAAGGAGATGGACGCCGACGGCGACTTCTCCGAGGTCGTGTGGGACTACGCCGACGCCATGGCGAAGGGGCAGCTGCCGACGGGCTACCGCGAGGGTCTGGGCTGCTAGCCAGGCCCTGTCACCGGCCGGCGCTCAGCAGACCGACACCTTGCTCGAGCCGCCGGCCGACGTGACGTGCAGTGTGCCGTCGACGACGCTGCCGGTCTTCGGGGCCGGCGTGCATCCGTTGGGACCGCCGAGCCGCACCGTGGCTCCGTTGAGGATCGTGGCGGCGCTGGACTCCATCGAGAGGTTGCCGCCGATCTGGGCGGTGAGCGCGGCCTGGACCGTCAGGGCGAACGACTTGGTGATGTCCTGGACGAGGCCGCCGCCGATGGACTGGCTGTAGTCCTTGCCGATCGACACGCTGGCGTTGTTGCCGACCGTCTGGGTGTAGTTGGTACCGATCGACTCGGTGAGACCGGCACCGACGGTCTGGCTCATCGCCGCGCCGACGGTCTGGTTCATCGTCGCGCCGACGGTCTGGGTCATGGCGGCTCCGACGTTCTGCTCCAGCGCGGCGCCCACGGACTCGGTGGAGTTGACTCCGGTCGTCACGGTGCTGTTGAGGCCAGTGGTCTGCGCGAACGAGGCGTCGGTGGTGACCGTCAGGTTGCCACCGCTGTGGACCGTCATCCCCGCGTCGGCCGAGATGGCCAGGCCCTGGTCCGCGGTCAGGTGGGTGCCGTCGAACGTGAGCTGGCCGCTGGGGCCGGTCATGACGATGCCCGCGTTGGTCGCCGTGACCGTGAACTTCCCGTCGGGGCTGGTGACGATCCCGGACGCGCCGGGGTCGCCCTTCGGCCCGGGGTCACCCTCAGGCCCGGGGTCGCCCTTCGGACCGGGCGCACCCTGCGCCGCGACGTTCACGAGCCGCTCGCCCTTGGCGCAGGACCCCTTGGTGAGCAGCCGGAGCTCGCCGGTCCGCTTGGCGGCGCACATCGAGACCTGGTCGGAGCCGGCGCCCCTGTCCCGACCGGTCGTGGCGTACGCCGTCGCGCCACCGAGCACGAGCACGAGCACGAGGGTGGCGACGACGTTGGCGTACGTCAGCCGGGTGGCGACGGTGGCGAGGCTGCGGCGGGCGAGGCTGCGGCGGACGAGAGGCATGGCGGGATCCGTTCGGGAAGGTGGACGCGGGTCGGAGGACAGGAACGTCCCACACGGGTCCACGCGTGCCAATGAGCCGTCCGGGCCAGGGATGACTACGCCGACCCGTCGTTACCGATGAGCAGTAGCGACGGGTCGGCGTACCGGTCAGCGGGCGGAGCGGACCGCGAAGGGCATCAGCAGGAGGCCGGTGCGGAGTGCGGAGTAGCCGAGCCCCTCCTGGAGGTAGACCACGTGCACCAGCCCGGTGTAGCCGGTGAAGTAGAGCGTGCTGACCAGCAGCCCGTTGACGTAGCCGGGCAGCCCGCGCAGGAGGGTGAGGTCGAGCAGTGGCGGGTGCTCGCGGCGTACGAGCCGGTGCTCCCACCGGACGAAGGCGAGCGCGAAGAGAGGCACGCCGACGAGCAGCACGAGCGGCAGCCTGGCGCCGCTCTCGACCCGCACGACGGGATAGAGCAGGCACAGCACCGCGAGGCCCAGCAGCAGGGCACCGACGACGTCGATGCGGGCGTCGGTTTCGCGGTTCTCGATCGCCCGTCGCGGGACCACCCGCCAGACCCGGCGAAGGCGACGACCCCGATCGGCAGGTTGAGGAGGAAGAGCCAGCGCCACTCGTCCTCCGCCCCGGCCGCGGCGACGATCAGTCCGCCGAGCACCGGCCCGAGCGCGGACGCGGCAGGGCTACATGATGAACCACATCCAGACGCTCAACGCTGGCTCGCTGTGGGTCGAGATCACCGCAGGCCGCCCGGCGTGACGCGGCCCGAGCTGCGGCTCCTGATTGGGTATGCACGCAGAAACCAACGTGCATTGGATCAACTCTCTTGCGAGTGAACTCCAACGGACCTCGCCTGGCCCGCACACAGCGCTCTGACCTGCGGAAACGTTGGGATCACGGCTGCACACGCTCAACGGTGTGCACGCGACCGCGCGTTTCGGGTGCACGCATTCCGGACGGTCGAGTGTCGAGCACCTTGCTGACCTGCGCGTTCGTCGAATCTGTCGAAGGCTCGCCACAGCTCAGCCGGCTGCCCGCCGGCGCTCAGCCAGCACGACGCCCCGGACCGTTGCGGTCCGGGGCGTCGCGGTCTGTGGTCAGGAGCCGTCGGTCGTGACCTGTCGGGGCGAGGGTCGGTCCTCACCACCCGCCCCGGCAGGCGTCACGGGGCGACGGCGAGGCCGGCGCTGCCCGACGGGTTGTCCGGCGGGGGCTCGTCGGGACCGTTCGGTCCCGGGTTGTTCGGGGTGCCGCCGCCACCGCGGGCGTCGGGGGTCGTCAGCGCGTTCACGTGCGGGCCCGGGAAGGGTAGAGGCGGGCCGCGATGACCACGCCGACCGCGGCGAGCACGAGCTGCACCACGAGCTCGACCCAGTCGATGCCGTCGGTGTCGCGCAGCGAGCCGACGACGGCCGTGCCGACCAGAGCGGCCACGATGCCGACCACGACGGTGAGCCAGATCGGGATGTGCTGCTCCCCGGGGGCGAGGAGCCGGCCGAGGACGCCGAGGACGGCGCCGATGACGATCGCGGTCAGGATGCCGGCGACGGTCACAGGTTCAGGCCCCGGGTGAGCCGGCCGACGAGCTGCTGGGTCGGGCGCTGCTGCTCGCCCTGCTGAGCGCCGAGGACGACGACCACACCGGTCAGGACCGGGATCGCGAGCTGGATCACCTTGAGCTGGCGCTGGGCCGCGGCGACCTCGTGCGGGGTGGACTCGCCGGGCGTGGTGGCGCCGTCGGCGCCCTCGGGAGCGCCCGACTCGACCTTGCGGCCCAGCACGCCGGCGTACAGCGTCAACCCGGCGGCAGCGATCGTGAGCCCCGCCTTGCTGTAGGTGTTCACGCGCGTCCCGGAGTCCTGGTCCACCCGGCGACGGTTCGCGGCGATCAGGCCGAGCCCGCCGACGCCGTGGGCGGCGATCGCTCCGGCAACCACCGGTGACCACAGCTTCCAGCCGAGGGAGGACAGGCGCAGCCGTTCGCTCGGCTCGTTCGCCTGGCCGGTCGCCCCGTTGAGGCCGACCGCGCCCATGAGGGCGCCGCCGAACCAGGTGGCCAGACCGACGTCGTGGAGGCTGCGCAGGACGGTGTTGCGTTCAGACATGGGGTTCCTCGTGGAAGGGGCCCGTGGCGGGCCGGTGCCGCTGGAGCGGCGGGAGGCGGACGGACGTCCTGCCTCGGTGCGGGGGGCGGCTGGTCCTCGCCAGCGAGGTCGCCCGACCCGAGGACGTCCGGTACCCAGCGGCCCCCGATCCACCCAGAGGGGGCACTCGGGTGGGCGGTGCCGCGCGGGGTACCTGCGTGGTACGTGTCGTCCCGGACCTCGACGGCGTCCTTCCCCGCCTCCCGGAGGTCATCGTGACCGAGATCGTCGACGCCCCGCGCCCCTCCGCACGCTCGAGGCGGGGCTCCAGCAGCTACACCGACCTGGTCCGCGTGGTGCGCGAGTCCGGGCTGATGGCGCGGTGCTACGGCTACTACTGGTCCCGCATCACCATGGCGCTGCTCGCCCTCGCCGCCGTGGTCGTCGCGCTGGTTCTGGTCGGCGACTCGTGGTTCCAGCTGCTGGTCGCCGCCGGGCTGGGGGTCGTGCTGACCCAGCTCGGCTTCCTCGGCCACGACGCGGCGCACCGCCAGGTCTTCCGGAGCGCGGAGTGGAACGAGTGGACGGCCCGCCTGCTGTCGGCCGGCGTCGGGCTCAGCTACGGCTGGTGGCGGGGCAAGCACAACCGGCACCACGCCGGTCCCAACCAGGTCGGCCGTGACCCGGACATCGCCCCCGGCGTGCTGGCCCTGACCCCCGAGGTCGCCGACGCACGGACCGAGGGCGCACGGGGCTGGTTCACCCGGCACCAGGGCTGGCTCCTGCTGCCCCTGCTCACCCTCGAGGGCCTCAACCTGCAGGTGGCCGGGACCCGGAGCCTGCTGGTGCCCGGTGAGCGGCACCGCCTGCTGGAGCTGGGCCTGATCCTGCTGCGGACCGCCGGCTACGTGGTCCTCCTGCTCGTCCTGCTCCCCACGGGCAAAGCCGCGGCCTTCTTCGGTCTCCAGACCGCGGTCTTCGGGCTGCTGCTCGGAGGTGCCTTCGCGCCCAACCACATCGGCATGCCGATCGTGCCGCGCGCGAGCCGCCTGGACTTCCTGCACCGTCAGGTGCTCACCTCGCGCAACATCACCGGCGGGCGGTTCGTGGACGCCGTCATGGGCGGGCTGAACCACCAGGTCGAGCACCACCTGTTCCCGAGCATGCCGCGCCCGCGCCTGCGCCGGGTCCGGCCCGTCGTGCGCGACTACTGCGCGGAGCAGGGAGTGCCCTACACCGAGATGGGCCTCCTCGCGGCGTACGCCGTCGTCATCGACCACCTCAACCACGTGGGCGTGGGCGCCCGCGCGACCTTCGACTGCCCCCTCGCGGCCCGGCTGCGCGGCTGAGCGTCAGCCGCGGTCGGCGTCGAGCACCGCCCACACGACCTTGCCGGAGCCACTCGGACGGGTGCCCCAGTGCGTGGAGAGGGCGGCCACGATGGTCAGGCCGCGGCCGTGCTCGTCGTCGAGGTCGGGGCTGCGGCGCAGCGGCTGGCTGGCCTCGCGGTCGTGGACCTCGATGCGCAGCTCGGTCCGACTGCTGACCAGGCGGAGCTCGACCGGGGCCTCGGCGTGCAGCACGGCGTTGGTGACGAGCTCGCTGGTGACGAGGAGGGCGTCCTCCACGACCTCGCGGGTGGTGACGCCGACGTCCTCGAGGTGGCGCCGCACGGCGTCCCGGGCCTGGGTGGGAGCGGTGTCGGCGTCCTCGAGGACGAGCTCGCGGACGGCCTGGACGCCGGTCTCGGCGACGCGCGCCGCCAGGACGGCGACGTCGTCGTCCGGGCCGTCGGGCAGGCGGAGGCGGACGAGCTCCTCGGGCAGCAGCTCGAGGGGTACGTCGAGGGTGCCGCACAGGTCGCGGAGGGCGGCGATGCCCTCCTCGAGGTCCTCGCCGCGGCGCTCGACGAGGCCGTCGGTGTAGAGCACGACCGTGCTGCCGAGCGGCACGGTCAGCTCGACCTGGGTGAGGCGCCCGGCGCCGGCGCCCAGGGGCGGGTCCTGGGCGAGCGGGGCGAGGCTGGTGGTCCCGTCCGGGGCGACGAGGACGGCGGGCAGGTGGCCGGCGTTGGCCAGGCGGAGCACCTGGTCGGCGGGGTCGAAGATCGCGTAGACGCAGGTGACGATCTGGTCGCCGCCCAGCCAGCGCACCAGCCCGTCGAGGTGCTCCAGGAGGTCGGCGGGAGCCAGGTCGAGGCGGGCGTACGCGCGGGTGGCCGCGCGCAGCTGCCCCATGACGGCGGCGGCGCGCACGCCGCGGCCCATGACGTCGCCGATGACCAGGGCCGTGCGCCCGCCGCCGAGCTCGATCACGTCGTACCAGTCGCCGCCGACCTGGGTGCCCTCGACGCCGGCGCGGTAGTAGGTCGCGACCTCGAGGTCCTCGAGGTCGAAGACGCGGGTGGGGAGCAGGCTCTGCTGGAGCTCCTCGGCGATGAGGTGCTCACGGGTCGCGGCCTCGCGGGCGGCGGTGGCCTCGGCCAGCATCCGCTCGGCCTCGACGCGCTCGGTGACGTCCTGCAGCGAGCCGCGCAGCAGCCCGGGCTCGCCGCCGGGGTGGCGCACGACCTCGGCGTGCACGGTCGCGGTCACCTCGGCGCCGTCGGGGCGGACGATGCGCGCCTCGTAGCGGATGTCGTCGGGGTCGTCGGCGGCCTCCAGCGCGTGCAGCACGGTCGCGCGGTCGTCGGGGTGCACCAGCTCCTCGACCAGGGCGGGGTAGCGCAGCCCGTCGAGCTGGTCGCGGTCGATGCCGACGATGCGGAGGAACTCGTCGGTGGCGCGGACCCGCCCGGTCGGCAGGTCGACCTCCCAGCTGCCGACACTGGCCAGGCGCTGGGCCTGGTCGAGCAGGGCGCGACTGCGCTCGAGCTGCTCGCGGGCCCGCCGGGCGCGGTCGAGCTCGAGGTTGGAGCGGACCCGGGCCATCAGCTCGCGGGCGGTGAACGGCTTGGCCAGGTAGTCGTCGGCCCCGGCCTCCAGCCCCTCGAGCGTGCCGTCCTCGCCGGCCCGCGCGGACAGCATGACCACGGGCACGTCCTGGGTCACCTCGTCGTCGCGCAGCGCCTGGAGCAGCCCGAAGCCGTCCAGCCTCGGCATCATCACGTCGGTCAGGACCAGGTCGGGTACGTCGGCCCGTGCGCGGTCGAGCCCGTCCTCGCCGTCCACCGCGGTGGTCACGTCGTACTGCTCGGCCAGCAGCTCGCTCACGTAGTCGCGCACGTCGGGGTTGTCGTCGACCACGAGCACGCGCGGCCGGCCGCCGACCAGTGCGGGAGCGGTCGACGCGGCGGGGACGCCCAGGGCCTGGGCCTCGTCGAGGAAGCCGGCCACGACCTGGGCGGTCGGGCCGCGGTCGGCCTCGGCCGCCAGGCGAGCCGGGTCGAGGTGGGCGCTGCCGAAGGGGAGGCGGACGGTGAAGGTGCTGCCCTCGCCCGGGGCGCTCGTGACGCCGACGTCGCCGCCGTGGCTCTGGACCAGCTCCGCGACGAGGGCGAGGCCGATCCCCGAGCCCTCGTGGGTCCGGGAGCGCGCGCTCGAGGCGCGCTGGAAGCGCTCGAAGAGCCGCGGCTGCTCGGCCGCCGGGATCCCGGCGCCGGTGTCGCTGACCCGCAGTACGGCGTACCCGTCCTCGGCCCGCAGCGCGATGCGGACCTCGCCGTGGAGGGTGAACTTCAGGGCGTTGGAGAGCAGGTTGAGCACGACCTTGCTCCAGGCGTCGAGGTCGACGTGGACCGGCTCCGGCAGCGGCGGGCAGTCGACGACGAGCGCGAGGTCGAGCCGCGCTGCGGCGGACTCGAACATCCCGACCAGCTCGCGGGTGTGCGCGGCCAGGTCGACCGGCGCGTAGCTCAGGTCCGCGCGGCCGGCCTCGAGCCGGGAGAAGTCCAGCAGGGTGTTGACCAGCTTGAGCAGCCGCTGGGCGTTGCGGTGCACGACCTCGAGCCGGTGCGCCTGGACCTCGGGCAGGGGTGCGCTCGCGTCGGCCAGCGCGTCCTCCGTCGGGCCGAGGAGCAGGGTCAGCGGCGTGCGGAACTCGTGGCTGATGTTGGTAAAGAACTCGGTCTTGGCGCGGTCGAGCTCAGCGAGACCCTCGGCACGCACCTTCTCCAGCTCGAACGCGCGGGCGTCGGTCACGTCGGCCGCGATCTGGCCGGCCACGAGCTCGAGGAAGTCGGCGTACCCCTGGTCCCAGGGCCGGAACGGGTTCACGCCGACGACCAGGAAGCCGTACGGCGCGCCGGGGGTCGTCGACGGCAGCGGGACGACGGCGCCGAGGGCCGGCTCCTGCTCCCAGGCCCCGGAGGGCAGGTCACCGAACCGCTCGTGCAGGTCCTCGACCGTGACGACCCCGCCGTCGCCGTCGGGGAGCGGCCAGACCCGGTCGGGGTCGGCCCGGTGCAGCCGCGCCGGCGCGGCGGGGTGCGGGCCGGTGAACCCGGCGCTCCCGGCCAGCCGCGCGCTGGTGCCGTCCGGGTCGAACAGGTAGCACAGGACGAACGGCAGGTCCTGGCCGTTGCCGCCGAGCGCGGTGCAGGCCGAGGCGATCGTCTCGGCCTCGCTGAGGTCGACCGTCGTGCGGGCGCCGAGGTCGCGCAGGGTGCGCATCCGGCGGCTGGCGACGACCGCCTCGGTGTCCTCGCTGACCACGCACAGCATCCCGGACACCGCGCCGTCGTCGTCGGCCAGCGGGCTGTAGGAGAACGTGTGGTAGGTCTCCTCGGTGAAGCCGCTGCGCTGCAGGAACAGCATCAGCTGCTCGTCCCAGGTGGCCTCCCCGGTGGTCAGCACCGAGTCGATGCGCGGGGCGATGTCGTGCCAGATCTCCGACCAGACCTCACGCGCGGGACGGCCGAGGGCCCAGGGGTACTTCTCGCCGAGCGTGTCGCGGCGGTAGGCGTCGTTGCAGAAGAACGTGAGGTCCGGCCCCCAGGCCATCCACATCGCGAAGCGGGAGGCCAGGACCAGCCGGACCACGGCGCGCAGGCTGTCGGGCCACTGCTCGGGCGGGCCCACCGCGGTCGCGGCCCAGTCGACGTCGAGCATGTCGCGGCCGACCTCGCCGCTGTGCTCGAAGGTCGTGCGCACCTCTGCCCCTCGTCGTGCCGGCCCTCCGGCGGAGCCGCGTGCACGCATCGTAGAGGCCGCGCCGGGGCGCAGGAGCCAGGTGTCACCTCAGCGGCGGCGGCCCATCCTCGCGACGCAGCACGCCGACCGCGAGCACGCCGACGCCGCACGTCAGCACCAGCGCCGTGAGGGCCAGGCCGACGGTGCGGGGCGCGTGGTCGTCGCCCCCGGCGAGCGCCGGCGCGTGGGCGCCGGTGAGCACGAACAGCGCGCCGAGCACGAACACCGCCCAGACCAGGCCGACCCGGGCGAGCGCCCGGACCACCGACTCGCGCATCCCCCGAGATGTCGTCGTCATGCCCTCCAGTGTCCGTCGGCGCGCCGCGCCGCAGATCGGCCTTTCGGACATTTGCCGCGTCGGTGCCCGGTGCGACGCCTAGCGTGCGGTGCGTGGTGGAGGTCGAGCACGACGGTCCGGTCACGACGGTGGTCCTGCACCGCCCCGAGGCGCGCAACGCGGTCGACGGGCCGACGGCGGCGGCCCTGGCCGACGCCTTCCGCGCGTTCGACGCCGACGCGTCGGCGAGCGTCGCGGTCCTGTACGGCGCAGGCGGGACGTTCTGCGCCGGCGCCGACCTCAAGGCGATCGGCACCGAGCGCGGCAACCGGGTCGAGCCCGACGGCGACGGTCCGATGGGGCCGACCCGGATGCGGCTGGGCAAGCCGGTCGTCGCGGCCGTCGAGGGCTACGCCGTCGCGGGCGGCCTCGAGCTGGCCCTGTGGTGCGACCTGAGGGTGAGCGCCGCCGACGCGACGTACGGCGTGTTCTGCCGGCGCTGGGGCGTCCCGCTCGTCGACGGCGGCACGGTCCGGCTGCCGCGGCTGGTCGGTCACGGCCGGGCGATGGACCTGGTCCTCACCGGTCGTGAGGTGGACGCCGAGGAGGCGCTGCGCATCGGCCTGGTCGACCGGGTGGTCGCGCCCGGGACGGCCCGCGCCGAGGCCGAGGCCCTGGCGCACCGGCTGGCCGCGCTGCCGCAGACCTGCCTGCGCGAGGACCGCCTCTCGCTGCTCGAGCAGGAGGGGCTCAGCGAGGACGAGGCCCTGGCCCTCGAGCTGCGGCACGGCCTGACCAGCCTGGCCGCGGGTGCGGTCGAGGGCGCTCGGCGCTTCGCCGCGGGCGAGGGGCGCCACGGCGCCTGAACCTCAGCGCTCGGTGCAGACCGCCAGCAGGCTGCCGGGTCGCCGGCCGTTGTAGACGTCCCACCCGACCGCGAACGGCACCTCGCGGACCTGCCCGCGCGGGGTGCGGATGAGCGCGGTGGGCGGGCTGTCGCCGGCGGCGGCGCCGCGGAACGAGCAGTCGCTCCCGGCGGGCCCGGCCGGCCCGGCCGGCTCGGGCGCCGCGCCGGTCGGCGTACCGGCGGAGGCCGCGGACAGGGCGACCACGACGGCGCAGGCGGCCGAGGCCTTCAGCCCCGCCGCCAGCAGGCGGGTGCGGAGCCGACGCTCACCTAGTAGGGCCACGACTGCCCAACGAGCGGGCGCGCCGGAGGTCCCGCCCCTCGTGCGCGAGACTGTCGAGGTGCCCTGGTTCAGCTCGCCCGACGACGTCGCCGCGCGGCTGTCCGCCACCGGCTACCTGACCGACCCGGCCACGGCCACGACGGCGTACCTCGCCGGCGCGCTCGAGAAGCCGCTGCTGGTCGAGGGACCGGCGGGCGTCGGCAAGACCGAGCTGGCCAAGGCGGTGGCCCGCGCCACCGGCGCCGACCTGGTCCGGCTGCAGTGCTACGAGGGGCTCGACGAGGCCCGGGCCCTGTACGAGTGGAACTACAAGAAGCAGCTGCTGCGCATCCAGGCCTCGCAGGGCCACGACACCTCGTGGGCCGAGACCCACGACGACATCTTCACCGACGAGTTCCTGCTCACCCGGCCGCTGCTGACCGCGATCCGGCGCGACGAGCCGACCGTGCTGCTCATCGACGAGGTGGACAAGACCGACGTCGAGGTCGAGGGGCTGCTGCTCGAGGTGCTCTCCGACTTCCAGGTGACGATCCCCGAGCTCGGGACGGTCACCGCGGTGCGGCGTCCGTTCGTCGTGCTCACCTCCAACGCCAGCCGCGAGCTGTCCGAGGCGCTCAAGCGGCGCTGCCTCTACCTGCACTTGGACTACCCCGACGCCGAGCGCGAGCGGGAGATCGTGCTGTCGCAGGTGCCCGAGCTGGAGGCGCTGGTCGCCGAGCAGCTCGTGGCCACCGTCGGCCGGCTGCGCGACCTGGAGCTGAAGAAGGCGCCGTCGATCGCCGAGTCCGTCGACTGGGCCCGCACGCTGGTCGCGCTCGAGATCCGCGAGCTCGACGACAAGGCCGTCGACGACACGCTCGGCGTCGTGCTCAAGCACGCCTCCGACCAGGAGCGTGCGGTGCGAGAGCTGCGGCTGCGCAAGTGAGCCCGTCCTGAGCAGCGGCCTGGTCGATCGCCACATCGCCTTCCTCGAGGCGCTGCGGTCGGCCGGCCTGCCGGTGAGCCTGGCCGAGGACCTGGACGCCGTGGCCGCGCTGAGCGCGCTGCCGTGGGACTCGCGCCCGACCGTCCGGGCGGCGTACGCCGCGACGCTGGTCAAGAAGCAGAGCCAGCGGCCGACGTTCGACGCGCTCTTCGACGTCTACTTCCCGCGCCTGGTCGGCGAGGGCGCCCGCCGGGAGGTGACCGACGAGGCCGGCGACGGGCCGACGCCGAGCGGGGACGGCGGGGACGCGCTGGCCGAGTTCCGCGAGCGCCTGGCCGAGGCGCTGGCCGCGGGCGACCAGGAGCGGCTGGCCCAGCTGGCGGTGGAGATGGTCGGGCGGTTCGGGGCGATGCCGGGGCGCGGGCCGGGTCTGTCCAGCTGGTCGGCGTACACCGCCCTCCAGCGGGTGGCTCCGAGCGAGCTGGTGGACCGGATCGTCCGGGCGCTGCTCGCCGACGGCCGCACCGAGGAGGAGGCCGACCGGGTGGCCGGGCGCCGGGTCGGCGCGTTCACGCGGCAGGTCGAGGACGACGCGCGCCGCCGGATCGCGGAGGAGAAGGGCCCCGACCACGTCGCCGACGTCGCGGTGAAGCCGAGCATCGACCGCCTCGACTTCACCTCCGCGCGGCGCGCCGACCTGGAGGAGATGCGCCGCCAGATCTACCCGCTGGCCCGGCGGCTCGCCACCCGGCTGACCCAGGAGCACCACGCGCGGCGGCGCGGCCCGCTCGACTTCCGCCGCACGGTCCGGGCGAGCATCTCCACCGGCGGCGTGCCGCTCACCACCCACCACCGCCCCAAGCGGCCGCACCGCAACGAGCTGGTCGTGCTCTGCGACGTGAGCGGGTCGGTGGCCAACTTCGCGCAGTTCACGCTGCTGCTGGTCTTCGCGCTGCGCGACCAGTTCCAGAAGGTGCGCGCCTTCACCTTCATCGACCACGTGCACGAGGTCTCCCACCACTTCCGTCCGGGCGCCGACGTCGCCGACGTGATGGCCGACCTCGCGGCCAGTGCCTCGCACGCGGCGCTGTGGGGGCGGACCAACTACGGCCGCGCGTTCACCACGTTCCTGGACAAGCACGGCGATGCGCTCGGGCCGAAGACCTCGCTGCTGGTCCTGGGCGACGCGCGCTCCAACTACTCCGACCTCGCGCTCGACGCCCTGGTCGAGATCGAGCGCAACACCCGGCACGCCTGGTGGCTCAACCCCGAGGCGCGCCGGCACTGGGACACCGGGGACTCCGTCGCCGGCCGGTACGCCGACGTGGTGCCGATGGTCGAGTGCCGCAACCTGACCCAGCTCGGCGCCTTCGTGACCGATCGGCTCTAGGCGAGGTAACCCAGCCCCCGGAGCCGGTCGAGCTCGGCCACCACGTCGGGCGAGGCGTCGGCGGTGCGGGCGCCGGCGACGTACACGCTCTCCGAGGACGAGCCGGCCGCGTCGAAGACCACCGTGACGCGATTGTCGTCGCCGGCGGCGATGAGCGAGCCGAGCAGCGCGACCGGGTCGGCGCGGTCCTCGAGCGCGAGCATCCGCGTGGTGCTCGGCAGGCGCGGGACCTGGGCCGCGGGGGCGCCGGCGGTGATGACCTGGTCGACGGTGAACGGCAGCGGCTGGCGCTGGGCGCCGAGCTCGGCGGCGACGGCGCCGCCGGCACCCGTCCCGACGGTCATGACGTGCGGCTGCTCGTCGCCCGCGACCGCGGCAGCGACGGTGCGGGCGACCTCGGCGGCGTACGGCGAGAGGTCGCCGGTGCTCAGCCGCAGGCCGTCCTCGCTCACGGCGGGCGGGCGGCCGACGTACGCCACGTAGCGGCCGGGCGCCGTACGGTGCACCAGCACCTTGCCGTCGAGCTCGTCGAGCCTGGTCATCAGGTCGACCAGAGAGGTCGGCACGCATGGTGGCTCGACCCCGGTGGCGGGCTCGGGGGCGGGCCGCGGGTCGGTGAGCAGGCCGGCGGCGACGTCGCGCAGCGCGGCGGAGGAGTCCTGGCGCAGCGGCTGGACGCCGACCGCGCGCAGGCCGCCGCGGGCCACCTGGCGAGCGGCCTCGCCGGCCGCGGACGGCACGGTGAGGGCCGAGCGCATCTGCAGGCCGTCGAGGAGCCCGCCGCCGCCGGAGACCACGTGGTCCATCAGCTCGGGGTTGGCCTCGGCCAGCTCGGAGAGGTACGTCGAGACGCCGTCGCGGTCCAGCGCGTCGGTCTCGATCAGCCCGGCGGTGACGATGGCGCCGCCCAGCGCGACGTTGGGTGCGAGGTAGCCGATGGCCCGGCCGGCCACCGCGCCGAGGGTCTCGTACGCCGCGTCACGCAGCTCGTCGATCCACTGGTAGGTCAGCACCGTCGCACGCACCACCAGGGCGTCGGCGTCCAGCTCGATCGAGCGCGACAGCAGGCCGTGCTTGCCGGTGGTCGCCGCCCGGATGTCCTCCTCCGCCAGGGCGTGGGTGGAGGCGGACAGCTCGGCGGAGTCGGCCACCGCGTCGTCGCGCAGGATCTCGGCGCCCAGCCCGGCCATCGACCGCAGCCGGTCGCCGGAGCTGTCGAAGAGGTCGGCAAGCTGGAGCAGGTGGTCGTACTTGTCGGACCGCTCCGCCACGCGCACGCTCACGACGCCACCTCCGCCAGCACCGGGGCCAGGTCCGCGGCCAGGCCCTCGGGGATCACCCGCCGCAGCTCGAGCCGCAGCCCGTCCTCGGCCTGGTGGGTCCGCAGGGAGCGCCACCCGTCGGCCACCAGCGTCCAGGCCACGACGCCCACGGTCGAGGTCTCGTCGCCCGACACGTCGGCGACCAGCGCCCGCAGCCGGCCGCGCGGCTCGGTGGCCAGCGCGGTCAGCACCGCCGCGGCCTCGGCGTCGGCCAGCTCGCCGCGCTCGTCGGAGACCGAGCCGGGCTGCTGGGCCAGCAGCACCGGCACCAGGTCGGCCCGGTGCGAGCGGGCCGCCTCGAGCGCGGCGTCGGCCAGCGCGTGCGGCAGCGCGAGCCGGTCGGGGACGCGGGAGTCCTGGAGCGGCAGGTCCTCGGGCACCACGGCCGCCCGGGCCAGCTCCGCCGCCCACGCCCACGTCGGGAACCAGGCCAGCTCGAAGACCAGCCCGTCCTGCGTCGACAGCGCGGCCACCGCGCCGCCGTGTTGGCGGTGCCAGGCCTTGACCTGCACCGCGCCGGCCGCGACGTCGAGGTCGATGGCCACCCGCGGCGTGGCCAGCAGGCCCACGGCGCCGAGCAGCCCGTCGTCGACGGCGCCCTCGTCCGGTCCGCCCACCAGCAGCCCGCGTCGCGACAGCGACGTGGCCGGGTCGTGCAGCCGGGCCAGCGCCTCGGCGTACGCCGCGTGCTCGGTCGAACCGCGACTGCGCCCGAGCCGGTCGTCCAGGCCGCCCGCGCTCACCGGCGCACCGGCCACGTCGAACGGCAGCGGCGCCCCGTTGGCCCGTTCGGCCACGAACCGCAGCTCCGGCAGGGTCAGCGCCACCCGCCGCGGCAGCCCGTCGAGCAGGTCGCCCGGCGACGGCGGCGGTGGCCCGAGGTCGATGGTGCCCATCAGCCACGCTCCTCGACGCGCGGCAGGGTGACCGCGAGCCAGTCCTTGTGTCCCGGCGCCGGCGACTCGAAGGCCGGCAGCGTCCCGTCGTCGACCAGCGCGGTCGCCCGGCGCTCGGCCGCGGCGATGGTGTCCTTGAGGTCGTCGACGGTCTGGGTGTGGTCCTCGAGGCTGTCGGCCGCGACCTCGTGCCGCTCCGCCGCCTCCCGCAGCCGCGCCGCCCGCTCCCTGATCCGCTCGCGCATCGAGTCGCCGGCCCGCCCCGCCCACGTCACCGCCTCGGCCTGGGAGACCAGCTGGTCCGCGAGCGCGCGGATGTCCGCACCCTGCTCGCGCAGCCGGTCGGCGTGCTTGCGCATCACGTCCGTGTCGCCGTACATCCCGAGACCTCCTCCCAGCCCCCGCCACCTACCCGCCCCGCGGAGGGTGAAAACCGCCTAGGGTCCTCCGGTGGACGTGCGGCGGATCGGTCTCGGGGCCAAGCGGCTGCTGCGAGAGGGCTACGCGCCCGCCGACCGGGACGCCGCCGTCCGGCTCGTGCGTCGTGCGGTCGAGCTCGGCGTCGACCACATCGACACGGCCGCGTTCTACCCGAGCGTGGCCGACGCGTCCCAGGGGCCGGGCGGCTTCACCTCGCTCGGCGTGGCCAACGCGATCATCCGCGAGGCGCTGGAGGGGTACGCCGGGCGCGTGGTCGTCGCGACCAAGGTCGGGCCGACCGACGCCGGGCTCGCGGCGCCCGGGGACCTGCGGTCCCTCGTCGAGGCGGACCTGCGCGCGCTCGGGCGCGAGCGGCTTGACCTGGTGTACCTGCGCCAGGCCGGGCTGGCCGATGTCCGCGAGCACTTCTCGGTCCTGGCGGCCCTGCGCGAGGAGGGGCTCGTCGAGCACCTCGGGCTCTCCAACGTCCGGCCCGAGCACCTCGACCAGGCGCTCTCGGTCGCGCCGGTGACGGCGCTGTCGAACCGCTACGCGCCGGACTTCGGGCGGCTCAACGACTCCCTGCTCTGCCGGTGCGGCGACCTGGGCATCGCCTTCGTGCCGTTCTTCACGCTGGCGGCCGAGGGGCGGGAGGTCGGTGGGGTGGCGGACAACGCGGTCGTCACGCGGATCGCCGAGGCGCACGGGGCGACGCCGGCGCAGGTGCGGCTGGCGTGGTTGCTGAGCCGGGGGCCGCACGTGCTGGCCATCCCCGGGACCAGCAGTGAGGCGCACCTGGTGGAGAACCTGGCCGCGGCCTCGCTGAAGTTGTCGGTCGAGGACCTCGAGGCCCTGGGCTGAGCGCCTCACCAGGTCGAGGCGCCGACGCCCGGCGCGCGCGTGATCTGGAAGACCTGGCTGCTCGTCGGCCCGTCTCCGGCCAAGAAGCCGTCGATCGACGCCACGCTCTCGTGCACCGAGGGGTCCGCGCTCGCATCAGCCAGCGCGGCGCCCGCCTCGTACGCGTCGTAGCCGTGGTGCGCCAGCACCCCTTGCTCGGGGTGGGCGTCGAACAGCACCGTCGTCTGCTCGACCGAGTCGGGGTTGGGGGCGCCGTCGAGCTCGGGGACGATGTCGCCGACCTGCTCCAGCGACAGCACGTGGGTGCCGGCGGGGAAGCCGGGCACCTGGGCCGTCGGCGCGCCGGCGGTCACCGCGTGGGTCACGGCGAAGCCGCCGCTGGAGGCGACCAGCGCGGCCGCCGCCATGCCGCCGGCGGAGTGGCCGACGAGGAGGACGGGCTCGTCGGGTCTGGCGCCGGCACGGTGCAGGGCCTCGAGGATGCCGGCGCGGTAGGCGTCGGGGCGGCCGCCGGCGAGGTCCAGGTCGGTCTCCAGGTCGCGGACGTCGGCGCCCTGTTCCCACGGGGCGTTGAAGTCGTCGGTGCCGGGCAGGTAGACCACGTGCCGGCGCCCGTCGGGCCCGTCGAGGGTCTGCACCTCGATCGTGCCGTTGGCCGGTGAGTCGGGGCGGCCCGAGAGCTCGGCCACGGCGCGCAGGTGGGCGAGCAGGTCGCGGACCGACCTCGGGCGCCCGCGCGGGAGGGTGGCGGCGTACGGCGTGACGACCGGCCCGCCGGGCTCGCCGTAGAGCAGGCCGGCGACGACGGCGCCGAGCGGGCCGCCGAGGGCGGCGATTGCGTGGGAGGTCAGGCCGGGGTGGTCGCTCAGCACGTCGGGGTCGACGGCGACGAGCGGGAGGAGCGGCGGCAGGGCGTAGGGCCCGAGCTGGCGGTCCAGGGCGGTGCGGACGGCGCCGTCGGTGGCCTCGAGCCCACCGACGGCCAAGCGGACGGCGGCGGCCGTGCCCTCCCAGGACAGGGCGGCCGAGGACACGCTGGTCGCGGTGGCCAGGACGGCGGCCTCGGCGACGGCGCAGGTGGTGGGGGAGAGGGCGGCCGAGGTCAGCAGGTCGCCGTCGCGGGCCACGCCGAGGGCGGTCGCGGCCACCGCGCGGAGGTCGTCGCCGGCGGCGTCGAAGGCGGCGGCGAGGGCGCGGGCGTCGGCGTACGACGCCGCGAGGCCGGCCGCGCCGCCGGTGACCTGGATGATCTCGTCGCTCACGAGACCAGCCCCAGCAGGTCGCCGACCAGGTCGCCGCGCTCCTCGACGGCTCGGGCGTGCCGACCGAGCGCGTCGGCGGCCTCGTCGGCCAGGACCGCCGCCCAGTGCAGCCCGGTCACCTGCTCGCGCACGCGCTGGCGCATGGCGTCGGCGGCGAGCCCCTCCCACGTCACCGTCTCGGCGCGGGCGAGCAGCCGCCCCGCCTCGTCGCGCAGGGTCGTGCCCTGCTCGCCCATGGTCCGGGCCAGTCGCCTGATCGCGTCCGCGTCGCCGTGCATGAGCAGGCCCTGCCCGGGCCGCGCTGTGGAGCAAACGCCGGCGTCAGAGGACTGTGGAGAGCCGCTCCAGCGCTGCCTCGATGGTCGCCGCGTCGCCCGGGAACGAGATCCGCACGAAGCGCTGGCCGACCTCGGTGTCGAAGTCCACGCCGGGCGCGACCGCGACGCCGGTGCGGGCGAGCAGGTCGTGGCAGAAGGCCATCGTGTCCTGGCTGACGTGACCGACGTCGGCGTAGGCGTAGAACGCACCGTCGGCCGGCGCGAGGCCGGTGATCCCGAGCCGGGGCAGCCCCTCCAGGAGCAGGCGCCGGTTGTCGGCGTAGCGGCGGACGTGACCGTCGAGCTCGGCGTACGACGCGTCGTCGAACGCCGCGAGCGCGGCGCGCTGGGCGAGCACCGGCGGGCAGATGGTGAAGTTGCCGGTGAGCACGTCGCAGGCGCGGCGCAGCCGCTCGGGGACGAGCATCCAGCCGATGCGCCAGCCGGTCATGGAGAAGTACTTCGAGAAGCTCGCGAAGACCACGGCCTCGCGGCTGGTCTCCCACGCCGAGCGCGCCATCCGGTCGCCGCCGTCGAGGGGGGCGTACTCGATGCCGTGGTAGATCTCGTCGCTGATCAGCTGCACCTGCTCGGCCTCGCACCACTGGGAGAGCGCGGCCAGCTCGGAGGGCAGCAGCATGGTGCCGGTCGGGTTGGCCGGGCTGGCCACGACCAGGCCGCTGAGCCCGTGCTGCGCGTGCAGCTCGGCGACCTGCTCGACGGTCGGCTGGAAGCGGGTCTCCGGACCGGTCGGCACCTCGACCACCTCGACGCCCAGCGCGTTGAGCACGTTGCGGTAGCAGGGGTAGCCGGGCCGGGCCATCGCGACCTTGTCGCCCACGTCGAACGCCGCCAGGAAGGCCAGCAGGAAGCCGCCGCTGCTGCCGGTGGTGACGATGACCTCGTCGGGGTCGACCTCGATGCCGTAGGTGCGCCGGTGGTGACCGGCGATGGCCTCGCGCAGCTCGAGGATGCCGACCGCGGGCGTGTAGCCGAGCGGGTCGCCGCTCTGCAGCAGTCGCACCGCCTCGTCGCGCACCGGTGCCGGCGCGCCGGTCGCGGGCTGGCCGGCCAGCAGGTCGAGCAGGTCGCCGTGCGTGCGCCGGCGGACCGCCGCCGCCGCGAGCAGGTCCATCACGTGGAACGGCGGCACGTCGGCCCGGCGGGCCACCTGCCAGCGGTCCCCGGTCGGCAGGGTCATGCCCGCTCGAGCGCGTCGAGGTCGCGCACCGCGAAGCGCAGGTGCTCCCAGCTCTCCTCCATGACCACCTGCACGCAGTGGCACACGGTCACGGTGCGCTCGGGCTCGTGCGGCTGGGGGCGCGGCTCGACGAGGACCTCGGGCGTGACGTCGGCCAGGAACTCCCTGACC
The DNA here is from genome assembly GCF_011046535.1 of Nocardioides anomalus. NCBI lineage: Bacteria > Bacillati > Actinomycetota > Actinomycetes > Propionibacteriales > Nocardioidaceae > Nocardioides > Nocardioides anomalus. The sequence continues at coordinate 4,261,300 of NZ_CP049257.1, read as the reverse complement.
AGCGCGACGCGGCTCGCTCGGGCGGCCAGCACGTCGGCGTACGGCGCGGGCTCGGCGACCTGGCCGTAGCCGACGCCGAGCGGGTGGAACTCCTCGCGCGACCAGCCCAGCACGCTCTGGCCGAGCCACAGGTCGGTCGCGTGCACCAGGTGGCGCAGCGTCGTGGCGAAGGACCACTCGCCGTCGACCTCCTCGTCGACCAGGGCCTCCGGTGCGCGCCCGATCACGGCGTCCCAGGCGGCGACCGCCGCGCGCCAGGCCTCGCGGAGCCCTTCGGGGTCGGTGGCCCGCCACAGCTCGCGCCCGGGGAAGCGGCGGTTGAGCTCGCCCTCGACGTAGCCGGTGATGTCGACGCCGTTGACCGTCACCGGGTCGCCGTCGAGCAGCCAGGGCGAGTCGATGGCCAGCCCCGAGACCTCGCTGCCGCGGATCACCACGCCGGACAGGTCGGACTCCACGAACCGCGCCCCGCGCAGGTCCCGCTCCCTGAACTCCTCGGCCATGCGCTCACCCTAGGGCGGCGCGCCGACCAGCCCTCCGCCCGAAGAACGACCCCTCGCCCAGCTGGGTGCCGGAGCAGTAGCCGGCGCCGTCCTGGGCGAGGTTGGACGCGCACGCACCGGCGGCGTACAGCCCGGGGACGAGGGACCCGTCCGCGCGCCGGACCTCGCCGTCCACACTCACCCGCAGCCCGCCGAGGGTGAAGCCGGCGTACAGCGCCTTCCCGAGCGACAGGTCGTAGGCGCCCCACGGCCCCTGGTCCTGGGGCGCGAGCCAGTCGGGGTGCTTGTGGAAGTCGGGGTCCTCGCCGCGCGCGGCGTGCTCGTTGTAGCGGTCGAGGGTCTTGGCCAGCGCACCCGTCGCGATCCCGAGCCCCTCCTCCATCTCCTCGACCGTCTCCCAGCCGTCCACGAGCGGGCACAGCGACATGCGCTGCTCCTCCATGTGGGCGCTGTCGACGATGAGCCAGGCGACCTGGTCGGGCTGCTGCATGACGTGGTACGACGTCCGCGCGTGGTAGCTGTCCTCGGCCACGAACCGCTCGCCGTCCCGGTTGACGACCAGTCCCGTGACCAGCACCGAGGGCGGGTAGAACGGCGCGGTGATGAACGGCTCGTCCATGTGCTCCAGCGCGCCGCCGACGCTGGCACCGAGGCGGATGCCCAGCCCGTCGTCGTACGTCGAGCCGAGGGTGAACAGCTTCGAGCCGAGCGCCGGCGTGTGGGTGGCGACCATGTCCGGATTCATCACGAAGCCGCCGGCGGCCAGCACCACCGCCGGGGCCAGGACCGCCCCGGTCCGCTCGAACGAGCGCCACTCGACGCCGACCACGGCGCCGGTGTCGTCGGCGACCAGGTGGGTCACGCCGGTCTCGTAGCGGACCTCGACGCCCGCCTCCACGACCCGGTCGCGCAGCAGGTCCATCACCAGCCTGGTGCCGTCGGTGTCACCCGGGACCGGCACCTTGTGGCCGCGCGGGGCCGGCCGCGCCTGCTCCAGGAACGGCCAGACCTTCTCGTTGCCGGTGAACATCAGGCCCTGGGTGCCGGGCTGGATCACCGCCTTCTCCGGGTAGTAGGAGCGCTCGAAGGCGAAGCCCAGCGCCTCCAGCCACCCGAAGTGCTCGACCGAGCCCTCGCAGTAGGCGCGGATCTTCTCCGCGTCCGGGTCCTTGCTGGTGAGGGTGAGGTAGCGCGCCATCGCCTCGACGTCGTCGGCGTGCCCGGTCGCCTCCTGCACCGGCGTCCCGGCGCCGAGGTAGAAGTGGCCTCCGCTCAGCGCGCTCGTCCCCCCGTGGACCGCCGCCCTCTCCAGCAGCAGCACGCGCGCTCCGGCCCGGGCCGCCTCGAGGGCCGCGCACCCGCCGGCGATCCCGAACCCGACCACCACCACGTCGTACGCCGGCGCGCCGGCGGGCACCTCCGCGGCCGAGCGGACGTCGGGGAGGTCGGTGCCGGACACCGGCTCAGACTAGAACAAGTTCTAGTTCCGTGGAATCCTGTCCCGCGTGATCCTCATCGACGCCGAGGGGCACCCGCACGAGCTCCCCGGCGGGCTGGACGACGCGGCCGCCCTGGCCGACGCCCTCGGCTGGGCGCTCAAGCCCGAGGGGCTGTGCCGCGACGAGACGTGCGTGCCGTTGCTCGGTCGGCCCGTGCTCGACGCCCTCGGCCTCCTCGGTGTCGTCGACGAGGCCGCGGACGTCGCCGCGGTCGTGCCGTCGGCCGAGACCCACCACCGCGAGCTGGACGGCGGCCGTGCGCCGCGGCTCGACCTGCGGGACGTGGACGGCCGGCCGGTGTCCTTCGACGACCTCTCCGGCCACAAGCGGGTCCTGGTCACCTGGGCCTCGTGGTGCGGCTGCCGGCACGAGCTGGCCGGCTGGCAGCGGCTCCAGGACGAGCTGGCCGCGGACGGGCTGCGGCTGTTCTCGGTCGCCCTCGACGACGACCCCGAGGACTCGCGGCCCTGGATCGAGGCCGGCGTCCCGACGTACCCGGTCGCCGTGGACACCGCGCACGTGACCGCCGAGCGCTACGGGATCACCAACGTCCCCTCGGTGGTCTGGGTCGACGAGGACGACCGGGTCGTGAAGCCGCCGACCATCGCCCCGGGCGACGACCAGTTCATCGACTTCACCAAGATCGACAGCGAGCAGCACCACGAGGCGCTGCGGCGCTGGGTGCGCGAGGGCGTGCTGCCCGCCAGCGCCGAGGCCGAGGCGCACCAGCGCACCGACGCCGAGCAGCTCGCGCTCGCCCACCGTCGGGTCGCGTCGTACCTCCAGCGGACCGGCGACGCGGACGCCGCGAAGCGGCACCTCGCCGAGGCCCAGGACCTCGCGCCGTGGGACTGGACCGTGCGCCGCGGCGGCATCGCCATGACCGGTGGCGACCCGTTCCTCGGCGAGGAGTTCCTGGCCTTCTGGCAGGAGTGGGACGGCTCGGGTCGTCCGGGCTACACGCCGACGACCTGACCCTCGCGCACGCCTGGCACGCCGAGCAGAGCCGCTCGGACGCGCGCCAGGACGTGGGCCTCGGTCGGGCCGCTGAGCTGGACCTGTGTGCCCGCCGGGGTCGCGTAGACCCACACGTCCAGCGGGACGTCCTCGCGGTGCAGCAGGGCGACCAGCCCGACCGGGAAGGCGAGCACGGCGACGGCCACCGTCCACGCCGGAGCGCGCCGCAGGACGACGCGTACGTGGCCCGGCTCGAGCGGCGCCACTGTCGCGCCGGGAACGCCGACCAGCACCGCCCGGACGTCGTCGTCGACGGCGGCGGCGTCGCGGTCGGCGAGGAGGACCTCGGCGGCCAGGACCGAGCGGGTGGCACGGATGCGCCGGAACAGCGCCACCAGACCGACGACCAGCACCAGGCCGACCACACATGCGAGGAACGTCTCCACGCGGTCAGTGTGAGGGGGACCTTGGCGCCCCGGGCGTTGGAATGCGCGAACCCGTGCGCCGACGAGGTGCGGCAAGCGGACCGATAGGGTGAGGTCCCGCCACCCCGACCGCCCGAGGTGACATGTCGATCGATGTCCACCAGCTCGACGTGTTCGTGCTGTGGGGCTCGGCGGTCATCTTCGTGGCGATCCTCGCCGTCCGCGTCTCCAGCCGGACCCGGCTGCCGTCGCTGCTGCTCTACCTGCTCATGGGCGTGGCCATCGGCGAGGCGGGGCTCGGGATCGGCTTCGAGGACGCCGAGCTCGCGCACTCGTTGGGGTTCGCGGCCCTCATCGTGATCCTGGCCGAGGGCGGTCTGACCACCACCTGGCGTGACCTGCGGCCGTCGATGAAGCTCGGACTCTCACTCGCCACGGTCGGCGTGGTGGTGAGCGTGGCGATCGTGGCGGTGGCCGGGCACTACCTGCTGGGGCTCCGCTGGGAGCTGGCGGTGCTGCTGGGTGCGGTCACGTCGCCGACCGACGCGGCGGCGGTGTTCTCGGTGCTGCGCGTCGTACCCCTGCCCAAGCGGCTCACCGGCGCGCTGGAGGCCGAGTCCGGGTTGAACGACGCCCCGACGATCGTGCTGGTCACCATCATCTCGACGGGTGCGCTGGCCGAGCACGGGCTGCCCTACAACGTCGGGCTCGTCCTCTACGAGCTGCTGGCCGGCCTGCTGCTCGGCCTGGCCGTGGGGTTCGCCGGCGCCTGGGTGATGCGCCGCGCGGCGCTGCCGTCGTCCGGGCTCTACCCGCTGGCGGTCATGGCGCTGTGCTTCCTGTCCTACGGCGTCGCGGCGGGGGTGCACGCGTCGGGCTTCGCGGCGGTGTACGTCGCGGCGCTGGTCCTCGGCAACTCCGAGCTGCCGCACCGCGCGGCCACCCGCTCCTTCGGCGAGGGGCTGGCCTGGCTGGCCCAGATCGGGCTCTTCGTGATGCTCGGGCTGCTGCTGTCGCCGGGGCGGATCGAGCTGTCGACGGTGGGGTACGCCGTCGTGGCCGGTCTCGTCCTGACCTTCCTGGCCCGCCCGGTCTCGGTGGCCGTGAGCGCGGTCGTGCAACCGATGCCGTGGCGGGAGCTGTCCTTCATCTCCTGGGCCGGGCTGCGCGGCGCCGTACCGATCGTGCTCACCACGATCCCCCTGGCCGAGGGCGTGGACGGCTCGGAGCGGCTCTTCGACATCGTCTTCGTGATGGTCGTGATCTACACGCTGCTGACCGGACCGACGCTGCCCGCGGTGGCGCGGACCCTGCGGGTGGCCCGGCGCTCGGAGCCTCGCGGGCTCGACATCGAGGCGGCGCCGCTCGAGCGGGTCGCTGCCGACCTGCTCCAGGTCAGCATCAGCCCGGTCTCGAAGATGCACGGCGTGGAGGTCGGTGAGCTGCGGCTGCCCCGCGGCGCCTCGATCTCGATGATCGTGCGCGACGACGAGACGCTGGTCCCCGAGCGGCGCACGGTCCTGCGCCACGGCGACGACCTGCTCGTCGTCACCCCGCGCCGGCTGCGCGACAAGACCGAGGAGCGGCTGCGCCAGGTCAGCGCGCGCGGGCGGCTCGCGCAGTGGCTGGGCTGATCAGCCGACGGGCGGGCTGCACACCACTGCGTCGTCCTTGACCTTGAGGGCGTCGGGACCGTCGGCCTTGACGTCGCCGAACGCGTCGCCGACCACCAGGGTCACCCCCGGCACCGGGCTGGTCACGTCGTCGCGGACCGGGACCTTGCCGACCCGCCGCCGCACCAGCGTGGCCGCCGGGCTGTCGGCGTCGGTGACCCAGATCTCGGCCGGGTCGGTGAGCGACGTGCCGGACGGGGCGTTGCCGGCCTTGCCCGCCGCGAACCCCGCGTCCTCCAGCTGCTGCATGGTGCGCGCCGCCAGTCCCTCACGACCGCTGGCGTTGAGCACGCTGACCGTCACGTCCTGGACCGCCAGCTCGGCGCCGGCCTGGTAGGAGGTGTCGACGCACACCGGCGCGTCCACCTTGCCCGGGAACGGCTCGGTCACCTGTGCCCACCCCCACGTGACCCCGCCCAGCAGCAGGACCAGCAGGAACGCGAGCGTGATGAGGGTGCGCACCTTCGCCGTCAGCGTCGACCACCACATCGCGGGCGCCTCAGCCGGCCATCGTGTGGACGCGGGCGTGCAGGACGTTGCGCTGCTGCAGCGCCGCGCGCAGGGCGCGGTGGAGGCCGTCCTCGAGGTAGTACTCGCCGTGCCACTCGACCACGTGCGCGAACAGGTCGCCGTAGAACGTCGAGTCCTCGTCGAGCAGCGCCGCGAGCTGGAGCGTGTCCTTGGTCGTCACCAGCTCGTCGAGCCGGACCTGCCGCGGCGGCACCGCCGCCCACCCGCGCGACGACAAGCCGTGGTCGGGGTACGGGCGCCCCTCACCCACGCGCTTGAAGATCACGCGCGCGATACTACGAGACCGTCCGCTCGGCGAGCCTCGGCCGCGGTCCTAGGGTGGAGCGCATGAGCGAGACGCCGGCCCAGCCAGCTCCCGAGCCCGCCGCCGAGCCTCTCGAGCCGGCGGCACCCGCGGCACCCGCGGCACCGCCGACTCCCGCTCCGGTGGCGCCCGCACCCGAGGCACACGCCGACAGCCCGATCGTGCAGGCGGTGGCGCCGGGGTACGCGTTCAGCGGCGCCGCGCTCGAGCTGGGCGGGCTGATGCTCGACGCGACCACGCTCACCGACACCCACATCCGGATCCCGCTCGGCATGCTCAACCGGCACGGGCTGGTGGCCGGCGCGACCGGCACGGGCAAGACCAAGACGCTCCAGCTGATGGCGGAGCAGCTGAGCGCGGCCGGGGTGCCGGTCTTCGCCGCCGACATCAAGGGCGACCTCTCCGGCCTGGCCACGCCCGGTACGCCGAGCGACAAGCTCTCCGCGCGGACCGCGAGCGTCGGGCAGCAGTGGACGGCGACCGGCTTCCCGGTGGAGTACTACGCGCTCGGCGGCCAGGGCACCGGCGTACCGGTCCGGGTGACCATGTCGGCGTTCGGACCGGTGCTGCTGAGCAAGGTCCTCGGTCTCAACGACACCCAGGAGTCCAGCCTCGGGCTGGTGTTCCACTACGCCGACCAGGCCGGGCTGCCGCTGCTGGACCTGGCCGACCTGCGCGAGGTGCTGAAGTACCTCACCAGCGACGACGGCAAGGCCGAGCTCAAGGAGCTGGGCGGGCTGTCGTCGGCCACCGCTGGGGTGATCCTGCGTGAGCTCATCACGTTCTCCGACCAGGGTGCGGACGCGTTCTTCGGCGAGCCGGAGTTCGAGTCCAGCGACCTGCTGCAGGCGGCCCCGGACGGTCGCGGCCTGATCTCCCTGGTGGAGCTGCCGAACCTCCAGGACCGGCCGGCGGTCTTCTCGACGTTCCTCATGTGGCTGCTCGCCGACCTGTTCCACGACCTGCCCGAGGTCGGCGACGTGGACAAGCCCAAGCTGGTCTTCTTCTTCGACGAGGCGCACCTGCTCTTCAACGACGCGTCCAAGGCGTTCCTCGACCAGATCGCGCAGACCGTGCGGCTGATCCGCTCCAAGGGCGTCGGCGTCTTCTTCGTGACCCAGAGCCCGACCGACGTGCCCGACGCCGTGCTCGCCCAGCTCGGCTCGCGCGTCCAGCACCAGCTCCGCGCGCACACCCCGAACGACGCCAAGGCCCTCAAGGCGACGGTCAACACCTACCCGAAGTCGGCGTACGACGACCTCGGCGAGGTCATCACCGGCCTCGGCATCGGCGAGGCCGTCGTCACGGTCATGGACGAGCGCGGCGCCCCGACCCCGGTCGCCTGGACCCGCCTGCGCGCCCCCGAGTCGCTCATGGGCCCGAGCGACCCCGCGGCCATGCAGGCCACGGTGGCCGCGAGCCCCCGCAACGCCAAGTACGCCGCCGTCATCGACCGCGAGTCCGCCCGCGAGCTGCTCGCCGCCAAGCTCGAGGCCGGCGCCCAGCAGGCCGCCGCCGACCGGGCGGCCGCCGACCAGGCCAAGGCCGACGCCAAGGCGGCCAAGGAGGCGGCCAAGCGGAAGCCGACCTCCACGCGGCGGGCGCCCGAGCCCGAGGAGGGCGTGGTCACCCAGGTCGTGAAGTCCAGCGCCTTCAAGCAGTTCATGCGGACCGCCGCCGCCGAGATCGCCCGCGGCATGTTCGGCACCGGCCGCCGCCGGTAGGTGAGGACGACGAAGGGCCCCGCGGGGGACCGGCGGGGCCCTTCGTCGTCCGGCTCTCGGGATCAGTCGTCGTCGACGATCTTCCCCTTCACCGTGGTCGGCCCGGCGAAGGTGCCGTGCGCGATCGCGAACAGCAGGAGCGAGAGCTTCTCGTTCCGCTCCGCCCGCCTGTCGCCCTTGACCAGGACGGTGATGGTGGCCGTGGTCGCGCCCGGGGCGACGGTGACGGTGCCGGAGGCCTTCTTGTAGTCCGAGCCCGCCTTGGCCGTCAGGTCCTGGGTCGCCCAGGTGAAGGTCACCGGGACCGACGTCGGACCGCTGAGTGAGACCGCGAAGGTCAGCTTCTGCTTCCCCTTGTCGCCCTCGGTCACCTTGGCCTTCTTGACCGTCACCGACGGGACCGCCGGAGCCGGCGGCGTCGGGGGTACGACGGCGTCCTTGACCGTGCCGGTGGCCGTGGCCTTCCCGAGCACCGGGGCCACGGGCGTGCCGCCCGGTCCGGAGAGGATGACCACGACCGTCTCGTCGGGCTCGACCGCCGTGTCGTTCGCGGTGGCGACTGTGACCACCTGGGTGGCGGGGTCACCGGGCGCCCAGGTGAGGGTCCGGTCGACGGCGGTGTAGTCGCCGCCCGCGCTCGCCGTGCCGCCGCCGGTGGCGATGTGCACGCTCACCGGGCCGGCGCGGTCCGGACCGGAGAGGGTCACGGGGAACGACAGCGTGCCGCCCTCGGAGACCGCTGGGGCGTCCGCCACCGCCACGGTCAGCGGCTGACCGCCGTCGGTGATGCGCGCCGTCACGGCCGCCGACACCGGGATCGTCGATGCGCTCGCAGCGACCGTGAAGGTCTCCTCGCTCTCGGCGATCCCGTCGTCGACGAGCGGGATCGCGACGTGCTTCGTGGCCGGGTCGCCGGGCGCCCAGGTCACGGTCACCGGCGCCGGGTCGAAGTCCGCCGTCGCCGTCGCCGTGCCCGCCGTCGGCGTGAAGGTCACGCTGTGCGGCGCGGCGTCGGGGTGCAGGAGGGTGACGGGGACCAGGACCGATCCGTCCTTCTCGCCGGTGACCAGCGGCGGCAGGACCTGGACCGACGGGCCGGGCGCGGAGCAGGCCGGCTGCACCAGCGGCGCCACGTCCAGAGACCACCCGGTGATCGACCCTGCGTCCGGCGCCTCGACGTCGGTGGCGTGCAGCTTCCAGACCCCGCCCGAAGACTCGCCGGTCAGCGCCGACAACGGCTGCTCGGGGCGGATCGACCCGGTGAACGGGGCGACCCCCGCCGAGATCGCCGCCGCCGCGGCGTCGTCGAGGACGGTGCCGGAGAAGTTGTCGCCGTTGCCACCACGGCGGCTGACGAGCAGCACCGAGTGGCCCGATGGAGCGACGAGCGTCAGCACGAGGTCGCGGTCGTAGGCGTGGGTGATGGTGGGCTTGACCCGAACCCCGCCCACCGGCGCACCGCCGGCGACCGTGACGATGGAGTCGACCCCTGCCGCGCTGGCGTCCGGGATGCTCTTCGGCACGTCGGTCGAGGGTGTCGTCGTCGCTGCGGCCCAGTCGGGCACCATCGCCGGCCCGACCCGCAGCGTCGTGTCCTCGACGCTGGTCCGGCCACCGGCGGTCCACGTGTGCCGCAGCGTCACCGTGCCGCCGCAGGTCGCGTCGTCGGCGAGCTGCACGACGTACTGCTGCGTGTTGGTCCCGGTGGCCTCCGGAGCGACCGCACCGTAGGGCGAGGTGCCGCGGACCACCGTGGCGCTCCCACCCACGACGGTGAGGGTGCCCGTGCCCGCGGCCGACGCGGCGTCCCCGCCGTTGAAGACCGACGCGTCGACGGTCACCGTCTCGCCGCGCTCGAAGGTGGTGTTGGCGTCGAAGTCGGAGTCGTGCACGACGACTCCCGCTGCCGCGGGGTTGGCGGCGGGCGTCGGGGCGGGGTCGACGTTGCTCGCGGTGAGGGCGAAGTCCTGGTCCAGGGCCGAGCCGTTGCCGGGCACACCGTCGCCCGCGATGTTCGCGGCGCGGACGCTGACGGAGACCCGACCGGTCGTGCCGGCGGGGAGGAAGACGTTCTCCACGTTGTTCTTGGCGTCCGCGGTGCCCCCGGTGGTCGACAGCCCACCGGCGAACACGTTGCCGCGGTAGAGGTGACCGTCGACGGTGACCCGCAGGTCCAGGTCGTTGACGTACGCCGCACCCGTGGTCGGCCCGGCGGCGTCGGTCCAGGCCAGGGTGACCCGCACCGGCTTGGTCGGGTCCGTCACCGTGAGCTGGACGCCCTGCTGCTGACCCGAGGCGGTGAGGACGGTCGACTGGTCGGCGACGTAGCGGTGCGTCGCGCCGCCGAACAGCTCGCCCAGGTTCGGCACGCCCCAGCCCTGGTTGTTGCTGGGCAGGGTGTCGCCGGTGTCCTCGCCGTCGAGGTAGCGCGGGGCGTTGACGAGCAGCGCCTTCAGCATGGCCGGGCTGGCGGTCGCGCCGGGCTGGAGCACGCGCCCGTAGTAGTTCTGGACCAACGAGGCCGCGCCGGCGATGGCCGGCGTCGAGTGCGAGGTGCCCGAGGACCAGGTGTACAGCGTCTGGCCGACCGGGTGGTAGCGGTTGTTCGCGCCCCCGTCGCCGCACACCCCGCCGCCGGTGTACCCGGTCGCCTGCGACGCCGGCCCCATGACGTGGGTGCCGGCCGCGACGACGTCCGGCTTGGAGCGGCCGTCGCTCGTCGGCCCGCGGCTGGAGAAGGTCGCCATGTCCGAGTCGTCGTCGGCGTTGCCCTCGGCGCAGCCGTCGAGCGTCCCGTCCTCCCGGACGTTCTCGGTGGCGCCGACGACCAGGACGTTCTTGGCCGTCCCGGGTGAGCCGATCGTCGTGGGGCCCGCACCGTCGTTGCCGGCTGAGAAGACGTGCAGCATCTGCTGGTTGCCGCCGGCGGTGCTGGAGGCGTCCCGGGTCAGCAGGTCGTAGGCCCGGGCCGACGCGTCGTAGGCGCCGTTGACGCTGGCCCCCCAGGAGTTCGAGGTGAGCCCGGCCCCGGCGGCGTACGCCTTGGCCACGACGCCGGCGTCGGAGTTCCCGCAGGCGCTGATGCTGTAGCTGCCGCTGTTGCGGAAGATCTTCACGCCCGAGACCCGGCCGAACGGCGAGACGCCGAGGCCGTACTTGTAGCCGCGTGCGTCCTGGTAGGGGTCGGCGTCGGTGTCGTTGTAGCCACCGACGATCCCGGCGTTGAGGTTGCCGTGGCCGGCGCCTCCGTCGGCGCTCGCGTCGGCCGTGCAGTTGTCGTTGCCGGTCAGCCGCGAGCCGTTGGCCTTGACGCCGGTGCGGTAGAAGTCCGCGTGCAGCGGCGCCACCGAGCCGTTGTCGATGCCGTCGTCGACGACCGCGACCTTCGGGTACGCCGCCGGGTCGTTCACGAAGCCGTGACTCGCCAGCCAGGTCAGGTAGCCGGGCCCGGACGGGACGGTGACGCCGCTGCTGGACGTGGTGACCATGCCGGCGAGGAGCTGGTCCTGCGCCTCGTCGGTCAGGTGGGGGGCGACGTACGGCTCGACGTTGACGACCGCCGGGAGCTGCGCGATGTCGTCGACCTGGTCGCTCGGGACGGTGAGCGAGACCGTGCGCAGGCCGCCGAGTGCGTACTCGTCGCGCAGCACCGTGCGGCCCGCGGTGACCGCGTCGAGCTCGCTCGCGCCCGCCGGGACGTCGACGGTCTGCACGGTGACGTCGACGGTCGCGTCCTTGGCCACCAGATCGGGCGAGACGCGGTAGGCCGGGTCGAAGGGCGCGCTGTACACCACCGACTTCCCCGCGCGGGCCTGTCGGTCGAGCTTGCTGACACCGGCGTCGGACGTCCAGATCAGGTAGGCGTGGTCGGGGATGTAGGTGACGACGCGGCCGGTGGCCGCCAGGTCGTCGTACCAGGCGGGTCGGGTGGGGCCGGCGAGCTGGACCAGGCGCAGCTGCTGCCCGCCGTCGGTCGCGATGGCCGGCGTGTGCGTCGCCGGCACGGGGACGCTGGTGTCGACGTCGACGCCGCGCAGGTGGATGTGGCCGTCGGCGGCGCGGGAGGGGTCCTCCGGCGCGGGCGCGGGCTCGTCCGCGCGTGCGCCGGTCGTGCTCACCGGTGCGGCGGCGGCCGCCGCACCGGTGGTGGTGCTGGGTCCGAGCGCGAGGACGGCAGCGGGCAGGCTCAGGGCGAGCCCGGCCACCCCCCACCGCAGCGTGGACGTGGGCGTGCTCGACACGTAGAGGTCCCCCCTGGCCGACCCGGGCCGGCGTCGCTCGTCGAGGCCGGTCAGACGGGTGTGCCGTCACCCTCGCAGGGGATGAGAGGGGTGACTAGACCCCATCGGGGCGGTGCTACCCCAGTCCGAACGGACTATGCGGACCAGCGCAGCGAGTCGCTGACCAGGTCGGCGAGGGGGTGCACGCCCTTGAGGTCCTCGCGCTCGGCCATGAGCCGGGCCAGGGCCTGCGCGTGGCGGTCCTTGAGGGTCTCCCGCTGGGCGCGGATCCGCTCCAGCTGGGAGTCGACGTCGGTGCGAGCACTGGCACGGTGGGTCGTCGTGGGGTCTGCCACTGCGGCCTCCTGTGGTCGGGCCGGGCACCCGAGTCGCGCCGGCTGATCGTGTGTGGGTGGCTCTAGTTTTAACGATCCAGAATGCCGCGAGGTTGACGCCGGGTTACGAGACATTTTCACCGTGCCCCGGACGAATTGCACTACGTTGCCGCAGGTGACCGACTCCGGCATCGACGACGTCCTGGCCCTGCGGGCCCTGCTGCAGCAGGAGCGCGAGGTGCGCGCGGTCTGCGAGCTGAAGTACCGCTACCTGCGCACGCTCGACACCAAGGACTGGGACGGCTTCGAGTCCTGCTTCCTGCCCGAGGCGACCGGCGACTACAACGGCCTGGTCTTCGGCGACCGCAGCGCGCTGGTCGGCTACATGCGCGAGAACCTCGGCGAGGGGCTCATCACCCTGCACCAGGCCCACCACCCCGAGATCGAGGTGGACGGCGACACCGCCACCGGCAGCTGGTACCTCTACGACCGCGTGATCGTCGAGGCCTTCTCCTTCATGCTCGAGGGTGCGGCGATCTACTCCGACCGCTACGTGCGCACCCCGGAGGGCTGGCGGGTCGCGCACACCGGCTACCACCGGACCTTCGAGGCGACGTACAACCTGGGCGACCTCCCGGGCTTCAAGCTCAGCGGACCAGGAACCCACACCCACTGATCATCGGCGGCGACTCCGTCGCCGCGTGCTCGGCGCGCTCTCACCGAACCGTCCCGAGCACCGCCTCCTCGCGGGCGCGCCGCGCTGCGCGCGTCTGGCCGCGAGGACGCGGCACTCGGGACGGTCCGGCGCGCCGAGCCTGCCTGTCGGCTCGGCGTGGGCAGTCAGAGCGTGGGCTCGGAGTACGCCATCTGGACGACCTCGACGCCGCGCTCGCGGGTGATGAGCCGGCCGCGGCCGGGAGGCGCCGGCTGGGCGCGCAGGTTGCCGAGCAGCGGGCCCTCGTCCGGGCTGCCGGAGAGCATGAGCCCGGGCATGGCCAGGTCGCGCATGGTCTGGATGACCGGCTCGTACAGCGCGCGCGAGGCCCCGCCGGAGCGGCGGGCGACGGCGACGTGCAGGCCGACGTCGCGGGCCTGGGCCAGCAGCGGCTGGAGGGCGGCGACGGGCGAGCTCTGCTGGGTGGCGACCAGGTCGTAGTCGTCGACGAGCACGAACACCTCGGCGCCGGTCCACCACGAGCGGCTGCGCAGCTGGTCGGGGGTGACGTCGGGGCCGGGGATGCGGTTCTCGAGGTACGTCGCGAGGTCGCGCAGGGCGGGCTGGGCCTGGTTGGCGGCGGTGAGGTAGTTGAGGAGGTACTCGTCGGGGACCTCGCCCAGCAGCGCGCGGCGGTAGTCGACGACGACGAGCTGCGCCTGCTGCGGGGTGCGGGTGCGCATGATCTCCCGGGCCAGCCCACGCAGGATCGAGCTCTTGCCGGACTGGCCGTCGCCGAGGACGAGCAGGTGGGGCTCGGCGTCGGGGTCGAGGGCGACCGGGGCGAGCTCCTTCTCGTTGATGCCGAGCAGCAGCGGGTGGGCGCCCTTCTCCTCCTCCGGGAGCGTGTCCGGCGCCCCGGCCTGGGCGCGCACCTGCTCGAGCATGATCCGCTCGGGCAGCAGCCGCAGCTTGGGGCCGGCGGGGCCGGTCCAGGCCTCGGTGACGCGGCGCACCAGGTCCTCGACGCCCTCGCCGAGGTCGTCGGCGGAGGCGCCCCCGTCGATGCGGGGCAGCGCGGAGAGGAAGTGCAGCTTGCTCTGCACCAGGCCGCGTCCGGGCCGGCCGGTGGGCACCAGCGAGGCGATGCGGCGGTCGATCTCGGAGTCGAGCGGGTCGCCGAGGCGCAGCTCGAGGCGGCTGCCGAACATGTCGCGCATCGCGGCGCGGAAGTCGGCCCAGCGGCTGGTCGCGGCCACGATGTGCAGGCCGAAGGTGAGCCCGCGGGTGGCGAGCTGCTGGATCTCCATCTCGAGGTCGTCGAAGTCGGCGCGCAGCGTGCTCCAGCCGTCGACGACGAGGAACACGTCGCCGTACCCGTCGTCGGCGCGGCCCTGTGCGCGCCGCGAGCGGTAGGTCTCGATGGAGTCGATGCCGTTGGCCCGGAAGTAGGCCTCGCGGCGGTCGACCACGCCTGTCACCTCGGCCACGATCCGGCTGACCACGTCGGGCTCGGAGCGGGTGGCCACGCCCGCCATGTGCGGCAGCCCGGCCAGGCCGGTGAACGTGCCGCCGCCGAAGTCGAGGACGAAGAACTGGCTCTCCAGCGGCGTGGTGGTCAGCGCCATGCCGGTGACGATCGAGCGCAGCACGGTGCTCTTGCCGCTGCGCGGACCGCCGACGACGGCGACGTGGCCGGCCGCGCCGGACAGGTCGATGGAGAGGGTGTCGCGGCGCTGCTCGCGCGGGCGGTCGACGGTGCCGAGCGGCACGACCAGGCCGCCGAGCGCACGCCACTCCTGCGAGACCAGGCCGAGCTGCGGGTGCGGTGCGAGGTCGGCCATCAGCTCGTCGAGGCTGTCCGGCACGTCGAGCGGCGGCAGCCACACCTGGTGGGCCTCGGGGCCGTGGCCGAGCATGTGCTCGACGGCGATGTCGAGCAGCGACTCCTGGCTGTCGTCGTTGACCGGCGTGGGCTCCGGCTCGGGCTCGTCGACGGGTACGTCGAGCTGGAGCACCTCGGAGATCGTGAACGGCAGGATGCCCTGGAGCTTGCCGCCCTCGTCGCGGCGTACGCGCACCCGGCCGGAGGGCGGGCCGGAGACGTAGGCCGCCTTGAACCGGACCATCGTGGTCGGGTCGGGCTTGAGGTAGGCCAGGCCGGGGATCGGGGGGAGCTCGTAGGCGTCGGGCACGCCGAGCACCGCGCGCGACTCCTGGGCGGAGAAGGTGCGCAGGCCGACGCGGTACGACAGGTGCGACTCGAGGCCGCGCAGGCGGCCCTCCTCGAGCCGCTGCGAGGCGAGCAGCAGGTGCAGGCCGAGCGAGCGGCCGAGGCGGCCGATGGCCACGAAGAGGTCGATGAACTCGGGCTTGGCGGCGAGCATCTCGGAGAACTCGTCGACCACGATGAACAGCGACGGCAGCGGCTCGAGGTCCTCGCCGGCCGCGCGGGCCTTCTCGTAGTCGCGGATCGAGGCGAAGTTGCCGGCCGCGCGCAGCAGCTCCTGGCGCCGCACCATCTCCCCGGACAGCGCGTCCTGCATGCGGTCGACGAGCGTGAGCTCCTCGGCGAGGTTGGTGATGACCGCGGAGACGTGGGGCATCTCCGACATCCCGGCGAACGTCGCACCGCCCTTGAAGTCGACCAGGACCATGTTGAGGTGCTCGGGCGAGTGCGTCATGGCCAGCCCGAGCACGAGGGTGCGCAGGAACTCCGACTTGCCGGAGCCGGTCGCGCCGATGACCAGGCCGTGCGGACCCATGCCCTGCTGGGCGGACTCCTTGATGTCCAGGTGCACGAGCGCGCCGCCGTCGCCGGTGCCGATCGGCACGCGCAGCCGGTCGCGCGCGGGCCGCTGCTGCCAGGCCTGCTCGGGCTCGAAGTGGTGCACGTCGCCCAGCGCGAGCAGCTCCATGAAGTCGACGTCGCCGCCGGCCTCGGCGCTGGTGGTCTCCACCACGCCGCTGACCGTGTGCAGCGGCGTGAGCCGGCGGGCGAAGGCCTCGGCCGTGGCCAGCGGGCACTGGTCGACCTTGGCCCGGATCACCTCGTCGCGCAGCCGCAGCGCCTGGACCGGGCAGCGCCCGTCGACGGGCGCGCCGTCGAACTGGTCGTCGAAGAGCAGCCGCAGCCGGGTCGCGTCCTCCAGCTCGTCCCAGCGCACCGGCAGGTCGAGCACGGTCACCCCGTGCACGCCGTCGGGCGGCAGCACGTGGTTGCCGGGCGGGAGGGTCACACCGTCGACCACGAACAGGATGTGCGGGGAGGCCGGGCGCTCGTCGGCGCCGAAGCGGGGCCGTTCGGCCAGGTCCGAGGGCAGCAGTGCGGCCAGCTCGTCCAGCGACGTCGAGACCATCCGGCGCGGGCCGACCGCGTCGGTCTGCTGGGCGCTCTGCGCGTGCGGCAGCCACTTGACCCAGTCCCAGTGCGCGAGGTTCTGCTCGCTGGTGAGCACCGCGACCACGAGGTGGTCGGGGGAGTGGAACGACGCCGCGGAGCAGATCACGGCCCGGGCCAGCGAGCGCGCCGGCTCCTCGGGGCCGCAGACCTCCACACGGTCGAAGGCGCGCAGGTCGATGGAGGCCGGCAGGTCGGGCTGGAGCCGGTGCACGACGAGCAGCCGGTGCAGCGCCGAGGCGGCGGCCGGGTCGACCTGGTCGATGGGCGCGCTCTCCGGCGGGATCAGCTCGAGCGACAGCGGCTGGTGGCACACGCCGTACCGGACGTGGAGGAACTGCCCGTCCGAGGCGTTGTGCTCCCACACCCGGGTGCGGTCCTCGGCGATGGCGGGCAGGGCGGCCGGATCGGGGTGGTGCCAGGTGAGCGCCCGGCGCTGCTGGTCGGCGGCCTCGCGGGCCAGCTGGCGCACGTTGCTGAGGTAGCGGAGGTACTCCGTGCGGGTGCCGGTCACCTGCTGGATCCGCTGCTTGCGCTGGCGGTCGATCTGGACGATGACGAAGCCGAGGGTCGCGAAGAGGAACATGCCGGCGGCGATGTACTGCTTGCCGCCGGTCGAGGCGCCGCTCATGGTCGCGACCAGCACGATCGAGCCCAGCGAGCCCAGCATCGGGATCGCGTTCATGAGCACGCCGCTGGCGCCCTCGGACTGCTCGATCTGCGGCGGCGGCTGGAGCTGGAGCTGGCCCTGGGGCAGCTCGGGCTCGTCGAGCCGGCCGCCGCGCAGCAGGCTGCCGGTCGCGCCGGGCTGGGCGCCGGGGACTCCCGGGCCGTCCGGGGTGGTCGACGAGGTCCCGGTCGCCGAGACGGCGGGGGTCATCCCGCCGGGCTGCGGTGGTGCAGCGACGCGCGGCACCGGGGCCGGGCGGTCCGTCGTCGTCACAGCGCTCCCTCGTCAGCGGATCCCGACGATGATAGGTCTGCCCCTCTGCCGGGGAACTAGTCTCTGCGAAGTCCGCGGTCCCGGTCGGGGGCCCGAGGGAGGTGCGCATGAGCGTGGACGGCGGCCGTCGCCTCGCGCACACCACGCTGGCGCTCACCGTCCACGGTCCCGCGGGCGCGGTCGACCTCGTGGTGCCGCCGGCGGCCTCGGTCGACGACGTCGCCCGGGAGTACGCCGCGAAGGCGGGGCTGCAGTTCGCGCCGGCGCTGCACACCCGGCTGGGCGAGCTGCTCCCGGCGGACTCCTCCCTCACCGACCTGGGCGTGCGCAGCGGCGCGGTCCTGGCCGCGGGCGGGGCGATCCGGCGCCAGGCCGGCGACCACCGCCCCGAGCCCGAGGCGCCGCCGCCGCCGGGAGCGTTCTCGGTCGCCTGGTTCTCGGTGGCCGTGGGCGTGGCCGTGCTGGCCGGGTGGTTCGGCTCCCGCGTCGGCGGTCTGGACACCGTCGAGGGGCAGCGGACCGTCGGGCTGCTCGGCGTCTCGGCCCTCATCGGCGTGCTGCCGATCGGGCGGCTGAGCGCGCACCGGATGGTGGCCGCGCCCGCCTTCGCCGCGGCCGCGGCCTTCGCCGTCCTGTGGTCGCCCGAGCCCGAGCGGCTGCCCACGGTCGTGGGCGTCACGGCGCTGGTCGCGGCGGTCGCGGCCGGCGTGGCCCGCGCCCTGGACATCCAGGGCGACGAGGCGCTGCGGGTGTGGATCTTCGTCGGCGTCGGGCTGTTCCTGGTCACCGGCGCTGCGGCCCTGCTGCACGCCGACGGCCGGGTGGTGTGGAGCCTGCTGCTCGTCGCGGCGACGCTGGCCGCGCGCTTCGTGCCGGCGCTCGCGGTCGACGTGCCCGACCAGTACCTGCTCGACCTCGAGCGCCTCGCGGTCACCGCGTGGTCGGCGCGTGACCGGCCCTCCGGACGGCGCGGGCGGATGGTGGTCCCGCCGGCCGCCGTGGCCCACGTGGCCACCCGCGGCCAGCGCATCATCACCGCGTCCGCCGCCGGGGTGTGGGTCGTGGTCGCCGTCTCGGCGCCCGTCCTGCTCGCGACCGCGACGCTCCCGGTCGACCGGGTGGGTGCCCGCGTCCTCGTCGGGCTCGCCGGGGCCGCGCTGCTCCTGGCCGCGCGCAGCTACCGGCACGCCGCCGCGCGGACCATGCTGCGCGGGGCCGGCCTGACCTGCTGGGCGGCGCTGGCGGTCGTCGTGCTCCGGATGCTCGACACCCCTCAGAGCGTGGCCCTCGGGGTCGTCGGCGTGGTCCTCGCGGCGCTGCTCGTGGTCGTCGCGGTGGCCACCGGTCGGGGCTGGCGCTCGGCCTGGTGGTCGCGGCGCGCGGAGGTCGCCGAGGGGCTGGCCGGCGCCGGTGCCATCGCGGCCCTGGTGGTCTCGTCCGGTCTGTTCCGAGCCCTGTGGGAAATCAAGTTCCGCGTTTAGCGCCCCAGGCCCCGGGTAGACCGGTGGTTGTCCGGATCACAGTCGAGATCCGAGCCCCAAGCGCAAGACAACAACCACAACTCGGGTGGCTTCATCGTGCCGCTCAATTGAGAAGGGATGTGCGACATGGCGACGCCAGAGATGAAGGCAGGCGACAGGACACTCTCCCGCGCGGCGAGCATGGTCACGACGGCCAAGGCCGACTTCGACAAGCTCTCCGCCACGCTCTCGGACAACATCCTCGCCCAGCAGGGCAAGTGGCAGGGCCAGGGCGGCAAGGCGTTCTTCAACCTGCACCAGGCGTGGACCGAGAAGCAGAACAAGATCGTCCAGGCGCTCAACGAGTTCGAGAACTCGCTGACCACGACCGAGCGGGACAACATCAACACCGACCAGCAGCAGTCGGACTACATGGCCAAGAACCACAGCCGTCTCGACGGCGTGAAGCAGTACTGACCGAGACGACTGGACGAAGGAGACAGCTGACATGACCGGAACCGGCTTCGACGGACTCGTCGTCAACCACGGCGGCCTCAATGAGGTGACCGACCACCTGCACAAGATGGTCAAGGACATCGACGACCGCATGAACAACCTGGAGAAGGACCTGGCCCCGCTGCAGAGCGAGTGGTCCGGTAACGCCCAGCAGGCCTACACCACGGCGAAGAACAAGTGGGACACCGCGATCGCCGAGATGATGCAGCTCATGAACGACATGGGCACCACCGTGGGCACCTCCAACCAGGAGTACCACGCGGCCGACATGCGTGGGGCGAACTCGTTCCAGATCGGCTGACGCACGCACAGACTCGGGAGGACCGGCGCGGATGCGCCGGTCCTCCTGTCGCGTGCTCGCACTGCCATTAGAGTCACCGCCGTCCGCACGCCCCGGGAGGTCAGATGAGCCAAGCGCCCGTCAGCCAGTCGGGACTGGTGCGCGTCAGCGTGTCCTCGGGGACCCGGCGCGTCGACCTCGTCCTGCCCGGCGCGGTCCCCGTGGCCGAGCTGGTCCCCGAGCTGGCCCGCAGCGTCGGTCTGCTCGACGCCGCGACGGTGTACGGCGGCTACCGGGTCGTCACCGCCGACGGCCGCTCCCTGGCCCCGGAGGTCGGGCTCATCACCCAGGGCGTCGAGGACGGCGGCCTGCTCACCGTCTCGGCCGGCGTGGACGAGGCCGCCCCGCGCGTCTACGACGACGTGGTCGAGGCGATGACCGACGTCGTCGAGCGCGACCTGCAGCCGTGGGCCCCGGCCTCGGGCCGGCGTACCGCCCTGGTCGCGGCGGCCCTCCTCATGACCCTGGGCGCGGTCGCCCTGCTCATCCAGTACGAGTCGCTGCTCGCCGGCGTCGCGGCCACCGTGGTCGCCGTCGGGCTCGTCGCCGGGGCGATCGTCTTGTCGCGAGCCCAGGACGAGGCCGAGGCCGGCGTCGCGGTGACCTGGATGGGCTGCACGTACGCCGCCCTGGCCGGCCTGATGCTCGTGCTGCGGCAGGACGGCGACTTCTTCGGGCTGCCCGTCGCGGCCGCCGGCGCGGGCGCGCTGCTGGCCGGTCTGGTCTGCGTGGTCGGCCTCGGCGAGGGCCGCACCCTCGCGCTGCCGCCGGTGGTGGTCGGCGCGGTCTTCCTGGCCACCGGCCTGCTGACCCGGGCCGGCTCCTTCGACCCGGCCGTGGTGCTCACCACCGCGCTGGCCGTCGTCGTGCTGGCCGGCAGCGTCTTCCCGTGGCTGGCCCTCGGCGCCACGGGCACCAAGATCGACCAGCTCTTCGCGCCGGCGGACATCACCGCCGACCCCGAGGAGATCGACCCGGCCCGCGTCGCCGCGGACGCGCGGGTGGCCCACCAGATCCTGGTCGCGATCTCCTCGACCGTCGGGCTGCTGCTGGTGCTGGTCGCGCCGCTGGCGGTCAGCCTCGGTCTGTCCGGGACGCTGCTCGCGGTCGTCTCGTGCCTGGTCGTCATGCTCCGGACCCGGCAGTACCGCACCGGCCAGGAGGTGCTGGTCGGGCTCGGCTCGGGCATCGCCGGGCTGATCGCCGTCGGCGTCTCGCTGCTGTGGATGCACCCCGAGTGGCGACCGACGGTCGCGGTCACCCTGGCCGCCACCGGCGCCGTGCTCCTCGCGGCCACCCTGATCCCGGGCACGGCGTCGCTGCGCCGCGGCCGCCTCGGCGACGTGGCCGAGACCCTGTGCCTGCTGGCGGTGCTGCCCCTGGTCGTGCTGGCCACCGGCATCTTCGACGCGGTGCGGGGCTGAGCGTTGGCGACCAAGAAGGACCTCGTCGAGGCCTACTCGTTCTCCCGGCGCCGGCTGGTCACCGCGTTCCTCTCCGGCGCCCCCGGCGGCCGTGAGGTCGAGCCGTCCCGGCCCGGCCGCACCGTGGTCGGCGGCCTGGCCCTGGCCGTGCTGCTCGTGGCCGGCGCGGCCATCGCGTCGGTGCTGGCCACGCGGACCCCGGAGGACTGGAACAAGATCGGGATGATCTCCAGCCGGGAGCGGCCCGCGCCGTACGTCATCCTCCAGGAGAGCGAGCACCCGACCCTGATCCCGGTCATCAACCTGACCTCGGCCCAGCTCATCCTGGGCGCGGACGCCAAGGCGACCTTCGTCGACCAGGACGTCATCGAGGCCCAGACGCCGGGTGACCCGATCGGGATCGCGGGCGCCCCGCAGTCGCTGCCGGAGACCGACCAGTTCATCCAGTCCGGGTGGACGTCCTGCACCAGCGACGGCGCGGGCGTGACCACCGCCGTCTCGCCCGACAAGCTGGTCCGCACCGGCACCACGCTCGGCACGGTGGTGAGCAGCGGCGGGGAGTACTGGGTGCTGGCCACGTCCTCCGACGAGGACGACGACCGGCGCACCTACCGCTACCTGCTCCCGGCCTCGCCCCGTCCGAACAAGTTCGACCCCTCCGACGAGCTGCTCACCGGCATCGGCCTCAACGCCCGCAGCGAGGCGCCCGAGGTGCCGCTCCCGTGGCTCGACCTGTTCCCCGAGGGCGGGGAGCTCGGCGAGGGTGGCTTCGACCTCGAGGACGCCGGCCAGCCGCTCGACGACCCGGCGTACCCGCCCGAGGCGCGGGTCGGCGACTACATCGACGACGACCAGGGCGTCCCGCTGATGCTCACCAAGGACGGCCCGTCCGAGCTCAGCCCGTTCGCCTTCCAGGTCCTCCAGCACTCCCTGCTCGGCAAGCGCCACCTGCCGACCAAGGAGATCGAGATGCCGCGGCCCTCACAGAGCTCGCCGGGTCGGCTGTTCACCCGGTCGAACTGGCCCGAGGCCCCCGTCCAGCGCACCACCGGCGACCCGTGCGCGCGCCTGGTCGCCGAGCCCGGCACCCCGCCGCGGGTCCAGCTCGCCGAGGACCCCCAGGGGCTGGCCCAGCCGGACCCCGACCTGGAGCCGGACCAGCTCCAGGTGCACATCGACCCGGGCCACGGCGCGTTCTTCACCCTCGGCGACTGGGACGACGACAGCGGCAGCCAGGACTACGTCATGGACCCGCGCGGCAAGACGTTCCTGCTCATCGGGAACGACACCCTCGCGGCCGTCGGCTACGACCCCGACGACGCTCCCGTCGTGCCCGACTCCTGGCTCAAGCTGTTCGACAAGGGCGTGGAGCTCTCGACCAGCAAGGCGCTCTGCCCGCCGGAGCAGCCCGGCGAGGACGAGGCCACGCCGGAGAACTGCCAGAAGCCCCCGGGCTCGTGAGCGGCTCGTGAGTCGCGCCCGCACCGCGGCCGTTGCGGCCGGAGCCGGGCTGGTGGCGTCCTGCCTGGTCGTCGCGGGCCCCGCGCCGGCGTACGCCCAGAGCGTGGACTGCACCCAGATCACCCCGGACGCCGTGCCCGAGAGCCCGCTGCAGGCCACGACCGACAACAAGCCGTTCGAGGAGATGGACGTCCAGCGCGTCTGGGACCGGCTCGGCTCGCCGGACGCCGCCGGCAAGGACGTGACCGTCGCGGTGCTCGACTCGGGCGTCGTCACCGACGGCACCTCGATCCCGGTGCTGCCGGACCGGCCGCCGGCCGGGGCCAAGGCGCCGCCGTCGTACTACCACGGCACCGCGGTGGCCGGGCTCGTCGCGGGCGCCCCCGACGCCGAGGGCAACCCGGTCGGCATCGCGCCGGGCGCGAAGATCCTCGACGTGCAGGTGTACGACGACCCGACCCAGGACGCCTCCGACACCAACGCCCTGCTCGACCCGGCCAACGTGGTCGCCGGGCTCGACCAGGTCCTCCAACGCGTCGACCAGCTCAACGTCAAGGTCGTCACCATCGCCCTCCAGCTGCCCGACGACGCCGGGGTGGACGACCGGATCGCGCAGCTGTGGCAGCGCGGCGTCGTCGTCGTGGCCCCGACCGGCAACCGCCCGAGCGGGGAGAGCGACCTGCCCGAGCTCCTGGGGGAGGAGTACGAGGCGCACCGGCCCGGCGAGGACGTCGCCGGGCTCATCCACCCCGCCGACCAGCCCGACGTGGTCGGCGCCAACTCCACCGTCGCCGGCGCCGACGGAGACCCGGACCCGACGGCGCCGGTCCTGGAGAACTCCGACACCGACGTGGCCGTGCCGACGGCCTACGCCACGTCGTACTCCCTGCTCGGCGGCACCTGCTACCTCGCCGTCCCGGCCACGTCCTGGGCGACCGCGGAGGTGAGCGGCGTGCTGGCGATCCTGGCCTCGGCGCACCCCGACGACAACCCGGCCCAGCTCGTGGCCCGGCTGCGCTACACGGCGGCCGGCCGCACCGACCTGCCCAACACGCTCGTCGGCGCCGGCGTGGTGCAGCCCTACCAGGCGCTGACCCGGCCCATGGAGATCGACACCGACGGGACGGTGCTCTCGGCCGGCACCGTCGTGGACCAGCCGCAGGAGCTCTCCGTGCCCGAGGAGCCCGCGGACGTGCTGGCCTCGACGCGCGACAACGCCGTGTGGTGGGGGCTGGTCGCGGGCGGGCTGCTGCTGCTCACCCTCGTCCTGCGTCCGGTCCTGGCCCGGCGGCGGCGCTCGTGACGCCGGCGTACTCCCGCGCCCGGCGCCCGCGCCCGGCCGACATGGCCGCGCCGCCCGGCGCGCGCGAGGTGTTCACCGACGGCGCCTGCTCGGGCAACCCCGGCCCCGGCGGCTGGGCGTGGGCCGTGGACACCTCCGTCTACGCCTCGGGCCACGAGGCTGCCTCGACCAACCAGCGCATGGAGATCCGCGCGGCCTACGAGGCGGTGTGCGCGCTGTCCGGTCCGCTCGTGGTCGTCTCGGACTCGACGTACGTCGTCAACTGCTTCCGCGACCGCTGGTACGCCGGCTGGCTCGACCGCGGCTGGGTGAACTCCGCCCGCAAGCCGGTGGCCAACCGGGACCTCTGGGAGCCGTTCGTCGAGCTGTTCCTGGCCCGCGGCGACGTCTCCTTCCGGTGGGTGAAGGGTCACTCGGGTCACCCGATGAACGACTTCGTGGACCGACTCGCGGTCGCCGCCTGCCGTCCGTAGGTCGGCGGCTGCCAGAGCAGGCTGCCGAAGCCGAGCACCAGCACCACGTTGGTGCCCACGGCCAGGGGCGCCAGGTTCCCGATGTGCGCCACCGGCCAGGCCAGCCCGGCCAGGACCGCCAGCAGTCCCGGCACCCGCGCGCCCAGGCGCAGCAGGGCCGCGCCCTCGAGCACCAGGGCCAGCGGGAAGAACAGGCCGAGCGGCTTGATGAGGGTGGCGGCGCCCGAGCGGTCCACCAGCTCGACGTCGCCGTACGAGGTGTGGATGGAGTCGAAGCCGTAGGCGACCGCGCCGGCGCAGCCCACCAGGCCGGCCGCCACCAGCGCGATGCGCAACAGCGAGCCCTCGGGCAGCCACGAGGCGACCCGCAGGGCGAGGAAGGCGTAGGCGATGGAGGCCAGCACGGCCAGGACGCCGGCGGCGCCGTCGTCCCACCCGCGGGCGGCGTACGTCGTGTCGGCGGCGAGGTAGGCCACGGGGGCCACCACGAGGGAGGCGTTCAGCAGGGACTGCTCGAGGTGCGGTGAGGTCATGGCTCGACGCTGGCCCCGGCCGGAGGTTGCGCACCACGGGGCTGGCCCTGGGCCGGACCGTGCTGCTGGTCCAGGGTTCTCCCTGCTGCCGCTGAGGGGCTCGTGGTGCCACGATGCGGTCGTGCCCACCACCCGGCCGCGCGGGCTCGGTCCGCTGCTGGCGCTCTGCGCCGCCCTGGTGCTGGTCACGACCGGGCTGGCGCAGGGCTGGTGGCTGCCGAACCTGCACAACGGGCTGCTCGGGCTGTCGTTCACCGCGGTCGGCGGCTACGTCCTCCACCAGCGCCCCGGCCACCTCGAGGGCCGCCTGATGCTGGCGGCCGGGCTGGTCGAGTCGGTCCTCTTCCTCGGCCGCCAGCTCGGCCACGGCGACACCGTCGCCCACGTCGACTGGTGGGCGTGGGCCGGCGTCTGGCCGGTGCCGCTGGCGATCGGGCTGACCACGCTGGCCGTGCTGTGCTTCCCCGACGGGCGGCTGCCGTCGGCGCGCTGGACGCCCGTGGCGCTGGTCGTGGTCGGCCTGGCCCTGCTGGCCGCGGCGGTCTCGGCGCTGTGGCCGGTGGGGTACGCCGCCGCGGACCTCACCACCGCCCACCCGCTCACCGGCTCGGCGCCGAGCGCGGTCAGCCGCCTGTGGGACGTGGTCGTGCTGCCCTTCTTCGCCGCCTGCCAGCTGCTCTGGGTGGTCGCGCTCGTCGTGCGCTGGCGCGACGCCGCCGACCGGCGTCCCCTGGTCTGGCTGGTCGCCGGCGCCGGCGTCTCCGCGGGCGCCCTCGTCGTCGGCCTGGCCGTGGCCGGCTCGGCCCGCGCCGGCCTGCTCACCACGCCCCTGGTCCCGCTCGCCGCCGGGTTGGCCATCGTGCACGGGCAGCAGGCCGCGGCGTACTCCGCGCTGAGCTGGCTCTCCCGCGCCGAGCCCCACCAGCTGCCCGCGGCCCTGGCGCGCGCCACCGCCGAGGCCCTCCGCGCCCCCGCTGCCTCCCTCTGGCTCGGCCCCGCGGACCGCCTCGCGCCGGTCGGCCTGTGGCCGGAGACCGGTCCCGAACCCGAGCCGAGCACCCTCCCGACCCTCGCCGCGGCGTACGTCGTGCGGCCCGTCGGCTCCGGCGCGCTCGTGGTCGAGCGCACCGACCCGCTCTCGCGCGCCGAGGAACGGCTGCTCGACGACCTGGCCCGCCAGGCCGAGCTGGTCCTGGACCACCTCACGTTGCGCCGGGCCATCGCCGACGAGCGCCGGGCGGGGCACCTCGACGGCCTCACCGACCGCGAGCGCGACGTGCTCGAGCTCATCGCCCGCGGCTACTCCAACGCCGCCATCTGCGCCGAGCTCCACCTGAGCGTCAAGACCGTCGAGCCGGCCGTCGGCAGCATCTTCGCCAAGCTCGGCCTGCACGCCGACTCGGCCAGCAACCGGCGGGTGCTGGCCGCGCTGGAGTACGTGCGGTCAGCGGGCTGACGCGGTCTGGCCGAGGCGGTCCAGAAGAGTGGCGGAGGATAGGGGATTCGAACCCCTGAGGGCTGTTAACCCAACCCGCTTTCCAAGCGAGCGCCATAGGCCACTAGGCGAATCCTCCGCGCAGGAGCGTACAAGTGCCCCAGCGAGGCCGCCGAATCGGCATCCGTCGCGTTGGAGCCTCGGCGCGGGTGGACCTACACTCTCCGCAACCCCCCGTGTGGCGGCACCACGCTCAATCCCCCAGGGCCGGAAGGCAGCAAGGGTCGGCGCGCTCTGCCGGGTACGCGGGGGGCCTCTGCATTTTCTGGTCTCCTTCGGGGCGGCGGCAGGATCGGTGCGTGAGACCCGACGCCGTGCCACCCGACGACTTCGACGAGCTCGTACGCCGCGCGCTGGACCAGCTGCCGGACGAGGCGGCCGCCCTGGTGGCGCACATCGCGGTCGTGGTGCGCGAGGAGCCCGAGCCGGACGAGGTGGAGCCGGGGACGCTCTTGCTGGGGCAGTTCCGGGGGATCGCGCGCACGGTGGCGGGCGACCGGGTGCCGGGGTCGCTGCCGGACGTGATCACGCTGTTCCGGGTGCCGATCCTGCGGGTGTGCCGCAGCGTGGACGAGGTGGCGCCGCGGGTGCTCAAGGTGCTGGGGCACGAGGTCGGGCACGCGCTGGGGCTGAGCGAGGGCCAGCTGCGGGCCTACGGCTGGTACTGACGGCTGGTACCGACGCCCGGGACGGACGCGCACGCGGCTACCGGCCGTCGGTAGGGCCAACTAGGGTTCAAGGCAAATGGAGTCCCCTCTCGCCCTCTACCGCCGCTACCGGCCGGAGACCTTCGCCGAGGTCATCGGCCAGGAGCACGTCACCGAGCCGCTGCGGGCGGCGCTGGCCGCCAACCGGGTCAACCACGCCTACCTGTTCAGCGGCCCGCGCGGGTGCGGCAAGACGACGAGCGCGCGGATCCTGGCCCGGGCGCTCAACTGCGAGAAGGCACCGATCGCCGACCCGTGCGGTGAGTGCGAGAGCTGCCGCGAGCTGGCCCGGGGCGGCCCGGGCTCGATCGACGTCATCGAGATCGACGCGGCCTCCCACGGCGGCGTGGACGACGCGCGCGACCTGCGGGAGAAGGCGTTCTTCGCGCCGGTCCGCAGCCGCTACAAGGTCTACATCATCGACGAGGCCCACATGGTCTCGACGCAGGGCTTCAACGCCCTGCTCAAGCTGGTCGAGGAGCCGCCGGAGCACCTCCGGTTCATCTTCGCGACCACCGAGCCGGAGAAGGTCATCCCGACCATCCGCTCGCGCACCCACCACTACCCGTTCCGGCTCATCCCGCCGCGGCTGATGTCGACCTACCTGACCGAGCTCTGCGAGAAGGAGGGCGTCCGGGTCGAGGCGGCCGCGCTGCCGCTCGTCGTGCGCGCCGGCGGCGGCTCGGCCCGCGACACCCTGAGCGTGCTCGACCAGCTGATGGGCGGGGCGGGCGAGGCCGGCGTGACCCACGAGCTGGCCAGCGGCCTGCTCGGCTACACCCCCGACTCCCTGCTCGACGAGGTCGTCGACGCCTTCGCGGCCGCCGACGGCGCCGCGGTCTTCGGTGTGGTCGACAAGATCATCGAGACCGGGCAGGACCCGCGCCGCTTCACCGAGGACCTGCTGCGCCGCCTGCGCGACCTGGTCATCGTGGCCGCGGTGCCGGGCGCCACGGCCAGTGGTCTCATCGACGTGTCCGAGGACCAGGGCGAGCGGCTGGTGGCCCAGGCCGCCCGGTTCGGGGCCACCGACCTCAGCCGAGCCGCCGACATCCTGGCCACCGGGCTCACCGAGATGCGCGGGGCCACCGCGCCCCGGCTGCTGCTCGAGCTGCTCTGCGCGCGGGTGCTGCTGCCCGGCGCCGACCACAGCACCGACGGACTCGCCGCCCGCCTCGACCGGCTCGAGCGCCGCGTGTCCATCACCGGTACGCCGAGCGCGCCCCCGCCCGCCCGCGAGCCCGCGCCGCCCGCGCAGGACCGCCCCCAGGCGAGCGCCCACGCGGGCATCGGCACCCCGGTGCCCGAGGCCGACCCGGCCGGCGCGGTCACCGAGGCCTCGCCCGCACCGCGCGCCACCCAGCCCACACCGGTCGACGAGCCCGTGCCCACGGCGCCGGCCGCCCCCACCGCCCCCGCCGCGGCGGCCGCGCCCGCCACTCCACCCGCCGCCCCGCCCGCACCCGCGCCGGGCGGTGCCGCCGGCGGGGCGCTGAGCCTCGTCGACGTGCGCCGGCTCTGGCCCGACGTGGTCGAGTCGACCAAGACCCGCCGCCGGATGGCCTGGATCCACCTCACCCAGAACTGCCAGGTCGTGGCCCTCGACGGCAACGTGCTCACCCTGGGCTTCGCCAACGCCGGCGCCCGCGACAGCTTCGTGTCCAGCGGCTGCTCCGAGGTGGTCCACCAGGCGGCCATCGACGTGGTCGGCGCCGACTGGAGGATCGAGACCGTCGTCGACCCCGGCGCCGTGCCGGAGGGCACCCCGACCATCACCCGCGCGGCGACCGACCCGGTCCCGCCCGCCCCGCCCGCCCCGGCCGCTCAGTCCGCCCAGTCCGCCCCCGCCGACCCGGAGGCACCGGCGACGACCGAGGTCCCGGACGGCCCGCCGGCCTGGGCCACCGACGAGCCGGCGGCCGCGGCCGCACCCGCCGAGGCGCCGAGCGCGGCCCGCAACGCCGCGCGCGAGGCGATCCAGCAGACCCGCCCCCAGGGCGCCGAGACCCCGCGCTCGGACGACCTGGCCGCGGCAGACGCCGAGGCCAGCCGCGACGACGTCGACGCCGACCCCGACGGGGTCGGCACCGAGGACCTCCTCGCCCGCGAGCTCGGGGCGTCGATGATCGAGGAGATCAAGCACTCGTGAGCACCCCCAGACCGCACACCCACCCAGGAGACGTGACCAGATGACCGAGGGCCAGAACCCCTTCGATGCGCTCGGCGGTGCCGGCGGCTTCGACATGAACGCCCTGCTCCAGCAGGCCCAGCAGATGCAGGAGCAGCTCCAGCAGGCCCAGGAGCGGCTCCAGGACGCCACCGCCGACGGCACCGTCGGCCAGGTGACCGTCACCGTCACCGGTGTCGGCGAGCTGAGCAAGGTGACCATCGCGCCCGGCGCCTTCGACGGCAGCGACGAGGAGAGCCTGGGCGACCTCGGCGACATGATCGTCGCGGCCTACCGCGACGCCAAGGCCAGGGCCGACGCCATGGCCTCCGAGGCCCTCGGGCCGCTGGCCGGCGGCCTGCCCGGGATGCCCGGCGGCAGCGGCAGCGCCCCGCAGCCGGGCTCGCTCGGCTTCTAGGGGACTGCCACCTTGTACGAAGGTGTGGTCCAGGACCTCATCGACGAGCTCGGCCGACTGCCGGGCGTGGGCCCCAAGAGCGCCCAGCGGATCGCGTTCCACCTCCTCCAGGCCGAGGAGCCCGACGTGCGCCGGCTCGCCGACGTGCTCATCGAGGTCAAGGCGCGGGTGAAGTTCTGCTCGATCTGCTTCAACGTCTCCGAGGACGACCTGTGCCGCATCTGCCGCGACCCGCGGCGCGACCAGACCGTGCTGTGCGTGGTCGAGGAGTACAAGGACGTCGTGGCCATCGAGCGGACCCGCGAGTTCCGCGGCCGCTACCACGTCCTGGGCGGCGCGATCTCGCCGATCGACGGCATCGGCCCCGAGCAGCTGCGGGTGCGCGAGCTGATGGTGCGCCTGTCCGACGGCACGGTCACCGAGCTGATCCTGGCCACCGATCCCAACCTGGAGGGTGAGGCGACAGCGACCTACCTCACCCGTATGTTGAAGGACCTCGACCTCACGGTCACCCGGCTCGCGAGCGGGCTGCCGGTCGGCGGCGACCTGGAGTACGCCGACGAGGTCACCCTCGGACGAGCCCTCGCGGGAAGGCGGAGTGCCCAGTGAACGACGAGCAGCCGATCGGCGGCGACGCCGAGGACTTCGCCCAGAGCATGGCGGACTCCTTCTCCAGCTTCCTGCTCGCCCTGCGCGAGATCGCCCGGGAGGGCGACGCCGGGACCGCCATCCCGCTGCTGCTGCTCGAGATCAGCCAGATCTCGCTGGCCGGCGCGCGGCTCGGCGTACAGCAGGACTTCGCGCCGCGCGAGGAGTACCAACCCGACGTGGGGCCCGAGGCCGACCTCGACCAGCTGCGCCTGCGGCTCGCCGCGATGCTCGACAACGTCGACACCTACAGCTACGTCTTCGACCCCTACGTGCCCGAGGTGGTCGAGAGCCAGCTCTCCGACGACCTGACGAGCATCGCCAGCGACCTCGAGACCGGCCTGCGCCACTACCGCAGCGGCGACGTGGCCGAGGCGCTGTGGTGGTGGCAGTTCTCCTACGTGTCCTCGTGGGGCAACCTGGCCGGCACGGCGCTCAACGCCCTGCTCTCCGTCCTGGCCCACGACCGGCTCGACCAGGACTTCGCCACCGACGCCGAGGACCTCGCGGCGGCCGAGGAGATGCTCGAGCGCTGAGCCACAGGCGGGCGCACGGCGGGCGCTGTCCACCCCGACGGCGTACACCGGGGAGCGCTGCGTCCGGCGCCTAGACTGGGCGACCGTGGGAATCGTCGTCCAGAAGTACGGTGGCTCGTCCGTCGCTGATGCCGAGGGCATCAAGCGCGTGGCCCAGCGCATCGTCGGCACGCGCAAGGCCGGTCACGACGTCGTCGTGGTCGTCTCCGCGATGGGTGACACCACCGACGAGCTGCGCGACCTGGCGGAGAAGGTGACGCCGCTCCCGCCGCCGCGCGAGCTCGACATGCTGCTCACCGCCGGCGAGCGGATCTCGATGGCGCTGGTGGCCATGGCCATCGCCCAGCTGGGGCACAAGGCGCAGTCGTTCACCGGCTCCCAGGCCGGCGTCATCACCGACTCCGCGCACGGCAAGGCCAAGATCATCGACATCACGCCGGGCCGGATCGAGGCCGCGATCCGCGACGGCGCGATCGCCATCGTGGCCGGCTTCCAGGGCGTCTCGCAGGACACCAAGGACATCACCACGCTGGGCCGTGGCGCCTCCGACACCACCGCGGTGGCGCTGGCCGCCGCGCTGGGCGCCGAGGTCTGCGAGATCTACAGCGACGTCGACGGCGTCTTCACCGCCGACCCGCGCATCGTGCCGACAGCGCGCAAGCTCGACCGCGTCTCCACCGAGGAGATGCTCGAGATGGCCGCGTCCGGCGCCAAGATCCTGCACCTGCGCTGCGTGGAGTACGCGCGGCGCCACGACATGCCCGTGCACGTCCGCTCCTCCTTCTCCCAGAAGGAGGGCACCTGGATCGTGCCGACCCCCGAGGGAGAAGAGCCCGTGGAGCAAGCCATCATCTCCGGCGTCGCGCACGACCGCAGCGAGGCCAAGATCACCGTGATCGGCGTGCCGGACAAGGTCGGCGAGGCCGCCCGCATCTTCGAGACGCTGGCCTCGGTCGAGGTCAACCTCGACATGGTGGTGCAGAACGTCTCCGCCGCGGCGACCGGGCTCACCGACATCTCCTTCACCCTGCCCCGCGCGGACGGCACGGCCGCGATGTCGGCGCTGGCCAAGATCCAGGACGAGGTCGGCTACGAGAAGCTGAGCTACAACGACCAGATCGGCAAGGTCTCGCTCATCGGCGCCGGCATGCGTTCGCACCCGGGCATCACCGCGAAGTTCTTCTCCGCCTTGGCCTCGGCCGGGGTCAACATCGAGATGATCTCGACCTCGGAGATCCGGATCTCGGTCATCGTCGACGAGACCCAGGTCGACGAGGCCGTCCGCGCCACGCACACGGCGTTCGACCTGGACGCCGACGAGGTCGAGGCCGTGGTCTACGGGGGCACCGGCCGATGACCAGGACCTTCAACGTCGGCGTGGTCGGCGCGACCGGGCAGGTCGGCGTGGCCATGCGCCAGATCCTCGAGGAGCGCGGCTTCCCGGTCGGCGACGTCCGCTTCTTCGCCTCCTCGCGCTCGGCCGGCACGGTGCTGCCGTTCGCGGGCGGCGAGGTCACGGTCGAGGACGCCGCCACCGCCGACCCGAGCGGGCTGGACATCGCGCTCTTCTCCGCCGGCGCCTCGACCTCGCGCGCGCTCGCCCCGGTCTTCGCTGACGCCGGCGTCATCGTGGTCGACAACTCCTCGGCCTTCCGCAAGGACCCGGCCATCCCGCTCGTGGTCTCCGAGGTCAACCCCGAGGCCGCCGCCGACGTCATCGCCGCGGGGCGGGGCATCATCGCCAACCCCAACTGCACGACGATGGCGGCGATGCCGGTCCTCAAGGCGCTGCACGACGACGCCGGCCTGGTCCGCCTCATCGCCTCGACCTACCAGGCCGTCTCCGGCTCCGGCGTGGCCGGCGTCGAGGAGCTGGCCACCCAGGTCGCGGCCGCGGGCGACAAGGCGCGCGAGCTGGCCTACGACGGCGAGGCGGTCTCCTTCCCGGAGCCCCAGAAGTACGCCCGCACCATCGCCTACAACGTCCTGCCGATGGCGGGCTCGATCGTCGACGACGGGCTGGGCGAGACCGACGAGGAGCAGAAGCTGCGCCACGAGTCGCGCAAGATCCTCGGGCTCCCCGACCTCCTGGTCTCCGGCCTCTGCGTCCGCGTCCCGGTCTTCACCGGCCACTCGCTGGCCATCAACGCCGAGTTCGAGCGCCCGATCACGCCCGCGCGCGCCCGCGAGCTGCTGGCCTCCGCGCCCGGCGTCGAGCTCTCCGACATCCCCACGCCGCTGCAGGCGGCCGGCCGCGACCCGTCGTACGTCGGCCGGATCCGCCAGGACCCCGGCGTGCCCGACGACCGCGGGCTGGCGCTCTTCGTGTCCGGCGACAACCTGCGCAAGGGCGCCGCGCTCAACACCGTGCAGATCGCCGAGCTGGTCGTCGCGGCGGGCTGACTCGCCCTAGCGCACGTCGTACGACTCGGGCTGGCGCCCGGGGTCGCGCCAGCTGTCCTCCGGGTCACCGGGCTCGATGTAGGTCGTGGTGATCCAGTAGGACAGCAGGTACGTCGCCACCGACACCACCGGGATGACGATGGCCATCCACCAGGCGAACAGCTGACCGACCAGGAACAGCAGCGCCACCACGCTCAGCAGCCCCACCGCGAGGAAGCTGGTGCTGCCCGGCTGTGCCACCCGCGCACCGCGCAGCAGTGCGGCGCCGACCAGGACCGCGACCACGAGGATCGCGCACAGCAGCAGGAAGCCGGGGTTGCCGCACGAGTTCGTGCCCTTGACCGCCGTGCACACCCGCAGGCCGCCCGCGGTGGCGGCGACGATCAGCGCGCCCACCAGCAGGCCGGTGAGGACCGCGGCCGGCGGGCCGACCAGCCAGGGGTCGCGGGGCGCCCGCGGCTCGCGTGGCGGCTCCGGCGGCGGGGTCAGCGGCGACCGGGCCACCGGCGCCGGCTCGGGCTCCGGCGCGGGCGCCGGCTCGGGCGGCAGGACCGTCGTCTGCTCGGGCTCCGGCTCGGGCTCCACGGGCGGCTGCACGACCGGCTCGGCGATCGGCACCGGCTCGGTGACCGGCGTGGGCTGCGGGGTCGGCTCCGCCTCGACCTCGGCCACGGGCTCCGGGGTCGGCTCGAGCACCGGCTTGGCGACGGGCTCGGCGACGGGCTCGGCGACGGGCTCCGGTGCGCGGTTCTTGCGCTTCTTGCGTCCGAACAGCGACGGCGGCTCCAGGGAGGGGGCGTCGCTGTCGCGCTCGTCGCTCATGACGTGATTCTGGCAGACCGCCCGCGGTCCGGCATGGCTCCGTGCGTCGCCAACCCGACCATGACAACGGACTGGACCAGCTCTGTGGCGGGGATGCCCGATGGGGCATTGCGGAAGGCGCCGGGTACGGTTGCTACCGCCGAGTTCGTCCAAGGGGGGCTTGAATGAACTTTGATGCGACCGACTGGTCGTGCTCATTCTGCGGAAAGCGTGGATCGTCAGACACCCGATATGCGGGTGGCCTGGGGGCCCTGATGTGCACCGAGTGCCTGGAGAAGTTCTCCGCGGCGTTCGCCGCGCCCGAGAACGCGCAGCAGCAGGTGATCGGCTGGTCCGACGAGGACCTGACCGACGCCGAGATGCTGGCGCGGTTGCCGCTGATCGCCACCACGGCGACGCAGGTGGACCGCTACCTGCGCCTGTGGGTGGGACGGATCCGGGAGCGCCACATCAGCTACGCCGAGATCGGGAAGGCCCTCGGGGTCTCCCGGCAGGCCGCCTGGGAGCGGTTCAGCCGCGTGGTCACGCAGGGTGCCGGCACCAAGTCCGGTGCCGCCGCGGCTCCGCGCGCCTGAGCTGACCTCCGCCCGGGCGTGCCCGGGACGAGGCCGTCCCGCTCTACCGGGTCGGCCCTCCGGTGGACCCGTCGCGTCGACGACGTGACGGGTCCCGGCGACGGCGTGCCCAGACCCCGGCGGTCCCGGCGCGACCGGTCTCTCGGCCCGCGACGCACCGGGGCCGCGGGTGCCGCACATTCCTCGCGTGGTCGCGGACGTCCGCGTGCCCACACCGCGATCCGGCGTACCGGCGCCGGGACGGACTCAGCCTCCCGGTCGCGACGCGACCGGGAGGCTGGGCGAAGAGTCGGGCTGACAGGATTTGAACCTGCGGCCTCCTCGTCCCGAACGAGGCGCGCTACCAAACTGCGCCACAGCCCGAACGTGAGCAGGGCTCACAAGGACGGGAGCATACCGGAGCAGGAGGGCCGTTCCCCAATCGGTTCCACCGCCGGTCAGCGCCCGCGCGGGGTCAGGGTCAGCATCGTGGCCTCGGGGCGGCAGGCCACGCGGATCCGGGCGTACGGCGAGGTGCCGAGCCCGGCCGAGACGTGCAGCCAGGCCGAGCCGGGGTCGCCGTCACGCGAGCCCGCCGGGTGACGGTGCAGGCCCCGGGCCCGGGCCGGCTCGAGGTCGCAGTTGGTGGTCAGCGCGCGACCGCCGGGCAGGCAGACCTGGCCGCCGTGGGTGTGGCCGGCGATGACCGCGTCGTAGCCGTCGCCGGCGTACTGGTCGAGCACCCGGAGGTACGGCGCGTGCGCGACCCCGAGACGGACGTCGGCGCCCGCGTCGGCCGGGCCCTGGACCTCGGCGAGCCGGTCGTAGCGCAGGTGCGGGTCGTCGACGCCGGCGAAGGCGAACCGCAGGCCGGCCACCTCGAGCTCGCCGCGGCGGTTGGTCAGGTCGAGCCAGCCCGCGTCGGTGAACACCCGCCGCAGGTCGCGCCAGGGCAGCTGGGGCACGCGGGTGTGCCGCGTGCCGTCGTCGGGCAGCAGGTAGCGCAGCGGGTTGCGGAAGGTCGGTGAGAAGTAGTCGTTGGAGCCGAAGACGAAGACGCCGGGCACGTCGAGCAGCGGGCCCAGCGCGTCCCGCACCACCGGCACCGACGCGGCGTGCGCGAGGTTGTCCCCGGTGTCGATGACCAGGTCCGGTCGCAGCGTGGCCAGCCCGGCCAGCCAGTCCTGCTTGTGCCGCTGCCCGGGTGTCATGTGGATGTCGCTCAGGTGCAGCACCCGGAGGGGTCTGGCGCCGGCGGGGAGCAGGGGCACGGACACGCGGCGCAGGGTGTACTGCCGGGCCTCCCAGACGGCGTACGCCGTGAGCCCGGCGCCCGCGGCCGCCCCGGTCGCGGTGACTGCGCTCAACCGCGCCCAGAGACCCACGCGGCCAGGCTGCCACAATCGGGGTCATGGCCACGCTCAAGGACCGGCTCCGCGAGGACCTCACCACCTCGATCAAGGCGCGCGACGAGATCCGCTCCTCCACGATCCGGATGGTGCTCACCGCGATCACCAACGCCGAGGTCGCGGGCAAGCAGGCCCGCGAGCTCAGCGACGACGAGGTCGTCTCGGTGCTGTCCACCGAGGCCAAGAAGCGACGCGAGGCCGCCACCGCCTTCGACGACGGGGGCCGCGCGGCGATGGCCGACAAGGAGCGCGCGGAGGCCGCCGTGATCGCGGACTACCTGCCCGAGCAGCTGACGCAGGAGGAGATCGTCGCGCTGGTCACCGCCGCCGTCGAGCAGACCGGCGCGGCCGGTGAGGGCATGAAGGCGATGGGCAAGGTGATGGGCGTCGTCCAGCCGCAGGTCAAGGGACGCGCGGACGGCGGCGTGGTGGCCGCGGAGGTCCGCCGCCAGCTGGGCTGAGGCTCAGCGCCCGCCCCGGCCGCCGCCGCCGCGGCCACCGCGGCCGCCGGGCCTCGGCGGCGGGGGCTGCGGCACCGAGGTCACGCCCACGCCCTCGACGCCGGTCGGGTAGACGAAGTCGTCGTAGGGACCGTTGGCGGTCAGCGGTCGCAGCGCGTCGCCCCAGATGGGGGCAGCGAAGCCGGAGCCCGAGGCCTCGTAGATGTAGGTGCCGTCGATCGTCTTGCCCACGAGGGTGTCCGGCTGCCCGGCCGGCGTGATGCCGGCGATGGTGGCGGCCGCGGCCAGGTGCGGGGTGTAGCCGACGAACCAGACGGCCTTCTGCTCGTTGGTGGTGCCGGTCTTGCCGGCGGCCGGCACGCCCAGGGCCTGGGCCGCCGCGAAGCCGCCGGACTGCAGCACGCCGCGCAGCACGTCGCTGACCGCGTCGGCGGTGCTCTGCTGCATCACCTGGGTGCAGGTCGGGTCATAGCTCTTGAGCACGTTGCCGTCGGAGTCGGTGATCTGGGTGACCGGGCGCGAGTCGCAGTGCAGGCCGCGGGCGGCGAACGTCGCGTAGGCCTCGGCCATCTCCAGCGGCGAGGCGTCGGCGATGCCGAGGGTGAAGCTGGGGTAGCGCTCGGCCTTGGGGTCGGTCAGCCGCACACCCATCTTCTTGGCCAGCTCGTACGGCGCGCAGACGCCGGTCATCTCCTCGAGCTGGAGGAAGTAGGTGTTGATGGAGTTCCGGGTCCCGGAGTACATGTTGAACGTGCCGGTGCCGGTGGAGTTGTTGGCGACGTAGGGACCGCCGAAGGTGCCCTCGCCGGGGCAGTTGGCGAAGTCGGCCTGGTCGAAGGTCATCGGCGAGGGCGAGTTGAACGCCTGGGTCAGCGGGATGCCCTGGTCGATCGCGGTGGCCAGGGTGAAGGCCTTGAACGTCGAGCCGGGCTGGAAGCCGTTGGCCCCGCCGTACTCCTTGGGGATGGTGAAGTTGACGTAGGTCTCGCCCTGCTTGGACTTGTTGCCCATCGGGCGGGACTGGGCCAGCGCCTTCACCGCGCCGGTGCCGGGCTCCACGATCGCCAGCGCGCCGATCGCGGGGTCCTTCTTGCCGACGTGGTCGGCGACCGCGGCGTCGGCGTCGGCCTGGGCGTTCATGTCGATCGTGGTCTGGATCGTCAGCCCGCCGTTCTTGATCAGGTTGAGCCGCGCGCGCCGGGTGGCGCCGAGCTGCTCGTCCTGCATCAGGTAGGCCAGCACGTAGTCGCAGAAGAACGGCGCGCGGGAGTTCAGGCAGCCGTTGTCGACCTCCTGGACGTCGAGGCCGAGGTCCTTGTCCTTGTTCTTGTCGGCCTTGTCCTGGCCGATGACGTTGAGCTGGGCCATCCGGTCCAGCACCACGTCGCGGCGCTCGAGCGCCTTGTCCGGGAACTTGGTCGGGTCGTAGCCATAGGGGTTCTTCACCAGCCCGGCCAGCAGCGCCGACTGCCGCAGCGTGAGGTCCTTGGCGTTGACGTTGAAGTAGTGCTTGGCCGCCGCCTGCACGCCGTACGCGCCGTCACCGAAGTACGCCGTGTTGAGGTAGCGCTCCAGGATCCAGTCCTTGGAGTGGGTCTGCTCCAGCGCGATCGCGTAGCGCAGCTCCTTGAGCTTGCGCGCGTAGGTGTCGGCCGTCGCCTCGGCCCGCTTGACCTTGTTGTTGCCCGCCTGGTCGAGCAGCGTCAGCTTCACCAGCTGCTGGGTGATCGACGAGCCACCCTGCACCACGCCGCTGTTGGCCTGGTTGGTGACCAGCGCACGCAGCGTGCCCTTCAGGTCGAGCGCGCCGTGCTGGTAGAAGCGGTAGTCCTCGATCGCCACCAGCGCCTTGACCATCGTGCGCGAGATCCCCTTGAGGGGCACGGTGATCCGGTTCTCGTCGTAGATCGACGCCAGCCGGTTGCCGTTCGCGTCCAGGATGGTCGTGCGCTGCGAGAGGTCCTGGGTGTCGAGCTCCTCCGGCAGGCTGTCCATGGTCTTGGCGACGTTGCGCGCCCCGAGCCCGGCCACGCCCGCGAACGGGATGGCCAGCCCGGCCACCACCACTCCGAGCACGACCGCCACCGCGACCATCACCAGCAGGTGGGACAGCACGCGGTACGCCGGGAGCCGCTCGTGGCGGGGCATGGACACCATCACAGAGTAACGACGCGGGACCAGCCCACGAAGTTGCTGAGCTGTGCTGTTGGCCCTCGCTCCGCTCGGGCGTGCTCGTCGCGCTTCACCGAACCGTCCCGAGCACCGCGTTTGCGCGCGCCCGCCGCGCTGCGCGCGTCTAGCGCACGAAAACGCGGCACTCGGGACGGTTCGGCGCGGCGAGCCTGCCTCTCGATCCCGGTGCGCCGTTGCTGGTCGTGCGTGCGTCCCGGGCGCCGCACCGGCGGGGCACCGAGCCGACTGGCAGGCTCTGCGCGCCGAACTGTCCCGAGTCCCTCTTTTCGGGTGCGAGACGCGCCCTGCGCGGCGAGCGCACGAAAAGAGGGACTCGGGGCAGTTCGATGAAGCGCGCAGAGCACGTCTGAGCGGAGCGAGGACCAACAAACACTGGCGGCCGGTTGAAGGCCCTCAGGGAAGGGCGTCAACCGGCCGCGAAGTGTTCCTGACGCGAGTCAGGAGATCTGGGGGTTCGTTCAGTTGTGGGGGTTGCCTGGGGGTCAGGCCGAGACCTGGTGGTCGGTCTCCGCCTTGACGCGGGCGGCCTCGAGCACGGAGCGCCAGGAGGCGGTCGGCCGGCGGCGGAGCAGCGCGCGGCGCTCACGCTCGGTCATGCCGCCCCACACGCCCCACTCGATCTGGTTGTCGAGGGCCTCGGCAAGGCACTCGGTGCGCACCGGGCAGCCGGTGCACAGCTGCTTGGCCTTGTTCTGCTCGGCACCACGGACGAAGAGCTCGTCGGGCGTCACCTTCCGGCACGCCGCACTGGGGGTCCAGTCCTCGATCCACATGTCGTTCTTCCCTGCCATCTCCGAGAGCGTTTTGTTTGTGCCCCGCGTGTTGCCGGGCGCCTGTCCCGGGGGACCCGAGCGTTCCCTCCCCGTAGGCAAAAAGTTACGAATCTGAGGGGGTCTCGGAGTACAGGTGTTCGTTTCGTCCTCCATAGTCATAAATGACTAGTCACTTGGGACTAGACGACCCCCTGGGGCCAGGTCGTTCGACCGAGACCGACGACCCACGGAGGGTGAAAAGCCCAGGTCAGAGGCCTACGACGGGCGTGTCGCGCTTGCGCCGACACCGAGGAAGCCACCCGGTCGGGCGGTCACCCCGGGTGGGCCTGGGGGTGCACCCCAGGGTCCACCGCCCGCGCGGTGAGCGGGCAAGCGGAGGCAACCGTCAGGCCCGGTCGGGCCCGTCACCGGCCCCGTCGCCAGCCAGCAGCGCACCCACGGTGCGCAGTCCGTCCAGGTCGTGCACGTCGCCGGCGAGGGCCGGGACGACCGCGGTGGCGACCGACGGGTGGGCGGCGGCGAAGCGTGCGCGCAGCACCGCCTCGCGCTCGACCAGCCGGGCGCGGTCGGCGTGCAGCCGCAGCAGGCCGGCGGTCAGCGGCGCGGTGGTGGAGTCGCCCGTGCGGCGCAGGCGGGTGGCGGCGGCCTGCGCCTCCTCGGCGCTCAGGTCGCCGGGCGCGGCCGGGGTGGCGCGGTTGACGACCAGGCCGGCGAGCGGCATCTGGTCCTCGCTGAGCCGCTCGACGAAGTACTCCGCCTCCCGCAGCGCGTCGGGCTCGGGCGCGGCGATCACGAGGAAGGCCGTGCCGGGCGCCTGGAGCAGCGCGTAGGTCTGCTGGGCGCGGGCCCGGAAGCCGCCGAAGACCGTGTCCAGGGCGGCCACGAAGGTCTGGAGATCGGTGAGGAACTGCCCGCCGAGGATCTTCGACAGCGCGCCGGTCACGATGCCGAGGCCGGCCGTCATCAGCTTGGCCGGGCCGCGGGCCGGCGCCAGCAGCAGCCGGACGAAGCGTCCGTCCAGGAACGACGAGAGCCGCTCGGGGGCGTCCAGGAAGTCCAGCGCCGAGCGCGAGGGCGGGGTGTCGACGACGATGAGGTCGTAGGTGCCGGCCGCGCGGGCGTCGCGCTGGAGCTGGCCGAGCTTCTCCATCGCCATGTACTCCTGGGTGCCGGCGAAGGACGACGAGAGCGCGACGTAGAACGGGTTCTCCAGGATCTGGCGGGCCTTCTCCGGGGTGGCCTGGGACTCCACGACCTCATCGAAGGTCCGCTTCATGTCCAGCATCATCGCGTCGAGCGAGCCGCCGTCGCGGCCGGCGTCGGCGACCGGGCGGGGGGTGTTGTCGAGGGCGGCGATCCCGAGGGACTGGGCCAGCCGGCGGGCCGGGTCGATGGTCAGCACCACGACCCGGCGCCCGCGCTCGGCGGCGCGCAGGGCCAGTGCCGCGGAGGTCGTGGTCTTGCCGACGCCGCCGGAGCCGCAGCACACGATGATCCCGGTGGCCGGGTCGTCGAGGAGCGCGTCGACGTCGAGCGTCCCGGCGCTGGAGCCCGGCGCGGCGAGCGGGCCGACCCGCGGGCGCGAGCGCGTCACGCCAGCCCCTGGGCGCGCAGCGAGGCGGCCAGCTCGTAGAGCCCGCCGAGGTCGACGCCCTGGCTCAGCCGCGACAGCTCGTACGTCGGGACGCCGAGCGCCTTGACCAGCTTGCGCTGGGCGTCC
The DNA here is from genome assembly GCF_011046535.1 of Nocardioides anomalus. Classification (NCBI taxonomy): domain Bacteria; kingdom Bacillati; phylum Actinomycetota; class Actinomycetes; order Propionibacteriales; family Nocardioidaceae; genus Nocardioides; species Nocardioides anomalus. The sequence continues at coordinate 4,220,315 of NZ_CP049257.1, read as the reverse complement.
TCCAGGCCGCGGCGCACGGCGTGGTCGTGCGCCTCGTCGAGCAGCGCGTCCACCAGGCCGTCGTCGGCCGCGACCCCGGCGCCGGCCAGGTCGCCGGCCACGCCGGCCCGGTCGAGGGTGCGGGACCGGGCCGCGGTCAGGTCCTTGACCCGCAGGTCGCGCGGGCGCAGCAGGTTCACGACGACGCCACCGATCGGGAGCCCGGCGGCGCGCGCCTGGGCGATGCCGTCGGCGGTCTCCTGGACCGGCATCTCCTCCAGCACCGTGACGAAGTGCAGGGCGGTCCGCGGCGAGCGGAACAGCTCCATCATGGTGTCGGCCTGGTGCTTGATCGGGCCCATCTTGGCCAGCCCGGCGACCTGCTCGCTGACGTTGAGGAAGTTCGTGATCCGGCCGGTGGGCGGGGCGTCGAGCACGACCGCGTCGTACTCGATGGCGCCCTTGTTGCGGCTGTTGCGCTGCACGGCCTCGTAGACCTTGCCGGTCAGCAGCACGTCGCGCACGCCCGGCGCGATGGTGGTGGCGAACTCGACGACGCCGAAGCGGTCCAGGGCCCGCCCGGCGCGACCGAGGCGGTAGTACATGGCGAGGTACTCCAGCAGCGCGGCCTCGGGGTCGATGTGCAGCGCGTGCACCACGCCGGGTCGCCCCTCGGCGCCCTCGGTCCGCAGGCCGCTGGCGATGCGGCGCTCGGCGTACGGCAGCGGGTCGACGTCGAACATCCGGGCGATGCCCTGGCGGCCCTCGACCTCGCAGAGCAGCACGTCCTGACCGTGCGAGGCCAGTGCGAGGGCCAGGGACGCGGCGACGGTGGACTTGCCGGTGCCGCCCTTGCCGGTCACCACGTGCAGCTGCACGTGGGGCCAGTCAGTCACTCCACGAGCCTACTGAGGGGTCACTTCCTGACCGGATCGAGGCGGTTGCCGTCGCCGTGCTTGCCCTTGACGCCGCTCAGCACGAGCCACAGCCCGAGCTTCTTCGGCTTGGGCTCGCCGAGCCTCGCCCCGACCAGCGCGAGCGTGCCCTTCTCGACCACCGAGCCGTGGGCCTTGAAGGTGATCCGGCCGTGCCGGCCGACCGTGTAGCGGCCCACGTAGTGGTGGTGCTCGCCGCGGTCCTCGACCTGGAAGTAGAGGTCGTAGCTGCCGTCCTTGCGCAGCGTCAGCGACTGCGCCCAGATGCCGACCGGGTAGTTGTGGTAGCGGTAGTGCCACCGGCCGGACAGCCGGGTGCCCGCGTCGGGGAAGGTCAGCGGGTCCGAGGCGGTGTACGACGCGAACTGCTCGGGGACCTGCTCGTCGGCCACGATCCAGCCGTCGGTGGCCAGCGCCTCGCCGAGCACCTTGCCCACGATGTCGTCGCCCACCTGCACCACGCCGGTGGCCGGGTCGTAGGAGTAGGGCTCGCAGCCCTTGCCGGCCGCCTTGCACGTCGGCAGCCCCGCCGGCGGGAGCCCGACGTAGGCGTAGGAGTCGTTGACGAAGGAGAGCAGGTCGGTCGCGCGGGTGGAGCCCTCCATGTAGTTCTGGGAGCCCATCCACCCGTAGGACCGGCCGGCGAGGGACCCGCCGCTCGGCGGCAGGGGCGAGCCCTCGGCGAAGACGTAGGGCAGGGTCACGGCGACCGGCGTCGCGCCGGGTGCGGAGAAGGTGACGGTGAGGGAGTGCATCCCGGGCGTCGTCGCGGTCACGGCGACGCGGAACCCCTCCTGCCGCCCGGCGGTGACGGGCTGCGGCGCCCGCGGGGTGACCGAGAGGCCCGCGCCGGTCGCCGTCGTGGTGACCGTGGTGGCCTCGGTGGAGGTGACCACGAACTCGATGTCCTCGCTGTCGCCGTTGAGCGCCACCTCCTGCGGGTACGACGCGTCGGGCGTCGCGACCGCGGTGAGGGTGGGCGCCTGGAGCGCCTCGGCCGGTTGGGGGGCGAGCGCGGCGGCGGCGACCAGGCCGGCCACGGCGAGGAGGGGCTTCACGGGCCCGACCCTAGGGCCTGCGGAGGGCCAGCGTCAGGGCGTGCGCCTCGCGCAGCAGCAGCGCGCCGAGCTCGCGGCGGCGCTCGGTGCCGAAGCGCTGCTCGATGCCGGTCAGACTGAGCGCACCCAGGGGTCGCTCGTCGGCGTCGAACACCGCGGCGCCGAGGCCCCAGCTGCCCTCGACCAGCAGTCCGGGGTTGACGGCCCAGCCGTCCTCGCGGGTGCGGGCCACCCGCTCGAGCAGGGCCCCGGTGCCGTGCTGCGCGCCGTACGCCGCAGCGAGGTCCGCGCGCTCGAGGTGGTCCGCGACCTCGCGGTCCGGCAGGTAGGCCAGGACGGCCAACCCGGCCGAGGCCACGCCGAGCGGGAAGCGGATGCCCTCGTGCAGCACGTGCGAGCGGATCGGGAAGCTGCCGTCCTCGCGCAGCAGGCAGACGGTCTCCTCGCCGCGTCGTACCGAGAAGAACGCGCTCTCCTGGGTCCGGTCGGCCAGCCGGCGCACGAACGGCTGCGCGACGGCGGTGACGTCGTAGCGCCGGGCCGCCGCGGTCCCGAGGAGGTAGAGCTCGGGACCGAGCAGCCACCCGCCGTCCGGGCCGCGGTCGACCAGGCCCTGGGCGTGCAGGGCGGTGAGCAGCCGGTGGGCGGTCGGCCGGGCCAGCCCGGCCACGCGGGCCGCACCGGACGTCGTCGCCCCGTCCGGCTCGGCGGCGGCCACCGCGCGCAGGAGGGCGCCGGTGCGGCCGACCACGTCCGAGGGGGTGTCCACCCAGTGAACGCTATCCGCACCACCGTTCCGCTGGCCGACTGATCGGCGTCAGCCCAGTGGTCGGGCGTTGACCGGCCCCGGCGGCCCGGCTTGGATCGCAGGCATGGACAAGGTGATGACGTCGGCGGCCGAGGCGGTCGCCGACATCCCCGAGGGCGCGACCGTCGCGGTCGGCGGCTTCGGGCTGTGCGGGATCCCGTCGGTGCTCATCCAGGCGCTCCTCGACGCCGGCACCAGCGACCTCGAGGCGGTGTCGAACAACGCCGGCGTCGACGACTGGGGCCTCGGGCTGCTGCTCGGCGCGGGTCGGCTGCGGCGCATGGTCGCGTCGTACGTCGGGGAGAACCAGGAGTTCGCCCGCCAGTACCTCGCCGGCGAGCTCGAGGTGGAGCTGACGCCGCAGGGCACGCTGGCCGAGCGGATGCGCGCGGGCGGGTCGGGGATCGCCGCGTTCTACACCGCGACCGGCGGCGGGACCCAGGTCGCCGAGGGCGGGCTGCCGTGGCGCTACGACAGCGAGGGCGAGGTCGTGGTGGCCTCGCCGCCCAAGGACACCCGGACCTTCGAGACCAAGGAGGGGCCGAAGGAGTTCGTGCTCGAGGAGGCGATCGTGGCCGACTTCGGGCTGGTCCGGGCCTGGAAGGGCGACCGGCACGGCAACCTCGTCTACCGCGACAGCGCGCGCAACTTCAACCCCCTGGCGGCGATGTGCGGCCGGGTGACGGTGGCCGAGGTCGAGCACCTCGTGGAGCCCGGGGAGCTGGACCCCAACGAGGTGCACACGCCCGGGGTGTTCGTGCAGCGCGTGGTCGCGCTGACCCCGGAGCAGGCCGAGGACAAGCGGATCGAGAAGAGGACGGTGCGCGCGCGATGAGCTGGACCCGTGAGGAGATGGCCGCACGTGCGGCCTCGGAGCTGACCGACGGCTCCTACGTCAACCTCGGCATCGGGCTGCCGACGCTGGTGCCGAACTACGTCGCCGACGACGTCGAGCTGGTGCTGCAGTCCGAGAACGGCATCCTCGGCGTGGGCGCCTACCCGTATGAGGGCGAGGAGGACCCGGACCTCATCAACGCCGGCAAGGAGACCGTCACGCTGCGGCGCGGCGCCAGCTTCTTCGACTCGGCCACGAGCTTCGGGATGATCCGCGGCGGCAAGATCGACGCCGCGATCCTCGGGGCCATGCAGGTGTCCAAGGACGGCGACATCGCCAACTGGATGATCCCCGGCAAGATGGTCAAGGGCATGGGCGGCGCCATGGACCTGGTGCACGGCGCCAAGCGGGTCATCGTGCTGATGGAGCACGTCGCACGCGACGGCTCCTACAAGATCGTCGAGGAGTGCTCGCTGCCCTACACCGGTCGCGGGGTGGTCCAGCGGATCATCACCGACCTCGCGGTCATCGACGTCACCTCCGCCGGGCTGAGCCTGGTCGAGCTGGCCCCGGACGTCAGCGAGGACGAGGTCCGGGAGAAGACCGAGCCAGAGCTGGTCTGAGTCGTCGGCGCTGTCCGTACGCCGCCCTAGGGTGGCGGACGTGGCCATCGCGACGTTCAAGGACCTCTGCCTCGACGCCAACGACCCGGCGGCGATGGGGCGCTTCTGGGCGCCCACGCTCGGGCTGAGCGTCACGGCGCTCGACGACGGCGACGTGCGCCTCGACGGCCCGACACCCCAGCACGCCGTCTGGGTCAACCGGGTCGACGAGCCGGTGACGACCAAGCAGCGCGTGCACCTCGACGTGCACGCGTCCGGGCCCGGCGAGGTCCTCGAGCGTGGGGCGACCCCGCTCGACTGGGGGCCGCTGCCGTGGGACGTCATGGAGGACCCGGAGGGCGGCGAGCTCTGCGTCTTCACCCGGGCCGACGTGCCGGCGTACCGGCTCTACGAGGTCGTCGTCGACTCGGCGGACGGCCACGCGATCGCGTCGTGGTGGGCCGACGTGTTCGGGGCCACGGTGCAGGACCACACGGCCGACGAGGCCAACGACCACGCGTTCTCCTGGTTCGAGGACGCGCCGGGGATGCCGTTCGAGATGGTCTTCGGCGACGTGCCCGAGCCCAAGACGGTCAAGAACCGCATCCACTGGGACGTCGACACCGACGACGTGCAGCGGCTGGTCGACGCGGGCGCGACCGTGCTCGCCGAGCACCCGTCCTGGACGGTGCTCGCGGACCCCGAGGGCAACGAGTTCTGCGCGTTCACGCCCCAGGACTGACCCGCCGCGCCCGCGAGTAGGGTGCCGAGCATGACCAAGTGGGAGTACCTGACTGCGCCGATCCTGACGCACGCGGCCAAGCAGATCCTGGACAACTTCGGGGCGGACGGCTGGGAGCTGGTGCAGATCGCGCCGGGCATGAACCCGGAGAACCTGGTCGGCTACTTCAAGCGGCCGGTGGAGGCGTGAGCACCCCGCAGGAGCGCCTCGCGCAGCTCGGCCTCTCGATCCCCGAGGTCGCCAAGCCCGTCGCGGCGTACGTCCCCGCGGTGCGCAGCGGCGACCAGGTCTTCACCTCCGGGCAGCTGCCGATGCGAGCCGGTGAGCTCATCGCGACCGGCAAGGTCGGCGCCGAGGTCACGCCGGAGGAGGCCTACGCCTGCGCCCAGCAGTGCGCCCTCAACGCCATCGCCGCGGTCAACGCCGAGGTCGGCGACCTCGCGCTGGTCAAGCGGATCGTCAAGGTCGTCGTCTTCGTGGCCTCCGCGCCCGACTTCACCGGCCAGCCGCAGGTCGCCAACGGCGCCTCGGAGCTCTTCGGCGAGGTCTTCGGCGACGCCGGCGTCCACGCCCGATCCGCTGTCGGCGTGGCCGCCCTGCCCCTCGGCGCCCCCGTCGAGGTCGAGGTCATCGTCGAGCTGTGACCTGCGGACCAGCATGAAGATCCCCATCCCGCCGGTCCCGCTGCCGCAGGACCTGGTCGACCTCGCGCACGAGTACGCCGACGGGCGGCGCGCTCCTGTCGAGCCGCGGGACGCGGCCACGGTGATCCTGCTGCGCGGTGGTGAGCGCGGGCCGGAGGCCTACTACCTGCGCCGCCAGGTCTCGATGGAGTTCGCCGGCGGGATGTGCGTCTACCCCGGCGGCGGCGTGGACCCGCGCGACTTCGACCGCGACGTCGCCTGGGACGGCCCGCCGCCGGCGGAGTGGGCGCAGCGGCTCGGGTGCGACGAGGAGATGGCCCGGGCGCTGGTCTGCGCGGCGGTGCGCGAGACCTTCGAGGAGTCCGGCGTCCTGCTGGCCGGACCGCACCGTGACGAGGTCGTCGCGGACACCACCGGCGATGACTGGGAGGCCGACCGCGCCGCACTGGAGTCGCGCGAGCTGGCCATGACCGACTTCCTGGACCGCCGCGGGCTGGTGCTGCGCACCGACCTGCTCGGCGTGTGGGGCGCGTGGCTGACGCCGGTCTTCGAGCCCCGGCGTTACCGCACCTGGTTCTTCGTGGCCGTGCTGCCCGAGGGCCAGCGCACCCGTGACGTCTCGACGGAGTCCTCCGAGGTCGCCTGGCTGCGCCCCGCCGACGCGGTGGCCGGCGTCGAGCGCAGCGAGATCCTGATGCTGCCGCCGACGTACCTCACGTCGCTGGAGCTCGCGCAGTACGCCGACCCGGCCGACGTCATCGCCGCGGCGCACGGGCGCACCGCCGAGATGCACACCCCGGACGTCGAGCCGCTGGGCGACGGCTGGACGCTCTCCATCCCGCCGCACCTGCGGACCGTGCTCGAGGAGCACGCGCGTGGCTGAGTGGCACGGCGGCGCCTTCGGTGAGCGGGCCCGCTGCCTGCTGGCCCCCAACCCGGGGCTGATGACCCTCGACGGCACGAACAGCTGGGTGCTCACAGAGCCCGGCGCGACCCGCTCGGTGGTCATCGACCCCGGGCCGGTCGAGGACGGTCACGTCGACGAGCTGGACGAGCAGACCGGCGACGTCGCCCTGGTCCTGCTCACCCACCACCACTACGACCACTCCGAGGTCGCGGTGGAGTTCGCCGGCCGCAAGGGCGCGCCCGTCCGGGCCCTCGACCCGGCGTACTGCCACCGCGCGGACCCGCTCGCCGACGACGAGGTCCTCGACGTCGACGGCCTGCGGCTGCGCGTGGTCACCACGCCCGGGCACACCGCCGACTCGGTCTCCTTCGCGGTCCCGGCCGAGCGCGCGCTGCTGGCCGGCGACATGGTCCTGGGGCGCGGCACGACGGTGGTCGCCTACCCCGACGGCCAGCTCGGCCCCTACTTCGACTCCATCGAGCGGATGCGCGCGCTGGCCGTCGACGGCGAGGTCGACCGGATCTGGCCGGCCCACGGCCCCGTGCTGGACGACGCCCTCGGGGTGCTCGACCACTACCTCCTGCACCGGCGCCAGCGCCTGGACCAGGTCCGGGACGCGCTCGCCCGCCTGGGCGTCGACCGGCCCGACCCCGACGACGACGAGCTCCCGCGCCGGGTGGTCGAGGTCGTCTACTCCGATGTCGACGAGTCGCTGTGGGGCGCCGCCGAGCTGTCGGTGCGCGCCCAGCTGGCCTTCCTGGCCAGCCGGTAGCCCCCGCGCCGCCACAGCCACCCGAGCACGAGCAGCACGCCCACGCCGACGACGACGGCGCTGAGCCACTGCGGCCACGCCCAGGGCCAGTCCGGCGCGGGCCGGCCCACGGTGCCGCGGCCGTCGGCGAGCAGGTCGGTGGCGACGGACAGGCCCAGAGACATCCCATCGTCGTTGCGGTCTGCCCGACCCACGACGTCGTAGGAGGTGGGGTCGCCCAGGGTGACCACAGCCAGGTCCTCGCTGGCTGTGTGGACGAGCAGGTGTGTGGCGTCGATCCACGCCGCCCCGCCCACCAGCTCGCTGTCGACGGACACGTCCCGCGGGAGCGGCACTGCGGGGTCCTCGGCAGCACCATCGCTCCCGTGCCGTACGGCAACGAGCCCGCTCGCGCCGTTCCGGAGGTCGATCACGTCGGTCCCGTCCCACCGCAGCGCGACAGGTTCTCCGCGGTGACCTGGGACCTGGGCGGTCTGCGTCCCATAGGGACCGATGATTCGCCACTGATCCTCGGAGGCAGCAGCAAGGGTGCCGGTGTCCGAGACTGCCACGGGTCCGCTGCCGTAGCGGGCCGGCAGGGTGCCGGTGTACTCCCGCGCTGACCCGATCACCTGGAGGCTGCCGACCTGTGGCGCCGCGGCTTGACCGGCCTCCGGAAGCGCCGTCCAGCCGAGGTACTCGCCGTTCGGGGACCAGGTCACGTCGGCGAGCTGGAACGTCGAGCCTGCCGCCAGGACCGCGGTCTCCTCCCGGGCGCCGCTGCGCAGGTCGACGACGATCACCGAGCGGTGGTCGGTGCTGCCGGTGGCCAGCCGCGTGCCGTCCGGGCTCAGGATCCCGCCGACCGGGCCGCCCAGGTCCAGCAGGTGGTAGGCGCCGTCGGCCGCGCCGACCACGACGGTGACGCCGTGCTCGGCGCCGTACGCCACGGCGGCCGGCCCCACCGCGAGGTCGGTGGAGACGGCGCCAGGGTCGGCCAGCACGCGCTCGGGCACGGCGTGGACGTGTGAGGGCATGCGCAGCTCGGCCTGGGGGTCCGCGACCGGCGGGGGCCGGTAGCCCGTCGGGTGGCTGAGCACGAGCCCGCCGACCAGGGCCACGCAGGCGAGCGCGGCGGCGCCTTTGGCGAGTCGGGCCCGGCGCTGTGCGGCCCGGGCCCGCGCCCAGGTGGTGGGGGGCACGGCGACGGACGGGGCCGCGGCCGCGATCCGGTCGAGCTCGTCGCGGAGCCCGGTGGGCGTCACGAGGCGTCCCCGACCAGGTCGGCCAGCTCCGGGGCCAGCGCGCGCAAGCGGGCCAGCGCCTGGCGCCCGATCGACTTCACCGTGCCGGCGCCGATGCCGAGCACCTCGGCGGTCTGGACCTCAGTGAGGTCCTCGAAGTAGCGCAGCACCAGCACCGTCCGCTGCCGGACCGTGAGCCGGCGCAGCGCGTCCTGGAGGGTCAGCCGCAGGTCGCTGTCGCCGCGGTCCGTCGCCGGCGCGTCGTACGACGACAGCGGCTGCTCGCGCAGCCGGCGCGCGCGCCACCACGAGACGTTCTGGGTGTAGAGGATGCGGCGGACGTACGGCTCGGGGTCGCCGTGGATGCGGCCCCAGTGCCGGGCCGCCTGGAACAGAGCCGTCTGCACGAGGTCCTCCGCGAGGTGGGTGTCACCGGTCAGGAGGTACGCCGTGCGCGCCAGCGCCGCGGTGCGCGCGGCGACGAACGCGTCGAAGCCGTGCTCGTCGGCAGCAGGCACCCGGAACCTCCTTCACCCACTCCTACGCTGAGGAGGGGGCCGCCGGGGGTCAGCCGCCGAGAAGTTCCTGCGGGACGTCAGCGGGCGCGGCGGGCCAGCCGCTCGACGTCCATGATCACGACCGAGCGGGGCTCGAGGCGCAGCCAGCCGCGGGAGGCGAAGTCGGCCAGCGCCTTGTTGACGGTCTCGCGGGAGGCGCCGACCAGCTGGGCCAGCTCCTCCTGGGTGAGGTCGTGGTGGACGTGCACGCCGTCGTCGGCGGTGCGGCCGAAGCGGTCGGCCAGGTCGAGCAGCGCCTTGGCCACGCGGCCGGGCACGTCGGAGAAGACCAGGTCGGCCACCACGTCGTTGGCCTTGCGCAGGCGACCGGCCAGCTGGGCCAGCAGGCCGCGGGCCACGACCGGGCGGCCCTCGAGCCAGCGCAGCAGGTCCTCGTGGGACAGCGAGGCGAACGTCGTGTCGGTGACGGCGGTGACGGTGGCCGAGCGCGGACCGGGGTCGAAGAGCGAGAGCTCACCGAACATCTGGCCGGGGCCGAGGATGGCCAGGAGGTTCTCGCGGCCGTCGGAGGAGGTGCGGCCGAGCTTCACCTTGCCCTCCAGGACGATGTAGAGCTTGTCACCGGAGTCGCCCTCGTGGAACAGCACGTCCCCGCGGCGCAGGCGGGCCTCGCCCATCGAGGAGCGCAGCGCGGTGGCCGCCTCGTCGTCGAGCGCGCTGAAGAGCGGCGCTTGGCGAAGCACGTCGTTGTCCACTGGGTCCTCCGCTGGTCGCTCCGAGGCTCGGCGGGCACGCGGCACCGTCGGCCGCTCGGAATCCTATCCAGTGGTCTGGGTCACAGGAACCACCGACCCGGCTGGTGGGCGGGTCGGGCCGTGGTCCGGGGCCGTGCGCCGACGCTGGAACGGGGGGTGCCCGGACCTATCCTGGTGCGGTGCCCGACCCCCAGTCCGCCGCGGTCCCCCCGCCGGCCGGTCGCTTCGCGGGGGAGAGCCACACCAGTCTGGTGCGCCGCGCCCGCAAGATCGACCGGGTGCTCGGCCAGACCTACCCCGACGCCACCATCGAGCTCGACTTCGACGACCCGTTCCAGCTCCTCGTCGTCACGGTGCTCAGCGCGCAGACCACCGACAAGCGGGTCAACCAGGTCCGCCCGACCCTGTTCGCGGCCTACCCCGACGCCAAGGCGATGGCCGCCGCCGACCGCGAGCACCTCGAGCAGATCGTCGGCCCGCTCGGCTTCTTCCGGGCCAAGACCGAGTCGCTGCTCAAGCTGAGCGCCTCCCTCGTCGAGCACCACGACGGCCAGGTCCCGGCCAAGCTCACCGAGCTGGTCAAGCTCCCGGGCGTGGGCCGCAAGACGGCCAACGTCGTGCTCGGCAACGCCTTCGGCATCCCCGGCATCACCGTCGACACCCACTTCGGGCGGTTGGCGCGCCGCTTCGGCTGGACCGAGGAGACCGACCCGGTCAAGGTCGAGCACGCGGTCGGCGCGCTGTTCCCCAAGAAGGACTGGGTGATGCTCTGCCACCACCTGATCTGGCACGGGCGCCGCTGCTGCCACGCCCAGCGACCGGCGTGCGGTGCGTGCCCCATCGCGCGCTGGTGCCCGTCGTACGGCGAGGGCCCGACCGACCGCGCGACGGCCGAGAAGCTGCTGCGCACCGAGGGCCGCGCGTGAGGCTGCTCGCGGCGCTGGCGGCCCTGGTCTGCCTGCTCACCGCCTGCACCGGCGACAGCAAGCCGCAGGGCATCACGCTCGACAACCGCCCGGTCGCCGCGAGCAAGGTCGACGTCGACACCCCCGCACTGCGCGAGGCCAAGGCCGCGGCCGGGATCGCCGACTGCACGCCCGGCCGGGGTGGGGGCGAGCTGCCGTCGCTCACGCTGCCCTGCCTCGGCGGCGGCACGGCCGTGGACCTGGCGAGCCTCAAGGGGCCGATGCTGCTCAGTTTCTGGGGGTCCTGGTGCGGTCCGTGCGCCGAGGAGATGCCGGCGCTGCAGGCCTTCGCCGACGACTACGCCGACCAGGTGCCGCTGCTCGCCGTCGACTACCAGGACCAGTACCCCGCCAGCGCGCTCGAGCAGATGCAGGAGCGCGGCGTGACCTACCCCTCGCTGGCGGACCCGGGTGGCGACGTGCAGCAGTTCGACGAGTTCGCCAAGATCCCGGGCATGCCCATGCTCGTCTTCGTGGACGCCGACGGCGCGATCGCGCACCGCGAGTTCGGCGGCCTCGACAGCGAGGCGCAGATCGTCGACCTGGTCGAGGAGCACCTCGGGGTCGCTCTGTGAGCAACCTGCCCGACTGGCTGCGGCCGGTCGAGGAGGCCGCGAGCTCCATCACCGTCCACGACCTCACCCGCTTCATGCCACCGGAGGAGGACGAGACCCGCGAGAGCGCGGTGCTCATGCTCTTCGGCGAGGGCGCGCACGGGCCCGACCTGCTGCTCACCGAGCGCAACCACACCATGCGCTCCCACCCCGGCCAGGTCTCGTTCCCGGGCGGCTCGCTCGACCCGGGCGAGACGCCCGAGCAGGCCGCGCTGCGCGAGGCCTGGGAGGAGACCGGGCTGGACCGCGACGGCGTGGACGTCTTCGCCCAGCTGCCACCGCTGTGGGTGCCGGTCAGCAACTTCGCGGTCACGCCGGTCCTGGCCTGGTGGCGCGACCCGTCCCCGGTCAGCACCGTCTCGCCGGAGGAGGTGCACGCGGTCTGGCGGGCCCCGCTGCGCGAGCTGCGCGACCCGGCGTACCGCATCACCGTGCGCGCGCCCAACGGCTGGCGCGGACCGGGCTTCCTCATCGGCGACGACCACGACGTCATCTGCTGGGGCTTCACCGCCGGCGTGATCGCCCGGCTGTTCGAGTTCCTCGGCTGGATCGAGGACCTCCCCGACGCCCCCGAGCACCCGCTGCCCGACTACATGCTCGCCGGCCGGCCGGTCGACCGCGAGCAGGTGCAGCCCAACACCGAGTTCGAGCAGCGGCGGGGGCTGCGGTGAACACCCTCGACTGGCTGCTCGTCGTGCTCGTCCTGGCCTACGCGCTCTCGGGCTACTGGCAGGGCTTCGTCACCGGCGCCTTCGCCACCGCCGGCCTGCTGCTGGGCGGGCTCCTCGGCGTCTGGCTGGCGCCGATCGCGCTGGGCGACGCCGACCCGTCGCTGCTGGTCTCGCTGGGCGCGCTGTTCATCGTCATCCTCGGCGCGTGCCTGGGCCAGGCGCTGCTCCAGTTCGCCGGCGCGCGGATCCGCGACGTCATCACCTGGCAGCCGGCGCGCGTGATCGACGCGATCGGAGGCGCGGTGCTCAGCGGCCTCGCGGTGCTGGTCGTGGCCTGGGCCCTCGGCGTCGCGGTCTCGGGCACCCGCATCGACGGCGTGACCCCACTGGTGCGCAGCTCCGCCGTGCTGGCCAAGGTCAACGAGGTCCTACCGGCGCGCGCCGGCGGCGTGCTCGACGCGTTCAACAACGTGGTGGGGACGACGTTCTTCCCGCGCTACCTGGAGCCGTTCTCGCCCGAGCGGATCGTCGAGGTCCAGCCCGGCGACGCCCGGATGAAGCGCGACCCCGACGTCACCCGGGCCGGCGCCAGCGTCCTCAAGGTCCGCGGCACCAACGACTGCGGGCGCGGCGTCGAGGGCTCCGGCTTCGTGTACGCCGACGGGCGGCTCATCACCAACGCCCACGTCGTCGCCGGCGTCGACGACCCCCAGGTCTACGTCAGCGCCGACGACGCGGTCGACGCCACGACCGTGTTCTACGACCCCGAGCTCGACGTGGCGGTGCTGGAGTTCGACAGCGGCGAGGTGCCGCCGCTGCGGTTCACCCGCGAGGGCGAGCCCACCCAGCCCAAGGACGACGTCGCGATCCTGGGCTACCCGCAGGACGGCCCGTTCGACATCGAGTCCGGGCGCGTCCGCGCCGTGCAGCGCCTGCGCTCACCCGACATCTACGGCGAGGGCACCGTCATCCGCGACGTCTACTCCCTGCGCGGCCTGGTCCGTCCCGGCAACAGCGGGGGTCCGATCGTGGACTCACGCGGCCAGGTCGCCGGCGTGGTCTTCGCCGCCTCGGTCACCGACGACGACACCGGCTACGCGCTCACCGCGGACCAGGTCCGCGACGCCGCCGCCGAGGGCAGGACCGCGACCCAGGAGGTCTCGACCCAGGGTTGTGCCGGGTAGGCCGCGCCTAGGCCTTGCCCTTGAGGGCGCGGGGGATGCCCTTGCCCTGCTCGATCGCCTTCTCCGGCGGCCCGACCTGCTTGAGCTTCCTGATGCCGACGAAGGCGAGCAGCGCGACGAGGGCGAACCAGAAGCCCGTCACGATCAGGTAGGCCCAGTGCAGCGAGAGGCCGCTGCCGTTCCAGTGGATGAAGTAGACGATCGTGAACGACAGCATGATGACGCCGAGCACGGCCAGGAACGCCGCGCCGGCGAGCAGCCCGACGCCGAGGCCGCCGGCCTTGACGCTGACCTTGAGCTCGGACTTGGCCAGCTCGATCTCCTTGGAGACCAGCGTGGAGATGTCGCGGGTGGCGTCGGCGACCAGCTTCCCGATCGTCGGGTCGTCCGGTGAGGGCTGCGCAGGCGTGCGAGGGCTCCCCGCCGGGTCGTGGACCATGCCCTGAGGTTACCCATCGCGCTGCTGGTACACGTCCGGGACTCCGTCCTGGTCGTCGTCGCGCTCCTCGATCTCGCACAACCGGCGGTAGGTGCGGTTGCGCAGCCGCAGCACGACCGTGGCCAGGAGGGCCGCGACGAGCGACCCGGCGAGCACCCCCACCTTGACGTGCTCGTCCCGCACGCTGCCGGTGCCGAAGGCCAGCTCGCCGATGAGCAGCGACACCGTGAAGCCGATGCCGCCCAGCAGCGCCATGCCGATGACGTCGACCCACGCCAGCTCGTCGTCGAGGTCGGCTCGGGTGAAGCGCGCGAGCAGGTACGTCGAGCCGGCGATGCCGATCGCCTTGCCGACCACCAGGCCGAAGACGATGCCGAGGGCGACCCGGTCCTGGAGCGAGTCTGCGAGGCCGCTGAGGCCGCCGACCGAGACGCCGGCGGCGAAGAAGGCGAAGACCGGGACCGCGACGCCGGCCGAGATGGGCCGCACCAGGTGCTCCAGGTGCTCGGCCAGGCCGGGCCCCGGACCCTCGCGCCGGCGTACGACGGGGACGGTGAAGCCGAGCAGGACGCCGGCGACCGTGGCGTGGACGCCCGAGGCGTGCACCAGCCCCCAGGTCAGCAGCGCGAGCGGCAGCAGGGCCCACGCGGGGAAGATGCGCCGCTGCACGAGCAGCGCGAACAGCCCGAGCGGCACGGCGGCGAGCAGGAGGTAGAGCGGCTGCAGCGCGTCGGTGTAGAAGAACGCGATCACGGTGATGGCCAGCAGGTCGTCGACCACGGCCAGGGTGAGCAGGAAGGTCCGCAGCCCGGCGGGCAGGTGGGTGCTGATCACCGCGAGCACCGCGACGGCGAAGGCGATGTCGGTGGCGGTCGGGATGGCCCAGCCCCGCAGCCCACCGTCCCCGCCGGCGTTCCAGGCCACGAAGACCAGGGCGGGCACGACCATCCCGCCGACCGCCGCCGCCACGGGCAGCGCGGCCCGGCGCGGGTCGCGCAGGTCGCCGGCCACGAACTCGCGCTTGAGCTCGAGCCCGGCCACGAAGAAGAACACCGCGAGCAGCCCATCGGCCGCCCACGTGCCGAGACTCAGGTGGAGGTGCAGCGACTCGGGCCCGATGGACCAGTCACGCAGCGCCGCGTAGTCCTCACTCCACGGCGAGTTGGCCCAGACCAGGGCGACGACGGCCCCGGTGATGAGCAGCAGCCCGCCGACGGTCTCGGCGCGCAGCAGCTCGGCGATGCGCGAGCTCTCGAGCCACGAGCCGCGCTCGAACAGGCGGCCACGGCGGGCGGGGGGACTCGGTCACGGTGGCGGCTCCGGGGTCGGCGGCAGACTGCCGACCAGACTTCCCGGCGCACCACCCAGGAGACTACGCGCTCGGGTTGGGCACCAGCATCTCGCGGGTGACCGAGGCCAGGTCGGCGGCACCGGTGAGGGCCATGGTCAGCTCCAGCTCGGCGAGCACGTTGCGGACGACCTCCTCCACGCCGCGCTGACCGGCGAGGGCCAGGCCGTACAGGTGGGGGCGGCCCAGCAGCACCGCGTCCGCACCGAGGGCGAGAGCGGTGAAGACGTCGGAGCCGGTCCGGATCCCGCTGTCGAGGAGCACGGTCGGCTCGTCGCCGACCTCCTCGCGGATCGTCACCAGCGCGTCGAGCGAGGCGATGGCGCCGTCGACCTGGCGGCCGCCGTGGTTGGACACGACGATCGCGTCGGCCCCGACGTCGTACGCGCGCCGGGCGTCGTCGGGGTGCAGGATCCCCTTGAGCACCACCGGCAGCCGGGTCCGCTCGCGCAGCGTCTCCAGGTGCGCCCAGCTCAGCCCGGGGTTGGAGTAGATGTCGAGGAAGGTCTCGACCGCCGCGCGCGGCTCGGGCGAGCGCAGGTTGTCCAGGAAGCGGCCCGGGAACTCGCGGGTGATCGAGAGCAGCGAGCGGATCGCGCCGAGGGTGATCACCACGTCGGACTCCGGGAGCGTGCCGTCGCGGACCGCGGCCACCCGCTGGCGCACCAGGTCGCGGAAGCGCGGGTCGGAGGTGTACTGCGCGATGCCCAGCCCCCGGCTGAACGGCAGCGACCCGAGGTTGAGGTCCTGCGGCCGCCACCCGAGCGTGGTCGTGTCGAGGGTGACGACCAGCGCGCTGGCGCCGGCGTCCTCGGCCCGCCCGATGAGGCTGTCCACCAGCGCCTCGTCGGTGCTCCAGTAGAGCTGGAACCACCACGGCGTCCCGCCCATCGCCGCCGCCGTCTGCTCGAGCGGGTTGCAGCCCTGGTTGCTGAAGACGTACGGCGTCCCGGTGGCCGCCCCGGCCCGGGCGATCTGCACGTCGCTGTCGCGGCCCATGAGCGCGCCCGCGCCCACCGGCGCGAGCAGCACCGGGCTGTCCAGGCGTCGCCCGAGCAGCTCGGTGGACAGGTCCCGCGTGGCCTGGCCGTGCGCCATCCGCGGCACCACCGCCCACCGGTCGAACGCCGCCCGGTTGGTGCGCATGGTCCGGCCCTCACCGGCCCCACCCGCGACGTACGCCCAGGCCTTGGCGCTCGAGGCCTCGCGCGCGCGGCGCTCGAGCTCGGCGAAGTCGGTGGGCACGGCGGGGCGCCGGCCGAGCACCCCGGCGCGGTAGATCTCGGACTGGCGGAGCCGGCCGAGGCCGGGGACGGACGTCACCGCGTCAGACTAGGTGGGTGGACGTCAGCGACCTCGTGCGGATCGTGCTCGTCGTGGTGGGCGTCCTCGTGGTCGTCGGGCTGCTGGTCGTGGCGTTCTTGATGTGGCGCTTCAAGATCCCGCCGCGCGGCGTGGTCGCGATGCTGGGCGCGCTGTTCTACCTGGCGCTGCCGGTCGACGTGCTGCCGGAGGTGCTCCTCGGGCCGTTCGGGCTCATCGACGACACCGGGGTGCTGGCCGGGGTCGCGATCTGGGTCTACAAGCTGACCCGGGCCCGCCGACGGCTGGTCGAGGGTGGGGTCATCAAGACCCGGCCGCCGCGCTGAGGCTCCTCGTCAGCGCTCGCAGCGCCGGACGCGCTCGGCGCTGCACCGGTCCCGGCCGCTGCCGCCGTTGGCGATGTCCCGGCCGCGCCCGCCGATGAGCGTGTCGCGCCCGGAGAACCCGCGCAGCCGGTCCTTCCCGCCCTGACCGCGCAGCGTGGCCTTGACCTTGCACGTGGGGTCGGGCTGGGCCGGCTGGCCGATCTGGGCCAGCACGTCGTTCCCGCCGTCGCCGGACAGCGTGACCCGGCAGCCGGTGACGCGCACGTCGTTGTCGGAGTCGTCGCCGCGCACGACCACGTCGCGACCCGAGGCCTGGACGTCCTCGGCGTGGACCGCCTTGGAGACCACGCCCTTCTGCACCAGCGTCCCCTCGGCCAGGTCGATCGCGAGGTCGACCGCGTCCTCGACCAGCAGCAGGTCGCTGCCGTCGCCCAGGTCGAGCTGGCTGCCCGCCGTGCCGGCCGTGGCGTTGAAGCTGAGGATGTCGTCGTCCGGCCCGAGGTCCACGACGACCGGCCCGTTGGCGTACGTCGTGAACGTGTCGCGCCCGGCGCCGGTCGCCACCGTGTCGGTCGCGGCGTCACCCGACGAGCGGACCGTGTCGCTCTGCGGCCCGCCGGTGAAGGTGTCCGCACCCGGGCCGAGGACGGTGTCGGTCGGGACGCCGGCCGCGGTGGTGTCGACGACGTCGTTGCCCGGGCCGGCGTCGACGCCGACCACGCCCGCGCCGCCGACGACGCAGATCGTGTCGTCGCCCTCACCGGCCAGCACCTTGGTGTTGGTCCCGGTCACCACGATGACGTCCGGACCGGGCGTGCCCTCGACCGTCCCCTCGCTCGCCTCGATCGTGGCGGCCTGGTCGCGGCAGGTCGTCGCCGCGTGCGCCGGCGACGGCGGACCGACGAGGGTGCCGGCCAGGACCAGGACGGGGACGAGGACGGTCGCGGGGAGGCTCGGCGCACGCACGCCGTCATCCTTCCCGGCCCGCGCCCGGCCACGCCACCCGGTCCGGACGAGGGGCGCTGCGTCAGGTGCGGTCGACCTGGGTGCCGCGCCCCGCGGGCGTCGCGCCGGCCGCGGCGCGCAGCTGCTGCTCGGCCTCCGCGGGGTCGGTGTCCGAGGGGATGACCAGGAGCCGCAGCTGCCGGCCGGAGGCCAGGACCAGGATCATCTGGTGGGTGTCGTCGCCCGGGAAGGACCCGGTCTTGACCGGACCCCGGGCGGCCTCGATGCGGCGCCGGCCCTTGCCGTCGACCACGCCGTCGTCCCAGTCGGGCCGCGAGAACAGCAGCCGGTGCACCCGGCCCACCTCGGTGGGCAGGTGGTCGATGAGGTCGGCCGCCTCGGCCCGCAGGTCGCGCGACCGGGGCCACCATCCGCCGTCGACGTGACCGGCTTCCGGGGTGTCTCGGAGCTGGACCCGGAGCGGGTCGCGCGGCGACCCGGTCGATGAGGTGGTGGCCTGGTCTGGTGACGCCGTCATGGCGTCCACCCTTCGCGCCGCCCTCGCGGGCTCGACGAGCCCGGCTCGGAAGCTGGTTGCCCCCAGTCTAGTCCTGGAGGCCTGAGCCGCCGGCCGGGCGCCCGCTCAGTCCTCGGCCTTGCCCGAGCTCATCCCGTCCGAGATCAGGTCCATGACCGAGCTGTCGGCCAGCGTGGTGACATCGCCGACCTCGCGGTTCTCGGCCACGTCCCGCAGCAGCCGGCGCATGATCTTGCCGGAGCGGGTCTTGGGCAGCTCGGGGACGATCATGATCTGGCGGGGCGTCGCGATCGGGCCGATCTCCTTGCGCACGTGCTTGCGCAGCTCCTCGACGATGTCCTCGCCCCCGTCTCCGGCCTCGTCCTTGAGGATCACGAACGCGCACACGGCCTGCCCGGTGTCCTCGTCCTTGGCCCCCACGACCGCGGCCTCGGCCACCTTGGGGTGGGAGACCAGGGCGGACTCGATCTCGGTGGTGGAGAGCCGGTGGCCGGAGACGTTCATGACGTCGTCCACGCGGCCGAGGACCCACAGGTCGCCGTCCTCGTCCTTCTTGGCGCCGTCGCCGGCGAAGTACCAGCCCTGCTCCTTGTACTTCGACCAGTAGGTGTCCACGAACCGCTCGTCGTCGCCCCAGATGGTGCGGAGCATGGAGGGCCACGGCTCGGTGAGCACGAGGTAGCCGCCGGAGCCGTTGGGCACCGACTCGCCCTCCTCGGTGACCACGTCGGCGCCGATCCCGGGCAGCGGGTTCATGGCCGACCCGGGCTTGCCCGCGGTGACGCCGGGCAGCGGGCTGATCATGATCGAGCCGGTCTCGGTCTGCCACCAGGTGTCGACGACGGGGGTCTTGTCCTTGCCGATGACGTGGCGGTACCAGACGTAGGCCTCGGGGTTGATCGGCTCACCGACCGAGCCGAGCACGCGCAGCGAGCTCATGTCGTACCGGTCGGGGATCTCCTGCCCCTGCTTCATGAAGGAGCGGATCGCCGTGGGTGCGGTGTAGAAGATCGAGACCTTCAGGTCCTGGACGATCTTCCACCAGCGGCCCTTCTCGGGGGTGTCCGGCGTGCCCTCGTAGATGACGCCGGTGGCGGCGTTGGCCAGAGGCCCGTAGACGAGGTAGCTGTGCCCGGTGACCCACCCGACGTCGGCGGTGCACCAGTAGACGTCGGTCTCCGGCTTGAGGTCGAAGACCTCCCAGTGCGTGAACGCCGCGCCGACGAGGTAGCCGCCGGTGGTGTGCAGGATGCCCTTGGGCTTGCCGGTCGAGCCGGAGGTGTACATGACGTAGAGCGGGTGCTCGGAGTCGAAGAACTCGCACGCGTGCTCGGTGCTGGCCTCGCCGACCGTGTCGTTCCACCAGACGTCGACGTCGTCGTCCCAGTCGACGTCCTGGCCGGTGCGCTTGACCACCAGGACCTTCTCGACCTCGCCGCCCTGCTCCTTGACCTTGGCTCGGGCCTCGTCGACGGCGGGCTTGAGCGCCGAGGGGGCGCCGCGGCGGTAGCCGCCGTCGGCGGTGATGACGACCTTGACCCCGCAGTCGACGACCCGGGTGGCGAGGGCGTCGGAGGAGAAGCCGCCGAAGACCACGGTGTGCGGCGCACCGATGCGCGCGCAGGCCAGCATCGCGACGACCGTCTCGAGGATCATCGGCATGTAGATCGCGACCCGGTCGCCCTTCTGCACGCCGAGCTCGGTGAGCGCGTTGGCGGCCTGGCAGACCTCGTCCTTGAGCTCGGCGTAGGTGACCGAGCGGGTGTCGTCCTCGGGCTCGCCGATCCAGTGCAGCGCGACCCGGTCGCCGAGACCGTTCTCGACGTGGCGGTCCAGGCAGTTGTACGCCGCGTTGATGGTGCCGCCGACGAACCACTTCGCGAACGGCGGGTTCGACCAGTCCAGCACCTGGTCCCACGTGCGGTCCCAGTGCAGCCGCTCGGCCGCCTCGGCCCAGAACGCCTCCCGGTCCTGCGCCGCCCGGTCGTAGGCCTCGGCCCGGACGTTCGCGTCGGCCGCCAGCTCCTCGGGCGGCTCGAACCGGCGGTCCTCCTTGGACAGGTTGGACAGGGTCTCCTCGGTGCTGGTCACAGGTGCGCTCTCCTCGTCCGGGGTGTCACTCGTCACGCTAGTCCGCACTGAACAGGCTGGCGACGGGTGGTTGCCAGAGGGTTGCGCCGGGCGGTCGCCGCGCTGCGGTGAACGGGCCCGCCGGGGCTACCCGAACCGCTGGGCGAGGTCGTGCCCGCTCGGTGGTGTCGGCAGCCCGAGCGCTCCGGCGGAGACCGGCTGCGCGGTCGGCGTACTGCCGGCGAGGTAGAACACCACCCGCTCGACGTCGTCGCCGATCAGCTCGTGCAGGGTCGTGTACGCCGCGCGCAGGGCCCGCTCGAAGGCCGCGACGTCGGCCACGTCGATGGTGCCGGAGAGGGCGCCGGCCTTGTACTGCAGGTGGTTGTACTGCACCGGCTGGCCGAGCGCCTCGGAGACGGCGGCGGCGATCTGGTCCGGGTCGCGCCGGCGGCGGGGGATGAGCCTCACGGCTCCATCATCACCGGCTCACGGCTGGGGCGCGCGGCTCACCGGCACGTCGACCGCGGTCACCGTCCCGCCGGGAGCGACGAAGAAGCGGCCGAGCGAGGACTGGTACTGCCGCAGGATCTCGCCCTCGGGCGTGTTCGCGCCGAGCTCGTCGCGCACCGAGTTCGCGTACTCGACGTAGCTGTGGTTGGTCGCGGCGTCCCAGAAGTGGCCCGGGTTGTCGAGCACGACGCCCGCCTGCGTGCTCGGGAACGGCGTGCTCCCCGTCTGCAGGCCGCCGAGGTCGAGGCGCGGCACGATGTCGGTGGCGTGCTGGACCTGGAGCACCTGCACCGACGGGTCGATGCGCAGGTGGTCGATCGGCGCGCCGTAGGTGAGCACGTTGGTCACGCCGTACTTCTCGACGAACGAGTGGTCGGCCGCGAGCGTGCCTGCGATGATCCCGCCCTGGCTGTGCCCGACCAGCATGACCGGCGAGCCCGGCGGGATGTGCGCCTGGTCCATGGCCGCCCGCACCGACTCCGCCGCCGCCGACGGGTTGCCCGCGACCAGGGCCAGGTTGGCCGTGAGGTCGCGTCCGGTGGCGCCGGCCGACGGGTTCCAGCTCTCGGTGCCGGGGATGCACACGACGTACGCCGGCGTGCCCGTCCCGTTGTCGACCCGGGTGATCCGCACGTCGCCGTTGCTGCCCGGCGCGCTGCCCACCTGGTAGGAGTCGGTGACGCCCTGCATGAGCGACGGCAGGTCGTGCGGGCGGGCCACGACGGGGGAGTACTGGCTCGCGGCCGTCGGGTCGGTGGGGGCCGCGACCGGCGTCCCCGCCACGCCCCGGCCCTCCTCGAACCAGTGGTGGTTCTCGCCGGTGATGCCGTCGTAGACCGCGCCCACACCCGAGCCGACCGTCCCCAGCGCGCTGGCCGCCAGCGCGGACACCGACCAGTCCTTCTCGCCGGTGAGGACGTCGTCGAGCTTGGCGACGAAGTCCCCGGCGTGCTCGCCCGTGCGCACCAGACCGCGCAGGAAGTTGCCGACGTGCCGGTCCAGCCAGCCGAGGACGCCGCCCCGCTCACCCCCGCCCGGGGTCTGCGGAGCGGAGACGCTGCCCGCCGTACCGGTCTGCCCGCCGTCGCCTGAGACCTGGTCCTGCGCCTCGGCCTCGTGCTTGAGCAGCGTCGCCACCGCCGTGAGCAGCTGCGCGGCTCCGGTCCAGCGCCGGGCGCTGGCTGCTCTGCCACTCGTCGCGGTGGGTGTCGGCGTCGACCCCGATCCACTCCAGGACCGTGATCACCGCGTCCAGCCGCTGCGCCAGCTCGGTGATCTGCTGCGCCCCCTGCGCCAGCGTCTCGCCCGCCGCCCGCCCGGCGTCGGTGTCCATCCCCAGGGTCGTCACGACGCCACCTCCGCCGCCGCCACGAGGACCTCCATCGCGCCGGTGACGTCCCAGATCAGCAGGTCCGCCACTGCGCCCGGAGCGGCCAGCCGGAGGTCGGTCCGCCCGTCCGGCAACGGCGTCGCCGACCACAGCTCGTCGTCGGTCGCGAACCACGTCCGCAGCGCCACCTCGCCCCCCGGCAGGCTGGCTACCGCCACGCTCACCATCGCGCGGCACTCCCGGTCCCAGCCCTCGCCGGGCCGGCGGTCCGGGTCGGGCGAGGGCAGACCGTGCGGATCGGCCCTGAGGTGCGCGAGCTCCGGCAGGACGGCCCGCACCGTCGGCCAGAGCCGCGACGCCTCGAACGTGGTCACCAGGCCGTCCTCGACCGCCACCCCCCGGCTGCCCACGAGCTGGAGGTCCACCCGGCGGGTCACGTCGTCGTGGGCCACCACCAGCCGGATGCCGATCTGGGGCGGGTCCTGCGGGGGCGGCGACTGCGTCATGGCTGGACGCTAAGGCGATCCGCAGGTGCTCGGGCAGGTGGAAGGTTCCGGCTTCTGTGCTCGCCGCCGAGAACTTGTAACGCTCAGTTACGGGAACTGTCGACCCGTTGCAACGGGTCGACAGTTCCCACAACTGAGCGTTACAAGTGCGTGGTGCGGGACCCGATCGTGGCCGCACGCACCTGGTCACGGCACGGGCGAGAAGTGGCGGTGCGAGCAAGTGACCCACCGCCAACGACGCCACCGGCCGGAGCCCCTAGGGACCCCGGCCGGCGTACGCCACGAACGTCGGCCTAGTGCGAGCTCGCCTGCTCCGCACCAGCACCCGTCAGCGCGCGGACCTCGAGCTCGGTGTACCGCTCCTCCGCGTCCGGCTCGCGCGACGTCACCGTCCCGATGTAGCCGAGCAGGAAGCCGAGCGGGATGGAGACGATGCCCGGGTTCTCCAGCGGGAACCAGCTGATGTCGATGCTGGTCGGCAGCAGCGAGAGGTTCTTGCCGGCCGGGTCCAGGCCCTTGCCCGAGACCACCGGCGAGAAGATCACCAGCCCGACGGCCGAGATCAGCCCGCCGTAGATCGACCACAGCGCGCCGCGCGTGTTGAAGCGCCGCCAGAACATGTTGTAGAGGATCGCCGGCAGGTTGGCCGACGCGGCCACCGCGAACGCCAGCGCGACGAGGAACGCGACGTTCAGGCTCTTGGCCGGGATGGCCAGGACGATGGCGATCGCACCGATGGCGGCGGCGGAGATGCGGGCGACCCGGAGCTCGTCCCGCTCGGTGGCCTCGCCGCGCTTGACCACGTTGTTGTAGATGTCGTGGGCCACCGAGGTGGACGAGGCGAGGGTGAGACCGGCGACCACCGCGAGGATGGTCGCGAAGGCCACCGCCGCGATCAGGGCCAGCATGATCGCGCCGCCGGTGGACCCGTCACCACCGCCGACCGCCTCGGCCAGGAGTGGTGAGGCCAGGTTGCCGCCGGAGGCCGCGACCTCGGCGTACTTGCCCTCCGAGAGCAGCGCCGCGGCGCCGAAGCCGAGCACCAGCGTGAACAGGTAGAAGGTGCCGATCAGGCCGATGGCCCACAGCACCGACTTCCGCGCGTCGCGTGCGGTCGGCACGGTGTAGAAGCGGATCAGGATGTGCGGCAGCCCGGCGGTGCCCAGGACCAGTGCGATGCCGAGGCTGAGGAAGTCGATCTTGCTGGTGCCGGTGACGCCGTACTTCAGCCCGGGCTCCAGGAAGGCCTGGCCCTTGCCGCTGTTGGACGCGGCGGTGCCGAGCATGTCGGAGACGTTGAAGTTGAACTTGGCCAGCACGAGCACGACGATCAGCGCCGACCCGGCCATCAGGAGGAAGGCCTTGACGATCTGGACGTACGTCGTGCCCTTCATCCCGCCGACGGTGACGTAGAAGATCATCAGCACGCCGACGCCGGCGATGGTGATGTTCTTGGCCGCGTCGCCGTCCACGCCGAGCAGCAGCGAGACCAGTGCGCCGGCGCCGACCATCTGCGCGAGCAGGTAGAAGATCGACACCACGACCGTCGAGGTCGCCGCGGCCTGCCGCACCGGGCGCTGGCGCATCCGGTAGGCCAGCTGGTCGGCCATCGTGTAGCGACCGGAGTTCCGCAGCATCTCGGCCACCAGCAGCAGCGCGACCAGCCACGCGACGAGGAAGCCGATGGAGTAGAGGAAGCCGTCGTACCCGCTCAGCGCGATCGCGCCGGAGATGCCGAGGAACGACGCCGCCGACATGTAGTCGCCGCCGATGGCCAGGCCGTTCTGCAGACCGCTGAAGCCGCGGCCGCCGGCGTAGAAGTCCGCCGCGCCGGAGGTCTGGCGGCTGGCCCAGATCGTGATCCCGATGGTGACGGCGACGACGAGCAGGAACAGGACGGTGGTGAGCCCTTGGTGGTCCACGTCAGGCGTCCTTCCCTGCGACGTACTCCGCTTCGAGCTTCTGGGCGAGCGGGTCGAGCTTGGCCGTGGAGTAGCGGCTGTACATCCAGGCCAGCACGAACGTCGTCACGAACTGCAGGAGCCCGATCACCAGGGCGATGTTGACGTTGCCGACGACCTTCGTGCTCATGAAGTCGTGCGCCCAGTTGGAGAGCACGACGTAGAGCAGGTACCAGGCCAGGAAGGCCACGGTGGCCGGGAAGACGAAGCTGCGGTACCGCTTGCGCAGCTCGATGAAGTCGGCCGACGCCGCCAGCCGGTCGTAGGCCGGGTCGTTCACCTCCGACTGCGCGCGTGACATGCCCTGCGTCATCGCTACCCCCTCCGGGTCCGGGCGCCTGCGGCACCCCTGAGTGATGCCCGTCACGGTAGGGACGGCGCTCGGGAGCCGGAATCGGCGCGCGCGCGGGCTGCGCCGAGCGCCGGCACCGCATCGATGAACGGTCGGAACGGCGCGACGAGCGGTCAGCTGCGGTCGAGCGGGACGACCTCGGGCGTGTGCAGCCGGACCATGAAACGGCGGGCGTGGACCGGCACCCGGTCCCGGGTCGTGAGCGACACCGCGACCATCGTGCCGAAGGCCAGCGGCACGCTCCACGCCGCCGGCTGGCCGAGCAGCACGTCGCCCCAGGCCTCCGGCGCGCCGTCGTACAGCGTCCAGCCCACGCCGGCCGCCGAGCCCAGCCCGCCGACGAGCAGCCCGGCCACCGCGCCGGTCGGGGTCAGCCCGTGCCACCAGATGCCGAGCACGAGCAGCGGGCAGAACGTCGAGGCGGCGACGGCGAAGGCCAGTCCCACCGCGCGGGCCACGGACAGGTCGGGGGCGAGCACGGCCGCGGCGAGGGGTACGCCGACCGCCACCGTCGCGCCGACCCGGAAGGCCGAGACCCCGGAGAAGCGCGAGCCCAGCACGTCCTGGGCCAACACGCCGGACACCGCGATGGCCAGCCCCGAGGACGTGGAGAGGAAGGCCGCGAACGCGCCCGCCGTGACCAGCCCGGTGAGCAGGTCGCCGGCGAGCCCGTCGAGCATCAGGCGGGGCAGCTCGAGCACGACGGTGTCGTCGGCGTCCGCGCCGTACGCGCGACCGAGCGCGGCGTACACCGGCGGCAGCAGGTAGAACAGGCCGAGCAGGGCCAGCACGGCCAGCGTCGTGCGGCGCGCGGCCCGGCCGTCGGGGTTGGTGTAGAACCGCACGACCACGTGCGGCAAGCCCATGGTGCCGAGGAAGGTCGCCAGCACGATCGAGTACGTCGTGTAGAGGCCCCGGCTCCCCCTCGCCGAGGGGCAGCGACCAGCCGGCTCCGCCACCGGTCGGGGACGGCGACCCGTCGCCGGCCCACACCACCAGCAGCACGGCCGCGGGGACGAGCAGGGCGGTGAGCTTGAGCCAGTACTGGAACGCCTGCACGAAGGTGATCGAGCGCATCCCGCCGCTGCTCACGTTGACCACGACGACCGCGCCGACGACCAGCGCGCCGACCCACGCCGGCGCGTCGACCGCGGCGGTGAGCGTGAGCCCGGCGCCCTGGAACTGCGGCAGGAGGTAGAGCCAGCCGATGGCCACCACCAGCACCGAGCAGAGCGCGCGCACCCGCCGCGAGCCGAGCCGGGCCTCGGCGAAGTCGGGCAGCGTGTAGGCGCCGCTGCGGCGCAACGGGGCGGCCACCAGGACGAGCAGGACGAGGTAGCCGGCGGTCCAGCCGATGGGGTACCACAGCATCTGCGCGCCCGCGGTCAGCACCAGCGCGGCGACGCCGAGGAAGGACGCGGCGGAGAGGTACTCCCCGCCGATCGCGCTGGCGTTGAGACCCGGCCGCACCGACCGGGACGCGACGTAGAAGTCGCTGGTCGTCCGCGAGATGCGCAGCCCGTAGACGCCGATGGCCAGCGTGGCCAGGCTGACCACGAGCAGCGCGACCAGGCCGGGCACGCCGTCGGTGCTCACTCGTCCTCCAGCACCTGGAGCAGGAGCACGAAGTCGTGCTCGTTGCGCTCCGCCCGCCGGACGAACCAGCGACCGAGCACCAGCAACCACGGGTAGACGAGGACCCCGAGCAGCAGCCAGGCCAGCGGCAGCCCGAGCACGTGCCGCGCGGCCAGCGAGGGGAAGAGGTGGAACACCAGGGGCAGGCTGCCGACGCTCACCGCCAGCACCCCGAGCACGCGGACGGCGAGGTAGAGTTGCTCGCGCAGCAGGCTGCCGACGTACACCTCGCCGAGGGCGGTCTGCTCGTCGATGTCGCCGGTGCGGGTCCGCGGCGCGTGCGCGCGCCGCGGCGGCCCGGTCACCCGGACGCGGGCGGGTCGCGGCTCACTCACGGGTACGCCGCCCGAGCAGCTCGCGCAGCTGGCGGGTGTGCCGTCGGCTCACGCCGAGCTCGGTCGAGCCGGCCACCACCACGGTGCAGCGGCCCTGCTCCATGCGCACCTCGGTCACGTGCCGCAGCGCCACGAGCAGCGAGCGGTGGATGCGCACGAAGCCCGCGCCGGCCCACTCCTCCTCCAGGGTCGTGAGCGGCACGCGGATGAGGTGGCTGCCGGTCGCCGCGTGCAGCCGCGCGTAGTCGCCCTGGGCCTCGACGTGGGTGACGTCGCGGCGGTCCACGAACCGGGTCACGCCGCCGAGCTCGACCGGGATCTGCACGTCCTCGACCGGCGCCGGCGCGCGGTCGCCGCCCTCGATGACCCGGCGCACCGCCTCGGCCAAGCGCTCCTCGCGCACCGGTTTGAGCACGTAGTCCACCGCGCGCAGGTCGAAGGCCTCGACGGCGTGCCCCTCGTGGGCGGTGACGAAGACGACCGGCGGCGGTGTGCGGAAGCGCGCCAGCACCTGGGCCAGCTCCAGGCCGGTCAGGCCCGGCATCTGGATGTCGAGGAAGACCGCGTCGACCTCGCGCTCGTGCAGGGTGCGCAGCGCCTCGGTGGCCGAGTCGCAGGCGATGACCTCGCCGATCCGGTCGTCCTGGTCGAGGAGGTACTCCAGCTCGCTCAGGGCCGGCCGCTCGTCGTCGACCACCAGCACCCGCAGCGGGGTCATGTGGTCACCCCCGGCGCGAACTTCGGCACCCGCACGGTCACCTTGGTCCCGGCGCCGGGCGCGGTCTCGACGACCAGGCCGTAGTCGTCGCCGTACGTCGTGCGCAGCCGCGCGTCGACGTTGCCGAGGCCGACTGAGTCCAGGCTGGCGTCGCCGGCCAGCGCGCGGCGTACGCGCTCCGGGTCCTCGCCGGCCCCGTCGTCCTCGACCTCGATCAGGCAGTCGCTGCCGCGGTCGTGGGCCTGGATGGTGATGGTGCCCGTGCCGTCGGCGCCCTCGAGACCGTGGCGCACGGCGTTCTCGACCAGCGGCTGGATGCACAGGAACGGCACGGCGACCGGCAGCACCTCCGGCGCGATGCTGAGCCGGACCGACAGCCGGTCGCCGAAGCGGGCCTGCTCGAGCAGGAGGTAGCGCTCGATCGAGTGCAGCTCCTCGGCCAGCGTCGTGTGGTCGCCGTGGCGCCGGAACGAGTAGCGGGTGAAGTCGGCGAACTCCAGCAGCAGCGACCGCGCGCGGTCCGGGTCGGTGCGCACGAAGCTGGCGATCGCGTTGAGCGAGTTGTAGATGAAGTGCGGGCTGATCTGGGCCCGCAGCGCCCGCACCTCCGCCTCCATCAGCCGGGTCCGGTTGGCGTCGAGCTCGGCCAGCTCCAGCTGTCCGCTGACCCACTGCGCGGTCTCGTCCGCGGCCAGGGCCAGCCCGGCGGTGGGGTACGGCGCGAACGCGACCAGCGTGCCCACGATCCGCTCGTCGACCACCAGCGGGCTCACCACAGCCGTGCGGACCGGGCAGCCCGGCACGTCGCAGGGCAGGTCGCCCCGCGAGAAGCTCTGGGTCCGGGCCCTCTCCACCGTCGTGGCCACCAGCGCGGGCACCTGGTCGCCGTGGTGGCCGCCCTCGCCGTCCCAGGCCAGGCAGGT
Source organism: Nocardioides anomalus (assembly GCF_011046535.1). Lineage (NCBI taxonomy): Bacteria > Bacillati > Actinomycetota > Actinomycetes > Propionibacteriales > Nocardioidaceae > Nocardioides > Nocardioides anomalus. Next base: position 4,191,841 of record NZ_CP049257.1, on the reverse strand, counting down.
GGCGGTGTCGGTGACCGCCAGCGCCGGCGTACCGAGGAGGTCGCGCAGGTGGCGCACCGCACGCTCCGCGCTGGCCGTCGTCAGCCCCTCGCGCAGCGCCGGCGAGGCCAGCGACGCGGTGTGCAGCGTCCGGAAGGTGGCGCGGTCGGCCTCGGTCCCGAGGTGTGTCCGACGCCACACGCGCATGCGGACAGCATGACCCACGCGGGCCGGGCGGCCCCGCAGGTCAGCCGCCGAGGGGCGCCGTGGGCAGCGGGAGCGTGGTGTTGCGCTGCTCGCCACCCTGCACCCAGGTCACCCCGAGCCGGGTGAACAAGCGCGTGCCGGTGGGGCCGGTGCGCACCCGGTGCAGGCTGAACGTCGCCGGGTAGCGGCGGAACGTCCCCGCGGCGCAGGTCGGCTCGCAGTCGTTGACCACGAGGGTGCCCGAGCCGCGGGCCTGGTGCCGGGTCCAGGACCGCCAGTCGGTGATCCTGGCGTACTCGTCGGCATCGCCGCAGGCGCTGAGGACCTTGCGCGGGACCTGGGTGGCGTGCTGGCAGTCGGCGATGACCTGGGTGTCGCCCTGGATGCCGGCGCGCGGAGCGGCCTGGGCCGTCGGCGCGAGGGCGGCGACGAGACCGACGGCCACCGTCGCGGCCGCGAGAGGAGTGCGGATGCTCATGTGTCTGGGATGCGCGGCGCGGGCCGCGGGTTGCCTAGGGCAGGGTCGTGAACCCGTACGACGCGCGGTAGCCGGCCTCGTCGATGCGCGTCAGCAGGGCCTCCGGGCGGCCGCCGGGTCCGGTGACCACGTCCTCCGGCACCCCGGGCAGGCGCAGCACCTCCTCGCCGGTGGTCACGTCCAGGACGATCGCGCAGGACCCGTCGGGCGCCTCGGGCTGGCGGCACAGGTAGTTGGAGTAGGCGAGACGGCCGCTGGTGCGCCACCCGCCGACGCCGTCCTCGAAGGCCCAGCGCTGCTCGCCGGTGGCGATGTCGATCCCGACGCTGCGCTGGTCGAGGAGCCGCTCGACCAGCAGGACGCCGCGCGCCGAGGCGTACACCTGGGCGCCGCGGTCCTCGGCGCCGCCCTTCCACAGCGTCCGGCCGGTGCTGGTGTCGAGCAGCAGCGGCGCGCCGTCGAGCGGGTCGAGGGCGATCCCGTCCGCCACCGGGATCGCGCTGTAGCTGTCGCAGGCCTGGGCCTCGCGCTGCCGGGGCTGGGTGCTGAGGGTCCGCTGCCACAGCTGCCGGCCGTCCAGGTCCCACGCGGTGATCCGCTGCCGGCAGCCGCTGGCCGCCCGGACGTCGGTGTCGCCCTCGCCGACCACCACCCCGCCGTCGGCAGGGCTGAGCAGGCCGCCGCCGGGCACGTCGATCTCGGCGCGCACGTCCCCGTCCGGGGTCAGCACCACGAACCGCGGGTCGTCGGCGCGCGGGAAGGTCTGCAGCAGCGTGAACCCGTCTCCGGGCTGCGCGATCTCGACGTTCGCCCACGTCGCGAGGGTCCAGGCCACGTCGCCGGTCGCCGGGTCGTACGCCGTGAGCGTGCACTCGCCCAGCGCGCCGGTGTGCCGGCCGGTGCAGGTCGGTGCGACCACGTGCTCGCCGTCGGAGAAGACGTAGCCGCTGGTCGACTCCCGCGTCCACCGGACCTTCCCCGTCGCGGGGTCGAGCCCCTGCACCAGGTGCGCCCGGTAGGTCGTGTCCGGACTGCCGGGCTCGACCGGACTCGCCACCGGGACACCGTCGACCACGAAGCCGCGGAACGCGTCGGAGCGACCCTGGACCCGCCACACGTCGCGGCCCTGGGCGTCGAGCCGGGCCACCGCCTGGGTCTCCAGGCCGAACCACCCGCGGCCGGCGGGCTCGAGGCCGATGGGCTGACCGCGGTGCACCGCGCTGCGCCAGGCCAACGGGTCGAGCGCGGGCTCGGGCGGCTCGGTGGGTGCGGGCGAGGGGGTAGCCGTCGCGGTGGTCGTGGTCGGGCTCGCCGACGGCGCCGGGTCGGCCGCCGGCTCGTCGTCCCCGCTGCACCCGCTCAGCAGGACCACGGCGACGAGCCCCGGGACGAGCAGGCGGACGCGGGTGGGCACGGGGGCGTTCTTCCCCCCGGTGCGGGGGGCGAACCCCTGCCCTACGGAACCATCCAGTCCAGCACCGGCGTCGACTGCAGCCACACGATCACGCACATCACCGCGAGCAGCAGCAGGCTCCAGCCGATGACCTTGCGGAAGATGTCGCCCTCCTTGCCGGCCAGGCCGACGGCGGCCGCGGCGATGGCGAGGTTCTGCGGGCTGACCATCTTGCCGAGCACGCCGCCGGAGGAGTTGGCCGCGGCCATGAGCACCGGGTCGAGTCCGGCGCCCTGGGCGGTCTGCACCTGCAGCGCGCCGAAGAGCGCGTTGGCCGACGTGTCCGACCCGGTCACCGCGACGCCGAGCCAGCCCAGGATGGGCGAGAGGATCGCGAACGCGCCGCCCGCACCGGCCAGCCACGCGCCGAGCGAGCCGGTCTGGCCGGACAGGTTCATCACGTAGGCCAGGGCGAGGACGGCCATCACCGTGACGATGGCGGACCGCAGCTCGACGTAGGTCTTGCCGTAGGTGCGCACCGCCTGGCCCGGGCTGACCCTGAGGATCAGCGCCGTGATGATCCCGGCCAGGATCATCAGCGTGCCCGCCGCGGGCAGCCAGTTGAGGGTGAAGTTGGTGGTGCTCACCGGGTCGCCGGCGGGGTTCAGCACGTCGAGCCCGGGCCAGGCGAAGATCCTGGTCCACGGCTCCTTCGCCAGCTGCTCCTTCACCGCGGTGATGTTGGTGATCGAGAAGATCGCGATGATGACGAGGTACGGCGCGTAGGCCTTGAGCACGTCGGTGCCGGTGTCGGTCGTGGGCTTCGTGGCCACGCCGCCCCCCGCCGGTCGGAGCCGAGCCGGTCTCCTCCCGCGGCTCGGCCGGCAGCACCTCGGGCGGCTGCCAGACCCGGAGCAGGAGCACGACGGCGCCGGCCGCGACGAGCGAGGCGATGATGTCGGTGAGCGGGACGGAGATGAAGTTCGACGCGACGTACTGCGCCACGGCGAAGGCCACCCCGCAGGTCAGCGCCGGCAGCCAGGTGTTCCGGACGCCGCGCCGGCCGTCGACGATGTAGACGAGGATCAGCGGCACCACGACGGCGAGCAGCGGCGTCTGCCGCCCGACCATGGCGCCGAGGGTCTCGGTGTTGAGCCCGGGGTCGTCGCCGGCGCCCGAGGTCACGGTGCCGAGGGTGACGATCGGCGTCGCCAGGGCACCGAACGCCACCGGCGCGGTGTTGGCGACGAGCGCGACGACCGCGGCTTTGATCGGCTGGAAGCCGAGGGCCATCAGCATCACCACGGTGATGGCGACCGGGGTGCCGAAGCCGGCCAGCGCCTCGAGCAGCGCGCCGAAGCAGAACGCGATGATGATCGCCTGCACGCGCTGGTCGGGGCTGACCTTCTCGAACGATCGGCGCAGCACGTCGAAGTGCCCGCTGGCCACGGTCAGGTTGTAGACCCAGATCGCGTTGATGACGATCCACAGGATCGGGAAGAAGCCGAACGCCGCGCCCTCGGTGGCCGAGAGCAGGGCCTGGTCGACCGGCATGCCGAAGGGCAGCACGGCCACGAGCAGGGCGACGACGAGCGAGGCCAGGCCGGCCACCCAGGCCTTCATCTTGAGCCCGCCGAGCAGCACGAACAGGGCGAGCAGCGGGAGCGCCCCGCACAGCGCGCTCAGCGCGAGCGAGTCACCGACGGGCTGGAGATCCTGCTGGAACATGCCCGGGCGGTGCCCGATGTGTCGCCCGTCACACCCTTCGGGGTGGGCGGGCGGTCGGTGGCGGCGTCAGCGGAAGTCGATGAGGAGCATGTCGGTAGACGAGCCGTCGCTGACCTGCCCGTCCTCGCCGCCCTCCGCGGGCTCCTCGGACTTCAGGGGCAGGGTCGGGACCACGCGGTCCAGCACCTCGGCGCGGAAGCAGCTGGCGGTGTAGGGCAGCTGCATGCCGTCCATGCCGCGGCCGTACTCGTCGTAGAAGGCCAGCACCTCGGCCATCTTGGCCTCCTGCTGACCCTCGCTGAGCACGGCGATGTTGGAGCGCGAGCGGACCAGGTCCTGGACGGTGCCGCGGTCCACGACCTGCCAGAAGCGGTACGCCGCCTCTTCGGTCTCGCCGAACAGCTTGCTGCGGGTCAGCAGCTCGGCCGGCTCGGTCAGCCGCTCTTGGGTGCCGATGATCTTCCCGAGGCGCTTGACCCACGGGATGCGCTCGTCGCGCTGGTTCCAGACCAGGCTGACCCGGCCGTGCGGCCTCAGCACCCGCGCGATCTCGGGCAGGGCGCGGGCGGGGTCGAACCAGTGGAACGCCTGCGCGCTCACCACCACGTCGTAGGAGCCGTCGCCGGCCGGGATCTCCTCCGCGGTCGACTGGCTGACGCGGACGTCGGGCAGGTTCTTCTGCAGCAGCGCGAGCATCTGCGCGTCGGGCTCGGTGGCGTGCACGTCGTGACCCAGCGCGACGAGCTGCTCGGTGAGCTTGCCGGTGCCGGCCCCGAGCTCGAGCACGCGCAGCGGCTGCTCGCCGGTCAGCCAGACCACGGCCTCGCGCGGGTACGTCGGCCGCCCCCGGTGGTAGGCGTCGGCCACCCCGCCGAACGAGCGGGCCGGCTCCCTGCTCTGGGACGTCTCGTCGGTGCTCATCGGAGCCCACGGTAGTCGCTGGATAGCGTTCTCCCCGTGAGCCATCCCGACGACCCGCTGGCTCGCTTGGCCACCCTCGAGGGCGTGCCCTCCGCGTTCGCCGCGGCGCGCGACGGCATCGACGTCGTGCTGCGCGACCGGGGGCTGCGGCGCACGTCGCCGGAGCAGACCGCCGAGTCGCTGCTGCGCGGCGCGCACGCGTCCGCGGTGCTCGAGGGGTCTGCGTCCTCGCTCGGGGAGATCCGCGACGGGACCGGCGACGCCGTGGCCGCCGACGCGGTGCGCCTCTCCACCTCTCTGCTCGCGCTGGCCCCGACGCTGTCGCGCTCGCCGCTCCAGGCGCTGGCCCGGCTGCACGCGCTGGCCGCCGGGTCCACGCTCGGCGCCGACGAGGTCGGCCGCCCGCGCTCGTCCGAGGCCGCCGAGCGGCTCCAGGGCGTGGCCCGGCTGCTGTCCTCCCAGACCGCCGCGCCGGCGCTGCTGCTGGCCGCGGTGGTGCACGCCGAGCTGGCCACCACCGCGCCGTTCGCCTCGCACAACGGGCTGGTCGCGCGGGCCGCCGAGCGGCTGGTCCTGGTCGCGCGCGGGGTCGACGAGAAGTCGCTCACCGTGCCGGAGGCCGCGCACCTGGCCCTGCGCCCGGCGTACGAGTCGAACCTGGGCGCCTACCGCGACGGCGCTGCGCCCGGGGTGCACGCGTGGCTGCTCTACGCCGCCGAGGCCTACGCCGCCGGCGCCGAGGCGAGCCCGCTGCGTCGGACCGCCGAATAGTCGCACCCACCCGCCAAGATCCTCTCTGCACCAGGGGATTTCAAGGCCTTGCCGCGCCCGCCCGATGGGCGTAGACAGGGTGCTCAGAACTCCAGAGCAGCACGTGAGCCGGGTACCCACGCGGCGATCTACCCTTCGCAGAGGGCGCTGTCTCGTCGGACCCCAGGTCCGCGACAGCAGTCGGATGCACGCCTGGTAGCCGGGCGCACGTGCCAGCGGTGGCACTCGAGGTCCTGGACCTCGGGTGCCACCAGCGCGTTCAGGCCTCGCGACGCCGCTTGGCGCTGGCCCACAGGACGCTGCCCGCGACCACCGCGCCGCCGAAGGCGAGCGCGGCGAGGGTCTGCTTGACCGGGACGCCGCTGCGCAGCGCGACCGGGCGGGTGAAGACCAGCACCGGCCAGCCGCGCTCCTTGGCCGCTCGGCGCAGGTCCTTGTCGGGGTTGACCGCGTGCGGGTGGCCGACCGCCTCGAGCATCGGGATGTCGGTGACCGAGTCGCTGTAGGCGTAGCTGGCCTCGAGGTCGTATCCGCGCAGGTCGGCGAGCTCGAGGATGGCGCGGGCCTTCTCCTCGGCGTACGCGTAGTAGTCGATGTTGCCGGTGTACTTGCCGTCCACCTCCTCCAGGCGGCTGGCCACCACGAGGTCGGCGCCGAGCATCGCGCCGATCGGCTCGACGACCTCGGTGCCGCTGGTGGAGACGATGACGACGTCGCGGCCGGCGAGGTGGTGCTCGTCGATGAGGCTCACCGCCTCGTCGTAGACGAGCGGGTCGACCACGTTGTGCAGCGTGTCCGCGACGATCTCGCGCACGGTCGCCACGTCCCAGCCGCCGACCAGCTGGGACATGAAGGCGCGCATCTTCTCCATCTGGTCGTGGTCCGCGCCGCCGACGAGGTAGACGAACTGTGCGTACGCCGAGCGCAGCACCGCGCGCCTGGACAGGAGGCCGCCGGCCTGGAACGGGCGGGAGAAGGCGAGGGTGCTCGACTTGGCGATGATCGTCTTGTCGAGGTCGAAGAAGGCCGCGCTCTTCCCGGCGCTCACCCACGCGTCGGCGGCCATGGCTCCATCGTAGGGATCCCGCTGGTGTCCACAGGGCCTTTGCTGATCTGGGTTCTCCACAGGCCCGCCGCTCGGCCCCTCGCGCCGTCGGCTCGCGCGGGGATCGTCCTGGCATGGACACCACGCCCCGACCGCTCATCGCCACCGCCGACGCCGCCCTGGCCGAGGAGCTGGCGCGGCTGGCGGCGGCCGCGGGTGCGCCGGTCGGTGTGGTGTCCTCGGCGGACGCCGTGCTGGCGGCGTGGGCGCTCGCGCCCGTCGTGCTGCTCGGTGCCGACCTCGCCCCTGCGCTCGTGGCGCTCGCGCCGTCCCGGCGACCGGGGGTCCTGCTCGTCGGCTGGGCGCCGGCGCCCGGCGGGGCCTTCCGCGACGCGCTGCTCGTCGGGGCCGAGAGCGTCGTCGAGCTGCCCGCGGGCGGTGAGCAGGTCGCGGAGCTGCTCACCGATCTCGGTGAGGTCGGCCGCCCGGAGGGCGCGGTGCTCGCCGTGGTCGGTGGCTCGGGCGGGGCCGGCGCCACCACCTTCGCGTGCGCCCTGGGCCAGGTCGCCGCGCTCGCGGGCCCGGCGCTGGTCGTCGACCTCGACCCGATCGGGCCGGGCTGCGACGTGGTGCTGGCCCTCGAGGACGCGCCCGGTGTCCGGTGGGACTCGCTGGGCACCGCGTCCGGCCGGCTCAGCGGCCGCTCGCTGCGCGAGGCGGTGCCGCGCCGCGACGGCACCGGTGTGCTCGGCTGGCCGCCGCTGCCCTGCGCGCTCGACCCGGGAGCGGTCCGCGAGGCGCTCTCGGCGGCTCGCCGCGGCCACGACACCGTCGTGGTCGACCTGCCCCGCCACGGCGACCTGGTCCACGAGACGGTCGCCCGGGCCACCCTGACCTGCGTCGTCGTCGCCCCGACCCCGTCCGGGGTCGCCTCGGCGGCCCGGTGGGTGGCCGCCCTGCCGGACCGGAGCCGGGTCGGACTCCTCGTGCACGGGCGCTGTCCCGATCCGGCCCGGGTGGCGGCCACGGTCGACGCCCCGGTGCTCGCCGTGATGCCCCCGCAGCGGGGGCTGGCCGAGTCGGTGGACCTCGGCCTCGGGCCGGTCCGCTCGCGCCGCGGCCCGCTGGCGCGCGCCGCCCGCTCGGTGCTGGCCACTGCCGCGCCGCGGGCGGTGGCGGCGTGAGCACCGCCGAGCTCGACGCCGAGCTGGTCGACCAGGTCCGCGAGCGGCTGGCCGGCCGGCCCGGCGACCTCTCCCCGCACCGCGTGGCCGAGGCGCTCCGTGCCGCCGGCCGTCCGGTCGGCGACGCGACGGTGCTGGCCGTGCACGAGGCGCTGCGCCGCGACGTGGTCGGTGCGGGGCCGCTCGAGCCCCTGCTGCGGCTGCCAGGCGTGACCGACGTGCTCGTGAACGGGCCACGCCAGGTCTACCTCGACCGCGGCGCCGGGCTCGAGGCGACCGGCGTGACGTTCGCCGACGACGAGGCCGTGCGGCGCCTGGCCCAGCGGCTGGCCGCGGCCGCCGGCCGTCGGCTCGACGACCAGACCCCGTTCGTCGACCTCCGGCTGGCCGACGGCACCCGCTGCCACGCCGTGCTCGCCCCGGTGTCTCGACCGGGCACCACGATCTCGCTCCGCGTCCCGCCCTCGCGCGCCTTCGCCCTCGACGAGCTGGTCGCCGTCGGCACGCTGACCGCCCGCGGCGCCGAGCTGCTCCGTGCGCTCGTCGCCGCCCGCGTCGCCTTCCTCGTCACCGGCGGCACGGGCACCGGCAAGACCACGCTGCTGGCCGCGCTCCTCTCGCTCGTCGACCCGAGCGAGCGCATCGTGCTGGTCGAGGACGCCTCCGAGCTCCGGCCCGACCACCCGCACGTCGTCGGGCTCGAGGGCCGCCCGGCCAACGTCGAGGGCGCCGGCGCGATCCTGCTGACCGCGCTGGTCCGCCAGGCCCTGCGGATGCGCCCCGACCGGCTGGTCGTCGGCGAGGTCCGGGGCGCCGAGGTCGTGGACCTCCTGGCCGCGCTCAACACCGGCCACGACGGTGGCTGCGGCACGGTGCACGCCAACTCCGCCGCCGACGTGCCCGCCCGGCTCGAGGCGCTCGCGCTGGCCGCCGGTCTCGACCGCGCGGCCCTGCACAGCCAGCTGGCCGCTGGTCTCGGGGCCGTCGTGCACCTGGCCCGGGGTCGCGACGGGCTGCGCCGGGTGGCCGAGGTCGCCGTGCCGCGCCGCGGCGCCGACGGCCTGGTGGCCATGGTCCCGGCGGTGACCTTCGGGGCCGGCGGCGAGCTGTGGGAGGGCGCCGGCGCGGCCGAGCTGGCCGGGGCGCTGGGCCGGTGAGCCCGCTCGTCGTGGCCCCGCTCGCCGCCGCCCTCGCCGTCGCCCTCCTGTTCCCTGCGCCGGCCCGGCTCCCACGTCCCCCCTCACGCTCGCTCGCTCCGCTGCGGCCCGCGCTGCTCGCGCTCCCGCTGCTCGCCGCCGCGCCGTGGCTGCCGCCCGACTGGCTGGCCCCCGCCGCCGTGCTCACCGCGGGCGGTTGCGTCGGCTGGCTGCTGCACCTGCGCCGCCGCTCCCGACGCGAGGCCGACGCCGCCGGCCGCCGGGTCCTCGACACCTGCGAGCAGCTCGCCGCCGAGCTGGCCGCCGGCCAGCCGCCCGGCGCCGCGCTGGCCCGCTCGGCCGAGGACTGGCCCGACCTCGCGCCGGTGGCCGAGGCCTTCCGCGTCGGCGCCGACGTCCCTGCGGCCTTCCGCGGCCTCGCGGCCCGACCCGGCGCCGGTGACCTGCGCCTGCTGGCCGCGGCCTGGTCCGTCGCCCACCGCACCGGCCAGGGCCTCGCCGACGCCGTCGACCGCGTCGCACGCGACCTGGTCCAGGACCGCGCCACCCGCCGCGTCGTCGACGGCGAGCTGGCCTCGGCCCGCGCCACCGCCCGCCTGATCGCGCTCCTGCCGCTGGCCGCGCTCGCCATGGGCTCGGGCGTCGGCGGCGACCCGTTCGGCTTCCTGCTCCACTCACCACCGGGGTGGCTCTGCCTGGCCGCCGGCCTCGCCTTCGGCCTGGCCGGCCTGTGGTGGATCGAGGCCCTGGCCCGCGGCGTGGACCGCGCCCCGTGACCGGCGTCCTGCTCTCGGCCGGGCTCGCCGCGGCGGCGGCCGCGGTCCGCTGGGCCGTGCCCGCCGCGGCGTCCGTCGCCCCGCTCGTGTCGACCGGGCGGCCGCTGCCGCCGCCGCCGAGCGTGCCGGTTGCCGCCGACGTCCGCCGCTCCGCTCGTGTCGACCGGGCGGCCGCTGCCGCCACCGCCGCGCGTGCCGGTCGTCGCCGCCCTCGGTGTGGACCGCGCCCCGTGACCGGCGTCCTGCTCTCGGCCGTGCTCGCTGCGGCGGCGGCCGCGGTCCGCTGGGCCGTGCCCGCCGCGGAGTCCGTCGCCCCGCGCGTGTCGACCGGGCGGCGGTTGCCGCCACCGCCGCGCGTGCCGGCCGTCGCCAAGCCCGGCGTGGACCGCACCCCGTGACCGGCGTCGTGCTCTCGGCCGTGCTCGCCGCGGCGACCGCCGCCCTGCTCGTGCCGGCCAGGCTCCGGCTGCCGTCACCTCCACCAGTGGCCGTCGTCGCCGCTCCCGAGCCGGAGCGCGACTGGCTGCGTCGGTGGCGGGTGCTGTGGTCCGCCCTCGCGGCGCTGGCCGCCGCGGTGTTCCTGGGCAGCGCCCTCGGCCTGGTCGCCGCTCCGGTGGCGGCGATCGCGGTCTGGGTCGTCGTCGAGCGCTCCGAGCCCGCGGCGGTGCGCCGCGACCGCGAGCTGGCCCGCCGCGACCTGCCCCACGTGGTGGGCCTCCTGGCCGACGCGCTGCGCTCGGGTCAGGCGCCGGTCGACGCGCTGACGGTCGTGGCCGGCGCGCTGCCCGGGCCGGCCGCGCGGCGCCTCGCCGAGGTCGTCCCCCGCCTCCGGCTGGGCGTCGACCCGCAGCAGGTGTGGACCGACCTCACCGCCGATGCGGCCCTGGCCCCACTCGGTCGTGCGCTCGGCCGGGCCCACCGCACCGGGTCGCCCGTCGTCGCCGCGGTCGAGCGTCTCGCCGAGGAGCTCGCCCGCACCGCCCGCGCCGAGATCGAGGACCGCGCCCGCGCCGTGGGCGTGAAGGCCGCCGTCCCCCTCGGCCTCTGCCTCCTGCCCGCGTTCGTCCTCATCGGCATCGTCCCCGTCGTCGCCGGCCTGCTCACCAGCCTCGGCCTCTGACCGCCACCTGCCCTCCACAACCACCCGCCCCGGCCCACCTCTCCACAGCGGCCGCTCACCCCGCCCCACGCACCGCCCGTTCCCGGCAGCGTCGGCCGTACCCCGGCCGCACCCGCGGCCACCTCACGAAGGAGTCCCATGCACCGTCCGCACACCCTCCTGCCCACTCGGGTGGCCGCCCGCTCCGCCGACGAGCGCGGCATCACCACCGCGGAGTACGCCGTCGGCACCGCCGCCGGCGCCGGCTTGGCCGGGCTGCTCTACAAGATGCTCACCGGCGGCTTCGGCGACAAGCTGCTCAAGCTGCTCTACGACCACGTGCTCGGCCTGCTCGGGATCGGCTGACCGTGGCCTCGTCACCGCGGGCCCGGGTCGTCCGCACCCGGTGCACCGAGCGGGGCGCCGCCACGGCCGAGCTGGCCATGGTGCTCCCGCTCCTCGTGGCCGTCGCGATCGCGCTGGTCTGGCTGCTGTCCGTCGGCACCGCCCAGGTCCGCGCCGTCGACGCCGCCCGCGAGACCGCCCGCGCCCTCGCCCGCGGTGACGACGAGGCCGAGGCCGTCGGCCGCGGCCGCACCGTCGCCCCCGACGGCAGCACCATCGCCGTCACCCGCTCCGACGGCGAGGTCCACGTGACCGTCACCGGCCGCGTCCGCGGCCCCGGCGGCCTCCTGGCCCACGTGCCCTCGCCCCGCCTGCGCGCCGAGGCGGTCGCCGCCGAGGAGGACACCGGCCTGCCCCTCCCCTTCACCACCGGCGACGCCCCGTGACCGCGCCCCGCCCCGCCGACCAGCGCGACCGCGGCTCCGCCACCCTCTTCGCCCTCGCGGTCATCGGCCTGCTCGCCCTCGTCGGCGGTGCCCTCGGCGTGGTCGCCGCCATGGTCCACGCCCACCGCGTCGCCCAGTCCGCGGCCGACCTCGCCGCGCTCGCCGGCGCCCAGGCCCTGGTCCGCGGCGCCGATCCCTGCTCGGCCGCCGCCACCATCGCCACCGCCAACGGCGCCACCCTGGACACCTGCGCCACCACCGCCGCCGACGTCACCGTCCAGGTGAGCGTCCGAGGCCCACACTGGCTGGCCCAGCGCCACGACCTCTCCGCCCAGGCCAGGGCCGGCCCCGCCTGAGGGAGGGGAGGCGCTGCCGGCGCCCGCCGGCCGCGACTTCGCCGCGTGGGCGGTGGCCCCCACCCGGACACGGCCCCCGGCCGGCGCGGGTGGTGCGTCCCTAGAGCGTCGGGCGGTTGCGGTCCTCGTGCTCGTCGACGTCCATGCGGCGCTGGGCGTCGACGGAGTCGAGCTTCTCGGAGAGCTCCTCGAGGCGCTTCTGCTCGCGACGGCGGGCCCACGAGCGCTTGGAGCCGGACTTGAGGAGCCAGAGCCCCCACCAGACGGCGACGGCGGCGGCGACGCCGACCAGGAAGAGGGCGACCGGGCTGAGCTCGATGCCGGCCAGCTTGAGGGTGGTCCCGTCGAGGTCGACGGTGAACAGGCCGAGGACGATCGCCAGCGCGCCCAGCGCGATGAGGACCAAGCCGAGGATGACCATGCCCGGACAGTAGCGGCCGGGGCCGCTGCCGTCACGGACCCAGCAGTACGTCGAGCAGTCGGACCGCACCGGCCTTGTCGAGCGGGTTGTTGCCGTTGCCGCACTTGGGCGACTGCACGCAGGAGGGGCAGCCCTCGAAGCACTCGCAGGCCTCGATGGTCTCGCGGGTGGCGGTGAGCCACGCCCGGGCGGCGGCGTAGCCGCGCTCGGCGAAGCCGGCGCCGCCCGGGTGGCCGTCGTAGACGAACACGGTCAGCTGGCCGGTGTCGGGGTGGTGGGCGGTGGAGACGCCGCCGATGTCCCAGCGGTCGCAGGTGGCGAACAGCGGCAGCAGTCCGATCGAGCAGTGCTCGGCGGCGTGGGCCGCGCCGGGCAGGTCGGCGGCGGCCAGGCCGGCCGCGTCCAGGGCCGGAGCGGGCACCGTCCACCAGACCGCGGTGGTCCGCAGGGTGCGGGGCGGCAGGTCGAGCGGCTCCTCGCCGATGACCTCGCCGGACGGCTGACGACGCAGGAGGAAGGAGACGACCTGGTGGGTCACGTCGACCGACCCCACGGACAGCCGACACGAGCCCCACGCGGACGACGACGTCTCCGACACGATCGCGATGTCGGTGGTCTCACGCGCGGTGGTGGAGTACGCCGGCTCGGCGCGCGCCAGGACCGCGACGTGCTCGTCGAGCGAGAGCGAGGAGACGAGGTAGGTCTCGCCGCGGTGGACGTACACCGCGCCGGCGTGCGCGGTGGAGTGCGCCGAGCCGGCGTCGACGGTGCCGACGACGCGTCCGGTGTCGGCCTCGACCAGCGAGACCGGCGGCCCGCCGGCCGAGCGGATGTCGGCCAGGTCGGAGGCGCGGCGGCCGTCGGTCCAGAACCAGCCCGCACGCCGCGCGCGCAGCAGCCCGGCCCGCACCAGCTGGTCGACGACGCCGCGGGCGGTCGGCCCGAACAGCGGCAGGTCCTCCTCGGTGAGGGGCTGCTCGGCCGCGGCCGCGCACAGGTGCGGGCCGAGGACGTAGGGGTTGGCGGGGTCGAACACCGTCTCCTCGACGGGCTGGCCGAGCAGCGCCTCCGGGTGCGTGACGAGGTAGGTGTCCAGCGGGTCGTCGCGGGCGACGAAGACGCCGAGCGCGGCGCCGCCGGTGCGGCCGGCCCGGCCGACCTGCTGCCAGAACGCCGCGCGCGTGCCCGGGAAGCCGGCCAGCAGCACGGCGTCGAGGCCGGAGACGTCGATGCCCAGCTCGAGGGCGTTGGTGGCGGCGAGGCCGACCAGCTCGCCCGAGCGGAGCGCCCGCTCGAGCTCGCGGCGCTCCTCGGGCAGGTAGCCGCCGCGGTACGCCGCGACGCGGGACGCGAGCGAGGGGTCGACCTCGGAGACCAGCGAGGCCGCGGTGAGGGCCACCTGCTCGGCGCCACGCCGCGAGCGGATGAAGGCGAGCGTGCGGACGTCGGCGCAGACCAGGTCGGCCAGCAGGTCGGCGGCCTCGGAGGAGGCGGCCCGGCGGAGCGGGGCGCCGTTCTCGCCGGCGAAGGAGGTGAGCGCCGGCTGCCACAGGCCGAGCGACACCTCGCCGCGGGGCGAGCCGTCGCCGGTGACCGGGAGGACGTCGAGGCCGGTGAGCCGGGAGGCGTGGTCGGCGGGCGCGGCGACGGTGGCCGAGGCGAGGACGAAGGTGGGTGAGGCTCCGTAGAGCGCGCAGACGCGCCGCAGCCGCCGCAGCACCTGGGCGACGTGCGCGCCGAAGACGCCGCGGTAGTGGTGGCACTCGTCGACCACGACGTAGGCGAGCGAGGCGAAGAACGAGCGCCAGCGCTCGTGGCCGGGCAGCAGCGAGTGGTGGAGCATGTCGGGGTTGGTGAGGACGTACTCCGCGTGCTCGCGCGCCCACTGCCGCTGGTCGCGTCCGCTGTCGCCGTCGTGGGTGGTCACGCGCAGGTCGAGGCCGAGCGCGGCGAGCCCGGCGAGCTGGTCCTGGGCCAGCGCCTTGGTGGGCGCCAGGTAGAGCACGGTGGCGCCCCGAGCACCCCGCGCGGACCGCGAGGACAGGCACCGGGTCAGGGCGGGCAGCTGGTAGGCCAGCGACTTGCCGGAGGCGGTCCCGGTGGCGACGACGACGTGCTGCCCGGCGTGCGCGGCGTCGGCGGCGACGGCCTGGTGCTGCCAGAGGGAGGCGACGCCCCGGGCGGAGTGCGCCGCCACGACGGCCGGGTCGGCCCACCCCGGCCAGGGCGCGGTGACGGCCGGCCGCTCCGGTCGCACCTCGAGGTGGACGAGGCGCCCCTCGCGCCCGGGGACCGCGGCCAGCCGCTCGAGGACCGAGGTCATCGAGTCGGTTCCGGCGGGAGGCGCGGTCATCGCCTGCAGCATGACCCACGGCACCGACGGCGGCCGCAGGCGGACGGGGGAGTGGTCGACCCGGGGGGTCGGGAACCAGCCCGGAACTGGTCGCGTCCTTGTTGTGCGACCTTTGTACGAGTCTCGGGTCGGCGTGGTTTCATTGGACACGCTGAGGTGGCGGGGTCACGTCTCCCCGTCGTGCTCGGCGCCAGAACACAGGGGAGTGGACGTGGACCTGACGCTTGCGACCAACGACGTCGACGGGGCGACGATCATCGCCGTCGGCGGTGAGATCGACGTCTACACCGCCCCCAAGCTGCGCGACAAGATCACCGAGCTCGTCTCCGACGGCGTGTACGACATCATCGTCGACATGGAGGCGGTCGAGTTCCTCGACTCCACCGGCCTCGGCGTCCTGGTCGGCGGCCTGAAGAAGGTGCGCGCCCACGAGGGCTC
This sequence comes from Nocardioides anomalus, assembly GCF_011046535.1. Taxonomy (NCBI): domain Bacteria; kingdom Bacillati; phylum Actinomycetota; class Actinomycetes; order Propionibacteriales; family Nocardioidaceae; genus Nocardioides; species Nocardioides anomalus. Next base: position 4,176,744 of record NZ_CP049257.1, on the reverse strand, counting down.
GCTGCAGCTGATCTGCACCCAGGACCGCCTGCTCAAGATCTTCCGCATCACCGGCCTGGCCAAGGTCTTCGTCATCCACGACTCGGCCGACGGCGCGCTGGCCGCTCGCTGAGCCGAGGCGGACCGCGGAGCCGGGCTGGAGCCCGGCCCGACACGCCCGAGTGCTCCGGGTCACACCCGGTGCTGTGATGGGCGACACCATGCGTAGACTCCCGGACGTTCCGCGCCTCGGGGGCGGGCCCTCGTCCGCGTGCACTGCTGTGCCCGCGCAGGCGGCGCCGCGCCCGCAGACGCAGGCTTTCGACACCTGAGTCTCAGGAAGGACAACGCATGACCGGGTTCAACCCCGCGGTCACGGCGATGGCGGACGTGGAGGTCACCGGGGGCAACCTCGTGCTCGTCGTCATCGTCGCGCTGATCGCCATCGGCGCTCTGGCCATGGCCGTGATGTTCCGCAAGGAGGTGCTCTCCGCCGGTGAGGGCACCGACAACATGAAGAACATCGCGCTCGCCGTCCAGGAGGGCGCCGACGCCTACCTCCAGCGCCAGTTCCGCACGCTGGCCATCTTCGCGGCCATCGCGTTCGTCGCCCTGTTGGCCCTGCCCGTCGGCGACATCGACAGCGCCTGGGTGGTCCGGATCTTCCGGTCGGTCTTCTTCCTGGTCGGCGCCGGGTTCTCGGCGGCGGTCGGCTACCTCGGCATGTCGCTGGCCGTGCGCGCGAACCTCCGGGTCGCCGCGGCCGCCAACACCCAGGGCCGCGAGGTCGCGATGAACATCGGCCTGCGCACCGGCGCCATGGTCGGCATGCTCACCGTCGGCCTGGGCCTGCTGGGCGCCAGCGTCGTGGTCATCATCTTCCAGGACAACGCCCCCAAGGTGCTCGAGGGCTTCGGCTTCGGCGCCGCGCTGCTCGCCATGTTCATGCGCGTCGGCGGCGGCATCTTCACCAAGGCCGCCGACGTCGGCGCGGACCTGGTCGGCAAGGTCGAGCAGAACATCCCCGAGGACGACCCGCGCAACGCGGCGACGATCGCCGACAACGTGGGCGACAACGTCGGCGACTGCGCCGGCATGGCGGCCGACCTGTTCGAGTCGTACGCCGTGACGCTGGTCGCGGCGCTGATCCTCGGCTCGCAGGCCTTCGGCGACAAGGGCCTGGTCTACCCGCTGCTCATCCCCGCCATCGGTGCGCTCACCGCGGTCGGCGGCGTCTACCTGACCCGGCCGCGCCCCGGCGTCAACGGCCTCACCACGATCAACACGGCGTTCTACATCTCCGCGGCCATCGGCGCCGTGGTCAGCGTCATCGTCTCCTTCGTCTACCTGCCGACCTCGTTCGACGACTTCGGCCGGCTCGGCAGCGCGCTGGACGCGATCTCCACCGAGGCCCCCGACGGCAACCCGGCGCTGATCGCCTCGATCGCCGTGGTCATCGGCATCGTCCTGGCCGCGGCCATCCTCAGCCTCACCGGCTACTTCACCGGCACCGAGTACAAGCCGGTCAAGGACGTCGGCAAGACCTCGCTGACCGGTGCCGCGACCGTGATCCTGTCCGGCCTCTCGGTCGGCTTCGAGTCGGCGGTCTACACGACCATCGTCATCGGCGCCGCGGTGTTCGGGGCGTTCCTGCTCGGCACCGGCTCGCTGGCCATCTCGCTGTTCGCGGTGGCCCTGGCCGGCTGCGGGCTGCTGACCACGGTCGGCTCGATCGTGGCCATGGACACCTTCGGCCCGGTCTCGGACAACGCCCAGGGTGTGGCCGAGATGTCCGGTGACGTGAGCCCCGAGGGCGCGCAGATCCTCACCGACCTCGACGCCGTCGGCAACACGACCAAGGCCATCACCAAGGGCATCGCCATCGCCACCGCGGTGCTGGCGGCCACGGCTCTCTTCGGCTCCTACGCGACCACGGTCCTCGAGGAGCTCGGCACCGAGAACGCCGACGAGCTGCTGCACGCGTTCGTCTTCGACCCGTCGGTGCTCGTCGGCGTGCTGCTCGGCTCGGCCGTGGTGTTCCTCTTCTCCGGCCTGGCCATCAACGCCGTCGCCCGCGCCGCCGGCGCGGTCGTCTACGAGGTCCGTCGCCAGTTCCGCGAGATCCCCGGGATCATGGAGGGCACCGGCCGTCCGGAGTACGGCAAGGTCGTCGACATCGTCACCAAGGACTCGCTGCGCGAGCTGATCACGCCCGGCGTGCTCGCGGTCCTCGCGCCGATCGCCGTCGGCTTCGGCCTGGGCTTCACCGCGCTGGCCGGCTTCCTGGCCGGTGCGATCGGCACCGGCACGCTGATGGCGGTCTTCCTGGCCAACGCCGGTGGCGCCTGGGACAACGCGAAGAAGCTCGTCGAGGACGGCAACCACGGCGGCAAGGGCTCGGAGGCCCACGCGGCCACGGTCATCGGCGACACCGTCGGCGACCCGTTCAAGGACACCGCCGGCCCGGCCATCAACCCGCTGCTCAAGGTGATGAACCTGGTCTCGCTGCTGATCGCGAGCGCGGTCGTCTCCATGAGCGTCGGCGACGACCAGCACGACGTGCTGCGCATCCTCATCGCGCTGGTCGCGGCGGCGATCATCGTGGCCGTCATCTACATCTCCAAGCAGCGCGAGACGACGATGGGCGACGACGCCGCCCCGCCCGCCGCCTCCGCACCGACGACCGACCCGGCCGTCACCGCCTGACCCGCTCCACCCGACGACCCGCCCGTGCTCGGCACGGGCGGGTCGTCGGCGTCGTGGGCCATGACCTGCGAGGTCATCGACAGCCCTACCCGCCGCTGCCAGCCTGAGGGCATGGACACCGCACCCAGGCGGTACGACGCCACGCTCCGCGTGGTGATGTGGCTCGACGCGTTCTGGTCGGCGGTCGCCACCCTCGTGGCGATCGGGGGGCTCGCTGCTGGTCGGCCTCCTCGGCCTCCCGCACGCCGCGCACCTGGCCGTGGGCATCAGCGCGCTCGTCGCCGCGGTGTTCCTGGGCGCGTGCGGCGCGGTGACCGGCGTCCTGCTCATGCTGCGGATGAACGCCGGGCACTACACGATGCCGCCGGACCTCCGCGTCCCGCTGCCGCGCGCGATGGTCCCGCCCATCGGCCCGGACGCGTGAGCGGGGCCCCGGCCCCGGCGGTCGGACCGCTGCTGCGGCAGTGGCGCGAGCGCCGCCGGCTGAGCCAGCTCGAGCTGTCGAACCGCGCCGAGGTGAGCACACGTCACCTGAGCTTCGTGGAGACCGGCCGGTCCCGGCCCACGCCGGAGATGATCGAGCGGCTGGCCGGCCACCTCGACGTACCGCTGCGCGAGCGCAACCGCCTGCTGCTCGCGGGCGGGTACGCCCCCGCCCACCCGCAGCACGGCCTCGACGAGCCCGCGCTGGCCGAGGTCCGCGCATCGCTGCGCCAGGTCCTCGCGGCCCACGAGCCGCACCCGGCCCTGCTGCTCGACCGCTGGTGGGAGCTGGTCGACGCCAACACCGCGGTGGCGCCGCTCCTGGAGGGCGTGGACCCGCGCCTGCTGGAGCCGCCGGTCAACGTGCTGCGCCTGTCCCTGCACCCGGACGGCCTCGCGCCACGGATCGTGAACCTCGCCCAGTGGCGCGGCCACCTGCTCCACCAGCTCCACCAGCGCATCGAGCGCACGGCCGACCCGGACCTGGTCGCGCTGGCCGAGGAGCTGGCCGGCTACCCGGGCGGTGTGGCGCCCGCCGGACCGCACGACGTGGTCCTCCCGCTGCGGCTGCGCGCGCCGGACGGCGAGGCGGCGTACGTCACCATCACCGCCCACGTCGGCACCGCCGCCGACGTGACCCTGGAGGAACTCACCGTCGAGGCCTTCTACCGGCTTGCCTAGGGTGGGCGGGTGCGCGAGACCAGCCCCGAGGTGCCGGCCCGGCTGCGGGAGGCGCTGGTGTCCGCGGACTTCACCGTCGACGCGGTGCGCGCGCTCCTGGGCGAGGTGGCCGACGGCGGCCTGCTGCGCAACGAGACCACGCCCGCGCTGCGCCGCACCGCCACCGACGACGGCCCGCTGGCCACGCTGACCCGGCTGTTCCTCCTGCAGACCAAGGTGAGCGCGGACGCGGCCGAGCGGGCGCTGCCCGGTCTCGTCGACCGGCTGGCCGCCGAGGGCGTGCTGGACCGCTCGGTGAGCGAGGTCGCGGCGCGCCTCGACGTCCGTCCGTACGACGCCGACGGCCAGCCGCTCTGGGTGGTCAGCGACCTCACGCCGGGGCTGGACGGGATGCCGCAGCGGGTCGGCGCCGACCACGTCCTCGGCATCAGCCCGGCGTCGACCAGCCTGGCCCAGCTCACCCTGCGCCACGACGTCGGCCGCAGCCTGGACCTCGGCACCGGCTGCGGCGTCCAGGCCCTGCACCTGGCCGCGCACAGCCGCAGGGTCGTGGCCACCGACGTCAACCCGCGTGCGCTCGGCGTCGCGCGCTTCAACGCCGCGCTCAACCAGGTGGCCGACCGCGTCGAGGTCCGCGACGGCTCGTTCTTCGAGCCGGTGGCCGGGGAGCGCTTCGACCTGATCGCCACCAACCCCCCGTTCGTCATCTCGCCCGCGACCGGCGAGCGCCTGGTCTACCGCGACTCCGGCCTGCCGGGTGACCGCGTCGTCGAGGACATCGTCCGCGCCGCGCCCGACCACCTGACCGAGCGCGGCTGGTGCCAGGTCCTGGCCAACTGGGTCGTGGAGCGCGACCGCCCGTGGGACGAGCGGCTGGCCGGCTGGCTGGCCCCCGAGGTCGACGCCCTCGTCGTGCAGCGCGAGACGCTCGACCCGGCGGCGTACGTCGAGCTGTGGCTCAAGGACTCCGGCCACCACCCGAGTACGGGCGGCGACCCGGCGGAGTACCACCGCCGCTACGACACCTGGCTCTCCTGGCTGGAGGAGCACGGCGTCGAGGCCATCGGCTTCGGCTGGGTGAACCTGCGCAACGGCGGCACCGGTCGCCACGACCTCTGGGACTGGCCGTACGACGTGGAGCAGCCCATCGCCCCGGCCATCGGCGCGTGGCACGACGCGGTGGTCACCGAGGTCGGGCCCGAGGCCGTGCTGACGCTCCGCCCCGACGTGCGCCAGGAGACCGTCGGCCCGGCGGGCGCCGAGGACCCCGAGACCCTCGTGCTGCGCCAGCAGCGCGGCTTCCGCCGCGCCCGCCAGGTCGACACCGTCACCGCCGCCCTGGTCGGAGCCTGCGACGGCGAGCTCCCGGTCGGTGCCCTCCTGGACGCCGTCGCCCAGCTCCTCGACGAGGAGCCCGCCGCCCTGCGCGAGGACACGCTGCCGGTGGTGCGCGAGCTGGTGGACGAGGGGTTCCTGGTCGCCGGTCAGCCGTAGCGGCCCCGGGCTGCGAGGTCCGCCCCGACGCCGTCGTGACGGTGGCCACGGGCCGGACGTCGACGCCCGCCGCGAGCCCTTCGGGAATGCGGAGTCGCCTGCACGCGCTACCGTGGCCGACCGTGACCCCGCTGGACAGTGGGGTCGCGGCACGCAAGAGACGAGGAAGTACTACTCAGTGGCACACAAGTTGGTGATCGTCGAGAGCCCGGCGAAGGCCCGCACCATCGGCGGGTACCTCGGCCAGGGCTACGTCGTCGAGTCCTCCATCGGCCACATCCGCGACCTGCCGCAGAGCGCGGCCGAGACTCCGGCCAAGATCAAGGACAAGCCGTGGGGCCGGCTGGCCGTGGACGTCGACAACGGCTTCGAGCCGTACTACGTCGTCCCGCGCGACAAGAAGGCGCACATCTCCAAGCTCAAGACCCTGCTCAAGGACGCCGACGAGCTCTACCTCGCCACCGACGAGGACCGCGAGGGCGAGGCGATCGCCTGGCACCTGCTCGACGAGCTCAAGCCCAAGGGCATCCCGGTGCACCGGATGGTCTTCCACGAGATCACCAAGCAGGCCATCCTCGCCGCGGTCGCGAGCCCGCGTCAGATCAACGACGACCTCGTCGAGGCCCAGGAGGCGCGCCGCATCCTGGACCGCCTCTACGGCTACGAGGTCAGCCCGGTGCTGTGGAAGAAGGTCATGTCCGGCCTCTCCGCGGGCCGCGTGCAGTCCGTCGCCACGCGCCTCGTGGTGGACCGCGAGCGCGAGCGGATGGCCTTCAGGGTCGCCTCCTACTGGGACCTCGAGGGCACCTTCGACGCGGGCGCCCAGAAGGACCCGCGGATGTTCCCGGGCCGGCTCTACGCCATCGACGACGTGCGCGTCGCGGGCGGCTCGGACTTCGCCGACGACGGGACGCTGAAGGACAAGAAGGGCGGGCGCGTCCACCTCGACCGCGCCGGCGCCGAGGGGCTGGTCTCCGCACTCGCGGACACGACGTTCTCGGTGCGCTCGGTCGAGGCCAAGCCCTACCGCCGCCAGCCGTACGCGCCGTTCCGCACCACCACGCTGCAGCAGGAGGCCAGCCGCAAGCTCGGCATGTCCGCCAGCGTGACCATGTCGGTGGCGCAGCGGCTCTACGAGAACGGCTTCATCACCTACATGCGCACCGACTCGACCACGCTGTCGAGCTCGGCGATCGGTGCGGCCCGGACCCAGGTGCGCGACCTGTACGGCGAGGAGTACCTCCCCGACGCGCCGCGCGAGTACGCCTCCAAGGTCAAGAACGCCCAGGAGGCGCACGAGGCGATCCGCCCGGCCGGCGAGTCCTTCCGCACGCCGGCGCAGACCGGGCTGACCGGCGAGCAGTTCCGGCTCTACGAGCTCATCTGGATGCGCACGGTCGCCTCGCAGATGAAGGACGCGGTCGGCCAGTCGGTCTCGGTCCGCCTCGGCGGCGCCGCCTCCGACGGTCGCGACGTGGTGTTCTCCGCCTCCGGTCGCGTCATCACCTTCCACGGCTTCCTCAAGGCCTACGTCGAGGGCACCGAGGGCGGCAAGCGCTCCGACGACGACCAGGTCCCGCTGCCCGAGCTGGCCGAGGGCGACGGGGTCAGCGCCGCGGCCCTCAACGCGCTGGGCCACGAGACCAAGCCGCCGGCCCGCTACACCGAGGCCACCCTGATCAAGGAGCTCGAGGACCGCGAGATCGGCCGGCCCTCGACGTACGCCTCGATCATCGGCACGATCATCAACCGCGGCTACGTCTACAAGAAGGGCACCGCGCTGGTGCCCGCGTGGATCGCGTTCTCGACGATCCGGCTGCTCGAGGAGCACTTCCCGCGGCAGATCTCCTACGAGTTCACCGCCCGCATGGAGGACGTGCTCGACGAGATCGCCAACGGCCAGAAGGACCGGCAGAGCGAGCTCGCGGAGTTCTACTTCGGCTCCGGCGACGTCGAGGGCCTCAAGAAGCTCGTCGACGAGCTGGGCGACATCGACGCGCGCGAGCTGGCGACCTTCCCCATCGGCGGTCCGGACTCGGACATCCACCTGCGCGTGGGTCGCTACGGGCCCTACCTCGAGGGCCCGGACGACGAGGGCAACCCGATCGGCAAGCGGGCCAACGTCCCCGACGACCTCCCGCCCGACGAGCTGACGCTCGAGAAGGCCAAGGAGCTGTTCGCCAACCCCGCCGGCGAGGAGATCCAGCTCGGCGTGCACCCGGACACCGGTCTCGAGGTGGTGGCCAAGAACGGCCGCTACGGGCCCTACGTGACCGAGCTGCTACCTGAGGACTCGCCCAAGAACGCCAAGCCGCGCACCGGCTCGCTGTTCAAGTCGATGTCGCTGGACACGGTCACCCTCGAGGACGCCGTCAAGCTGCTCTCCCTGCCGCGCGTGGTCGGTGAGGACCCGGAGTCCGGCGAGGAGATCACCGCGCAGAACGGCCGCTACGGGCCCTACCTCAAGAAGGGCACCGACTCCCGGTCGCTGACCTCCGAGGACCAGCTGCTCACCATCGGGCTCGACGAGGCGCTCAAGATCTACGCCCAGCCCAAGCAGCGCGGCCGGGCCGCCGCCGCCCCGCCGCTCAAGGAGCTCGGCAACGACCCGGTCTCGGGCCAGCCCGTCGTGGTGAAGTCCGGTCGCTTCGGCGAGTACGTCACCGACGGCGAGTACAACGCGACCCTGCGCAAGGACGACACGGTCGAGGCCATCACCCTCGAGCGGGCCGCCGAGCTGCTGGCCGAGCGCCGCGAACGCGGGCCGGCCAAGAAGGCGGCCAAGAAGGGCACGAAGAAGGCGCCGGCCAAGAAGGCGGCCGCCAAGAAGACCTCGGCCAAGAAGACGGCCAAGAAGACGACCAAGAAGGTGGCGAAGAAGGCGTGAGCGCCTACTGGATCGCGGAGTACGACGAGGTCACCGACGACGCCAAGCTGGCGGCGTACGCCGCCCTGGCGGGTCCGGCCATCCAGGCGGCGGGTGGGCGCTTCCTGGCCCGCGGACTGCCGGAGCAGACCTACGAGGCCGGCCAGACCACCCGCACCGTCCTCATCGAGTTCGACTCGGTGGCGGCCGCCACCGCGGCGCACGACAGCCCGGCCTACCAGGAGGCGCTGGCCGCCCTGGGCGACGGCGCGGTCCGCGACATCCGCATCGTCGAGGGCGTGTGAGCTCAGTCCGCTGAGTGCCAGGCGTCGAGGACCGCGTCCACGACGTCGCCGCCGCGGTCGCCGTCGGTGAGCACGACCAGGCCCACGGCCTTCCCGGGGTCGGCCAGCAGCTCGGCGTGGTAGCCCCGGTTGACGCCCTCGTGGCGCACCGTCGGGAGCTGGTCGAGCTCGAGGCCGAGCCCGTAGTCCCCGCCCGTCGCGGCCTGTGGCGTCCGCATGGCCTCGGCGCGCGGGTCGTCGGAGTCCAGCCAGGCCGCGAAGCGCCCGAGGTCCGCGGCGCTCGAGCACAGGCCGGCGGCCGCCGCCTCGGCGTACGCGTAGCCGTGGCCCTTGGTCGCTGTGGTGCACGCGTAGCCGCTGGACGCCATGCCCAGCGGGTCCAGGACCTCGCGCTGCACGACGGTGGCGAAGGACTCACCGGTCACGTCCTCGACCACCTGCTGCGCGATCGTGTAGCCGCCGCCGGAGTAGCGGTAGTGCCCGGCGTCCTCGGTCTGGTGCACGTCGGCCAGCGACTGCGCGGTCGTCGGCAGCGGCGTGCCGCGGTCGAGGCCCTGGTAGCCCGCCGTGTCGATGCCGGCGGTGTGCGAGAGCAGGGTGCGCAGCGTGACGCCGTCGGGGTCGGGGGAGTCGGCGGGCAGTCGCCAGGAGCGGAGGTACGCCGAGACCGGCGTGTCCAGGTCGAGCCGGCCCGCGTCGACCAGGGCCAGCACGGCCGCCGCGGCGACCGGCTTCGAGATCGACCCGGCCTGGAAGACCGTGTCCTCGGGCACGCCGAAGCCCCGCTGCCAGACGACCCGGCCGTCCTCGACCACGGCGACGGCGACGCCCGGCACGTCGGCGTCGGCCTGGGCGTCCGGCACCGCGTCGGCGATGGCCGAGGTGACGGCGTCCAGGTCCGCCGGCCGGGTCAGTCGGTGCTCCGGGCCGCCGCGGAGCAGGACCCAGGCGACGGTCCCCGCGGCCACCAGGACGAGCGCGGCGAGGACAACGGCCGACCGCCTCGCCCGCCGGCGGTCCGTCACGCGCCGGACGCTACTCCCGCACCCAGGCGTAGCCCCACGGGCCGAGGACCAGCGGGTCGACGACCGTCCCGGTGACCACGTCGACGCCGCGCACGGGCAGCTCGACGGTGTCCCCGGTGACGTTGGTGACGCACAGCAGGTCGGCGCGGCGCAGCGCCACCACGCGGTCGTCGAGGCGCTCGACCCGCTGGGTGCCGAACGGCGAGAACGCCGCGTGCTGCCGGCGTACGTCGAGCAGGTGCCGCAGCCCGGTGAACACCCCGTGCCGGCGCGGGTCGGTGGCCAGCTCGGGGACCAGCCGGTCGGCGTCGAGCACGGCCCGGTTGATGCGCCGGTTGATCCGGCTGGTGACCATGCCCTCGAGGTCGGGCGGCGAGCCGACGAGGGAGTGCAGGTAGACCGCGGGCACCCCCAGGAAGGCCAGCAGCACGCTGTGCGCGGCCAGGGTCTTGGCCACGACGACCGCGGGGTCGCGGGCCTCCTCGACCGTGCACAGCGCGTCGAGGTAGCTGAGGTTGAGCTCGTAGACCGACCGCGACCCGTCCGGCCGCGCGGCCCAGGAGACCGCACCCCCGTGCGACTCCGTCCGCTCGACCAGGTCGGCCCGCTCGGTGTCGTCGAGGATGCCCTCGGTGGCGCGCAGCCCGATGCCGTCGTGGCTGGCCAGGAAGTTGAACCAGGTCGCGGTGTCGCTCACCGGGCCGATGCCCTCGGCCCAGCCGCTGAGCCGCTCGGTCGAGCCGGAGACGAACGAGTGCAGGACCAGCGGCGGCAGCGCGAACTGGTAGACGAGGTGGGCCTCGTCATGGCCGTCGCCGAAGTAGGAGACGTTCTCCTCGTGCGGGACGTTGGTCTCGGTCAGCAACCGTGCGCCGGGCGCGACGTGGTCGACCAGGGCCCGCCACAGCTTGATGACCGCGTGCGTCTGCGGCAGGTGCAGGCAGGTGGTCCCGGACTGCTTCCACAGGAACCCGATCGCGTCCAGGCGGATGGCCGAGGCGCCGTGGCCGAGGTAGCCGAGCAGCACGTCGGTGAGCTCCAGCAGCGTGCCGGGGTGGCGCACGTCGACGTCGACCTGGTCCTCGCCGAACGTCGTCCACACCTCGACCGTGCTGCCGTCCGGGCGCGGGAACGGGTGGAACAGCGGGCTGGTCCGTGGCCGCACCACGTGGCTGGTGTCGAACCCCGCCTCGCGCTCGACGTAGAACCCGTCGTACGCCGGGTCGCGGGCCAGCCAGCCCAGGAACCACGGGCTGCGGCTGGAGGTGTGGTTGGCCACGAAGTCGAACATCACGCTGTGCCGGCGGGCCAGGTCGCCGACATCGGACCAGGTGCCCAGCGCGGGGTTGACCTGCCGGTGGTCGACGACCGCGAAGCCGTCGTCGGAGGTCCACGGGAACATCGGCAGCAGGTGCACGTCGCTGACCACGTCGCCGACGTGGTCGTCGAGGAAGCCGGCCAGCGTGTGCAGCGGCGCCTCGCCGCGCCGGCGCAGCCCGTCGCCGTAGGTGATGAGACAGGCGGTGCGCTCGGTCGGCGGAGGCACCGTGCGACCGGCCAGCTCGGCCGCGTGCCGCTCGGCCAGCGCGAGCAGCGCCCCGGCGACCTCCTCGTCCCGGTCGGGGTAGAGCCGGGCGACCAGCGGCGCGATCCGGTCCGCGAGCGTGGTGCCGCCCGCGCTCACGTGAGCGGCTCCGCGCTGCCGCCGCGGGCGAGCAGCGCGCGCACGGCGTCCAGCCCCCAGGCGTCCAGCTCGCTGACCCGGTCGGAGAAGGACCGGAGGCCGCCGAGCCGGGCCGCGGCCTCGGCCCACTCCTCGCGCAGGGCGTAGGACGGCCGGGCCACCACGCAGTCGGGGTCGTTGACCCACAGCCGGCCCTGCTGCCAGTCCCGCGCCTCCAGCGGCGGCAGGCCGCGCAGCCCGGTCGAGCCGTCCTCGCCGCCCTCGTGGAAGGTGTCCGGCGAGACCCGCATGACGTCGACCAGCCCGACGCTCGGCAGCAGCGGGGCGCCGCAGCCGACCAGCAGCACGTCGGGCCCGGCGGCCTCCCGGATCAGCTCCAGCCCGGAGCGGTACGCCGCCTCCCCGGCCAGCGCGCCGGCGTACAGGAAGTCGAGCTTGAGGTAGTCCACGCCGAGCCCCACCAGCCGCCGCACGTGGTCGGCCAGCAGGTCGCGGACGGCCGGGTGGGTGAGGTCCAGGCCGACGAGGTCCTGGCGCCAGTTGTAGCCGGCCGGGCCGGTGAGCCAGTCGGGGTGCTCGCGGGCCAGCGTGGTCTCGGCGCCGACCAGGAACGGTGCCAGCCACAGCCCGGCCCGTCGGCCCGAGCCGCGCACCTCGTCGACGACCCGCTCCAGCGAGCCGAAGCGCTCGGCCGGGCGCAGGCCCTCGCCGAGCCCGGGGCTCCAGCCGTCGTCGACCAGGACCAGGTCGACGGTCAGGTCGTGCGGGTCGAAGGAGCGCAGCGCCTCGAGCACGTCGTCGGCGGTGACCTCCTCGAAGAAGCGGTACCACGAGCACCACACGGTGGGCGGCGCAGCGAGGGGCACGGCGAGCTGGTCGCCGTACGCCGCGAGCGCGGCCGGCCCGGTCTCGTGCTCACTGACGTCGACCGGCCCGGAGGAGCGGACCACGACGCTCGTCCCATCGAGCGTCGCGTGCAGGGTCGGCACGCCGGTGAGGTCGGAGGTGGCGTAGCGCCGGACCGGCGCACCGTCGCCGGGGTCGAGGACCAGCAGTCCCTCGCCCTGCAGGCCGCGCTCGGCGACCGGCGTGCCGGGCCGGAAGCGCATCAGGTGCTGCCACTCCTGCTCGGGCCGCGGCCCGTCCGCGGTCACCGGGTGCCAGCCGGCGGGGCTCCAGGACTGCCAGCCCTCGGCGTACACCCGGGCGGTGGACACGTCGACCCGGACCTCGTCGACGACCTCGGTCATGCGTCGACCCGCACCAGCGCGCCGCCGGCGTCCGCGGAGTCGCGGGCGGCCAGCACCAGCGCGACCGAGCGGGCGGCGTCGGTGGCGGAGTTCTCGGGCTCGCGGTCCTCGGCCACCGCGCACATGAGCTCGCCCATGGCCGCCGCGAAGCCGTCCACGAACCACGCCCCGGTCAGGGGTACGCCGGTCCGCGTGGTCCCGTCGTCGACCTCGACCCGGTCGGAGTCCAGCAGCACGCTGCCCCGGATGGTCCCGGTCGTGCCGTGCACCCAGAACGGGCAGCCCGGCTCGCTGGCCACGTTGCTGCCGGTGATGCGCAGCGTCGCGGTGGCGCCCGCGCCGGTGCCCAGCGACAGGGTGGCCGACCAGGGGTTGCGGGCCTCGCCGGGCTGGCCCGGGACCCGGGAGTCGAAGGCCTGCACCCAGGTGACCGGCCCGGCGCCGCCGTCGGCCAGCCAGGTGCGGGTGATGTCCACCCAGTGCAGGAGGTAATCGGTGAGCAGCATGTGCGGGACGTCGTCGAACGGGGTCCCGGCCAGCGGCGGGAGCGGCTTGTCGTGCAGGTGGGTGACCCCGGTGACCTCGCCGACCGCGCCGTCGCGCAGCAGCAGCGTCGTGGCCCGCCAGGGCGGCGCCCACCGGCCGTTGTGGTTGACCGCGACCCGCACGCCGGCCGCCTCGGCCCGGGCCAGCACGGCGGGCAGCCGGTCCAGGTCGGCGCGCGCGAGGGTGAGCGGCTTCTGGGCCAGCACGTGCTTGCCGGCCTCGACCGCCTTCTCGATCCACTCCAGGCGGCCCTCCGGCCCGGTCGCGAGGTCGACGAAGCGCACCTCGGGGTCGGCGAGCAGCTCCTCGGCGCTGGCGTAGACCCGGCGGCCGAGCCCCTCCGTGGTGGCGGGCGTGCGGCTCCAGACGCCCACCACGCCCACGCCGTACTGGTCGTAGGCCGGCAGGTGCGCGGTCCGGGCGATGGTGCCGGCGCCGAGGACGGCCACGCCGCCCCGGTCCTCGGGGAAGCGCGGCCCGGTCTCGAGCCTCATGCGTCCACCGGCGCCGCCGGGAAGCGCAGCACGGCCTGCAGGATCTCGGGGTCGCCGGCGTCGAGCCGGGCGAAGACCGCGGCGACGTCCTCGGCCGCGACCACGTCGGTCACCAGGGAGGCGGCGTCGACGTGTCCGCGCCGGACCTGCTCCATGAACGTGCGCACCAGCCGCGGCTGGTCCCAGCGCGGTCCGAGCGCGACCGGCGTGCCGGAGATCTGGCTGGCCACGATGCGCACCCGGTTGTGGTGGAACTCCTCGCCGAGCCGCAGGTGCGCGGCGCCACCCTGGTAGAAGCCGGAGGCCACGACGGTGCCGTCGACGACCACCGACCGGGTCGCCTCGTGCAGGGCCCGGTCGCTGCCGCTGAGCTCGATGGCCACGTCCACGCCGCCGCCCGACCAGTCGCGGATGAGCGCGCCGGCGTCCGGGGCCGCGAAGACCTCGACCGCGCCCATCGCGCGGGCCGCGTCCAGCCGCCGGGCCACGGTGTCCACGGCCACCACGTCGGCGCCGGCCAGCGTGGCCAGCCGGGTGGCCAGCAGCCCGATCACGCCCTGGCCGAACACCGCGACCCGGTCGCCGAGGCGGACCTCGCCGGCCAGCACGGCGTTGAGGGCGATGGAGCCGACGCGCGCGAAGGTGCCGGACAGTGCATCCTGCCCGGTCCAGGTGCGCCAGCGCACCGCCTCGGCCGGGACGACGGCCTCGCTGCGGTGGCCCCAGATGCCGTGCACGACCTCGCCGACCGCGGGCGCGTCGACGCCGTCGGCGACCTCCACGACCTCGCCCACCTCGGAGTAGCCCCAGCCCTCGACCGGGTAGGAGAACGTCGGCGCGCCGTCGACGAAGAGCCGGCGCTCGACGTCCCAGGTGCGCGTGAGGTACGGGTTGGAGCCGCGGTACGCCGTGAGCTCGGTGCCGGCGGAGATCCCGGAGTACCACGTCCGGACCCGCACCGAGCCCGGCACGAGCGGCGCGGGCTCGGCCGGGACCAGCCCGACCTCACCGGGACCGGTGAAGGAGACGACGCTCGGGTCGACGTTGGGCACACTCACCCCTTCTCGGCGCCGGCGGTGAGGCCGCCGGCCAGCCAGCGCTCGCTGAGGAAGAACAGGACGATGATCGGGACGGTGAGGATGACCGAGCCGGCCATCAGCACGGTGGTCGGCACCTCGATGCTCCCCGCCAGCTGGGACAGCCCGAGGGAGACCGTCCAGTTCTGGCGCTTCTCGAGCAGGAAGAGCAGGGCGAAGAGGAACTCGTTCCACGCGATCATGAAGACGAACAGCGCGTTGGACGCGATGGCCGGCAGGGCCAGCGGCAGGCTCACGTGCCACATCGCCTGCAGGCGGCTGCACCCGTCGATCGCGGCCGCCTCCTCCAGGCTGGCCGGGATGGTGTCGAAGTAGTTGCGCAGCATGTAGATCGACACTGCGGCCACCTGGGCGACGTACACGATCAGCAGGCCGGTCAGCGTCCCTCGCTGCTCGATGCGAGTGAAGAACACGAACAGCGGGATGGCCAGCAGGATCGCCGGGAAGAAGTAGACGCCTAGGAAGACCGCGCTGATCTGGCGGCGGCCGAAGAACTCCAGCCGGCTCACGGCGTACGCCCCGGGCACCGCGACCAGCAGGCTCAGCACCACGGTGCCGATGGCCACCAGGAAGCTGTTCTTCATGAAGTTGAGGAAGCCCTGACCGCCGTCGTCGGTGGAGCGCAGCACGTCCTTGTAGGTGTCGATGTTGAACTCGCTGGGGCTGATCCACAGCTGGCCCGGCTCCTGCAGCAGCGACTGCAGGGGGCGGAAGGACAGCACCACCATGTAGTAGAAGGGGAACAGGGTGATGAGCAGCAGGAAGGCGATGAACAGCGGGCGCAGCACGCCCAGCACCCGCCGCTCGACGGCGTCGCGCGACACGGTGCTCACGCCACCTCCTCCGACCGGCCGAACAGCTTGAGGTAGACCGTCACCAGCACCGCCAGGATCGCGGCCAGCACGAGCGCCTGGGCGGCCGCGGCGCCGATGTCGCCGCGGTTGATGAGGTAGTCGTAGACCCGCACCGCGACGACCTGCGTGCCCGAGCCGCCGCCGGTGAGCAGGTAGATGTCGTCGAAGTTGTTGAAGGTCCAGATGAAGCGCAGGACCGTCAGCACCGCGATGGTGGGCAGCAGCTGGGGCAGCACGATGTGGAAGAACTTCTGCGTGGGCGTCGCACCGTCCACGGTGGCCGCCTCCTCCAGCGAGTCCGGGATGGCCTGCAGCCGCGCGGTGAGGAAGAGGAAGGCGAACGGGAACGAGCGCCAGCCCTCGAAGAGCACCACGGTGAGCAGGGACTGGCTCACGTGCAGGTCCAGGCCGAAGACCGTCACCGGCTTGCCCGAGCTGAGGAACGCGATCGGCTGGTCCCAGCCCAGCAGCGTGGTCCCGTAGTGGTTGACCACCCCGAACTGCGGGTTGAGCATCGTCGACCACACGAACGCCGCCGCGACCACCGGGGCGACGTACGGCACGAGCATGCAGGCGCGCACCAGTCCGCGGCCCCGGAACGGCTTGCGCAGGGCCAGCGCGGTGAGCAGCCCGAGCCCGATCGCGCAGGCGGTGCCGCCCACCGAGTAGACGAGCGTGGTGATGAGCGCGTCCACGAACCCCGGCGAGGTGAGGACCTTGTCGAAGTTGTCGAGGCTGTAGTCGCCGATGACGCCCGTACGGCGCAGGTTGAGCAGCCGCACGTCCTGGAAGGCCAGCGAGACCGTCCACAGGATGGGCAGGAGCACCATCGTGAAGACGATGACCGCCGTGGGGGAGATGAGCAGGTAGCCCGTGCGCCGGTCCTGCAGCGCTCGGGCGGACCGCACCCGCCGGCTCCGCCGGCCGTGGTCCCCGGGGTCGGGGGCCGCGACCGTGGCGCCGGCCGGTGCGGTGGGTCCGCTGATGGTCACAGGGAGTCCGCTGCGGACTTGATCGCGTCGGCGGCCTCCTTGACCGCGTCCTCGGCCGAGGTGCCGTTGGCGACCTCGTTGACCGCGTTGGCCACCGGCTGCTCGCCCTGGATCGCGCCGAGCAGGTCGCCCTGGCCCTGCGGGATGGCCCAGCGGCTGAGCGAGTCGGTGCCCGAGGTGAGCGCGTCGATGACCTCGGGGCCGTAGAACTGCGACAGCGGCGCCTTGGTGTCCACGCCGACGTCCATGCCGGCCCACGCGTCGGCGTACTCCGTGGAGCCGGCGTCGGGTCCGGAGCGGACCGGGATCTTGCCCTCGGGGGCGATGGCGATCCAGGGCTCGTAGCCGTCGGTCATCATGTACTCGACGAACTTCTTGGCCGGGTCGGACGACGCCTCGGCCGGGATGGTCCACGAGGTGATCTCGCCGAACGTCGCCGGCTCGTCGCCCGACGGGCCCTGGATCGAGGTGACCACGCCGCTGTTCTTGGCCAGGTAGCTCGGGTCGTCCGCGCACTCCGCACAGGTCGGCAGGGCGTCGTTGCGCAGTCCGGCCAGCTCGTCGAGGATGAAGCTCGACCAGATGAGCATCGCGGCCTGACCGGCGAAGTACGACGCGCGGGTGGTGTCCACGTCCTGGGCGCCGGTGACCGAGTAGTCGGTCTGGAGCTGGCCGTAGAAGTCCATGGCCTCGACGCACTCGTCGCTGTCGAAGGTCACGTCACCGCTGTCGTCGACGAGCTGGCAGCCGTTGCCGAGGCCGATCTCCTCGAAGGTCTGCTCGGTGAAGGCGTCACCGGCCACGTTGGCGCCCACGAAGCCGGCGACGTCGCCGCTGTCGAGGGCTTTCGCCGCGGCCAGCACGTCGTCGTAGGTCTGCGGCGCGGCCAGCCCGGCCTGGTCGAAGAGGTCCTTGCGGTAGAGCAGGAGCTGCACCCACGACTCGCTCGGCACGGCCAGCGCGGTGTCGCCGTCGGCGGTGAGGTCGAGCGCGCTCTCGCTGAAGGTGTCGGTCCCGAGGTCGTCGAGCACGTCGGCCACCGCGTCGGTGTCCAGCAGCTCGTTGGACGACAGGGTGCGGATCTGGCCGAGCGGGATCCCGCCCATCACGTCGGGCAGGTCTCCGGCCGCCGCGTTGGAGGTGAGGATCTGGTTGAACTGGTCCTCGGCCACCGCGGTGAGCTTGACCTCGATCCCGGTCTCCTTGGTGAACTGGTCGACGATCGCCTGGGTCGCGGCGACGCGGTCGGGGAGGTCCTCCTCGATCCAGACGTCGATGCTCTTGGCGTCTCCGCCGCCACCACCGCCGTCGCTGTCGTCGGAGCCGCCGCAGGCGGCGAGGGTGGCCGCCACCGTGGCGGCGGTCGCGAGGAGGGCAGCGGCCCGCGCGCGACGAGTGCGGTGGATGGACATGGGGCCTCCGGGAGAAGAGCGCAGACTTTTGTCCAGACACTGGACCTATGTCACACACCTGTCAAGCAATTGGTGTCCAGTCGTTACACAGACGACTACCATCACCCCGTGCCCACCGGCCCCGGCGACATCCTCGACCTGATCCGCCACGGCCGCGCCACCACACGAGGTGACGTGCTCGAGCAGACCGGCCTGTCGCGGATGACCGTCGCGCAGCGCCTCGACTCCCTGCTCGCTGCCGGGATGATCGTCGAGGGCCAGACCGGCGAGGCCACCGGCGGACGGCGCCGGCGCAGCCTGGTCTTCAACTCCGCGCAGTCCTGGGTGCTGGCCGCCGCCGTGGACACCACCCACACCCGGATCGCGGTGACCGACCTGCACGGCCGGGTGCTCGCGGAGACCGAGCTCGACGTGCCGGTGGAGCGCGGGCCTTCGGAGGTCCTGGACCGGATCGCCACCGCGATGGACACCCTGCTGCGCAAGCACGACCTCACACCCGAGGACCTGTGCGGGGCCGGGTTGAGCCTGCCCGGGCCCGTCGACCCCGAGTCGGGCCGGCCGAGCCAGCCGCCGATCCTGCCGGGCTGGGACGCCTACCCGGTGGCCGAGCACCTCCAGGCCACGCTGCCCGGCGTACCCGTGCTGACCGCGAACGACGCGGACGCCGCCGCGCTCGGCGAGTACGCCGCCGGGGGCAGCGACACCCGGTCCCTGGTGCTGGTCAAGGTCTCCACCGGCATCGGCACCGGGATCGTCATCGACGGGCACTCCTACACCGGCGCCGACGGCGGCGCCGGCGACATCGGCCACGTCCGCGTCTCCCCGCGCTCCGAGGCCCGGTGCCAGTGCGGCATGCAGGGCTGCCTGGCCGCGGTGGCCAGCGGCCGGGCCGTGGCCGCCGAGCTCACCGCCCTCGGCATCCCGGCCGCCTCGGCCCGCGAGGTCCGCGAGCTGCTGCGGGCCGGCAACGCCGACGCCGCGCGGCTGACCCAGCAGGCCGGTCGCCGCATCGGCGAGGTGATGGCCACCGTCGTGTGCCTGCTCAACCCCGAGGTGGTGCTCATCGGCGGCGGCCTGGCCTCCGCGCCGCTGGTCGCCGGCATCCGCGAGACGCTGTACCGGCTGGCCCT
Organism: Nocardioides anomalus; assembly: GCF_011046535.1. Classification (NCBI taxonomy): domain Bacteria; kingdom Bacillati; phylum Actinomycetota; class Actinomycetes; order Propionibacteriales; family Nocardioidaceae; genus Nocardioides; species Nocardioides anomalus. The sequence goes on along the minus strand of NZ_CP049257.1, from coordinate 4,157,746 downwards.
GCCCCGGGCCACCCGCCACCTCGACCTGCGGCTCGGGACGCTGGGCGAGGACGCCGCCGTGGTCGGGCTGGCCCGGCTGGTGGTGGACCACGAGTTCGCGCCCGCGGCGGTCAACGCCAAGCTGCGCGGCTGAGGCTGGTCAGCCCCACCAGAACGACGCGGCGATGATCCCGTAGAGCGCGATCAGGCTCGCACCCTCCAGCCACGTCGACTCGCCGTCGAAGGCGATGAACGCGGCCAGCACGACGGCGAGCAGCAGGCTCACGACGAGCATCGGGCTGAGCACCAGCGTGAACGCCGCGAGGCCGAAGACCTGCGAGACGATGACCAGGACCGGGGCCAGGACGAGCGCGATCTGGATCGGGCTGTTGAGCACGATGGAGAAGGCGTACTCGCTGTTGCCGGAGGCCGCGAGCTGGACGCCGACGACGTTCTCCACGGCGTTGCCGGCGATGGCCACGACGACCAGCCCGGCGAAGGCCTGGGAAATGCCGACGGAGTCCATGGTCGGCTCCAGCGCGACGACGAACCAGTCGGAGACGAACGCGGCGGCCGCTCCGGAGACGCCGAGGATCCCGATCGCCAGCCAGACCGGCCAGCGGGGCGGCTCGTGCTGGGGGCCGGCCGACTCCGTGCCGGAGTCGCGGCGCAGGGAGAACGGCAGGGAGAGCGCGAACAGGGCCAGCAGCACGACGGAGACGATGAGCGAGAAGGCCCGCTCGTGGTCGGCGGCCGGCGTGTGCACGAAGTGCGCCAGCGAGGGGATGGTCCAGGCGGCGACCGAGAGCAGCATCAGGACGACGATGGTGCGGGCCCGCTCCGAGCCGAGCTGCTGGGTGCCGTGGCGCAGCCCGCCGACGACGAAGGCCAGGCCGAGGACCAGCAGCAGGTTGGCCAGGATCGAGCCGACCAGGGCGGCGCGGACCACGTCGTCGAGGCCGGCGCGGAGGCTGAAGATGCAGATGAACAGCTCGGGCAGGTTGCCGAGCGCGGACTGCAGCACCCCGGTCGCGCCGGCGCCGAAGGAGTCGCCCAGCTGTTCCACCGAGAGCCCGACCAGGGTGGCGAGCAGGGCGATCGCGCCAGCGGCGACGACGAAGGCGACCACGCTGTTCCAGCCGGCGTAGTGGGCGAGCCCGGCCGCCGCGACCAGGGCCGCGCCACCGCCGAGCCGGATGCTGTCGGAACGGGTGAGCACGTGCTGACGCTACCCAGGTTGGCCCTGTCGGCAGCGCCCCGTAGGTTCGGCGCGTGAGCCTGCCCGCGACGTACGCCGCCACCGGCGTCTTCGTCTGCTTCGAGGGCGGCGAGGGCGGCGGCAAGTCGACCCAGGCCCGGTTGCTGGCGCAGTGGCTGGAGGTGCAGGGGCGTCGGGTGCTGCTGACCTTCGAGCCGGGCGACACCCCGGTCGGCCAGGAGCTGCGGCGGATCGTGCTGAGCCCGGAGACCGGCTCGCTGTCGCCGCGGACCGAGGCCCTGCTCTACGCCGCGGACAAGGCCGAGCACGTCGACACCGTGGTGGCGCCGGCCCTCGAGCGCGGCGACGTGGTGGTGATGGACCGCTACGTCGACTCCACGCTGGCCTACCAGGGTGCGGGCCGCGCATTGGCGGTGGCCGAGGTCGAGCACGTGGCGCGGTGGGCCACGCACGGGCTGCGGCCGCACCTGACCGTGCTGCTCGACCTAGACCCGGCGATCGGCCACGCGCGCTTCGAGGGTCGCGACCGGATCGAGGGCGAGCCGCTCGAGTTCTTCGTCCGGGTGCGGCAGCTGTTCCTCGACCTGGCCGCCGCGGACCCCGAGCACTACCTCGTCCTCGACGCCGCCCGGCCGGTCGACGACCTGGCCGCCGAGGTCCGCGCCCGGGTGGAGGCGCTGCTGTGACGGCCCTTCGAGACGGGCGCAGCACGCCCTCCTCAGGACAGGTGTGGGACGACCTGGTCGGCCAGCACCGGGTCATCGAGGCGCTGCGCGCGGCCGCGTCCGGGCACGGCATGAGCCACGCCTGGCTGTTCACCGGTCCGCCCGGCAGCGGCCGGTCCAACGCCGCGGTGGCGCTGGCCGCGGCGCTCGAGTGCGACCTCGGCCCGGGCCCCGACGCAGGCTGCGGGGTCTGCCACGAGTGCCACACGGTGCTGGCCGGCTCGCACGCCGACGTGACCATGGTCCGCACCGAGAAGCTGTCCATCGGCGTCGACGAGGTCCGCGAGCTGGTCCGCCGCTCGGCCCTGGCGCCGGTCGGCCGGCGTTGGCAGGTGCTCATCGTCGAGGACGCCGACCGGCTCACCGACCAGGCCTGCAACGCGCTGCTCAAGGCCATCGAGGAGCCCACGGACCGCACGGTGTGGATGCTGTGCGCGCCGACGGTCGAGGACGTGCTGCCCACCATCCGCTCACGGTGCCGGCTGGTCACCCTCGCCACGCCGACCACCGAGGACGTCGCGGCGTTCCTGGTCCGCACCGACGGCGTGGCCGAGTCCCTCGCGGCGTACGCCGCCCGCGCCAGCCAGGGCCACATCGGCCGGGCCCGGGCGCTGGCCCGCGACGAGGCGACCCGCAACCGGCGCCGCGAGGTCGTCTCCTACCCCGCCAAGCTGCTCAGCCTCGGCGCCTGCATGACCGCGGCCGCCAACCTGGCCGAGGTCACCAAGGAGGAGGCCGACCAGGTCACCAGCGAGCTCGACGCGCGGGAGAAGACCGACCTCGACACGGCGTACGGCGTGGTCGAGCGCGGGCGCCGCCCACGGGAGTACGCCCCGGCGCTGAGCGCCCTCGAGAAGGGTCAGCGCACCCGGGCCAAGCGGCGCCACCTCGACATGGTGGACCGGGGGCTGATGGACCTGGTCTCGGTCTACCGCGACGCCATCGCGATCGGCACCCGCGCGCCCGGCGTCCTGGTCAACGAGGAGATCCGCGGCGACGTCGAGGAGCTGGCCCGGGTCTCCACGCCCGAGCAGAACCTCCAGCGCATTGCCGCCATCTTCGCCGCACGCGAGCAGATGCTGGAGTTCAATGTCCCGGTGGCCCTCGCCCTGGAGTCGATGATGGTCGCGCTCCGCGTGGGCGACCGGGTGGCCCGGTGAGGGCCCGGTGACGGCCCGGTGAAGGCCACCCGCCTGATCGGTGCCCTCGTCGTCCTGGCCCTGGTCCTCGGCACCGTGTTCGCCGTCGCGGTGACCCTGCGCGACGACGGCTCGGCCGAGCCCGGCCGCGCGACCCTCGCGCCCACCCCGGCGCCCGAGGACGGTTCCAGCGAGCCGCCGGCGCCCGACCTCTCGGCGTTCTACGGCCAGACACTGGACTGGGCGTTCTGCCCGGGCAGCGAGGAGGACGAGTGCGCGACGCTCACCGTCCCCCTGGACTACCAGGACCCCGGCGGCCGCACGCTCGACCTCGCCGTGCTCAAGGTGCCGGCGGAGAAGCCCGACGAGCGGATCGGCTCGATGGTCGTCGACCCCGGTGGCCCGGGTGCGCCCGCCACGACGTACGCCAGCGACGGCGGGTGGGGCGACGCGCTGCGCGAGCACTTCGACATCGTCGGCATGGACCCGCGCGGCGTCGGGCAGTCCGACCCGGTCGACTGCCTGTCCGATGCCGACATGGACGCCTTCCTGGCCGGCGACCCCGACCCGGACACCCCGGCCGAGGAGTTGGCGTACGCCGCGTCGGTGAAGGGGTTCGGCGCCGGCTGCGAGAAGAACTCCGGCGCCCTGGCCGCCCACGTCTCCACCATCGAGGCCGCCCGCGACATGGACGTGCTGCGCTCGGCGCTGGGGGAGAACCACCTGACCTACTTCGGCGCCTCCTACGGCACCGAGCTGGGCGCGACCTACGCCGAGTTCTTCCCTCAGCAGGTCGGCCGGCTCGTCCTCGACGGTGCCGTCGACCCGACCCTCGGGCTGGTGGAGTCGGCCAAGGTCCAGGCCGGCGGCTTCGAGACCGCGCTGCGCTCCTACGTCCAGCACTGCGTCGACGGCGGCGACTGCCCGCTCGGCGACTCCGTGGACGCCGGCGTGACCCGGGTGCAGCAGTTCTTGGCCGACACCGACCAGCAGCCGCTCGGCACCCGGCTCGGTGACCGCAAGCTCACCGAGGGGCTCGCCTACTACGGCATCGGCGCCGCGCTCTACAGCGAGGAGGCGTGGTCGCTGCTCGACCGCGGCTTCAACGACGCGATCGGCGACGGGGACGGCACGGTGCTCGCCCTGCTCGCCGACCTCTACGCCGACCGCAACGTCGACGGCACCTACAAGAGCAACCTGCTCGAGGCCTTCCCGACCATCAGCTGCCTGGACAAGCCAGAGTCGGTCCCGTTCGACCAGGTCGAGAAGTACGTCCCCGAGCTCGAGGCCGTCTCGCCCACGTGGGGCCGCACCTACGCCTGGGGCCTGACCACCTGCGCCGGGTACACCGCCCGCTCCACCGAGACCCCGCGGCCGCTGCGCGGGGCCGGCGCCGCGCCGATCGTCGTCATCGGCACCACGCGCGACCCCGCCACGCCGTTCTCCGAGGCGCAGGCCCTGGCCTCCCAGCTGCAGTCGGCCGTGCTGGTCAGCCGCGACGGCGACGGCCACACGGCGTACTCCTCGGGCAACCAGTGCATCGCCGACGCGGTGGAGGACTACCTCGTCGACGGCACGGTGCCCCAGGACGGGCTGCAGTGCTGAGCGGGCGGGTCAGCTGATCAGCGCGTCGATGTCGACGTAGCCGTCCGAACTGCCCCCGACGACCCGGCTGGTCCGGCCGTCGATCGCGACCGGGACGTCGCCGGCGACGGTGACCCGGCGCACCTCGCGGCGGTGGGTGTCGAAGTCGGCCACGGCGTAGTGCTGCGTCGCGCGGTTGTCCCAGACCGCGACGTCGCCCTCCTGCCAGGACCAGCGCACGGTGTTCTCGAGCTTGGTCACGCGGTTCTGCAGCAGCTGGAAGATCGCCGAGGACTCCGAGGTGTTGAGCCCCACGAAGCGCTTGACGAAGTGGCCCAGCAGCAGCGTCCGCTCGCCGGTCTCGGGGTGCACGCGCACGACCGGGTGCTCGGTCTCGAAGTACGTCGAGCGGAACTCGTCGCGGTTCAGCGCGTCCTGCTCGCCCCGCTCGTCGTAGGACTCGGACTCGCGGGCGTAGTCGAACTCGTTGGTGTGCCGGGCCCAGAGGCCGTCGACCAGCGCCTTGAGCGAGTCCGGCAGCGCGTCGTACGCCGTGGCGGTGTTGGCCCAGTTGGTGGTGCCGCCGTACGGCGGGATGGTGACGCCGCGCAGCACGCTGAAGGCCGGGATGCGGTCCACGAAGGTCACGTCGGTGTGCCAGCTGTTGGCGGCCATGCCCTGGGTCGCGGCCAGGCTCAGCACGTGCGCGCTGCCGGTGTTGACCGTCGGGTGCGCGGTCGTGAGCGGGCCGAGCAGCGAGGCGAACGCGGTCTGGCCGGCGTCGTCGAGGTGGTGCTGGCCGCGGAAGAACACGACCTTGTGGCGCAGGATCGCGGCCCGCACCTCGGCCAGGGTCTCGGCGTCGAGGTCCGGGCCGAGGTGGACGCCGTCGACCACGGCACCGATCCGGCCGCCGAGCTGCTGCACCGCGAGGCGCTGGGTGCGGGGGTCTGCTGTGAGGGTCACGCGAGGCTCCTGTCCGAGTAAGTCAAGTGACTCGACTGACTTTAGAACATTGCGGCCCGCGGGGCGATCAGAGCGGCGTGGCGATGGCCTGGATCCGGGTGGTGGCGAGCTGGATCATCAGCTGGGCCGCGGGGGACAGGGTCGCCCCGCGGCGGTGCACGATCGCGAACATGTCGAACAGCCGCGGGCGCAGCGACACGAACCCCGCCTGCGGTGCCAGCCGCGGCAGCAGCTGCTCGGCCGCGCCGCGCGGGATGACGGTGTCGGCCAGCCCCATCCCGACCAGCTCGACCGCGATCTCGACGTCCTCCACCTCGATCCGGCTCGCCGGGTTGCGGCCCGCCTCGTGCAGCAGCTGGCGCAGCATGATCCGGATCGAGTCCGTCGCGCGCCACGTGGTCTCAGGCATCACCAAGCTGGCCTCGGACAGCCGTTTGGCCGTCACCGGGCTCTCCAGTCGCGCCGGGTCGGCGCTCACGTAGACCAGCTCGTCGCGCGCCACCGGCGTGACCTGCATGCCCTCGCTCTCCACCGAGTGCAGCGCGAGCATCGCCGCCTCGAGCCGCCCCCGGCGCAGCTCCTCGGCCACCTCGCTCGAGTTCTGCCCCACCAGCTCCACCCGCACCCCGGGGTAGCGCTCGAGCACGTCGGCGACGAGCGCCGCACCGGCGTACAGCCGAGCGGTGCCGAACATCCCGAAGCGGATGGTCCCGGTCTCGAACGCCTTGACCGCCTGCGCCGCCCGCCGCGTGTCCTCCGCCGCCCGCAGCGTCCGCTCCGCGTGCGGCCGCAGCGTGTCCGCCACCGTCGTCGGCACCACCCCGCGCCCGACCCGCCGGAACAGCTGCACCCCCAGCGTCTTCTCCAGCGCGCGGATCTGCTCCGACACCGACGGCTGCGCGTAGCCCAGCTCCTCGGCCGCCCGGGTCAGCGACCCGTGCTCGTAGACGCTCAGGAAGCAGGTCAGCTGGTGCAGTGACAACATAGGCACAACCTTGGGCTCGCAACGGAAAGTCAGGCTACCCCTATGCTTACCCGCCGGTCACACTGGTGTGGACACCACCCGTGAGAGACCCGGAGGAGGGCTCCGACATGTTCGACCACCACTGCAGCGCCTGTGACCGTCGCCAGCTCATCTTCCCGAGCATGATCACCGGCATGGCCAACACCGACCAGGGCATCGTCCTCGCCTTCGAGTGCTGGTGCGGCGCCCCGCAGACCGCGCTGACCGGCAAGGCCACCGAGATCGTCTCCGCCGAGCGGACCCGCGAGCCCGTCGCCGCCTGAGTGCACGCGGCGACCGAGACGCGTCTGGCCGACGCGTCCCGAGCCCGGGCCGTGTGACCCCGACACCCCTCCTGGTGTCCCGGTCGCACGGCCCGTTCTCGTCTGCCACCAGGATTTCCAGCCACGGGCGCCGATTCCGTAGACTCCCGCGGGTTGCCCGCGAGGGCACGTGCCGCCTTAGCTCAGTCGGTAGAGCGATTCACTCGTAATGAATAGGTCGTCGGTTCGATTCCGACAGGCGGCTCCACGAACTCATCCAGCTTGACCTGGGCGTTTTCCCTAAGGGGCTCGTCGGGGTGGTGAGCACCTGATAGGTGTGCTGCGGCGTCTCCGCCATGACGTCAAACACGTCGCGGACGAAACTGAGCGGCACCCTGGCGTGGAAGAGGTCGCTCATTGAATTGACGAAGACCACCCTGGGCGATCGCCATTTCTTGGGCTGGCCGAGCGCTCCAGGATGGACGGTCACATCGAAGCCCGGCCCGGAGGTGCGCGGGTCGCCGTCGTTCTGGTACTTCGCGACGCCCGTTGCCTTCAACCGCCTCGCGAGGGCCAACGCGTAGCAGTTGTCGCATCCAGCGGCGACTCGGTCACAACCGGTGACGGGGTTCCACGTGACCTCGGTCCACTCGATCGAGCTGTTCGTGCCCGTCCGCGCACCCTTCCTCACGGACCCAGGGTTCGGACGTCGAGTCGGCTACCGGGAGAAGAACCGGCGTACGCCTGTGGCCACAGCAACCGCTGTGACGGCTGGGGCTCAGAAGCCGTCGTTTCCCGCGCGCCGCGAACTACCACGGGCTGCACGCTGCGCCTGCCGGGCTTGGCGAAGCCGGCGAAGCCTGGAACGAGATGGGGGTCGGCCTCCAGAGCTGCGGGCTGGTCGAGCAGCCAGTTGAGCACCTGGTAGCAGCAGACGCTCGACTTGTCGAACTTCTCGCGGATCGCAGACTCTTTGGCGCCGTTGTACTTCCACCAGTGCCGCTCGAACTCGAGGACCTCGCGGTCCCGGTCTGTGAGCTCGTAGCGAGCGTCGACGTTCTGGACCGCTCTCCCCGTGGTCATGGCGAGGAAGGCTGGACGCGGTCACCGACCGTGCTTGCTGACCTGGCCCGGTCAGGCGCCCGGGCGCCCCGGAATCAGGGGTCGCCCGAGCGCTAGACGGTTCAGAAGGTGAGCGGTGTCGCGAAAGTTCCGTCGCTGGCGTTGGCGGGGGAGACCAACCGTTGCGACGGTGGTGTTCTTCAGCGCCCAACCGTCCTTGGTGCCGGTCGAGGTCCCGCAGTCGGGGTTGTCGATGGTGGCCGAGGTGAACCGGGTCGAGGCGAAGGACCCTGATGCGTTGGTGGTGTTGGGGATGGCGAACGTCTGGGGGGTGCCCAGCCAGACCACGGTGCGGGCGTAGAGCGGCAGGTTGGTGTCGCCGTTGGCGCCCTGGCCGGAGTTGAGGTAGGCGCTGCCGGTGCAGTTCGCGCCGGTGTAGTAGGCCTGGGCGGGGTACATGACGCCGTCCCAGCCGACGTCGACCAGGTAGTTGCCGCTGGTCAAGAAGGTGACTCCGCGGGAGTCGGCCTGGACGATCGTTCCGAGGGTGGTGCCGTTGCCGTCCTTGAGCGTGGCGCCGCCGCCACCGGAGCCAGCGGGACCGGCGGGTCCCTGTGGGCCGGCCGGTCCTTGCGGGCCGGTCTGTCCGGTCGCTCCGGTCTGTCCGGTCGGACCAGCAGGGCCGGCCGGTCCGGTGTTGCCGGTGTCTCCCTTGGGGCCGGCGGGCCCGGCGGGCCCGGCGGCGCCAGCTGCGCCGGTCGCGCCGGTGGGGCCGACAGGCCCGGTGGCGCCCGTGTCGCCCTTGGCTCCGTCGGCGCCCTTGGCGCCGGTGTCTCCCTTGGGTCCGGCGGGCCCTGTGGCGCCAGTCGCCCCGTTCGCACCTGCGGCGCCGGTGTCGCCCTTCTTGTTCCAGGCGATCTCGCGCTCACGCTGCCCACGGGGGCCGGTGGTAACGCACGGGGTCTGCGGCGTCTCGAGCCGCAGCTGCTTGTTCGCGACGTTGACGCAGGCGTTGACCATGCCGTCAACCGCGGCGTCCTTGTCGCCAGAGGTGGCGTAGGCGCCACCGACGACAGCGAGGAGTGTCCCTGTCGCGATGCCAGCTGCGGCCAGGCGCGATCCAGGGCGACGGAGCAAGTTCATGTAGAGGTCCTTCTAGAGGGGGATGGGTGAGGCGGGGCCACGCTCGCACCTGCACCCCGGCCGGCGCCATGGCCTAGACGGGCCGTTCCTCTGACGGAGGCCACTTCGGGCGGAGCCCGCAGCTCGGCATGGTCGGGCGGAGCCGACGTCGGCAGGGTTGAGCGGAGCTCGGTCGTCGCGGCGCGGAAGGGGCGGGAGAGACCCAAGCTGGTCTTCGCCGGGGCCGCCTGAGTACGAGACCCGAGAGGGCAGATCGGCCTCTAGCCTGGGCACGTGCCCGACGTGATCCTCGGACGAGCTGGCAGCACCGTGGTCGTCGATGTCGACGTATGCGTCAAGACCGGCGTCGCTACGAAGCACCGCGTTGTCCTGCGCGGACAAACGACACCGACGTGGGTCAGCGTCCTCCTCCTCTTCACGGTCGTCGGCTACCTCTTCGCCCAGGCGATGACGTCACGTCGCTACCACGTCACCCTGCCTTTCGCCCACGCGGTCCACGACCGCTGGCGAAGGAACCGCCGTCTCTGTTGGGCCGCCGGCCTGGCTGGAACTGGCGCAGTTGTCATGGCTGCGACCGTCGGCCATGGCTACGCCGGCCTGTGGGCCGGCGCCGGCCTCACGTTGATAGCGGGCGGCGTTGTCCTCGGCGCCGCCAATGCGCTCGTGAACAACGTAGGTGTCCGCATGACCCGAGCCGACGAACTCGTACTTACCCGAGCGCACCCTTTCTTCGTCCGGGCAGTACGTCGAGCCTCCGTCGAGCCACTGTCCCGCTGAATCCTGTCTTCGGCATGGTCGGGCTCCGGCCGCGCGGCGGCTAAGCGGACGTTGGGCACCATTCTCCGCATGGGAGTCCGGGTCATGCTCCATCGCCGTGACGGCGAACTGGTGCGGGCTCTGCCTGACCCGGGCGGCGGGACCTTCGACGCGGCCTGCGACTTCGACGCACTGATCGGGTCGGCCACTCTGCCCACCATCGGAGGCCTCGATCCACACGGGGACGCAACGCTCGGCGGGCTGACCATGGCCGACCTGATCGCCGACGTGGACAACGCGCTTGAGTCGGCGCGGCCGGGACCCCGACTTCGTGGGCTGCGACGCCTCCGAGCGATGGCGGAGATGGTGCAGGCGGACGAGTCACTGACCCTGCGTGTCGTGGGTGACCAGCAGCCGATCATCGGCATGAATAGGTCGTCGGCTCGATTCTGACAGGCGGCTCCACCAGGTCCCTGACCTTCTCATCGCGTTTGCGAGCCGCCTGCGGTCGGCGGCATCGGAGCACCGACGCACTCGGACGTGGCGCGACGGGTCCCGAGCGTCCCTGCGCTCAGCCGTCGGCGGCCGCGAGGAGGGCGGCGTGGTTGCTGAGCTCGTCGCGGAGCCGGCAGGGCACGGGGACGCCGCGAGGCTTCAGCCAGCCCAGGCAGAGGGCGAGCGACACGTCGACGTCCCACCTGGCGCCGTCAGCGACCCGCGCCATGCGGCGGTCGCGTGACGTCTCAGGGTGGCGGGGCCGGTGGGTGGTGTCAACGTCTCCCGAGCCGGGCCGGCCGGGCGTCGCGCGCAGGCGCGACCGGTCGCGGTACGTTGTGCCATCCCCGACTCCTCGAGCATCGACGCGCTGGATCGGCTTTGCCGACGTGTGGTGGTCGACCTGGACCTGCTGGGCGCGTGCGTGTCGACGGTCGGGGCGGCCGGGCTCGAGGTCCTCGCGGCCTCCGACGGCGACGCACGGCGCCTGGAGGACCTGCAGTTCTCCTTGGGTGAGGGCCCCAGCGGCGAGGCGTTCCGGACGGCCCAGCCCGTCCTGGTCGCCGACGTGGGTGCGGCCGAGACGCGGTGGCTGCAGTTCGCGGCCGCGGTCGGGGCCAGAGGCGTCGGCGGGGTCTACGCCTTCCCGCTCCAGCTCGGTGCGGCTCGGTCGGGAGTGCTCACCGCCTACACCCGCGCAGGGCACCAGCTGAGCATCACGCAGCTGGGGGCAGGAGTGGCGTGGGCGGAGACCGCGCGCGACCTGCTCCTCGGGGCGGTGGACGACGACGCCGACTCGCTCCCGCCGGGCACTTCCGTCCCGCTGCGCTCGGTGGTCTACCAGGCACAGGGCATGTTGATGGTGCGGCTGGGGATCAGCCTGGCCGACGCGCTGGTCCTGCTCCGGGCGATGGCGTACGCCGACGGAGTGGACATCAACGACCTGGCCGCTGCCGTCGTGAGCGGTGTGCGAGCCGCGGATCCTGACGCGGGAGCGGCACAATGAGTGGGGTTGTCCCACGGGAACGAGGAACCGGATGATCACGACCGCGCGACTCATCGAGGCGTTCGTCGACCTCGCCGACACGCTCGTGGCGGACTTCGACCTCGTCGACTTCCTGCAGGAGCTCACCGTCCACGCCGCCGAGGCCAGCGGCGCGGACGCCGTGGGCATCGTCCTGGCCGACCACGACGGCCGCCTGCAGTTCGTGGCGTCCTCCAACGAGTCCGGTCGCGCCCTCGAGCTGTACCAGCTCCAGGCCGAGGAGGGCCCCTGCCTGGACTGCTACCGGACCGCGACCCCGGTCGTCAACGCCGACCTCGCGGAGGCCCAGGAACTGTGGCCACACTTCGCTCCCCGGGCGGCCAGCGCCGGGTACCGGTCCGTGCACGCCTTCCCGATGCGACTGCGGGACGAGGCGATCGGCGCGCTCAACCTCTTCGGGGCCGAGCCGCTGCGCTTCGAGTCCGAGGACATCGGCGTCGTGCAGGCCCTGGCCGATGTCGCCACGATCGCCCTGCTGCAGCAGCGCAGCCTCGCGCGCGCCGAGGCGCTGACCGAGCAGCTGCAGGGCGCCCTCAACAGCCGGATCCTCATCGAGCAGGCGAAGGGGGCGATCGCCGAGCGCGAGGGCATCTCCCCGAGCGAGGCCTTCGAGCTGCTGCGCGCGCAGGCCCGCGCGGAGCGGCGGCCCCTGGTCGAGCTGGCCTCCGAGGTCCTCGCGCGCTAGCCGGCACGCCGTCCGTCGAGGCCCGGTGCTGCGGGACGAGCCGCGCCCCCGGCACAGAATCCCCCCGGAACCCACCGGGGACGCGGCCCGCATCCCACAGAACGGAGGCCGGAGGCAGATCGACCCGGCGCCCACTGCTCTGCCCCGGGCCAGCGCCCGAGGGCGCTGAACCGGTCGACACAGGGACCGGGTGTCTTCGCTGAGGACAGCACACTCCCGCTCGGTTTGCCAAGCCTTGTGCCACCCCCGCGGGCGTCTTGAGTCCACCGAGGGCTACGGGGCGAGACGTTGGCGCATGGACCTGAGTGCACGCGCCATGGCGAGACTGCTCACGGCTCGGCGAGGCTGGGCGGCATGACGACACCTTGCAGCAGCCACCAGGACTCCTCCTCGCAGCGCCTGCCCGCCGTCGCCGTGGTCGGCGGGCACGGCAAGACCGGTCGCCGCATCGCCGCGAAGCTCGAGGCCCTCGGCCACGACGTCCGGGTGCTCGGGCGCCGCGCGACCCCCGCCTTCGACTGGGCCGCGCCCGAGGGCTGGGCGGAGGCACTGGCTGGTGCATCGGCGGCGTACGTCGCGTTCGCGCCCGACCTGGCCGTGCCGGGCGGACCGGACGCGGTCACCGAGCTGACCCGGGTGGCCCTCGGCGTCGGTTGCCAGCGGGTGGTCCTGCTGTCGGGGCGCGGGGAGGCCGAGGCGCAGCGGGCGGAGCGGATGGTGCTCGAGGCGTGCCCAGCGGCGACGGTCGTGCGGTGCGCGTGGTTCGCGCAGAACTTCACCGAGACCGACTTCGCGGAGCTGGTCCGCGGCGGGTCGTTGACCCTGCCGGGCGGGGAGGCGGCGGAGCCGTTCGTCGACGTCGAGGACATCGCCGACGTGGCGGTGGCCGCGCTGACCGACGCCACGCACGCGGGGGAGGTCTACGAGCTCACCGGTCCGGCCGCCCTCACCCTCGGCGAGGTGGCCGCGGTGCTGTCGGCGGTGGGTGGCGCACCCGTCGGCTACGTCCCGATCTCGCTGGCCGACCTCGAGGCGGGCCTGCGCGCAGACGGGGTGCCCGAGGAGGTCGTCGGGCTGATGGGCTTCCTCTTCGGGAGCGTGTTCGGGCGCAACCCGTCGGTCGCGGACGGCGTACGCCGGGCACTCGGCCGCCCGCCGACCGACCTGCGCACGGCGCTGGTCCGCGACCGCGAGCGGGCGGCGGCGTCGATGGTGTGACGCGCGCTTGGCGCGGACCAGCAGACTCGTGAGGTGGCCACCCCGGAGCCGAAGACGTGCGCGTCCTGCGGGCGGCGCATCGAGTGGCGCAAGAAGTGGGAGCGCGACTGGGACGCGGTGCGCTACTGCTCGACGGCGTGCCGGCGGCGCGGGGTGAGCGACACCGACCGGCGGCTGGAGGAGCAGATCCTGGCGCTGCTGGGCCGTGGTCGGAGCACGACGATCGGTCCCGAGGACGCCGCGCGGGCCGTGGGCGGCGCGGACGGTGCGCGCGAGCTCGACGAGCCGGCGCGGCGGGCCGCGCGGCGGCTCGTCGCCAGCGGGGACGTGGTGATGGTGCAGGGCGGGCGCGTGGTCGACCCCTCGACCGCGCGGGGCGCCGTTCGCCTGAGGCGGGCCTGACGCCGCAGGCGCTAGCGGATCGTCCCGGCGCCGGGGATGAGCGGCAGGTCGAGCGGGGTCACCCAGCCGGGGTCGAGGTCGTTGACGGCGGGTACGGCGTTGAGCGCGCGCATGCCGGTGGCCAGGCAACCGGCCACCGCGGGGGCGCGGCCGGAGCCGTCGGTGAAGCGGAAGGCGGTCTCCTGGCTGATCGAGGGCGAGCCGTCGATGTCGACGCGGTAGACGTCGTCGCCGGAGCCTGTCGGCCAGTCGGGGGCGGCGTCGAGGCCGATGCGGTTGACGTGCTCGAGCGTGATGACGTCGCGGCCGTCGAGGACGCCGTTGATGGTGAAGCGGATGGCGGCGACGTCGCCGGCGCGGATCGTGCCCTTGGCCGAGGGGCGGTCGGTGGGGGTGACCCACTTCTCCCAGGTGGTCGTGATGTCGGCGAGCACGACGCCGGCGGCGTGGGCGATCATCGGCACCGTCGCGCCCCAGGCCATGACCAGCAGCTCGGGGATCTCGAGCAGCGCGGTGTACGACGGGGGCCGGCCGATGCCCATCTCGTCCTCGTAGTCGCCCTCGTAGTCGGTGTAGTCGAGCAGCTCCGAGGCGCGAACCGAGCGCACCTCGCCGCACAGGCCCATGAGGGTCATCGGGAACAGGTCGTTGGCGAAGCCCGGGTCGATGCCGGTGGTGAAGCACGACGCCCCGCCCGCGGCGCAGGCCTCGGTGATGGGGTCGACCCAGTGCGCTGGGGTCTGGGCCATCTCCGGCCAGACCCAGGGCGTCATGGCGGTCGAGCAGACGTCGATGCCGGCGCGCAGGAACGCCGAGATGACGCGGATGTTCTCGTCGGCGTGCTGGGCGGTCGGGCCGTAGTGCACGACGGCGTCGGGCCGCAGCGCGACGAGCTCGTCGACCGAGTCGGTGGCCAGGACGCCGGTGCGGGCCTCCAGCCCGGCGATGGTGGCGGCGTCGAGACCGACCTTGTCGGGGTGGGAGACGCCGACGCCGACGAGCTGGAAGTGCGGGTGGCGGACGAGCTCGGCGAGCACGAGCTTGCCGACCACGCCGGTGCCCCAGAGGACGATGCGCTTCACCGGTCGAACGCGTCCCGGACCTGGCGCTCGCTGAGCCCGTAGTCCTTCAGGGAGTAGGAGTGCTTCGGCGCCGCGGAGCCGCTCTTGGCCTCGGTGTCGATGTCGCGGATCGCGGCCTCGACCGAGGGCGTCCAGTCGAGCCCGAACTGCTCGTAGATGCCGCGGGTGACCCCCAGCGGGTCGTCGCGCAGGTCGGCGAAGGCGACGTCGGCGAACTGCGCCTCGTCGTACGCCGGCCGCGCGTCCCAGAAGGCGTGGAACGCACGCGACCACAGCGAGAGCTGGGTGTGGCCGATGACGCCGCCGACGTAGGTCTCGGAGTGCCCGGCCGTGGTCTCGGCCGACAGCGAGCACGACGAGGCGAGGCAGGTGACCGGGTCGCGGTGGGTGTAGACGATGAGCGCGTCCGGGTAGACCGTCATGAGCGCGTCGAGCGCAGTCATGTGCGAGGGGTTCTTGAGGATCCAGCGCCTGTCCTGGTCGTTGAGGCCGACGAGCTGGAGGTTCTGCCGGTGGCGCTCGTAGGCGTCGACCCACGACTGCCGCTGCAGCCACTGCGAGTAGCGCGGCAGGTTGGCCAGCGACTCGTAGGAGTTCGACTTCCCGGTCTGGCGCAGCAGCCGCCAGCACTCCTCGACCGTGGTGGCGTCCATGTAGTGGATCCCCATGAACTCCGGGCTCTCCACGTGGTGCGCGGCGAACCCCGCCTGCATGGTCTGGAAGACCGGGTCGTCCGCCCACGTCTCGCGCGGCGGGCGCGGCTGGGGGTACTGCGTCAGCCACATCTCCAGCCCCTGCGTGGAGGGGTCCGCGTGCAGGTAGCGGTGCAGCGCGGTCGTGCCGGTGCGTGGCAGGCCCATGAGGAAGACCGGCCGCTCGATCGGCACGTCGGCGTACGCCGGGAAGCGGGTGAACGCCGCCTGGGTGAGCAGCACGCCGACCAGCGCCGACTTCACCTCGGCGCGCTGGAAGTAGTTGCCGCGCGGGGTGAGCCCCGCCTCCGGTGAGGCCAGGTCCTCGACGAGGACGCGCAGGCCCTCCTCGTGCAGCCCGGAGCCGAAGTCGTCGAGGCCGGTGGTCCGCACGGCCGCGGCGGCGATGTCCTCGTAGGAGCCGACGTCGGCCCGCTCCCGGGTCATCACGTTCTGGTTCACGGACTCAGTCGTGGAACTCACCGCAATCGACGGTCAGCATCTGGCCGGTGACGGCGGAGGCCAGGTCGGAGGCCAGGAACAGCGCGGCGCGGGCGACCTCCTCGGGCGAGGCCAGCCGCTTGAGGTCGGTCGGCGCGGCCTTCTCGGCGTACACGTCGTCGTGGGTGGTGCCGGCCTCGGAGGCGAGCCAGTCGAAGTAGCCCTTGTTGACGTCCTCGTAGATGTAGGACGGCGCCACCGAGTTGACCCGGATCCCGCGCGGGCCGAGCTCGGTGGCCAGCGAGGAGGCCAGGTGCTCGAGCGCGCCCTTGGACAGCTTGTAGCCGGCGTACTCCGGCTGGGAGCTGAAGACCACGCAGGAGTTGAGCATGATGACCGACCCCCTCGACGCGGCGAGGGCGTCGGCGAAGAGGGTGGTCAGGCGCAGCGGCGCGAAGACGTTGGTCTCGTTGGCCGCGCGCAGCGCGTCGAGGGGGATCGTGGTGAGCGGGTCCATGGGCGGGATGCCGAAGGCGTTGTTGATGAGGCAGTCCACCCGGCCGAAGTGCTCCAGTGTGCGGTCCACCAGCGCCTGGACCTGGGTCTCGTCGGTGATGTCGGTCGGTACGACGAGCGCGCGGCGGCCGTGGCCCTCGACGACCTCGGCCATCTTCTGCAGCCGCCGCTCGGTCCGGCTGACCAGCACCAGGTCGGCACCCATCCGCGCGGCCTCGGCGCCGAGCGCCCGGCCCAGCCCCGGGCCGACCCCCGACAGGACGACGACCTTGTCGCGCAGCAGCGGGACCGGCTCGTAGCGGTCCTCGATCGAGGTGTCGTGGTGGGCGGAGGTGGTGGTCACAGCGGCCCAGACTAGAACGTGTTCCAGTTTCCGTACAGCGCCGGATCGTCCGGATCCCGGCGTACGGTCGCCTCGTGGCCGAGCACGAGATCAAGGCGCTGACCCTGGACACCTGGCCGGACTACGTGGCGCTCAACGAGCGGATGGGCGGGCTCTTCGGCGGCTGCTGGTGCGTCCACTTCCACCACGGCGTCGCCGACGGCCGCGGCGAGGACGAGCCCAACCCCGACTTCAAGCGGCGCATGGTCGAGGCCGGGATCGCCCACGCGGCGCTGGTGTACGACGGCCCGGACGCGGTCGCGTGGGCGACCTTCGGGACGCCGGGGGAGCTGCCCAACATCCACCACCGCAAGCAGTACGACGCGGAGACCGCCGCGCCGCCGGACTGGCGGATCACCTGCATCCGGGTGGCCAAGAGCCACCGCAAGCAGGGCTACGGCCGGGCCGCGCTGCGCGGGGCGGTCGACCTCATCGCGCAGGCCGGCGGCGGGACCGTCGAGGGCTACCCGCACGACATGGCCACCCGCGACCCGGCCAAGAAGATGAGCGACTCGTTCCTCTACAACCTGACCCGCACGGCCTACGAGGACGCGGGGTTCACCTACGTCCGGCCCAAGGGCCAGCAGAACTGCGTGATGACCAGGGACGTCGCGGCCCGCTAGGCCCGCGCACGGTTCTCGCCGGCCCGCCGCTCCAGCACGCTCCGCTCGCCGGCGTTGCGGGAGCGGTCGGCGGCCTCGGCGAACGCCGCGGCGGCCTCGCGGTGCCGGCCGGCGCGCTCGAGGAGGTCGCCGCGGACGCTCGGCACGAGAGGGGAGCCGGCCAGGGCCGCGGGGGCGACCGCATCCAGCACGGCCATCCCGGCGGCCGGCCCGAACGCGCGACCGTGCGCGACCGCCCGGTTGACCTCGACGACCGGGCCCGGCGCGGCGACCGCGAGGGCGTCGTACAGCGCCGCGATCCGGCGCCAGTCCGTCGGCTCTCGGGTGTGCTGGGCGGCGATGGAGGCCTGCAGGAAGTAGCGCCCGACCGGCGTGCCGCCCGCGGCGATCGCCTCGGCCCGGGCCAGGGCCGCGAGGCCGCGGCCGATCAGCGCCCGGTCCCAGAGCGTGCGGTCCTGGTCCTCCAGCAGCACCGGGCGGCCGTCGGGGTCGAGCCGGGCCGGCAGCCGCGAGGCCTGGAGCTCGACCAGCGCCTGCAGCCCGTGCACCTCCGGCTCGGCGGGGGCGAGCTCGGCGAGCATCCGCGCCAGCCGCACGCCCTCGTGCGCCAGCTCGGGCCGGGTCCAGCTGTCGCCGGAGGTGGCGGCGTACCCCTCGTTGAAGACGAGGTAGACCACGGCCATCACGTCGTCGAGCCGCTGCTCACGCTCCGCGCCGGCGGGCAGCTCGAAGGTGGCGCCGGCCTCGCCCAGGGTGCGCTTGGCCCGCGAGATGCGCTGCGCCACCGCAGACTCGGCGGCGAGGAAGCCGCGGGCGATCTCGGCCGTGGTCAGGCCGCAGACCAGCCGCAGCGTGAGCGCGGCGCGGGACTCCGGGCTCAGGGCGGGGTGGCAGGTGAGGAAGACCAGCCGGAGGACGTCGTCCTCGATGTGGTCGACCTGTGCGTCGAGGTCGCTCATGTCCTGCCGCTCGTCGAGGGCCAGGAGGGCCGTCTTGCGGCGGAGGTTCTCCGCACGCCGGAACTGGTCGACGCCGCGGCGCTTCGCCGTGGTCATCAGCCAGGCGCCCGGGTTGGCCGGTACGCCGTCGCCCGGCCACGACTCGAGGGCGGCCACGAGGGCGTCCTGGGCCAGGTCCTCGGCCAGGTCGACGTCGCGGGTCATCCGGGTCAGGGCCGCGACCAGGCGGGCCGACTCGGCCCGCCAGGTCGCGGTGATCGCCTCGGTGGACTCCTGCGCCGGCACGCAGGCCAGCGTAGGAGCCCCGACGACAGGAGGCTCAGGCCTCCGGCGGGCCGTCCGCGATCTGGCGCATGGTGGCGACCATCGAGCACTCCGGCCAGTGCGTCGCGTGCAGCTCGGCGAACTCCTGCTGGCCCGCGACCGCCTCCTCGACGGTGTCGTACTGCATGATCGCCCAGCCTCCGACGACCTCCTTGGCCTCGGCGTACGGGCCGTCGACGCGCGTGACCTCGCCGGCGCGGACCACGAAGTTCACGGCGTCCTCGGTGCCGAAGAGGCCGCCGCCGTCGAGGAAGACCCCCTTGGCGGCCTGCTCGCCGATGTAGACGTCCATCGCGTCCATCAGGGCCTGGGGCGGCATCCCGCCGCCCTCTTCCATCCGGACGAATCCCATGAAGCGCGGCATCTCGATCTCTCTCCCTGCTCGGTGCTGCTCGGTGGTGTTCTCACCTACGCGTCGAACGGCGGCGGGCCGCTTCGACACCGCCTCGGCAGCAATATGTCAGGAGATCCTCCGGCGCGCGGTGGAGCGCGCGGGCGCGGTGCTGCGGCAGGCGGGATTTCTGTCGGGAGGGCTTCCCACCGCCGTGTGACGTGTGCAACACTCGCGCACCGGCCGACCGAGCGATCGCTCGGTCGGGCCGGGGACGGAATGACCAAGCACCGGGACATGGAGGAGCGGGCGTGACGCTGGGGGTGGACTCGTCGCCGAACGACGTGCGCGAGGCGTTCGAGGAGTGGCTCATGCGGTTCGCCCACGGCCTGGCTGCGGCAGACACCGCGGCGGTGCTGGACCTGGTCGACCGCGACTGCTGGTGGCGCGACCTGCTGGCGCTGAGTGGGGACCTCGAGACCTTCCACGGCCCGGAGCGGATCGCTGGACTGCTCGACGCGCACCTGGTGAACGCCGCGATCAGTGACGTCGCTCTGGTCACCGAGTTCGGCCCGCGGTTCGTCCCCGAGGACGGTGGCCCGGGCACGGTGGAGGGGTTCTTCACCTTCGAGACCCCCCGGTCGTGGTGCCGTGGGGTGGCGCGGATCCGGCACGAGGACGGTGCCTGGCGAGCCTGGACCGTGATGACGGGCATGGAGGACCTGAAGGGCCACGAGCGTGCCCTCGGTCCCCGACGGCCGACCGGGCCCCGTCACGAGGTCGGTGCGACCACCCAGCGCAACTGGCGCGACCAACGCGAGGCGTCGCTGGCCTACGCCGACCGAGATCCCGACGTGGTCATCCTCGGCGCCGGGCAGGGCGGTCTGGCGCTCGCCGCCAACCTCCGGCTGATGGGGGTCGACGCGCTGGTCCTCGAGAAGAGTGAGCGGGTCGGCGACGGCTGGCGCAAGCGGTACCACTCCCTGGTCCTCCACGACCCCGTGTGGGCCGACCACCTGCCCTACCTGCCCTTCCCGCAGTCGTGGCCGATCTACTCGGCGAAGGACAAGATCGCCGACTGGTTCGAGTTCTACGCCCAGGCCATGGAGCTCAACGTCTGGTGTGCGGCTGAGATGACGCAGGCGACCTACGACGAGGACGCACACCGCTGGACGCTGACCGTGCACACCCCCGGAGGGGAGCGCACGCTCAGCCCGCGCGACGTCGTCCTGGCGACCGGTGCCGCGGGTGAGCCCAACGTCCCCGACTTCCCCGGTCGGGACCTGTTCCAGGGCACCGTCTACCACTCGAGCCGCCACGGCTCCGGCGGCGACTGGTCGGGGCGCAAGGCGATCGTGGTGGGCGCCTGCAACAGCGGGCACGACATCGCCCAGGACCTCCACGAGGCAGGCGCCCAGGTCACGCTGGTGCAGCGCTCCTCAACCCACATCATCAGCCAGGAGAACGGCATCCCGGCGATCTTCGGTGCCAACTTCACCGAGTCCGGCCCGCCCACGGAGTACTCCGACCTGCTGGCCAGCGCCTATCCCTGGCCGCTCGTGCTCGAGGGCGCGAAGCAGGGGGTCAAGGACACAGCCGAGAAGGACGCCGCCCTGCTGGCCTCGCTGGAGGCGGTCGGCTTCAGGCTCAACGACGGGCCGGACGGCACCGGTCTGATGGGCTTCGCCCTGGCGAAGGGCGGTGGCTACTACATCGACGTCGGCGCCTCAGGGCTCATCGCGAACGGCAGCATCGCGCTCGCCCAGGGGTCCGGGCTCGCGGAGTTCACCGATTCCGGGATCCGGCTCGCCGACGGTCGCGAGCTCGAGGCCGACCTGGTCGTGCTCGCCACCGGCTACTCCAACATGCGTGAGACCGCACGACGCCTCTTCGGGGACCAGGTGGCCGATCGGCTGCCGCTGGTCCTCGGCATCGGCGAGGACGGTGAGATCGGAGGCCTCTACCGCCGGACCGGCCACCCCGGCTTCTGGTACATGGGCGGTCCGCTCGCGTGGGTCCGCGTCTACTCCAAGCACCTGGCGCTGCAGATCGCAGCCGACCAGGCCGGGATCTCACTGACCTGACGCTCGGGCGTCACCACACCACACACGGGTCTTCTCGGGACTCTGCACCCCGGCCGTGAACGGCGCGACCCCGCGCCGTTCGCTCACGGTCATCCGAGGAGGGCTGGCACCAGCGCTCACTCACGCCCGGTCCACCAGGCCCGGGTGCGTCGGCAAAGGAGAGAAGATGCAAGTCAGCACCAAGAGGAAGAGAGCGGGCCTCGGCATCGCGCTCCTCTGCGGGCTCAGCCTGGTGGCGAGCGCATGCGGTGGGGATGGGGACTCGGGCAACGACGCGTCGTCGGGCGGTGGGAAGAAGCTCGTCTACTTCATGGCACCGAACACGACGCCGACCCGTTACATCGAGCAGGACGGGCCGGACTTCGCCAAGGCGCTGGAGTCGCTCGACCCGGACATCGAGGTCAAGTTCGTCAACGGCGGCGGTGACTCCGCGAACCAGCTCTCGCAGGCGAACTCCGCGATCGCGGCGGGGGCCAAGGCCCTGGTCGTCGTGGCCGCCGACCCCAACACGAGCGCCGCCATCCTCCAGGCCGCGGACGGTGCCGGGGTCCCCGTGATCGGCTATGAGAACCCTCCGCTCAACGGGCCGATGTACGCCCAGGTCATCTTCGACCCCTACAAGGTCGGTGTGCAGCAGGGTGAGTACTTCCAGAGCCAGGTCGAGGCCGGCGCCTTCGGCGACGGGCCGGTCGACGTGGCCCGCCAGTACGGCAACAAGGGTGACGTCTACACGACCGAGATGCTGCGCGGTCAGGACGAGGTCCTGCAGCCGATGATCGACGACGGCACCCTCAACGTGGTCTGCGAGGACTACATCAAGGACTGGGCGCCGGACAACGCTCAGCAGGCCGCCGACCAGTGCCTGACCAAGACCCAGGGCGACGTCGACGTCTTCCTCGGCTTCTACGACGGCAACGCCTCCGGCATCATCGCTGCGCTCCGGGCCAAGGACGTTCAGATCCCGGTGTACGGCGGCCAGAACCCCGAGCTCACCGGCCTGCAGTACATGCTCACGGGCGAGCAGCAGGACGATGTGCTCAAGGCGTTCTCGGTCGAGGCCGAGGCCGCCGCGAAGATCACCGTGGCCGCGATCAACGGCGACGACCCGCCGTCGGACCTCGTGGCGGACACCGTGAACAACGGCTCTGACGACATCCCGACGGCCAAGCTCGACACCACTCTCATCCACCTCGAGGAGGGGAAGGACCCGGGCGAGGTCGTGCAGCAGGCCGTCGACCTCGGCATCTTCACGTGGGAGCAGATCTGCGACGGTGGCCCGGCCGCCGACACCCCCACGTGCCAGGAGAAGGCGGGCTGACCCGTCACGGTCCGGGGTGGCCGCCCGACGGCGGCCACCCCGCGCACCGGCTCGACGCACGACTGCCATCCAGCCAGGGGAGGGAACACCCATGCCTGAGGTCATCGCGGACCCCGGTGCCGCACCCACGACCGGCCGTGAGCCGCTGCTCGAGCTGCACGGCATCTCGAAGTACTTCGGCGGCGTCCGGGCGCTCCACGAGGTCGACCTCGAGCTCTTCCGGGGCGAGGTGGTCGGGCTGGTCGGCGACAACGGCGCCGGCAAGTCGACCCTGGTCAAGGTCATCTCGGGGGTGGAGCACCCCGACACCGGCGAGCTGCGGGTGCGAGGCGAGGCGGTCCGTCTCGAGACGCCGCGGGGAGCCCAGGCGGCCGGGATCCACACCGTGTACCAAGACCTCTCGCTCTGCGACAACCTGGACGCGGTCCGCAACCTCTTCCTGGGCCAGGAGCTCGCGGGCAGCGTCCTGCGCGGTCGCCCACTCGACCGGCACCGCATGGAGACGCAGGCCCGGGCGCTGCTCGACAGCCTGTCGGTCAAGGTCCGGTCCCTGAGCGCGCCCGTGGGGGGCTTGTCGGGTGGTCAGCGGCAGGGCATCGCCATCGCCCGCGCTCTGGTCTCCGACCCCAGCCTGGTGCTCCTCGACGAGCCGACGGCCGCGCTCGGCGTGTCCCAACGCGCGGAGGTGCTCGAGTTGATCGTGCGACTGCGGGCGCAGGACAGAGGTGTGCTGGTGATCTCGCACGACCTCAAAGACATCCAGGAGGTCGCCGACCGCGTGGTCGTCATGCGGTTGGGCTCCAAGGTCGCCGAGTTCCGGCGCGGCCACTACGGTTCGGGCGACCTGGTCGCCGCGATCACCGGAGCCGACGAGTCCTCCCCGAACCCCGGAGGGAACCGATGAGCGTCGACCAGTCTCCCGTCACTGCGGCCGCCGCGCCAGGTCAGCCGTCCACGCCGCTGCGCTCGCGCATCGCCGGCGGCTTCAGCGGCCCCTACCGGAGCATCCCCGTCCTGATCGTCCTGGCGCTCATCTGGCTCTACTTCTACTCCCAGAACTCGGCCTACCTGACCTCGGCCAACATCACCAACCTCTCCCTGCAGATCGTCACCACCGCGATCCTCGCGCTGGGCGTCGTCTTCGTGCTGCTGGTGGGTGAGATCGACCTGTCCTCCGCGATGCTCTCCGGCGTGGCTGCGACGGTGACCGCCCAGCTCGCGGTCAAGAGCGAGTGGCCCCTCTGGCTCGCGGTGCTCGGTGGCGTGGTCGTGGGGCTGCTCTTCGTCTTCGTCGAGGCGCTGGTCATCGTCTTCGGGGTCCCGTCCCTGATCGTCACGCTCGGCGGCATGGTGGTGCTGCAGGGACTGCTGCTGGTGGTGCTCCCACCCGAGTTCACCATCAACGTCGGTGGGACCGACTTCGCCGAGATCGCCTCCACCCGCATCCCGGCCGGCTGGAGCCTCGCGCTCGCCGCCGCCGGGTGGCTGGTGTTCTGTGCGGTCCGCCTCTCCCGGCACCGGGCGCGTGGCACCGCGGCGGCCCCGACCGCGCTGGTCTCGGTCGGTGTGTCGGCCCTGGTCAGCGGGGTCGTCATCTTCGGCGTGGTGGTCGTCCTGACCCAGGACCGAGGCCTCCCGCTACCCGTGCTGATCCTCGTCAGCATGCTCCTCGTCGGGTCCTACTTCACCACCCAGACCCGGTACGGCAGCCACCTCTACGCCGTGGGCGGGAACCGCGAGGCCGCGCAGCGTGCGGGCATCCCTGTCGCGCGCATGGTCGTCTACTCGTTCCTGGTGCTCGGCGCGTGCTCCGCCGTGGCCGGCGTGGTGGAAGCCTCGCGGCTCCTGGCCGTGTCCAACTCCTCGGGCGGAGGTCCGCTGATGCTCAACGCGATCGCGGCGGCCGTCGTGGGCGGCGCCAGTCTCTTCGGTGGCCGCGGGACGGTGTGGGCGGCGCTGCTCGGTGCGCTGGTGATCGGCTCGATCAACAACGGCGTGCAACTGCTGGGCATGTCGACCGAGGTGCAGAGCTTCGCGACCGGCGGAGTCCTTATCCTGGCCGTGGCGATCGATGTCGTGATCACCCGCGGATCGTTGCTGCCCAACCGCCGATGACCTCTGAGACGACGTCCCGCGTGAGTGAACGGGGAGGTACGGACATGACCGTCGAGGCCGGATGGGTGCCGACAGCGGCGCAGATCGACGGCTCCCGGGTGGTGGACTTCGCTCGTTGGCTCGGGACGCAGGGCATCGTCACCCTCGACGACCCGCGCGACTACCGCGAGCTGCACGCTTGGTCGGCCGCCGAGCCCGCACAGTTCTGGGAGGCGGTCGCGCACTACTTCGGCGTCGACTTCGGCGCCGGTGCGACCGAGGTCCTCTCCGGGCGCGAGATGCCAGGAGCGCGCTGGTTCCACGGCGCGTCGATGAACTTCGCACGGGAGATGCTCAAGCACGGTGCGGCGGAGCGGGATGCGATCGTCCTCGTGCGCGACGACGGCCACCGCGAGTCGATCACCTTCGGTCAGCTCCGGGAGCAGGTCGCCTGCGTCGCGGGTGCGCTCGCCGACCGCGGTGTCGGCCAGGGCGACCGGGTCGTCGCCTACCTGCCGAACTGCATCGAGGGGGTGGTGGCCTTCCTCGCGGCGGCCACCCTGGGTGCCGTGTGGTCCCAGGCGGGCATGGACTACGCGCCGGCGGCAGCGATGGACCGGTTGGGTCAGCTCGATCCGACCGTCCTCATCGCCGGCACCGGTTACCTCTACAAGGGGGTGCGGCACGACCGTCGTGAGGCGATGGCGGAGCTGCGCAGCCTGCTGCCGGTCGACGCACTGGTCGTGTCCATCGAGACGGGTGGGGTCGCGCGCAGCGAGGCGACGCCCTACGACCTGACCTGGGAGCAGGTGCAGCACTTCAGTCGACCGGTCACCGCCCCGGTCGAGGTGCCGTTCGACCACCCGCTGTGGGTGCTCTTCACCTCAGGCACCACCGGACGCCCGAAGGGCATCGTGCACGGCCACGGCGGGGCCCTCCTCGAGCAGCTCGTCTCGCCGGGCTTCCACATGGACCTGGGCGAGGGCGACGTCTTCTTCTGGTTCACCACCCCCAACTGGATGATGTGGAACGCCGAGGTCTGCGGGCTGCTGCACGGGGCGACCATCGTGCTCTTCGACGGCAGTCCCACCTACCCGGACACCGGGCAGCTGTGGCGAGTGGTCGAGGAGCTGGGGGTCACCGTCTTCGGGACCAGCCCGGGCTACCTCCAGGCGTGCGCGCGAGACGGCGTCGAACCGGGGCGCGACCACGACCTGTCGGGGCTCGAGCTCATCGGTGTCACGGGCTCGGTCCTGCCCGCCAGCAGCAACCAGTGGGTCCGGGAGCACGTACGGGCCGATCTGCAGCTCGGTTCGATGAGTGGAGGGACCGACATCGTCGGCATCTTCGTCGCGAGCGCTCCCAACCTGCCGGTCTACGACGGAGAGATCAGCGGGCCGGCGCTCGGTGTCGCCCTGGAGGCCTGGGACGAGGAGGGCAACCGTCTCCCACCCGGCGGCACGGGCGAGATGGTCATCACCCGTCCGATGCCGTCGATGCCGATCGCCTTCTGGGACGACCCCGAGGGGGAGCGCTACCGGGACGCCTACTTCGACGTCTTCCCGGGTGTGTGGCGCCACGGCGACTCGATCACCATCACCGAGCGCGGCACGGTCATCATCCACGGGCGCACCGACTCCACGCTCAACCGCAACGGCGTACGGCTCGGCAGCGCCGAGATCTACGAGGCAGTCGAGTCCCTGCCCGAGGTCTCCGACAGCCTCGTCGTCGGGGTGGAGCTGGCGGAGGGCGGCTACTGGATGCCGCTGTTCGTCGTCGCCGACACCGACGGCGACGAGGAGCTGCTGCGGGCCCGGATCGTCGAGACCATCGCTGGCCGCACCTCGCCGCGGCACGTGCCCGACGAGGTCATCGTGGTCCCGAGCCTGCCGCACACCCGGACCGGGAAGCGGCTCGAGGTCCCGGTGAAGCGCATCCTGCAGGGCGCCGCGCCCCAGCGGGTCGCCAGCATGGGCGCGGTCGACGACGTCGATGCGCTGAAGTGGCTCATCGACTTCGCCCACGAGCGCAACGGTGGCGCGGACGCGTCCGCCACGGTCGCGTCGTCGGGCACCTACCAGGACTGGCGGATCTACCACGAGCAGGAGCTGCCACGAGTGCTGAGCGCGGCCCTCGACGTCTTCGCGGAGAAGGGCTACCACGGGACGACGACGCGCCAGCTCGCGGACCGCTCGGGCCTCTCGGTCCCGGGGATCTACCACCACTACAAGTCGAAGCAGGACATCCTGCTGGACCTGATGATGGTCGTCGTCGACGAGCTGATCGAGCGCAGCCGCGTCGCGGTGGCCGAGGCCGACGACGAGCCGCGCGCACAGTTCGACGCTCTCGTCTCGTCGATGCTGCTGTTCCACGTCTACCGCCGCAAGGGCGCGATCGTCTCCACGAGCGAGCTGCGCAGCCTCGACCCCGGCAACCGGCGCAAGTACGTCGAGCGTCGCGACGAGCTGCAGGCGATGCTGGACGACGTCATCGAGCGCGGGGTGGCGACCGGTGTCTTCGACACCCCCTACCCCCGTGACGCCGGGCGGGCCATCGCCTCGCTGTGCGCGGGCGTGGCCACGTGGTACCGCCCCGAGGCACCCCTCAGCTTCGACCCTCTGCTCGACCGCTACCTGTCCATCGCTGAGGCCATCGTGGGAGTGCGCTGACTCCTGACCGGCGCGCTGGGCCCGCGTGCTGGTCACGGCGCTGCGGCCTCCGGGTCGCGCCGGGCGTCAGGAGATCATCCGGCGCGCGACCGAGCGCTGGCGTGCGGCGATGCGGGCGGCGTACTCCTCGGGCGTGATCGGCACGTGGTGCGGCAGCGCGTCGAGGACGGAGTCGAACGGGACGACCTCCACGGTCGGGCCGTCGGCGGCGGTGAGGTCGCGCTCGAGGCGCTGCCAGCGCAGCATGAGGGCGCCGGTGCGGTGCCCGGTCGTCTCCAGCCAGTTGGCGGTGCCCGGGTCCTGGGCGGAGACCACGAAGCGCATGACGCCGTCGGGGTCGGTGACGGCCTGGGCCTTGGTCAGCGAGGTCTGGTGGGTCTCGTAGTCGGTGGAGGCGTACCAGTCCGAGCCGACCTGCACGGCCTGGTAGGCGCAGTCGTCGCAGCGCGGCACCGAGATGACCATGGCGTGGTCGTCGGCCAGCTCGTAGTGGCCGATGCTCGAGCGCTGCGACGCCAGGCCGCCGGGGGTCGACCGCGGCGCGGTGAGGGTGTTGACCGGCTCCTTGTACTGGAAGAAGTGGGGGAAGGCGAACCAGGTCTGGATCGAGCCGACCAGGGAACGGGCGGCCACCTCGTACTGCTTGGCCAGCCGCTCCCGAGAGTACGGCGCGGCCGGGCGGCCGAGCGTGTCGGGGCGCTCGATGGTGAGCGTGCCGCGCTCCTCGGTGTCCCAGTCGTTGAAGACCTCGCGCACGATCATGGTCTTGGCGCCGGGCTCGGCGACGTAGGAGAACTCGAAGCGGCCGTCGGGGCCGACCTCGAGCTCGCGGTCGTCGAAGGCCATCAGCGAGGTGGCCGCGGAGTCGGCGGAGTAGGTGCCGCCCATGACCTGGAAGGACAGGTCGGCCGTGGTGCCTCGGCGTCCGCGCACGACGTACTCCACGCCCTCGCGCAGGAATGCGTTGAAGTAGATCGCGTCGGGGTTGTCGAGCCCCTGGCGGCTGAACTGGTGGGTCGGGTTCACGAACAGGGGGTGGTCGAGGTCGTAGTCGAAGGCCATCTGCACCGCCATCCGGATCCGGCCGGCGAGGTAGTCGTAGCCCTCCAGCCGGTCGGCCTCGGTCGCGATGAAGGGCGCGTTGGCGATCAGCTCCTCGGCCTCGGCGATGGCGTCCTGGAGGGGCTTGGTCAGGTTCAGCGACTGGCTCATGACACCTTCGCGATGATGTTCTCGGCGTACTGCTCGAGGTGCTTGACCTTGATCTCGAGCGGCTCGGTGTCCGGACCCTTGATGTAGGGCACCCGGAAGCCGACGATGCAGTCGGTCACGCCCCTGTCCTCGAGCCGCTTGATCCCGTCGAGGTCGTAGGCGTCGTAGGAGATGACGTGCACCTCGAAGTCGTCGCGGGTGTCGCCCTCCTCCCGGCGGATCTCCGCGAGCCGGGTCAGCAGCCGGTCGAGCTCCTCGCCGTCGCCGCCGGCGTGCATCCAGCCGTCGCCCTTGCGCACCGCGCGCCGCAGCGCCGCGTCGACGTGCCCGCCCACCAGTAGCGGGATCGGCTCGCTCGGCGCCGGACACTGCTTGAGCGGCTCGATCTCGTAGAACTCGCCGGAGTAGCCGAAGAAGTCGCCCGACGTCAGGCCGCGCACGATGTCCATGCACTCGTCCATCCGCTTGCCGCGCCTCTCCCACGGCACGCCCAGGGCGTCGAAGTCCTCCGGCCACGGCGAGATGCCGACGCCGAGGCCGAGCCGGTTGCCCGAGAGGTGGGCCAGCGACGAGGCCTGCTTGGCCACCAGGACCGGCGGGCGCACCGGCAGCTTGAGCACGAACGGCGTGAGCCGCAGCGTGCTCGTCACCGCGAACAGGTGCGCGCAGAGCACCATCGTCTCGATGAACTCCTTGCCGTCGAGGAACTCGCGGTCCCCGGTGTCGGTGTAGGGGTACTTCGAGTCCGACTCCCGCGGGTAGATCAGGCTGTCGGCGACGGTCATGCTCGTGTAGCCGGCCGCCTCGGCCGCCTGGGCCAGGGGTGCGTAGTACGTCGCCTGCGTCATCGCCTCGGCGTAGGTGAACCGCATGGGCGCCAGACTAGAACGTGTTCCAGTTCGATGCCACGGCCGCAACCAGCCAGGCCCCTCGGAGCGTCTAGGAGGTGTGCGCCGCCTCCTCCCCCCTCCTCGCCCTGCTCCTGCTCCCCGCGCTCGTCCCGGCGCCCGCCCGCGCCGCCGACCCGCCGACGCTGGGCTCGGCCCAGCACCTGGCCCCGATCGGTGCCGGGTGGGGAGAGGTCGAGCCCGCCCGCATCTCCAACGGGGGTGACCCGGCCGGCGAGGTGGACCGGCTGCGCTGGGAGCGGTGGGGACACGGGAAGGCCCGGGGCTACGGGGTGACCTGGCTGCTGCGCCCGGAGGGCGGGTACTACGCCCGGCCCGGCCGGATCGTGCTGCGGGCCTCGCGGCTCGGCACCTGCCCCGACGGCACGGTGGCCTACACCCGACTCGACGTCCGCGTCGCCCCGCGGCCCGGTGAGCCCGCCGCGAGGCGCTGGCACCGGTGGGGCAGCGGCGGCGACCTCTGCGCGCGAGGCCTCGACTAGAACAGGTTCCACTTCTGTGCCATCCTCCGGCGGGTGGACCTCCAGGAGCTGAGCGACCGCGCGGAGATCACCGACGTGCTGGTCCGCTACACCCGCGCCATCGACACCGGCGCGTGGGACCGGCTGGACACGGTCTTCACGCCGGACGCGCGCATCGACTACACCGCCTCGGGCGGCATCGACGCGACGTACCCGGAGATCAAGGCGTGGCTCGCCGAGGTGCTGCCCGCGTTCTTCCCGCTGCGCATGCACACGCTGGGCCAGGTCGAGATCGCCCTCGACGGCGACGGCGCCGAGGTGGCGGCGTACTTCCACAACCCCATGCCGATGGACGACGGCCAGGGCGGCACGAAGCTGGTGGAGTTCGGCGGGCTCTACCACCACACGATGACGCGTACGCCGGACGGCTGGCGCTCGGTGCGGCTGCGCGAAGAGGTGGTCTGGAAGCAGAACCTCTGAGCCCTCAGGCCGGTCGGGTCGGCAACGGGGCGCAGTGGGTGAAGAGCTGGCCGTAGAGGGTGGCCACGGCCATGTCCTGCTTCAGCACGGCCGTCCAGTGCGCGGTCGCGGTGTCGTGGTCCGCCCGGGTGTGCCCCAGCGCCCGCAGGACCCGTTCGACCAGGGCCTCGTCGGAGGTGGCCCAGCCGACGGCTCGCGCCGCCATGGCCCAGCTGACCAGCGGCATGCCGACGGCGGCGAGCCGGGGGTCGGTGGGCGCGAAGCCGCCCTCGGGGTACTCGGCGCTCAGGGCCAGCTGCTGCACGCGCTGGGCCTCGGCGGCGTCGGCGGCGGGGTCGGCGCTGGGCGGCGGCGTGGGGTGGGCCTGGGCGGCAGCGGTGATGGCGGCGAGGTCGTCGGGGCCGAAGCCGAGCCCGCGGGCGGCGAGGTCGGCGCGGTACTGCGCGACCCACGCCGAGGCCTGCGCCATGACCGCCTGCACCGCGCGGGCCGTGGCCATCGGGTCCTGGGGCACGACCGCACCGTAGTGCCGGCGGTGCGATTGGGTCGACCGCGCAACCTGCCGGAGAATGGCGGCGTCCCAGGGACGACCCCAAGCGGAAGGAGCCGTCGTGTCCGACGAGGAGGGCCACCCGGTCATCTCGGGTCTCGCCGCGCTCATCGGGGTCGGCGTGGTGGTCGGCCTGCTGGTCAGCGTCGGCGCACTGGGCGCGACCCGGGTGCTGGGGCTCGGTGGCGAGGACGACGGCGGTACGGCGTCCAGCCAGCAGTCGATGTACCTCCCGCGCCCGTCGGAGACCGAATCCGAGAGCGGCCCGCAGATCACGCTGGCGCCCGGGGAGCCGACGCCGGTGGAGAGCACGTCCGCGGCGCCGGAGTTCGCGATCTCG
Source organism: Nocardioides anomalus (assembly GCF_011046535.1). Taxonomy (NCBI): domain Bacteria; kingdom Bacillati; phylum Actinomycetota; class Actinomycetes; order Propionibacteriales; family Nocardioidaceae; genus Nocardioides; species Nocardioides anomalus. Next base: position 4,126,596 of record NZ_CP049257.1, on the reverse strand, counting down.
CTGTCCTCGTCGGTGACCGAGGTGGGGCCGATGGAGGAGATCTACCTGACCGGCGTCTACCCTGGCGGTGAGGGTGCGGTGCTGCAGGTGCAGCGCTTCGAGAACGGCAAGTGGCAGGACTTCCCGGTCGACGTGCCGGTGAGCGGCGGGACGTTCTCGACCTACGTCCAGACCGCGTCCTCGGGGGTCAACACCTTCCGGGTGCGCGACACCAGCGGACCGGAGACCTCCAACGAGGTGAAGGTCACCGTCCGCTAGCGCCGCCAGCCGGTGGTCCGGGTCAGTCCGGGATGTAGTCGAACGTGTCGGGGTTGGGGCCGGTGCGGCCGTCCTCACCCTTGTCCAGGCCGCTGATCGAGGCCATCTCGTCGTCGGTGAGCTCGAAGTCGAAGATCGCGAAGTTCTCCTCCATGCGCTCGCGGTGCATCGACTTGGGGAACACGATGTCGCCGCGCTGCACGTGCCAGCGCAGGGTGACCTGCGACGGCGTCTTGTCGTGGGCCGCGGCCACCTGGGTGATGACCTCGTCGTCGAGCACCGCGCCCTGGGCGATTGGCGACCAGGCCTCGACCAGGATCCCGTGCCGGTGGCTGGCCTCGCGGGCCTCGTCGTTGAGGAAGTAGGGGTGCGCCTCGATCTGGTTGACCACCGGGACGATGCCGGTCTCGGCTACGATCCGGTCCAGGTGGGCCGGCTGGAAGTTGGAGACGCCGACGGAGCGGGCGCGGCCGTCCTGGACGAACTCGGTGAGGGTCTTCCAGGTCGAGACGTAGTCGCCGTCGTACAGCGTGGGCAGCGGCCAGTGGATGAGGAACAGGTCGATCTGGTCGAGACCGAGCTTGCTCAGGGTCTCGTCGAAGGCGCGGCGGGCGTCGTCGGGCTTGTGGAAGCCGTTGTTGAGCTTGCTGGTGATCCACAGCTCCTCGCGCGGGACGTCGGTGGCCTTGAGGGCCTCGCCGACCTCCTGCTCGTTCTGGTACATCTCGGCGGTGTCGATGTGGCGGTAGCCGACCTGCAGGGCCTGGCTGACCACGTCCGCGGTCTGCTCGGGCGGCACCTGGAAGACGCCGAAGCCGAGCTGCGGGATCTCGGTCTGGTTGTTCAGGGTCAGGGTCGGGACGGTCATGTCCTCCCGTAACCGCCCGGCGCCCCGCCCAATCGGGCTCCGGCACCTGCAAGGCTGTGGCGCGTGACGCAGGACCAGGGCCTCCACCACACCGAGTACGACACCCGGCTCGCGGCGTACGCCGTGGTGGTCGACGACTCCGACCGGATCCTGCTGGCGCTGTGGAACGAAGCCGACCAGCCGCTGTGGACGCTGCCCGGCGGCGGCGTCGAGCTGCTCGAGAGCCTCGAGGACGGCGCGGTGCGCGAGGTCCGCGAGGAGACCGGGTACGACGTCGCGCTGGTGCGGCTGCTCGGCGTGGACACGCTCGTGGTCTCCCCCGAGGAGCGCACCGTGGACCGCGGCCGGTGGTTCCGGGGCGTGCGGGTGGTCTACGAGGCGCGGATCACGGGCGGCAGCCTGCAGGACGAGGTGGACGGCACCACCGACGAGGCGCGCTGGATCCCGCTGGCCGACGTGCCGGACCTGCCGCGCGTCGAGCTGGTCGACGTCGGGCTGCGGTTGCTGCGCAGCGCGTCGTGAGGACTATCCGCGCGGCTCCGGCGTGGGCACCCACCGGCTGAGCTTGGCCGCGACGTCCGCGCGGCTGATGGGCTTGGTCAGGTAGTCGTCCATGCCGGCGGCCAGGCAGCGCTCGCGCTCCTCCGTGCTGGCGCTCGCGGTCATGGCGATCACCGGCGTGCGGCGGGTGGCGCCCTCGAGCTCACGGATGCGCCGGGTGGCGGCGTACCCGTCGAGCACCGGCATCTGCACGTCCATCAGCACCGCGTCGTAGGTGCGCTCGGCCACCAGCCGGACCGCCTGCTCGCCGTCGTGGGCCGCGTCGGCGGCGTACCCCAGGTGCTGGAGGATGCCGGCCGCGACGAGCTGGTTGACCTCGCCGTCGTCGACGACCAGCACGCGGCGGGAGAGCGCCGCCGGCGGCTCGGGTCGCGGCTCGGCCGGTGGCGTGACCCCGGTGGGGCCGACCTCCTCGAGCACCGCGCGCAGGCGGGACATCAGCACGGGCTTCTGCAGGGCCACGGCGACGTCGCAGGCCTCGGCCTCGGAGACCTGGGTCCCCGACGTCATGAGGACCAGCCGGGTCGGGGCGAGCGCCGGCTCGGCCGCGATCCGCCGGGCCAGCTCCAGGCCGTCCATGCCAGGCATGCAGAGGTCGAGCACGCCCAGGTCGTAGGGCCGCCCCTCGCGGACCGCGCCCCGGAACCGGTCGAGCCCGGCCTGCGCACCGTCGGCCACGTCGACGTCCAGCCCCCAGTGCTGGAGCTGGTCGTGGAGGATCAGCCGGTTGGTGGCGTTGTCGTCGACGACCAGCGCGCGGCGACCGGCCAGCGCGACCGAGGTCGCGGCCGCGGTGGCCGCGTCCGGGTCGGCGGCCTCGGCGAGCGGCAGGGTGAACCAGAAGACGCTGCCCTCGCCGAGCGCGCTGTCCACGCCGATCCGACCGCCCATGGCCTCGACGAGCTCACGGGAGATCGCCAGCCCGAGGCCGGTGCCCCCGAAGCGGCGGGTCGTGGAGGAGTCGGCCTGGGAGAAGGCGTCGAAGAGCCGGTCGGCGTCGGTGGGGTCCAGGCCGATGCCGGTGTCGGAGACCTCGAAGCGCACGACCAGGTGACCGTCGTCGAGCCGCTCGTCGAGCCAGGCGCGGACCACCACCTCGCCCGCGGCGGTGAACTTCACCGCGTTGCCGGCCAGGTTGAGCAGCACCTGCCGGATCCGGGCCGGGTCGCCGCGCAGCGCCGCGGGCAGGTCGGGGGAGCAGTAGGCCAGGAGCTCGAGGTCCTTGCTGCGGCTGGACTCGGCCACGAGCTCGGCCACGCCCTCGACCAGCTCGCCCAGGTCGAAGTCGACCTCCTCGAGCTCCAGGTGCCCGGCCTCGATCTTGGAGAAGTCGAGGATCTCGTTGATCACGCCGAGCAGGCCGTGGCCCGCGCCGCGCACGCCCTCGGCGTACTGCCGCTGGCGGACGCTGAGGTCGGTGGCGAGCAGCAGCTCGTTCAGGCCGATGACGCCGTTCATCGGCGTGCGGATCTCGTGGCTCATGGTGGCCAGGAACTGCGACTTGGCGCGGGAGGCCTCCAGGGCGGCGTCGCGGGCCTCGGCCAGCTCGACGCGCGTGCGGGCCTCGGCGCGCAGCAGGCGGGCGGTGCGCAAGAAGACCAGGACGAGCAGCGCGAGCAGCGCCACCACGCCCTCGAGCGGGCGGACCTCCTCGCCGCGGACCGCGGCGACGACCAGCACGACGGGCGGTACGACGAACGGGCCGACCGCGAGCCCGAGCCGGCCCAGCGCGACCCGGCCGGGGTCCTCCGCCTCGGCCTCGGTCGTCGCCGGGGGCGTGCGCCAGGTGGAGGCGGCCATGAGCGCACCGCCCAGCATCCAACCGGCGTCGAGGCTCGCCGAGCCCACGCCCGAGACGTCCAGCAGCAGGTAGCCGAGATCGGCCAGCAGCCAGCAGCACACGCCGGCCGCGAACCGGACGCCGAGCACGCTCCGGTAGCGGCGCACCGACAGGGTCCGCAGCGCCAAGGCCAGCAGCACCGCGTCGAGCACCGGGTAGCCCGCGCCCACGACCCGGGTCAGCAGCGGCACGGTGTGGTCGACGGCGATGTCGCGGATCGAGACGCTCCACAGCACGATCACGCTGACCACCACGACGGTGAGCGCGTCGATGGCCGCGTCCACGTCCACCCGGCGGGTGTCGGCGTGGCGGACCAGGATGATCACCATCGCCGCGCCGAGCCCGAGGTAGCTGGCGTAGTAGGGCACGTCGGCGATCGAGACGTCGGGCTCGCGCCCCGACCACGCGATGACCTGCCAGAGCAGGTCGCCGAGGGCGGTGGCGGCGAGCCCGGTGGCGATGAGCGCCGGCACCAGCCGCTCGCCGTCGGGACGGCGGGCCACGCCGAGCCAGGCGACGACGGCGGCACCGACCACGACGACGAGGTAGCTCACGTCGGCCGCCCGACCCGCGGGCTGCGCGAGGTGGACCGCGACGACGACCAGCGTCGCCGCCCACAGGGCCGCGGCCGGCCCGGTCCACCGTGCCACCACGCCGACCTCCCTGCGCTCAGTGTCGGGCGCGACGGCGCGGCTGGGGCGCGATTGGCAAGATCGGGGGATGGTGGCGCGGCGGCTCGTGGTGGCCGTCCTCGCGGTGCTGGCCCTGGCCGCGTGCGACGACGAGCCGGCCTCGGCGCCGCCGCCCGCGGACCGGCCGGCCGGGCCGACGCCCTCGTCCGCTCTCCCGGCGCCGGGATCGCCGGGATCGCCGTCGACCGCGCCCACCCCGTCCCCGGTGACCCTGGCCTTCGCGGGCGACGTGCACTTCGAGGGCGTGCTGGGGGACCGGCTCGCGGCCGACCCGGCCACGGCCCTGGCGCCTGCCACTCGAGCGCTCGCCGCCGCCGACCTGGGCGTGGTCAACCTGGAGACCGCGGTGGGCACGGGCGGGGCACCGGCGCCGGGCAAGCAGTTCACCTTCCAGGCGCCGCCGTCCGCGCTGGACGCGCTGGCCGCCGCCGGCGTCGACGTGGTCACGCTGGCCAACAACCATGTGCTCGACTACGGCCTGGACGGCCTCGACCTGGACGCGCTCGACGCCGCGGACGTCGACGTGGTCGGCGTGGGCCGGGACGCCCGTGCGGCGTACGCCCCGGCCGTCGTCGACATCCGCGGGACGCGGGTCGAGGTGCTCGGCGCGACCGCCGCGGCGCTCGACCCCACCGCCGACCCGACCGGGCAGTGGGCGGCCACGCCGACGCGGGCCGGCACGGCCGACGCGGTCGATCCCCGCCGGCTGCTGCGCGCCGTCGCCCGCGCGGACGCCTCGGCCGACGTGGTCGTGGTCTACGTGCACTGGGGCGTGCAGGGCGACACCTGCCCCAGTCCGGACCAGCGGTCGCTGGCCGGCGCGCTGGTCGGGGCCGGCGCGGACGTGGTCGTGGGCAGCCACGCCCACGTGCTGCAGGGCGACGGGCGGCTGGGGGACGGCTACGTCGCCTACGGGCTGGGCAACTTCGCCTGGTACGCCCCCGGCGCCACCACCGGCACCCTCACGCTCACCGTCCAGCCCGGCGCCGAGCCCGGTACCGCCCGGGCCACCGTGACCGACGCGTCGTGGGCCCCGGGCCGGATCGGGACCGACGGCCTGGCCGGGCCGCTGCCCGGCCCGGACGCGCTCGCCTTCCTGGCCGACCGCCGCGACCTCCAGGCCTGCGCCGGGCTCAGCGGAGCCAGCTGAGCACGACCCGGGCGGTCCGGGCCAGCTGGGCCGGCTGCACCACGTCGACGGTGTCGCCGGCCGAGTGGTAGCCGGCGTAGGCCGTGCTGCCCAGCCGCACCCCCGGCAGCCCCACCTCCGTGAACGACGCGTGGTCGCTGGAGCGCTCGCCGCTGCTGGTCACCACGGGTACGCCGGCCCGCCGCGCCGCCCGCTGCACCTCCTCGCGGAGCGGGTCGCCGGCCTCGACGCTGCCCAGCGGCACGACCTCACCCACGCCGACCCGGTCGAGCGCCACCGCACCGCGCAGCGACCGGCGCTCCGCGCGGTCCAGCGCCGCGACGTAGGCCCGCGAGCCGTAGTGGTGGTCGGCGTCGCTGGGACCGCGCGGCTCCTCGGAGCCGAAGGCCACCAGCACCACCGGCAGCCGGCTGCGCGTGCCGGCGAGCGCCTCGGCCACGGCCAGCAGCACGCCGACGCCCGAGGCGTTGTCCTCGGCGCCCGGCGCCTGCGGGACGGTGTCGAGGTGGGCGCCGACCAGCAGCCACGGCTCGCCCGGGACCACGTCCCCGCGCGTCGCCACCAGGTTGGTCCCGGTCCCGCCGCGCACCGGCACGCCCCACGAGACCCCGGCCGGCGTCGGGAACTCCTGCCGCTCCACCCGCCAGCCCAGCCGGGTCAGCTGCTCCTCGACCCACCCCGCCGCCCGTGCGTACGCCGGTGAGGTGCCCGGTCGCGGTCCCACCCGCCCGGCCAGGTGCCGGACCGCCGCGACGGCCGTGGCCGTGCGGACGTCGTCGGGGAGACCCGGGGCACCGGCGCTGGCGCCGGCGCCGGTGTCCCGGTCGCCGGGGGCGTGCTCGTCGCGGGTGCCACGGCGCTCGGCGGCGCGGGGCGCTCCGGCTCCGGCCGGCCCTCGTCGGTCGAGCAGCCGGCCACCAGGGCCAGTCCCGCGACCGCGAGCGCGCCTCTCACCCGCTCCACGGTACGGGCCGAGATTCCCGCCCCGTGTGGGAACACTTCGCCGCTTGGGTAGCGTTGAGCCCAGTGAGCAAAGTTGAGCCCCTGAGACTCAACCCCACGAACCCCGAATCAACAAGGAGCAACCACCATGGCACGTGCGGTCGGCATCGACCTCGGCACGACGAACAGCGTCGTCGCCGTCCTGGAGGGTGGCGAACCCACCGTCATCGCGAACGCCGAGGGCGCCCGGACCACTCCGTCGGTCGTCGCCTTCGCCAAGAACGGCGAGGTGCTGGTCGGCGAGGTCGCCAAGCGCCAGGCGGTCACCAACGTCGACCGGACCATCCGGTCGGTCAAGCGCCACATGGGCACCGACTGGTCGGTCAAGATCGACGACAAGTCGTTCACGCCGCAGCAGATCAGCGCCTTCGTCCTGCAGAAGCTCAAGCGCGACGCCGAGGCCTACCTCGGCGAGACCGTCACCGACGCGGTGATCACCGTGCCGGCGTACTTCTCCGACGCGCAGCGCCAGGCGACCAAGGAGGCCGGCGAGATCGCTGGTCTGAACGTCAGCCGCATCGTCAACGAGCCGACCGCGGCCGCGCTGGCCTACGGCCTCGACAAGGGCGACGGCGACCAGACCATCCTGGTCTTCGACCTCGGTGGCGGCACCTTCGACGTCTCCCTGCTCGAGGTGGGCAAGGACGACGACGGCTTCTCCACGATCGAGGTCAAGGCGACCTCCGGTGACAACCACCTCGGTGGTGACGACTGGGACAGCCGGATCGTCGAGTGGATGGTCAAGAAGTTCAAGGACGGCAACGGCGTCGACCTGTCGCAGGACAAGATCGCCAAGCAGCGCCTCCAGGAGGCCGCGGAGAAGGCGAAGATCGAGCTGTCCGCCTCCAGCGAGACCACGGTGCACCTGCCCTACATCACCCACGGTGAGTCCGGCCCGCTGCACTTCGAGGAGAAGCTCAGCCGTTCGGAGTTCCAGAAGATGACCTCCGACCTGCTCGACCGCACCCGCGAGCCCTTCAAGGCCGTTCTCAAGGACGGCGGGGTCGCGATCAACGACATCGACCACGTGGTCCTGGTCGGCGGCTCGACCCGCATGCCCGCGGTGACCGAGGTCGTCAAGGAGCTGCTCGGCGGCAAGGAGCCCAACAAGGGCGTCAACCCCGACGAGGTCGTCGCGGTCGGTGCCTCGCTCCAGGCCGGCGTGCTCAAGGGCGAGGTCAAGGACGTCCTCCTGCTCGACGTGACCCCGCTGTCGCTGGGCATCGAGACCAAGGGCGGCGTGATGACCACGCTCATCGAGCGCAACACCACGATCCCGGCCAAGCGCTCGGAGATCTTCACCACCGCCGACGACAACCAGCCGTCGGTGGAGATCAAGGTGGCGCAGGGCGAGCGGCCGATGTGGTCGCAGAACCAGCCCCTCGGCAACTTCGAGCTGACCGGCCTCCCGCCGGCCCCGCGCGGCGTGCCGAAGATCGAGGTCACCTTCGACATCGACGCCAACGGCATCGTCCAGGTCCACGCCAAGGACCAGGCCTCCGGCAAGGAGCAGTCGATGACGATCACCGGCGGCTCGGCGCTCGGCAAGGACGAGATCGACCGCATGGTCAAGGAGGCCGAGCAGTACGCCTCTGACGACGCCAAGCGGCGCGAGGCGATCGAGGCGCGCAACCAGGCCGACCAGCTCGTCTACACGACCGAGAAGTTCCTGGCCGACAACGGCGACAAGATCCCCGAGGAGGTCAAGACCGAGGTGCAGACCGACGTCGACGCCCTCAAGGCGACGCTGGAGAACTCCGAGGCCAGCGCCGAGGAGCTCCAGGCCGGAGTCACCAAGCTCGGTGAGTCCAGCCAGAAGATGGGTGCGGCGATGTACGCCGCGGCCGAGGCCGACTCCGCGGCCGCCGGCGGCACCACCGGGGCGACCGGCGAGGCCGACGACGACGTGGTCGACGCCGAGATCGTGGACGAGCCCGCCGACGACAGCCAGGCGGCTGACGGCGGCACCGAGGGCGAGACCAAGTGACCGAGGCCCCACGGCCCGACGCTCCCGTCGGCGGGGAGGAGCCCTTCGCGGGCCCCTCCCCGACCGACGAGGCGGCGCTGGGCGACGAGACCGTGGCCGACGTGGCCGCCGCGGGGTCCGGGCGCATCGACGAGCTCGAGGCGCAGCTGGCCGACCGCACGGCCGACCTGCAGCGGCTCCAGGCGGAGTACGTCAACTACAAGCGCCGGGTCGAGCGCGACCGGGAGCTGGTGAAGCAGAACGCGACGTTCGCCGCGCTGGCCCCGATCACCGAGGTCATCGACACCATCGACCGGGCCCGCGAGCACGGCGAGGTGGAGGGCGGCTTCAAGGCCGTCGCCGACCAGCTGGAGCGGATCCTGGCCAGCGTCGGGCTGGAGAAGTTCGGCACGCCGGGCGACCCGTTCGACCCGACGCTGCACGAGGCGCTCAGCCACCTCGGCGAGGACCCCGACGTCACGGTGACCACCTGCAAGGTGATCGCCAAGGCCGGCTACCGCATCGGCGACCGCGTCGTGCGCGCGGCGCAGGTGTTGGTGGTCGACCCCGTCGCCGGCGGCGCCGACCCGCACCACGCGTCGTCCGACGTGCAGCCGGAGGACCCCGAGACCGTCGACACTGACACCAGCAACGAGGACCAGCAGTAGGAGGGAGGTGCGCGCATGGCCACCACCGAGGGATTCCGGGCCGACTGGGCCCAGAAGGACTTCTACGCCGAGCTCGGCGTGAAGAAGGACGCGACCACCGCGGAGATCAAGAAGGCCTACCGCAAGCTGGCGCGCACCAACCACCCCGACTCCAACCCCGACGACACCGCCAAGCACGAGAAGTTCAAGGCGGTCGCCGAGGCCTACGACGTCGTGGGTGACCCCGAGAAGCGCAAGAAGTACGACGAGATGCGCGAGCTCTACGGCTCGGGCGGCGGCTTCCGCGGCGGCTTCGGAGGTGGCGCGGGCGGGGGCGGGGGCTTCAACCTCGACGACCTGCTGCGCGACCGCGGGGGCGCCGGCGGCGCCGGCGGGGCCGGCGGCGTGGGCGACCTGTTCGGCGACCTGTTCGGCGGCTTCGGCCGCGGGCGCCAGCAGACCCAGCCGCGCCCGCAGAAGGGCTCGGACGCCGAGACCACCGCGACGATCAGCTTCGACGACGCCATCGAGGGCGTGACCATCTCGCTTCGGCTGACCTCGGACGCCCCCTGCCCCGACTGCCAAGGCACCGGCGGCAAGCCCGGCACCAAGCCCCGGATCTGCCCCGAGTGCGAGGGCGCCGGCTACACCGTCAACACCATGGGCGGCGGCTTCTCGGTCAACGAGACCTGCCCCCGCTGCGGCGGCCGGCAGCTCATCTACGACGAGGCCTGCCCGACCTGCCACGGCTCCGGCCACGGCCTGTCGTCGCGCTCCATCCAGGCCCGCATCCCCGCGGGCGTCAAGGACGGTCAGCGCATCCGCCTCAAGGGCAAGGGCTCGGCCGGCGTCAACGGCGGGCCCGCCGGCGACCTCTACGTCACCGTCAAGGTCACCCCCCACCGGCTGTTCGGCCGCAGGGGCGACAACCTGACCCTCGACGTGCCGATCAGCTTCGACGAGGCCGCGCTCGGCGCCGACGTGCGGATCCCGACCCTCGGCGGCGGCCCGGTCACCGTCAAGGTGCCCGCCGGCACCCCCAACGGCCGCACCTTCCGCGTCCGCGGCAAGGGCAGCCGCAAGAAGGACGGCACCATGGGCGACCTGCTCGCCACCGTGGTCGTCCACACCCCCGGCACGCTCAACGCCGAGGCCCGCGCGGCCGTCGAGGCCTACCGCGCCGCCGGCAACGAGCCCCACCTGCGCGCCAATCTGTTCAGCGAGGCGGCCGGGTCGTGAGCGCGTCATGAGCACGAACGACCGGTTCTTCGGCGCCCCCTCGCCGGACGCCGCCGTCTTCGTGATCAGCGTCGCCGCCGAGCTGACCGGCCTGCACCCCCAGACGCTCCGCACCTACGAGCGCATGGGGCTGATCACCCCCGGGCGCACCGGCGGCGGCGGCCGGAGGTACTCCGCCCGCGACATCGACCGGCTCCGCGAGATCTCCGACCTCACCGCCTCCGGCATCGGCATCGAGGGCGTGCGCCGCATCCTCGAGCTGGAGAACCGGATCACCGCCCTGGCCCAGCGCAACGAGGAGCTCCAGGACGAGCTCGACGCCACCCGGGAGGCCCTGCGGCAGGCCATGACGGTCCCCCGCACGCCCGGGAAGCTCCCCGCTGTGCGGCAGCCGGCGCCCAGTGCGCAGGTCGTCGTGTGGAGGCGTGGACGGTAGGTCCGTGGGCTGGGTGCTGCGTCTCGTGGTGCGGGCTCTCGGATTCCGGCCGCCTGTGGACTGACCCGGCCTCCGCCGGATCCGGTGTTCACCGCCGAAGGCAACCGACGCCGTGTTGCACGCGACTGCTTCCAGCCCTCTTGTGTTGGGTGTACGTGCCCCACGCCGCGGATTCAGCCTTCGACGGCGAACCCCGGCCCGGCGGGGGCCGGGTCAGCCCACAGGCGGCCTGGTCGGCGGCACCGTCTCGTCTCCGCCTTCACGTGGGTGGGGTGGGGTGGGGGCGGGTCGCCGCGGCTGGCGCCGCCGAGAGCTTGTAACGCTCAGTTATCGGATCTTCCGACCCGTTGCAGCGGGTCGGAAGATCCGATAACTGAGCGTTACAAGTGCGTGGCGGCGGACCGCAAGCGTGGCCGCCAGAGGCGGCCGCGCATTGCGGGCGGGGCTTGCCCCGCCCTTGAGCGCGTCTTACCGCCCCGACCGGGTCCCGCTGTCAAGGACGAACTCCCGACGGCTGAAGGCCCCCGCAGTTCGCCGCTTGCGGCGCCGAAGGCGTCCTTGACAGCGGGAGTCGGGGTGGTGAGCGCGCGGCCGCTACGCAATTGATCCCCGTGCGAGCAAGAACCGTCGCGGGCAACCAGAAACCGAGGACGGTGCCTGCGCTACACCGCCGGTAGCGACAGCGTGAAGCAGGCTCCGCCTGAGGCGGCGGTGGAGTACGACGCGACGCCGCCCATCGCCTCGGTGAGGGAGCGCACGACGTACAGCCCGAGGCCGGTGCCCGTCGCGACCGAGCCTCCGGCTCGGGTGAACTCCGAGAAGAGGCTCTCGCGGAACTCCTCGGGGACGCCGTCGCCGGAGTCGGTGACGTCGATGGCGACCAGGTCGGGGTCGTCGAGGTCGGGGCGGACGCTGACGACGAAGGGGGCGCGGCCGTACTTGAGCGCGTTGCCGAGCAGGTTGCCCAGCATCTGCTCGAGGCGCAGGGGGTCGGCGAGGACCTGGCGGTCGTCGTCGACGACGGCGTTGACGGTGACGATGAAGCGGTCGTCGAGGACGGCGTCGATGACGTCGAGCGGGAGGACGGGCTGGGTGTCCAGGCGCAGGGCGCCGCGCTGGAGCTCGGCGGCGGTGAGGAGGTCAGCGGTGATGCTGTCGAGGACGCGGGCCTGGCGGGTGACCGAGGACATCAGGCGGCCCAGCTGCTGCTCGCTCATCTCGTCGCCCTCGGCGACGATCGACTCGGCGATGCCGCAGAGGACGGCGACGGGGCCGCGGATCTCGTGGGCGGTGGTGGCGATGGCGCGGCGCAGGACGCCGATGTCCTCGGCGGTGGAGTCGAGGTAGACCAGCAGCGAGCGCTCGGCGCGGCGCAGCTCGGCGTGCACGCCGACGCCGTTGACGTCGGCGACGAAGGACGCCTCGCCGTCGAGGCGGTTGAAGGCCACCAGGTTGGCCAGCAGCGGCGCGATGGTGCCGAGGGCGACGCCGTTGCGGGCGCGGTTCTCGAGCAGGCGCTGGGCCGCGGGGTTGGCGTGGATGATCCGGAACAGCGGCTCGTCGGCCACCTCGAGCACGCCGTACGGCGAGAGCGCGAGCGCCTCCCAGGCCGACACGTCCGGCCGGGTCGAGGAGCGGCGGTCGATGTTCGGACGCGGCTCGGTGGGGGCGGTGCCTTCGCCGCTGGCGAACGCGGCCGCGGCCGAGGCCTGAGTGGCCGGCGCGGGGTCGGCCGGCGGGGGCGGCACCAGGGTGAGCGAGGGCGGGGGGACCGCCGGCGTGGGGACGCTCGGGGCGGCGGGCGCGTCGCCGACGATCGTCTGGACGTACTCCAGGATCCGCTTGAGCGACATGCCCTTCTGCAGGTAGCCGTCCGCGCCGGTGGCCAGGGCGCGCTCGGACATCTGGGTGGCGCCGAAGCCGGAGAGCACGATGATCTTGGCCGTCGGGACCAGGCGCCGGATCGAGGGCAGCGCCTCGAGGCCGTCCATGACCGGCATGGAGAGGTCGAGGAGCACGACGTCGGGTCGCTCGGTGCGGACGGCCTCGATGCCGGCCAGGCCGTCGCCGGCCTCGCCGACGACCTCCATACCGCCGCGGGTGAGCGCGAGCCGGAGCAGCTCGCGCAGGTCGAAGGTGTCGTCGACGATGACCACGCGCACGGGGCGCGTGCGGGCCGCGGGTGCGTTCATGAGGGGTTCCTCTCGAGCTCGACGCGCGGGGTCGCGGCGACGGGGTCCAGCGCGGGGGTGCCGACGGCGGCCGGCACGCTGCGCAGGAGGTCCAGCGAGTGGTGCTGACTGCCGAGCAGCTCGGTGATGATGCGGCTGGCCGAGGCGATCGAGGACGTGAGCGCCTCGTTGGCCTTGCCCGGCTGGTCGAGGTCGAGGGCCATCTTGGCCACCACGAGCCCCTGGAGCACGGTGTCGTTGAGCTCGAGCGCCTGCTGCTCGCGCTGGCGCAGGTCCTGGAAGAGCTGGGCGCCCTGCATGAGCGAGCCGTAGGTGCGCCGCAGCGTCCAGTAGTAGAGGGCCACGACCGCGCCGATCACGTCCCACGTCGCCAGCGGCCAGCCCCACGCCGTGCGCATCGCGAGCCCCTGGGGGTCGTCGAAGCCCAGCGAGGGCAGCAGCAGGTGCGCGGCCTGCGACCCGTGGTGGACCGCGCAGGTGAAGAAGATGGCGGCCGTAGCGGCGCCGAGCGGGTTGCTGCGCAGCTGGTGGCTGCGGGCGAGCGGCACCACGATCGCCAGGCAGATGCCCAGGTAGGCGACCAGCATCACGGCGTTGGCGCTCAGCGCCACCGGCCAGGAGTCCACGTTCACGCGCCGGCTCCGCTCGAGCCCAGGGCGAGCAGCAGCACCGCCGAGCCCGCGACGTACGCCGGGAGCAGGGCGTGCCAGTGCCGCCAGTCACCCAGCCGGGCGGGCAGCGGCCGGCGCAGCAGGGCCACGGCGGCGACGGCGACCGCGATCTCCCACGCCGCGCAGGCCACGTCCCAGGGGCCGACGGCCTCCGGCTCGGGCAGCAGCCCGAACGGCAGCCCGAGGGTGCGGGTCACCAGCCACAGCGCGACGACGGCCAGGTTGCCGACCACGCCGGCGAGCAGCAGCGGCCGCGAGACGTGCACGGCGACCGCGCCGGCCCACAGCAGCTGGAGCAGCGCGCAGACGGTGAAGAAGGCGCCGAAGACCAGCGCCTCGCGGAAGTGGTCGGGCGCCACCGCGGCGTGCACCCCGGCCGCGGCGCCCGAGCTGACGACCGCCAGCGGCAGCCAGACCTGCTGGGCCACGCCGGGCGCGAGCACCGGTCGGGGCGGCGCCGGCCGGGCCGGGCCGCGGCGTTCGTGCGGGTCGCTGGACGACACGGGCTGCGCGAGGAGGCGCGGCGTCAGCAGGGCGACCAGACCGACCACCCCACCGCCGACGACGAGGGAGTGCATCCCGTGCGCACCCAGGCCGAAGCCGAGGTGCGTGTGCAGCGCGAGCATGGCGATCCCTCCTCCCCGAACCTCCCGTGGACCGGGCCCCGACGGGCCGGTCCGGCTCACGACAGTAAGGACGCGCCGTCCAGACCACTGGCGAACGCCGGACTGTTGGCGAATTGTGGAAAATCGTCGACGGGATCGAAGTTGAGTGGAATGCACTCAACTTTCCCTTCGTTGGACACAATGAGCGCTCGAGCGGGCGCTCCCGAGACCCACACCGCAGGAGAACCACCACATGAGCCAGTTCGGCGCCGAGAAGTTCACGACCCGCAGCCGCGAGGCGATCGAGGCCGCGCAGCTCGCCGCGACGACGGCGGGCAACACCACGACCGAGCCGATCCACCTGCTGGTCACGCTGCTGCGCGACCAGGAGGGCACGGCGGGCACGCTGGTCGGCAAGGCCGGCGTGGACGCGCGCACCCTGCTGGCCCAGGCCGAGACGGTGATGACCGCGCTGCCGCGCGCCACCGGCACGACCGTCCAGCAGCCCGGCGCCTCCGCGCCGCTGACCCGCGTGCTGGCCGCCGCCCTCGACCTGGCCCAGTCGATGAAGGACGACTACGTCGCCTCCGAGCACCTGCTCATCGCGCTGGCCGGCGTGGAGAGCTCGGCCAAGAAGGTGCTCACCGACGCGGGCCTGAGCGAGAAGGGGCTGCGCGAGCAGCTCACCGCGGTCCGCGGCAACCGCCGGGTGACCAGCCAGGACGCCGAGTCGACGTACGAGGCGCTGGAAAAGTACAGCGTCGACCTCACTCGTGCCGCGGAGGAGGGCAAGCTCGACCCGGTCATCGGGCGCGACTCCGAGATCCGCCGCGTCATCCAGGTGCTGTCGCGGCGCACCAAGAACAACCCCGTGCTCATCGGCGAGCCCGGCGTCGGCAAGACCGCCGTCGTCGAGGGCCTGGCCCAGCGCGTGGTCGCGGGCGACGTCCCCGACTCCCTCAAGGGCCGCCGGGTGCTGAGCCTGGACCTGGCCGCGATGGTGGCCGGCGCGAAGTACCGCGGTGAGTTCGAGGAGCGGCTCAAGGCCGTGCTCGAGGAGATCAAGGACTCCGGCGGGCAGGTCATCACCTTCATCGACGAGCTCCACACCGTGGTCGGCGCGGGCGCCGGCGGCGACTCCGCGATGGACGCCGGCAACATGCTCAAGCCCATGCTGGCCCGCGGCGAGCTGCACATGATCGGCGCGACGACCCTCGACGAGTACCGCGAGCGCATCGAGAAGGACCCCGCGCTGGAGCGCCGCTTCCAGCAGGTCTTCGTCGGCGAGCCCAGCGTCGAGGACACCATCCAGATCCTGCGCGGCATCCAGGAGAAGTACGAGGCGCACCACGGCGTGCGCATCACCGACGCCGCCCTGGTCGCGGCCGCGACGCTCTCCGACCGCTACATCACCGGTCGTCAGCTGCCCGACAAGGCCATCGACCTCGTCGACGAGGCGGCCTCGCGGCTACGCATGGAGATCGAGTCCTCGCCCGAGGAGATCGACCAGCTCCGCCGCCAGGTCGACCGGCTCAAGATGGAGGAGTTCGCGCTCGAGAAGGAGCACGACGACGCCTCGCGCGAGCGGCTCGAGGCGCTGCGCCAGGACCTCGCCGACAAGGAGGAGGAGCTCCGCGCGCTCGAGGCCCGCTGGGAGAAGGAGAAGTCCTCCCTCGAGGACGAGGGTGAGCTGCGCCGCCGCCTCGACGCGGTGAAGATCCAGGCCGACAAGCTGATGCGCGAGGGCAGGCTCGACGAGGCCAGCGAGCTCCTCTACGGCAAGATCCCCGAGCTCGAGAAGTCCCTGCGCGACGCGGCCGAGGCCGAGGTGTCCGCCGTCGAGCCGCTGGTCGGCGAGGAGGTCGGCGCCGAGCAGGTCGCCGACGTCGTCGAGGCCTGGACCGGCATCCCGACCGGTCGGCTGCTCGAGGGGGAGACGGCCAAGCTGCTGAGGATGGAGGACGTGATCGGCCAGCGGCTGATCGGCCAGCACGAGGCGGTCCGCGCGGTCTCCGACGCGGTGCGGCGCTCGCGGGCCGGCATCGCCGACCCCAACCGGCCGACCGGGTCGTTCCTGTTCCTCGGCCCCACCGGCACGGGCAAGACCGAGCTGGCCAAGTCGCTGGCGGACTTCCTGTTCGACGACGAGCGGGCGATCATCCGCATCGACATGAGCGAGTACTCCGAGAAGCACTCGGTGGCCCGCCTGGTCGGCGCCCCTCCCGGCTACGTCGGGTACGACGAGGGCGGCCAGCTCACCGAGGCCGTGCGCCGGCGTCCCTACAGCGTGGTGCTGCTCGACGAGGTGGAGAAGGCGCACCCGGAGGTCTTCGACATCCTGCTCCAGGTGCTCGACGACGGCCGCCTGACCGACGGCCAGGGCCGCACGGTCGACTTCCGCAACACGCTCCTGGTGCTGACCAGCAACCTCGGCTCGGCGTACCTCGTCGACCCGACGCTGGACCCGGAGAAGAAGAAGGAGTCGGTGCTGGCCGCCGTGCGCGGCTCCTTCAAGCCGGAGTTCCTCAACCGGCTCGACGAGATCGTCATCTTCGAGGCGCTCACCCCGGGCGAGCTGACCCACATCGTGGACCTGCAGCTGGCCCTGCTCGAGAAGCGGCTGGCCGCGCGCCGGATCACCATCACCGTCAGCGACGACGCCCGGCGGTGGCTGGCCGAGACCGGCTACGACCCGGCGTACGGCGCCCGCCCGCTGCGCCGGCTCATCCAGCAGGCCATCGGCGACCCGCTCTCGCGGATGCTCATCGGTGGCGAGGTCACCGACGGCGGCGCGGTCGCGGTGGACCGGGCCGTGGACGGCGACGGGCTGGTCCTGACCGCCGCCTGACCGCCGCCTGACCGCGGCAACCGGCGACCGGGACAATGGCTGCGTGAGCGACAGCAAGCCGACCCGTCCGCCACAGGTCACCCTCGCCGGGTGGCTGGTGGTGGGCGGGTCGGTGCTCGTCGTGCTCCTGGCCTTCTCGCGGGTGCAGCAGGTTGGGTCGATGGAGACCCAGGACACCCTGCGCGACGCGCTCTCCCGCTGGCCCGGCGACCAGCTCGGCCTCACCGTCTCCGGCGCCCAGCGGCTGCTCCAGATCACGCTGATGATCGCCGCCGCCACCGCCGCGACCACCGCGATCCTCGGCTGGCAGGCGCTGCAGCGCTCCAAGCCGGCGCGCCTGGCCCTCAGCGCCCTGGCCGTGCCGCTCTTCGTCACCGGGGTCTACGGCGGGGGCTTCGCGCCCGGCGTCGTCAGCGCGGCCATCCTGATGCTGTGGTTCCAGCCGGCCCGCGACTGGTTCGACGGCCGCAGCCGCCCGGCGCCGCCCGCCGCCGCGACCCGCACCCAGGCTCCGGCCCCCCGCGCGCTGGTGCCTCCGGGCGGCCGCGACCCGCTGCTCGACCTGCCGCCGCCGACCGCGGCGCCGCTGCACCCGGTCACCCCGGCCGCCGCGGCCCCGGTCGTGCGTCCGCCCGCGGTGGCCTGGGCCTGCGGCATCACCTGGGGCTGCTCGGTCGTGGTCGCGCTGCTCTTCGGCTCCGCCCTCCTGCAGCTGCTCCTCACGCCCGACACGTGGCTCGACGAGGTGCGCCGGCAGAACCCGGAGCTGGACTACAGCGACGCCGACCTCACCCGGCTCCTGGTCGTGGTCTTCGTCGTGTTCGTGGTGTGGGCGCTGGTCGCGGCCGGGCTCGGTCTGCTGGTGTGGCGCCGCAAGGCCTGGGCCGCGGTGCTGCTCGGAGTCTCGGCCGGACTGGCCTGCCTGACCCTGTTCCCGGCCATCGCCTGCATCGCCACCGGCATCCTGCTGATGCGCCCGGAGTCGCGGGCCTGGCTGACCGCGGTCAGGCGCTGAGGTCAGCCTTGCCCAACCGGGCCACGCCCTCGTCGAGCACGCCGCGCGCCTTGCAGAACGCGAACCGCACCAGGTCGCGCCCGCCGGCGCCGTCGGCCTGGTCGTCGTAGAACACCTGGCTCGGGATCGCCACCACCCCCGCCCGCTCCGGCAGCGCCCGGCAGAACGCCATCCCGTCGGCCCAGCCCAGCTCGCGCACCGAGGCGGTGGCGAAGTAGGTCCCCTGCGGCACGTACGCCGCCAGCCCGGCCGCGTGGAGCCCGTCCAGCAGCAGGTCGCGCCGCTCGCGCAGGCTCGCGCACAGCCGGGCCGGGAAGTCCGGCTCCTCGTCCAGGGCCACGGCCACCGCCGGCTGCAGCGGCGAGCCGGAGGTGAAGGTGAGCCACTGCTTGGCCGCGAGCACCGCGGCGACCAGCTCGGCCGGTCCGGTGGCCCAGCCGACCTTCCAGCCGGTGAACGAGTAGGACTTGCCGGCGCTGGACAGCGTCAGGGTCCGCTCCGCCATCCCCGGCAGGGTCGCGATCGGCACGTGCTCGACGTCGTAGGTCAGGTGCTCGTAGACCTCGTCGGTGATGACGACCAGGTCGTGCTCGACGGCGAGGTCGGCGACCGCCTGCAGCTCGGTCCGCGTCAGGACCGTGCCGGTCGGGTTGTGCGGGGTGTTGAGCAGCACGAACCGGGTCCGCGGCGTCACCGCCGCGCGCAGCTCGTCCACGTCGAGGCGGAAGTCCGGTGCCCGCAGGGTGACCGGGCGGCGCACGCCCCCGGCCATCTGGATCATCGCCACGTAGGAGTCGTAGTAGGGCTCGAGGACCACGACCTCGTCGCCCGGGTCGACCAGCCCGAGCAGGGCGGACGCCACCGCCTCGGTGCAGCCGGTGGTGACCACGACCTGGCGGTCCGGGTCCACCTCGATGCCGTAGTGCCGCTGCTGGTGGCGGGCCACCGCGTGCCGCAGGGCGGGGACGCCCGGGCCGGGGGCGTACTGGTTGGCACCGTGCTCGAGGGCCCGCACCGCCTCGGCGATCACCGCCGGCGGGCCGTCCTCGTCGGGGAACCCCTGGCCGAGGTTGACCGAGCCGGTCCGCACCGCCAGCGCGGACATCTCGCTGAAGATCGTGGGGGCGATGCCCTGGAGCCGGGTGGCCAGCCGCGGAGAGCTCACCCGCCTGACGCTAGCGTGCTGCCGTGACCGCCGACCCCACCCTGGCCGCAGAGATCGACGCCGCGTGCCGCCTGACCGGCACCTTCACGCTCCGTTCGGGGCAGGTGTCGCACGAGTACTTCGACAAGTACCTCTTCGAGACCTCGCCGGTCCTGCTCGGCAAGGTCGCCGACGCGATGGTCGACCTGGTGCCCGAGGGCACCGAGCTGCTCGGCGGGCTGGAGATGGGCGGGATCCCGATCGTCACCGCGCTGAGCGCGCGGACCGGGCTGCCGGCGCTGTTCGTGCGCAAGAACGCCAAGGAGTACGGCACGGCCAAGCTGGCCGAAGGCCCCGACGTGGCCGGCCGTCGGGTGACGCTCATCGAGGACGTGATCACCACCGGCGGGGCGGTTCGCGACGCGACCAACGCGCTGCGCGCGGCCGGCGCCGTGGTCGAGGTCGTGGTCTGCGCGATCGACCGCAGTCCGGGCGAGGACAACCCGCTGGCCGACGTGCGCCTCGAGGTGCGCCCGGTCCTCACCAAGGCCGAGCTGGACGCCGCCCGCGCCGTGGCCGAGGGCGCCACCGGGGTCTAGGGCGTGTCGATCAGGTCAGCGCGGCGCCAGCGCCGCCCAGGCGGCACGCTGACGACCCCGACAGCCGACTCGACGGGCCTGGCCGCCAGCCTTCGCGTCTGCGGCGCCGTCATCGCACCACCTGGACGACGCTGGCATCCACGCTGACCTCATCCACACACCCAGCTCAGGCGTCGGCGACGGACGGGTTGGCGTCCTTGTCGTCGTCCTCGTCGTGGTCACCGCGGTGCTTGATCCACTCCCAGGCGATCGGGACGACGGTGAAGGCCAGGATCGCGACGGTGACGTAGTCGATGTTCTCGCCCAACCAGGGGAAGGCCGCGCCGAGGAAGTAGCCGAGCAGGGTGATCGAGACGACCCACAGCACGGCGCCGACGGCGCTCCACGCGAAGAACCGGCGCCGGTCCATCTGGGTGATGCCGGCGACCAGGGTGATGTAGGTCCGCACGAACGGCACGAAGCGGCCCAGGACCAACGCCTTGTTGCCGTGGCGGTCGAAGAACGCGCTGGTGTTGTCGAGGTACTTGCGCTTGATGATCTTGCCGTCGCGCTCGTAGAGCGGCGGCCCTACCCGCCTGCCGATCTCGTAGCCGGCGACGTTCCCGGCGAACGCCGCGACGGTCAGCAGGACCACCGCGATCACGAGCTCGACCGGCTCGTTGCTGATCCCGATGACCGAGTAGCCGGTCGCGTTGCTGCCCGCGATGAACAGCCCGAGCGCGAAGAGCAGGGTGTCGCCGGGCAGGAACGGGAAGAACAGCCCGCACTCGACGAAGACGATCAGGACGGCGATCCAGATGAACGCCGAGCCGTACTCGTGCTGCAGCCACTCGGGGTCGAGCCACTTGATGCCGAGGATCAACGGTTGCACGACCGAGCCCAGGTCCGGGAGCACCGTCACGGCACCACGCTACCTTCCGCACCCGGCGGCCGACTGTGCGGTACCCGTGACACGCCCTAGCCTGCCCCGGGTGGACGAGCGTGCGCCGTACGACCCGATGCCGCACGGCCCGGCCGAGGTCGGCGTCGGGCCGTGGGTGGGGCCGTGGCCGACCGGCGAGCAGTACGACGCGCGGCTGCTCGCCGAGGGCGACCGGCGCAACGTCGTGGACCGCTACCGCTACTGGAGCCTCGAGGCGATCGTGGCCGACCTGGACACCCGCCGCCACGACTTCCACGTGGCCATCGAGAACTGGCAGCACGACTTCAACATCGGCACCGTCGTCCGCACCGCCAACGCCTTCCTCGCCGCCAGGGTCCACATCGTCGGCAACCGCCGCTGGAACCGCCGCGGCGCCATGGTGACCGACCGCTACCAGCACCTGCGCCACCACCCGGACGTGCCCACGCTGGCCGGCCACCTGCGCGAGCAGGGCGTCGCCCTGTGGGGCGTCGACAACCTCCCCGGCTCGCTGCCCCTGGAGACCACCGACGTGCCGCGGCGGGTCTGCTTCCTGTTCGGCCAGGAGGGCCCGGGCCTCTCCGCCGCGGCCCGCGAGGCCTGCGACGCGACGTTCTCGATCGCGCAGTTCGGCTCCACCCGCTCCATCAACGCCTCGGCCGCCGCCGCCATCGCCATGCACGCCTGGGTGCGCACCCACGCCGACCTGTCCGGCGACGGCGCCTGGCGGGGCTGAGCCCCGGCCGGGCCCAGGCCGGGCCCAGGACGGGCCCAGGCCGGGCTCAGGTCCGGGCCAGCACCCGCTGCAGCGCGGCCAGCCCGCGCGAGGTGTGGCTCTTGACCGTGCCCTCCCCGATGCCGAGCTCGACCGCGGTCTCCGCGACCGACAGCCCGAGCCAGTGCCGCAGCAGCACGGACTTGCGCTGCATGTGCGGCAGCGCCTGGAGCGCGGTGAAGAGCTCGTCGCGCTCGCCCACGTCCAGCCCGGCCGGCGCCGTCGCCTCGACCGGCGCACCGGGCTGCTCGCGCCGCCACGGCCGGCGGCTCTCGTCGATGCCGGCGCGCACGATGATCCGGCGCGCGTAGGCCTCCTCCCGTCCGTCGCGCCGGACCCGCGGCCACGCGACGTACAGCTTGACCAGCGCGGTCTGCACCAGGTCGTCGGCCCGGTGCCAGTCGCCGCAGCAGCCGTAGGCGATCCGGCGCAGGTGGGTCCGACGGGCGTGCACGAACGCCGAGAACTCCGCGTCGCGCCCGGCGTCCCTCACAGCAGCCCCGAGCCGCCGGCGTACTGCTCGCGGGCGAAGGCGAGGAACGCGTCGAGGTCGGGCAGGTCCGGGGTGGCCGCGACCTCGATGTACTGCGCGTCCCGCTCGGGCGCGCCGGCGGGCCGGCGGGCCAGGACGTAGAACACCGCGCCGCTGCGCACCCGCACCTGCGCCGCCGCCGTGTCGTCGGCCGCGGAGGCGAAGTCGGGGCCGACGTCCACGCCCTCGCGGTGGTCGAGGACGACCACGCCCGCCCGGGGCACGAGCAGCTCGCCGTCGGGCGAGGCGAAGCCGACCAGGTCGCTCGGCGTGCCCGGGACGTCCTGGGTCACGACGCCGGGGTCCTGCTCCTCCAGCCACTGCGCGAGCGGCTGTCCGGTGCTCGAGGCGGGCGCGGCGGCCATGCTCGTCCCGCCGCCGCCCCAGGTCAGCATCCAGTAGTAGTGGCTGCCCCGGAAGGCCAGCTCGAGCCCGACCGAGCCCTGTCCGCGCGGCAGGTCGTAGGGGTCGTCGACGCGCTGCAGCGCGGTCGTGCCGGGGTGCAGCACGACCTGTCGGGCCTGCTCGTCGTAGGTCGCCAGGTCGAAGCGGGGCGGCAGGTCGGCCCGGCCGTCCGGCGCCGGCACGGTCGGTGGGGCCGCCGTGGGGAGGGCGGTGGGCACGGTGTCGCCGGCCGTTGGCTCGGTCGCGAACGGGGCCGGGCCGGCCCGGTCCGGCGTGCCGCCGGAGGCCAACGAGGCGCCCCCGACGACCACGACGACGGCCGCGACCGCACCGCCGACCACGCCGGCCCGTCGCCGCCGGACCGCGCGGCGCCCCTCCCGGACCAGCCCCGGCAGGGGGTCCGGGTCCTCCGGCACCGGTCCGAGGCTGGCGTCGAGCCGGGCGGCGAGATCGGTGTCCACGCCTGGAGTACGGAACGAGCGGCCGGTCGGTTGTCAGGCCGCGGCGGTGATCTCGGACAGCAGCGCACGGTGGGTGAGCTCGGCGACGACCTCGCGGGCAGGGAGGTCGACCAGCATGTAGAGCTGGCCGACGAGGCCGTCGGGCTCGAAGGTGACGTCCTGGCGGACCGTGCAGCGGCCGGGTCCGCCCGGCTCGACGGTGGTCTCGAGCGTGACCCGGCCGGGGGAGCGGACGTCGGCGACCAGCTCGAGGGCGCGCCGGTGGGCGCGGGTGACGCGCCAGAAGCCGGCGGTGTCGCCCTCGCGGAGCTCCTCGTGCTCGGGCACCGGCCAGCGGCGGCCGGCACCGCCCACGACGCGGTCGATGGCGCCGCGGACGACGAAGGGCGGCGCGTCGACGTACCAGTGCGGGCCGCGGCCCGCGCGCGCCACGACCGACCACACCTCGTCGGCGTCCCGCTCCAGCGTCGTCGCCCGGCTGGATCGGTGGATCTTCACGGCTCGGTCCACGCACCGAGCCTAGGCAGGTGCGCACTAGGGTCTTGCCATGCCGATCGCCACGCACGAGAAGTACGCCGAGATGCTGGACGCCGCGCAGAAGGGCAACTACGCCTTCCCGGCCATCAACGTCTCCTCCTCGCAGACCCTCAACGCCGCCCTCCAGGGCTTCGCGGAGGCCGGCTCGGACGGGATCGTGCAGGTCTCGACCGGCGGCGCGGAGTACCTCTCCGGCCCGACGGTGAAGAACATGGTCGCGGGCTCGCTGGCCTTCGCGGCGTACGCCCACGAGGTGGCCAAGAACTACCCCGTCAACATCGCGCTGCACACCGACCACTGCCCCAAGGACAAGCTGGACGGCTTCGTGCGCCCGCTGCTCGACGTCTCGATCGAGCGGGTGGCGCGGGGCGAGCAGCCGCTGTTCCAGTCCCACATGTGGGACGGCTCGGCCGTGCCGCTGGAGGAGAACCTCCAGATCGCCGAGGAGCTGCTGGAGAAGTGCAAGCAGGCCAACATCGTCCTGGAGATCGAGGTCGGCGTGGTCGGCGGCGAGGAGGACGGCGTCGAGGGCGCCATCGACGACAAGCTCTACAGCACGCCCGAGGACGCCATCGCCACCGTCAAGGCGCTCGGCACCGGCGAGAAGGGCCGCTACCTGACCGCGCTCACCTTCGGCAACGTGCACGGCGTCTACAAGCCCGGCAACGTCAAGCTGCGCCCGGAGATCCTCAAGAACGCCCAGGACGCGGTCATCAAGGAGCTGGGCCTGCCCGAGGGCTCGCGCCCGTTCGACCTGGTCTTCCACGGCGGCTCCGGCTCGACCGCGGAGGAGATCAGCGCGGCGGTCGACTTCGGTGTGGTCAAGATGAACGTCGACACCGACACCCAGTACGCCTTCACCCGGCCGGTCGCGGCCCACATGTTCAGCAACTACGACGGCGTGCTGAAGGTGGACGGCGAGGTCGGCAACAAGAAGGTCTACGACCCCCGCGCCTGGGGCAAGGCGGCCGAGGCCGGCATGGCCGCGCGCGTCGTCGAGGCCTGCCAGCACCTGCGTTCCGCCGGTCACGCGCTCGGCTGACCGACCCCTCCCGGAGCAGGCTGACACCGTGTCGCGTTAATACCCGTGGGGGTATGTCTAGAACTGTGCCTGAGCAGTTCTCGCAAAAGCCTGCGCGATGGTCTGGACGGGTGTCAGCATCCTCCCGTGGAGGCCCTCCGCCGCCACACCATCTCGGGGGCCGCTGCCGCATGCGTTCTCGGTGCGACCGTGTGGCTCGGGTTGGTGCCGGCGACACAACCAGCGGCGGCCACGGACGCGACGTTCGTGGCCTCCGACGCGTGCCCGGTCTCCTGGCCCGCGCTGCACGCGGGCGCGCCCGAGGCCGCCGACGGCGCGGCCTCGGTGCTGGTCGGCGGGGACCTGGTCGCGACCGGCTCAGCCGACGGAGCCGAGGGCGTGGTGGTCGTGCGGGGCAACGCGACCTTCGCCCTGGACGCGCCGGGCGGCTACCGGGTCGGCACCACCGGCACCGGCAGCCAGGTCACGCCGTACGCCGGGAGCGACGTGCTCACGGTCGGCGCCTCGCTGGCCGTCGCCGGGGGCACCACGCTCGACGTGGGTGCCGGGCTCGGCGCTGACGGCGGCGACGTGGTCGTGGGCGAGCAGGTCGCCCGCGACAGCGCCACCGACCTGCACGGCGGCCGCGTCTACGTCGGCTTCCCCGACGCGGTCGACCCCTACCGCCCGCTGCTGGCCGACCTGGCCGCGCGGTCCACGGCCTACGCCTCGACGCCGGACACCGGGCAGGCCGAGGTCACCGACACCGCGATCACCCTCACCGGCGACGGGACCTCCGACCCGCAGGTCTTCACCGTGGACGGCGCGAGCCTCGGCCCGGTGCAGGGCGCCGGCCGCTCGCTGCAGCTGCTCGGCGTCCCCGCCGGGGCGAGCGTGGTCGTCAACCTGGCCGGCCCGGAGGTCGCCCTCACGGTGGACAGCCTCCTGGCCGCCGACGGGACGCCGATCGACCCGACCAGCGGCTCGGCGTTCCCCGACCTGGCCACCCACCTGCTGTGGAACGCCCCCGGCGCAGGCACCGTCGACCTCAGCGGCCAGGCGCCGCTGCCCGGCTCGCTGCTCGTGCCGGCCGCCGACGGCACCACGACCATCGCCGGCGGCGGGACCAACGGCCGCGTCCTGGTCGGCGGCGACCTGGTCCACACCGGACCCGGCGCGATGCACAGCTACCCCTTCCCCGCGGACGGGCTGCGCTGCGGCCCGGCGCTGGAGCACCGGAGCTCGCTCAGCCTCGACGTCGAGCTCCAGGACCCCGACGGGGTGGTCGACCCCGACCGGTTCTTCCAGGGCACGCTGACCTGCGACCTGGACGGTCGCGACGTCACCCCCGGCGACGGCACCTGGCGCCAGCGCGCCGGCAAGGACGCGCGGCTCGTGGCCGGCGACCTCCCGGTCGGCGCGCTCTGCACGGTGACCGAGCAGCTCCAGGTCGGGCCGGGCAAGGGCTACGAGTGGGCCGACCCGGCCCCCGAGCCGGCCAAGGTCCGCATCGCCAAGCGCGACCCCAAGACCGTGGTGGTCAGCAACCGGGTCAAGGCGCTGCCCGCCCCGCCGTCGCCGCCGGTCACGCTGACCGCCGACCCGACGCCGGAGCCGGTCGTGCTGACCAACGAGCCGACCCCGACGCCCACCTCGCAGCCGACGGACACGCCGGACCCGACCCTGTCGGTCGGGCCGACCACGCTGCCCGAGCCGACCAACCGGCCGACGCCGTCCGGCACCCCGACGGTCTCCACGGCGCCGGAGCCCACGCCGTCGGACCTGCCGACCGCGGACGCCTCGGTGCCCGGCTCGGACGCCCCGCGCGCGGAGCGGCCGTCGGCGCCGCTCACCTCCGCGCCGTTCACGCTGCGCGGCTCCTTCGTCTGGGCGCCGCTGCTCCTGCTCAGTGTGCTGACGCTGCTGCTGAAGACCCGGCGTCGCCCGAAGCGGCTGCACTAGCCGCCGAGCCGGCCGTCGGGGCGCCGGCGTACCCGGCGTGCTTCGGCCGCTCGAAGGCCAGCGAGGCCACCAGGCCGAGCACCAGCACCGCCGCCGGCAGCAGCATCGAGGTGGCCATCGCGTCGCTGAAGCCGTCCACGAACCGGCCCGGCAGGCTGCCCCCGGCCTCGGCGCTGCCGGTGAACGCCGGGAGGCCCTCGGCCGCCAGGCGGGCGTCGATGAGCACCGCGATCGCGGCCGAGCCGAGCACCGCACCGACCTGACGCGTCGCGTTGTAGACGCCGGAGCCGGCGCCGGCCTGGTGCAGCGGCAGGTTGCGGGTGGCGGTGGCCGAGTTGGGCGCCCAGATGCAGGCGTTGCCGATGCCCAGCAGGACCATCGGGGGCACCAGGGCCCAGATGGTGACGTCCGGCGTCATCTCGGCGGCCAGCCACAGCAGGGACACGATGGTGCCGGTGAAGCCGACGCCGGTGATGAGCCGCGGGTGGATCCGGTCGGTCAGGCCGCCGACGGGCCGGGCCAGCAGGATGGTCATGACCGCCATGGGCACCAGCAGCAGCGCGGAGCGGGTGGGGCTGAGCCCCCGCACGACCTGGGCCCACAGCATGATCGGGATGGCCATCGCGGTGATGGAGAAGCCCATGACCGAGATGGCCAGGCTGGCCAGGGAGAAGTTGCGGTCTCGGAACAGCCCGAGCGGGACCAGCGGCTCGCGGGTGTTGCGGGCCTGCCAGGCCACGAACAACCCGAACACGACCAGCCCGGCGGCGATCATCGCCCAGATCGAGGCGGACCAGTCGTACTGGTGGCCCTCCTGGATCCCGAAGACCAGCAGGAACATGCCGGTGCCGCTCAGCGTCACCCCGAGCCAGTCGAAGGCGTGGCTGCGGGTCTCGAGGGTCGGCACCAGCCGGGCCGCGAGGAACAGGCCCAGGACGCCGACCGGGACGTTGATGAAGAAGATCCACTCCCAGCCCAGCGCGTCGACCAGGACGCCGCCGAGGATCGGGCCGACGAGCGTGGCCACGCCCGCGGTCGCGCCCCACAGCGCCATGGCCTGGCCCCGGCGGGCGGCCGGGAAGATCCGGGTGATGATCGCCATGGTCTGCGGCGTGATCATCGAGGCGCCCAGACCCTGGGCCACGCGGGCCACGATGAGCATCTCCACCGAGCGGGTCAGCCCGCACCACAGGCTGGCGAGCGTGAAGAGCGCCAGCCCCGCCACGTAGAGCCGCTTGGGGCCGAACCGGTCACCGAGCCGGCCGGTGATCAGCACGGGCACGGCGTAGGCCAGCAGGTAGGCGCTGGTCACCCAGACCACGTCGTTCACGTCGGCCTGGAGGTCGCCGATGATCGCGGGCGTCGCGACCGACACGATCGTGGAGTCGACCAGGATCATGAAGAAGCCCAGGCACAGGGCGAACAGCGCCGGCCAGGGGTCCTTCTCCTCGGCCGCGGCGGGAGCAGTCTGGGAGGTCACGGCGTCACTCAACACCCGACCGGGGACAATGTCCTCCGTGAGCCCCGACCTGCACCAGGACCTGATGGCCGGACCGCCGCCCACCCACCTCCCGGTGGACCCCGCCCAGGCGGAGATCGAGGCCGGCGACACCCCCATCGACGTCGTCCGCCGTCACCCCGAGTCACCCGCGGCCTGGGCTGCCTTGGCCGCCGCCGTCCACGACGACGCCGACGCGGTGACGGTCTACGCCTACGCCCGGGTCGGCTACCACCGCAGCCTGGACATGCTGCGCCGCAACGGCTGGAAGGGCCACGGCCCGGTGCCGTGGGAGCACGTGCCCAACCGCGGCTTCCTCAGCTGCCTGGGCCTGCTGGCCCTGGCCGCGAAGTCGATCGGCGAGACCGCGGAGTGGGAGCGCTGCCGCGACTTCCTGCGCGACTCCAGCCCGACCGGCTACGACGTGCTGTTCGCCGGCATCGACGCCGACTAGGACCGCAGCGGCTCAGCCCCGCGCCTCCGGGCGCACGTGCGGGAACAGGATCGTCTCGCGGATGCCGGTGCCGGTCAGCAGCATGACCAGCCGGTCGATGCCGAGGCCGGTGCCGCCCATCGGCGGGGCGCCGTACTCCAGCGCGCGCAGGAAGTCCTCGTCCAGCTGCATCGCCTCGGGGTCGCCGCCGGCGGCCAGCAGCGACTGCGCCTCGAGCCGCTCGCGCTGCACGACCGGGTCGACCAGCTCGGAGTAGCTCGGGGCCAGCTCGACGCCGCCGATGATGAGGTCCCAGGCCTCGACCAGGCCCGGCTCGGAGCGGTGCTCGCGGGCCAGCGGGCGCACCGAGGCGGGGTAGTCGCAGACGAAGGTCGGCTGGACCAGCGTCTCCTCGACCAGCTGCTCGAACAGCTCGAGGATGATCTCGCCGGCGCCCCAGCCGGGCTTGAGCGAGATGTCGCGGGCGTCGGCCACGGCGCGCAGCCGGGCGACGTTCTCCGGAGTCTCGTCGGTGCCGATCTCCTCGCCGGTCGCCTCGGCGACGGCCTCGGCGATCGGCAGCCAGCGCCACTCGCCGGAGAGGTCGACCTCGCGGCCGTGGTAGTCGGTGACGACCGGCCCGACCCCGACCGCCTCGGCGGCGTTGAGCACGATGGCGCGCGTGCGCTCGGCGGCGCTGAACTGGTCGCCGTACGCCTCGTAGAACTCCAGCATCGTGAACTCGGGGGAGTGGGTGGAGTCCGAGCCCTCGTTGCGGAAGATCCGCCCGATCTCGTAGACCCGGTCCACGCCGCCGACGACCGCGCGCTTGAGGTAGAGCTCGAGCGCGATGCGCAGGGTCACGTCGACGTCGAAGGCGTTCATGTGCGTGGTGAACGGCCGGGCCGCGGCGCCGCCGTGCACCAGCTGGAGCATCGGGGTCTCGACCTCGACGAAGTCGAAGGAGTCGAGCGTGGCGCGCACCGACTTGAGCACCGCGGCGCGGGTGCGGACCATGTCGCGCGCCTCCTGGCGCACGATGAGGTCGGCGTAGCGCTGGCGGACCCGCGACTCCTCGCTGAGGTCCTTGTGGAGCACCGGCAGCGGGCGGATGGCCTTGGACACCATCGACCACGACGTCGCCAGCACGGACAGCTCACCGCGCTTGGAGCTGATGACGCGGCCCTCGACGAAGACGTGGTCGCCCAGGTCGACGGTGCGCTTCCACTCCTCCAGCGCCTCCTCGCCGACCTCGGCCAGCGAGAGCATCACCTGCAGGCGGGTGCCGATGCCCTCCTGGAGGGTGGCGAAGCAGAGCTTGCCGGTGTTGCGGACGAAGATGACCCGCCCCGCGACCCCGACGACGTCCTGGGTCTCCTCGCCGGTCTCGAGGTGGCCCCACTGCTCGCGCACCTGCGCGAGGGTGTGGGTGCGGGGGACGGTGACCGGGTAGGGCTGCTTGCCCTCCGCCAGCAGCCGCGCGCGCTTCTCGCGCCGGACCTCCTCCTGGGAGAGCCGGTCGTCGGCGTGCTCGGGCGCGCTGGTCATGCAGGGCAGGCTAGTTGGCGCCGCCCCGCCGGGGCACATCGGTTCAGCCGGGCTGGGAGGCCGGCACGACCAGGGAGTACGCCGCGCGCTGCAGCCGCCAGGAGCGGTGCCGCTCGGGGCCGTAGATCTCGCCGTCGGCGCTGACCCAGAACTCCTCGCCCGAGACCGTCACGCTGGTGCCGCGCAGGTAGATCACGTCGTCGCGCTCGGGGTGGCGACCGACGACCAGCTTGGCGCCGTAGCCGAACCGGGCCAGCGGGCCGATCGCGTAGGAAACCATCACGTCGATCTTGCCGTCGCCCGGGTCGGCGTACGGCACGAGCTCGGTGCCGCCCCCGACCTTGGGGCCGTTGCCGACGGCCATCATCAGGATCGGGTGGTCGAGGTCGGTGACGACCTCGCCGTCGACCTCGACGCGCACCCGGATGAAGGGCGGCTTGACCCAGGCCGACAGCGCGCCGATCGGGTAGCCGAGCTTGCCGAGGTTGACCTTGCCCACGCCGACGGCGTGCAGGCGGGTCTTCCACTTGGCGCCGCGCTTGCTGGCCACCGCGCCGGCGCCGACGTGCACGTTGTTGACCACGATCTCGCCGACCTCGTCGACGAGGAGGTCCATCGGTCGGGGGTGGCCATCGCAGATGACCTGCGCGGCCTCCTCGATGTCGAGCGGGATCTCGTTGGCCCGGGCGAAGTCGTTGCCGGTGCCGAGCGGCAGCAGGCCCAGGACGGCGCCCTCGAGGTCGTGGCGCTTGTGCAGGGCCGCCACGACCGCGTGCATGCTGCCGTCGCCGCCCGCGACCACGATCCGGCGGCTGCCGGCGCGGTGCAGTGCGGAGTCGAGCTCGCCGGGGTCCGAGGTGGCCTGCACCTCCACCGAGCAGTGGGCGCGCAGCACCTTGAGCGCGGCGGCCAGGGACTCCTCGTCCGCTGTCCCGGCGTCGCTGTTGCTGATCACGAGGAGGGGATCCATCGTCGGTGACCCTATCCTCCTGTCACGTGCCAGCGATCGCGATCATCGGAGCCCAGTGGGGTGACGAGGGCAAGGGCAAGGCGACCGACGTCCTCGGGAGCCGCGTCGACTACGTGGTGAAGTTCAACGGCGGCAACAACGCCGGCCACACGGTGGTGATCGGCGACCAGAAGTACGCCCTGCACCTGCTGCCCAGCGGGATCCTCACCCCGGGGGTCGTCCCGGTCATCGGCAACGGCGTGGTCGTGGACCTCGCGGTGCTGTTCGAGGAGATCGAGGGCCTGGAGAAGCGCGGCGTCGACACCTCGCTGCTCAAGCTCTCGGCCAACGCCCACGTCATCGCCTCCTACAACCGGACGCTCGACAAGGTGACCGAGCGCTTCCTGGGCTCCCGGCGGCTCGGCACGACCGGGCGCGGCATCGGCCCGACGTACGCCGACAAGATGAACCGCATCGGCATCCGCGTCCAGGACCTCTTCGACGACACCATCCTGCGGGCCAAGGTCGAGGGCGTGCTCGACCTCAAGGGGCAGGTCCTCACCAAGATCTACAACCGCCGCGCGCCCGGCGTGGACGAGATCGTCGAGGAGCTCGCGGCGTACGCCGAGCGCGTGGCGCCGTACGTCTGCGACAGCGGGCTGCTGCTCAACCAGGCGCTGGACCGCGGCGAGACCGTGCTGCTCGAGGCCGGCCAGGCCACGCTGCTGGACGTCGACCACGGCACCTACCCGTTCGTGACCTCGTCCTCGGCCACTGCCGGCGGTGCGTGCACCGGCTCCGGCATCCCGCCGACCCGGCTGGATCGCGTCATCGGCATCGTCAAGGCCTACACCACCCGCGTCGGCGAGGGGCCGTTCCCGACCGAGCTGGACGACGAGTTCGGCGAGCACCTGCGCAAGACCGGTCAGGAGTACGGCACCACCACCGGCCGGCCCCGCCGCTGCGGCTGGTACGACACCGTCATCGCCCGCTACGCCGCCCGCGTCAACGGCGTCACCGACTTCACGCTGACCAAGCTCGACGTGCTCACCGGCCTCGAGCAGGTCCCGGTCTGCGTGGCCTACGACGTCGACGGCGTGCGCCACGACGAGATGCCGGTCAACCAGTCCGACTTCCACCACGCGGTGCCGATCTACGAGTACCTCCCCGGCTGGTGGGAGGACATCAGCGAGGCCCGCACGCTCGAGGACCTCCCGGCCAACGCCCGCGCCTACGTCACCCGCGTCGAGGAGCTCTCCGGCGCCCGCATCTCCGCCATCGGCGTCGGCCCCGAGCGCGACGCCACGATCGTCGTGCACGACCTCGTCTGATGCGCGTCCTCGTCGTCGGCACCGGTGGCCGCGAGCACGCGCTGGCCCTCGGGCTGGCCCGCGACCCGTCGGTCACCGAGGTCCACTCCGCCCCTGGCAACCCGGGCACGGCCGAGGTCGGCCCGGTCCACGCCGTCGACCCGCTGGACGGGCGCGCGGTGGCCGAGCTGGCCACCTCCCTCGGCGCCGGCCTGGTGGTCGTCGGCCCGGAGGCGCCGCTGGTCGCCGGCGTCGCCGACGAGGTCCGGGTCGCCGGGATCCCGGTCTTCGGGCCCTCCGGCCTCGCGGCCCGGCTCGAGGGCTCCAAGGCCTTCGCCAAGGACGTGATGACGGACGCCGGCGTACCGACCGCCCGGGCGCTGGTCTGCGCGAGCCCCGAGGAGGTCTCGGCCGCGCTGGACGACCTCGGCGCGCCGTACGTCGTGAAGGACGACGGCCTGGCCGCCGGCAAGGGCGTGGTGGTGACCGAGGACCGCGCGGCCGCGCTCGCACACGGCATCGCCTGCACCGCCGACGGCGGTCGTGTGGTGGTCGAGGAGTACCTCGACGGTCCCGAGGTCTCGCTGTTCGCGATCACCGACGGCACCACGGTCCTCCCCCTCCAGCCCGCGCAGGACTTCAAGCGCATCGGCGACGGCGACGAAGGCCCGAACACCGGCGGCATGGGCGCCTACACCCCGCTGCCCTGGGCGCCGGCCGGCCTGGTCGACGAGGTGCGCGCCACCGTCCTCCAGCCCACCATCGACGAGCTGGCCCGCCGCGGGACGCCGTTCTCCGGCCTGCTGTACGCCGGTCTCGCGCTCACCTCGGGCGGCGTGCGTGTGGTGGAGTTCAACGTCCGCTGGGGCGACCCCGAGACCCAGGCCCTGCTGGCCCTGCTCGAGTCCCCCCTGGCCGAGCTCCTGCTGGCCTCGGCCACCGGCACCCTCGCCGACGTCGCGCCGCCGCGCTTCGCCGCGGGCGCCGCCGTCGCCGTCGTGATGGCCTCGGGCGGCTACCCCGAGTCCTCGTCCTCCGGCGACGTCATCGCCGGTGTGGCCGACGCCGCCGCGCTCCCGGGCGTGACCGTCGTGCACGCCGGCACCGCCCTGCGCGACGGTGAGCTGGTCACCGCCGGCGGGCGCGTGCTCGCGGTCGTCGGCACCGGTCCCGACGTCGCGGCCGCCCGCGCCACGGCGTACTCCGGCGTCGAGCGGATCACCTTCGACGGCGCGCAGCACCGCACGGACATCGCGCTGACCGCCTCGTCGTGAGCGACGAGGTCGTCTCCGACAGCGGCGGGACGATGCGGCGGCTCAGCGGACCGCCGCGGCCGGTGGCGCCGGACCTCGCCGCCCTGCCGCCGCTGCCCTCGACCGACGGCCTGCGCCCGGCCGGCCCCGCGCCGCACCTCGAGGCGGGCGCCGTCGTCACGTGGCACTACCGGGGCTTCGTGGACGTGCTGCGGGTTGTCCGCGACGACGAGCGCGGACTGGTCGCCTGGCTCCCCGCCGGCTCCGAGCGCCTGGCGGCCACGCCGCGGGACGGCCGAGGGCTGCGTGAGCGCAGCCTGGCCGAGCGGGCGGCTCTGCTCGTCGCCGGCGACTACGACGTGACGGTCACGCAGTGGCGGGGTGACGGCGTCTTGCGCGTCGCGCCCACCGGTCGGCCGTGGTCGGTGTGGTTCTTCGGCGACGGCGAGTACGTCAACCTCGAGGTGCCGCACCAGCGACCCGTGGACGGCGCGGCCCGGACCCACAGCCGCGACCTCACCCTCGACCTGTGGGTCGCCGACGGGGAGACCTGGCTCAAGGACGAGGACGAGCTGGCGGCCGGGGTCGACGCCGGTTGGTACTCCCCGACCCAGGGCGCGCTGATCCGCGACCTCGCCGACCTCGCCCGCGCCGAGCTGGTCGCACCGACGGCCTGGCCGCTCGACGAAGGGTGGTCGGGGTGGCGCCCGCCGCCGGAGTGGGACGAGCCCCTGCGGCTGCCGGAGGCGCTGCGAGCCTAGGGCAGCGCGTGGGCGCGGGGTCGTCCGGCGGCCGGCTGGTCGCAGCCGCCCTGGCCGAGCCGTCTCAGCCCGGCCCAGTCACCGGCACCCCAGTCGGCCGGCTTGCGGGTGGCGGTGGGGTACATGACCTGCGTCCGCTCCCGCGCGTGCCCGAGCCCGAGCGCGTGGCCGAGCTCGTGCATGACCACCTGGCCGCGGGTGCCCTGGATGCCGTAGCGCGGGCCCTGGCCGAAGCCGTCCGCCATCCGCGCGAGCACGGCGCCGTTGAGCACGATCTTGCCGTCGAACAGCCGGCTGCCGTCCGTGGCCGCGCCGCCCTCGCCGGCCACACCGGGCCCGCCGAGCATGTCGGTCTGGCCGGGGACGAGGAAGGCGACCACGAGGTCGGTGCCGTCGGGGTTGGTGCCGCCGTGGGTCGGCTTGGCGGTGGTCGTCCCGAGGTAACGGAAGCGCAGGCCGGTCGCCTGGTGGGCCTTGCGGACCGCGGTGCGGACCAGCGGCTTCCACGCGCGCGGCGCCTTGCTGGGGTTCACGCGGTAGGTCAGCGCGCCGCAGCTCGGCCAGGCGACGGGGTCCTGGAACAGGAACGTGTGGTCGCCCGACCGGCCCGGGCGCTCGGAGTACGGCGCGGGGCGGGCGTCGGCGGGAGTCGCGAGCGCGAGGAGCGCGAGCACCACGGGGACCACGGGGACCACGGGGACCACGAGGAGCCGCACGGGACGCGCCATGGCCACGGAGGGTACCTAGAATCCTCTCGTGCCCGTCCCCAACGTCCTCGCGACGCGCTACGCCAGCGCGGAGCTGGCGCAGACCTGGTCGCCCGAGCACAAGATCGTCCTCGAGCGGCGGCTGTGGATCGCGGTGCTCAAGGCCCAGCGCGACCTCGGGGTCGAGGTTCCCGACGGCGCGGTGGAGGCCTACGAGGACGTCGTCGACAAGGTCGACCTCGACTCCATCGCGGCGCGGGAGCGGGTGACCCGCCACGACGTCAAGGCGCGCATCGAGGAGTTCAGCGCCCTGGCCGGCCACGAGCAGATCCACAAGGGCATGACCAGCCGCGACCTCACCGAGAACGTCGAGCAGCTGCAGGTCCGCCAGTCCCTCGCGCTGCTGCGCGACCGGGCGGTGGCGGCGTTGGCGCGACTGGGCCGGCTCGCCGCCGAGCACGAGGGCCTGGTCATGGCCGGTCGCAGCCACAACGTCGCGGCGCAGGCCACGACGCTCGGCAAGCGGTTCGCCACCGTGGCTGACGAGCTGCTGGTCGGGCTGCAGCGGGTCGAGGAGCTGCTGGCCCGCTACCCGCTGCGCGGCATCAAGGGGCCGATGGGCACCAGCCAGGACATGCTCGACCTGCTCGACGGCGACGCCGCGCGGCTGGAGGAGCTCGAGCGCCGGGTGGCGCACCACCTCGGCTTCGAGCAGGTCCTGACCAGCGTCGGCCAGGTCTACCCGCGCTCGCTGGACTTCGACGTGGTCTCCGCGCTGGTCCAGCTGGTCAGCGCGCCGTCCAACCTGGCCACCACGATCCGGCTGATGGCCGGCCAGGAGCTGGTCACCGAGGGCTTCGCCGAGGGCCAGGTCGGCTCGAGCGCGATGCCGCACAAGATGAACACCCGCTCCTGCGAGCGCGTCAACGGCCTCGCCGTCGTGCTCCGCGGACACCTGTCCATGGTCAGCGAGCTGGCCGGCGACCAGTGGAACGAGGGCGACGTCTCCGACTCGGTCGTGCGCCGGGTGGCGCTGCCGGACGCGTTCTTCGCCGCCGACGGGCTCTTCGAGACCTTTCTGACCGTGCTGGACGAGTTCGGCGCCTTCCCGGCCGTGGTGCAGCGCGAGCTGGACCGCTACCTGCCGTTCCTGGCCACCACCAAGGTGCTGATGGCCGCGGTCCGCAACGGCGTGGGCCGCGAGGCCGCGCACGAGGCGATCAAGGAGGCCGCCGTCGACACCGCCCTCGAGCTGCGCCGCGGCCAGGCCGAGAACGACGTCTTCGACCGCCTCGCCGCCGACCCGCGCCTCGGGCTGACGGCCGACCAGCTGGCCACGCTCGTGGCCGAGCCGATCACCTTCACCGGTGCCGCGGTGGCCCAGACCCAGGAGGTCGTGCGCCGCATCGCGGAGGTCACCGCCCGCCACCCCGAGGCCGCGGCGTACGCCCCCGGCGCGATCCTCTAGTCCGCGACCGGCCGGCCCCAGGTCACCAGCGCGGCGACCTCGGGCGGGGCCAGGGTGCCGAGCTCGGCGTCGGGCTGGGCGCCGAGCGCGGCGTTCACCGTCGAGAACGCCGCGCGCAGGGCCACGAAGACCGTGGCCCGGGCGACCTCCTCGTCGCTGAACCCGGCGTCGCGGAGCTCCTGGACGTCGGCGGCCGTGGTGCGGTCGGCCGAGCCGGCGACCCGGCGCGCCCAGGTGGCCAGGGCGGCCTCGCGTGGCGAGAGGTCGGCGTCGGTGCCGGACAGCACGCCGCTCGCGGCGTCTCCGGAGCCGGACTCGGCCAGCTTCCAGCCCCAGGCCAGGGAGCAGTAGGAGTCGCCGATGGTCGACGCCGCGCCGGTGATGAGGATGCCGCGCTCGCGGAAGGAGAACGCCGAGCCGACCTCGGCCAGCAGCTCGAAGAGCCGCGTGTGTGCTCCGGGCACGTGCGCCCACACGTGGGAGAGGTTCATGACGAACCCGTAGGCGTCCAGGTCGGCGTCGTACCGCGCCTGCACCGCGGGGGACGGTGCCGGCTCGTTCAGGAAGCTCATGCCCCCTGATCCTGGACCCGCAGGGCCCGCACCGCCATCACCAGCGCCAGGCTCAGCAGGACCAGCCCCGTGCCGAGGGCCAGCCGGAGCCCCACGACGGGCGTGGAGCCGAGCCCGTACGCCGTGACGAGCAGCGCCGCGCCGATGGAGGAGCCGATGCGCTGGCCGGTCTGCAGCGCGCCTCCCGCGGCACCACCCATCCGCGGAGGCACGTCGGCCAGGGTGAGCGTGATGTTGGGCGAGATGACCGCTCCGCCGCCGAGCCCGGCCAGCAGCAGGGTCGGGACCGCCCAGGCCCAGAGCGGGTCCCGGCCCGGCGCCAGCAGCAGGAACAGCAGGGTGCCGGTCATGACCACGACCAGCGCCCCGACGGTGAGCCGGCGGCCGACGTCGGACACGTAGCGCCCGGCCAGGGGCGCGCTGACCGCCGAGCCGACGGCGAAGGGGATGATGAGCAGCCCGGCCTCGAGCGGCGAGTAGTGCAGCGCCTCCTGGAGGTAGACGGAGATGACCAGGATGAGACCGGTGTAGCCGGTGAAGTACAACGTCCCCACGGTGAGCCCGTTGACGTAGCCGGGCAGCCCCCGCAGCAGCTCGACGTCGAGCAGCGGTGGCCGTTCGTGGCGCCGCAGGTGCAGCTCCCAGCGGGCGAAGGCGAAGGCCAGGACCGGCACCAGGACGAGCAGGAGCAGCGGGAGCCGGGCGCCGCTCTCGACGCTGACCACGGGGTAGAGGAGCGCGAGCACGGTCAGCCCGAGCAGCACGGCGCCGACCACGTCGATCCGCGCGCCGTGCTCGACCCGGTCCGGGGGGCGCCGGGGCACCAGCGTGGCGACGGCGACCAGGGCGGCGGCGCCGATGGGCACGTTGATGAGGAACAACCAGCGCCAGCCGTCCGCCTCCCCGGCGGCCGCGATGATGAGACCCCCGAGCACCGGCCCGATGGCCGCCGCGGTGGACACGGTGAAGCCGAACATCCCGAACGCCCGGGCCCGCTCAGGGCCGCGGAACAGCTGCTGGATGAGCCCCGAGCTCTGCGGCGTCAGCAAGCCGGCCGTCGCGCCCTGCAGGAGGCGGGCGGCGATGACCAGCCCGACGCTGGGCGCGAGGCCGACGGCCGCCGAGGACAGCACGAAGCCGGTGAGGCCGATGAGCATCATCCGGCGCCGGCCGTAGG
Source organism: Nocardioides anomalus (assembly GCF_011046535.1). Lineage (NCBI taxonomy): Bacteria > Bacillati > Actinomycetota > Actinomycetes > Propionibacteriales > Nocardioidaceae > Nocardioides > Nocardioides anomalus. Next base: position 4,088,593 of record NZ_CP049257.1, on the reverse strand, counting down.
CGTCCCCGAGCCGGCCGCCGGCCACCAGCGTCAGCCCGAAGGCCAGGGCGTAGCCGGACACGACCCACTGGATCGTGGCCGAGGACGTGTGCAGCCCTTCGCGCATCGAGGGGATCGCCACGTTGACGATCGACACGTCGAGCAGCGACATGAAGCCGACCGTCAGGGTCACGCCGAGGATGCGCCACCGGCGCGGGTCCGGCGCTTCCGCACGGTCGTCGTGCTCCCGCTCCGGGGGTACGTCGACCGCGTGCTCGCTCACCACTCGCTCACCCGCACCCGGTGCCCACTCGACGCGTAGGTTGGCACCCATGAGCAACGCCTTCCGCGCCGACGGCACCGACGGGGGCGGACGGGCCGAGATGGTCGACTGGGACCTCGCCGTGCGCATCGGCAGCCGCATCGCCGGCGAGGGGCCGAGCGTGCCCCGCGACGAGGCGCGGCGCGTGGTCGCCGAGCTCCGCGCCGGCGCGGACCGCTCGACCGGGCTGGTCCGGGACTACACCGGGCTGGTCGCGCAGGACCACACCGCGCCGGTGCTCGTGGTCGACCGCGCCGGGTGGGTGCAGGCCAACGCCGACGCCTTCGCGACCCTGCTCGCCCCGATCGTGGACAAGCTCACCGAGAAGAAGCCGCCGACCGGCCTGACCGCGGCCGTCGGCTCGCGCATCACCGGTGCCGAGGTCGGCAGCGTGCTGGGCTTCCTGGCCTCCAAGGTGCTCGGCCAGTTCGACCCGTTCTCCCCGCCCGACGGCCGGCTGCTGCTCATCGCCCCCAACATCGTCCACGTCGAGCAGGAGCTCGAGGTCGACCCGCACGACTTCCGGCTCTGGGTCTGCCTGCACGAGGAGACCCACCGGGTGCAGTTCACCGCCGTGCCGTGGATGCGCCAGCACATGTTCGACCAGATCAGCGCGTTCGCCGACACCATGGAGCCGGCCGGCTTCCTCGAGGACGGCCTGACCCGCATCGTCGAGGGCATCAAGAACGTCCGTTCCGGCGGCGGGCAGACCGGCAGCATCCTCGACGTGGTCGGCACCCCCGAGCAGAAGCAGCTGCTCGACGGCCTCACGGGCGTGATGTCGCTGCTCGAGGGCCACGCCGACGTGGTGATGGACGGTGTCGGGCCGACCGTGATCCCGTCGGTCGACCGGATCCGCGCCCGCTTCAACGAGCGCCGCAAGGGCGTCGGCGTGCTGGACAAGCTGCTGCGCCGGCTGCTCGGCCTGGACGCCAAGATGGCGCAGTACCGCGACGGCGCGAAGTTCGTCCGCGGCGTCGTCGACAAGGCCGGGATGTCGGGCTTCAACGTCGTCTGGGAGTCGCCCGAGCACCTCCCCACGCGCGCGGAGATAGGCGACCCCGACGCCTGGATGGCCCGCGTCCTGCGCACGTGAGCCTGCACCCGTCGGTGGCCGCGGTCCGGGTCGCCGTGCGCCGGACGCTGGCCGACCTCGCGCCGGCCGGGTCCGGGACCACCGTGCTCGTGGCCTGCTCCGGCGGCGCCGACTCGCTGGCGCTGCTGGCGGCCACGGTCTTCGAGGCGCCCAGGCTCGGCTTCCGGGTCGTCGGTGCCACCGTCGACCACGGCCTCCAGGAGGGCTCGGGCGAGCACGCCGCCCACGTCGTCGAGCAGATGGCCGGCCTCGGCGCCGACGAGACCGCGTCCGCGCGCGTGCACGTCGAGGCCGACTCCGGTCGCGGACCCGAGGCGGCCGCGCGCGAGGCCCGCTACGCCGTGCTGGAGCAGATGGCCGAGCACTTCGGCGCCGCCGCCGTCCTCCTCGGCCACACCCTCGACGACCAGGCCGAGACCGTCCTGCTCGGGCTGGCCCGCGGCTCGGGCGGCCGCTCGCTGGCCGGCATGCGGCGCGCCTTCGACCGCTACCGGCGCCCGCTGCTCGACGTGACCCGCACCGACACCGTCACCGCCTGCCAGGTCGAGGGCATCGAGTACTGGAACGACCCGCACAACCTCGACCCCGCCTACGCCCGGGTCCGCGTGCGTCGCAAGGTCCTGCCCGTGCTCGAGGACGAGCTCGGCCCCGGCGTCGCCGCCGCCCTGGCCCGCACCGCCGACCAGCTCCGCGCCGACAGCGAGCTGCTGGACGAGCTCGCCGCGGCGGCGTACGCCGAGGTGGCCGGCGCCGAGCCCGACCTCCCGGTCGCCGAGCTCACCGCGCTGGCGCCGGCCCTGCGGACCCGGGTGCTCCGGTCGGCCGCCCTGGACGCCGGCGCGACCGGCGCCGAGCTGTTCCACGTCCACGTCGTCGCCCTGGACCGGCTGGTCGCCTCGCGCGTCGGCGGCCAGGAGGCCCAGCTGCCCGGTCACGTGACGGCCTACCTCACCTCCGGCGGCCCCGACGGCCGCCTGCGGTTCCGGCGCACCGCTGTGCAAGGCTGACCCCCGTGGACGCAGCCGACGTCGAGTCCGATCTGGTCGAGGTCCTCTTCACCGAGGCGCAGATCCAGGAGCGGCTGGCCGGCCTGGCCCAGCAGATCGAGGGCGACTACCCCGTCACCGACGGCGAGCCCGACCTGCTCATCGTCGGCATCCTGCGCGGTGCGGTCATGGTCATGGCCGACATGGCGCGGGCCTTCTCGCGCCACATCGAGATGGACTGGATGGCGGTCTCCTCCTACGGCTCGGGCACCAAGTCGTCCGGCGTCGTGCGCATCCTCAAGGACCTCGACACCGACATCTCCGGGCGTCACGTGGTCATCGTCGACGAGATCATCGACACCGGCCTGACCCTGTCGTGGCTGACGTCCAACCTCAGCTCCCGCAACCCCGCCAGCGTCGAGATCTGCACGCTGCTGCGCAAGCCGGAGGCGCTGACCATGCCCGTCGACGTGAAGTACGTCGGCTGGGACATCCCGAACGAATTCGTGGTCGGCTACGGCCTGGACTACCGCGAGCGCTACCGCAACCTGCGCGACATCGGGACCCTCGCGCCCCACGTGTACTCCTGAAAGCGCGCTGAGGATCCTTCCTCTGACAGCGAACGAGCGCCGTTCGGCTCGCCGGATCTGGGGCCACCTGAGAGACTGGACGTTGCCGCTGGTCTGTACCGTCGGCTCTCCTTCCCGCCCTGTCACTGAGAGAAGTCCGTGAAGCGCATCTTCAAGGGTCCCTTGATCTGGATCATCGTCGCGGTGGTCGGCGTGCTGATCGCCATGCAGTTCCTGATCAGCTCCGGCGGCGGCGACGAGATCAGCGCGTCGCAGATGAGCGAGTACATCGCCAACGGCGAGGTCAAGGACATCACCTTCGTCGACGGCGACCAGGTCATCAAGGCGACCCTCGACGACAGCGTGGACCGCGAGGGCGGCAAGGAGGTCACGACCAAGTACCTCACCGGCACCCAGGCCGAGCTCTTCCGCGCGGCGCAGCGCCAGGCCAAGGCCGGCGAGATCGACAAGGTCAGCGTCGAGGTGTCGCGCCCGGGCATCCTCAGCTCGTTCATCTTCAGCTTCCTGCCGATCATCCTGCTCGTGGTGCTGTTCCTGTGGCTGATGAACTCCATGCAGGGCGGCGGCGGCCGCGGCGTGATGCAGTTCGCCAAGTCCAAGGCCAAGCTGATCTCCAAGGACATGCCGAAGACGACGTTCGCCGACGTCGCCGGCTGCGACGAGGCCATCGAGGAGCTCGGCGAGATCAAGGAGTTCCTCCAGGAGCCGGCCAAGTTCCAGGCCGTGGGGGCCAAGATCCCCAAGGGCGTGCTGCTGTACGGCGCGCCGGGCACCGGCAAGACCCTGCTGGCCCGCGCGGTCGCCGGTGAGGCCGGGGTGCCGTTCTACTCGATCTCGGGCTCGGACTTCGTCGAGATGTTCGTCGGCGTCGGCGCCTCGCGGGTGCGCGACCTGTTCGAGCAGGCGAAGGAGAACGCGCCGGCCATCGTCTTCATCGACGAGATCGACGCCGTCGGTCGCCACCGCGGCACCGGCATGGGCGGCGGTCACGACGAGCGCGAGCAGACCCTCAACCAGCTGCTGGTCGAGATGGACGGCTTCGACGTGCGCGGCGGCGTCATCCTCATCGCCGCGACCAACCGTCCCGACGTGCTCGACCCCGCGCTGCTGCGCCCGGGCCGCTTCGACCGCCAGATCCAGGTCGACGCTCCCGACCTGGCCGGCCGCGAGCAGATCCTCAAGGTCCACTCCCGCGGCAAGCCGCTGGCCGCGGACGTCAACCTGACCGCGGTCGCGCGCCGTACGCCGGGCTTCAGCGGCGCCGACCTGGCCAACGTGCTCAACGAGGCCGCGCTGCTCACCGCCCGCACCAACCAGAAGATGATCACGATGGAGACCCTCGACGAGGCCATCGACCGCGTGATCGCCGGACCGCAGCGGCGCACCCGCCTGATGAGCGAGAAGGAGAAGCTCATCACCGCCTACCACGAGGGCGGCCACGCCCTCGTCGCGGCGGCGCTCCCGGGCAACGACCCGGTGCACAAGGTGACGATCCTGCCGCGCGGGCGCGCGCTGGGCTACACGATGGTGCTGCCCGACAGCGACAAGTACTCCCAGCCGCGCTCGCAGATGCTCGACCAGCTGGCCTACATGCTGGGCGGCCGGGCCGCGGAGGAGCTGATCTTCCACGACCCGACGACCGGCGCCGGCAACGACATCGAGAAGGCCACGTCGGTGGCCCGCGCGATGGTCACCCAGTTCGGCATGACCGAGCGCCTGGGCGCGATCAAGCTCGGCAGCTCCAACTCCGAGCCGTTCCTGGGCCGCGACCTCGGCCACTCGCGCGACTACTCCGAGGAGGTGGCCGGGATCGTCGACGAGGAGACCAAGAAGCTCCTCGCCACCGCCCACCAGGAGGCCTTCGACATCCTCGAGGAGAACCGCGACGTCCTCGACTCGCTGGTCCTGGAGCTGCTCGACAAGGAGACGCTCGACAAGGAGCAGATCGCCCGGGTCTTCGAGCCGCTGCGCCGCCGCCCCGAGCGCCCGGCCTGGACGGGCTCGCCCGATCGCCGGCCCTCCACCATCCCGGCCGTCGAGATCCCCGAGGAGGTCCGCGCCCGCGCGGCCGCCGGCCTCAACGGCTACGGCCTCAACGGCCACGGCACCAACGGCACCGGCCCCGAGGAGGGCGGCGTCGTCGTGACCCCGCCCGGGGCCGGCGGCGACGTGCACGGCGGCCCGCCGCTGCCCGGCGGCGACCAGCCCACCCCGCCCTCGCCCGGCTCCGGCGGTGTGGGTCCGACGTGACCCGGGACGACCTGCGGTCGCCCGACGAGGTGCCGCCGTTCGACCACGCGCGCGCCGAGGCCGCCGTCCGCGAGCTGCTCTTCGCCATCGGTGAGGACCCCGACCGCGAGGGCCTGAAGAGCACCCCGGCCCGCGTCGCCCGCGCGTACGCCGAGCTCACCGCCGGCCTGCACCAGAGCCCCGAGGACGTCCTGACCACCGTCTTCGACCTCGGTCACGACGAGATGGTCCTGGTCCGCGACATCGAGCTGTGGTCGATGTGCGAGCACCACCTGGTGCCGTTCACCGGCGTCGCGCACGTCGGCTACATCCCGGCCGAGACCGGCAAGATCACCGGCCTGTCCAAGCTGGCCCGGCTGGTCGACGTCTACGCCAAGCGGCCCCAGGTCCAGGAGCGGCTCACGACCCAGGTCGCCGACGCCCTCATGGAGATCCTCGAGGCCCGGGGCGTCATCGTGGTCGTCGAGGCCGAGCACCTCTGCATGACCATGCGCGGGGTCAAGAAGGCCGGCGCGCGCACGATCACCTCGGCGGTGCGCGGCTCCTTCCGCTCCAACGCCACCACCCGCGCCGAGGCCATGGCGTTCATCAACCGGCCCGCCGCGCACTGACTCCTCGAGGGTCCTTCCCGTCCGTCCAAGACGATCGGGGTCCCGGGCGGCCATGATGGGGGCCATGAGCACGCTCTACGAGGCCATCGGCGGCGACGACGGGGCGCTGAGGCTCGCGCACGCCTGGCACGAGCGGGTGCTGGCGGACCCGGTGGTCAGCCACGCCTTCGAGCACGGCTACCGGGCCGACCACACCGAGCGGCTCGCGGCGTACTGGGCCGAGGCGCTGGGCGGCCCGCCGACGTTCAGCGAGACGATGGGCAGCGAGTCCGAGGTCGTGCGCCTGCACAGCGGCAACGGCGAGCACGACGAGATGGACCGGCGAGCGGTGCAGGCCTTCGCGGACTCCCTGGCCGACACCGGGGTGCCCGAGGAGCACCGCGAGCGGCTCGTGACGTGGTTCCGCGAGGCCAACCAGCACGTCAACCACCACTACGCCGCACCGGACGACGTGCCGGACGGGCTCGACGTCCCCGTCGTTCAGAACGAGTAGCCGAGCTCGCGGATCGGGTCGGCGAACAGCTCGGCCACCCGGTCGCGGGAGGCCTGGTCGTAGTAGGAGCGGTACGACGGCCGGGTGCGCTCGGCGACCCGGGGGAGCTCGGGCGTGCCGGGCAGGTCGAGGTGACGCCACACGTCGGCCAGGTCGGCGGCCAGGGACTCGTAGCGCAGCACCCGGTCCACGGCGACCCGGCCACGCAGGCGGTAGGCGCGGTGGTTGCGCGCGGCGAAGGCGACGACCGCGTCGGAGGCGACGTACTCGGCGAAGTCCTCGGGCTCGGTGTCGCGGTAGCGGCGGTGGTAGAGCGCCACGACCGCGTCCCACGGGTTGCGGTCCACGGCGAAGCAGAAGCGCCGCTCCAGCTCGTCCGGGCCGAGCATCCGGTGCACCGCGCTCAGCGGCATGTGCAGGGCGGCGCGGCGCCCGAGGTGGGGCGGGTCGAGGAAGTGCTGGGGTCCGCGGCCGCCCGCGGCGCGACGGAGCACCTCGTCGCGCTCGGGCAGCGGGGTGATGACGTCGTCGGGGCCGCAGACGCGAGACAGGGCGATCTCCACCGCGGGGGCGGCGGTCATCCGGGTCGCCACGAACACGAAGCCGCGCTCGTGGGAGCTGATCACGCCCCGAACCGTAAGGTGCGGAGCGATGGCAGAGCACACCGTGGTCCTCGTGACCGGCTCGATGCGCAGCGGCACCAGCTCCGTGGCGGGCAGCCTCAAGCTGCTCGGCTGGCACGTGCCGCAGCCCGAGGTCCCCGCCTCCGAGCGCAACGCCAAGGGCCACTTCGAGCCGCGCTGGGTCATCGAGTTCCACAAGCGCCTGATGCGGGGCGCGCTGGTCCGGCCCAGCGACGGCAGCCCGCGGGCGCTCGAGCGCGTCCAGCAGCACGCCGCGCAGCACGACCTCGAGGGTGAGCTCGCCGCCTGGCTGACCGAGCAGGCCGAGCCCCGGATCGTGGTCAAGGACCCGCACGCCGCCTGGCTGTTGCCGACCTGGCGGGCCGCCGCGGAGCGCACCGGCCGCGACCTGCGGATCCTGACCGCGCTGCGCCACCCCGCCGAGGTGGTCGGCTCCCAGGACCGGACGTGGGGCGAGGGCCGGCGCACCGAGGCCGAGCGCAAGGTCAAGGAGACCTCCAACACCGCCGCCTGGCTCAACGTCGCCCTGGTCACCGAGGCCGGCAGCCGGGGCACGCGGCGGGCCTTCCTGCGCTACCACGACCTGCTCGACGACTGGCGCGCGGCGCTGACGCACGTGAGCGACCAGCTCGGGCTGGACCTGCCGGTCGCCGAGGAGCGCGGTCTGGACGAGTTCCTGGACCCGGGCATGCGCCGCTCCCAGCTGACCTGGGCCGACCTCGACGTGCCCGACTGGCTGCGCGAGCAGGCCGAGGACACCTGGCAGCAGCTCGGGGCCCTGGTCGACGATCCGACCGCCAGCACGGCGCTGGACGCCACCCGCGCGGCGTACGACGCGCGCTACGCCGAGGCCGTCGCGGTCAGCCTGGACGAGGCCCGGCACCGCGAGCGCCGCGGCACCGCGACGGGCGCGGCCAAGATCCGGGGCCGCCTCCGCGAGGAGCGCGCCCGGCGCCGGCGCGCCGAGGCCCTGCTCTCAGAGCCGGAGGAGCCTCAGAGCACGAAGCGGCTGCTCGGCCAGATCGTGCGCAGGTCGCGGTCGGGGAAGCGCGCGGCCACCGACTCGTAGGTCGCCCGGAAGTGCTCGGCCACCGCGCGCACGGTGGCCTCGGGCAGCGCGGCGGTGCGCGGGGAGACGTTGAACGACGCGTCCAGGTCGGGGGCGTGGGGCTCGATCCCGAGCAGCGCGCTCAGCCGGCCCAGCTCGGGCCCGGACCGCGCCGGGTCGAACAGCTCCTCGTAGAACCCGACGTAGGCCTCGGCGAAGGACGCGTCCAGGGCGGTCAGGGTGTGCTCGTAGCGCGTGCGGTCGGCGTAGGAGGCGTCGGCGAAGCGCTGCGCGACCAGCTCCTCGGCGGGCTCGGGGTTCTGCGCCGGTCGGCGCCGCTTCTGCATCCGCACCTGCGACCAGATCCGCTCCACCGGGTCGCGGAGAAGGAACGCGGCCACCGCACGCACCCCGCGCCGCTCGAACTCCGCGCGCACCGTGGCCAGCCGCTGCGCGGACAGCAGGGCGTAGGCCGGGGTGATGTCCATCGTGAGCCGGGTCCGCGGGTCGCGGGCGAACAGCGCGGTGAAGTGGTCGTAGTAGAGCTGCTCGTCGGCCACCATCGCCGTCTGGAGCAGGAACGTCGGGTCGGTCGGGCGCCCCTCGGCCACCACGTCCAGCGACGCCCGCGCCCGGTCCACGACCCGGCCGAGCATGAAGCGCTCCTGCTCGAGGTCGAGGCTGTCGAAGACGTGGTACTCCTTGCGGACCCCGGGATCGCACTGCGGCGAGGCGGCCAGGTGGTCGTGGAGCCAGGTCGTCCCCGCCTTCATGGCGCCCACGCCGAGCAGGAAGGTCCGTTCCACAGGGCCGACCGTAGTCGTTAGGGTCCGGTGGGTGATCGTCTCCCACCCGGCGCGCGTGCTGTTCGTGCACGTGCAGAAGACCGGTGGGAGCAGCGTCCAGTCGGTGCTGCTGGAGCGGCTGCCCGGTGCGGAGAAGCTGGCCGGCCTGCCCGGCGCCAAGCACGCGCACCTGACCGACGCCCTCGCCCACGACCCGGGCCTCGCGACGTACTGGACCTTCGGCTTCGTCCGCAACCCGTGGGCCCGGCTGTGGTCGTGGTGGTCGATGATCAGCCGCCGCGAGGACCAGCGCGCCGGGGGCAACGCGTGGGCCGACCGGCGCATCGCCAACAACGCGTTCTGGCGCGGGACGCTGGAGCTGGAGACGTTCGAGCGGTTCGTCCTCGAGGGTCCGGACCGGTTCGCGCGCCTGCGCACGCCCCAGCGCGACTACCTGCGGGCGGGGGAGCGCGAGGCCGACTTCACCGGCCGCACCGAGAGCTTCGGCGCCGACTTCCGCACGGCGTGCGAGCACCTCGGCATCGAGGCGCCGCCGGAGGAGCCCCGCCGCAACGCGGACCCGGGCGCGGCGCAGCGCCCGCCCTACCGCGAGCAGTACACCCCCGCCATGCGCGACCGGGTGGCCGAGCTGTTCGCCGCCGACCTCGACGCCTACGGGTACGACTTCTGATGGCCCTCCCGCTGGTGATGGGCGTGGTCAACGTCACCCCCGACTCCTTCAGCGACGGCGGCCAGCACGCCGACGAGGCCTCGGCGATCGCCCACGGTCGGCGCCTGCTGGCCGAGGGCGCCGACATCCTCGACGTGGGCGGTGAGTCGACCCGGCCGGGGGCGACCCGGCCGCTGGTCGAGGAGGAGCTCGGACGGGTGGTGCCGGTCATCAGCGCGCTGGCCGGGGACGGGGCCGTGGTCTCGGTCGACACCATGCGCCACGAGGTCGCCGCGGCGGCGCTGGCGGCGGGGGCGACGATCGTCAACGACGTCTCCGGCGGGCTGGCCGACCCCGGGATCCTGCGCGTCGCGGCCGACGCCGGCGCGACGTACGTCGCCATGCACTGGCGCGCGCACGCCGACCACATGGCCGACTTCGCGACGTACGACGGTCCGGGCGGCGTGGTGGCGGCCGTGCGCGACGAGCTGGCCCAGCGGGTCGAGGCCGCGCTGGCCGCGGGGATCGCCCCGGAGCGGCTGGTGCTGGACCCCGGGCTGGGCTTCGCCAAGCGCGGCCGGCACAACTGGGAGCTGCTGGCCGACCTGGGGCCGCTGCAGGCGTTGGGCCACCCGCTGCTGGTGGGGGCCAGCCGCAAGTCCTTCCTCGGGCGGCTCCTGGCCGACGCCGACGGCACCCCGCGGGCCGTCGACGAGCGCGAGGACGCCACCACCGCGCTGAGCGTCGTCCTGGCCCAGGCGGGCGTCTGGGGCGTCCGCGTCCACCACGTACGCTCCACCCGCGACGCGCTGCGGGTCCTGGCGGCGCTGGAGACGGCTCGGGAAGGGCGCGCGGATGGTTGACGAGCTGGCCCTGACCGGGCTGGAGTGCTGGGGTCACCACGGCGTCTTCGAGCACGAGCGGCGCGACGGCCAGAAGTTCGTCGTCGACCTCGTCCTGGGCGTCGACACCCGTCCCGCGGCCGCCTCCGACGACTTGTCAGCGACCGTGGACTACGGAAGTCTCGCCATGTCGGTGAAAGCCGCCGTCGAGACCGATCCGGTCGACCTGATCGAGACGCTGGCCCAGCGGATCGCGGACGTCTGCCTCTTGGACTCCCGTGTTGAATGGGTGCGCGTCACGGTCCACAAACCGGATGCACCCATCACCGCGACGTTCTGGGACGTCGCGCTGACCATCGCCCGCAGCAGGGGCGAGGAAGGCAGCCCGTGACCGAGACGCCGAACCCGAACATCATCGACGCCGACACCCTCACGGGGGAGATGCGGCCGATCCGGCGGGCGGTCCTGGCACTCGGCTCCAACCTGGGCGAGCGGATCGACTACCTCCAGGGCGCCGTGCGCGCGCTGGCCGACACCCCCGACGTGTGGGTCACCGGCGTCTCGCCGGTCTACGAGACCGACCCGGTGGACGCGCCGGAGGGCTCCGAGCAGTACCTCAACGCGATCGTGCTGGCCGACACCACGCTGGCCGCCAACCGGCTGCTGGACCGCGCCCTGGCCATCGAGGACGCCTTCGACCGCGAGCGCAGCGAGGTCAAGAACGCCCCGCGCACCCTCGACGTCGACCTGATCGTGGTGGGCGACCGCCGCGCCGACGACGAGCACCTGCGGCTGCCGCACCCGCGCGCCACCGAGCGCGCCTTCGTGCTGCGGCCCTGGCTCGACCTGGACCCGCAGGCGGAGTTCCCCGACCGCGGTCCCGTGGCCGACCTGCTGGCCGCCGTCGGCGAGGACGGCATCAAGCGCCGCGACGACCTCGTCCTCGAGCTCGAGTAGTGACCCGGGACGTCGATCCCCACCTCGGGCCCGGCCCCGACGACGACCAGGACGAGCCGGATCCGCAGGGGCGGCTCCAGCCGACGTCGTACGCCGTGGTCACGGCCTGGGCGCTCGGCGGGCTCGTGCTCGGCTGGCTGTGGAAGCGCATTGCCGAGAGCGTCAACGGCACCGCCCCCGTCGTGTCCTGGGCCCAGCCGGCCGCGCTGTGGCTGGTCGCCGCCGTGCTGCTCATGACCTGGTGGCAGACCTACCGCGCCGTCCAGGTGCGCCGCGAGCGCCTCGAGCCGCACCGCGCCGTCAACAGGCTGGTCCTGGCCCGGGCCGGGGCACTGGTCGGAGCCCTGGTGGCCGGCGGGTACGCCGGCTACGCCGTGGCCTGGATCGGCGACCCGGCCGAGCTGGCCGGGCAGCGCATCCTGCGCTCGGTCGTCGCGGTGCTGGCCGGCGTCGGCATGGTCGTCGGCGCGCTGCTGCTCGAGCGGGCCTGCCGCGTGCGGTCCGACCGCGACCAGCGCTGAGCCCGCGCGGGCCGCAGCCTGAGCCTGGGCGGCCCCCGCGTGCGTGTCGCGCCGGCGCGCGCGTCGCGGGGCCCTAGCCTGCGACCATGGCTTCCCCATCTGCAACACGAGTCACACGAAGGCGTCAGCGGTCCGTCCGCGTGACGACCGCCGTGGGCTTGGTCGTGCTGGCCGCACTGGTCGTCGCCGGTGCCGCCTTCAGCGGGTCGTGGCTCGTGGTCACGGTCGCTGCCGGGCTCGGTGTGCTCCTCGGCGCCGCGGCCACCCGCATCACCCACACCGAGCTGGTCGCGTCACGGGTCGAGGCGGCCCGCGACCGTGCCACCCAGGCGGCGGCGTACAACGTCCTGGCCGACGAGCGCTCGGCCGAGCACGCGACGCACCTGGCCGACGTGCAGGCCCGGATCGCCGAGAAGGAGCACGCGCTCGACGAGCTCGAGCTCGCCCTGTCGCTGTCGCAGCGCCGTGCCGCGACGTCCACCCGCAAGCGCAACGCCGAGGGCCGTCGGGCCGCGGGCCTGCAGGCCCGTGTCGGCGAGGCCGAGGAGCGCGCCGCCGCGGCCCAGCTGCGCGTCGTCGAGCTCGAGCAGGAGGTGCTGGCCCTGCGCGCGGAGCTGGACACCGTCACCGCCGCCTGGCACGCCGCGGAGCACCAGCGCCGCCACGCCTGAGGGCGACACGCACCACACGGACCGACCCGCCCGAGGCCTCCCGGGCGGGTCGGCTGCGTCCGGCGCGGCATGATGGCGGGTCGTGATCCCCGAGGAGAGCCGCTTCGAGCCGGACCCCGACGAGCTGGTCGACGCCCAGGGCCGGCTGCCGGACGGCTGGACGGTCGGGACGCCCGACCCCGACGACCTCGACGACGTGCGCCGGCTGACCGAGCTGCTGCGCGCCCACGAGCGCGAGGGCCGCGGGTGGGCCGGAGCCGGCAAGCAGGACGTCCTGGTCGAGGTCTCCGACCACGGGCTGCGCACCCGCGAGAACGTCGTGGTCCGCGACGACGCCGGGACCATCCGCGCCTGGGGCAGCGTGCACGACCGCGCCAGCGGCCGGATGCTGTTCGTGCACGTCGTGGACCGCACCCTCGACGAGACGCCCGCCCGCTGCTGCTCCGACGTGCTGGTCGCCTGGGCCGTCGGCCAGGCCCGCGAGGTCGGCTCCGCGCGCGGGCTGACCACCCAGCAGATCGACACCGGCGCCTACGCCGACGACGAGCGGCAGCAGCGGTGGCTGGCGGCGAGCGGCTTCCGCCGGGTCCGCACCTGGTGGCAGATGACGCGGCCGGTCACCCCCGACGAGCGCACCCTGGTCGACGACCCCGCCCGCTGGGAGCGCGACGGCGTCGTCGTGCGCCTGGTCGATGGTGAGGACGACCTGCGCGCGGTCCACGACGTCCTGGAGACGGCGTTCACCGACCACTTCAACTCCAAGCCGGAGACCTTCGACGAGTTCCTCTTCCGGCTCCGCGAGGACCCGGGCCACCGCTGGGACCACTGGTGGATCGCCACGGTCGACGGCGAGCCCGCCGGCGCGCTGGTCGGCACCGAGTCCGGCTCCTCGTCGTACGTCGCCTACGTCGGCGTCGTCGAGCGCGCCCGCGGGCGCGGCGTGGCCAAGGGGCTGCTGCGCACGGTCATCGCCGACGCGGCGGCCCGCGGCCGCGACGCCGTCGGCCTCGAGGTCGATGCGGACAGCCCGACCGGCGCGGACCGGCTCTACCGATCGATGGGCTGGGAGACGTCGTACGTCACCCAGTCGTGGCACCGCGACGTGCCCGTCCCGGGCCGAGCACCCACCGGGCCGTAGCCTGTCCGCGCGCGGCCCGGGGCGGCCGTACGGGGAACGGGGAGATCGATGAGCTCGGTGCAGGCGCCTGCGGTCACGGTGGAGGGTGGCGCCCTCCGCTCGGTCGAGATGGGCGCGACCTTCCTCACCGGCGTCGAGGTCGACGTCGCGACGTCCCTGCTGGACCCGACCGACGAGGGACCGGGCGGTCGGCTGGCCCGGTCGTCGACGGTCCCGATGCGCTCGAGCCACGCCGCCGCGCAGACCGGCGGCGGTTTGTTCTACGCGGTGAGCGGCTCCGAGCACGGGACCGAGGTGGTCCCGCGCACCCTGGCGACGGTCGACCCCGGCTGGCTCCTGGACCAGGCGGACCCGAGCGCGAGCCCGGAGGGCTGGACCCTGCGCTCGGTCGAGTGCGACGTCCACGACTACGGCGTCGGGATGCTCGTGCTCCGCTGGGAGCCGCACGTCGACGCGGCGGTGGCCGTCCCCGCCCTCGACGCGGTCCTCGCCGCCCTCACGACGGCGAGCACGGTCGCAGTCGCCGAGCTCGCCCCGCTCGTGGCCCACGCGTGCGCCGACGCGCTGCACGACGACCCGGCCCGGCTCGACCTCTCCCACGGTCTGGACCTCGAGTCGGTCGCGGTCCTGCCACCCGTGGGTGAGGTGCTCTGGCTGTGGCACGTGCTGACCCTGACCGGGGCGGACCACCCGGCGCTGGCCCGGTCGGTCGCCGCCGTCGTGTGCCCCAACGACGCCGAGGTGCTGGAGCTGCGGGACCACACCCTGGCCGCCGGGGTGCACGCCTCCGTCGTCTGCTCGACGCCGGAGCGGTGGGCGGACGGGGACTTCCTGGCGCGGGCGCCTCGCCGCCAGGACTCCTGGTGGACCCTGTTCTGGCGACTGGACCGCGTCCTGCTGGCCCTCCAGCTGAGGCTGGAGGCCAACCTCGAGACCCAGGCCCTGGCCGAGCTCCAGACCCGTGCGGAGGTCCTGCACGACGTGTCGACGCGGGTCAGCCTGCTGAGGTCGCGCCTCGACTCCCTCAACGTCGCCTCGGGCGCCCGCGACCTGCGGGCCTGGCACGCCCTCGCGGCGGCGTGGGACCTGCCCTACCGGATCGCGGCGGTCGACCAGAAGCTGACGGTGCTCACCCGCGCGTACGCCGAGGTGCTCTCGCAGATCTCCAACGGACGCGCGGCCCGGGTCAACTTCATGATCTACGTCTTCACGGCGTTCAGCCTGGTCGCCAGCGTGGTCGCGGTGGCGCAGTTCGCCCAGGGCTCGGCCGACACCGGTGCCGTGGTCAGGCTGGTCACCATCGTGGGCTCGGTCCTGGGCGCCCTGTTCGCGGTGCTGCTGTCGGTCCGCACGACGCGGGCGATCCGCCGACGCCGCGAACCGGCCTCCTAGCCTGGACCCCGTGAGCGAGGGGGCGGTGCGACGCAGCAGTCGCCCGGTCGCGCGCCAGACGCGCATCGGCCTGTCGCTGCTCGGGTCGTGGCGGCCGTCGTGGGCGTGGCTGCGCGGGGTGGTGCGCTCGTTCCTGACCTCGTTCGTCGCGCTCACCGTCAGCCTCCAGCTGCTGCCCGGCACCCAGGTCACCGAGGGCGCCTACTCGGTGGCCAACCTGGCCCTCTTCGTGCTGGGCATCGGCGCGCTGCTGCGCCCGCTCATCACCCGGCTCACCGTCATCACCGGCGTGGTCGGGCTGCTGTTCTTCGGCCTCCTGGCCCAGGCCGTGGTGCTGGGCCTGGCCCTGTCCGCGGTGCCGACGGTCGAGCCGTTCTCGCTCGGCGAGGTGGTGCTGGCCAGCTGGGCGGCGGCGGTGGCCGCGGCCGTCTTCAACTGGCTGGTCGACACCTCCAGCGACCAGGTCTTCCTCGGCCAGGTCCTGGGCCGCGCGGTGCGGGCCACCCCGCAGGCCGGGGCGGACGGCCCCGGGCTGCTCGTGGTCCAGCTCGACGGCGTCAGCGAGCCGCTGCTGCGCCAGGCCATCACGTCCGGGGCCGTGCCGACGGTCTCGCGCTGGGTCCGCCAGGGCTCGCACCGGCTGCGGCGCTGGCACACCGGCATCCCCGCGACCACGCCCGCGGGCCAGGCCGTGCTGCTGCACGGCAACGACACCGCGGTGCCCGGCTTCCGGTGGTACGACAAGGAGCGCGGGCGGCTGCTGGCGGCCAGCCGACCCGCGGACGCGGCCGAGATCGAGAAGGAGCTCTCGGACGGCCACGGCCTGCTGGCCCACGGCGGCGCGAGCGTCAGCAACCTGTTCTCCGGCGACGCCCCGGATCGGGTGCTCACGGTCAGTCACGCCAAGCTCCCCGGCACCGACCCCGGCTCGGCGTCGTTCGCGTCGCTGCGCTTCGGCTTCCTGCGCTCCGTGGCCCTCTTCGTCGGTCAGGTGGTCATCGAGTGGTACCAGGCCCGCCGCCAGCGCATCCGCGGCGTCGTCCCGCGGATCCGCCGCGGCGGGGCCTTCCTGTTCCTGCGCGGGCTGACCACCGTCGTGCTCCGCGACCTGAACGTCGCCGTGGTGGCCGAGCAGCTGACCCGCGGCGCGCCGGTGGTCTACGTCGACTTCGTGGACTACGACGAGGTGGCCCACCACGCCGGGCCGTCGCGACCGGAGTCGCTGCGCACGCTGGAGAACATGGACCGCGTCCTGGGCGTGCTCGACCAGCTGGCCCGCGAGGTCGGGCGCCGCTACGAGATCGTCGTCGTCTCCGACCACGGCCAGGCCCAGGGCTCGACCTTCCTCCAGCTCACCGGCCGCACCCTGCGCGACGTGGTCGCCGACCTGTCCGCGACGCCGACCACGGCCTCCGCCCCGGCCGAGCCCGAGCGCGAGCCGCACGACGAGGCCTGGGTGCCGGTGCAGCTGCTGCTGAGCGCGCTCACCGGACCCGCCCGGATGGTGGTGCGGGGCGTGCGCCGGCTGGCCGCGGGCCGCACCGAGGAGCCGGCGCCGCAGACGCCGCGCGAGGCCGGGCTGGTCGTGGCCGTCTCCGGCAGCCTGGCCCACGTCTACTGCCCCGACGAGCCCGGGCGGATGAGTCGGGAGCGCCTCGACGCCCTGCACCCGCGCCTGGTCCGCGGCCTGGCCGAGCAGGAGCACGTCGGGCTGGTGCTCACCCGTCGCGCCGACGGGTGCCTGGTCCTCGACGCCGCCGGCGGCTGGCGGGCCTACCGCGGGCCGGACCGCGTCGGCGGCGACGGCGACGACCCGCTCGCGGCGCACGGCCCGGAGGTGCTCGGCGACCTGCTCGCCCTGGACGGCAAGGACCACGTCGGGGACCTGGTGGCCTTCGGGCGCTACGACCCGAGCCTGGGCGAGGTGGTGGCCTTCGAGGAGCTGGTCGGCTCCCACGGCGGGATCGGTGGCTGGCAGGCCGACGCGTTCGTGCTCCACCCGGTCGGCTGGTCCGCGCTGCCCACCGGCGACCTCTCGGGCCGGCAGGTGCACGCGGCGCTGGTCGGCCGGCTCGAGGAGCTGGGGCTGCGGTGAGCCTCGACGTCACGTGGTGGGGGCACGCCTCGGCCACGGTGGGCCGGGTCGCCGTCGACCCGCTGCTCACCGACCGGCTCTTCCACCTGGTCCGCCACACCGCCTCCCCGCCGGCGGCCGCGGTCGACGCCGACCTGGTCCTCGTCTCGCACCTGCACCACGACCACTGCCACCTGCCCTCGCTGGCCCGCTTCGGGGACGCGGTGCCGATCGTGGTGCCGCGCGGCGGGGAGCGGTACGTCGCGGGGCTGGGTCGGGACCGGGTGGTGCCGGTCGGGCCCGGCGACGTGGTCGAGCGCGCCGGCGTGCGCGTGGAGGTCCTGGCCGCGTCCCACGACGGCCGGCGGCACCCGCTCGCCCGGGACGCACCGCCCGCGCTGGGCTTCCGCGTCTCTGCCGCGGGCGGCACGTGGTGGTACCCCGGCGACACCGAGCTGCGCGGCGACATGCACGACGTGGACCCGGTGGACCTGGCCCTGGTCCCGGTCGGTGGCTGGGGGCCGACCCTCGGCGACGGGCACATGGACCCGACCCAGGCCGCCGAGGCGGTCGCCCGGGTCGGGGCGAGCTGGGCGGTCCCGGTGCACTGGGGGACGTTCTGGCCGGTCGGGCTGCAGCGCGTGGCGCGGGCCAACCACCACCGGCTGTTCACCACGCCGGGGTCGCGGTTCGCCACGGCCCTCGAGGGCTCGGGCACCGAGGCGGTCGTCGCCGTACCGGGGGAGCGGGTGGAGCGGTGATCGACGACATCACGCCGGCCACGCTGCTGGTGCTCTGGGGGATCGTGGCCTTCGGCTCGATCATCCCCGTGGTCCCGACCGGCGCCGCGGTGTCCGGCGCCGCCGTCCTCGCCGGCCTGGAGGAGCCGCTGGAGATCGCCCTCGTGGTGCTCATCGGCGCGGCCGGGGCCTACGCCGGCGACCTGGTCACCTACGGCGCGCTCAGCGCCGCCGGGACGCCGCTCGCCCGCCGGCTGGGCTGGCTCCAGGAGGGCGACGAGGAGAACGGGCTGACCCGCCTGCGCGAGGGCATCGAGTCCCACGAGCTGCGCACCCTCGTCGTCTCGCGGCTGGTGCCGGCGGGGCGGATCCCGGTGCTGCTCGTGGCCTCGCTGACCGGCTACCCGTGGCTGAAGTTCGTGACGGCGGCCATCGCCTCGTGCCTGCTCTGGTCGCTGCTCTACAGCGCCGTCGGCGTCCTCGGCGACTCCGTCTTCGACGACGACACCACCGCGATCGTGGTGGTCATGGTCACCGCCGTCGTGCTCTCGGTCGGCCCCGGGCTGGTGCGCCGGCTGCGGGGCTAGGCGGTCAGCGCGGCCCGCAGGGCCTTGTGGATGCCGTTCGGGGTGAGGACGCCGACGAACTGCGCGCCGTCGCGGACCCCGACCATGCCCTTGTCGCTGCGCAGGATCACCGCGAGCGCCTCCTCCAGGGTGGCGTCGAGGCCGATGGTGTCGCCGAGGTCGCCGGTGGCGACACCGTCGACCGGCTCGAGGTGGCTGCGGTCGATCTGGGTGACGGTGAGCCGGCGCAGGCCCTTGGTCGCGCCCACGAAGTCCTCGACGAACGCGTCGGCGGGGTGCGCGAGCAGCTCGGCGGGCGTGCCGAACTGCGCCAGCCGGCCACCGACGGCGAAGACCGCGACCCGGTCGCCCATCCGCACGGCCTCGTCGATGTCGTGGGTGACCATCACGACGGTCTTGCCCAGCTCGCGCTGCAACCGCAGGAACTCGTCCTGCAGCCGCACCCGCACCACCGGGTCGACGGCGCCGAACGGCTCGTCCATCAGCAGCACCGGCGGGTTGGCGGCCAGGGCGCGGGCCACGCCGACGCGCTGCTGCTGGCCGCCGGAGAGCTGGTGCGGGTAGCGGTCGCCGTACGTCTCGTGGTCCAGGCCCACGGTGTCGAGCAGCTCGAGGGCGCGCTGGCGGGCGGTGGCCTTCGACTCGCCGTACAGCAGGGGCACGGTCATCACGTTGGTGACGATCTTCTGGTGCGGGAACAGCCCGATCTGCTGGATGACGTAGCCGATACCGCGCCGCAGCTTGACCGGGTCCTCGCCGGTCACGTCGCGCCCGTCGATCTCGATCGTGCCGGTCGTCGGCTCGATGAGCCGGTTGATCATCTTGAGCGTGGTGGACTTGCCGCAGCCGGAGGGACCGACCAGGACGACGAGCTCGCCGGCGCTGACGTCGAGGTCCAGCTCCTGCACCGCGACGGTGCCGTCGTCGTAGGTCTTGCCGACACCGGAGAGCCGGATCATGGTTTGTCCGGTAGTCCGATCGGTATTGTCCATGCGGTGACCCTACCTTCAGGGGCGGTGCTCGGAGCCTCTGCTGACGGCCCGACGTGCTACAGCCGACTGACGAACGAGTGGATCTGTGGACAGTACGTCACGGACCGCCGCGAGGAGCTGCAGCACGCGACGCTCGAGCACCTCGAGATCACCGCGCTGGCCGTCCTCCTCGGCATCCTCATCGCCTTCCCGCTCGCTCTCGCGGCCCGCCGGTTCCACCCTCTGGAGTCGACCATCCTGGGCATCGCGACGGGCATCTACACGATCCCGTCGCTGGCCCTGCTGCCGCTGATGGTGCCGTTCACCGGGCTGTCGAAGACCACGGTGGTGATCGCGCTGGCCCTCTACGCGCTGACCATCCTGGTCCGCTCCGTGCTCGAGGGGCTGCGCGCCGTGCCGGAGGAGGTCGTGGAGTCCGCGACCGGCTTGGGGTACGGCGCCGGGCGGCTGCTGTTCCGCGTCGAGCTGCCGCTGGCGCTGCCGGTGATCATGGCCGGCCTGCGGGTGGCCACGGTCTCCACCGTGGCGCTGACGACCATCGGCTCGCTGGTCGCCTACGGCGGGCTCGGCAACCTCATCAAGGACGGCGTGCAGACCAACTTCCGCGCCGAGCTCTTCACCGCCGCGGTGCTCTGCGTGGTGCTGGCCGTGGCGCTCGACGTGATCATCGTGCTGGCCCAACGGCTGCTCACGCCGTGGACGAGGGGAGTGCGGGCATGACCGTCCTCTCCGACGCCTGGACCTACCTCACGACCTCGGCCAACTGGACCGGCGACGCCGGCATGCTGCACCTGCTCCTGCAGCAGCTGCTGCTGACCGTGACCGCGCTGGCCATCGCCCTGGTCATCGGGCTGCCGATCGCGCTGTGGCTCGGCCACCTCGGCCGCGGCGGCTTCCTGGCCATCAACATCTCCAACATCGGACGCGCGGTCCCGACCTTCGCGCTGCTGGCGCTGTTCGTGACCGCGGACTTCCCCGGCACCGGCGTGCTCGGTCCCTTCGGCCGGGCCGGGCTGGCCACGCTCTTCGCGCTCGCCCTGTTCGCGCTGCCGCCGCTGATCACCAACTCCTACGTCGCGGTCCGCGAGGTCCCGGCCGAGGTCAAGCAGGCCGCCGACGGCATGGGCATGACCGGGCTCCAGAAGTTCCTCCGGGTGGAGCTGCCGCTCGCCCTGCCGCTGGTGATGTCCGGCGTACGCCTCGCGCTCGTGCAGGTCTGGGCCACCGCCACCATCGCCGCCCTCGTGGCCGGTCCCGGCCTCGGCCGGGTCATCACCGACGGCTTCTTCCGCACCAACTACGGCAAGGGCATCGCCGGCGCCATCGTGGTCGGCCTGGTGGCCCTGGTCCTCGAGCTGATCGCCGCCACCCTGCAGCGCCTGGCCGACCCCATGCGGGGGGCCAGGGCCGGCCGGACCCCCGGCGGGCCGGGAATGTCGGTGACGTCGCCTACGGTTGAGCCCAGCGCCGACACCGTCGGCGCTCAGTGAGGTTCGCGCACCACCCGGCTGCCTCATCCGGACACGCCTGGGACAGACCCAGGGGACACAGAAGGAACACCATGTCGATCAGACGACAGCTCGCGGCGGTGCTCTCCGTCGGCACCCTCTTCCTCGCCGTCGGCTGCGCCGGCGACGACCTCGACTCGGGCTCGGACAGCTCCGGCAGCGACTCGTCCGCCACCGCGTCCACGTCCACCTCGGCCTCCACCTCGGAGTCCGCCTCGACCTCCGCCGGCGGCCCCATCACGCTCGCCGGCCAGAACTTCCCCGAGGCCACCCTGGTCGCCTCGATGTACGAGCAGCTGCTCACCAAGGCCGGCTACGACGTCACCACCAAGCTGGTCGACAGCCGGGACGGCTACATGGCCGACTTCCCCGGCGGCGTGGACATCGTCCCGGAGTACGTCGGCGGCATCGTCAACTTCCTCAACTCCCAGGCCAACGGCGACAACGCCACGCCCTTCGAGGCCGGCGACGGGACCCAGCTGGCCGAGGACGGCAAGCAGCTCCTCGACGCCGCGGGCATCACCCTGCTCCCCGTGTCCGAGGCCACCGACACCAACGCGTTCATGGTGACCCAGGACTACTCCGACGAGAACGGCGTCACCAAGCTCTCCGACCTCGAGGGCAAGAGCGTCAAGCTCGCCGCCGCCCCCGACTGCGAGGGGCGCCTGGACTGCGAGGGCGGCCTGTCCGACCAGTACGGCATCGACATCACCGAGGTGCTGCCGCTCGGCTACGCCAGCGACCAGACCTACCAGTCGGTGATCTCCGGCGAGTCCGAGCTGGGCGAGACCTCCACCACCGACGGCACCCTGGAGTCCCAGGGCCTGGTGATCCTCGACGACGACAAGCAGATCCAGCCGGCCCAGAACCTCGTGCCGGCCGTCTCCACCGAGTTCCTCACCGCCCACCCGGACGTCGCCGACATCCTCAACCCGCTGATGGCGGCGCTGACCACGGAGAACCTCACCGAGCTCAACGGCAAGATCGCCGTCGACCGCGAGAAGCCCGAGGACGTCGCGAAGCAGTTCCTCACCGACAACGGGCTGCTCTGAGCACCACCTGATCCACCCGCAGGCGAGGGGCGCCACCGGACGGTGGCGCCCCTCCGCGCGTGCGCGCGGCCAGGTGCCGCACCGAGCAGTCCGTGGTCGGTGCGGACCTGCTTGGCCACGTCCTCGGGCTCCTCGCTCTCGTCCGGTGCCTCGGCCCGACCGACCCGAACGGCCGCTGCTCGACCCCCGGGCGGAGCGGTCGCGACTGCGCCGCCGCCACGTCGCGAGGCGCACCGGACTGCCGGCTGTCGGTCGCGCTCGTGGCCAACGGTGGGGCGATGCTCGCGCTGCTGACCACGCTGGGCGCCGAGCTGCTGGCGGCGTACGCCGACGTCGCCCCGCCGGAGCCGCCGCTGCCCGAGCCGGTGTCGGTGGAGGGCGCCGAGCAGCTCGAGAGCGCCGGCGTCGATGTCGCCCCGACGACCGTCGAGCTGCGCCGCCTCGAGGGCGAGCGGCTCCAGGCGGTGAGCGCGGACGGCGGGCGGGCCGGCACGGTGGCGTTCGTCGGCGATGACACGGACGGCGCGGCGTACCTGCACGCCGGCCGCGCGATGCCCCGCCTCTAGCGCTCTGCGGCCCGGACCTCCAGCGCCTCGGGCGCGACGGTGGCCACGTCGAGCACGTCGGGCGGGGGGCGCCAGCTGGGTGCCGTCTTCCGTGCGCGGCAGCGGCCGCGGCAGCGCGGCCACGGCCTCGGCCTCCGCGCGGCGGTCCTGCTCCACCAGCCAGCCGATCAGCCGGTCGGCGGGCAGCAGTCCGGAGCGGGTCAGCGAGCGGGTGCCCCAGAGCTCGACGATCCCGGAGCGCAGCAGCGCCCACCACTCGTCGGAGCAGCCGGGAAGCTCGGCGAAGTAGCGGTGCAGGTCGCCGGCCAGCACCCGGTCCACGAAGACCTCGGTCGTGCCCGGCACGCCGTGGCCGACGACGGAGACCAGCGAGGCCCGCTTGGTCGCGAACCGGTCGCGCAGGTCCTCCAGCGACGAGCGCTGCTGGGTGATCGAGGAGCCGTCCGAGCGGATCCGCCAGTGGTAGACCACCTCGGGCAGGACCGCGAACCGGCGCGCGCGGAGGTACGCCTCGGTGGTGGTCGGCTGGTCCTCGTAGCGGGTCTTCTCGGGCCACGACAGCCCGGCCGAGCGCCAGAAGTCCATCCGGAACAGCTTGTTCCAGGCGAACACGTCCCCGAGCAGCTCGGGGTGCTCGTCGATCCCCACCGTCCGCCGCTCCCGGTGCAGCCGCGCCATCCACGGCAGCTCGGCGAGCCCGCCGTCCTCCAGGCGCGCCACCGAGCCCACCGCGAACGCCGTCCCCCGGCCCAGCGCCGAGCGCAGGGCCGCGTAGGCGCCGGGCGGCACCACGTCGTCGGAGTCGGCGAAGGCCAGCAGGTCGCCGGTCACGTGCCGCAGCCCCTCGTTGCGGGCCGCGCCCAGGCCGCGGTTCTCGGTGTGGACGACGCGCACCCGCGCCTCGCGCGCGGCGTACGCCTCGGCCACGTCGCCCGTCTGGTCCCTCGAGCCGTCGTCGACGACGACCACCTCGAGGGGACCCTCCTGGGCCAGGACCGAGTCCAGGCACTCCGGGAGGTACGCCGCCACGTCGTACGCCGGCACCACCACGCTCAGCAGCGGGCGTCGGCGAAACGGCATGGCCGATAGGCTCTCACCCCGTGACGGAGCTGAGCCTGACCGACCCGACGACGTACCCCCGCAAGGTGCTGTTCGTCGCCGGCGCGGGCCGCAGCGGCACCAGCACGCTGGCCGGTCTGATGCGGATCATGGGCCTGCACGTGCCCCAGCCCGAGGTCGTCGCGGACGAGACCAACCCCAAGGGGTTCGGGGAGCCGCGGTGGGTGGTGGACCACCACGACCGGCTGCTCAAGGAGGCGCTGGTCCAGGTCAGCGACAGCCGGCCGGAGGCGTGGTTCGAGACCGGCCGGGTCAGCACCCGCGAGCCCGAGCGGATCGCCACCGCCGAGTGGCTGGACAGCCACTTCCGGGTGAGCCCCGAGCTGGTGGTCAAGGACCCGCGGCTGGGCTGGTTCATCGGGCTCTGGCGGGTCGCCGCGGTCCGCACGGGCGCGACCCCGGTCTTCGCCACCATGCTGCGACCGCCGGCCGAGGTGGTCGGCTCCAAGCAGACCTACTACGCCAACCGGCTGGGCTCGGCCCACCTGGCCGCGAGCTGGCTCAACATGATGCTGCACACCGAGCGCGGCACCCGGGAGTCGGTGGCGGACGGCGGCCGGGTCTTCGTGCGCTACGAGGACCTGCTGACCGACTGGGTCAAGACCTCGATGCACGTCGCCGAGACCCTCCAGCTCCAGCACGTCCTGCACGCCGACAGCGAGCAGATCCGCGAGGGACACCGCTTCGTCGACCCCACCCTGCGCCGGATGAGCCAGACCCTCGCCGACCTGGGACTCCCGAAGCAGCTGCACGAGCTCACCGCCGGCACGTGGGAGGAGCTCAACAAGCTGGCCGACCCCGGCGGCGACGTACCGGCCGTCCACGAGGCCCTCGACCAGCTGCGTGCGGCGTACGTCGACCTCTACGAGGAGTCCGCCGCCATCAGCCGCTCCAGCGTCGTGGCCGCCGAGCAGCGACTCAAGCGCCAGCGGCCCCCGCCCCCACCCCGGCGTCCGGCGGCGTCGCCGACCGGATCCCGCACGGCGTACGCGCGGCCATCCCGCCCTCGGTCCGCAAGGGGCTCCGCAAGGCCGTCGGCCGGGAGCGGCCCACCGATGGCTGACCTGGCCAACCTCGAGGGGCACACCGAGTACGACGTCACCTGGCCCTGGAACCAGCCCGGCGGCCTGCGCCCCGGCGCCACCGCCGTCCTGCGCGTCAAGGACGAGGCCATCAACCTGCCCTGGGTGCTCCCACCCCTGCTGCGCGCCACCGACCACGTCCTCGTCGTCGACAACGGTTCCACCGACGGCACCCCCGACGTGGCCCGCGAGAGCGCCGAGAAGGCCGGCCTGGCCCACAAGCTGGAACAGCTGACCTACCCGTTCCCCGTCTCGCGCGCCGGCGCCGAGCACCTGGCCACCCCCGAGCGCAGCGTGCACTCGCTGGCCTACTTCTACAACTGGTGCTTCGCCCAGGTCCGCACCCGCTACTCCTGGAAGTGGGACGGCGACATGGTGCTCACCACCGAGGGCGAGGTCTCGATCGGCGACCTCGGCTGGCAGGTCGGCGACGTCCAGTCGATCATCCGCGTGCCCCGCCACGGCCTCTACCTCGAGAGCGACACCTTGGGCTACCTCGACCTCGGCCTGAAGAACGCCGAGGAGTGGGGCTTCCCCATCGGCCCCGACTTCGTCTTCACCAAGGCCTACGAGTGGGAGATCCGCACCACCCCCGAGCACGTCCGCTCCATCGGCCTGCCCCACGGCCTCTGCGTCGAGCTCAAGCACCTCGACGGCGACGAGTTCGCCCACTGGACCGACCCCGCGAGCTTCGCCACGTCGTACCGCAACAAGCGCAAGCGCCGCGAGTGGACCGTCCACAACGCCCTGCTCAACGGCGAGGTCCTCCCCGGCGTCCACGAGATCACCGCTCCCGAGGGCACCCACATCGTCGACTTCGTGACCCAGACCTGGCTCCCGCAGGCCCCCCGCCCGCTCGAGGTGGGTCTCCCCGAGCTCGCGCCGCTGTCCCCGGCCCAGCGCCGGCTGGTCGAGCAGGAGAGCGCCTCGTGAAGCCCACGGCCAACGAACGCGCATTCGCCGGGCACGACGGCTCCGCTGCCCGGTGGTTCGCGACCCAGCCGGGGTGGTGGCACGACCACTTCGAGTCGGCCGCCGACCAAGCGCTGAGCGAGCTGCACGGCAGCGGTGTGGCGACGGCCGGGCGCGAGCTGCTCGACGTGGGTTGCGGCGACGGCATCATCACGCTGGGGCTGGTGCGCCGCGGTGACTTCGCGCGTGTGGTGGGCATGGACATCGTCCCCACCGACCAGGCCTTCCTCGAGGCCCAGGCCCGACACCACGGCGTTCGCCCTGTCGAGACGACGGACTCGCTCTCGTTCGTCCAGTCGGCCCCCGACACCGCACCCTTCCCCGACGGCTCGTTCGACTTGGCCACGGCCTGGTCGGTCTTCGAGCACGTGACCGAACCGCGACCCCTCCTGCGGGACGTGCACCGCGTGCTCCGGCCCGGAGGCGTGCTGTTCATCCAGGTCTGGCCGCTGTGGTACTCCGAGCACGGGTCGCACTTGTGGCCCTTCTTCGACGAGACGTTCGTCCACCTCACCCGCTCGCCAGCGGAGATCCTCGACCACCTGCGCGAGAGGATCGGGGACCGACAGCTCGCGCAGTCCATGTACGACCTCTACGAGTCGTGCAACAGACACACCGTCGACGACATCCAGAGCGCCCTGCTGGACTCCGGTTTCGGCATCGGCAAGGTGTCGCTGAGCGGCGCCTCAGTCCACGTCCCGCCGGGGCTCGAGCGCATCCCCCTGAGCCGACTGGCCATCGACGGGTGCACGATCCTGGCCGTCCGTCGCTGAGTCTCCCCAGGTGTGGCGAACGGCGTTCGCCCAGTGGGGGTAGGTAGAGTGCGACGGTCGTCGAGACGGTTGCGCAGCGAGTGCCGTCAGATGTGTTGAGGTGGATGAGTTGACCGCGTCGTCCGGGCAGTCGCGAGCCGTGCTGGTCACGGGTGGGGCCGGCTTCATCGGCTGCGCCCTGGCCCCCCAGCTCCTCGAGCTCGGGCTGCCCGTCGTAGCGGTGGACAACCTGCTCGAGCAGGTGCACCCCGGCCGGGCCCGGCCCGCTGCACTGCCGGAGCAGGTCGGGCTCGTCGAGGGCGACGTGGCGGATCCGCACGTGTGGGACGAGCTGCTGAGCCGCGTCCGCCCCGAGCTGGTGGTCCACCTCGCGGCCGAGACGGGCACGGCCCAGTCGCTGACGGAGTCGACCCGGCACGCCACCACCAACGTCGTCGGCACCACCACCATGCTCGACGCACTGGTGCGCCACGACGCCTTCCCGAACCACGTCGTGCTGACCTCGACCCGCGCGGTGTACGGCGAGGGACCGTGGCGGGCCGCGGACGGCAGTGTGTTCTCTCCGCCTCCGCGCTCGCACGCCCAGCTCGAGGCCGCCGAGTGGGACCACCTCGACCCCTCGGGCCAGCCGGCCACCCCGCTGGCCACCGAGGCCGCCACCGCGCCGTACAACCCGAGCAGCGTCTACGGCTCGACCAAGCTGGCCCAGGAGCTCGTGCTCCGCAACTGGTCAGCCAGCTTCGGGATCCCGCTCTCGGTGTTCCGGCCCCAGAACGTCTACGGCCCGGGCCAATCGCCGCACAACCCCTACACCGGGATCATCACGCTCTTCCACCGTCTCGCCTCGCGCGGCGAGACCCTCGACGTCTACGAGGACGGCGAGATCAACCGCGACTTCGTCTACATCGACGACGTCGTCTCGGCCCTGGCCGCCGCCGTCGCGGCCCCACCGGACGCCCAGCGGGTCCTCGACATCGGCAGCGGCGTGCGCACGACCATCCACGATGCCGCCCGCATGATCGCTGAGCACCACGGCGCGCCCGAACCGAAGGTCTCGGGACGGTTCCGCGACGGCGACGTGCGCTCGGCGTGGGCCGACGTCACGGCCACCCGCGAGGCTCTCGGCTGGGAGCCGACCTGGAGCTTCCGGGACGGCAGCGCCGCGGTCTCCGACTGGCTCGAGCGGGGTGGGTTCCTTGGCTGACGGGTTCACCGCCTTCGCGTGGGTCGAGGGGATGCTCGATCCGTGGCTCCCGGCGATCGACCGACTGCTGGAGGTGCCCGGCTGCGAACGGGTGCTCGTGGCCGCTGGTCCCTTGCGGAGCCTGGACCACCTGCCCCACGACGACCGGGTCCAGGTCGTTGCGGCGGAATCGTTCGCCGCCACCGTCGCGGCCCTGCCCGACATCGTCGACGGGCCGGTCCTGCTGCTGACCGCGCCCGTGCTCCTGCCCACCGACGGCATAGACCCGGCCCTGCACGCCTTGGAAGGCGATCTTCGCGTCGTCTCGGTGTCGTTATTGAGCAACGCCGCCGGCCACCTGAGCTTCCCGCAGAAGAACAGGCCTACTCAATACTCCTACCAGGGCCACGACGAGACCACGATGACCCAGCGGTTGCGCGAGAGCGACCCGGTCCTCGACCCGGCGCCGATCGCAGCGCCAGCGGGCGCGGCCACGCTCGTCAGTCGCAACTGCCTGGTGATGACCAAGGGCCCCGACGACGTCTTCGCTGGCAACCCGGAGGCCGCCGTGGCCGAGATGGTGATGCGGGCGGGCCGCCGTGGCCTGAGGGCTGTGCTCGACCCCTCGACCTACGTCGCCCGCCTCTGGGAAGGGGCGCACTGGCGCACGACCCCTCTCGACGACGAGCAGGTCCGAGCCCTGCTGCGGGAGAGGCACCCCGCGGCTTTGCGTCTGCACGACGCGCAGCGTCGTCGCGTGGACATGCCGCTCGGCCTGGTCATGGGCACGGCGCGAGCGAAGGTCCGCGGCCTCCGGATCCTCGTCGACGGGAGCTGCCTCGGCCCGATCGAGAACGGCACCCAGGTCCAGACGCTCGCCCTGGTCGAGGCGCTGGCCCGGCGCGACGACGTCAAGTGGGTCGGGGTGGGTCTCGGCGGAGCGGTGCCCCGCTACGCCGAGCGTGTGCTCGCCCATCCCGATGTGCGCGTGCTCAAGACCACTGGACTCCGCTTCACCGACAGCCAGCGGGCTGATGTCCTCCACCGTCCGTTCCAGCCGACCGGCAGCCTGCCGTGGACGAACTGGCGCAAGTCGGCCGACCGCGTCCTCATCACACTGCAGGACCTCATCGCCTACGGGGTCGGCGCTTACCACGACGAGCCGGGCGGCTGGCTGCGCTACCGACGGGGCATCAAGCAGGCGGTGCGCAGGGCCGACGGGGTCGTCGTCATCTCCCACGACGTCGACGCCGACCTCCGGCGCGAGCGGCTGCCGCTGGTGACGGAGCGGACCTTCGTCGTCGAGAACGGCACCGACCACCTGCGGGGCGACGAGGCGGAAGAGTTCCCCGCCGAGTTGCTGGCGCGCGGGTGGGGGGCGCGTGAATTCCTGGTCGTGCTGGGAGCCAACTACGCCCACAAGAACCGCGACGTGGCGATCCGCGTCCTGCGCCGACTGCGCGAGCGCAACCCCTCGCTCGGACTGGTGCTCGCCGGAGTCGCCGTTGCCGAGGGCTCGAGCAGGGTGTTGGAGTCGCTGGAGCTGCGCGAGACCGACGGCGTGGTGACCCTGCCGGACGTCACCTCCGAGGAGCGGAACTGGCTGCTGCGGCACGCCGCGATCTGCCTCTACCCCACGTCCAACGAGGGTTTCGGCCTCGTGCCTTTCGAGGCCGCGCGCTTCGGGACGCCGACGGTGTTCACGCGCATGGGTCCCCTTGCCGAGGTGCTGGACGGCGTACCCGTGGCCGCGAGCAGCTGGGACCCGGAGGACCTCGCGGCGGCCTGCCAGCGGCTCCTGGACGACCCGCAGCTGTCGATCGAGCAGGTGACCGCGACGCTCAAGTGTGGTGACCGCTACACCTGGGACGAGACGGCGGCCCGGCTCGTCCGTGCCTACCGGCTGCTGTTGGCCGAGCCGGTCCGATGACCACCGAACCACGCGAGGAAGACATGGCTGACCAGAACCCCGCTCCCAAGGACGACCACGAGACGGTGAAGAACACCGCCGACCTCGACCAGATCTCGCTCACCCAGGCGCTGCTCGACGTCGACGTGGCCAACGCCCGGGTCATCGACCTCACCAAGCGGCTGACGACGCTGACCAAGGAGCTGCGCCGCACCACGAGCGAGCTCCAGCAGGCCAAGCTGCGCAACCGGAAGCTGGTGGCGGAGCTCGACCAGATCAAGGGCTCGCGGGCGTTCCGTTCGGCCAGCACCGCGCAGCGTGTGCTCGGCGCCGCACGCTCGCGGCTGGGGAGGTGACCGGGCCGATGGCCGAACCCCGCGTCCTGCTGGTCATCACGGCGTACAACGGTGAGGCCTTCATCGCCCGGACCCTCGACTCGGCCCTGCAGATCGATCCTGGCGACGCCGAGCTCGACGTCGTCGTGCTTGACGACTGCAGCCCGGCACCGGGGTTCAGTGGTCGTCTGGCCGCGATGTGCGAGGCCCGGGGCATCGGCTACTACCGCAGCCCGCGCAATCTCGGCATCCCGCGCAACGTCTCGCTCGGGATGCTGACCGCGGTCGAGGAGGGCTACGACCACGTCATCATCAGCAACAGCGATGTCGTGTACCCGCGCAACTTGTTGTCCCAGCTGCTCCGGGCGGTCGCGATGGACGGCGTGGGCTCGGTGACGGCCTGGTCGAACAACGTGTCGATGTACTCGCTGCAGAACGCCGACCCCGACCGGCACCTCGCCGACCAGGACAGGGTCGACTGGCTGAGCGAGACGCTCGCCGCGCACTACGACGACGCCGTGATGGACATCCCGGCCGGGATCTCCTTCTGCATGATCGTCCCGACCCCCGTGGTCCGCGACGTCGGGGTGATGGACCCCGTCTTCGGGCGTGGCTACTGCGAGGAGACCGACTGGTCGCTGCGCAGCCTCGCCGCCGGCTACCGCATCGGTCTGGCCCCGGGCACCTTCGTCTACCACGCCGGTCGAGGGTCCAGCCTGGAAGCGGGCCTGGTGACACGAGACCACACCTCGGTGCCTGAGAACGAGGACATCATCGACCTGCGCTACCCACTCTTCCGGGGACAGGTCGGCGGCTTCGCGGCCTCCGGCATCCTGGCCGAAGCCCAGCTCTACGGCGTCGACGCGGTGATGCGTCGGGCCGGAGCGGAATCCGGATACACCATCGACGCCGGCTGGCTGCCGCCCAGCGAGGCCGGACCCGACCTGGTCCGTTGCACGATCGCACCCGATGGCATGGACGGGACCGTCTCGATGGAGCACCTCGGGTTCCAGCACGTCCTCGAGGACGTCGACGCCTTCAGCGTGGGCGCGGCCCTGCAGGAGTTCTTCGGCGGGCGAGCCCCGTCGGCGGTGAACCTCCGCGACCGGGGCGCCCTGTCGACGTCCCTGCAGTCGGAGTTCGCGACGCTTTCCCAGCGGCACGGGAACTACCCTTCCCGCGTCTGAGCCGCCTCAGCACCTCGTCAGGAGTCACCACCATGAAGCTCAGCCTGGGGCCGTCACGTCCAGCACCGGCGCCTCGACCTGCTCCCGAGCCCTACGTCGGCGAAGAGCTGGTGCAGCTGTTGACCGACGCCGGCCCGCTGTGGATCCCGGCGGCCGACGGGGTCATGCGGCCGTTCCTCGAGGAGCGCGGCACGTGGGAGCCCGAGGAGGGGATGCTGCTGAGCGAGTTCTTCCGACCCGGTCTGCGCTTCCTCGACGTCGGCGCGAACGTCGGCTACTTCTCCCTCTTCGCCGCCAAGCACTGCCCCGGCGCCCGTGTGCACGCGTTCGAGCCGCACCCCCTCACGAGCAAAGTCCTCGCTCTCAACGCGTGGGCCAGCAATGCGGACATCACCAGCCACGCGCTTGCGCTGTCCGACGGGGACCGGGTGCTCGCGCTGACCACCGCGGAGTCGAATCTGGGTGACACCAGAGCGCGTGCCACCGGCGCGGGCACGTCGCTGTCGCCGGCGGCTCCGCTGGACGAGGTGCTGCCCGCCGCCGTCTTCGACTTGGTCAAGATCGACGTTCAGGGTTTCGAGCCGGAGGTTATCGGCGGCATGGCCGGGATGCTCGAACGCAGCCCCGGTGTCGTGGTCGTGGCCGAGTTCTGGCCTTCCGCGCTGCGAGAGCGCGACCTCGATCCGATCGCCGTACTGCACGGGTACCGCAAGCTCGGACTGCAGGTGCGCGGCCAGGTGGGTGAGCACCTGTCTACCGCTAGACCCGTCGAGATGGTGCGGATCTGCGATCAGGCCGGCCCCAACGGCCAGATCAACCTGGTGTTGACGCGCGCGGGAGGTTGAGGTCGTCCGCGGGTCACGACGATCCGGACAAGGCCCTTTCGACCGCTGGGGTCAGGTAGGGGACGAGCGATTGCGCGAAGGTCACCGTCAGGTGGTTCTCGTCGCGGTAAGGGATCACGCCTCCGATGACGGCCGGGCAGGTCCCGCGCCGACAGAGGTACTTGTTGAGGTTGACCCTGAAGACCCTGTCGTCGTCCTTGGCTACCCGCTTGGCCGCGGCGGTGAGGTAGTCGACGCCGATCCACTTGCGAGGTCGGCCCGCGCATGCGCCGAAGTCGTCGAGGTGGGCAGCGACGCAGTCGGGCGTGACGTTGGTGGGGTCCGCCGGCGCCGGGGTGTCACGTATGACCAGGACTGCGCCGCCGTCCTCGGCCGCCCGTCTCACTGTCGGCTCGTACATCTCGGCTGAGCTGGAGTCGGCGCGGTCCAGGGTCGACATGACCACGAGGTCGTACTTCCCGGCCAACAACTCCGCAGCGCTGTCACTCATGATGTCGTCGCAGAAGCTCGGGTTGGGGTCGAAGGTGGAGTAGCAGCTGCCGACGATGTAGGTGTCCACCTGCCAGTGGTTCTGACGACCGATCTTCGACATGGCCTCGACCCACTGACCAGCGTGGGAGTTCCCGAAGAGGGCGACCCGCTTCACCGGGTCGGTGATGTCGCCTCGGTGGCACACGACAGGTGTCTCGTGGTACGGCGGCCAGTTCAGGCACTTCTTGTCGGTGATGCCGTCGGAGTAGTCGTCCTTCGCGAACTCGGGGGACGTGATGAGCTTGTCGGTTCGGGGGCAGTCGTGCGCGGGGTCCATGGCGCCGGCTCCGAAGCACGGACGGCCGCTCGTGATCGCCTTCTCGACCTTGGCTGAGGCTGCGGCGATCTCGCTGTTCGTGTGGGCAGTCAGAGCGACGCCGGCGACCACGACCAGTGCGGTGATGGCGAGCGACATGACGAACACGCGCCGGAGGCGGGCCCTGAGCCACGACGAGCCGCGCACCGGACCTTCGAGGAACGTGGTGCTGCCCCAGGCGAGCAGCAGAGCGAGGACGAGCAACACCACCTTGTCCCACCAAGCGGTGTCGTGGCCCAGCGCGTAGGGCGCGATGACGATCAGCGGCCAGTGCCACAGGTACAGCGCGTACGAGCAGTCCCCGATCAGCTGTACTGGCGCTGACCTGGTCAGCCACCGCGGGTTCCCGGCGTGGCCAGGGTCGGTGGCGAGGATGACCGCCGCGGTGGCGAGAGTCGGAAGGAGCGCCGCGTAGCCCGGGAAGGGCGTGTCCACGGTGATGACGGCGAAGGCCGTCGCGATGCCGACGACCCCGCCCCAGAACAGGGTGATGCGGACCGACGGCTCAAGACGCCGGAGAAGGACAGGGTAGGTCGCCGCGAGCAGGCTGCCGATGCCGAGCTCCCACATGCGGGTCCACGTCGAGAAGTAGGCCACCGCCGGAGCGGAGTAGGTCTGGGCCAGGCCCCACCCGAAGGAAGCCGCAACTGCGATCACGAAGCCCCAGCCCACCAACGCGCGTGCAGAGCGCCCAGAGCGAACCGCGCACCACGTCAAGGCCCCGACGACGATGGGCCAGGCGACGTAGTACTGCTCCTCGACCGACAGCGACCAGAAGTGCTGGAAGGGTGACACTGCGCGCTGCGCGTCCAGGTAATCGGTCGACTCGGAGACGAGTTGCCAGTTCTGGACGTAGAGCATCGAGGTGATGGCCTCGCGAGCCAGGGCCTTCCACTGACCAGGCGACATGAAGAGGATGCCACCACCCAGGGTCGTCAAGATGACGGCGCCCACTGGCGGCAGCAGGCGGAGGGCGCGTCGACTCCAGAACCGGCCGAAGTCGGCGAGCCGCTGAGGTGGCCGGCTGAGCAGGTGACTCGTGATGAGAAAGCCGGAGATGACGAAGAAGACGTCGACTCCGACGAAGCCGCCAGGGAGAGCGCCTGGGAACAGGTGATAGGTCACGACGCCGAGCACGGCAACGGCCCTCAACGCCTGGATGTCGAGACGGTGCTGCTTGCTGGTGTCGGGGGAACCAGTGCTCGGCGCGCCCTGTCGTGCTGGTGCAGTGCGGCGCGAGCCGGCCACCGTGGCCTCCGACTGAGCTCGGGCCACCTCGGTCACCCCGGAATTCTAGGGCGTGGCCAGGACCGGTCCGAATCGACGCGGCGTCGTCAGGCCCGCCAATGCTTCGAGCACGGGCATCCGCTGTTACCGTGTTGGAGCGTCCTCATGGTGCGCTGCCGCCGTCGCTCACCTGACGCTGACTCCGGCGAACAAGGATCTCAATGACTGACCGCGCAAGCCTCGACGCCACCACTCCGCCGACCTCGCCTTTCGGTAGGGAGCCCCGCATCGGAGTGCTGGTCGTGGCGTACAACGCTGCCTCCACCCTTCCCGAGACGCTCGACCGCATTCCCGAGTCCTTCAGGTCGAAGATCGCGGAGGTGTTTGTCTGCGATGACGCGAGTCCCGACCGTACCTACTTGGTAGGCCTCGACTACCAGAAGTCGGCGCACGATCTCCCGATCAGCGTCATCCGCCACGAGCGCAATCTCGGCTACGGAGGCAACCAGAAGGCCGGCTACAAGCTCGCCGCCGAGCACGACCTCGACATCATCGTGATGCTCCACGCGGACGGGCAGTACGCGCCCGAGTTCTTGCCCGCGATGGTCGAGCCTTTGGTCAGCGGCGAGTGCGATGCCGTTTTCGGCTCGCGGATGATGGAGCGCGGCGCGGCCCGGAAGGGTGGCATGCCGCTCTACAAGTACGTCGGCAACAAGGTGCTCACTCGCGTCGAGAACAAGATGCTCGGCTCGGACCTCTCCGAGTTCCACTCGGGGTACCGCGCGTACAACGTGCACACGCTCTCTGAGCTCGACCTGTCCGCGACCTCCGACGGCTTCAACTTCGACACCCAGATCATCATCGCGCTGCACAGCCACGGCAAGAAGATCGTCGAGATCCCCATCCCCACGTTCTACGGCGACGAGATCTGCTACGTCAACGGCATGCAGTACGCCGCCGACGTGGTCGCCGACGTTGCTGTCTACCGGCTGGCAAAGATGGGCTTCACGCCCGGTGAGCTCGCCCAGGTCGGCGACGAGTACGACCTCAAGGAGTCCGAAGGCTCTTCGCACACTGTCATACAGCACCTCCTTGAGGACATGCCGGCCGGCCGTGTGCTCGATGTCGGCTGCTCGGGCGGACTCCTCGGCGAGCTGCTGCGCGACCGGGGCCACCACGTCACCGGCGTCGACTACCTCGAAATCCCAGGCGTCGACAAGCGGGTCGATGAGTTCTTCCAGGCCGACCTCGAGCAAGGGCTGCCGGAGGAGGTGGGCGGTGGCTACGACCTCGCCGTAGCCGCCGACGTGCTCGAGCACCTCCGCAACTCCGACCAGCTCCTGCGCGAGATGGGTAGCCGGCTCAACGAAAACGGCAAAATCATCATCTCGGTCCCGAACTTCGGTCACTGGTACCCCCGCGCGCGCACCGTTCTGGGCGTCTTCGACTACGACCAGCGCGGCATCCTGGACAAGACCCACGTCCGCTTCTTCACCCGGCGCAGCCTGCTGCGGATGATCCAGAAGAACGGCTTCAAGGTCACCCGCATGGAGATGACGGGTCTGCCGGTCGACGTCGTCTCGGGCAAGCGCTCGCTGGTCAAGCGCGCCGTCTTGGCCCTGGACGCACTGCTGGTCAAACTCCGGCCGACGATGTTCGCGTACCAGTTCGTGGTCGAGGTCGAGCCGGTCCCCGCGCCTCGCTCGGTCGTGTGGGCGCGCCGGGGTCGCTGAGGGAGCCGCGGGCAAGCTGTGGCGGTCATGGCCGGGGATGGGCCGCCGCGGAGCTCCCGCGGTCGGTCTTCCTCGTTGTCGCCGCGGTGTCCGCGGGGCTCTTGATCGGACTGTCGCGGAACGTGTTCTTGTTCTGGGACGATTTCATCTTCCTGGGCGAGGCCCAAGAGAACGACCTGAGTCGGGACTACCTGACGATGGGCCTGTTCCGACACTTCTCGCCCGTGTCTCGTTTGGTCGATCTCATGGTGGCCGACTCGGTGGCAGACCACCCGTGGGTCATCCCGTGCGTGCTGTTCGTCCTGCTCGCGGGGGTCGTCGCCAGCGTCGTCTGGCTCATGGTCGTGCTGCACGGGCGCACGGGCTACGCCTTTGTGGGATGCGTGGTCGTGGCGCCGTCGCTCACCTTGCTCCAGCTCGGCAACTGGTGGACGGCCGGGGTCAACATCATGCCGGCCTTGATCGGTTGCTACCTCTCGTTCGCCGCAATGGTCGAGGTGGTACGTGGCAGGGGGTCACGCTTCTCGATCCTCTGCTGGGCCGGCGCAGCGCTCGGGGTGCTCGACTACGAGTTGCCCATGCTGCTCATCGGGTACCTCGGGCTCTGGGTCCTGCTCTTCCGTGATCGCGTGACCGCCGAATCGCTGGGGGTGCTCGCTCGTCGCACGTGGTGGACCTGGGCCGGCTTGGCGACCATCTGTCTGGCGGCGGCCCTCAACTACCGGCTGAACTACTACGACCCGGTCCCCAGGCCGTCGGTCACGGACACGGCGCACGCCTTGGTGCGTTCCCTCGTCCACACCCTCGTGCCGACCGCACTCGGGTTCCACGACCCGCGGTCCACCGGCTTCTCGGCCTTCAGCCTGATCGTCGGCTGCGTCACCCTCAGCCTCGCAGTCCTGTGGCTCTTGGTTACCCGTGAGGCGGCGTGGAAGGGTCTGTTGTTCGCTGCGGCGGGTTGGCTCCTGCCTACTCTGGCGCTCGTGCTGAACCGGGTGTCCATCTTCGGTGTGCACGTCGTGGACAACGTCATCTACTTCCACCTGCCAACGGCGCTGTTCGCCGTCGGAATGCTCGAGGCGTGGCGATCGCCGGCCCGGCTCCGAGGCCGCCGGCTGCGGCCGCCTCCCGTGGCACGGCGCGCGATGGTGGCGTCCGCCATCGTGGTCATGCTCGGCGGCTACGCATGGTCCACCGGACCTACTGCCCGTTACCAGCTCCCGGAAGGTGCGACGCCGGATTACGTCGAGCACGCACGTGAGTCGGCCTCCGTGATCGGAGCTGATGGTCAGCCCTTCGCCGTGCTGGGTGGTGATGTACCCGGTTTCGTGGTGCCGGGCGACTTCCGCCCCTACAACCGGGTCGGCCGGGTCCTGCGGCTGACGGTCCCGGATCTGCACTTCGACGATCCTGACCGACGCCTGTACCGCGTCGACGACAGCGGGAACCTGGTACCCGCGCACATCGAGTGGGTCCGCGTGGCCGGACCATTAGAGTTGAGGCTGCGGAATGCGCCGAACCGGGCCATCAGGTCAGGCAACCAGCTCTGCTTCACGAGCACCCGCGACGTCTCGGTGATCTGGGCTCTCGGCGAGCCTGTCGAGGGACCCGGCCTCGTCGTGCGGACCACAGCTGAGGTCAGCTCGCCCACCGGCCTGAGGACCGTCGTCCGCCGAACCGGCGCGACCACCTTTGACCGCGCGAACCCGGACGACCACTCGCTCACCCCTCGCCGGCCTGGCGTCCTCGACAATGTGCAGGCGACCTCCATCGCCACCCTCAGGGTGAAGGGCTTCGACCCGGGCGTCGATGTCTGCGTGAAGTCGGTCGAGGTCGGGCGCCTTGTCAGCTGACCCGGGTGTCGCCCAGGTCACGCGGGTACCGCTCCCGCGGCGGGAAACTTCGCCGTACCGTTGTCGTTGAACTGGCACAGGAAGTAGTCCGGTACCCACACCGGCTCCAGCACCGATCGAGCAGGCAGCGATCGGCGCGGGAGTGGTCGGAGGGACGGGAACGAAAACGAGGTCAATGAGATGTCCGCCCTGAGGGTGGGCGTCGTCGGCGCAGGTCGCGTCGGCGCCGTCCTGAGTGCTGCGCTCCGCGCGGCCGGCCACGACGTGGTCGCGGCCGCCGGTGAGTCCGACGCCTCGCGCAGCCGCATCGCTTCGCTGCTGCCGGGCGTACCCCGCCGCAAGCCGACAGCCGTGGCCCGGACCGCCGGCCTGCTGCTGCTCGCGGTGCCCGACGACATGTTGGGCAACGTGGTGACGATGCTGGCCGACAGCGGCGCCCTGCGCCCGGGTCAGCTCGTCGTGCACACCTCGGGCCGCCACGGGCTGGCCGTCCTCGAGCCGGCCCGCGCGGTCGGCGCGCGGATCGCGGCGATGCACCCGGCGATGACCTTCACCGGCACGGCGGTCGACCTCGAGCGGCTGACCGGGACCGTCTTCGGCCTCACCGCCGACCCGGCCGAGCGCGCCGTGGTCGAGGGCCTGGTCGCCGACCTGGGGGGTACGCCGATGTGGGTGCCCGAGGAGATGCGCACGCTGTACCACGCGGGCCTGGCCCACGGCGCCAACCACCTGGTCACCCTGGTCACCGAGGCCATGGAGATCCTCTCCGCGGCCGGGGCCGACGACCCGGCCGGCACGCTGCGCCCGCTGCTCACCGCGGCCCTGGACAACGCGCTGGCCCACGGCGACGCCGCGCTCACCGGACCCATCGTCCGCGGCGACCTCGGCACCGTCGAGGCCCACCTGCGCGACGTGGAGGCCAACGCCCCGCAGACCCTGGCGTCGTACGTCGCGCTGGCGCGGGCCACCCTCGGCCGCGCCGTCACCGACGGCCGGCTGGTGCCGCTCCGCGCCCAGCGCATCCGCGAGGCGCTCGACGCCGCGGAGACCCGGGCCCGCGTCCGGGTGCGCTGATGGAGCTCGTCCCCACCCGGACCGAGCTCCGCGAGCGGCTCGCCGGGAAGGCCTCGGTCGCCCTGGTGCCCACCATGGGCGCGCTCCACGACGGGCACGCCAGCCTGCTGCGCGAGGCGCGAGGGCGCGCGGAGGTCGTCGTGACGAGCGTGTTCGTCAACCCGCTGCAGTTCGGCGCCGGCGAGGACCTCGAGCGCTACCCGCGCACGCTCGACGAGGACCTCCGGATCTGCGACAAGGAGGGCGTCGACCTGGTCTTCGCCCCCGCGGTCGAGGAGGTCTACCCCGGCTGGCCCGCCCAACCCCAGGTCACGGTCGAGCCCGGCCCGCTCGCCACCGTGCTCGAGGGCCGCACCCGGCCCGGCCACTTCCGCGGCGTGCTGACCGTCGTGGCCAAGCTGTTCGGGCTGGTCCGGCCCGACGTCGCGGTCTTCGGCCAGAAGGACTACCAGCAGCTGGTCCTGGTCCGCCGGATGGTCGACGACCTGTGCCTCGGCGTCGAGGTCGTCGGCGCCGAGACCGTCCGCGAGCCCGACGGCCTGGCCCTGTCCAGCCGCAACCGCTACCTCGACCCCGACCAACGCCGCGAGGCCGCCGTCCTCAGCAAGGCCCTGCACCGCGCCCAGGAGGACGCCGTCCGCGGCGTGGACGCCGCCCTGGGCGCCGCCCGCGCCGCCCTGCGCACCGGCCACGGCGTCGACCTGGACTACCTGGTCGTCACCGATCCCGACCTCGGCGAGCTGCCCCGCGACGCACCCCCCGGCACCGAGGCGCGCGTGCTCATCGCCGCCAAGCTCGGCTCCACCCGCCTCATCGACAACATGCCCCTCACGATTGGACACCCCTGATGCTCCGCACCATGATGAAGAGCAAGATCCACCGCGCCACCGTCACCCAGGCCGACCTGCACTACGTCGGCTCGGTGACCGTCGACGAGGACCTGCTCGAGGCCGCCGACCTGCTCCCCGGCGAGCTCGTCCACATCGTCGACATCACCAACGGCGCCCGTCTGGAGACCTACACGATCGCCGGCGAGCGCGGCTCGGGCGTCATCGGCATCAACGGCGCCGCCGCCCGCCTCGTGCACCCCGGCGACCTGGTGATCCTCATCGGCTACGGCCAGATGGAGACCGCCGAGGCCCAGGACCTCAAGCCACACGTGGTCTTCGTCGACGCCGACAACAAGATCCTGGCCACCGGCTTCGACCCCGCCGAGACCTTCGGGGACCCCACGCTGGCTCGCGGCGACCTGACCACGCACTAGATTGATTTCGGTGACCGCACCCGTACGCCGGCTCCCGGGCCGCCTCACCGCGCCGGAGCCCGGTTGGACCACGACGGCCGACGTGGTCGTCATCGGCTCCGGCATCGCCGGCCTCACCGCGGCCCTGCGCCTGCGCGACCGCGTGGACAAGGTCCTGGTCGTCACCAAGGACGTCCTCAACGCCGGGTCGACCCAGTGGGCGCAGGGCGGCATCGCCGCGGCCCTCGGCCCGGGCGACACCCCGGCGCAGCACGAGGTCGACACCCTCGTCGCCGGCGCGGGCGCGTGCGACCTGGCCGCCGTACGCGTGCTGGTCGAGGAGGGACCCGAGGCCGTCCGCGAGCTGATCGCGCTCGGCACCAACTTCGACCACGACCCGGACGGCGAGCTGTCGCTGACCCGCGAGGGCGGCCACCACCGCGACCGGATCGCGCACGCAGGCGGCGACGCCACGGGAGCCGAGATCCAGCGGGCGCTCATCGCCGCGATCGAGCGCGCACCCGAGATCGAGGTCGTCCAGCACGCCCTGGCCGTCGACCTGCTCCTCGCGGAGGACGGCGGGGTGGCCGGGGTGACCCTGCACGTCATGGGCGAGGGCCAGCGCGACGGAGTCGGTGCCGTCCGCTGCCGTGCCGTGGTCCTGGCCTCCGGCGGTCTGGGCCAGGTCTTCTCCCAGACCACCAACCCGGCCGTCTCCACCGGCGACGGCATGGCCCTCGCGCTGCGGGCCGGCGCGACCCTGCGCGACCTGGAGTACGTCCAGTTCCACCCCACCGTCATGTACCTCGGTCCCGACTCCCGCGGCCAGCAGCCGCTCATCTCGGAGGCGGTGCGCGGCGAGGGCGCGTTCCTCGTCGACTTCGAGGGCCGCCGGTTCATGCAGGGCGTGCACGAGCTCGCCGACCTCGCGCCCCGCGACGTGGTGGCCAAGGCGATCATGCGCCGGATGCTCGACACCGGGCACCCGCACATGTGGCTGGACGCCCGCCACCTCGGTGCGGAGTTCTGGGAGCGCCGGTTCCCGACGATCCTGGCCACCGCCCGCTCGTACGGCGTCGACCCGGTCACCGAGCTCATCCCGGTCGCGCCGGCCTGCCACTACGCCAGTGGCGGCGTGCACACGGACCTCTGGGGCCGCTCCAGCGTGCCCGGGCTCTACGCCACCGGCGAGGTGGCCTGCTCGGGCGTGCACGGCGCCAACCGGCTGGCCTCGAACTCCCTGCTCGAGGGCCTGGTCTTCTCCCGCAGGATCGCCGAGGTGCTGCCCGGCGAGCTGCGCGACTGGGCCGACCCCGCTCCGGACGAGCGCAGCGCCGGCCTGGTGGCCGGCACTCTGCGCCGCGAGCTGCAGGAGACGATGACGTCCCAGGTCGGCGTGCTCCGCACGGCCGCGGGCCTGGCGGACGCCGTCGCCGTGCTGGAGAAGCTCGCCGGCGTACCCGCCGAGGCCGTCGACCTCGAGTCCTGGGAGACCACCAACCTGGTCACCATCAGCACCGCGCTCGCCGACGCCGCCGCGCTGCGCGAGGAGACCCGCGGCTCGCACTGGCGCGAGGACTTCCCCGACCGCGACGACGAGCGCTTCGCCGGCCACGTCGACGTCCGCGCCCAGGACGGCGAGCTCCGGCTGGAGTACGTCGCGAGCCCGCCCACGGACACGCTGTGAGCACCCTGCGCGACGAGCTGGCCGCGGCCGGGCTCGACCCCGACGAGGTGCAGGCGCACGTGGACCGGGCCCTGGCCGAGGACGTCCCCACCGAGGACGTGACCAGCGTGGCCACCATCGCCGAGGACGCCCGCGGCGACGGCGTCTTCGCGGCCCGCGAGCCCGGGACGGTCGCCGGCCTGGTCGTCGCGGCCCTCGTCTTCGAGACCGTCCTCGGCGAGGAGGTCACCGTCACCGACCGCGTGCCCGACGGCACCCGCGTCGGCCCGGGCGACGTGGTCATGCGGGTCGCCGGCCCGACCCGCGGCCTGCTCACCGCCGAGCGGACCGCGCTGAACTTCGCCTGCCACCTCTCCGGCGTGGCCACCGCCACCGCGGCCTGGGTCGACGCCCTCGAGGGCACGAGCGCCCGGGTCCTCGACACCCGCAAGACGCTGCCCGGCTGGCGCCACCTGGAGAAGTACGCCGTGCGCTGCGGTGGCGGCCTCAACCACCGGATGAGCCTCTCGGACCGCGCGATGGTCAAGGACAACCACGTCGTGGCCGCCGGCGGCGTCGTGCCGGCCTACCGCGCCGTGCGCGCGGCGTACCCGGACCTGCGTGTCGAGGTCGAGGTGACCGACCTCGACCAGCTCCGCGAGCTGCTCGAGGCCGGCTGCGAGGAGATCCTGCTCGACAACATGCCCACCGAGGCCATGGCCGAGGCGGTCGCCATCACCGCCGGCCGCGCCAGCCTGGAGGCTTCCGGCGGCCTGACCTTCGACCGGGCCCGGGAGGTGGCCGAGACCGGCGTGGACTTCATCTCCGTCGGCGCCCTGACCCACTCGGTCAAGGTCTTCGACCTCGGGCTGGACCTCAGCGAGGGCTAGCCGTGCCCCTCCTCGCCGCCGACATCGGCAACAGCCACACCGTCCTCGGCCTGCTCGAGGACGGCGAGGTCGTCGCCGACTGGCGCGTGTCGACCGACGTGCGCCGCTCCGCCGACGAGTGGGCCGCCCTGCTCCGCGGCCTCCTCGGCGACCGCCTCACCGGCCTCGACGGCGTCGCCGTCTGCTCCACCGTCCCCGCCGTCCTCCTCGAGTGGCGCGAGATGCTCACCCGCCACCTCGCCGACGTGACCGCGGTCGTGGTCGAGCCCGGCGTCCGCACCGGCATCCCCGTCCTCACCGACAATCCCCGCGAGGTCGGCTCGGACCGCATCGTCAACGCCCTCGCCGCCGCCACCCTCTACGGCGGCCCCGCCGTCGTCGTCGACTTCGGCGGCACCGCCACCACCTTCGACGTCGTCAACGCCAAGGGCCAGTACGTCGGCGGCGCCATCGCCCCCGGCATCGAGATCTCCCTCGAGGCTCTCGGCCGCCGCGGCGCCCAGCTCCGCGAGGTCGAGCTCGTCCGCCCCCGCACCGCCATCGCCAAAAACACCGTCGAGGCGCTCCAGTCCGGCCTGATCTTCGGTGTCGCCGCCCAGGTCGACGGCCTGGTCGGGCGCATGCTCGCCGAGCTCGGAGCGGATCGCGCCGAGGTCACCGTGATCGCGACCGGCTATCTCGCCGGCCTGGTCGTCGACGAGTGCGCCTGCTTCACCGAGCGGGACCCGTGGCTGACGTTGCGGGGCCTGAGGCTGGTGTTCGAACGCAACGGGTGATCGGGCCTAGTCGACGACGGGCCAGCTGGCGTCGCAGTCCGAGGATGCCCTCGAGGGCTTCCCGTAGACCGTCACCACGCGGCAGCGTCCCCCGACTACGGCCGACAGCCGTCCGATGGACAACCTCTGCAGGCAGAGGTTCCGCAGGGGTGACTCGAACCCGAGAACGATGCTCCGGGCTCTGCGACCGTCAAGTCGGTCCACCACGGTGACGTCGTCTCCGGCGGGTAGAGGGCTCAGGACCTGGTTGTACTGCGGATCAGGGCCGAGCATGACGGGTCGGACCGCTCGGTCGCTCGCACTGCTGTAGGTCAGCGCGTAGAACAAGCTGTCCGACGCGAGCCGCTTGGGCAGGGTGATGAGGACGTTGGATCCCGCCGGGCCGCTCAGGCACGCACCGTCGGCCGAGTCGACCACCGTGCCGACGCGCGCCTCGACGGTCCCGGCGTTCAGCGGGATGTTGGCCAGGGTCGTCGGGTGAGCCCTGACGAGTCGGCCCGTCGACGTCACCAGCAGCCGCTCGTCGGCCGTCGGATCCAGCCTCGCGGAGACGTCGGGGTCCAAGGCGAAGACGTCGGACACAGCGGTGAAAGGCTCGATGAACGTTGGCGCTATGTCAACGGGCAGCTTGGTGCGGAGCAGGTCGTAGGGACCGGGACGCGCCTCGAGCTGGCGAGTGACCGCGGTGACGTACGAGTGCGCTGGCGTCGTCTGGTTGTGCTCAGAGACGTCGTGCAGCGTGACCAGCGTCGAGAGGGCCACGGCCGTCGAGGCCAACGACGCCAGCACGAGCCATGTCCGGCGTCCGTCGCGCGGGGACCTCTCCCGCTCGGGCAGCGTCGCGTAACCCAGAGCGAAGGCAAGCAACGAACCGATGTGCACGTCGACGTAGTACTGCAGGTCCACCACGATCACAGCAATGCTCGAGACATCGAGCCGGCCAGCCGCCACGATCGCAAGGTTGGCGGCGTAGATGGCCACGAGAAACGCCACCACGCGCCACACGCCCCGGCGAAGACGTCCGAGAAGGGCCGTGGCAGCCACCAACGCGGCGAGGCCGACCACCGCCTGCAGCGTGATCAACGGGTCCGCGGCCGAGGTGCGTGAGCCCACCAGTGTGGGGAGATAGCCGCGCCAGACGCTCTCCCAGACCAGCCGTACCGTCCCGCCGACGCTACCGGGCTCAGGAGAGGAGTTGAAGATGAAGGCGCGGTACACGAGGTAGACGAGTTCCACCACGACGTAGGGCGCCCACAGCCGAGCCTCACGTGTCAGCCAACCAGGTCGACGCGCGAAGCCGAGACCAAACAGGTAGCGGATGAGCACGAGGTAGCCGATGGTCAGGATTGGC
Source organism: Nocardioides anomalus (assembly GCF_011046535.1). NCBI lineage: Bacteria > Bacillati > Actinomycetota > Actinomycetes > Propionibacteriales > Nocardioidaceae > Nocardioides > Nocardioides anomalus. The sequence continues at coordinate 4,044,014 of NZ_CP049257.1, read as the reverse complement.
CGCTCCTGCACCAGCAATGCAGCGACAAGAGCGAGCACTGACACCGCGCGCTGCCACTCGCGACGGTGCTGGCAGTAGACGACGAAGGCAGCGGTGCAGAGCGTCATCAGGAAGGCTGCTCCGAGCACGTGCACCGCGGCGCCCCACCAGAGCACGGTTTTCAGCACTGGCACCGAGGCGGTGCCGGCCAGGGCGACGAGAAGCGCCAGCGGGCGGCGGCCGATCAACTCACGGTGAAGCCACGCCTGCGCCAAGAAGATGCCGCTGACCACGACGGCTGGAAGCAGCGCGGCGACGGGGTAGTCAAGGCCAACGGTGCGCTGGACCGCGAAGTACGCGAGACGTGTGAGCGGCGCGAAGTGTCCGTAGTTGTCCCTGACTAGCCAGGACGGGGTCAGCTCGCCGTCACGAGCGAGCTGCAGGTAGACGAAGTCGTCGGCGAAGAACTGCGAGTAGCGGCGTTGGGTCAGCCACACGAGGAGCAACGTCAGGAGCCCACAGAGCGCGGCCAGCCCGGCGTACACAGGTGCGCTGAGGAAGTCGCGGGCAGGTGCCTGGGGGACCGGACCCGAGGGAGGGGCTTCCCCGCGTCCGGTCGTCGTCGCGCTCATGACGGGCCAATCATGGCCCACTGGGCGCGTTCGCGCCGCAGCAGCAAGGCCAGGCTCGCGGTGGCGACTGCGGCACCTGCCAGCAGGGCGAGTGTCGCCCTGGTGACGACTCCCGTGTCGGGTGCCGCACCGAGGGCGAGTCCGGCGAGTCCCAGCAGCCAGCCGGTGGTGACCCAGACGTGGTGTCCCAGAGCGAGGAGAGCTTGGGCGAGGACCACGGCGACGAGAAAGAGCCCGACGGCGAGGGTGAGCAGGAGACAGGTGGCGCGGTCGAGCCTCTGGTCGAAGCCGAACACCCAGCTCACGAGCGGCGGGGCCAGAGCCGTCGAAGCCAGGCAGACCGCTGCGCTGACGCCGGCGACGGTCATCAGGACGCGCCGTACCAGCTCGTCGAACGCCTGGCGGTCGCCACCGCCGACGTATTCCGCCAAGGAGCGCAAGTATCCGGGCTGCACCGCGCTGAAGAGGAACACCGGGATGCGCACGACCACGAGGACTGCGAGGTACACGCCCGCAAGGTCCCGCTCGTCGTCGGTCGCCAACAGGTTGACCACGAGGGGTCCGGCGTTGATGAGCAACTGAGAGGCGAGCGCACTCAGCACCAGCAGCGCGAGTGGCCGCGCCAGCGGGTCGGCGGGCCCGGCTCTTCGTTGCTCAGGTGCGAGGCGCCAACCCGGAAGGGTCAGGAGCAAGGTGATCCAAGGCGACAGCCCGAAGAGCAGTCCGAATGTCGCCACAGACTCTCCTCCGGTCAGCACGAGCGCCAGCGCGCCGACCATACGGCTCGCTCCGTCCACGACCAGCTGAGTGCCGTAACGTCGCAGGTGCCCTTGACCTGCAAGCTCTCCACGGACCTCGAACCATGCGGCGTACCCGGGTAGCGCGAGGCACAGCGACACGACGAGCCAGTCCTGATCGCCCAGGACTCGGACCGTCAGGGGGTACGCCGCGAGCGCCAGGACGAGCGCGGCTCCGGCGGCGGCTTGCCCGTGACCCAGCGCCCGTCGGGTGAGGGAACGATCCCACGTGTGGCGTGATCGTTCTACGCCTCGACGGCGTGTCACCTCCTGTTCGAGCGGGGTGAAGAGCCCCGTGGCCACGCTCGTGACCAAGAGGTAGAGGCTCGAAAGCGCGCCGAACCCGGCTGGCCCGAGTGAGCGCCCGGCGAGCACCAGCACCAGGTAGGTGGTCCCCGCCTGAGTGACCAGGCCGGCGAGGAGCGGGATCGCTGCCCCGCGCCTCGAGCCGCTCACCGCTGCGCGAGCAACATGGTGACCTCGGCCAGCCCGGAAGGGGATCCGATCTCGTAGAAGCGGTCTGACACCAGGTAGCCCGACAGTGCCCCTTCCAATGACAGCGCATGGCACAGACTTGAGAGGTCGAAGGCCGTGTCGGCCGGGATCCGCTCTTCGATGAGGCTCCGCTCGAACACCGACAGGCCGTAGTCGATCCAGCGCATCGACGCCGGGACGCTTTCGAGCCCCTTCTCGTAGCGCACGACCCGGCCCTCGGCGTACTCGACATTGCTGGTGTCGAACCGGCCGTCGTTCTCGTAGACCGTCATCAGCGCGGGCAGCCCGGAAGCCTCGTGGGCTGCGTGCACCGCCGCGGGGTCGACCTGGAGCCAGGAGTCGCCGTAGAGAACGAGGAAGCGTGCCTCCAGGGCGCCTTCGTCGTGGGCCAGCCGCAGCGCACCGCCCGTGCCGCGCAGATCGCGGCCCTCGTCGACGTACGTCACCGTCAGGCCGTGCGCAGAACCGTCACCGACGTGCTCGCGGACCTGGTCACCGAGGTAGCCGACGCAGTAGACGACCGAGTCGACACCGGCGGCGCTCAGCCACTCCAGTTGCCAGTCGGCGAACGGCCGGCCGGCCACGGGGAGCAACGTCTTCGGGATGGTCTTGGCGACCGGCCACATACGAGTGCCGAGCCCGCCGGCCAGGATGATGCACTGCACGATGAGGCCGGCTACTCGCGCACGAGCATGGTGCTGCCCGCGGGGTCGATGCCGAACCGGAGTTCGCTCAACCCCTCCTCGCGCATCGCCGCGCGCACCCGGCGGGTGTCCTCGGCGTAGAACATCAGGAAGCCGCCGGCGCCTGCGCCCACGAGCTTGCCGCCCCGCGCGCCGGCGTCGCGACCGAGGTCGTACAGGTGGTCGATGCGCGGGTTCGACATCGAGCTCGAGCGCTTCTTCTTGTTCAGCCAGTGCTCGTGCATCAGCTCCGCGAAGCCCGACACGTCGTCCCTCTCCAGGGCGTCCAGCTGGCGCAGTCCGAGGTCCTTGACGAAGTGCAGGTTGTCGATCATCGACTGGTCGCGCTGCTGCGACTTCACCACCTGCTCGGCCAGCACCTCGTCGGCGGCGCGGGAGTAGCCGGTGAAGAACATCAGCAGGTGCTGCTCGAGGTCGTGCACCGTGTCGCTGGACAGGCGCGCCGGGGCGACGTCCACCGAGCCGTCAGGGTTGAAGTCGAAGCGGGTGATGCCGCCGAAGGAGGCGATGTACTGGTCCTGCTTGCCGACGGTGCGGCCGAGCCGGTCGATCTCGATCTCGCAGGCCTCGCGGCCGAGGTCGGAGGCCGAGACGTGGTTGCGCTGCATCGCGTGGACCGCCTTGAGCAGCCCCACGGTGAACGAGCCGGAGGAGCCGAGCCCGGTCCCCGACGGGATGTCGGCGGTCGAGACGATCTCCACGCTGGGCCCGATGTCGTGGGCCTTGAGGACCTCGCGCACGATCGGGTGCTCGATCTGCCCGGGCTCGTCCACCCTCTCGAGCTGGCTGTACTTGAGGAAGTAGTCGTCGGTGAACGTGCGGTTGACCGAGATGTAGATGTGCTTGGTGATGGCCGCGGAGACGACCATGCCGCCGTGCTCCTCGTAGTACGACGGCAGGTCGGTGCCACCGCCGCCGAGCGTGATCCGCAGGGGGGTCCGGGTGATGAGCACGACGCTCAGCCCACCAGTGGGACGTGCGCGACGGCGGCGAGCTGCCAGCCGAGCCGCGCGTCGTCGCGGTTGCGGGGGAAGGCCTTGGCGAAGAAGCCGGTGACCGCCTTCTCCAGTCCCGACGGCTCGGTGCCGGGGGAGCGGTGCTCCATGTCGTCGACGAGCTTCTGGCCACGCGCGATGACCGCGAGCTTGTAGAGGTTGAAGAACGGGAAGCCCGTGCGCAGGACCCGGTCCACGTCGAAGCCGGCGTCGGTGAGCACGGTCTGGAGCAGCGGCGCGGTGAAGTGGCGCCAGTGGCCGATGTGCTTGTCGAACGCCGAGCGCGGGCCGCCGGGGACGGTGACCACGACCTTGGCGCCGGGGGCCAGCAGGGCACGCGCCTCGCGCATCAGCGTGGTCGGGTCGTCGACGTGCTCGAGCACCTCCGAGCACACCGCGTGGGTGGCCGGGGGCTGCCGCTCGTCGCGGGTGACCGGCTCGAGCAGGTTGCGCTCGTAGAAGTACGCCGGGACGCCGGCCCGCTCAGCCGCCTGGTTGGCGCGGCGCACGCCCTCGGCGCTGTACTCGACGCCGAAGACCGACGCCTGCGGGTTGGCCTCCTGGAGGTCGACGCCGAACTGGCCCTGCCCGCTGCCGATGTCGAGGACCACTGCACCCTTCGGGAGCGGGCCGAGCAGCTTGAGGATCATGGCGTGGCGGTAGTCGTTGGCCGGGTTGCCCTTCGCGGCCTCGCCGTACTTGTCCCAGTGGTCGTCCCAGTCGTCCTGGTCAGTCCCGTCGGCGTTGAGGCGGACCGGGGCCGCGTCGCTCACAGCGTGAAGCCGGCGGCGGCGGCGTCGTCGTGGAACATGCGGACGGTCTCGAGCGAGAACTGGTCGAGGTCCTTGTCGAAGGAGGCCATCTTGCCGATCAGGTCCGGGGTGGCGGTGATGATGTGCACGCCGACCTGCTCGGCCTGCCGGACGTTGAGGACCTCGCGGGGGCTGGCCCAGAGCAGCTCGAGCTCGGGCTGGGGGCGGAGCACCTCGAGGGCCTCCGCCATGATCGGCATCGGGTCGCGGCCGGTGTCGGCGATCCGGCCGGCGAAGACCGAGACCACGTGCCCCGGACCGCCCTCGGAGGCCCGAGCCACGGCCTCGACCTGCGCGACCGTCATCAGCGCAGTCACGTTGAGGTGCACGCCGTCCTGCGAGAGCTCCCGGACGACGTCGTCGCTCGGGACACCCTGGGTGTTGGTGATCGGCACCTTGACGTAGACGTTCTCGCCCCACGAGGCGATGAGTCGGGCCTGGCGCACCATCTCGGCCGGCTGGTCGGCGAAGACCTCGAAGGAGATCGGGTGCGTCGTGATCGTCTCGAGCACCTTGCGTGCGAACGCCTCGTAGTCGTCGACCCCGGCCTTGCGCATCAGCGTCGGGTTCGTGGTGAACCCGGAGATGCGGGGGTCCTGCGCCAAGGCGATGATGCTCTCGAGGTCAGCGCCGTCTGCGTAGATCTTCACTGGGGCTCCAAGTCCGTCATGTGCCGTGCTGGAGGTCAGGCGCGTGGGGCGCCGCAGACCTCCAAGACATACTCCCGTGCCTGCGCGAGCGAGCCAAAACGCGCGCCCGGCGCGTCTCGGAGCGGTTCCCCGAGTCCCCAGTCGATCCAGACCGAGGACACGCCGGCCCGGTGGGCCGCGTCGACATCGCGCCACCGGTCGCCGGCCGCCACGCTCCGGTCGAGGTCGACGCCGTGGCGCCGCGCGGCGTCGAGGATCATCCCGGGGCGCGGTTTGCGGCACCAGCAGCCCTCGTGGCCGCTGTGCGGGCAGACGACGATGTCGTCCACCGGGACCTCCGCGCGGAGCTTGTCGTGGAAGGCCTGCAGCAGGGTCGGGTCCAGGGTGCCGCGGGCGAGGTCGGGCTGGTTGGTGACCACCACGAGGAGGAGGCCGGCTGCGCGGAAGGCCGCGCACGCCTCGGCCACGCCGGGCAGCACCTCGAACTCGTCGAGGGTCCGCGGCGGCACGGGCACCCCGTCCCGCTCGAAGGCGCGGTTGAGGACGCCGTCACGGTCCAGGAAGACGGCCGGGCGGCCCACCGCCGCCGTCACTTCCCGTCGAGGAGCCCCGCCCGGGCCTGGTCGAGCATCGCGGTCATCGAGTCGCGCAGCGCCTCGGGGCCGGTGCGGCGGTTGCCCCAGCCGAGCGAGCGGACCTTGTCGGTGCCGATCCGGACGACGGGGACGTCGCCCTTCCAGCCGCGGTCGCCACCGGTGTACTCGAAGGTCGTCGAGCCCGGCTCGAGCCCGACCACCTGCATGGCCAGCTCGGCGATCTCGGTGACCGTCACGTAGTCGCCGGTCGCGACGTTGAACGCGTCGAAAGGCGTGTCGGCCAGCGAGCCGGCGAGCAGCACCGCGTCGATGACGTCCTCGACGTAGATGTAGGACTTGCTCTGGCGTCCGTCGCCCAGGATCCGCAGCCTCGTCGGGTCGTCGAGCAGGCGGCGCACGAAGTCGAACCCGACGCCGTGGGTCTGGCTCGGCCCCACGACGTTGCCGAACCGGAAGGCGCGGACGGTGAAGTCGAACATCGCCGCGTACGCCGCCAGGATCGCCTCGCCGGACAGCTTGCTCGCGCCGTACGTCGAGGTCGGGACCATCGGACCGTGGTCCTCGGTGGCCTCGACCTCCCCGAGGTCGCCGTACACGCCCGATCCGGAGGCGTAGAGCACCAGCTGGACCTCGGCCATCCGGGCCGCCTCGGCCACGTGGTGGGTGAGCAGTGTGCCCTGGTCGAAGTCGATGGCCGGGTTGGCCACCGCGGCCGCGATGTCGGGGTTCGAGGCCAGGTGGATGGCGGCGGTGTGGCCGCGGAACGCGTCGGTGAGCGCGGGCAGGTCGCCCACCTCGGCGCGGACCACGCTCAGCCGCGGATCGTCCTTGACCGGCTCGAGGTGCCAGTCGCGACCGGACGAGAAGTTGTCGTAGACGGTGACCTGCTCGGTGGCCTCGTCGGACAGCAGCCGCTTCACGAAGTGGCTGCCGATGAAGCCCGCGCCGCCGACGACGCAGACGCGGCGCAGGCGCTCGCTGCCGTCGCTCATACGACGGACTCCCACTTTGTCGCGGCCACGGCGAGCGCCGGGTGGCTGACCAGCAGGTGCCAGATCACGCAGCACAGACCCTCGGTGTGCGGGGTGATGTGGGGAGCGTAGGTCGGCGGCACGACGACGCAGGCGTCGGCGAGCTGGGCGGTGTAGCCGCCGTCGCGGCCGACGATGCCGAAGACCGAGGCGCCGGCCGCCTTGGCGGTGTCGAGGGCCGCCACGATGTTGGTCGAGACCTGCTTCTCGCGGTTGCCGCCGCCGACCGAGAAGACCAGGACGGCGTCGCGGTCACCGATCCGCGAGCCCCTGAGCCACTCGCTGAACGTGGTGTCCCAGCCCTCGTCGTTCGCCCGGGCGGTCAGCTCGGAGACGTTGTCGATGGGGGAGTAGGACTCGACGTTGCAGATCTTGCGGAAGTCGTTGACGGCGTGGCTGGCCGATCCGGCCGAGCCGCCGACGCCCAGGATGAAGAGCCGACCCTCACGCTCGCGGACCGCGGCGATCCCCTCGGCCAGCGCCTCCACGCTGTCGCTGTCGAGGGACTGGACGATGGCGACGGTCTCCTTGAGGAAGTCGTCGGTGAAGGACATGCGGAACTCCTAGACGTGCTGCTCGGTGACGGTGGCGACCGCGAACGTGTTGAGGCCGAACTTGTGCCGGAAGCACTTGATGGCGTGGGGCCAGAAGCCGGCCTTCACCATCAGGGGCCACAGGTCGCGCGGGTCGTAGTACATCTTGTGGTCGTCCATCTCCTCCGCCGGCGAGGTCCCGAGCCGGAACGCGGAGTACTCCAGCGCGCGCTTGCCCCACCAGGAGGGGACGTTCACGGCGCACACGCCACCGGGACGCAGGACGCGACGGAAGTGGGCGAGGGTCTGCTCGGGCTCCCAGAGGTGCTCGACGACCGACATGCAGAGCACGACGTCGAGGGAGGCGTCGGGGACCTGCTCCATGGCCTCGGGCAGGTAGCCCTCGACGGCGCGCACCTTCGGGTGCTGGCTCAGGTCGGGTGCCAGCGAGACGTCGATGAGCGTGGCCGTCCGGACCTGGCCGAGCACGTTGCGCATGAAGGTCGCGTCGTACCCGCACCCGATGTCGCCGACGTCCTTGCCCGTCAGCGGGCCGACGACCTTCTCGATCTGGCGCTTGGACAGCCAGACCCCGAACCGGTCGACCGCCGTGACGTCGCCGCTCTCACCGAAGGAGCTGGAGCGGCCCGCGACGGGCTCACTCACTGCGGCGGGCGGCGGCGGGGCCGTAGCTGACGCTGGTGGCGTGGAGCAGGAGGGTGAAGCAGAACGTCGAGAAGCCGACGATCATGAGCATGAGACCGAGCACCCCGAGGTGCGGCACGGTCGCCGACGGGTCGGGCAACGACGCGTCGTTGCTGATGAAGGTCGCGAGCAGCACCACGTCGAGCACAAGGCCGAGCGTGAAGAGGCTGCCGCTGATCACCATCATCTTGGTGTAGGTGAAGATGCGGCGCCAGCGTTCGCGCAGTCGTCCGCCGTAGTCGAGGAACATGTGCGCGAGGCCGCCGAAGTAGATGCTCTGCAGCCCGATCACGGTCAGCGCGACGCCGACCAGCATGGTCAGCAGGCTGAAGGTCACGCCCGCGACGGTGATGTCGCCGAAGGAGAGCGGCAGCGTCAGCAGCAGGCCGAGCACCGTGAGCACGATGCCGGGCTTGAAGAGGAAGAACTCGGCGCCGTGGATGAACATCGCGCGCAGGTTGATCCAGGCCGCTGCGAACGGCGAGAACCAGCCGGACCGCTTGTGGTGGGAGAGGCGCCCCTCCTGGTCCTTGAGGAAGGTGACCGGGACCTCGGTGGTCTTCAGTTCCATCCGCACGGACTTGAGCACCATCTCCGAGGCGTACTCCCACGACTGGGAGACGATGCCCATCCGGACCAGCGCCTCGCGGGTGATGCCGCGCATCCCGCAGTGGATGTCGCTGAAGTGGCTGCCGTAGAGCCGGTTGAGGATCCAGGTCGTGAGCGGCGTGCCGAAGTACTGGTGCAGGGGCGGCATCGCGCCCTTCTCGATGGTCCCCTTCCAGCGCGAGCCCATGGCGTACTCGGCCCCGCCGCGCATCGCGTCCACGAACGGCTTCAGGTTGCGGAAGTCGTAGGTGCAGTCCGCATCGCCCATCACGACGTACCGGCCGCGCACGTAGGGGATCGAGTCGATGTAGGCCCGACCCAGGCCGCGCAGCGGCGTGTGCAGCACGCGGGCGCCCCCGCGCAGCGCGATCTCGGGAGTCTCGTCACTCGAGGCGTCGACGATGAGGATCTCGCCCTTCACCCCAGCCTCGCGCAGCCCCCGGTGGCACCACTGCACGAACTCCTCCATCGTGATCCGCTCGTTGACGGCGGGGATGAGGATGGTGACCTCGGGGTCCGGCTCGTCGTCGGCAGGGACGAGGAGGGTCACCTCGGGGTCGGTGGGGGAGGTGAACGCGCGGACCCCGGGCACCGCACAGGCGGCCTCGAGACCGGCGGGAACCTCGGTGCCCACGGGCGTCAGGGATTCGAGCACGTCCGGCACGCGCCTCACCTTAACAACGCGGCGGCCTTGCGCCGCTATCGGCGAGCGGCCGCTCCCGCGTCGCGGCGGTTCGCAGTTCGGGCGCGGCCGCTGCTCGTTTCCCCGCGGTATCCAGCCCGACCGGGCGCCAGGTCAGCAGGGTGCACCGGGGCGTCGTGCGAGGCGCCCGGCGGGCGAGGCGGTCGCCTTGGGCTCGTCATCGCCCAGGGCTCGACTCGCGGGCCGCGCTGCGGTTCTTCGCCGCGACCGTCGCGCTCGTCTTCCACTCGTGGTGTCCCTTGACCGGCAGGCCGAGCCTCGACGGGGCGGGCTTCGTGTACTTCGGCTACACCGCCGTCGGCTTCTTCGTCGTGCTCTCCGGGTTCGTGCTCGCCTGGTTCTGGCGGTCCGGAACCCTCGTGCTGTGGTGGCGGCGTTCCGCACGGTCGCACTGCGGGCCGTGGCCTGCGTCGTCGCCGCCTACTGGGTTGCCGAGCAGCACTCCTGCAATGGGACGGGCCGCTGTTGCCGTTCCGCCAGACCGAGCTGTTCTCGGACTTCGTCGAGCTCCCACCTCTGGCCTACCTGATCGTGGCCGCGGGGGGACCGACCTGCGGCGAGGGCGTCGAGCCCGGTCGGGCTGCGTCCACTGGTCGCACTCGGCGGCTGGTCCTACGCGCTGTACCTCTTGCGCGCACCGCTGCTGACGGGGTGGAAGAGATCTGGGTGTGCACTGACCACCTCGCCCCGCCCGGATGGGCTGGATGTGCTTGTGTGCCGCGGTGGCGGTGCTCGCGCCCTGGGTGCCGCACACCGCCTTCGAGGGCCCGGTCGAGCGTCGGCTTCTCCGGCCGGTCGGTGGCCGACGCGCCGCCATGGTGGGCACCTGACGCCACGCCCCCGACGGCTAGGTGGAGGCCCCGACCACACTGGGCGACGCGTCGAGGTCGATGCAGCAGTGTTTGCTGGACAAATAATTTGCCAATTATGAGCGTCAGGAAGTCCCGGCAATTCGGCATTTCGATTGGTGTGCCCAAAAGTGGTGTGCCATATTGTCGGCGTTCGAATTCGGGGGACCGTGTCAGCGAGAAAAGAGAATTCACATGGCGCAGAAAGTGCACATCGTCCTCGAAGACGACATCGACGGCTCGGAGGCCACCGAGACTGTCTCCTTCGCGCTCGACGGCACGAGCTACGAGATCGACCTCAACGACGACAACGCCGCCAAGATGCGTGACGCGCTCGCGACGTACGTCGGCCACGCGCGCAAGGTGAGCGGCAGTCGTCGCGGCGGCGGTCGCCGCTCGAGCACCCCCGCCGCCAACGGCAACGGCGGCGCCAGCGCCAGGGAGATCCGCGAGTGGGCGCGCGAGAACGGCCACGACGTGCCGGAGCGTGGTCGGATCCCGGCCGACGTGCGTGAGGCGTACGAGTCGGCTCACTGAGCGCTGGGAGCGGCGCTGTTCGCTCTCAGCGGATGCTCTCCTCACCTCAGGCGGGAACGCGTAGGCTCGAAGTCGGGTTGTGCTGAGCGACCCCACGAAGTCTTGAGGAGATTGCATGTTCGAGCGGTTCACGGATCGTGCCCGCCGGGTGGTCGTGCTGGCCCAGGAAGAGGCCCGCATGCTCTCCCACAACTACATCGGGACCGAGCACATCCTGCTCGGGCTCATCCACGAGGGCGAGGGCGTGGCCGCGAAGGCCCTCGAGAGCCTCGACATCTCGCTGGAGGCCGTGCGCGCCCAGGTCGAGGAGATCATCGGCCAGGGTCAGCAGGCGCCGAGCGGGCACATCCCGTTCACGCCGCGGGCCAAGAAGGTGCTCGAGCTGTCCCTGCGCGAGGCGCTGCAGCTCGGCCACAGCTACATCGGGACCGAGCACATCCTGCTCGGCCTCATCCGTGAGGGCGAGGGTGTCGCGGCGCAGGTGCTGCAGAAGCTCGGCGCGGACCTCAACCGGGTCCGCCAGCAGGTCATCCAGCTGCTGTCGGGCTTCCAGGGCAAGGAGTCGACCGCCTCGGCGGCGGCCGCGGCCGGCGGGGGCGACGCGCCCAGCTCGAGCCTGGTGCTCGACCAGTTCGGTCGCAACCTGACCCAGGACGCGCGCGAGGGCAAGCTCGACCCGGTCATCGGGCGCGAGCAGGAGATCGAGCGCGTGATGCAGATCCTGTCGCGCCGCACGAAGAACAACCCCGTGCTGATCGGTGAGCCGGGCGTCGGCAAGACGACGATCGTCGAGGGCCTGGCCCAGGACATCGTCAAGGGCAACGTGCCCGAGACGCTCAAGGACAAGCAGATCTACACCCTTGACCTCGGTGCCCTGGTGGCCGGCTCGCGCTACCGCGGTGACTTCGAGGAGCGGCTGAAGAAGGTCCTCAAGGAGATCCGCACCCGCGGCGACATCGTGCTCTTCATCGACGAGATCCACACCCTCGTCGGTGCCGGTGCGGCCGAGGGCGCGATCGACGCGGCCTCGATCCTCAAGCCGATGCTGGCTCGTGGTGAGCTGCAGACCATCGGCGCGACGACGCTCGACGAGTACCGCAAGTACCTCGAGAAGGACGCCGCGCTCGAGCGCCGCTTCCAGCCGATCCAGGTCGCCGAGCCCTCGATCGCGCACACCATCGAGATGCTCAAGGGCCTGCGCGACCGCTACGAGGCGCACCACCGGGTGACGATCACCGACGAGGCGCTGGTCTCGGCCGCGACGCTGGCCGACCGCTACATCTCCGACCGGTTCCTGCCCGACAAGGCCATCGACCTCATCGACGAGGCCGGCTCGCGGCTGCGGATCCGCCGGATGACGGCGCCCGCGGACCTGCGCGAGTACGACGACAAGATCAGCGACGTCCGCCAGCGCAAGGAGGCGGCGATCGACGGGCAGGACTTCGAGGCCGCGGCCCGCCTGCGCGACGAGGAGAAGCAGCTGATCCTCAAGAAGTCCGAGCGCGAGAAGCAGTGGCGCGCGGGCGACATGGACGAGGTCGCCGAGGTCGACGAGGAGCTCATCGCCGAGGTCCTCGCTGTGGCGACCGGCATCCCGATCGTCAAGCTCTCCGAGGAGGAGTCGACCCGGCTGCTCAAGATGGAGGACGAGCTCCACAAGCGCGTCATCGGCCAGGACGAGGCCGTCAAGGCCCTGTCGCGGGCGATCCGGCGCACGCGAGCGGGTCTGAAGGACCCCAAGCGTCCCGGCGGGTCGTTCATCTTCGCCGGCCCCTCGGGCGTCGGCAAGACGTGGCTGTCCAAGACGCTGGCGGAGTTCCTCTTCGGCGACGAGGACGCGCTCATCCAGCTCGACATGTCGGAGTACGGCGAGAAGCACACCGTCTCGCGGCTCTTCGGCTCGCCTCCCGGCTACGTCGGCTACGAGGAGGGCGGTCAGCTGACCGAGAAGGTGCGGCGCAAGCCGTTCTCGGTCGTGCTGTTCGACGAGGTCGAGAAGGCGCACCCGGACATCTTCAACAGCCTGCTGCAGATCCTGGAGGAAGGTCGCCTGACCGACTCCCAGGGTCGGGTGGTCGACTTCAAGAACACCGTCATCATCATGACCACCAACCTCGGCACCCGCGACATCGCCAAGGGCGTGCACCTGGGCTTCAACCAGTCCGGTGACGCGGCGGGCTCTTATGAGCGGATGAAGAACAAGGTGTCGGAGGAGCTCAAGCAGCACTTCCGGCCGGAGTTCCTCAACCGTGTCGACGAGATCATCGTGTTCCCGCCGCTGTCGCGCGAGCAGATCGTCCACATGGTCGACAACATGATCGCCTCCGTCGAGGTCCGGTTGAAGGACCGCGACATGCGCATCGAGCTCACCCAGAACGCGAAGAACCTGCTCGCCGAGCGGGGCTTCGACCCGGTCCTGGGCGCTCGGCCGCTGCGTCGCACGGTCCAGCGCGAGATCGAGGACGTGCTGGCCGAGAAGATGCTGTACGGCGAGGTCGGCCCGGGCCAGATCGTCCTGGTCGACGTCGAGGGCGAGGGTGCAACGGCGTCGTTCACCTTCGACGGCCAGAAGGTCGGCGAGCTGCCCGACCTGCCGCCGTTCGAGACCGCCGAGATCGGTGCCCTCGAGGCGCCGGCCGACGGCCCCGACGACTCCGACGGGCCGATCGACGTCCCGCGCTCGGAGGACTGAGCGCACCTCGCACGACCCTGGCGACCCGCCTCTCCGACCGGAGGGGCGGGTCGTCGCATGATGGGTGGGTGAGCGAGACGCCTGAGTCCACCCCGGCTGCCACGGAACCGCGGGTGTGCCCGCACTGCCAGGGGACCTCGTTCTGCGAGGGGTTCGTCGAGGACATGGGCCAGGCCTCGCAGGGGTACGCGCGGTGGATCCCGGGGCCGCTGGAGCGGGGGCTGTTCGGGGGTGCGGCCCGCTTCGGCAAGCAGCGCTACCCGATCGCGGCGCACCGCTGCGGACGCTGCGGCTACCTCGCGCTGTTCGTCACTGGGGACTGAGCGCTCAGAGGGCGTAGCTGTCCGGCCCGGTGCGGCGCGCCAGTCTGTCGACGAGGAGCGAGTCCAGGCAGCGCTCGCGCTGCGAGGCGTCCGGCCACACGGCGTCCAGGCGGCTGCGGTGCACCGGGCCGTCGGCCTCGCGCAGCACGGCCATGAGGCGGCCGCGGCACTGGCGGTCGGTGCCGGCCCAGGCCTGGCCGCGCCGCGGCGGTCCGTCGTACGCCGGGTAGCCGGCCGATCGCCACGCGCACCGGTCCGCGATCGGGCACTCCGCGCAGCGCGGCGAGGCCGCGGTGCAGACGAGCGCGCCGAGCTCCATGACCGCGACCGCCCAGGTGGCGGCGGTGTCCGGGTCGTCCGGGAGAAGCCGTGCGGCGCGGTCGCGCTCGGCCCGGGTCAGCGCCGTCGGGGGGAACTCGACCCCGCCCACGGCCCGCGCCACCACCCGGCGCACGTTGGTGTCCAGCACCGCGTGGCGCTGCCGGAAGGCGAAGGACGCCACGGCCGCCGCGGTGTAGTCGCCGACCCCCGGGAGCGCCAGCAGCGCGGCGTGGTCGTCGGGCACCTCGCCCCCGTGCCGCTCGACGATCGCGACGGCGGCCGCGTGCAGGCGCAGCGCCCGCCGCGGGTAGCCGAGCCGGCCCCACGCCCGGACCGCCTCGCCGGACGGCTCGGCGGCCAGGTCGGCGGGCGTCGGCCAGCGCTCGAGCCACACCTCGTACACCGGGAGGACGCGGGCGACCGGTGTCTGCTGCAGCATGAGCTCGGAGACGAGCACGGCCCACGGCGAGGCGTCGGGGCGGCGCCAGGGGAGGTCGCGCTGGTGCTCGGCGTACCAGCGGAGCAGCGGAGCGTGGAGGTCGGACATCGCTGGTGGACGGTAGCCGCCGTCCGGTGCGGCGTGGGTACGACGTCCGCGCGCCGGTTCGTCCTAGCGTGCTGGCCATGCCTCCGACGACGCGCCGGCCGCTCCCCGCCGCCGTCTACTGGCGCCGCCGGCTGGCGGTGCTCAGCATCGCGCTGGTGGTCTTCCTCGGCGTCGGCAAGGTGCTCAGCTGGGCCAGCGACGGATCGTCCGACGACGACGGCACGGCCGCGCAGACCGGCGCCTCGACGCTGACCAGTCCCACGACCACCGTGCCGGTGCCCGAGACGCAGAAGCCCGGCAAGAAGGGCAAGGGCGGCAAGCGCGGGGGCAAGGGCGGCAAGGGCAGCGCGACCGCCGAGCCCACGCCGACCCCCACGCCCACCCCGACACCCGTCCTGCCGGAGCCGAGCGGACCGTGCTCGGACGACGACGTCTTCGTGACGCCGAGCGTGCCGTCGCCGATCGGCGGCCAGGACGTCACCATCATGCTCAACCTGCAGACGCGCACGAGCGCCGCCTGCACCTGGCACCTCTCGCCCGACACGCTGCGGCTCAACGTCGTCTCCGGCCACGACCAGATCTGGCTGAGCAAGCAGTGCCCCGACGCCATCCCCACCCAGGACGTCACCGTGCGCCTGGCCTCGGTCACGCAGGTGCCGGTCGTCTGGGCGCGGGGCGCGCGCTCGGACGAGGAGTGCTCGGACCGGACGGCGTGGGCGCTGCCGGGGTTCTACCACGCGCGGGCGGCCGTGCTCGGTGGTGAGCCGACGGATGTGCAGTTCGAGCTGGTCGCTCCCGCCCCGGCCACCGTCACGCAGACGGCCGAGCCCAAGGGCGGCGGCACCGGGAGCGGATCTCCGTCGGTAGGGTGAGCGCGTGGTGACGCTCTCCGAGGACCGGCCGTGGGGCTCCTGGCACGTGCTGGAGGAAGGCGACGGGTACAAGGTCAAGCGCATCGTCGTCGAGCCGCAGAAGCGGCTGTCCTACCAGACGCATGCCCACCGAGCCGAGCACTGGGTCGTCGTCCAGGGCAAGGCCACCTGCACCCTGGACGGTGACACGGTCGTCGCCGGCCCGGGTGACTGCGTGGACGTCGCGCTCGGCCAGGCCCACCGGATCGCCAACGAGGGTGACGAGACCTTGATCATCATCGAGGTCCAGCGCGGCTCCTACACCGGCGAGGACGACATCGTGCGCCTCGAGGACGACTTCGGGCGCTCCGACTCCTAGACGTACCGCTCGAGGATCGTCGACTCCGCGAGGCGCGACAGGCCCTCGCGGACGCTGCGGGCGCGGAGCTCGCCGACGCCCTCCACGACCTGCAGGTCCTCCACGCCGGCGGAGAGCAGCTTCTGCAGCGTCCCGAAGTGGTCGACCAGCCGGTCCACGACCGCGGCGGGCAGCCGCGGGACCTTGGCCAGGAGCCGGTAGCCGCGGGGGGCGACCGCTCCGTCGAGGTGCTCGACGCTGCCGAGGCCCAGCACGCGGGCCGCGGACGCCGGGTCGACCAGCTCCGTGGCGCTGAGGGCCTCGAGCCGCTGGAGCAGCACCTCAGGGGTCTTGCCGCGGCGCCCGCCCGGCACGTAGTCGCGGATCACCAGCTCGCGCTCGAGGTCCACGCCGGTGATGAGCTCCTCGAGCTGCAGGGAGAGCAGGCGGCCGTCGGTCCCGAGCTCGAGCACGTAGTCCTCGATCTCGCGGGCGATGCGGGTGACCATCTCCAGGCGCTGGGCCACGACGGCGACGTCGCGCACGGTGACCAGGTCCTCGATCTCCAGGGCGGAGAGGGTGCTGGACACCTCGTCGAGGCGGAGCTTGTAGCGCTCCAGGGTGGCCAGGGCCTGGTTGGCGCGGGAGAGGATCTGCCCGGAGTCCTCGAGGACGTGGCGGGTCTCGCCGACGTACGCCGCGATGATCTGCATCGACTGGCTCACCGAGATGACCGGGAAGCCGGTCTGGCGGGCGACCCGGTCGGCGGTGCGGTGGCGGGTGCCGGTCTCCTCGGACGGGATCGTGTGGTCGGGCATCAGGTGCACCGCGGCCTTGATGATCCGGGTGATGTCCTTGTCGACGATGATCGCGCCGTCCATCTTGGCCAGCTCGCGCAGGCCGGTGGCGGTGAACGGGACGTTGAGGTCGAAGCCCCCGGTGGCGATCGAGTCGACGGTCCGGTCGGTGCCGAGGACGATCAGCGCGCCCGTCCTCCCGCGCAGGATCCGCTCGAGGCCGTCGCGCAGCGACGTGCCCGGGGCGATGGCCTGGAGGGTCGCGCGCAGGCGCAGCGTCTCGTCGGACCGGTCGGCCACGTCGTCACCCCCCTCACGAGCAAGCACGCAAAGGGTACGGCCTCCGGGGCCGCACCGACTCGATCCGTCCGACCTAGCCCGCGGAGCCCTCCTCGGCGGCGCGCAGGCGCGGCTCGGAGGTGAGCTGGAGCAGGCGGAGGGCGGAGGCGACGTCGGGGACGTCGAGGACGCGCATGCCGTCGACGGTCCAGGACTCGGGGGAGCGGGGGCCCTGGCGGGTGCGGTCGCTGGGGACGACGGCCACGCGGAAGCCGAGGCGGGCGGCCTCGGCGAGGCGTTGGGGCAGGTCGCGGACGCGGCGGAGCTCGCCGGCCAGGCCGAGCTCGCCCATGGCGACGACGCCGGAGGGTGGGGCGACGCCGAGGGTGGCCGAGCCGATGGCGACGGCCAGGGCGAGGTCGCTGGCCGGCTCGTGGAGGCGGGCGCCGCCGACGGTGGAGGCGAAGACGTCGTAGGAGTGCAGGCGGATCCGGGCGTGCTGTTGCAGGACGGCGAGGACGAGGGCGACGCGGGAGGAGTCGAGGCCGGACGTCGTACGCCGGGGCCGCTCGAGCGGGGAGGGGGTGACCAGGGCCTGCACCTCGGCGAGCAGGGGGCGCCGCCCCTCCATGGTGACCGCGACGCACGTGCCGGGGACCTGGCCGCTCTGGTGCTCGACGAACAGGCCGGTGGGGTCGGCGACCGCGCTGATGCCGTCGGCGCCGAGGTCGAAGCAGCCGACCTCGTCGACGGGGCCGAAGCGGTTCTTCATGGCCCGGACCATCCGGAACCGCGAGTTGCGGTCGCCCTCGAAGTGCAGGACCACGTCGACGAGGTGCTCGAGGACCCGGGGACCGGCGATGGCGCCGTCCTTGGTCACGTGGCCGACGATCACCGTGGTGATGTTGCGGGTCTTGGCCACGCGGACCAGCGCGGCCGCGACCTCCTTGACCTGGGTGACGCCGCCGGGCACGCCCTCGAGCCCGGAGGCGCCGATGGTCTGCACGGAGTCGACGACGAGAAGCGTGGGCCGCACGTCCTCGATGTGGGTCAGCACGGCGCCGAGGTCGGTCTCGGCGGCGAGGTAGAGCTCGTCCTCCACCGCGCCGGTCCGGTCGGCCCGCAGCCGCACCTGGGAGGCCGACTCCTCGCCGGTGACGTAGAGGACGCGGTGGCGCCCCCGGGCGGTCTGGGCGGCGACCTCGAGCAGCAGCGTGCTCTTGCCGACGCCGGGCTCGCCGGCCAGCAGGATCGCTGCGCCCGGCACGAAGCCGCCGCCGAGGACGCGGTCGAGCTCGGCGACCCCGCTGGTGCGGAACGCCGACTCCTCGACCGAGATCTCGCCGATGGGGACGGCCTTGGCCGTGACCGGCGACGCGGCCGCGCGCACGGTCGGCGCCGCGGTCTCGGCCACCGAGCCCCACGCCTGGCACTCGCCGCAACGGCCCACCCACTTGGCGGTCTCCCACCCGCACTCGGTGCAGCGGTAGGCGGGACGCGAGGCGGTCTTGGGCACGGCAGCAACCTAGGCGGCGGCACCGACAGCCGCGCGGTGCCGCACCGAGACCCTGGGGACGACGGTCCGAGACGAGCCCACCCACCAGGGTGAGCCCGGGATACCCTGACTTTGGAACGATCCAGCGACATTTGCACAATGACCTGGGAAGTCAGGTCGGCCAGGCAGGGGGAAGGACGTGTCGAGCACCGTGCAGCGGCACCCGGTCACCCCGCCGACCCTGGCCGACGTCGCCGAGCGGGCCGGCGTCTCGCGCCAGACCGTCTCCAACGCGGTCAACAACCCCGAGCTGCTCCGCGAGGACACCCTGCGCCGGGTGCAGGAGGCGATCGCCGAGCTCGGCTACCTGCCCAACCGCGCCGCCCGCAACCTGCGCACCCGCTCCTCGCACCTCATCGGCCTGCCGATCAAGCCGGCCGAGGAGGGCACCGCGAACGCCGCGATGGACCGCTTCGTCCACTCCCTCGTCGACTCCTCACGCGCGGTCGGCTACCACGTGCTGCTGTTCTCCGGCCAGCGCACCGGGTACGCCGCCGACGAGCTCCCGGCGTACGACGACCTGCTGCGCTCGACCGCCGTGGACGCGTTCGTGGTCACCGACACCTACCTCGGCAACCCGCAGGCCGCGTGGCTCAACGAGCGGCGCGCGCCCTTCGTGGCCTTCGGTCGGCCGTGGAACGACCCCGACGCGCGGCACCCCTGGGTCGACGTCGACGGCGCGGCGGGTGGCGACCTCGCCACCACGCACCTGATCGAGCGCGGCCACCACCGCATCGCCTGGATCGGCTGGCGCAAGGACTCGCTGCTGGGCGAGGACCGTCGGGCCGGCTGGTCGCGGGCCATGCGCTCGCGCGACATCCCCACCACGGGCCTGGCCTCCCGCGTCGAGGACACCGTCGCGTCCGGCCGCGAGGCCAGCGCAGTGCTGCTCGACGAGGCCCAGCCGACGGCGTTCGTCTGCGCCTCCGACACCCTCGCCATGGGGGTGCTGCACACGTTGTACGAGCGTGGGCTCAAGCCGGGCCAGGACGTCGCAGTCACCGGCTTCGACGACAGCCTCGTCGCGCAGACGGTGCCGCCCGGGCTGACCAGCGTCCGGCTGCCGCTCGAGCAGGTGGCGATCGAGGTCGTGCACGCCCTCGAGGGGCTCCTCGGTGCCCCGCCGGTGGTCGGCGCCGGCGTGCTGCTCGAGCCGACGCTGGTCGTGCGCGGGAGCAGCTGAGGTCAGAACGCCTTGGACCAGAGGTTGACCGCGTAGTCCACCTCGAGGCCCTCGTGCTCGGCGAGCACCGCGTCGGCGGTGGCCGCGTCGAACTCGATGCGCACGACCGCCTCGAGGTCGGCGCGCGAGGAGAAGCGCCAGCCCATGTCGACGGGGGTGCGGGTCCAACCGTGCGTGGACCAGAAGCGCTCGAGGTCGGCGGCGCCGGGGCGGTCGGGGTAGCCGTGGCGGAACCACGCGCCGAACGTCGAGCGCGAGGGGTCGTTGTCGATGACCATCGCGACGCCGCCTCGGCGCACGACGCGGTCGAGCTCGGCGAGGCCGGGCTCGCAGCCGGGGCCGAAGAAGTAGGCCCAGCGGGCGTGGACGACGTCGACGCAGGCGTCGGGGAGGGGGAGGGCCTGGGCGGTGCCCTGGCGGACGTCGACGTTCGGCAGGGCCCGGGTGCGGCGGCGGGCCAGGGCGACGAGGTCGGGGTGGGGCTCGACGCCGATGACCTCGGCGGCGGTGGTGGCGAAGCGGGGCAGGTGGAAGCCGGTGCCGCAGCCGACGTCGAGGACGGTGCGCCCGCTCCACTCGACGACGGAGGCCATGGCGTCCCAGAGGCGACCGTCGGGGTCGACGGCGCGGTTCTCGACCTCGTACGTCGCGGTGTGGTGCCAGATGTTGGGGCTCGGCCGGGCCCCGTCGGGGAGGGTCAGATCCGGACCAGGCCGCGGGGCGTCTGCACCTGCGCGGCGAGGATCCCGGGGGTGCCGTTCGGCGAGACCCACTCGACCTTGACGTCCTCGAGGGGGGCCTCGACGGTCTCGCCGAGCCACTCGCTCACGCGGTGGGTGTCGCCGGCGATCTCCAGGGTGGCCAGCGAGAACGCGCCGTCGGCGCCGTGGCTGGGGTGCAGCTCGGGCGCGACCTCCCACTGGATGAAGAACGGCAGCTGCGGGTCGGAGATGAGGCCGTTGACGCCGATCTGCTTCCAGCGCAACTCGGTGCCGTCGGGGCGGTGCCGGCTGCCGACGACGGCCTCGCGGCCGAGGCGGCGCTCGACGACGCTGATGTCGTCGACCGCGACGACCCAGCCGAGCCAGCCGCCGCCGAGGGCGGAGCGGGCGCGCACGGCCTGGCCGAACGGCGCCTTGTCGGAGGCCGGGTGGTCGAGGACCTCGACGACCTCGAGGTAGGTGTGGTCGGCGAGCGGCAGCAGCATGTTGCGGGTGCCGAAGCGCGGGTGCACGCCGCCGTCGACGAAGCGCGCGCCGAGGAGGTCACCGATGCGTTCGGCCGTGGCGGCCAGGCCGTCGGGTCCGGCTGCGAACGAGAGGTGGTCGAGACGCATGCAGAGATTGTGGACGGCGGCGTGCGCGTCCACCAAAGCGGGGCCCTGGTGTCTTGACGTCGAGAGAGCGGGCGGGGGAGCGCTAGCGGGGGTCGGCCGGGTGGATCGCCAACCGCGAGCGCGAGAGCAGGTGCTCCTCGCAGTGTCGCGCGAGCTCGGCGTACCCCGCCTCACCCATGAGGGCAGTCAGCTCGGCGGCGCTGGTGACGTACAGCGGCTCCGGCGCGGTGTGGGCCTCGGTGTTGCCGGTGCAGTACCAGTCCAGGTCGTGCCCGCCCGGCCCCCAGCCGCGGCGGTCGTACTCGCCGATGCTGACCTCGGTGTACTCCGTGCCGTCCTGGCGCTTGACCGTGCGGAACGTGCGACGCAGCGGCAGCTGCCAGCACACGTCGGGCTTGGTCTCGAGCGGGTTCTTCTCCAGCACGTAGGCCAGCGCGTGCAGCGCGCACCCGGCGCCGAGGTGGAAGTCCTTGCGGTTGTGGAACACGCACGCCGACTGGCCGTCGTACTCCACGACCATGGTCTTGCGCTCACCGTCCTCGTCGACGTCGACCCAGTCGGACTTCTTGACCTTCTTCGCTCTCCCGTTCTTGGGGGAGGGCCGGAACTGCCACAGCGTCTCGTCCAGCATGCCGACGTACGTCGCGACGCGCTTCTCGTCGTCGGCGTCGGCGAAGTGCGCCCCGAGCGCGCAGCAGCCGACGTCGGGCGACTCCTTGTAGATGCCCGCGCAGCCGCCGCCGAAGATGCACTGGTAGCTCGAGGTGAGCCACGTCAGGTCGCACCGGAACGTCTCGGACTCGTCGTCGGGGTTGACGAACTCGACGTAGGCGCGCGGGAACACCAGATCCACCTCAGGCACCGGCCAAGCCTACGTACGTGGGCCCGCGGGTACGTTGGACCCATGCGCGTCGGCGTGCTGGACATCGGGTCCAACACCGGGCACCTCCTCGTCGTGGACGCCCACGGTGGAGCGGCCCCGCTGCCGGCGTACTCCTTCAAGCAGCCGCTGCGGCTGGCCGAGCACCTCGACGAGGACGGCCGCGTCTCGCGGACCGGGATCGACGCGCTGACCGAGTTCACGGCCCAGGCGCTGCGGGTCGCGGAGGACAAGGGCTGCGAGGAGATGCTCGGCTTCGCGACGTCCGCGGTGCGCGACGCCGGCAACAGCGAGGCGGTCCTCGAGCACGTGCAGGACCGCACCGGCGTGCTGATCGACGTGCTGTCCGGCGAGGACGAGGCGCGCCTCACCTTCCTGGCCGTACGCCGCTGGTTCGGCTGGTCGGCGGGCCGGCTGGCGGTCTTCGACATCGGCGGTGGGTCGCTGGAGATCGCGGGCGGGGCGGACGAGGCGCCCGACGTGGCGTGGTCGCTGCCGCTGGGTGCCGCCCGGCTGGCCCGCAGCCACTTCCTCGGCGGCCGCGCCGACGAGGAGACCCTGCGCGACCTGCGCCGCCACATCCGCGCCGAGATCGCCCACGACGCCGGCCACCTGCTGCGCGCCGGCCGCCCCGACCGGGCGGCCGCGACGTCCAAGACCTTCCGCTCCCTGGCCCGGATCTGCGGCGCCGCGCCCTCGACCGACGGTCGGCTCGTGCCCCGCTCCCTGCCGCTCGAGGAGCTGCGCGAGTGGATCCCCAAGCTGGTGGCGATGGGCGCCGACGAGCTGGCCGGGCTGCCCGGGGTCTCGCCGAGCCGCACCCACCAGATCGTGCCCGGCGCGCTGGTGGCCGAGGCCTGCATGGACATCTTCGACCTGACCGAGCTCGAGATCTGCCCGTGGGCGCTGCGCGAGGGCGTGATCCTCGAGCGGCTCGACCAGCTGTCGGTGCGTGGCCAGTGAACGACACGATGAACGCCCCGGTGAACGCCCCAGAGAACGGGGCACCGTGACGCGGGTCGGTCTCTCGACGTCCTCGGTCTACCCGGAGTCGACGGCGCACGCGTTCGCGTACGCCGCCGCGCTGGGCTACGACGCCGTCGAGGTGATGGTCATCGACGCGCTGTCGCAGTCGATCAGCGCCGTGCAGCAGCTGTCCGAGCACCACGGCGTCCCCGTCTCGGCGATCCACGCGCCGTGCCTGCTCTTCACCCAGCGGGTCTGGGGCACCGAGCCGTGGGGCAAGCTCGAGCGCTCGGCCGAGATGGCCCAGGCGGTCGGCGCCGAGGTGGTCGTGGTGCACCCGCCGTTCCGCTGGCAGAAGGACTACGCCCGCGACTTCGTCAACGGCATCGCCGCGCTGGAGGAGTCGACCGGGATCGCCTTCGCGGTCGAGAACATGTACCCGTGGCGCGCCTCCTCGCGCCGCGGCATGGAGATGTACCTGCCCGGGTGGGACCCGTCGGCCGAGCCCTACGCCAACACCACCATCGACCTCTCCCACGCCGCGATCGCCCAGGACGACCCGATCGCGATGGCCGACCGGCTCGGCCCGCGGCTGCGCCACGTCCACCTCACCGACGGCACCGGCTCGGCCAAGGACGAGCACCTGGTGCCGGGGCGGGGTACGACGGGCGCCGCGGAGTTCCTGCGCCACGTCGCCCGCACCGGGTTCCGCGGCGAGATCGTGCTGGAGATCAACACCCGCAAGGCCAGCTCGCGCGAGGAGCGCGAGAAGGACCTGGTCGATTCTCTGGACTTCGCGCGCGAGCACTTCACCGCGGATTGAGCGCGGCTAGCGCGAGGCGAGCCCGGTCTCGTAGGCCAGCACGACCAGCTGCGCGCGGTCGCGGGCGCCGAGCTTGGTGAACAGCCGCGACACGTGGGTCTTCGCGGTCAGCGGTGAGAGGACCAGCTGCTCGGCGATCTCCCGGTTGGACAGCCCGCGCGCGACCAGGGCCAGGATCTCGAGCTCACGCGGGGTGAGCCCGGCCAGCCGCTCGTCGGCCGCCGGGTCGGCGGCGACGGCGGGGACGGGAGCGGGTTCGGTGGCCACGTAGGCCTCGATGAGCCGGCGGGTCACGGCCGGCGCCAGCAGGGCCTGGCCGTCGGCGACGACGCGTACGGCGTCCAGGAGCGCCTGCGGCTCGACGTCCTTGAGCAGGAAGCCGGAGGCGCCGGCGCGCAGCGCGCCGAAGACGTACTCGTCGAGCTCGAACGTCGTCAGCACCACCACGCGGGTGCCGGACAGCGCGGGGTCGGCGGTGATCGCGCCGGTGGCGGCCAGCCCGTCGAGGTGCGGCATCCGGATGTCCATCAGGACCACGTCGGGCCGCAGCGAGCGGGCCAGGGCCACCGCCTCGCGACCGTCGACGGCCTCGCCGACGACCTCGAGGTCGTCCTCGGAGTCCAGGAGCGCGCGGAAGCCCGCGCGGACGAGGGTCTGGTCGTCGGCCAGCAGCACGCGCGTGGTCACGGTGCCCCCACCGGCAGGCTGGCGTGGACCCGCCAGCCGCCGTCGTGCGGGCCGGCCTCGAGGGTCCCGCCCGCGGCCAGGGCGCGCTCGCGCATGCCGCGCACGCCGTGCCCGGTCCCAACGGGCGCGACGGACGGGCCGGTGCCGCCGCCGTCGTCGGTCACGTCGATGACGACGTGGTCGTCCTCGCGCGCGACCCGCACCCGGGCGCGCGCGCCGCCGGCGTGGCGGACCACGTTGGTCAGCGCCTCCTGCACGATCCGGTAGCCGGTCGCGGCCACCGCCGCGGGCACCGTGGCCGTGCCCGGGTCGATGTCCACGTGCACGTCCACGCCGGCCGAGCGCAGGCTCTCGCCCAGCTCGTCGAGCTCGGCCAAGCCCTGGGTCGGGGCGATCGGCACCGTCTCGTCGTCGTACGGCGTGCGCAGGGCGCCCAGGGTGGCGCGCAGGTCGGTGAGCGCCTCGCCGCTGACCTTCTTGATGTCCTCCAGCGTGCGCCGGGCCTGCTCGGGGTCGCGGTCGAGCAGGTGCGCGCCGACACCGGCCTGGACGTTGATGGCCACCATGGCGTGGGCGACCACGTCGTGGACGTCGCGGGCGATGCGCAGCCGCTCCTCCCCGACGCGGCGGCGGGCCTCCTCGTCGCGGGTCCGCTCGGCGGTCTCGGCCCGCTCGACCAGCGCCTCGTGGGCGATGCGCCGCTCGCGCAGCGTCGAGCCGAGCAGGAGGGGGGCGGCCACGAAGGCCAGGTTCTTGGGGATCTCCGCGGTCTTGAGCGCGGTCTTGCCGTGGCCGAAGAACAGCACCGCGAAGAGCACGAACGGCATCAGGGCCAGGCCGGTGAGGATCGTCGTGCGCCGGCTGGTGGTGAGCGCGAGCCGGTAGCCCGCGACCATCGTGGGGAACGGCGCCGTCTGGTAGATGTCGACGACGCCGAGCACCGCGTACAGCGTGACCATGCCGTAGACGAGCACCCAGGCCGGGTGCACGCCGCGCAGGAGGACGGCCGCGCTGGCCAGGGCGATGAGCAGGACCGCGAGCGGGGTGGAGTCGGTGCCGCCGTCCTCCGAGCGGGCCAGCTCGACGAGCATCGCGGCCGCGAGCCCCGCGAACAGCAGGAGGTCCCAGCCGACCGTCCTCGGGTGCAGTCGCACCCGAGGACGGTAGGCCACGCCGGGGGAGGGTGTCACCGCTCGGTGACGCCGATCCGGTCGTGCAGGCGCCGCAGCGGCATCGGCGCCCACCAGTTGTACTTGCCGAGCAGCCCCATCAGCGCCGGGACCAGCAGCGAGCGGACGATGAACGCGTCGACCAGGACCCCGAAGGCCGTGGCCACCCCGATCTGCTGGATGAACGAGATCGAGCTGGTGCTGAAGGCCCCGATCGCCACGGCCAGCAGGATGGCCGCGGCGGTGACCACCGCGCCGGTGCGCTGGACGCCGACCGCCACCGACTCCCGTTCCCCGAGCCCGCCGTCGCGCAGCTCCTTGATCCGGCCCAGCAGGAAGACGCCGTAGTCGGTGGAGAGCGCGAAGATCAGGGTCGCGGTGATGAGGAAGTCGGTCGGTTCGATGCCGCCGTTGGGGGTGTAGCCGAGCAGCCCGGTCAGCCGGCCGTCCTGGTAGATGAAGGTCAGCACGCCGAGCGAGGCGGCGACGGTCAGGCCGTTCATGATCACCGCCTTGACCGGCAGGACCACCGAGCCGGTCATCAGCCACAGCACCAGCAGGGTCAGCCCGATGACCAGGCCGGCGGCCAGCGGCAGTCGCGAGCCGATGGCGTCCTGCTGGTCGATGAACTCCGCGGCCCCACCGCCGACCAGGGCGTCGACGCCGGGCACCGAGACGTCGCGGGCCTCCTGGACCAGCTGCCGGGCCGCGGCACCCTCCGGATCGCCGGAGGCGACCAGGTCGAGCTGCCAGGTGGTGGCGTCGAGCTGGACCGGGTCGGCGGCGGCGACCACGCCGGGGAGTGCGGCCACCTGGTCGGTGTACGTCGTGACGGCGGCCGGGTCGCTCGCCTCGACCGCGACCAGCACCGGGCTGCCGCCCGTCCCGCCGAACGACGACTCCGTCGCGTCGGCCACGGTGCGGGCGCTCTTGTCGGTGGGGATGACCGAGCTGTCGACCGGGGTCCACTCCGCGCGGAGGGCCGGGGCGGCCAGGGCCAGCATCACCACGCCGGTGGCCACGGCCACCGCGCCGGGTCGGCGCATCACGGCGTGGGAGAGGCGGTACCAGCGGCCCTTCTCCTCCGGCGTCGCCGACTCCTTGCGGGCGAGCTCGGCGCCCCACAGGGCGAAGAGCGCCGGCGACACGACCAGCGCCGCGACCGCGGCGACCACGGCGACCACTGCGCCGGCCAGGCCCATGGACTTGATGAAGCCCAGCGGGAAGACGGTGAGCGCGGCCAGGGCCACCGCCACGGTCGTCGCGGAGAAGGCCACGGTCCGGCCGGCGCTGCGCATCGTGGTGGTGAGGGCGCCGAGCGTGGCGCCCTGGCGGCCGAGCTCCTCGCGGTAGCGGGTCACCAGGAACAGCGTGTAGTCGATGGCCAGCCCGAGGCCGAGGCCGATGACCAGGTTGAGGGCGAAGACGCTCATCCCGTAGAGCTGGTTGATCCCGGAGATGACCAGGAACGTGCCCAGCACCGTGGTCGCGCCGACCACCAGGGGGAGCACCGCGGCGCGGCCGCGGAAGAAGAGCAGCGAGAGCAGGAGCAGGATCGGGAAGGCCATCATCTCGGCGCGACCCAGGTCCTCGCCGATGGTGGAGCCGAGCTGGACGCCGACGACTGCGGAGCCGCCGACGGCGACGTCGTCCTGGCCGTCGAAGGTGTCGATGACGTCCTCGCCGACGGCGTCCTCGTCGGCCGCCGCGTCGAGGGTGGCGAGCACGAGCACCTGGGTGCCGTCGGTGGAGACCAGGCCGGCGGGGCTGCCGCGAGTGGTCGTCGGGGACGTCACGTCGACCACGCCGGGCTCGGCCGCGAGCTGCGCGGTCACCTCGGCGATCCGGTCGCTGTCGGCGGCCACGCCGCCGGGGGTGTCGACCAGGAGGACCACGCCGGCGGTGGCCGCGCGGCCGGTCGCGCCGGAGATCCGCTCGACGGCCCGGACCGAGTCGGCGTTGGCCGTGGTGAAGCCGCCGCCGGACTCCAGCTGCCCGGCGACCGGGCCGCCGAAGAAGCCGGCCACGAGGACGAAGAGGAACACCGCGAGCAGGGTCCGCTTGGGAGCGGCCGCGACCAGGCGCAGCAGGCGGCCCGGAGCAGCCGGGGCGTCGTGGTGGGGGTCGGGGGTGGTGCGGGAGGGGAGCTGCTGGGTCGTCATGGCTCGACTCTCCGGCCCGGACCCGCCCCCGGTCGTCGTGCCCGGGGAGCAACTCGGCGGGCGGCGTACTCCCGTGGGCGTACGCCGCCCGCCGTAGCCTGCGCTCATGCCTCGCGGACGTCGGCCCGGGTCGCCCGAGACCAGCGCGACGATCCTGGCCGAGGCGCGCGCACTCTTCGCCGCCCAGGGGTACGCCGCCACGTCGGTCCGGGCCGTGGCCACCGCGGCGGGCGTCGACCCGGCCCTCGTGCACCACTACTTCGGGACCAAGCGCGAGCTGTTCCTGGCCGCGCTCGGGGCCCCGGTGGATCCGCGGACCGTGCTGGGGCCCGTCGTCGCGGGTGGCGTGGCCGGGGCCGGCGAGCGGCTGGTGCGCACCTTCCTGAGCGTCTGGGACGACGAGGCGACCCGGCTGCCGCTGCTGGCCCTGGTCCGCGGCGTGCTCGAGCCGGGCGGTGAGCGGCTGGTCGCCGACGGGCTGCTGCGGGTGGTGCTCGGACCGGTCGGGGAGGGGCTGGGCGTGGACCAGCCCGAGCGGCGGATGAGCCTGGTCGCCTCGCAGCTCATCGGGCTGGTCATGGCCCGCTACGTGCTCGGGCTCGAGCCCCTGGCCTCGGCGCCGGCCGAGGACCTGGTGGCGGCGTACGCCGCGACGCTCCAGCGCTACCTCGAGGTGCCGCTCGACTGAACGGCCCGGGTGCGACACAATTCATCGCATGATGAATTTTGTGGTGGAGGCGCGCGGCCTATCGGTCATGCGGGGCGGCCACCCGGTCCTGGACGGCCTGGACCTGGCCATCGGGGCCGGCGTGACCGGTCTGCTGGGCCCGAGCGGGTGCGGCAAGTCGACGCTGCTGCGCTCGGTCGTCGGCGCCCAGCGGGTCGCCGGCGGCACGGTCACCGTCCTGGGTCAGCCGGCCGGCAGCGCGGCACTGCGCCACGAGATCGGCTACGTCACCCAGGCCGCCAGCGTGTACGACGACCTGACGGTGGGCGAGAACCTGCGCTTCTTCGCCCGCGTCCTCGGGTGCCCGGCCAGCGAGGTCGACCGGGTCGTGACCGCGGTCGACCTCGGCTCGCACGCCGACGCGGTGGTGGGCCGGCTGAGCGGCGGCCAGCGCTCGCGGGCCAGCCTGGCCGTCGCGCTCCTGGGCCGTCCGCGGCTCCTCGTCCTCGACGAGCCGACCGTCGGCCTGGACCCCGTGCTGCGCCGCGACCTGTGGAAGCTGTTCCACGAGCTGGCCGACGGTGGCGCGGCCGTCCTCGTCTCCAGCCACGTCATGGACGAGGCCGAGCGCTGCGACCAGCTGCTGCTCATGCGCGACGGCGCGGTGCTGGCCCAGGACTCCCCGGCCGCGATCAAAGCGCAGGCCGGCACCGACGACGTCGAGTCGGCGTTCCTCTCCCTGGTGGCCGCGGCGTGAGCCCCCGGATCACGCTGGCCGTCGCCGGCCGGGTGCTCGTCCAGCTGCGGCGCGACCCGCGCACCGTCGTCCTGCTGCTGGTCGTCCCGTGCCTGCTGCTGACCCTGCTCTGGTGGATGTTCGAGGACTCCCTGGGCAACCCGTTCGGCCGGTTCGGGCCGGCGCTGCTCGCGGTCTTCCCGTTCATCGTGATGTTCCTGGTCACCAGCGTGACCACCCTGCGTGAGCGCTCGGGCGGGACGCTGGAGCGGCTGCTGGCCATGCCGATGGGCCGGCTCGACTTCCTCGTGGGCTACGCGCTCGCCTTCGGTGTCGTCGCGGCCGTGCAGGCGCTGCTGGCGGTGGTCGTCAGCGTCGGGTTCCTCGACCTCGACATCGCCGGGTCCGTCCTCCTCCTCGGCCTGGTCGCGGTGGCCGACGCCGTGCTCGGCTCGGCCCTCGGGCTCTTCGTCAGCGCCTTCGCGCGCACCGAGTTCCAGGCCGTGCAGTTCCTGCCCGCGGTGGTCTTCCCGCAGCTGCTGCTCTGCGGGCTGTTCGTGGGCCGCGACGCGCTGCCCGACGTCCTGCACGCGGCGAGCGACGTGCTGCCGCTGTCCTACGCGGTGGACGCGATGACCCACCTCACCCGTGGAACGGCCACCAGCGACGTCTGGCTCGACCTGCTGGTGGTCGCGGGCTTCGCGGTGGCCTCGCTGGGTCTCGGCGCCGCGACGCTGCGTCGTCGGACACCCTGACCCAGAACGAGCAGCTCGAGGTGGCCGACGACCGCGAGCTCGCGCACGTGCGCCGGGACCGCGACCGCATCAGCGGCAGCACGTCGCCCCGCTCGATGGCCACCTCCGCAATGGAGCGACGTAGCCTGTCGACATGGCGTTGTTGAGCCGACCGCTGCTCCTCCTCAGCCGCAGCGAGCAGGTCAAGAAGCTGGTCAGCACGATGCCGGTCTCGGCGGGGATCGTGCGCAGCTACGTGCCGGGTGAGTCCACACAGTCCGTGGTCGAGGCGAGCGCACAGCAGGTCGAGGCCGGGCTGCGGGTCTCGCTGGACTTCCTCGGCGAGGACACCCTCGACGCCGAGCAGGCCGACGCCACGGTGGCGGCGTACCTCGAGGTCCTCGACCAGCTCGCCGCGCGCGGGCTGACCCGGATGGCCGAGGTGTCGGTGAAGCTGTCGGCCATCGGCCAGGCCCTGCCGGACCAGGGGCACAAGATCGCGCTCGAGAACGCCCGCACCATCTGCCGGGCCGCCCGCAACGCCGGCACGACGGTGACCCTCGACATGGAGGACCACACCACCACCGACGCCACGCTGGCCACCCTGCGCGAGCTGCGCAAGGACTTCCCCGAGACCGGAGCGGTGCTCCAGGCCTACCTGCACCGCACCGAGGCCGATTGCCGCGCGCTGGCCTACGAGGGCTCGCGGGTGCGGTTGTGCAAGGGCGCCTACAACGAGCCCGAGGAGGTCGCCTTCCAGGACGACCTCGACGTCGACCGCTCCTACGTCCGCTGCCTCAAGGTGCTGCTCCGCGGCCAGGGCTACCCGATGATCGCCACCCACGACCCGCGCCTGGTCGAGATCGCCTCGACCCTGGCCTCGCGCTACAACCGCGAGCAGGGGTCCTACGAGTTCCAGATGCTCTACGGCATCCGCCCCGAGGAGCAGAAGCGCCTGGTCGAGGCGGGCGAGCGCGTGCGGGTCTACATCCCCTACGGCCAGGAGTGGTACGGCTACCTCATGCGCCGCCTCGCCGAGCGCCCGCAGAACCTGACATTCTTCCTGCGGTCCCTGATCTCGAAGAAGTGAGCGCCCCCGTGAAGCAGACCGCCATCCTCGGTGCCGGCGTCATGGGCGAGACCCTGCTCTCCGGCCTGGTCCGCGCCGGGCGCCGCGTCGACCAGCTGCTGGTCGGCGAGAAGCGCAACGAGCGCGCGCAGGAGCTCGAGGAGCGCTACGGCGTCGCGGTGGTCGGCAACGCCGACGCGGCCGCCAAGGCCGACACCGTCGCGCTGGTGGTCAAGCCGCAGGACATGGCCGACCTCCTCGACGAGATCGCCCCGTCCCTGCGCGCCGGTCAGCTGCTCGTCTCGCTCGCCGCCGGCATCACCACCGGCTTCATCGAGTCCCGCGTCCCCGACGGCGTCGCCGTGGTCCGCGTCATGCCCAACACCCCCGCGCTCGTCGACGAGGGCATGGCCGCGGTCTCGCCCGGCTCGCACTGCTCGGAGGAGCAGCTGGCCGAGGCCGAGTCGCTGATGTCCTCGGTCGGTCGCGTGGTCCGCATCCCCGAGCGCCAGCAGGACGCGGTCACCGCGATCTCCGGCTCCGGACCGGCGTACATCTTCTTCGTCGTCGAGTCGATGATCGAGGCCGGCGTGCACCTCGGCCTGCCGCGGGCCACCGCCACCGAGCTGGTCATCCAGACCCTGGTCGGCTCGGCCAAGATGCTGCGCGAGACCGGCACCCACCCGACCGTGCTGCGCGAACAGGTCACCAGCCCCGGCGGGACCACCGCCTCCGCGCTGCGCGAGCTCGAGGTGCACCGCGTCCGCGCGGCCTTCCTGGCGGCCATGGAGTCGGCCCGCGACCGCAGCCGCGAGCTGGCCGAGGGCGACTGACCTCCCACCCCTGGGTGGACGCTCCCGGGCGGCGCTCGGCGGGAGGATGGGGACCGTGAAGCTCGACGCCGTCGTCTGGGGCGCCACGCCCGAGGAGGCGGCGCGCTCCTACCCCGCCGACGACCTGGTCCCGCCCGGCCTGCGGCTGACCCGCGCGATCGGGGTCGCCGCGCCGCCCGAGCGGACCTGGCGCTGGCTGTGCCAGATCGCGGTGGCGCCGTACTCCTACGACCTGGTCGACAACCTCGGCCGCCGCTCGCCGCAGACGCTCACCCCGGGCGCGGACCGGCTCGAGGTCGGCCAGACCATGGCGGTGGTCTTCCGGCTCACGTCGTTCGAGGCCGGCCACCAGTGGACGGCGGTGACCTCGTCGCGCGGGGAGCGGCTGTTCGGCCGGGTCGCGATGACGTACGCCGCAGAGCCGGACCGTGCGGGCTCCCGCCTCGTCGCCCGCGTCGCCGTGGGCTCGGCCGGGCCGGTGGCACACGCGCTGGCCTGGGGCGACCTGGTGATGATGCGCCGCCAGCTGCTCAACCTGAAGCGGCTGGCTGAGAGGGTGCCGTGATGGACGTGCACCGCACCCCCGAGGACCGCTTCGCCGACCTGCCGGACTTCCCCTGGCCGCCGTCGTACGCCGAGGTGGCGGACCCGGACGGCGGCACGCTGCGGATGGCGTACGTCGACACGGGCCCGGCCGACGGCGAGGTCGTCCTGCTCCTGCACGGCGAGCCGTCCTGGTCGTTCCTCTACCGCCACGTGATCGCGGTGCTGAGCGACGCGGGCCACCGCTGCGTGGCTCCGGACCTGGTCGGCTTCGGCCGCTCGGACAAGCCGCTGGCCACGGGCGACCACAGCTACGCCCGGCACGTCGCGTGGG
Source organism: Nocardioides anomalus (assembly GCF_011046535.1). Taxonomy (NCBI): domain Bacteria; kingdom Bacillati; phylum Actinomycetota; class Actinomycetes; order Propionibacteriales; family Nocardioidaceae; genus Nocardioides; species Nocardioides anomalus. Next base: position 4,011,543 of record NZ_CP049257.1, on the reverse strand, counting down.
TGCGCGAGTTGGCCTTCGACCACCTCGACCTGCGCGAGGCCACCGTGGTCGGCCAGGACTGGGGTGGGCTCATCGGGCTCCGGATCGCGGCCGAGCACCCGGACCGCGTCGCGCGGGTGGTGGCGGCCAACACCGGCCTGCCGACCGGCGACGTGGACATGCCGGAGATCTGGTGGCAGTTCCGCCGTGCGGTCGAGCAGGCCGAGGTCCTCGACGTCGGGCGGCTGGTGGCGTCCGGCTGCGTGCGCGGCCTGACCGAGGAGGTGCGGGCGGCCTACGACGCGCCGTTCGACACCGAGGCGAGCAAGGCCGGCCCGCGGGCCATGCCGACGCTGGTGCCGACGCGCCCCGACGACCCGGCCACCGGGGCCAACCGGGCCGCGTGGGCCGCGCTGGGCGCCTGGGACAAGCCGTGGCTCAACGCGTTCAGCGACTCCGACCCGATCACGGGCGCGATGGCGCCGATCCTGGCCCGGCACGTCCCGGGCGCGGTCAGCGTGACCATCGAGCGCGCCGGGCACTTCCTCCAGGAGGACGCCGGCCCGGAGCTCGCGGCGGCCGTCCGCGACTTCCTGGGAGCCGGATCGCGGCCGGACCCGTCCTAGCCGGATGCGCCTCCTCGCCGCGCTCCTGCTCGCCCTGGCCCTCGCCGGTTGCGCCGACGCGGACGGCACGGTGGACCGGCCGTCGGCGGGCACCTGGAGCCGGGCCGCCGACCCGCCGCTGTCGGCGCGCTACGGCCCGCTGCTCGCCTGGACGGGCTCGGAGGTGCTGGCCCTCGGCGGTCACACCGGCTCGGGCTGCCCGCCCAGCGCCAGCTGCGTGGACCAGCACGACGGCACCCGCGACGGCGCGGCGTACGACCCGGACCGTGACGCCTGGCGCCCCCTGGCCGACGCACCCCTGGAGGTGGACCGGTTCACCGGGCACGTGGTCGTCGACGGCGTGCCGGTGGTCGGCGACGACCGGCAGTGGTGGTCCTACGACGCGACGGCCGACGCCTGGACCGCGCTGCCGGCGGGCGCGGGGGGCGCTCCCGAGACGGCGCTGGACGGTGTGGTCTACAGCCACGTCCGCGCCCAGGTGCAGGCCCTCGACCTGGCCACGCGGACCTGGAGCGACCTGCCGAGCGACGACCTCGCGCCGCGGCTGCGCGACAGCGGGCTGTTCGCCACGCCCGTGGGGGTGGTGCTCATCGGGGCCGACGACAGGGACACGGCCCCGGACGAGCCGACCCTGACCCGGGCCGACCTGTGGGACGGCACGACGTGGCGGCGGCTGCCCGAGACGGGTCAGACCGGGCCGTTCGTGCACTGGACCGGGCAGCACCTGGTCAACCCCGACTTCGGGAGCGACGACGGCGGCGAGGTCGACGCCTGGGACCGGCCCTACCCCCACGGCGGCCGGCTCGATCCCTCGACCGGAGCGTGGTCGCCGCTGGCCGGCGACCCGCCGGCGTACGGCGACGCCGGGGCCGACGCCTGGCCCCTGGACGCCGCGTCCGGACCGCTCGTCGCCGTCGGCGGCTTCGTCTACGACGACGACGCCGGCACCTGGACGCTGCTCGGCCGCCCCGGCTCCCCGATCCGCCAGGACCTCGCCTCGGTCTGGGCCGGCGACCGGCTGGTCACCGTGGGCGGCACCGACCGCGCCTTCCGGCCGGTCGGACAGGCCTGGGCGCTCTCACAGCCCGATCGCTGACTGCGCCGCGGCCAGCACCGGCGCGGTGACCTCCCGGCACCGCGCGGCGCCCGCCTCGAACACCGAGGCGACGTGCGCCGGGTCGGCGGCCAGCTCGGCGTGCCGCTCCTGCACCGGCGCCAGCGTGGCCACGACCGCATCGGTCACCGCCGCCTTGAGCGCGCCGTACGTCGTCAGGCCGTCGGCCGAGCCACCGCAGGCCACCAGGACCGCGAGCAGGTTGGACACGCCCGGCTTGGCCGGGTCGGAGCGCACCGCGGACGGGCCGGTGTCGGAGTCGGTCACTGCGCGGGAGACCTTGCGGCGCACGACGTCGGGCGGATCGAGCAGGTGGATGGTGCCGGCGGTGTCGGCGGACTTCGACATCTTCCGGTCGGGGTGCAGCAGGTCCATCACCCGCGCGGAGCCGTCGGAGGCGGTGACCACCTCGGGCACGACGAAGACCGGTCCGTAGAGCCGGTTGAACCGCTGGGCCAGGTCCCGGGCCAGCTCGACGTGCTGCTTCTGGTCCGCGCCGACCGGCACGGCGGCGGGTCGGTAGAGCAGGATGTCGGCCGCCATCAGCGCCGGGTAGGTGAACAGCGAGACCCGCGTCGAGTCCACGCCGCGACCCTTCTCCTTGAACTGCACCATCCGGTTCAGCTCACCGGTCGTCGCGACGCACTCGAGCAGGTAGGCCAGCTGCGCGTGCGCCGGGACGTGGCTCTGCCGGAACAGCGTGGCCCGGTCCAGCCCGACCGCGAGGAACAGCGTGGCCATCTCGTCGGCGTACGCGCGGACCTCGGCCGGCGCGTGCGTCACGGTCAGGGCGTGCAGGTCGGAGAGGCCGTAGAAGGCGTCGTCCTGGCGACGCGACATCGGCAGCAGGGCCCCGAGGTAGGAGCCGAGGGTCAGGTGCCCGGAGGGGGTGAGCAGGGAGAGCGTGCGGGTCATGGGTGGAGCTCCTGGTGAGAGAGCCCACGGGTGGGACGCGTAGCGAACGGCCGCCCGTGGGCGGCCGGAAGGAAGAGGTGCGTGAGGACAGGTGGCCGCCGTCAGGCGGGCCACCACTGGGTACGACGCGTCGTCAGCACGCGCCCACGGTAGCGTCGCGGACATGGAGGGGGCCAGCGGGTGCACGGGCCCGAGCGCGGTGGTCTTCGACCCCACGCTGACCGACTACGACTTCGGCCCCGCCCACCCGATGGCCCCGGTCCGGGTCGCGCTGACCATGCAGCTGGCCCACGAGCTCGGTGTCACCACCGGCGGCGCGCTGCGCGTGGTCCCCGCGCGCCACGCCACCGACGAGGAGATCGCGACCGTCCACGACCAGCGGCTCATCGAGGCCGTCCAGCGTGCGGGCCGCACCGGCCGGGCCGAGCTCGAGGTCGGGCTGGGCAGCGACGACAACCCGGTCTTCCTCGGGATGCACGAGGCGGCGGCGCACGTGGTCGGCGCCAGCCTCGAGGCCTTCCGGCTGGTCGGCAGCGGCGAGGCCCTGCACGCCGCCAACATCACCGGCGGCCTGCACCACGCGATGCCCGACCGGGCCAGCGGCTTCTGCGTCTACAACGACGTGGCCATCGGCATCCGCTCCCTGCTCGACGCCGGCGTGCAGAGGATCGCCTACGTCGACGTCGACGTGCACCACGGCGACGGGGTGCAGGCGGTCTTCTGGGACGACCCCCGGGTGCTCACCATCTCCGTGCACGAGACCGGGCAGTTCCTCTTCCCCGGCACCGGCTTCGCCCAGGACGTCGGCGGCCCCGGCGCGGAGGGCTCCGCGGCCAACGTGGCCCTCCCGCCCGGCACCGGCGACGCCGGCTGGCTGCGGGCCTTCCACGCCGTCGTGCCCGACCTGGTCCGCGAGTTCGCGCCCGAGGTGCTGGTGACCCAGCACGGCTGCGACTCCCACGCCGAGGACCCGCTCGCCCACCTGATGCTCAGCGTGGACGGCCAGCGCGCGGCGTACCTCGCCCTGCACGAGCTGGCCCACGAGGTCACCGGCGGTCGCTGGGTGGCCACGGGCGGCGGGGGCTACGCGCTCGTCGACGTCGTCCCGCGCGCGTGGAGCCACCTGCTCGGCGCCGTCGCCGGCCGCCCGGTGGACCCGGCCACGCCGACGCCCGAGGCCTGGCGCGCCTACGTCCTGGAGCGCACCGGCGTCAGCGCGCCGCGCTCGATGACCGACGGCCGCACGCCGGCGTACCGCGACTGGCGCGAGGGCTACGACCCCGACGCGTGGCTGGACCGCGAGGTCAACGCGACCCGGACGGCGCTCTTCCCGCTGCACGGGCTCGACCCGCTGCCCTGAGCCTCCGACCCGTCCGGATCAAGTCGACACGCCCAGACAACTGCAGGCACTTTCGCGAACCTATTCCCCATGAGTCACAACTGCCTCTATTCTCCCTGAGGAGGCAGCGCGATGCTCACCGGTGGGGAAGCCGGTGACGCGAGGCCGAGGAAGAACGGTGCACGATGGTTGGTTCGGGGGACATGTCGGAGGCGAAGTTCCTCACCGTGGCCGAGGTCGCGGCGATGATGCGCGTCTCGAAGATGACGGTGTATCGCCTGGTCCACAACGGTGACCTGCCTGCCGTGCGCGTCGGCCGCTCGTTCCGGGTGGTCGAGGAGGACGTCAACGAGTACCTCCGCAAGAGCTTCTACAGCGCCGGCTGACCTGCGCCGTCCACGCGCGGGGAGGCTGTCGGCCACCTCACGTCTCGCCCATTCGGCGCCTCACGGTGCGGCGGATAGGCTTGCCCGGTCCTGTGGAGTGACCACGGGATGCTGGGGTGCGGCTCGTGGCCGTCCCGGGCTGTCCGTGGCGAGAGGTACACCGTGGGTTCGGTCATCAAGAAGCGGCGCAAGCGCATGGCGAAGAAGAAGCACCGCAAGCTGCTGAAGAAGACGCGCGTGCAGCGTCGCAAGCTCGGCAAGTAACCACCGCCTCCCCGTCCCCCACAGACAGGGTCTGAGATGGCGAGCGCCCAGGGACGGACCCGCGACCGGGTCGTCCTCGTGACCGGGGTCTCCCGAGACCTCGGCCGCCGCTCGGCGCGCGCCATCGCCCAGGACCCGACCGTGGCCCGGGTCATCGGCGTCGACGTCGTCCCGCCCCGCGGGGACGTCGGCGACGTGTCCTTCGTCCGCGCCGACATCCGCAACCCGGTGATCGCCAAGGTGATCGCCAAGGAGGACGTCGACACGGTCGTGCACATGAGCGTGATCTCGACGCCGGGCAGCGCCGGCGGGCGCGGCACGATGAAGGAGCTCAACGTCATCGGCACCATGCAGCTGCTCGCTGCGTGCCAGAAGGCGCCGAGCGTGCAGCACCTCGTGGTGAAGTCGACGACCACGGTGTACGGCGCGAGCAACCGCGACCCGGCCATGTTCACCGAGGACATGGAGCCGCGGCGCGCCCCGCGCTCGGGCTACGCCAAGGACGTCGCCGAGATCGAGGGCTACGTCCGCGGCTTCGCCCGCCGCCGCCCCGACGTCCGGGTCACCACCCTGCGCTGCGCCAACGTCATCGGCCCGCACGTGGTCAGCCCGATCACATCGTACTTCCGGCTGCCGGTCATCCCGACCGTGCTCGGCTTCGACGCCCGCCTGCAGTTCCTGCACGAGCAGGACCTGATGGACCTCCTGGTGCACGCGGTGCGCGCCGACCTGCCCGGCACCTTCAACGTGGCCGGCGACGGCGTGCTCATGCTCTCCCAGGCCCTGCGCCGGCTGCGGCGCCCGACGGTGCCGATGCCCGGCTTCGCGGTCGGCGGCGTCGGCAACGTGCTGCGCAGCGCCCGGCTGGCCGACTTCTCTCCGGAACAGCTCAGCTTCCTCACCTACGGTCGCGGCGTGGACACCACGCGGATGCGCGAGCGGCTCGGCTTCGAGCCGTCGTTCACCACGGCCAGCGCCTTCGAGGACTTCGCAGCCGGCCTGACGCCCACCGGTGGCCGGGTCGAGCGTGCGCTGACCGCCGTGCTCGACCAGCTGCCCTCGCCCACCGACCCGCCCGCGCTCACCTCGGTGACCGGCACCGCCGGGGGCGAGTCGCGTGGGTGACGCCGAGATCATCCCGATCGGCACCCGCGGGCGCCCCGGGCGCGGCCAGGGCAACGGCAAGCCGTCCGCCGCCTCGCGCAGCCTGGCCGGCGGCCCGTCGAACCCGCCCGGGAAGCAGCCGAGCCAGCAGCCGAGCCAGCAGTCGGGCCAGCGGCCGAGCCAGCGGCCGCGCGCACAGGCCGGCGACCGGATCGACGGTGCCGACCGCCCCGCCCCGGTCACGCCCGACGAGCCCGCGACGAGCCCGCCCGTGGCCGAGCGGCCCCGCCCCCCGGCGTACGCCGTCGAGCGGGAGCCCACCACTGGCATCCCGGCCGGCGACTGGCTGGCCGCCTTCCAGCACGCCTCGCGCGAGCTGTTCGGCGAGCAGTGGGAGCCGCAGCTGGCCCGGTTCCTGGCCTTCCTGCGCCGCCGGGTGACCGGTGACTACGTCGTCGACGAGTACGGCTTCGACCAGGAGATCACCGAGCGCTTCTTCCTGGCCGCGCTGCGCCCGATCGCGCAGAAGTGGTTCCGCATCGAGGTCCGCGGCGCCGAGAACATCCCCGCCGAGGGCGGCGCGCTCGTGGTCTCCAACCACTCCGGCACCATCCCGGTCGACGGGCTGATGACCATGGTGTCCATCCACGACACCACCGGTCGCTTCCTGCGCCCGCTCGGTGCCGACCTGGTCTTCAAGATGCCGGTGGTGAGCAGCCTGGCCCGCAAGGGCGGCACCACCCTGGCCTGCGCCGAGGACGCCGAGCGGATGCTGCGCAGCGGCGAGCTGGTCGGCGTCTGGCCCGAGGGCTTCAAGGGCATCGGCAAGCCGTACGCCGAGCGCTACAAGCTCCAGCGCTTCGGGCGGGGCGGCTTCGTCTCCGCGGCGCTGCGCACCCAGGTGCCGATCATCCCGCTCTCGGTCGTCGGCGCCGAGGAGATCTACCCGCTGGTGGCCAACCTGCCCTCGCTGGCGCGGGTGCTCGGCCTGCCCTACCTCCCGGTGACCCCGCTGTTCCCCTGGCTGGGCCCGCTCGGCCTGGTGCCGCTGCCCAGCAAGTGGCTGCTGGAGTTCGGCGAGCCGATCCGCACCGACGAGTTCGACGCCGGCGCGGCCGACGACCCGATGCTAGTCTTCAACGTCACCGACGAGGTGCGCGAGACCATCCAGTCCACGCTCTACTCGCTGCTCATGCAGCGGCAGTCGGTCTTCCGCTAGGAGCGTCGTCCGCGAGGACTACTGGCCGGCGCCGGTCCCGGCGCCACCACCCGTGCCGGATCCGGTCAGACCGCCGGTGAGGCCGCCGGTGAGGCCGTTGAGCAGTCCGTTGACGCTCTCGACGACGCCGGTGACGACCTGGTTGACGGTGTCGGTCACCGGGGTCAGGTCGACGGGCGCGGTCGGGGTCTTGGTGTCGAGCTTGCCGCCCTTGCCACCCTTGCCGCCGTCGCCCTTCCCGCCGTCACCGTTGCCACCGAGGCCGCCGGGCGGGGTGGGGACCACGTCCTGCAGACCCCCGCCGTCGGTGGGGACCACGCTGGGGGTCGGGATGACCGAGGGAACCTGGACCGGGTTGGTGGGTGGGTCGATGCCGCTCGGGTCGTTCTTGCCGCCGCCGATGGTCGCGTCCTCGCTCGGCGGGGGCTGGGTCAGCTGCTCGCCGGCCTCGGTGAGGGCGTCGGCGGCGTCGCCGACCGCGGTGGTGGCGCCGGCCACGAGCTGCGCGGGCAGCTCGGTGATCGGCTCACCGCAGGTCGGGCAGAGGTTGCTGGCGGTGGCGTCCTGGCTCATGACCACGGCGGCCGCGTCGACCAGGGCGTCGTGGGCGCCGTCGGGGATCGCGGACTCGAGGTCGCTCAAGGTCTCCACGCTCTGGTGCGTGAACTGCATGAGGTCCTTGATCGCGCTCTGGTCGCCGTTCTCCTGGAAGTCCTTGATGAGGTGATCGCCCGCCTCGCCGGCCTGGTCGGAGAAGGTGGTGAGCGTCTGCGCGATGAGCTGGGCGTCCGGGTCCGGCTTGCCGGACAGCTCGCGGACCTCGCTCAGGCGGTCCGAGGCGTTGCCGAGCATGGTCTTGCCCTTGGCGTCGTCGCCCACGCTGATGCCGGTGTGGGTGTTCTCGATCGCCCGCTTGAGCGGGTAGAGCGTGTCACCGGGGAGGGCGCCTTGGGAGGCCACCGCCATCGACGTGGTCGCGCCGATGATCGCGACGGCGCCGAGGGCGACGCTGACGCGGCGCTCGCCCCGGCCGCGGCGCGGGGTGATCGTGAGCCGGGCGACGTCGTCGCGGGAGCGGGCGGGGGCCGGGACCAGCTCGGTCTCGGCGGCGGCCATGAGCTGGGCGCGCAGGTCGGAGACGAACGCCGGCCGGGCCTCGGGCTCCGGAGCGGCCCGCAGCGCGCTGACCAGCTCGAGCAGCTCCGCGGTCGCGGGGTCGACGGCTCCTGCGGCGTCGTCTCGCCGCCCGCCCTCGACCAGCTGGTCGAATCGCTCGGCACGGCGTGCCGGGAACAGGGGGGTCATCGCTGCGGTCCTGTCTGGTGGTCGCCGACGCCGTCCCCGTGTCGAGGCGCCGACGCCACCCACAACGAAGCGGGGGCCGCCGGGGTTACGCGCGAACGCAGAGAACCGGGCATCAGCGGATCCCCTCGGGCATCAGCTTGGCCAGGTTGCGCACGCCCCGCAGCTGGAGCTGCTTGACCGCGCCCTCGCTGCGGCCCAGCACGGCGGCCGTCTCGGCGATGCTCATCCCCTGCAGGAAGCGCATGATGAGGCAGTCCTTCTGCTCCGCGGGCAGCTCGGTGAGCGCCTGCAGCAGGACCTCGTTGGTCAGGCTGGCCAGCACGGCGTGCTCGGGGCCCTCGGTGGCGTCGTCGTGCACGCCCATGTCCTCGGTGGCCAGCTCGAGGCGGGTGCGACCGGCCTTGAAGTGGTCGGTGGCCAGGTTGCGGGCGATGGTCATCAGCCAGGCGCCGAAGTCCTTGCCCTGCCAGCGGAAGTTCTGCATGTTGCGCAGCGCCCGGAAGAACGTCTCCGACGTGAGGTCCTCGGCCAGGGTGCTCGAGCGCGTGCGGTAGAAGAGGAAGCGGTAGACCGCGCCCTGGTAGTGGTCGTAGAGCAGTCCGAACGCGTCGCTGTCGCCCTTGCGGGCCAGCTCGACCAGCGCGATGAGGCGGGAGCGGTCCTCCTCGCTCTCCTCGGAGGAGGCGGCCAGGTCGGCGTCGCCGTAGCCCTGCCCGACGCCGCGGCCCTCGCCGACGCTGTCCCGGGCGGCCGCCTCGCTCAGCAGCCAGCCGTCGTGGGCCGAGCGGCTGCGGCGACCGCCGGAGCGGTCGGAGACCTCGGCGAGCGCGAGGGCGGGGGTCCCGGGCTCGAGGGCGCACGCGACCGCGACGCGCAGCGCGTCGAGTCCACGCATCACCTGCGGTCCCCAACCGGGCACAGGAGTCCCTCCCTCGTTCCCCCGTGGTGCAACTACCCGATCCTAGAAGAGTTAGTCACAACACGGGAAGAATCGGCCTACTCCCTCTTGCCGCGCAGCGAGATCCCGGCGGCCACCGCGCCGCTGGCCGCCCCGGCCAGCGCGCCCACCAGGAGCCCGGCGCGGGCCGCCTTGCGACCGGTGCGGTAGTCGCGGACCCGCCAGCCCTGCTCGCGTGCGTAGGCCCGCAGCTTGGCGTCGGGGTTGATCGCGCAGGGGTCGCCGACCAGCTTGAGCATGGGCAGGTCGTTGTAGGAGTCGGAGTACGCCGAGCAGCGGCCCAGGTCCAGCCCCTCCCGGGCGGTGAGGGCCTTGATGGCCTCGGCCTTGGCCGGGCCGTGCAGCATGTCGCCGACCAGCCGGCCGGTGTAGACGCCGTCCACGTGCTCGGCCACCGTGCCCATGGCGCCGGTGAGCCCGAGGCGCCGGGCAATGATCTGGGCGATCTCGACCGGCGCGGCGGTCACCAGCCAGACCCGCTGGCCCTGGTCGAGGTGGAGCTGGGCCAGGGCGCGGGTGCCGGGCCAGATCCGGTGCGCCATGGCCTCCTCGAAGATCTCCTCGCCGAGGTCCTGCAGCTCGCGGACCGTGTGCCCCTCGATGAAGCTGAGCGCCGCCGCCCGGGTCTCGGCCACGTGCTCGGGGTCCTCGACGCCGACCACGCGGAAGTAGAGCTGCTTGTACATCGCGCCGAGGATGTCGCGGGTCGTGAAGAACTCGCGCCGGTGCAGCCCGCGGGCGAGGTGGAAGATGCTGGCGCCCTGCATCAGCGTGTTGTCGACGTCGAAGAACGCCGCCGCCGTGGCGTCCGCCGGGTGGTGCAGGGCGGTCTCGACCTCGGCCGCGGCGGCGGCCGCCTCGCCCGCCAGCGTCGAGCGCTGCTGGAGGTTGAGCGGCGTGCGCGGCCGGTCGGGTGGAGCCACGGAGCGACCCTAGGCCACCGGCGCGTGTGGAATCATCCGTGCATGGCCGAGGGGGCGGATCAGGCGCACGCGGCGCCGACCGACGTCGCGGACCTGCTCGCCCGCGCCGCGGCCGAGGACCCCGACCGGCTCGCTGTCGTGGAGTCCGGCGGGCGCCGGGTGACCTGGGGTGAGCTCGACGACGAGGTGAGCCGGGTCGCGACCGGCCTCGGCGCCGCGGGCATCGTGGCCGGGCACCGCGTGATGCTGGTGCTGGGCAACCGCATCGAGTTCGTCACGACCTACCTCGGAGTGCTCCGGGCGCAGGCGGTCGCCGTACCGGTCAACCCGACGTCGCAGGCCGGCGAGCTGGCCCGCATGGTCGCCGACTCCGGCTCGCGGATGGTGGTCGCGGACGCCGACACCGTGACCGCGGTCCGCGAGGCCGCGCGGATGCTGCAGGAGGCCCGCGCGGTCGAGCACCCGGCCGGCTCGATCGAGGCCGACCTCCTCGCCCGCCTGGTCGTCCCGCGCATCGTCGTCGTCGGCGGCACCCTGCAGCCGGGGGAGCGGTCCTACGACCACCTGCGCGCCGACTCGCCCCGACCCGTGCCGCCGCTGCTCGACCCGGAGAAGCTCGCGGCCCTGCTCTACACCAGCGGTACGTCGGGCCGCCCGCGTGCCGCGATGCTCACCCACCGCGCGCTGCTGGCCAACGTCGAGCAGGTCGCGCAGGTGGACCCGCCCATGGTCCACGGCGACGACGTGGTGCTCGGCGTGCTGCCGCTGTTCCACGTCTACGGGCTCAACGGCGTGCTCGGCGTGGTCATGCGCCACCGGGCCAAGCTGGTGCTGGCCGGGCGCTTCGAGCCGCAGGGCACCCTCGACCTGATCGAGGACGAGGCGTGCTCGGTGGTCCCGGTCGCACCGCCCGTCTTCGCCTACTGGCGCGGTGTCGAGGGGCTGCGCGAGCGGCTCGGGCCGGTGCGCCTCATGCTGTCCGGCTCCGCGCCGCTCTCGCCCGAGCTGGCCACCGAGTTCACCGAGCTGACCGGCATCCCGGTCCACCAGGGCTACGGCCTGACCGAGGCCTCGCCCGTCGTCACCTCGACGCTCTGCTCGCCGTCCCTGCAGCCCGGCTCGGTCGGCGCCGCGCTGCCCGGCATCGAGCTGCGGCTGGTCGACGAGACCGGACGCCCGCCCGAGGGCGAGGACCCGGGCGAGATCCAGGTCAAGGGCGCGAACCTGTTCAGCGGCTACTGGCCCGACGGCTCGCTCGGTCCTGACCAGGACGGCTGGTGGTCCACCGGCGACGTCGGCTTCCTCGACGCGACCGGGGACCTGTTCCTCGTCGACCGGCTCAAGGAGCTGGTGATCGTCTCGGGCTTCAACGTCTACCCGGTCGAGGTCGAGGACGTGATCCGCGAGGTCCCCGGCGTCAGCGAGGCGGCGGTCATCGGTGTCGACGACCCCGAGACCGGCGAGGCCGTGGTGGCCTACGTCGTGTCGTCGGGCGACCCCGCGACGCTCGCGGACGCCGTACGCACCCACTGCGAGCAGCGGCTGGCCCGCTTCAAGCAGCCCCGGCGCATCGAGGTCGTCCCCGAGCTGCCCGTCGGCGTCACCGGCAAGGTGCAGAAGGGCCGGCTGCGCGGCATGGAGCGGCGCCGGGCGCTGGGGCTGCTCGAGCAGTGAGCGCCCGCGTGACGCTCTACTCCAAGCCCGGCTGCCACCTCTGCGACGACGCCCGGGCGGTCATCGAGCGCGTGTGCGCCGACCTGGGCGAGTCCTACGCCGAGCTCTCGATCCTCGACGACCCCGCGCTGCTCGAGCGCTACGGCGAGGAGATCCCGGTGACCCTCGTCGACGGCCGGCAGCACGACTTCTGGCGGGTGGACGAGACCCGGCTCCGCGCCGCCCTGACCGCCCCGGAGAACTTGTAACGCGCAGTTACCGGCACTTCCGACCCGTTGCAACGGGTCGGAAGTGCCGGTAACTGCGCGTTACAAGTGCGCGGCGACGACGTGTCGGAGGACACCTCCGCTGGTTTTGTTCTCTCGTTCACAAACTCTTAGAGTGGCGGTGCCGGCGGAACTGCGATGGCCCGATGGCCTCCCTCCGCGGCTGGAGAGAAGGTCTGGTGAGCGCCCGCACGACCGACAGCGCCCGGGACATCCCCGAGGCCACCGTCGCGCGCCTGCCCGTCTACCTCCGGGCGCTCACGACGCTGGTCGACAACGGCACCGCGACGTGCTCCAGCGAGGAGCTGGCCGCGGCCGCAGGGGTCAACAGCGCCAAGCTGCGCAAGGACCTCTCCTACCTCGGCAGCTACGGCACGCGCGGGGTCGGGTACGACGTGGACTACCTGCGCTACCAGATCGCCCGCGAGATCGGCGTGACCCAGGACTGGCCCGTGGTCATCGTCGGCATCGGCAACCTCGGGCACGCCCTGGCCAACTTCTCCGGCTTCCGCAGCCGCGGCTTCCGGGTGGTCGCACTGCTCGACGCCGACCCGACGCGACGCGGCGAGGTCGTCGCCGGCATCGACGTGCGCGACTTCGCCGACCTCGACGCGATCGTGCGCGAGCACGGCGTCGCCATCGGGGTCATCGCCACGCCCGCCACGGCCGCGCAGGACGTCGCGGACCGGATGGTCGAGGCCGGCATCAGCAGCATCCTCAACTTCGCACCGACCGTGATCGCGGTGCCCGCGGGCGTCGACGTCCGCAAGGTCGACCTCTCCATCGAGCTGCAGATCCTGGCCTACCACGAGCAGCGCAAGCAGGCGGAGGCGACGGCGTGAGCGTCCTGGTCGTCGGCGTCTCCCACAACTCCGCACCGGTCTCGCTGCTGGAGCAGGTCGCGCCGGACGCCGACGCCGTGCCCAAGCTGGTGCAGGCCGTCGCGGCGTGCGAGCACGTCACCGAGGCCGCGGTCATCGCCACCTGCAACCGCGTGGAGATCTACGCCGACGTCGACCGCTTCCACGGGTCGGTCGAGGAGCTGTCGCGGCTGCTCGTCGAGCCGGCCGGCGGCAGCACCGAGGCGCTGGTGCCGCACCTCTACGTCCACTACGACGACGGCGCGGTCTCCCACCTGTTCCAGGTCGCCTCCGGGCTGGACTCGATGGCGGTGGGCGAGGGCCAGATCCTCGGCCAGACCCGCGACGCGCTCCGGCTGGGCCAGGAGCTCGGGACGGTCGGCCCGTCGCTCAACGTGCTGTTCCAGCAGGCGCTGCGCGTCGGCAAGCGGTCCCGGGCCGAGACCGACATCGACCACGCCGCCCCGACCCTGGTCACCGCCGCGCTCGACCGGGCCGCGCGCCACGGCCGCGACGTCGCGGGCGCCCGGGTCGCCGTGGTCGGCGCCGGCAGCATGGCCGCTCTGGCCACCGCCACCGTGGCGCGCCGCGGGGCCGCCGAGGTGATCGTGGTCAACCGCACGCTCGAGCGGGCCCAGCGCCTGGCCGGTGAGTACGCCGGCACCGCGGTCCCGCTGGCCGAGCTCCCCCTCGGTCCTGGGCCGGGTGGATCTGGTCCTCACCTGCGCCGGCGCCCCGGGCCTGCTGGTCAGCCGCGGCCTGGTCGAGGCCACCCGCGGCGAGGGCGACCTGGTCTTCGTGGACCTGGCCCTGCCGCACGACGTGGACCCGGCCGTGGCCGAGCTCGACGGTGTGACCCGCATCGACCTGGCCGACCTGGCCGACGAGCTCGAGGCCAGCGAGGCCGGCCGCGAGGTCGACGAGGTCCGGCGGATCGTGACCCAGGAGGTCTCGGCCTTCCTGGCCGCGCGCCGCTCGGCCAGCGTCACCCCGACCCTCGTGGCCCTGCGCACCATGGCCACCTCGGTGGTCGACGCGGAGATGGACCGCCTCGAGCACCGGCTGCCGGCGCTGACCCCGCAGGAGCGCGCCGAGGTCCTGCACACCATCCGCCGGGTGGCCGACAAGCTGCTCCACCAGCCGACGGTGCGGGTCAAGGAGCTGGCCAACGAGACCGGAGCGGTCTCCTACGCCGCCGCCCTGGCCGAGCTGTTCGCCCTCGACCCCGACGCGGTCGACGCGGTGACCCGTCCCGAGGGCTTGTCGTGAGCACGGTGAGCACCGTGCGCATCGGCACCCGCGCCTCGGTGCTGGCCAAGACCCAGTCCGAGCTGGTCGCCGCGATGCTCCGCGAGCGGCTCGGCCTCGAGACCGAGCTGGTCGAGGTCCTCACCCACGGCGACCGCACCCAGGCCACCGGGACCCCGATCAGCGCGCTGCCCGACTCCGGCACCGGCGTCTTCGTCAGCGCCCTGCGCGACGCGCTGCTGCGCGGCGAGGTCGACGTCGCGGTGCACTCGCTCAAGGACCTGCCGACCGCCGCGCCCGAAGGGATCGCGCTGGCCGCCGTACCCACCCGCGAGGACCCGCGCGACGTCGTCGTGGCCCGCGACGGTCTCACCCTCGGCGAGCTCCCGGTCGGCGCGCGCGTCGGCACCGGCTCCCCGCGGCGGGTGGCGCAGCTGCACGCCCTCGGTCTCGGTTTGGACGTGGTCGGCGTTCGTGGCAACGTCGACACCCGGATCGCGAAGGTCCGGTCCGGGGAGTACGACGCCGTGCTCCTCGCCCGCGCCGGGCTGGCCCGGATCGGCCGGCTCGAGGAGGTCACCGAGGTGCTCGACCCGTTGCAGGTGCTGCCTGCGCCCGGGCAGGGTGCCCTCGCGGTGGAGTGCCGGGCCGACGACGCGCTGGCCGACGCGCTGACCGCGCTGGACGACCGGGCGAGCCGGGCGGCGGTCGAGGCCGAGCGCGCGGTGCTGGCCACCCTCGAGGGCGGCTGCTCCGCGCCGATCGGGGCACTGGCCGAGCTGGTCGAGGGCGAGGACGGGGAGGAGTTGTGGGTGCGCGCGGTCGCGCTCTCCCGCGACGGCGGCCTCTCGGTCCGGATGTCGGCCACCGGCGCCCCCGACGACGCCGCCGGGCTCGGCGCCCGGCTGGCCAAGGAGATGCTCGCCGACGGGGCGGCCGAGCTCGACGCAGGACCCGCAGGACCCGCAGCACACCAAGACGCAGCAACCGACCCAGCCACAGACAGGGTGCACGACGCATGACGCGAGGCAAGACCGCCACCACCACCGAGGCGACCCGCACGACGGGCCGCGGCTGGGTGTCCTTCGTGGGCAGCGGGCCGGGTGACCCCGACCTGCTGACCGTCCGCGCGGTGACACTGCTCGAACAGGCCGAGGTCGTCGTGACCGAGCAGCCCGAGCACGTCGACCTGGTCCGCCGGCTGCTGGCCCTGCCGGCCGAGTGCGAGACCCCGGTCTTCGTCGACGGCGGCTTCGGCGAGGACGGCCAGCCGCTGACCCACGCCGCGCGCGCCAAGGTCGTGGTCAAGCACGCCAAGAAGGGCCAGCGCGTGGTCCGGCTGATGAGCGGTGACCCGTTCCTCTACGCCTCCGGTCCCGAAGAGGCCCAGGCCTGCGCCAAGGCCGAGATCGGCTTCGAGATCGTCCCCGGCGTCTCGTCGGTCGCCGCGGTCCCGGCGTACGCCGGCATCCCGCTGACCACGCAGAAGCACCGCGAGCTCACCGTCGTCACCGCCCACGACAAGGTCGACTGGGCGGCGTACGCCGACGACCGGACCCTCGTCGTGCTCTCCGGCGTGAACATGGTCGGCGACATCGCCAAGGCCCTCATCGCTGCGGGTCGCGCGCCCCAGACCCCCGTCGCCATGACCCGGGTCGGCACCACCACCGAGCAGGTCACGGTCTGCTCGACGCTGGACTCCATCGGCGTGGACGCCCGCGCCGCCCGGATGTCGCCGCCCGCCGTGATCGTCATCGGCGAGGTCGTGGACCTGCGCGAGACGCTGTCGTGGTTCGAGACCAAGCCGCTGTTCGGCTGGCGCGTGCTGGTGCCCCGCACCAAGGACCAGGCCGGCCCGCTCGTCGCGCGGCTGCGCGGCTACGGCGCGGTACCCGAGGAGGTCCCGACCATCTCGGTCGAGCCGCCGCGCAACCCGCTGCAGATGGACAAGGCCGTGCGCGGTCTGGTCGAGGGCCGCTACGAGTGGATCGCCTTCACCTCGGTGAACGCGGTCAAGGCGGTGCGCGAGAAGTTCGAGGAGTACGGCCTCGACGCGCGTGCCTTCTCCGGGCTCAAGATCGCCGCGGTCGGCGACAAGACCGCGCAGGCCATCGCGGCCTGGGGCCTCCGCGCCGACCTGGTGCCCTCCGGCGAGCAGTCCGCCGCCGGCCTGCTCGAGGACTGGCCGGAGTTCGACGACCTGCTCGACCCCATCAACCGGGTCTTCCTGCCGCGCGCCGACATCGCCACCGAGACGCTCGTCGCCGGCCTGATCGACCTGGGCTGGGAGGTCGACGACGTCACGGCGTACCGCACCGTGCGCGCCACCCCGCCGCCGGCCAGCACCCGCGACGCGATCAAGACCGGCAAGTTCGACGCCGTCGTCTTCACCTCGTCCTCGACCGTGCGCAACCTGGTCGGCATCGCCGGCAAGCCGCACGCCTCGACGATCATCGCGGTGATCGGTCCCGCCACGGCCAAGACGGCCGAGGAGCACGGGCTGCGCGTGGACGTGCTGGCCCCGAAGCCGGACGTCGACGCGCTGGTCGACGCGCTGGCCGACTTCGGCGCCGCCCGGCGGCTGTCGATGCTCGACTCCGGCGACCCGGTCACCCGGCCCTCCGAGCGCAAGCCCGCGGCCCGGCGGTCCAAGGCCCGCTGATGCCCGACGACGCCGCCCACCCGGTGGCCGGTCCCCTGGTCCGGCCCCGGCGGCTGCGTCGTACGCCGGTGCTGCGCAGGATGGTCGCCGAGACCGTCGTCGCACCCGAGCAGCTCATCCTCCCGGTCTTCGTCCGCGAGGGGCTCACCGAGCCGAAGCCGATCAGCTCCATGCCCGGCGTCGTCCAGCACAGCCGGGACTCCTTGCTCCGGGCGGTGCACGAGGCCGCCGAGGCCGGCGTCGGCGGCGTGATGCTCTTCGGCATCCCCGAGCACAAGGACGCCGAGGGCTCGGGCGCCCTCGACCCGAACGGCATCCTCAACCTGGCCATCACCGACGTGGTCGGCGAGGTCGGCGACGCGCTCACCGTGATGAGCGACCTCTGCCTGGACGAGTTCACCGACCACGGCCACTGCGGCGTGCTGACCAGCGACGGCCGCGTCGACAACGACCGCACGCTGGCCGTCTACGCCCAGATGGCGCTGGCCCACGCCGACGCCGGCGTCGACATGGTCGGCCCCAGCGGCATGATGGACGGCCAGGTCCGCGTGGTCCGCGACGCCCTCGACGCCGACGGCCACACCGACCTCGGCATCCTGGCCTACTCCGCGAAGTACGCCTCAGCCTTCTTCGGCCCCTTCCGCGAGGCCGTCGACAGCTCGCTCCAGGGCGACCGGCGCACCTACCAGCAGGACCCGGCCAACGGCCGCGAGGGCGTGCGCGAGGCGCTGCTAGACGTCGAGCAGGGCGCCGACATCGTCATGGTGAAGCCGGCCCTGGCCTACCTCGACGTCATCCGCCGGGTCCGCGACGCCGTCGACGTCCCCGTGGCGGCGTACAACATCTCGGGGGAGTACGCCATGGTCGAGGCCGCGGCGGCCCACGGCTGGATCGACCGAGAGCAGGCGATCGTGGAGACGCTCGCGAGCATTCGGCGGTCGGGGGCGGACATCGTGCTGACCTACTGGGCGACTGAGGCTGCGGGTCTGTTCCGGGGTTGATCGCTCTGGGTGCTGCGTCTCGTGGCACCGCTCTCGGGTCCGGTCGCCTGTGGACTGATCCGTCCCGCCGGACCGGGCCAACCGCCGAGGGACAACCGACGCCGTGTTGCACGCGACTGCTCCCGGCCCGCTTGCGTCCGGCGTGCGTGCACCACGCCGCGGGTCCAGCCCTCGACGGTGGGCCCGGTCCGCCGTGCCGGGTCAGTCCACAGGCGACCTGGTCGGCGGCGCCACCGTCGCCTCCGCCCTCACTGGGTTGGGGGTGGGCGGGGCGGGTGGACGCGGGGTCCTGCCTCTACTTCATGTAGTTGTCGAGGCAGGCCTGGAAGGCGTTGGGGTTCAGCAGCTGGTTGAGGCCGTCGAGGGTGCACTGGAGGGTGGCCTGGGCCAGGGTGAGGACGTCGTCGACGGGCGGGATGCTGGTGGTGGGCAGCGGGGGCACGGAGACGTTGGTGCCCGGGACGTGGACGCCTCCACCGCCGCCGTTGTTGTTGCCGCCGCCGCCGCCGCCGCCGCCGCCACCACCGCCGCCGCCGTTGTTGTCGTTGTTGTCGTTGGGCGTCGGGTTGCCGGTGGGCTGGTCGTCGCCGTCGTCGTCGGTGGTCGTGGTCGGGGTGTCGGTGGTGACGTCGTCGTCGTTGCCGTCGTTCTGCGGCGGTTTGATCTGCTGGTCGGGCTTGGGGGAGGCGGGTGCGTGCAGCGGCGGCGGCGTGCGGGTCAGCTCGCCGGCCATGACCGTGCCGTTGGGCACCGAGGTGAAGTCGCCCTCCTCGTAGGCCTTCGTGATGGCCAGGACCAGGTCGACGTAGGACTGGCTGTGGTTGTAGCGGTAGACCGCGGCGCGCTGGCCGGGTTCGGTGGAGAGGTCGTCGTCGCCGGAGCAGAGGTAGACGGCGGTGCCGAGGGCGGCGTCGTCGACGTCCTGCGGGTTGCGCACGCCGTCGCCGTCGGCGTCCACGCCCACGACCGACCAGGTCGAGGGGATGAACTGCATGGGGCCGACGGCGCGGTCGTACTGCGTGTCGTCGTCGAACTGGCCCGCGTCGGTGTCGACGATCTCGGTGGTCTGGTTGGCACCGTTGAGGGCCACGCCGAAGATGCCGGGGGTGGCCACGCCGTCGTCGTTCAGCACGTTGCCGTCGGCGCGGCCGTGGTTGGACTCCACGCGGCCGATGGCGGCGACGAGCTGCCAGGGGAGGTGGCAGGACTCGTCGGCGGCGTTGATGACGGTCTCGGCGCGCTGGTAGGCCGCGAGGGCGGCGGACGGGATGGAGGAGGTCGAGGCGGTGTCGACGATCTGCGCGGCCTGGACGCCGCCGGCGCCGGCGGACAGCACGGAGCCGTCGGTGACGCTGGCCGGGGCCTCGATGGCCTGGGCCGGGACACTGGTGCCGTCGGGCAGCGTCGGGTTGGGCGTGGCCCCGGCGTTGGCGATCGGCGAGCTGACGCCCGCGATGCTGGCGGTCCAGGCGGCCGACAGCAGGGCCATCGGCACCAGGGCGGTGGCCTTGGCCACGCGACCGGATCGGTTCGACATCGCTCTCTCCCAGTGGCACGAGCACGTCCCCTCCGACGTGTTCGCAACCCCCAACGACTAGATGACGGACAAGTTACGCGCTGGTACGACAGCGTGTCCCCGAGTGACCGCCATCACTGCGTGAACGATCGTTCCCCGACCGACGTGACGTGAAACGCTCCCTGTGGTGCAGACCAGTGGCCGGTTGCGGCGTGTTGGGACCGCTCGGCGACAATGAGGTGTGCCCCGGGAGACCCGCGAGTCCGCTGCGCTGTTCGAGCGCGCCCGCGCCGTCACCCCCGGCGGCGTCAACTCCCCGGTCCGCGCGTTCAACGCCGTGGGCGGCACGCCGCGCTTCATCGCCAGCGCCCGCGGCGCGTGGCTGACCGACGTCGACGGCCACGAGTACGTCGACCTCATCTGCTCGTGGGGCCCGATGCTGCTCGGTCACGCGCACCCGGAGGTCGAGGCGGCGGTCCGCGAGGCGATCGCGCGCGGCACGTCGTACGGCACGCCCACCCGGCCCGAGGTCGAGCTGGCCGAGGAGATCGTGGCCCGGACGCCGGTCGAGCGGGTCCGGTTCGTCTCCTCCGGGACCGAGGCCACCATGTCGGCCATCCGGCTGGCCCGCGGGTTCACCGGCCGCGACCTGGTCGTGAAGTTCGCCGGCTGCTACCACGGCCACGTCGACGCGCTGCTGGCCAGCGCCGGCTCCGGGCTCGCGACCTTCGCGGTGCCGGGCACGCCCGGCGTGCCGGCCTCCAGCACCGAGCTCACCCTTGTGCTTCCCTACAACGACCGCGCGGCCGTGGAGAAGGTGTTCGCCGAGCACGGCGACCGGATCGCCTGCCTGGTCACCGAGGCGTCGCCCGGCAACATGGGCGTGGTCCCGCCGGAGCCGGGCTTCAACCGGTTCCTGGCCGAGACCTGCCGCCAGCACGGCGCACTGTTCGTCAGCGACGAGGTGATGACCGGGTTCCGCGTGAGCCGCGAGGGCCAGTGGGGCCTGGACGGCAAGACCGAGGGCTGGCGACCGGACCTGGTGACCTTCGGCAAGGTCATGGGCGGTGGCTTCCCCGCTGCGGCCTTCGGCGGCCGCGCCGACGTCATGCACCAGCTCGCGCCGGAGGGCCCGGTCTACCAGGCCGGCACGCTGTCGGGGAACCCGATCGCCACCACCGCCGGGCTCACCACGCTCCGGCTCGCCACCGACGCGGTCTACGCCCACCTGCACCACGTGGCGGACACGATCAAGGCCGCCACGAGCGAGGCGCTCGGCGCCGCCGGGGTACCCCACGTCGTGCAGGCCACCGGCACCATGTTCTCGGTCTTCTTCACCGACGCCGGGCCCGACGGGGCGGTCCGCGACTTCGACGACGCCCAGCGCACCGACTCCGCGGCGTACGCCGCCTTCTTCCACGCCATGCTCGAGGCCGGCGTGCACCTGCCGCCGTCGGCGTACGAGGCGTGGTTCGTCTCCGCCGCCCACGACGACCGGGCCGTCCAGACGGTCCTCGACGCCCTGCCCGCCGCCGCCCGCGCGGCCGCCGCCGCCGCCCAGGAGGGCACCGCATGAGCCAGACCCCGGACACCGTCGTCCACCTGCTGCGCCACGGTGAGGTGCACAACCCCGAGGGGGTGCTCTACGGCCGCCGCGACGGCTACCACCTCTCCGACCTCGGGCGCCGGATGGCCGACCGCGTGGGCGAGGCCCTGGCCGGCCGGGACATCACCCACATCCGCTCCTCCCCGCTCGAGCGCGCGCAGGAGACCGCGGCCCCCACGGCCGCCAGCCACGGCCTCGAGGTCGTCACCGACGAGCGCGTCATCGAGTCGACCAACGTCTTCGAGGGCACCCGCTTCACCCAGGACAACGTGCTGCGCCGGCCCGGCGTCTGGCGCCACCTGTGGAACCCGTGGAAGCCGTCCTGGGGCGAGCCCTACAAGCAGGTCGTGGCCCGCATGATGTCCGCGGTGCACGACGCGCGCGTGGAGGCGGCCGGCCACGAGGCCGTGCTGGTCTCCCACCAGCTGCCGATCTGGATCACCCGGCTGCACGTCGAGCGCCGCTCGTTCGTGCACGACCCGCGCAAGCGGCAGTGCACGCTGTGCTCGATCACCTCCTTCCACTTCGTCGGCGACGCCATCACCCAGGTCTCCTACAGCGAGCCCGCCGGCGACCTGATCCCGGCCAAGGACCGCCGTGCGCCGTTCTCCGCCGGCGGCGCCCCCGAGGAGGCCGCCCCTCCGGGGACGGGATCGGCCTGATGCCCGTCCGCCGCCTCGCCGCGCTCGCCGCCGTCCTCACGCTGACGGTCGGCGCGGCCACCGCCTGCACCGAGGCCAACGGCACCGAGGGCAAGGACTACGTCGCGGGCGACAGCATCGTCGTGCCGATCCCGGTGGCCCAACGCAAGAGCCCGGTGGAGTTCTCCGGCGAGACCCTCAGCGGCGACCGGCTCGACCTGGCCGACCTGCGCGGCAAGCCGGTCGTGGTCAACGTGTGGTGGTCGGAGTGCCCGCCGTGCCGCAAGGAGGCCCCGATCCTGCAGGAGGCCTCCGGCGAGCTGGCCGACGGCGCCAGCGTGGTGGGCATCAACATCCGCGACACCAGCAAGGACAACGCGCTCGCCTTCGAGCGCACCTTCGACGTCACCTACCCCTCGATCTACGACTTCGGTAGCCAGCAGCTGCTCAACTTCCCGCCGCCCTACAACCCCCGCGACATGCCGAGCACGATGGTGCTCGACGACCAGGGCCGGGTGGCGGCGCTGATCCGCGGCGAGATCCCCTCCAAGACGACCCTGCTCGAGCTGGTCGAGGACGTGGCGGCCGGGAAGTGAACGAGTGGCTGCGGGACACGGCGGGCTCGGGCTCGATGCTGCTCGCCGTCCCGGTCGCGGTGGTGGCCGGGCTGGTCTCGTTCTTCTCCCCGTGCGTCATCCCCCTGCTGCCGGGCTACCTCTCCTACACCACGGGGCTCTCCGGCGCTGACCTCGCCGACTCCCGGGTCACCCCGCACCGCGGCCGGATGCTGGCCGGGTCCGGGCTCTTCGTCCTCGGCTTCGCGGTCGTCTTCGTCAGCCTGGGCGTCGCCACGGCCGGCGTGAGCCGGTTCTTCTTCGAGTACTCCCGCACCTTCAACGTCATCCTCGGCGTCCTCGCGATCGTGCTCGGGCTGGTCTTCGCCGGGCTGCTGCCGATCTTCCAGCGCGACGTCCGGGTGCACCGGGTGCCGGCCGTCGGCCTGGCCGCAGCGCCCCTGCTCGGCTTCCTCTTCGGCCTCGGCTGGACACCCTGCATCGGCCCCACGCTCGGGGTGATCCTCGGCTTGGCGTACGGCGAGAGCGTGACCCGCGGCGGCGTGCTGCTGGCCTTCTACTCCCTCGGGCTCGGGCTGCCGTTCATCCTCGCCGCCGTGGCCTGGCGGCGCGCACTCGGCGCGCTGGCCTTCGTCCGGCGCCACCAGCAGTGGATCACCCGCGCCGGCGGGGTCATGCTGGTCGTGGTCGGCGTGCTGCTGCTCACCGGCTGGTGGGACCAGGGCGTGCAGTGGGTCCAGGGCCACCTCGTCAACGACTACCAGGTGAGCGTCTGATGACCGCGACCCAGGAGCGGCCCACCGCTCCGGCGCCCGAGCGCCGCTCGGGCGAGCTCAACCTGCGCGAGTTCGTGCGCTGGGCCTGGCGCCAGCTGACCTCCATGCGCATCGCGCTGATCCTGCTGCTGATGCTGGCCCTGGCCGCCGTGCCCGGCTCGCTGGTGCCGCAGGAGCGGGTCGACTCGCTGCGAGCGGGGCAGTGGAAGGACGCCCACGAGACGCTCACGCCGATCTACGAGAAGCTCGGCCTGTTCAACGTCTACGGCTCGCCGTGGTTCGCCGCGATCTACATCCTGCTGGTGGTCTCGCTCATCGGCTGCATCCTGCCGCGCTCCTTCGTCTACCTGCGCGGGCTCCGCGCGCAGCCGCCGGCCGCCCCGCGCAACCTGACGCGCCTGCCCGCCCACGCGTCGTACTCCACGCTGGAGGAGCCCGACGTCGTGCTCGAGCGCGCGCGGGCGCTGCTCAAGAGCAAGCGCTACCGGCTGCGCCGCGACGCGGAGGCCGGGACGGTCAGCGCCGAGCGCGGCTACCTGCGCGAGCTCGGCAACCTGATCTTCCACCTCGCCGTGCTCGTGGTCCTGGTGGGCTTCGCCGCCGGGACGCTGTTCGGCTTCAAGGGCGGCGTGATCCTGGTCCAGGGCCAGCCCTTCAGCAACAACCTCACGCAGTACGACGACTTCGTGCCCGGCAACCTGTTCGACCCCGACGGGATGGACCCGTTCTCGTTCACGGTCGACAAGTTCGACGTCGAGTGGCTGCCCTCGGGGATGGCCCGCGGCTTCAGCGCGGACGTGGACTACACCGAGGAGCCAGGGGGGCCGGACCAGCAGTACGACCTGCGGGTCAACCACCCGCTGGCCATCGGGGGCACCGAGCTGTTCCTCATCGGCCACGGCTACGCACCGGTGGTCACCGTGCGCGACGGCGAGGGCAACATCGCCCGCTCCGGCCCGGTGCCCTTCCTGCCCAGCCGGCCGGACCTGTTCTCCTTCGGCGTGATCAAGGCCGCCGACGCCCAGCCCCAACAGATCGGTCTCGAGGGCGTCTTCTTCCCGACGTTCGCCAACGTCAACGGCGACCTGGTCAACCTCGGCGGCAAGGCCGCCAACCCGCTGCTCTCGCTCAACGTCTACACCGGTGACCTCGGTCTGGACTCCGGGGCGGGGCAGTCCGTCTACGTCCTGGACAAGGCCAACCTCACCCCGCTGCCCGGCAAGGCCGGCCAGCCGCTGCGCATCGACCTCGTGCCCGGCCAGACCGTGCAGCTGCCGAACGGGCTCGGGTCGGTGACCTTCGACAAGGTCGTGTCCTGGCAGCGGATCCAGATCAGCTCCACCCCGGGCAAGGACGTCGCGCTGCTCGGGGTCGTGCTGGCCCTGCTCGGACTGATGGGCTCGCTGTTCATCCGCTCGCGCCGGGTGTGGATCCGGGTCCGGCGCGACGGCCAGGGCACCCTGGTCGAGATCGCGGCCCTGGACCGCTCCGGGGGCGCGGACACCGACGCCGTACTGTCGAAGTTGCTGAACCGACTGCAGGAGGGACGACCGTGACCGACGCCGACTGGGGCACGCTGAGCAACCAGGCCGTCGCCGCGGCCGGGGTGGTCTACTTCCTCGCCCTCATCGCGCACCTGGCCGAGTGGTCGTCGCTGCGGCAGGTCGACCGGGCTCGGGTGCTGGTCGGTGCGGGCGCACCGGTCGCGGACGACGCGCCCTCGGGATCGGCCGAGGACTCCGAGCGCCACGAGGTCCGGGTGGCCATGTTCGGCCGGCTCGGCTTCCTGCTCACCGTCATCGCGGCGGCCGCCCACTTCGTGGCCCTGGTCGGCCGCGGCATGAGCGCGGATCCCAACCGGGTGCCGTGGGGCAACATGTACGAGTTCACGCTGACCGGCACCTTCGTGGTCGCGCTGTTCTACCTGGTGCTGTCGAGGAAGTTCGGGCTCTCCTGGCTCGCGCCGGTGGTCGTCGGCTTCGTGCTGACCCTGCTGATGGTCGCGGTCATCTGGCTCTACGACCCGGTCACGCCGCTGTCCGACGCGCTCAGCTCCTACTGGCTGGTCATCCACGTGGTCTCGGCGGTCCTGGCCACGGGCGCGTTCACCCTCGGCGGGATGACGTCGGTGACCTACCTGCTCAAGCGGCGCCGCGGTCCCGACGCCCCGCAGACCGGCCTGTGGGCCCGGGTGCCGTCGCTGGAGCGCCTCGACCTGATCTCCTACCGGATCCACGCCTTCGCCTTCCCGGTGTGGACCTTCGCCGTGCTCATCACCGGCCCCATCTGGGCGCACCAGGCCTGGTCGTCGTACTGGAACTGGGACCCCAAGGAGGTCTGGGCCTTCATCACGTGGGTGGTTGGTCTACGCGGCCTACCTCCACGCGCGCACCACCGCCGGCTGGCGCGGCCGCAACGCCGCGATCCTGGCCCTGGTCGGCACGGCGACGCTGTGGTTCAACTTCATAGGGATCAACTACTTCTCGAGCTCCAGCCAGCACTCCTACGCCCAGAGCGCGCCGGTCATCAGCGAGCGCTGAACCGTGGGCGCCGAGCTCATCCCGCACGCACCGCTGGTCGAGCGCGACGACCTGATGCCCGGGCGCGGGATCGTCGGCGCCGACGGCCCGGCGTGGACCGGGGTGCAGCTGATGGAGTGGGAGCTCACCGCTGCGGAGTGGACCGACCGGCACCCGCACGAGGAGATCAACTACGTGCTGGCCGGCGAGCTGCACGTGACCTGCGACGAGCGGACCGTCGTGGCCGGCCCGGGCGACACCGTGCGGGTCGACGCCGGCTCACGGGCGACGTACGCCGCCCCGGTGCACGCTCGGATGCTCGCGGTCTACGGGCCCAACCCGGACGGCGCCGAGTCGGGCGACTTCGCCTACCGGCGGCTCTAGGCCTCGTCGTCGGCCGGCGCGTAGCCGTCGGTGGCGTTGCGCTTCTCCTCCGGGTCCTGCAGGTCCTCCTCCAGGTTGCCCTGGTCGATGTGCTCCTCGGCCGGCAGGGACTGCGAGGCCTCCGTCGTCGTCTCGCTCGGGTGCACCGACCCGCCGCGGCCGATCAGGCCCTCTCGCTCGTTGCTCATGCGGTGCCGGTAACCGCGCGCCTGCCGGTCAGACCGCTCCGCTGTCGGCGCTGATGAGCCCGTCGGTGACGGTCAGCTCGCGGGTCTCCTGCTCGGTGCGGCCGTCGGTCGTGTAGGTCAGCGTCACCCGGACGACGTCGCCGTCCGCGCTGACCTCGTCGACCGCGACGTCGTCGATGGTGGCCCAGAAGCCGTCGTAGGTGCCGCGCCCGATCCGCGCCTGCATCCCCGCCGAGAGCATCGCCCAGCCGGCGTCGGTGTCGTCGGGCAGCGTGGCGTAGTAGTCCGACACCAGTGACGCCGCGTCGCCCGCGGGCGGCTCCGGCGTCGGGTCCGGGGTGGGGGTCGGCTGCGGCGACCGGCTGGGTGTCCTGGTCGGCTCCGGTGTGCTGCTCGCCGGTCCTCGGCCGGGGGAGGCCGTCGGGGCGTCGGGGCGGTCCTCGCCCTGGGTGAGCCACCACCCGCCGAGGCCGGCCAGGGCGACGAGCAGGACCAGGACGAGCGCCATCACCGGGCCGCGCCGACGCGCCGGCGCCGGCGCCGGCGGTGGCTCGGGGGCGGGCCGGGGCGTCGGTGCCGGCCGGGTCGCCGCGGCGCGCAGGGCCGCGGCGGACTCCTGCATGGTGGCCCGGGTGGTGGGGTCGGGGTCGAGCATCCGGCGCAGCGGCCCGGTGAGGGGACCGGCGCGGGTCGGCTCGGGCGGCGGGTCGTGGGCGATGGCGTTGAGCACGGCCAGGGCGTTGACCTGGTCGTCGTACGGTGCCCGACCCTCGGTCGCGGCGTGCAGCGAGACGCCGAGCGCCCAGACGTCCGAGGCCGGCGTGGGCTCATCGCCGCGGGCCAGCTCGGGTGCGAAATACGCCGGGGTGCCGGTCACGAGCCCGCTGCGGGTCAGCTGCTCCTGGCCGACGGTGCGCGCGATGCCGAAGTCGGCGATGAGCGCGTGGCCGTCCTCGTCGCGGACCAGGATGTTGCTCGGCTTCACGTCGCGGTGGACGGTCCCGAGCGCGTGGGCGGCGGCCAGCCCGTCGGCCACGTCCGCGCCGATCGCGGCCACGCGGGCGGGTGGGAGCGGGCCGTCCTCGCGCAGCATCGCGTCCAGGGTGCGCGAGGCGACGTACTCCATGACCAGCCACACGTGGTCGCCCTCCTCGAGGGCGTCGTAGAGGGCCACGACGTTCGGGTGGCTGAGGGCGGCGGAGTGCCGGGCCTCGCGCAGGGCGCGGGCCAGGTGCAGGCTCGACTCGCCGGGCAGGCCGCCGACCTGCTTGACCGCCACCGGGCGGCCCAGCCGCTCGTCACGGCACAGCCAGACGGCGCCCATGCCGCCGCGGCCGATCTCGCGCTCCACGCGGTAGCGGCCGGCGATGAGGTCACGCGGCACGGCTCACCCCCGCTGGTCGGTCCGTCCCGGGTCCGCTACCCAGCGGACGCCGGTCTCACGCGCCCGGGTGCTCGATGCGGCCGTCGTGGTCCTGGTCGAGCGAGCGGCCGATGACCATGCGCTGGATCTGGTTGGTGCCCTCGAAGATCTGCATCACCTTGGCCTCGCGCATGTAGCGCTCGACCGGGAAGTCGCGGGTGTAGCCGTAGCCGCCGAAGACCTGCACGGCGTCGGTGGTCACCTTCATGGCGTTGTCGGTGGCCACCAGCTTGGCGATCGAGGCCTCGCGGCCGAACGGGAGCCCCTGGTCACGCAGCCGGGCGGCGTGCAGGGTGATGGCGCGGGCGGCCTGGGTGTTGGCCTCCATGTCGGCCAGGATGAACGCGAGGCCCTGGTGGTCGATGATCCGCTTCCCGAACGTCTCGCGCTCCTGGGCGTAGGCCACCGCCTGGTCCAGCGCCCCCTGAGCGAGCCCGGTGGCCACCGCCGCGATGCCGAGCCGGCCGGAGTCGAGCGCGGCGAAGGCGATGCGCAGCCCCTCGCCCTCCGCGCCGAGCAGCCGGTCGCCGGAGATGCGCACGTCGTCGAAGTTCATCGCGCTCGTGGTGGAGCCCGTCAGCCCCATCTTCTTCTCGGGCGGGTTGGCCGACAGGCCGGGCGCGTCGGCCGGCACCAGGAAGCAGGAGATCCCGCGGCTGCCCTCGCCGGTGCGGGCCATGACCTTGTAGAAGTCCGCGAACCCGCCGTGCGTCGTCCAGGCCTTGGTGCCCTTGATGACCCACTCGTCGCCGTCGCGGCGGGCGGTGGTGCGCATCGCGGAGGGGTCGGAGCCGGCGTGCGGCTCGGAGAGACAGTACGCCCCGAGCAGCTCGCCGCCCAGCATGTCCGGCAGCCAGCGCTGCTTCTGCTCCTCGGTGCCGCGCGTGGCCAGCCCGAAGCAGGACAGCGCGTGCACGCTGACGCCCACGCCGACGCTGGCCCACACCGCGCCGAGCTCCTCGAGGACCTGCAGGTAGACCTCGTAGGGCACCCCACCCCCGCCGTACTCCTCGGGGTAGGGCAGCCCCAGCAGACCGGCCTGCCCGAGCTTGGTGAAGATGTCGCGCGGGAAGGTCCCGTCGGCCTCCGCGGCGATCGACCGGTCGGCCAGCTCGTCGGCGGCGATCTGGCGCACGAGCCGCAGCAGGTCGGCGGTCTCCTCGGTCGGCAGCACGCGGCGGGCGGTCACTCCGCCACACTAGTTCGGTGGCCGAGCGGACCGATGAGCTCTGGGAGCAGGACGACGACGCCCCGCTGCGCTGGTACGCCGTGACCTTGTTCGTCCTCGTCGTGGTGGCCGGTTTCGCGGTGGGCCTCTGGTGCCTCGCCGGCTGGGTCCAGGGCTGCACCAACAAGAAGCTGGGCAGCGCCGTCGCCCGGGACTCGCCCCGTGGGGCGCTCTGCCACTCGGCGCACGGGGCGGCGGTCCTGGTCATCCCGGCCGGCTGGCTGCTCGGCCTCGGGCTCGCCTGCGTGGCCCTGCTGCGCTGGGGCGGGGGCGTGCTGCGGGCCGTGCTGTGCGGCGCACTGCTGCTCACCCCGGTGGCCCTCCCGGCCGCGGCCTACGGCGGCCTGCGGCTGTCCAGCACCTCGTGCTCCGACGACGAGCTCGACGCCTACCGCGCCTGGAGCGACCAGGGCGGCCGGGGCACGCCGCCGTACGACTGCCGCACGTTCTGACATCCTGCGGTGATGAGCGACCCCGCTGAGCCCGCCGCCGCGGCCGTCCGGACCCAGGAGCGCGACGGCGTCCTGGTCATCACCATCGACCGGCCCGAGGCCCGCAACGCGATCAACGGTGCGGTCGCCCGAGGGGTCGCCGACGCGCTCGACCGGCTCGACGACTCCGGCGGGCTGCGCGTGGGCGTGCTGACCGGCGCGGGCGGGGTCTTCTCCTCCGGTATGGACCTCAAGGGCTTCCTCGCCGGCGACGTCCCGGTCATCGCGGGCCGCGGGCTCGGCGGGCTGACCGAGCGACCGCCGCGCAAGCCGCTCATCGCCGCGGTGGAGGGGTACGCCGTCGCGGGTGGCTTCGAGCTGGTCCTCGCCTGCGACCTCGTGGTGGCGGGGGAGGGTGCGCGGCTCGGCGTACCGGAGGTCAAGCGCGGGCTCGTGGCCGGTGCCGGCGCGGCCGTGCACCTGCCGCAGCGGATCCCGCCGGCCATCGCCCTGGAGATGCTGCTGACCGGCGACCCGATCACGGCCGGCCGAGCGGCCGAGCTGGGGCTGGTCAACCGCGTGGTGCCCGACGGCACCGCGCTGGACGGCGCGCTCGAGCTGGCCGCGGCCGTCGCCGCCAACGGCCCCCTCGCGGTGGCCGTCACCAAGCAGATCGCGCTGGCGGCCCCCGACTGGAGCCACGCCGAGCGGTGGACCCGGCAGGGCGGGCTCATGGGTCCGGTGTTCAGCTCCGAGGACGCCCAGGAGGGCGCGCGGGCCTTCGCCGAGAAGCGCCCGCCCGTCTGGAAGGGCCGCTGAGCCCTCGATGGACACGACCACCACGCTGGTCTTCGTCGCCGTGGTGGGCGGCCGCTTCCTGCTGCCGCTGCTGATCCCGTACTACCCGCTGCCCGCGGTCGTCGCCTGCCTGCTGCTCGACGGCGTGGACCAGACGATCTTCCAGCTCTTCGGTCACGACCCGCCCGGCTACCAGGCCTACGACAAGGCCATGGACGTCTACTACCTGTCCATCGCCTTCCTGGCCACGCTGCGCAACTGGGCCAGCACCCCGGCGTTCCGGATCGCCTGGGCGCTGTACTTCTACCGGCTCGTCGGCGCCCTGCTCTTCGAGCTGCTGCACGTGCGCTGGCTGCTGCTGGTCTTCCCCAACGTCTTCGAGTACTTCTTCATCGCCTACGAGACCGTCCGCTCCCGCTGGCGCCCGACCTCCCTGCTCGTCGGCTGGTGGCTCAGCGCGGCCGCCGTGATCTGGGTGTTCGTCAAGCTGCCTCAGGAGTGGTGGCTGCACGTGGCCGAGCTCGACGTCACCGACGAGCTCGGCGCCCACACCTGGGTCGTCGGCCCGCTCATCGTGCTCCTCGGCGGCCTGGCCCTGGCCTTCCAGAAGCTCGTCCGCCCCCGCCTGCGCCCCACCGACTGGGACTGGCGCTTCCGCCCCGAGCCGCTGCCCGAGGAGATCGACGAACCGGAGGAGCAGAGCGCCTGGCGGATGCGCTACGACGCCGTGCTCTCGGCCAACACCGCCGAGAAGGTGCTGCTGCTCGGCCTGGTCTCGTGCATCTTCGCCCAGATGCTCCCCGACTTCGAGGGCTCGACCGCCAACCTCTTCGTCGGCGTCAGCGTCGCGGTCGTCCTCAACACCGCCGTCACCCTCGCCGCCGCCCGCCGCCGCTGGACCTTCCGCTCCACCGCCCTGGCCTTCGCCGTGCGGCTCCTGCTGAGCGTCGTCGCGGCGTACGTCGCGAACTGGTTCCTGCGCGGGCGGCTCGACGGGTACGACACCCTGTTCTTCCTCACCATGATCTCGCTGATCACGACGCTGCACGACCGGTGGCGGCCGGTGCGGGAAGTGCGGGAGGTGTTGGCAGAGGGGTTGCCGGTGCCTCGGCTGGACGTGCGGCGGTAGTTGGTCTGGGTGCTGTGTCTCGTGGTGCTGCTCTCTGGTTTCCGGCCGCCTGTGGGCTGACCCGGCCCCCGCTTGACCGCAGCCCCCTCACCGAACGCAACCGACGCCGTGTTGCACGCGACTGCTCCCAGCGTGGTTGCGTTGCGTGTGCGTGCCCCACGCCGCGGGTCTAGCGTTCGGCGAGGGGGCTGCGGTCCGGCGGTGACCGGGTCAGCCCACAGCCGGCCTGGTTCGGCGCGGCACCGTCTCGTCTCCGCCTTCACGGGTGGGGGTGGGGTGCGGTGCGGGTTGCCGCGCCCGGCGCCGAAAGCTTGTAACGCGCAGTTGTCGGATCTTCCGACCCGTTGCAGCGGGTCGACAGTTCCCGTAACTGAGCGTTACAAGTGCGTGGAGGCGGACCTCAGCGTGGTCGCCGAAGGCGGCCGCGCTTTCGTGGGGCGGGGCGCAGCCTCGCCCTCAGCGCGCCCTCACCAGCCAGACCGGGTCCCGCTGTCGAGGACGGACCTGTCGCCGGAGGCCGCCGTCCGCCACGAAGTGGCGCGTAGCGTCCTTGACAGCGGGAGTCGGGCTGGTGAGCGCGCGGCCGCTACGCAATTGGTCCCGCCAAGCTCAAGAAGCTTCGAGGCAGGCGAGAGCCGAGCACGAAGACCGACCTTCAGCGACGAAGGGCGATCTGACCAGACGCTTCCTCGGGAGCCTCGACCAGCAGCGCCCGCGCGGCGGCCGCAACCTCGTCGGGCAGCGGCGACGAGGACCCTCCCGTCACGTGGACCCCAAGGACCTCTTCGGTCGCCCGGAGCCGGCCGTCGGCGTACATCTCGTGCCAGATCCAGAGCAGCTTGCCCGTCACCCCGATGACCGAGGACCGCACCTCGAGGTCCACGCCCAGGGAGACCTCGTCGAGGTAGCGCACGTGCGCCTCGACCGTGTAGAGCGAGGCGTCGTGCTCGGAGCGGTACGCCGGTCCGAGCCCGACCGCGTCCATGACCGCGTCGGTGGCGTGACCGAAGACGAGGACGTAGTAGGGCTCGGACAGGTGGCCGTTGTAGTCGATCCACTCCTCGACGACCGGCTCGCGCCAGATGACCGGCTCGCTCATGCGCGCCCGAGGGCGCGCAGGACGGCGATGACGCCGCGGTCGCGCTCGGCCACGAGGTCGTCGATGGAGCGGCCGTCGGCCTCGCGCTCGCAGCCCTCGACCACGGCGTCGCGCAGCTCGGGCGTGAGCTCGGGCGCCTCCAGGCGGGTCCAGGGCGAGAGCAGCGAGGGCCCGAAGTGGTCGAGCATGTGCGCCATGCCGCCCTGGCCGCCGGCCAGGTGGAAGGTCAGCATCGGGCCCTGGAGGGCCCAGCGCAGGCCGGGGCCGTCGGTGATGGAGAGGTCGATCTCCTCGACGGTGGCCTCGCCGTTCTCCACCATGTGCAGGGCCTCGCGCCAGAGGGCCTCCTGGAGGCGGTTGGCCACGAAGCCGGGGACCTCGCGCTTCATCTCGATGACCGACTTGCCGGCGTGCCGGAAGAAGTCGGCGGTCCACGAGACCACCTCGGGCGACGTCGCCTCGCCGCCGACGACCTCGACGAGCGGGATGAGGTACGGCGGGTTGAAGGGGTGGCCCACGACGAGCCGCTCGGCGTGCTCGGCGCGGGTGGCCATCTCGGTCATGCCGTAGCCCGAGGTGGAGGAGGAGATGACCACGTCGGGCGGGGTGGCGGCGCTGATGTCGGCCAGGAGCGTGCGCTTGAGCTCGAGGTCCTCCGGGGCGGACTCCTGGACGAAGTCGGCCTGGGCGCAGGCCTCGGCCAGGGTGTCCACGACGGTCAGGTGGTCGACCGACGCGCCCGCGGCGAGGCCGAGCTCGGTCAGCGCGGGCCAGGCCGCGTCGACCAGGTGGCGCAGCCGCTGCTCGGCGTCCTCGGCCGGGTCCCAGGCCACCACGCGGTAGCCCTTGGCCAGGAAGTAGGCCACCCAGCCGCCGCCGATGACGCCGGCGCCGACGCAGGTGACGGTGCGGACCTCGGTCGGTGCGACCCGGCTCATGCGCGCGGCTTGAGCGCGAGGATCTCGCGTCCCTCGTCGGGGGTGGCGACCTTGGCGCCCATGGACTCCACGATCGTCTTCGCCCGCTCGACCAGCTGGGCGTTGGTGGCCTTGACGCCCTTGGCCAGGTAGAGGTTGTCCTCCAGCCCGACCCGGACGTGCCCGCCGAGCAGCACCGACTGCGCGACCCACGGCATCTGCATGGGGCCGAGCGCGAACGACGCCCACACGGCGTCCTCGGGCAGCTGCTGGACCATCGACATGAGGGTCATCGGGTCGGCCGGGGCGCCGTACGGGATGCCCATGCAGAGCTGGTACATCGCCGGGGCGTCGATGAGCCCCTCCTCGACCAGCGTCTTGGCGAACCACAGGTGGCCGGTGTCGAAGATCTCCATCTCGCAGCGGACGCCGAGCTCCTGGATCTTCTTGGCGCCCTCGCGCAGCATGTCGGGCGTCGAGACGTAGACCAGCGAGCCCTCGCCGAAGTTCAGCGACCCGCAGTCGAGGGTGCAGATGTCGGGGAGCAGCTCCTCGACGTGCGGCAGCCGGTCGGCGCCGGAGACCAGGTCGGTGCCCTCGAGGAAGCTCGTGGGGTTCTGCGGGTCGAGCACCAGGTCGCCGCCCATGCCGGCGGTGGTGTTGATGATGACGTCCACGTCGGCGGCGCGGACCCGCTCCACGACCTCGCGGTAGAGCGCCACGTCGCGCGAGCCGACCCCGGTCTGGGGATCGCGGACGTGGATGTGGATGATCGTCGCCCCGGCGCGGGCCGCGGCGATGCCGGACTCCGCGATCTGCTCGGGGGTGACCGGCACGTGCTCGGAGCGGCCGACGGTGTCGCCGGCGCCGGTCAGCGCGCAGGTGATCATGACGTTGCGGTTCACGGGAAGGACTCCTTCTTCAACTGGTTCGGCTCGGTACGGCGTCCAGCAGGGCGTGGAGGCCGAGATAGGAGAGGTCACGCGCCTGGCGGTCGACGAGGAAGTCGTCGTAGGGCCACAGCGACGTCTTGACCACGACCGCCCGGGACACGCGGTCGGCGCACGCGAACTGGCCGCGGCTGCCGTCGGCGGTGAGCCGCCGCCCGGTCGCGTCCATCGGCCACCAGTGGTGCCCGAAGCCCGCGAAGCTGGTGATGCTGCTGGGCAGCCGGCCCACGCCCAGGAAGGGGTACGCCGGGCGCGCGGCCGCCTGCACCCAGTCGGGGTCGAGCACCGGCGCGCCGTCGTCGGCCCGGCCGTCGACCGCGAGCAGCGCGACCTTGGCCCAGTCGCGGCTGGTCGCGGCCAGCGCGCCGCCGGCCAGGGCGACACCGGTGCCGTCCACGCCCACGACCGCGTCGTGCGTGCAGCCGAGCTCGGCCCAGAGCGCGGCCACGTCGTCGGCGTAGGCCACCCCGGTCGCGCGCTCGCGCACCCAGTCGAGGACCTGGGAGTCGGCGGTGTTGTAGCTGAACCGGGTGCCGGGCGCGACGCCCGAGCGCACCTCGCGCAGCAGCGCGCGGGAGTCGCCGTCGGGGAAGCGGGCCAGCAGCCGCGAGGCCAGGCTGTCGGGGTCGCGGTGGTCCTCGACCCAGTCCACGCCGGTGGTCATGGTGAGCAGGTCGAGGACCGTCGTGCCGGCGTACCCGCCGCCCTCGAGATCGGGGACGTGCGAGGTCACCGGGTCGGTGGTCGCCAGCGCGCCGGCGCGCACCGCCCGGCCGACCAGGTGGGACAGCACCGACTTGGTCATCGAGGCGCCGAGGAACAGCGTGTCCGGCCCCAGGCCGTCGGCGTACCACTCGTGGACCACGCGGTCGTCCTCGACCACGACCAGCGAGGTCGCCCAGGTCTCGCTGAGCCAGTCGGACAGCCCGCGGACCCGGCCGGCGCCCACCACGTCCACCTCGAGGGGCCGGGCCTCGGCGGGCAGCGCCCGTGGCGCCGTCGCCGGCACCGTCGCGTGACGGTACGCCGGCTCGTGGTGCGGATCGGTGAAGGTGAGGGAGCCGAGCCTGGTCCCGGTGGTGGCGGCCAACGAGGTCAGTCGATGCTCGGGCTGTTGGCCAGGAGCTTCTTGGTGTACTCCTGACTCGGGGTCTCCATCACGGTGACGACCGGACCGGCCTCGACGACCTTGCCGGCCTGGAGGATCTCCACGCGGGTGGCGATCGAGCGGACCAGCGCCAGGTTGTGGGTCACGAAGAGCATCGAGATGCCCCGCTCCACCCGCAGCCCCTCGAGCAGGGCCACGATCGAGCCCTGCACCGAGACGTCGAGGGCCGAGGTGATCTCGTCGCAGATCATCACGTCCGGCTCGGCGGCGAGCGCCCGGGCGATGGCGACGCGCTGGCGCTCGCCGCCGGAGAGCCGGCTGGCCTGGTAGTGCAGCATCTGCGGGCCGAGAGCGACCTGCTCCATCAGCTCCAGCACCCGCTCGGTGGCCGCCTTGCCCTTGGCCAGGCCGAACAGCTCCATCGGCCGCTTGATGATCTGCTCGATCGTCAGCCGCGGGTTCAGCGAGAGGTAGGGGTTCTGGAAGATGTACTGGATCCGGCGACGGTCCTCGGCGCTGCGCTGGCGCGCGCTCCTGGCCAGCTCGCGACCCTCGAAGGTCAGCGACCCGGTCCACTCCTTGTGCAGCCCGCCGACCGACCGCGAGATCGTGGTCTTGCCGCTGCCGGACTCCCCGACGAGCGCCACCACCTCGCCCTTGGCCAGGTCGAAGGTCACGTCGTGCACGACCTGCTTGCGGCCGTAGAACACGTTGAGCCCGTCGACGGCCATGATGACCTCGCGCTTGCGGTCGGGGTCGGCGTCCGGGACGGTGCCGCGGTTGATGTCCCAGGTGCCGATCTCCTCGACCCGGATGCACCGGACCTGGTGGTCGGGCGCGACCTCGCGCAGGGCGGGGACACCCTGGCGGCACTCGTCGATCGCGAAGGCGCAGCGGTCGTTGAACCGGCAGCCGTCGGGGCGCCGGCCCGGCGACGGGGTCCGGCCCGGGATGCCCTTGAGCGCCCGCGCCTGGCTCAGGTGCGGGATCGAGTCCAGCAGCGCCCGGGTGTAGGGGTGCGAGGGGTTGGCGAAGATCGTGTCGCGCGGGCCCAGCTCGGCGATCTGCCCGGCGTACATCACGGCGACGCGGTCGGCGATGTTGGCGATGACCGCGAGGTCGTGGGTGACGTAGAGCGCGCTGACGCCGTAGGTCCGGCACAGCTCGGCCATGGTGTCGAGCACCATCTTCTGGGTGGTCACGTCCAGACCGGTGGTGGGCTCGTCGAGGACGAGCACCTTGGGCTTGGGCAGGAACGCCATCGCCAGCGCGACGCGCTGCACCTGGCCACCGGAGAGCTGGTGGGCGTAGCGGCGCAGGAACTCGTCGTCGTTGGGCAGCCCGACCTCGGCCAGGCCGTCGCGGGCCGCCTGCAGCCGCGACTCGCTGGTGCCGATGCCGCGCAGCTGCTGGAGCTCGACGAGCTGCTTGCCGATGCGGATGCTCGGGTTGAGTGCGGAGGCCGGGTCCTGCGGGACGTAGGCGATCTCCTCGCCGCGCAGCTTGCGGACCTCCTTCCAGGGCAGCTGGAGCACGTCACGGCCCTCGAGCAGCACCTTGCCGGCGGAGATCGTCGCGCCGGCGCGGGCGTAGTTGAGCAGCGAGGTGCCGACCGTGGTCTTGCCGGAGCCGGACTCGCCGACCAGGCCGACGACCTCGCCCGGGCGGAGCACCAGGTCGATGTCCTCGACGATGTCGACGTCCTTGCCGGTCAGGCTCACCCCGAGGTCCTCGATGATGAGCCCCTCGGTCTTCCTGACCTGGTGGCCGGCGTCCGGCGTGGTTGCGGTGCTCATCAGTCGTCCCCTCGCTGGCTGACCTGCGCCAGGCCGTCAGCCATCAGGTTGGTGGCGATCGTGAAGATGCCGATGACCAGCACGGGCGCCAGCACGGCCCACGGCTGGGTCTGCAGACCGAGCCGGTTCTCGTTCATCATCTGGCCCCAGTTGGCCGCACCCGGGTCGGCGGCGAAGCCCAGGAAGCCCAGGGCGGCGACCACGCCGATCGAGTAGGTCAGCCGCAGCCCGGCCTCGGCCAGCAGCGGGCCGATCATGTTGGGCAGCACCTCGGCCACGATCACGCGCGAGCGCTTCTCGCCCAGCGCCTCGGCGGCGACCACGAAGTCGCGCGAGACGATGCCGAGCGCGACGCCCCGGGAGACCCGGGCCACGCGCGGGGCGTGGGAGGCGCCGACCAGCAGCACGATGACCGCCGCGGAGGAGTCCTGCAGCGCGGTGAGCACGACCAGCGCCAGCAGGATCTGCGGGAAGGCGAGCAGCACGTCGTTGAGGCGCATGATCACCTCGTCCCACCAGCCGCCGCTGTAGGCCGCGACCACGCCGATGAGCACACCCAGGACCATGCCGAGCAGGGTGGCCAGCACCGAGATCGCCAGCACGCCCTGACCGCCGTGCATGAGCCGGCTCAGCACGTCCTGACCGATGTAGTCCGTGCCGAACAGCCCCTTGGGGGAGTACGGCGGGCCGGCGGTCTCCTGCTCGCCGTACGGCGCGACGTACGGCGCGAAGATCGCGAAGAGCACGACCAGGACGGTCACGCTGAAGCCGACCGCGAACCGCTTCTGGCGCAGGGCCCGGCGGAAGAAGCCGGCGGGTGCGGGGGTGGTCGCGGCGCTGGGAGGTGTCGTCGTCGTGCTCATGAGGAGATCGCCGTCCTCGCTCGGGGGGTCAACAGGATCGAGAGCACGTCGGCCACCAGGTTCACGATGATGTAGACGCCCGCGATGATCATGCTGAGCGCCTGGACCATCGGGACGTCGTGGTTGCGGACCGAGTCGACGAGCTGCTTGCCGACCCCGGGGTAGGTGAAGAGCGTCTCGACGAGGACCACGCCGCCGGCCAGCCAGGCCAGCTGCAGCGCGATCACCTGGATGCCGGGCACGATCGCGTTGAGCAGCGCGTGCTTGCGCATCACCACCGGCTCGGGGATGCCCTTGAGCCGGGCCAGCTCGACGTAGTCGCTGTCGAGCACCTCCAGCAGGGTGGCCCGGACGATGCGGGAGACGTACGGCGTCACCGCGACCACCAGGGTGGCCACCGGCAGCACCATCCCCTTGGGGGTGTCCCACGGGTGGCCGCTCTGCGAGGCGATGGTGACCGCCGGGAAGATGTGGAACACCGAGGTCGAGAACAGCGCGAGCAGCAGGATGCCGGTGACGAACTCGGGCACGCCGGCCAGCGCCAGCAGGATCGTCTGGATGACCGTGTCGGGCCGCTTGCGGCGGTAGTGGGCGGAGATCATCGCGATGCCGAAGGCCAGCGGGATCATCACCAGCGCCGAGAGCAGCACCAGCACCAGGGTGTTGAGCACCGTGTCGGAGATCTGGTCCCAGACCGGCAGCTGGTTG
Organism: Nocardioides anomalus; assembly: GCF_011046535.1. Taxonomy (NCBI): domain Bacteria; kingdom Bacillati; phylum Actinomycetota; class Actinomycetes; order Propionibacteriales; family Nocardioidaceae; genus Nocardioides; species Nocardioides anomalus. The sequence goes on along the minus strand of NZ_CP049257.1, from coordinate 3,973,045 downwards.
GCCAGCGAGGTGCCGAAGTCCCCGGTGAGCAGGCCGCCGAGCCAGTCGAAGTAGCGCTGGACGATCGAGTCGCCGACGCCGAGCTGGGCCTCGAGCTGCTCGCGGCGCGCGACGTTGGTGGTGTAGTCGCGCCCGAGGATCGCCCGCACCGGGTCGCCGAGGGCGGCGGTGGCGAGGAAGACCAGGATCGAGACCAGCCAGAGGGTGAGGACCGCCAGGCCGAGGCGGCGTGCGAGCCAGATGCCCCACGCCGCCCCGCCGGAGCGTCCTCGAGGAGGTGCGACCTCCTCGAGCGGATTCGGGAGCGTCGCTACCTGGGTCATGTCAGACCGAGACCTTGCCGAACTTGTAGTTGCCGAGCGGGAGGTACTTGCTCGGTTCCAGGCCCTTCACGTTGCCGGCGTAGGCGTCCACCTGCTGGCGGAAGCCCCAGATGATGAGGCCGCCCTCGTTGTACTCGATCTCCTGGGCCTGGTGGAGCAGGTCCTTGCGCTTGGCCTCGTCGAGCTCCTTGGCCGCGGAGTTCACCAGGTCGCGGTGCTGCTGGTTGTCCCAGTGCGTCTCGTTGTAGGTGCCACCCTCGGCCTCCGGGAACGTCCCGACCACGGCCTGCGGGATGTAGTTGCGGGTGTTCCAGAAGTCCTGGGCGAACGTGTAGGACAGGTAGTCGTCGTCGTAGAACGGGTTCTTCTTGGTCACCTTGACCTCGACGCCGGCCTCCTTGGCCTGCTGGGCGAAGAGGTTGGCGGCCGGCACGGCCACGGTGCCGATGTCGTCGCCGGTGAACAGCTCGACCTGGAGCCCGTCGACGCCGGCCGAGGCCAGCAGCGACTTGGCCTGGTCGATGTCCTGCTCTCGCTGCGGCAGGTCGCTGGCGTAGTCGACGTCCAGCGGCGCGTACATGTCGTTGCCCAGCGAGCCGTAGCCGCTCAGGACCTGGTCGATCATGGCCTGGCGGTCCACGATCAGCCGCATGGCCTGACGGACCTTGACGTCGTTGAACGGCGCCTGGTCGACCCGCATGGTGAAGGGCACCCACTGGCCGCCGTCGGCGATGAGCACGCCCGCGCCGACGCCCTTGATCGTGTCGATCAGGTTGTAGGGCAGGTTGTCCAGGGTCTGGATCTGGTTGGCCTGGAGCGCGTTGACCTTGGCGTTGTCGTCGGCGAAGTCCTGGATGACCAGCTCGTCGAGGAACGCGGCGTCGCCCCAGTAGTCGGCGTACTTGGTGAAGGTGCTGGTCTTGCCGGCCTCGAACGACTTGTACTGGAACGGGCCGGTGCCGACCGGGTTGCTCGGGTCGAACTCGCCGCCCGGGATGATGCCGAGGGTGTACTCGGCCAGGAGCGTGTCGAGGATCGCGTAGGGCGTGGTGAGCACGATCTGCAGCGTCGTGTCGTCGACGACCTTGGTCGACTGGAAGTCGATGATCTGCGAGAGCTGGCCACCGGCCGACAGCGGCGCCTTGGGGTCGGCCACGCGCTGGATGGACTTCCAGGCGTCGTCGGCGGTGACCGGCTGACCGTTGTGGAACGTCGCCCCGGCGCGCATCTTCACGGTCCAGGTGATGGCGTCCGAGGAGGCCTCGACGGACTCGGCCAGCGCGGGCTCGAGCTCGTAGTTGTTGTTCCAGAACAGCAGCGGCTCGTAGAGGTTGTTGACGCGGGCGATGTCGGCCGCGGTCACCGGCTGGTGCGGGTCGATGGTGTCCTTGCTGCCACCGCCGGTCGCGCCGTGGATCAGCTGGCCGCCGGAGTTCTGCGGACCGCCGCCGCTGCCTCCTCCGCTGCCTCCGCTGCCGCCGCTGCCGCCGTCGTCACCGCCGCCGCAGGCGGCGAGGAAGCTGCTGCCAGCCACGGCAGCGGCGCCGATGCCGGAGTAGCGCAGCAGCTGTCGGCGGGAGAATCCGAGGTTCCGGGGCTGGTTCACTTCGTGACTCCTCTGTTTCACTATCCGAACAGGACGGTGTGATCTAGGCAACCTAAAGTCGCCACGCCCGGTGGTCAATGGCTAGGAAGGAGGGTTTCCGTGCCATCTCGCCATGCGCAACAGCGAGTGCCAGACGCAACGGTGGGGCTCTCCGCATCGGTGGTGCAGTCGGTCCAGCGTGCCGCATCGGTGCTCCGGGCCCTGGCTGCCGCGCCCCACGGGCCCGACCGCTCGGCCACGGCCCTCGCTGCGGCGGTCGGGCTGAACCGGACCACGACCTGGCGGATCCTGCACACCCTGGAGCGGGAGCGGCTGGTCAGCCTGGACCGCGAGACCGGGTGGTACTCCCTCGGCTTCGGCCTGGTCGACCTCGCGGGGCAGGCCGCGGGGACGTCGCTCGCGGCGTCCGCGCAGGTCGTCCTGCGGCGCCTCGCCGCGCGCAGCGGGGAGACCGCCGCGCTGGCGGTCCCGCGCGGGGCGGAGCTGACCTACGTCGCCGAGGTCAGCGCGGGCGCGGTGGTCAGCGCCGGCTGGCTCGGCCGCGCGGTGCCGGTGCACGCCACGTCGACCGGCAAGGTCCTGCTGGCCTGGTCCGACCCCGCCGACGCCCGGGTGCTGCTCGACCTGCGGCGGGGCGGTCGGCTGGCGCGGCACACGCCGACGACCCTGGTGACCCTGGCCGCGCTCGAGCAGGAGCTGGCCGAGACCCGCGAGCGCGGGTACGCCGTGTGCCGCGGCGAGTTCGAGAGCACGGCCTGGGGCGTCTCGGCGCCCGTCCTCGACGCGGGGGAGCGGGTCGTGGCCGTGGTGAGCGTGTGGGGGCCGTCGTCCCGACTGACCGAGGACCGCTTCGAGGCGCTCGGCGCCCTGGCGGTCGAGGCGGCCGCGGAGATCGCGACCTGACCCGGTCCCGACCTAGCCTGGCGGGATGCGGTGCGGCTACTTCGAGTCCGGCCGGTGCCGCTCGTGCACCTGGCTGGAGTGGCCGTACGCCGACCAGCTGGCCACCAAGGTCGAGCGCGTGCGCGCGCTGCTGCCCGACGGCGTGGACTGGCGCTCGCCGGTGCCCAGCGCGCAGGAGGGGTTCCGCAACAAGGCCAAGATGGTGGTGGCCGGGAGCGTCGACGCCCCGACCCTCGGCATCCTCGACCCGTCCGGCCACGGGATCGACCTGCGCGACTGCCCGCTGCACCAGCCCGGGCTGCACGACGCGCTGCCCGTGCTGGCCGACTTCGTGGCGCGGGCCCGCGTGGCGCCGTACGACGTCGCGACGCGGCGCGGCGAGCTCAAGCACCTGCTGGTCACCGAGTCGCCGGACGGCGAGCTGCTGGTGCGCTTCGTGCTGCGCTCGCAGGAGCCGCTCGCGCGACTGCGCAAGCACCTGCCGGACCTGCGCGAGGCCCTGCCCGCCGCCCGCGTCGTGAGCGTCAACCTCCAGCCCGAGCACAAGGCGGTGCTCGAGGGCGACCGCGAGATCGTGCTCACCGAGGCGGCCACGCTGCCGATGCGGCTGGCCGGGGTCGAGCTCGGGCTGCGGCCGCGCAGCTTCTTCCAGACCAACACCGCCGTGGCCGAGGCGCTCTACACCGAGGCGCGGGGGTGGGTCCACGAGGTGGCGCCGGCGTCGCTGTGGGACCTCTACTGCGGCGTGGGCGGCTTCGCGCTCACCACCACCGCACCGGGCCGGGACGTGCTCGGCGTCGAGGTGAGCGACGAGGCGGTGCGCAGCGCGACGGCCGCCGCACACGGCGCGGCCCGGTTCGTGGCCGGCGACGCCACGGCGTACGCCCGCGAGCACGAGCCGCCCGACCTGGTCGTGGTGAACCCGCCGCGGCGCGGTCTCGGCCCCGAGCTGTCGTCCTGGCTCGAGACCAGTGCGGTGCGCCACGTCGTCTACTCGTCGTGCAACGCCGAGTCGCTGGCGCGCGACCTGGCGCTGATGCCGTCGCTGCGGCCGGTGCGCGCGCGGTTGCTCGACATGTTCCCCAACACCGCGCACTACGAGGTGCTGACGCTGCTCACCCGCTACTGAGCAGGCAGGTGCACCTTCACCCAGTCGCGCAGGTCGCCGAGGACCAGCTCCTTCTCGGGCTCGTTGAAGACCTCGTGGAACAGCCCGTCGTACTCCTTGAGCGTCTTGTCGCTCGAGCCGGCCAGCCGGTCGACCAGCCGCGCGCCCTCGGGGTTGACGATGGTGTCCCCGGTGCCGCTGAGCACGAGCAGCGGCAGCCGCAGGGACGGCAGCCGGGCCGGGAAGGTGTCCATCGTGCGCAGCATCGCGCCGCCGACACCGGCCGGCAGCTTGCCGCGGTAGTTGAGCGGGTCCGCGTCGTAGGCCGCCACCACGGCCGGGTCGCGCGAGATCGACGCCGAGCTGAGCTTCTGGCCGGGCAGCCCGGGCACCACCTTGCCGAGCACCTTGGCCACCCGCATGAGCAGCGGGCTGATGTCGTCGCCGGGCAGCACGGCCGGGGCGGACAGGACCAGCGCCTCGAGGACGTCCTGGTGGTCGAGGGCGTAGTCGAGCGCGATGCAGCCACCCATCGAGTGGCCCAGGAGGTACGTCGGACGCCCCTCGAGCAGCTCGAGCGAGCGCAGGGTCTCCAGGTCGGCGGAGTACTCCGACAGGTCGCGCACCAGCAGCCGCTTGCCGCCGGAGCGGCCGTGGCCGCGGTGGTCGGGGACGACGACCTTGAGCCCGAGGCCGACGAGGACCTCGGCCACGTGGCCGTAGCGGCCCGCGTGCTCGGCCACCCCGTGCGCGACGAGCGCCACCCCGACCGGTTCGCCGCCCGGCGCAGCGGCCGGCTCGTAGACGTCGTACACGATGTTGGTGCCGCCCACTCCCGTGAACGACTTCTCGACCGGGGTCGTCATGGCGTCATCATGCCGCGCGTCGCGGCGCCTCGCGCCGCGCGGCCGCCAAGACCTGTCTTGTGAACCTGCCCACAGGGCACGCTCCGGGCCCGGAAACGACGTGAAGAGTGTCGGCGCCAGCCCCTACCGTGGCCGGGTGACCACGCAGACCTCCCCCACCCCGGCCACCCCGACGCCGAGCGGCGACGACGGCGGCGGCCTCGACCGCGGCGTGCTGCTGGTGGCCGGTGTCGTCGTGCTCGGCGCGATCATGTCGATCCTCGACATCACCGTCGTCTCGGTGGCGCAGCCGACCTTCCAGCGCGACTTCGACGCCACCCCGGCCGAGACCGCGTGGACCATGACCGGCTACACGCTGGCGCTGGCCACGGTGATCCCGCTCAGCGGCTGGGCCGCCGACCGGTTCGGCACCAAGCGGCTCTACATGATGGCGGTGCTGCTGTTCACGGCCGGCTCGGTGCTGTGCGCCGCGGCCAACAGCATCGAGATGCTCACCGCGTTCCGCGTCCTGCAGGGCCTCGGCGGCGGCATGCTGATGCCGGTCGGCATGACGATCATGACCCGTGCCGCCGGGCCCGACCGCGTCGGTCGCGTGATGGCGGTCCTGGGCGTGCCGATGCTGCTCGGCCCGATCTTCGGCCCGATCCTCGGCGGCTGGCTGATCGACGTGGCCAGCTGGCACTGGATCTTCCTCATCAACCTGCCCATCGGCCTCGGCGCCCTGATGTACGCCGCCCGCGTGCTGCCCAAGGACGACGTCGCGCCGTCGGAGAGCTTCGACTTCCTCGGCATGCTGCTGCTCTCGCCCGGGCTCGCGCTGTTCCTCTTCGGCGTCTCCTCGATCCCCGAGGAGGGCACGGTCGCCTCGGCCCGCGTGCTGGTCTCCGCGGCCATCGGCCTGGCCCTGGTCGGCCTGTTCGTCTTCCGGTTCTTCGCGCGCAGCCTCGAGCACCCGCTCCTCGACCTGCGCCTGTTCGGCAACCCCCGCCTGACCGTGGCCGTGGTGGCGATGAGCCTGTTCGCCATCGCCTTCTTCGGCGCGAGCCTGCTCTTCCCGCAGTACTTCCTGCTGATCCGCGGCGAGGACACCCTCAAGGCCGGTCTGCTGCTCGCCCCGCAGGGCGTCGGCGCGATGCTGACCATGCCGGTCGCGGGCATGCTCACCGACAAGATCGGACCCGGCAAGATCGTGCTCGGCGGCATCGGGCTCATCGTGCTGGGCATGGCCGGCTTCACCCAGGTCGCGCCGGACACGTCCTACCTGTTCCTGCTCGGCTCGCTGTTCGTCATGGGCCTCGGGATGGGCGGCACGATGATGCCGATCATGACCTCGGCGCTGCAGACGCTGCGCGACCACGAGATCGCCCGCGGCTCGACGCTGATGAACATCACCCAGCAGGTCGCGGCCTCGATCGGCACGGCGCTGTTCTCGGTGCTGCTGACCAACGGCTTCAAGGACGTCGAGGCGTCCACCCCGCAGGGTCAGCTGGGCGGCATGAGCGACGCCTTCGCGTCCTGCTTCGTGGTGGGCACGGTCCTGGTCGCGGTCTGCCTCGTCCCGGCCTGGTTCCTGCCGCGCCGCAAGGCCACCCGCGAGCTCGACCCCGCGGCGGTGATGGGGCACTGAGTCAGGCCGGCGCCTCGGCCTCCTCGCCGAGGTAGGCCTGGCGCACGGCTGGGTCGTCGCGGACCTCGGCGGGGGTGCCCTCGGCGATCTTGTGGCCGAAGTCGAGCACGACGACGCGGTCGGCGTTCTCGAGCACCAGGGCCACGTCGTGCTCGATGAGCAGCACGCCCATGCCCCACTCGTCGGCCAGGCGGCGCACGAGCCGGCCGAGCTCGGCGCTCTCGGTCTCGTCCAGCCCGGCGGCGGGCTCGTCGAGCAGCAGCACGCTGGGGGAGGACGCGACGGCGCGGGCGATGGCCACGAGTCGGCGCTGACCGTAGGAGAGGTCCTCGGCCCGCCGGTCCAGCAGCGGGGCCAGCGAGAGCTCCTCGACCGCGGCCACGACCGGCGCCGGCAGCGGCGGGTGGCCGGGCCGGACCAGGTCCACGACGTACGCCGAGCGGTCGCGCGGGTCGGCGGCGGCCAGGAGGTTCTCGCGGACGGTGAGGTCGTCGAAGAGCTCCAGCGACTGGAAGGACCGGGACAGGCCGGCGCGGGCGCGGCGGTAGGGCGCCCACCGGGTGATGTCGGCGCCGTCCCAGGTCACCGAGCCCGCCGTGAGCCGGTTGTTGCCGGCCACGCAGTCGATGAGGGTCGTCTTGCCGGCGCCGTTGGGGCCGAGCAGTCCGACCACCTCTCCGGGCCCGACCGTCAGCGAGACGTCGGTGAGCGCGGTGAACCCACCGAAGCGCTGGGTCAGCCCGGAGACCGCGAGGGTCCGGGCCGGCACCGAGGTGCGCACCGCCGCGGGCAGTGCCGACGGGGGAGCGGACCGGAGCCCGGGGATGCGGGCGCGCAGCGGGCGGGTGAGGGCGTCGAAGCGCTCGGCCACGCCGTTCTGGTTGAGGATCAAGATGACGAGGAGCAGCACGCCGGTGAGGAGGGGGAGGTACTGCTGCCACGACGAGGTCTCCTCGACCGCGGCGTTGACCGGCTCCGACGAGGTGAGCGTGACCAGCCCGCCCGGTGCGAGCAGTGAGCCCACGACCGGTCCGACCAGGTAGCCGGCGCTGCCGATCACGGTCAGCGTGAGCACCGAGATCGAGGCACCCGGCTGGAAGATCGACTGGAACAGCACCGCGCCGTACCCGAAGCCGAAGAGCACGCCGCCGAGCCCGGCGATGCCGGCCGAGAGCGTGAAGCCGTAGAGCTTGGCCTCGAAGACGTTGACACCGATCGCCGCGGCGGCGCGCTCATTGGTCCGTACGGCGAGCAGCCGCCTGCCCGCGCGGCCCCGGCGCAGGTTGGCCACCGCCAGCGCGGCCAGGACCAGGAAGGCCAGGCAGACCACGGCGTAGTTGCGGGCGTGGCCGACCGGGTCGATGGGGATCCCGAACAGCGAGAGGTCGGTGGGCAGCACCCGCGCGTCCTCGGTGTAGGCGCTGTTGCTGAAGACCAGCTGGTTGACGGCGAAGCCCAGTCCGAAGGTGACGACGGCGAGGTTCACCCCGCGCGTGCGCAGGGCCGGCAGCCCGAACAGCAAGCCGACCGCCATGGCCACGAGGACGCCCACCAGCAGGGCCGGCTCGAAGCGCCAGCCGTGCGCGGCGACCAGCTTGGCCGCGGCGAAGGCGCCGATGCCGGCCAGGGCGTACTGCGCGAGCGAGAGCTGACCGGTGTAGCCCACCAGCACCACCACCGACAGGCCGATGATCGCGAAGGTGGTGCTGATGACCACGGGGGCGTACCAGTCCTGGGCGGCACCGACACCGACCCACAGCACGGCGAGCGCGGCGACGACGGCCACCAGTCCGGGTCGCACCCGACCGGTGCCGACCCGCGGCAGCCGGTCGGTGATCGAGCCGCGCAGCGGCAGGCCGCGGCCGCGCACCACGAGGACGACGATGATGACGAGGAACGGCACGGCGTCGGGGATGCCCGGCCGGTGCGGCGGGTCGAGGAGCTGGTTGCTCCAGCGCGTGGCCAGCGACTGCGCGACGCCGAGGAAGACGCCGCCGACCAGTGCGAGCGGGTAGGACCGGAAGCCGCCGAGCAGCGCGGTCGCGAGCGCGCCGATGACCAGGATGGAGAAGGTGATCGGCGAGATGAAGCCGGCGGTGGTGGCCGGCATCATCGCGCCGGCCAGGGCGGCGAGCCCGCCGCCCACGGCCCACGTGACGCCGGCCAGCAGGTCCGGTGACCAGCCGAGCGCGGAGGCCGCCCGCGGGTTCTCGGCCGCCGCGGAGATGGCGTAGCCGAAGCGGGTCCGCGCGCTGGTCACCGTCAGCAGCACGGTCACCAGGGCCGCGATCGCGACCAGGTAGAAGCCGTAGCGCCCGACGACCACGTCGCCGAAGGTCACCGCCTCGGTCGGGACCGGGGACTTCGAGATCACCGCCCGGGCGCCGTACTCGAGCACGACGGCCTGGGTGAGCACGGTCAGCACGCCGAGGGTGGCGATGACGCGGGCCAGCGGGCTGGCCGTGCGCAGCGGCTTCATCACCAGGAAGTGCACGGCCACGCCCAGGGCCGCGCACAGCAGCACGGCCACGACCAGCGAGAAGGCCAGGCCGTGCTCCTGCTCGACCTGCAGCCGGTAGACGGCGTACGCCCCCACGAGCGCGAAGCCGGACTGCGCGAAGTTGATCACGCCCGAGCCGCGGTAGATGACGACCAGGCCCAGACCGAGCAGGGCGTAGACCCCGCCGGTGCCGAGCCCCAGCAGCGCGAACTGGAGCAGCTCGGTCACGACGCCTCCCCGGTCAGGTAGTGCGCGGCGATGCCGGCGGCGTCCGCCCGGAGGTCGGCGGCGGCCCCGGACAGCACGACCCGGCCGCGGCGCAGCACGTGCACGCGGTCGGCGACCGCGAGGGCCTGCCGGACGTGCTGCTCGACCAGCACCACAGCCAGCCCGTCGTCGGCGGCGGAGCGCACGGCGGCCAGGAGCCGCTCGACGACCATCGGCGCCAGGCCCAGGGACAGCTCGTCGGCCAGCAGGACGCGGGGACGGGCGGCGAGCACCCGGCCCAGCGCGAGCATCTGCTGCTGGCCGCCGGAGAGCAGCCCCACCTTCTTGTGCAGGTGCTCCTCGAGCTCGGGGAAGTGCGCCAGCGCGTCCTCGGGCCGGCCGCGGCCGAGCCGGAGGTTCTGCCAGCCGGTCAGCCCCATGAAGACGCAGCGCTCCTCGGTGAGGAAGCCCAGGCCCTGCCGGGCGCGCTGGTGCAGCCGCCGGCGCCGGGCGTCGCCGTGGAAGGCGACGCTCCCGGCGATCGGCGTGACCTCGCCGGCCAGGGCGAGCAGCGTCGTCGTCTTCCCGGCGCCGTTGGCGCCGAGCAGCGCCACGACCTCGCCGGCGCGGACCTCGAGGTCGACCTCGTGCACGGCCGGGGTGCCGGCGTAGCCGGCGGTGAGGCCGTGCGCCTCGACGACGACCTCGCCGGCCCGGGCCGGCTCGGCCGCGGTCCGCTCGGGCCGGGCGGTGGTCGTCATCTCAGGACGCGGGGACGAGCGCGGTGCGCTGGTCGACGTAGTCGTCGCCGTCCTGGGTCAGCTTGCCCCCGTCGATGGTGAACTTCAGCTCCTGGTAGTTGAAGACCCGGTTCAGCCCGGGCGCCGGGAAGTCCTCGGCGAAGCTGAACGGCGGCGTGAACCCGTCGGTGTCGACCGAGGTCGTCGCGTCCAGGGTCGCCTTGACCCCGGCGGCGCTGAAGTCGTCGTTGTTCTTCACCAGGGAGAGGAAGGTCCGGTAGCCGACCCAGGTGTTCTGGAGGTAGAGCGCGGACCAGCCGCCGTTCTCGTCGTCGCCGAGGTCCCCGACGGCGTCCTTGGCCGAGTCCCAGATCTGGTCGTCGGCGCCGGGGAAGTTCGACAGCGTGACCGCGCCCTCGATCGCCTCCCCGCCGGCGGCGGTGACCGCGTCGGTGAGGCCGCCGGGGACGACGTAGTACTTGGTCTCGCTGCCCAGCTGGGCGCCCGAGGCGGCGATGCCGAGGAACGGCTGCGGCGGCGTGCCGACCACGGCGCAGTCGTACTCGCTGGTCTCCTGGGCGATGGTGCTGAAGTCGGTGGTGGTCGGCGGGACCTTGATGAGGTCGGACTTGTCGTGGCCCTCGCTGGCCAGGCCGATGTCGACGAGCTGGCCGATCTGGCCGGCCGAGGGCAGGTCGTAGTTGACCGAGGCGACCTTGTCGCAGCCGTCCTGCGCCGCCATCTGGCCGAGGCCGGCCAGGCCCAGCACGCCGGAGGTGATCGGGTAGCTGTCCTCGCTGGACAGCTCGGCCGCGGAGATGCCGGGCGGGGCGAACCACGGGATGCCGGCGTCCTCGAGGATCGGCATGATCGCGTCCCCGTTGGCGGTGAAGCCCCCGACCATCGCCGCGACGCCCTCGTCGACGGCCTGGCGGGCGCAGTCGGCCGCCTTGTTGGGGTCAGCGCCCTCGTTGCAGGTGATGAGCTGGAGCTCGTGGCCGCCGAGGCCACCGGCGTTGTTGATCTGGGTGACCGCGCCCTGGGCGATGTCGAGGATCGCCTTCACGTTGAGGGTGTCGGTGTCGTACGCCGTCAGCGTCATCACCTTGACCGGGTCGCCGGTGAAGGTGACGTCGGGGTCCTGGGACGCCTGGGCGTCGCTGTCACTGTCGCTGTCCGACCCACCGCAGGCCGCGAGGCCCAGCAGCAGCATCGTCGCGCTCGCCGCGGCGAGCCCCCGGGTGCGTGTGCGCACGGTCCTCATGTGTGTCCCTCTCCGTTTCCCTCACCCGGATGTGCCCCTCGGACCACGCCGCGTCGTTGCGGGACGTCGGTGTGATCGGCGACACTCTGCCAACTAGAACGTGTTCTCGTCTATGGCTCGCCGGGGTGGTTGGCCAGGTGGCGGGGGTCCGGGGCCGGCTGGGGTCCCTGCGCGTCCGTCGCGGGCCCCGGGGAGGCCACGCACCGCGCCTGACCTCGCCTTACGGCGTACGCGGGTTAGAGTGCCGCGTGACCTCGGGCGCCTCGCACACCCCCGCGTACGTCGAGGTGGACCTGTCCACGTGCGACCGCGAGCCGATCCACGTGCCCGGCGCGATCCAGCCGCACGGCGTCCTCCTGGCCCTCGACGAGGACCAGCGCGTGGCCATGGCGTCGGTGAACGTCGGCCTGCTGCTCGGCACCGCGCACGAGCAAGCCCTGGGCGCCGACCTCTACGCCCTGCTCGGCCGCAGTGCCGCCGAGGCGGTCGCCGAGCGGATCGCCGACTGGACCCCCGCCGAGCCCCTCGTCCTCACCCTGCCCGGCGAGCTCGGCGGTGTGCTGGCCGGTGAGGAGGTCGACATCACCATGCACCGCTCCGGCGGTCGGGTGGTGGTGGAGATCGAGTCGCTGGGCCGCCCGCGCTCGACGTTGCTGTCCTACCAGTCGGCGCGCTCGGCGATGGCGCGGCTGGCCGCGTGGCAGCGGGTCGACGGGCTGCTGGCCCAGCTCGCCGTCGAGATCCGGCAGCTGACCGAGTTCGACCGGGTGATGGTCTACCGCTTCGACCGCAACTGGAACGGCGAGGTCGTCGCCGAGGAGCGGCGCGACGACCTCAACCCCTTCCTCGGGCTGCACTACCCGGCCAGCGACATCCCGGCCCAGGCGCGCCGGATGTACACCGTGAACTGGACCCGGCTCATCGCCGACGTCCGCTACCAGCCGGTGCACCTCGACCCGGTCCTGGACCCGGACACGGGCGCGCCGCTGGACCTCACGCACTCCACGCTGCGCAGCGTCTCACCGATCCACCTGGAGTACCTCTCCAACATGGGCGTCACCGCCTCGATGTCGGTCTCGATCGTCATCGACGGCGAGCTCTGGGGCCTGGTGGCCTGCCACCACTACTCCGGCCCGCACCGGCCCAGCCGCGACGCCCGCTCGGCCGCGGAGTTCCTCGGCCAGGTCACCTCCTCCCAGATCGCCGAGCTCGAGCGCGCCGAGGCCCGCGAGGACGCCCTCGCCGTGCAGGGCACGCTCTCGCGGATCTCCGCGCGCGTCTCGGCCTCCGACGAGGCCCCGCTCACGCAGCTGATCGACGATCCCGAGGTGCTCGACCTGGTCCGCGCCTCCGGCATCGCGATCTGCTACGGCGACGAGATCAGCACGCGTGGCGACGTCCCCGACGAGAGCGCGCTGCGGCGCATCGCCGACAAGCTGCTCACCCCGCCGTACGGCGAGCCGGTGGCCAGCGACTCGCTCCCCGAGGTCGACCGCGCCCTGGGCCTGGTCGCCGACGTGGCGGCCGGCGCGCTCGGCATCGGCTCCTCCGACGACTCCTGGATCCTCTGGCTGCGCCCGGAGCTCCCCGAGATCGTCGACTGGGGTGGCGACCCCCGCAACAAGGAGCTCTACGCCGCCGAGGGTCAGGAGGTGCGGCTGTCGCCACGCAAGTCCTTCGACCTGTGGCGCGAGGTCGTGCGCGGGCACAGCCAGCCGTGGGCGGAGTGGGAGCTCGACGTGGTGCGCTCGCTGCGCACCTTCATGAACGCCGTGCTGCTCCAGCGCTCGCGCGAGCAGATCGCGGTGGCCGAGTCGCTGCAGCGCACGGTGCTGGCCTCCGACGCCCCGCACCTCGACGGCATGGACGTCGCCGTCCGCTACGAGTCGGCCTCCTCCTACCGCCTCGGCGGCGACTGGTGGGACGCCCTCAAGCTCGACGGCGGCCGGATCGCCTTCGTCGTCGGCGACGTGGCCGGGCACGGGGTCTCCGCCGTGGGGGCCATGACCCAGGTCCGCGCCGCGCTGCGCGCGCACATGCACGGCGGCGCCTCCGCCTGTGAGTCCCTCGACCTCCTCGACTCCCTCGTCGTCGACCTCCTGCCCGAGCAGGTCGCCACCGCCGTGGTCGCCGTCGTCGACCCCGCCGCCGCCACCATCGAGATCTGCTCCGCCGGTCACCCGCCGCCGCTGCTCGTGCGCGCCGACGGCACCATCGCCGAGCTGCCCGTGCAGAGCCGCCCCCTCCTGGGCGTCGGCGCCGGCGAGAGCACCCCCACCTCGGTCGACCTGCGCTCCGGCGACACGGTGCTCCTCTACACCGACGGCCTGGTCGAGCGCCGTGACGACGACGTGACGAGCGCCCTCGAGCGGCTGCGCCGCGCCGGCTTCCAGGCCCGCCCGGGCAGCGTCGACGAGCTCGTCGACCAGCTCCTCGCGGGCCTGCCCGGCACCGGTGACGACGACACCACCATCTTCGGGCTCCGCCTCGACCACGCGCGCTGACGGTTTCGCGGCGCCCGCCGTCCGGCGTACCGTGGTGGGACAGTCGTCTCTTCTTCTCGGGTTGGTCCACGTGCCGTTCGACCGGTTGTCCACGCCGCAGCTCTGCGCGCTGTGGCGCAAGAGCGCCGCGGCCCTCGCCGGAGCCCGCACGCCCGCTTCGAAGGCCCGCGTGGCCGGGCTCCGTGCGGCCCTGCTCGACGAGCTCGAGGGTCGCGAGCCCGAGGCCATGGCCGCCTGGCTGGCCGACCCGACGGGTGAGCCGCTCGGCCCGTCGGCGTACCTCGTGCGGCACTGACCTCTCGGCGCGTCCGCACGCGCCGCAGGTCCGCGGATCGGCCACGGCTCTCCATTTCGGACCAGAGCCGCGCCCGCCGGTGACGACGGTCACAGCACGCCTCCACGATGGCGGCACGGGCCGCGCCTGCGGCCTCGTCGAGGAGGCGACATGAGGACACCGAGGACCATCGCAGCCGGCGCCGCGGCGCTGACCCTGGCCCTGGCGGCCTGCTCCGGCAGCATCGGCGGGGACGACGAGGGCGGCGGGGGCGGTGGCGGCAACACCACGCTCACCATCGGCTTCGTCTCGACCGACACCGGAGCGCTGGCGCCGTTCGGCGAGGCCAACGCGTTCGTGGTGGACCAGATGAAGGCGTACTTCGCCGACAACCCGCTCGAGGTCGGCGGCGAGGACTGGGACGTCGAGATCATCAGCAAGGACGCGCAGAGCGACTCCACGCGCGCCGGCGAGGTGGCCGCCGACCTCATCAACAGCGACGGGGTGGACGTGATCGTCTCCTCCGGGACACCCGACATCGTCGACCCGGTCTCCGAGCAGTGCGAGGCCAACTCGATCCCGTGCATCACGACCGTCGCGCCGTGGCAGCCGTTCGCGATCCGCGACGGCAGCGCGCCCGCGGACCTGAAGTACAGCTACCACTTCTTCTGGGGCCTCGAGGACGTCGCCCAGGTGTACGCCGACATCTGGAGCAAGGTGCCCAACAACGGCGAGGCCGGCGGGCTGTTCCCGAACGACCCCGACGGCCAGGCCTGGAGCGCCAACTTCCCCGACCTGACCGCCGACAGTGGCGTCAGCATCGACAACCCGGGGCTCTACACCAACGGCACCAAGGACTTCTCCGCGCAGCTCTCGGCGTACCAGGGCAAGGACGTGCTGCTCGGGGTCCCGATCCCGCCGGACTTCACGACGTTCTGGAAGCAGGCCAAGCAGCAGGGGTACTCGCCCAAGGTCGCGACCATCGGCAAGGCGCTGCTGTTCCCCTCGGCCGTGGAGGCGCTCGGCGACATCGCCGACGAGCTGTCCACCGAGGTCTGGTGGACCCCCACCGCGCCGTACACCAGCTCGCTGACCGGCCAGTCCGCGCAGGAGCTCGCCGACGCCTACGAGGAGGGGACCGGGCAGCAGTGGACCCAGCCCCTCGGCTTCGCCCACGCGCTGTTCGAGGTCACCGCTGCGGCGGTCCAGAAGGCCGGCTCGACCGACCCCGAGGACATCACCCAGGCGCTCTCGACGCTGGAGGTCTCGACGGTGGTCGGGGACATCGCCTGGGGCCAGGACGACAGCGTGCCGCCGTACGTCGCGAAGACGCCGCTCGCCGGTGGTCAGTGGCGGCTCACCGACGGTGGGGACCACCCGTTCGACCTGGTCGTGGTGTCCAACGTGCTGGCTCCGGAGGTCCCGGTGGCCGGCGAGGTCGAGCCGCTCCCGTGAGCGGTGCTGCCGCCGCCGAGCTCCTCGCGGTGCGAGGCGTCTCCAAGCGGTTCGGCCGGGTGGTCACGGCGACCGACGTCTCCTTCCACGTCGCTGCCGGTGAGGTGCTCGGGGTGGTCGGGCCCAACGGTGCCGGCAAGTCGACGATGCTCGACCTGGTCAACGGCACCCAGCGGCCCGACGCCGGCGCGGTCCTGCTCGACGGTGAGGACGTGACCGCGCTCGGCGCCGCCCAGCGCAGCCGGCGGGGGATCGGGCGGACCTACCAGGTGCCACGGCCGTTCGCTGGCCTGACCGTCTTCGAGAACGTGCTCGTCGGGGCGAGCTTCGCCGGCGGCAAGCGGGGCAGGGAGGCGCACCGCGCGGCGGTGGCGGCGGTGGAGACCGCCGGGCTGACCCACGTGCTGAACACCGACGCCGGTGCGCTGCGCCTGCTGGACCGCAAGCGGCTCGAGCTGGCGCGGGCGCTGGCCACCCAGCCCCGGCTGGTGCTGCTCGACGAGATCGCGGGCGGGCTGACCGAGGCCGAGCTCCCGCAGCTCGTCGCCCTCATCGGCGACCTGCGTGCGGCCGGCCTCGGCGTGGTCTGGATCGAGCACATCGTGCACGCACTCCTGCAGGTGGTCGACCGGCTGATGTGCCTGGCCACCGGGGTCGTCGTGGCCACCGGGGATCCGCACGAGGTGATGCGCAGCCCCGAGGTCGTCGAGGTCTACCTCGGCAGCGTCCCGGAGGCGCCCGAGGCCGAGACCGAGCCGGGGGAGGCCCGCCGGTGAGCCTGCTCGAGCTGGAGGGCGTCGACGCCCACTACGGCGAGCTCCAGGCCCTCTGGCAGCTCGACCTCCGGGTGGACGAGGGCGAGACGCTCGCGGTCGTCGGCGCGAACGGCGCCGGGAAGTCCACGCTGCTCAAGACCATCGCGGGGGTGCTGCGACCGACGGCGGGCGCGGTCCGCTTCGCCGGTCGCGACGTCGCGGGCGTGCCCGACCACAAGCGGGTCCGGCTCGGCATCTCGCTGGTGCCCGAGGGACGTCGCGTCTTCCGGTCCCTCACCGTCGAGGAGAACCTGCTCGTCGGCGGCTACCGGCGCCGACCGGGTGAGTGGGACCTGGCCGCGGTCTACGAGGCCTTCCCGCTGCTCGAGGACCGGCGCAGCCGCACCGGGGCGCACCTGTCGGGTGGCGAGCAGCAGGCCACCGCGATCGGTCGCGCGCTGATGGCCAACCCGCGGCTGCTGCTGCTCGACGAGGTCTCGCTCGGCCTCGCGCCCGTGGTGGTGCAGGACATCTACCGCGCTCTGCCGCGGATCGCCGAGCGCGGCACCACGGTGCTCGTGGTCGAGCAGGACCTCGGCCAGGCGCTGGCCGTGGCGGACCGGGTCCAGTGCTTGCTGGAGGGCCGCACGGCGCTCGAGGCCCCGGTCGGCTCGGTCACGCGCGAGCAGGTGGCCGCGGCGTACTTCGGCCTGGAGGAGGCCTCGTGAGCTGGCTCAACGCGGTGGTGCAGGGGGTGCTGCTCGGTGGGCAGTACGCCCTGCTGGCCTGTGGGCTGTCCCTCGTCTTCGGAGTCATGCGCATCGTCAACCTGGCGCACGGCGCGCTGGCCGTCGCCGCGGCGTACCTCACCCTGTGGCTGACCGAGCACACCGCGCTGCCGGTGTGGCTGGGCCTGGCCGTCGCCGTGGTGGTCTTCGCCGCCGTCGGCTACGTGCTCCAGCGCGGGCTGCTCAACCACGCGCTCGGTCGTGGTGAGCTCGCGCCCCTGCTGGTCACCTTCGGGCTCGCGGTGATCGCGGTCAACGCGCTGCAGGAGGCGGCCACGGCCAACTCGCGCAGCATCCCCGTCGGCTCGATCGGCACCGCCAGCGTCCGCCTCGCCGACGGGCTGTCGGTCGGCGTCTTCTCGCTGCTGACCTTCGCTGTGGCGCTCGCGGTCGTCGGGCTCATCCAGGTGTTCCTGGCCCGCACCGCCACCGGCCGGGCCATGCGTGCGACGAGCGACGACCCCGGCGCGGCCCGGCTCATGGGCATCGACGACCGGCACGTCTACGCACTGGCCACGGCGATCGCCGTCGCGAGCGTGGCCGTGGCCGGTGGCTTCCTGGGCATGGCCACGCAGTTCACGCCCGGGTACGGCGACCTGGTCCTCATCTTCGCCTTCGAGGCGGTCATCATCGGTGGCCTCGGCTCGCTGTGGGGGACCTTCCTCGGGGGCCTCGTCCTCGGGGTCGCCCAGACCGTCGGCGCGCAGGTCGAGCCGGCGTACGGCGTGCTGGCCGGCCACCTGGTGTTCCTCGCCGTGCTGGCCTTCCGGCCGACCGGCCTGCTGCCCCGGATGGTGACCGCATGACGACCGTCCCGACCGCGCCCACGGCCACCGCCGACCCGCACGTCACCCGGGGCAGCGGCCGCTCCTGGATCGGCTCGGCGGTGCTCGTCGCCGGCGTCCTCGTGCTGGCCCTGTGGGTGCCCTACCACGTCTCGCTCGGGACGCTGTCCCAGCTCGTCGGGCTGTTCGCGCTGATCATCCTGGCCACGACCTGGAACCTGCTGGCCGGCTACGGCGGCCTGGTCTCCATCGGCCAGCAGGCCTTCATCGGCGCCGGCGGCTACGGCGTCGTCTACCTCTCCGACCGCGTCGGGCTGCCGATCGTGGGTGCCCTCCTGGCCGCCGCCGTCGTGTGCGGCCTGCTCGCCCTGGTCACGTCGTTCCTGGTCTTCCGGCTCGTCGGCGGCTACTTCGCGATCGGCACGTGGGTCGTGGCCGAGGTCTTCAAGCTGCTCACCACCCAGGTCGACGCGCTGGGCGGCGGTTCGGGGCTCTCGCTCACCGCGTTCCGCGGGGTCGACCGGGTCACCCGCGTGGCCACCGTCTACTGGATCGGGCTGGCGCTCGCCGTCGCCGTGGTGGTGCTGACCTACCTGCTGATGCGCTCGCGCACCGGCCTCGGACTCACCGCCATCCGCGACGACGTCAAGGCGGCGTCCAGCCTCGGTGTCGCCGTACGCCGCTCGCAGCGGCTCGTCTACGTCGCCGCGTCGGCCGGTGCCGGACTGGCCGGCGCGCTCATCGCCCTCAACACGTTGCGGGTCAGCCCGGACTCCATCTACTCGGTGCAGTACAGCGCCTTCATGGTGTTCATCGTGGTCATCGGCGGGCTCGGGACCATCGAGGGTCCGGTGCTGGGCGCGGTGATCTTCTTCGTCCTCCAGCAGCAGCTGGCCGACCAGGGCACGTGGTACCTCATCGCGCTCGGCGCGGTGGCGATCCTCGTGGTGCTGCTGGCTCCGCGCGGCCTGTGGGGTGCCCTCACCCGCGGTCGGGTCCAGCTCTTCCCCGTGGGGCACCGGGTGCGGGGCCGTTAGTCTGTGGACATGACGCAGGTCACGTCGGGGGGACGGGACCGGGCCGGACCGGTCGCCTTCTCGACCGTCGGCCTGCCCGAGGCCCAGCGGGTCGAGCTGTGGGAGAGCCACAACGCCGACGCCCTGATCGGGCTCAGGTGCCGCACGCTCGACGCCGGCGTCCTCGAGGCGACCGAGATCAACGTCCAGCTCGAGCGGGTGCACCTGGCCCGGGTCCGCGGCAGCTCGCACGTCGTGGAGCGCGACCGCGACATGGTCACCCACCGCCCCGCGGAGTCCGTGGCGCTGTTCTTCAGCCTGGCCGGCGAGGCGTTCTTCTACCACGACGACGGCGTCCGGATCGTCCAGCCGGGACAGCTGCTGGTCTGCGACGCGGACCGGCCCTTCATGCGCGGCTTCTCCCGGGGCCTGGAGGAGCTGGTCCTCAAGATCCCGCGTGCGGTCTTCGCCGAGAGCACCGGGATCGAGCACGTCGACAGCCCGCGCGTGGTGGCGTTCGCGGCCGGCACCAACTCATACGCCCACACGCTGGCCCGCCAGATCGGCCGCGCGGTGCGTGACGAGGACGCGGCCCCGGCCGACGAGGCGACGCTGCTCGAGCTGGTCGCCGCGCTGACCGGCCGCGTCGGCGACGCCGACCTCGGCGCCGCGCACCGCAGCGCGGCGCAGAGCTTCGTGGAGCACCACCTCGGCGACGCCGGACTGTCCGCGGCGCAGGTGGCGGCCGCGGTCGGGATCAGCACCCGGCACCTGTCGCGGGTCTTCGCGCAGGCCGGGACGTCGTTCCCCAAGTACGTCCTGACCCGCCGGCTCGAGGCCGCCCACGCGCTGCTGCGCAAGCCGGCCGCGGCGTCGATGAGTGTCGCGGAGGTCGCCCACCACTGCGGCTTCACCTCCTCGGCGCACTTCTCCGGAGCCTTCACCGCCCACTACGGCGAGCGCGCGAGCGACGTGCGCCGCCGCGCGGCCGCGGCCCGCTCGGTGCCGCTGGTCTGACGCGGAGGCTCCACGGGAGGTGCGTGGATCGGCCACGCTTGCCGCTTCCCGCCGAGATGGTCGTCACACCGTCGACGGCCCACCGTGCGCGACGAACACTGGACGACGTACGTCGGCGCCGGGCCGGCGGAGGAAGGCGGCGCAGATGCCCTCGTTCGATGACGGCCAGAAGGAGACCGAGCTCCCGACCTCGGCCACCGTCGAGACCGACGTCCTCATCGTCGGCTCCGGTCCGGCCGGCGCGTCGGCGGCGCTCTACCTCGCGACCCTCGGCGTCCCGACCATCATGATCACCAAGTACCGCTGGACCGCGAACACCCCGCGGGCCCACATCACCAACCAGCGGGCCATGGAGATCTTCCGCGACATGGGCATCGAGGAGCAGGTGCTCGCCGACGCGACGCCGCACGAGCTGGTCGGCGACACTGTGTTCTGCACGTCCCTCGCCGGCGAGGAGATCGGCCGCATCCACACCTGGGGGACGCGCCCCGACCGGGAGGGCGACTACCGGCTCGCCTCGCCGTCGCTCATCGTCGACATCCCGCAGACCTACCTCGAGCCGATCCTGGTCCGCAACGCCACCGCGCGAGGGGCGCAGTCGCGCTTCTCCACCGAGTACCTCTCGCACACCCAGGACGCCGACGGCGTGGACGTGCAGGTGCTCGACCGGCTGACCGGTCAGGAGTACACCATCCGCGCGAAGTACCTCATCGGCGCCGACGGCGCGCGGTCCAAGGTGGCCGCGGACATCGACCTGCCCTACGAGGGCCAGATGGACATCGCCGGCTCGATGAACATCACCTTCAAGGCCGACATCAGCGCCTACTGCGACCACCGCCCCTCGGTCCTCTACTGGGTCGTCCAGCCCGGGTCGAACGTCGGCGGCATCGGCGCCGGCCTGGTGCGGATGATCCGGCCCTGGAACGAGTGGCTCATCGTGTGGGGCTACGACATCAACGAGGCCCCGCCCACCGTCGACGAGGCCGCCGCCACCCAGATCGTGCGCAACCTGCTCGGGATGCCCGACCTCGAGGTCGAGATCACCGGGACGTCGCTGTGGGGCAACAACGAGATGTTCGCGACCCACCTGCAGCAGGGCCGCGTCTTCTGCGCCGGGGACGCCGTGCACCGGCACCCGCCGAGCAACGGCCTGGGCTCCAACACCTCGGTGCAGGACTCCTACAACCTGGCCTGGAAGCTGGCGGCGGTGCTCCGCGGCCAGGCCGCACCGTCGCTGCTGGAGACCTACTCCGCCGAGCGCGCCCCGGTGGCGCGCCAGATCGTCACCCGCGCCAACAAGTCGAGCCGCGAGTTCGTCGACCTGTTCGTCGCGCTCGGCGTCACCGAGGCCGAGACCGAGGAGGAGATGGTCGCGGCGATCGAGGAGCGCAAGGCCAACACCCCCGAGGGTGCGGCCAAGCGGGCCGCGCTGGTCAAGGCGATGCAGCTGAAGAACTACGAGTTCAACGCCCACGGCGTCGAGCTGGGCCAGTTCTACGAGTCCGACGCGGTGGTGCCCGACGGCAGCAGCCGGCCCGATCCGACCCGGGACCCCGAGCTCTACTACACGCCCTCGACCGTGCCGGGCTCGCACCTGCCGCACGCCTGGGTCGGCGACAACCGCACGAAGCTGGCCATGCTCGACCTCGCGCCGTACGACCGGTTCACGGTCCTCACCGGCGTCGCCGGCGAGGCCTGGGCGGCGGCGGCCGCGGCGGTGGGCGCCGAGCTCGGGGTGCCGGTCGAGACCGTGGTGATCGGCCCGGGCCGTGAGGTCACCGACCTGTACTACGACTGGGCCAAGCTGCGCGAGGTCGAGGAGAGCGGGGCGCTGCTGGTCCGCCCCGACAAGCACGTCGCCTGGCGCTCGCACGCCCTGCCCGACGATCCCGAGACCGCGCTGCGCGATGCGCTCGCGCGGGTGCTGGGCCGCGCATGAGCTGGCGCTTCGACCACGAGACGCTGCCGCAGCGCGTCCGCTTCGCCAGCGGGGCGGCGGCGCAGGCGCTGGCCGCCGAGGTCGCGGACGTCGGCGCCTCGCGGGTGATGGTCATCGCCTCCGCGGCCGAGGCCGACCTGGCCCGGCGGGTCACCGACGGGCTGCCGGTGGCGCTGGTCCACGACGAGGTCGTCATGCACGTGCCCGTCCCGGTCGCCGAGCGGGCCCGGGCCGCGGCGCGCGAGCACCACGTCGACCTGGTCGTCAGCGTCGGCGGCGGGTCGACCACCGGCCTGGCCAAGGCCGTGGCCCTGGAGACGGGGCTCCCCGTCGTCGCCGTCCCCACGACGTACGCCGGCTCGGAGGCCACGAACGTCTGGGGGCTGACCGAGGGCGCGACCAAGACCACCGGCGTCGACGCCCGCGTGCTCCCGCGCTGCGTGGTCTACGACGCGACGCTCACCCTCTCGCTGCCCGTCGACCTGAGCGTGGCCTCGGGGCTCAACGCCCTCGCGCACTGCGTGGACTCGATGTGGGCGCCGCGCACCGACCCCATCGACCAGGCGATGGCCGGCGAGGGCATCCGGGCCCTGGCCGCCGGGCTGCCGCGGGTCGTCGCCGACCCCGGCGGGCTCGAGGGACGCGAGCAGACGCTCTACGGCGCCTACCTCTCGGCGGTCGCGTTCGCCTCGGCCGGCTCCGGGCTGCACCACAAGATCTGCCACGTGCTCGGCGGTCGCTACGACCTGCCCCACGCCCCGACGCACGCCATCGTGCTGCCCTACGTGCTCGCCCTCAACGCGCCCGGCGCCCCTGAGGCGGACGCCCGCATCGCCGCGGCGTTCGGCACCGCCACCGGCCTGGAGGGCCTGCAGGCGCTGCGCCGCCGGCTCGACGCGCCCCGCGCCCTGCGCGACGTCGGCTTCCGGGAGGACCAGGTCGCGGACGCCGTCCAGGCCGTCCTGCCCGTCGTACCCGAGAGCAACCCCGTCGCGGTCACCGCCGACGACCTCACCCGACTGCTGCACGACGCCTGGGAAGGAGCCGAGCCCCGATGAGCACGACCCACCTCCCCGACGAACAGGTCGCGCGTGAGGAGGAGCTGGTCCAGCGCGTCGTGGACTCCTTCGCCGGTGCGGAGGACGAGCGGCTGCGGACAGTGCTCGGCTCGCTGGTCCGCCACCTGCACGGCTTCCTGCGTGAGGTCCGCCTGAGCGAGCAGGAGTGGAAGCAGGGCATCGACTTCCTGACCGCGGTCGGCCACCTCACCGACGACCGGCGGCACGAGTTCATCCTGCTCTCCGACACCCTCGGCGCCTCGATGCAGACCATCGCCATCAACAACGAGGCCTACGCCGACGCCACCGAGGCCACGGTGTTCGGTCCGTTCTTCGTCGACGACGCCCCCGAGGTCGAGCTCGGCGGCGACATCGCGGGCGGCGCGTCCGGCCAGCCCTGCTGGGTCGAGGGCACCGTCCGCGACACCGACGGCCGGCCCGTCCCCGGCGCCCGCATCGAGGTGTGGGAGGCCGACGAGGACGGCTTCTACGACGTGCAGTACGTCGACGACCGGACCGCCGGGCGCGCCTGGCTCACGAGCGGACCCGAGGGCGAGTTCCGGTTCTGGGCGGTCACGCCCACGCCGTACCCCATCCCGCACGACGGGCCGGTCGGGCGGATGCTGGCCGCCACTGGCCGCTCCCCGATGCGGGCCGCCCACCTGCACTTCATGGTCACCGCACCCGGGCTGCGCACGCTGGTCACCCACATCTTCGTGCGCGGCGACGAGCTGCTCGACCGCGACAGCGTGTTCGGGGTCAAGGAGTCGCTGGTCAAGGACTTCAACCCGCACCCGGCCGACGAGCCCACCCCCGACGGCCGCGACCTCGGCGGTCGCGACTGGTCGAGCGTCCGCTTCGACATCGTGCTGGCCCCGGCCGACGACCAGCCTCGCCAGGGCGATCACTGACGTCTGGTCCGCGCGGTTCCTGGTAGGCCCTGTCGGGCTCGAACCGACGACCAGCGGATTAAAAGTCCGACGCTCTACCAACTGAGCTAAGGGCCCCTGCTGCGGCCGAGCCTACGGCCGCGCACCCCCGCACGCAGAAGCGCTCCGGTCCCCCTGGACCGGAGCGCCTGCGGATCCCGGCTCCTGCCACCCCCGGGCCGGAGGCAGGAGACGGGATCCGGTGCGGAAGCGGAGGCCTCCGCGTGGCCGGGAGTCAGACTCCCAGCCGAGCCCGGGGAACCCCGACCCCTTGGGGTCCCCCGGGCTGGGTTCTCAGGAGAGGCGACCCTTGGTGTGGTGCCCCTGGTGGGCCTTGGCGCCGTGGTGGTGCTTGCCGCCGTTCTCGTGGCCCTTGCCGTGGTGCTTGTGGCCGTTCTTCTTGCCGTCCTTCTTGCCGCCCTTGTGACCCTTGTGGCCCTTGCCGTGGTGGCCCTTGCCCTTGCCCTTGGCCTTGCCCTTGCCCTTGCCGGGCTTCTCGTAGGCGCCGATGTCGGTGCCCTTGCGGCCGTCGCCGTTGCCGTCCACGCCGACCTTGGTGCCGTCGAGGTCGGTCTTCATCGAGCCCGAGACGCCGCTGTCGACGAGGGGGGGAGCCCGGACCGGGGACGAGCTCGCCGTCCTTCCACATCGGGTCGGTGTAGCGGTCGCCCGGCATCAGCTTCAGGCCGGCCATCTGGCCGCGCCAGTAGACGTTGTTGCCGCCGTTCATCGAGCCCTCGAGGTAGCCGATGCGGCCGGCCACGTCGAGCACGTTGTTGTAGAGGGCGAAGTAGCCGGGGGTGCAGCCGGCGTAGCAGGAGAAGCCGAGCGAGTTCGAGCCGGTGAGCTTGACGGTGTTGTTGACCGCCACGGTGCCGCGCACCGGGCCGAAGTAGTCGGCGTCACCGCGGGTGATGAGGAACTCGGTGTCCTTGAGGTCGGAGGTGACCTGGTTGTAGGCGAACGTCGTGTCCGCGGAGCGGTTGTTGCCCAGCTCGGTGAAGGTCCGGTTGTTCGAGGCCACGTTGTGGTGGACCAGCGAGCCGATGCCGCCGTAGATCTCGACCGCGGAGCCGTCGGTGCCGAAGTCGGCCGAGGGCGCCCAGTTGTCGGTGATGGTGTTGTAGGCGACCTCGGTGTTGTCGCCCTGGACGACGACGCCGACGGCGCCGTAGTCGTCGAACGGGCCGGGCGTGTTCGGCGCCATCCGGTCGTTGTTGTGCAGGTAGTTGCGCAGGACCTTGGTGTTCTTGGCCTGCTCGGCGACGTCGATGCCGTGGATGTTGTGCGTGGCCTCGATGCCGGTGATCACGTTGCCGGTGCCGTTGGTCCAGATGCCGTTGGTGGAGCAGCCCGACACGGTGAAGTCGGTCATCGTGATGTAGGAGCCGCCGACCTCGAGGCAGTCGCCGGTGAAGACCGGACGGGCGCCGTCGCCGTAGGCACCGATCGTGATCGGGTTGCCGGCCGCGCCGGACTTCCAGACCGCGAGCTTGCCGGAGAACGTCGCGCCGCGCTGGAACAGGACCGAGTCGCCGGGGCCGAGGTTGAGGCCCGAGGCGCGACCGACGGAGCGGATCGCGGAGCCGGGGGAGGTGCCGGCGGCGGCGTCGTTGCCGTTGGGCGAGACGTAGTACGTCGTACCGCCCGCGGCGTGGGCCTCGGCTTGGGGGAGCGCCACGGTGGCGCCGGCCGCGGCGACCGCGAGGACCGCGATGCGGGTGCAGGTGCTGAGGAGCTTGGACATCAGGGGCCATCCATCTCGGGGGTCGGGATCCGCAGACGCGAGCCGTCGGGGGTACGGCTGGGGGTTCACGTCCTGCGGACCGGGGGGGTCTGTGACCTCGGGGGAAGGTCACGACCACAAGGTTGGCCGTTCGGTAACGGTGAGTAACCCCCTCCTGTTGATGATCAGTGGATCGGCACCCCCATGGCCCGATGTGACTAGGTCGTTCGTACGACTGTTTCGGGACAGGAGTTGCCTCCTGTGACTCACGAGACGCTCGGTGTGTGGACATGTCCAGACCGGATCCACAACGGCGCCACGCCAAATCCACAGAACGGTGACAACGGATGGGGCGGCGGTACGCCGGCGGCGCCGAGTCGCCAGGCCGTCACGGCGCGGTGGTCCCGGCATCGTCGCCGCCGCGGCGCCGGGCTCGTCCCAGGAAGACGCCGCGACTGGTGCTCGCGTCGACATCCCTTGGTACTGTCTGCAGCAGCAAGAGGTGCAACATCCAGCTGGTCTGACGCCGGTGGGGTTTTGGGACCAACGGCGTTTCTGCTTGTAGGAGTTCCTGCGGGTCGGGAGCGGCGAGTCACCGCATCAATTGCGGGGCCGTTGAAGTGACGGCCTCACGCCCCGACTAAGGAGTAATCGAGCAATGGCTCAGGGCACCGTGAAGTGGTTCAACGCCGAGAAGGGTTTCGGCTTCATTGCGCAGGAGGACGGCGGCGACGACGTCTTCGTGCACTACTCGGCGATCCAGTCGCAGGGTTACAAGTCCCTCGACGAGAACCAGAAGGTCGAGTTCGACGTCACCCAGGGCCCCAAGGGCCCGCAGGCGGAGAACGTCCGTCCTCTCTGATCCTGGACGACACAGTCACGAGGCTCCACCCGACGGGTGGGGCCTCGTGCTGCGTTCGGGTGGTCCATCTGGGCCACCGCGCCACCCGTTTTGACCACTGCGGGTTCCGGGTGGCGCGCACTACGCTGGGTGTCACGGGGCGTCTGGGGGTACCCCTACCCGTAGGCAGTCGCCCCAGTCCGAGAGGAGTCCGCGCGTGCACGACCAGTTCGACGTGACGCTCGAGGACGCCGATCTCCTGGGCGAGGTGGAGCTGACCACCAACCTCATCATCGCGGCCAGCGAGGCCGACGAGCACCTCTCCACCGCGGAGATCGACCGGATCCTCGGGGTCCGCTGAGCTCGTCCCGCTCGGCGGCGTTCGCGTGCGCCCTTGTCTTCATACCCTAGGGGGGTACGGTAGACACATGGAAGCGAGCACGCACGGCTACGCGCACCGCAAGGACGACGTCCTCAAGCGGCTGCGCCGCATCGAGGGCCAGACCCGCGGCCTGCAGCGGATGGTCGACGAGGACACCTACTGCATCGACGTCCTGACCCAGGTCGCCGCGGTGACCAAGGCGCTCCAGGCGGTCTCGCTGAGCCTGCTGGAGGACCACATGAACCACTGCGTCGTCGACGCCGCCCGCGCCGGCGAGCAGGAGGGCCGCCAGAAGGTGACCGAGGCCGTGGACGCCATCACCCGGCTGGTGCGCTCATGACGCAGCCCGCGGCCCACGAGGAGACCTTCGACGTCGTCGGCATGACCTGCGGCCACTGCGAGATGTCGGTCCAGGAGGAGGTCGGCGAGCTCGCCGGCGTCCGAGGCGTCAGCGCCGACCACGTCTCCGGACGCGTCACCGTGACCAGCGCCGAGCCCCTCGACCGCGCGGCGGTCGCCGCCGCCGTCGCGGAGGCCGGCTACTCGCTGGCGTGAGCACCGTGACCCGGCTCGTGGCGTACGTCGCGGGCTGCGCGGCGCTGTTCGCGCTGGCCCTCGGCGTCGGCCGGGTCGTCGGCCCGGTGGGCTCGGACCCGGCCGCCGCAGCGGAGCACGACGACATGGGCGCGATGCCCGGGATGGGCTCGAGCGGCCACGACGTCGGTGGCCTGGCGGCATCGGCAGACGGCTGGACCCTGGCGCTGGACGCCGCCGAGGCCGCCCCCGGCCCGCAGCGGATCGCCTTCACGATCACCGGTGCGGACGGAGCCCCGCTCACGGCGTACGACGAGCAGCACGAGCGCGACCTGCACCTCGTCGTGGTGCGGCGCGACCTGACCGGCTTCCAGCACGTGCACCCGACGCTGGACGCCGACACCGGCGAGTGGAGCGTCGACGGGGTGGAGCTCACCCCGGGCGCGTGGCGCGTGGTGGCCGACTTCGTGCCGGCCGGTGGTGAGAAGACCGTCCTCGGCACCGACCTGCTGGTCCCCGGCGACTTCGCGCCCGAGCCGCTCGGCGCGGACCGTCGCACCGCCTCGGTCGACGGCTACGACGTCACCCTGGCCGGCGACGTGGGGGACCACGTCGAGACCGTGCTGACCGCGACCGTCTCGCGCGGCGGCGTGCCGGTGAGCGACCTGGAGCCCTACCTCGGCGCGCACGGCCACCTGGTCGCCCTGCGCGACGGCGACCTCGGCTACCTGCACGTCCACCCCGAGGACGACGGCGGCGCCGGGCCGGAGGTCGCGTTCCGGACCTCCTTCCCCTCGCCGGGTCGCTACCGCCTCTTCCTGGACTTCCAGCACGCCGGGACCGTGCACACGGCGAGCTTCACGGTGAGCGTCGATGACCACTGACGTCCACCCCGAGCTCACCACCGAGCTCGACATCACCGGCATGACCTGCGCCTCGTGCGCGAACCGCATCGAGCGCAAGCTCAACAAGCTCGACGGCGTCACCGCGAGCGTCAACTACGCGACCGAGCGGGCGCGGGTGACCTACCCCGAGACCGTGAGCGCCGAGGACCTGCTGGCGACGGTGGCCGCCGCGGGCTACGGCGCCACCCTGCCCACCACCGAGGCCACCGAGCCCACCGCGCTGGAGGCGGACGCGCGCGACCCGGAGCTCGACGTGCTGCGCCAGCGGCTGCTGGTCTCGGCGCTGCTCACGGTCCCGGTGGTGCTCGTGGCCATGGTCCCGGCCCTGCAGGTCGACGGCTGGCAGTGGCTGTCGCTGACCCTGGCCGCGCCGGTCGTGGTCTGGGGCGGCTGGCCGTTCCACCGCGCGGCCGCGGTCAACCTGCGCCACGGCGCCACCACGATGGACACCCTCGTCTCGGTCGGCACGCTCGCGGCCTTCGGGTGGTCCCTGGTCGCGCTGGTGTACGGCGACGCGGGGGTCATCGGCATGACCCACCCGTTCCGCTTCACCCTGGAGCGCGGCGACGGTCTCGACGACATCTACCTCGAGGCCGCGGCCGGCGTCACGACGTTCCTCCTGGCCGGGCGGTGGTTCGAGAAGCGCTCCAAGCGCGCGGCCGGCGCCGCGCTGCGCGCCCTCATGGAGCTCGGCGCCAGGGACGTCACGATCCTGCGTGGCGAGGCCGAGGTGCGGGTGCCGATCGGGGAGCTCGGTGTCGGCGACAGCTTCGTCGTCCGCCCGGGCGAGACCGTGGCCACCGACGGCGTCGTCGAGAGCGGTACGTCGGCCCTGGACGCCTCCGTGCTCACCGGGGAGTCGGTCCCTGTGGACAGGGGCCCCGGGATGTCGGTGGCCGGTGCCACCCTGAACACCTACGGACGACTCGTCGTCCGCGCCACCCGGGTGGGCAGCGACACCCAGCTGGCGCGGATGGCCCGACTGGTGGAGGAGGCACAGCACGGCAAGACCCAGGCACAACGACTCGCGGACCGCGTCTCGGGCGTCTTCGTCCCCGTGGTGATCGCACTGTCGGTGGCGACGCTCGGCTTCTGGCTCGGCACGGGAGCCGGTGCGGCGGCGTCGTTCACCGCGGCGGTGGCGGTGCTGATCGTCGCGTGTCCCTGTGCCCTGGGGCTGGCCACGCCGACCGCGCTGATGGTCGGCACCGGCCGGGGTGCCCAGCTCGGCGTCCTGGTCCGCGGCCCCGAGGTGCTCGAGGCCACCCGACGCATCGACACGGTCGTGCTCGACAAGACCGGCACGGTGACGACCGGCGAGCTGGCGCTGGTCGACGTCGTCGCCGGGGCGGGCGAGGACGCCGCCGTCGTGCGCCGGCTGGCGGGCGCGGTCGAGGCGGCCTCCGAGCACCCGGTCGGGCGTGCAGTGGCGCGGGCCACCGCGGGCGAGCCACGACCTGAGGTGACCGGCTTCCGCAACCTCGAGGGCCGGGGCGTGCGTGGCAGCGTCGACGGCCACGACGTGGTCGTCGGCCGCCCCGAGCTGCTCGCGGACGAGGGCCTGGTCGTCCCCGACGACCTCACGGCGGCAGTGCAGCGCGCCCGCGCGGCGGGCCGGACGGTGGTGGTGGCGGGTTGGGGCGGGAAGGCCAGAGGTGTGCTCGCCGTCGCCGACACGGTCAAGCCGACGTCGGCCGAGGCCGTGCGCCGCCTGCGCGCCCTCGGCCTGAGCCCGGTCCTGCTCACCGGCGACCACGAGCAGGTCGCGCGCGCCGTCGCGGCCGAGGTCGGCATCGACGAGGTCGTGGCCGGCGTGCTGCCCGAGGGCAAGGTCGCGGCCGTCCGCGTGCTCCAGCAGCGCGGCTGCGTGGTGGCCATGGTCGGCGACGGCGTGAACGACGCCGCCGCCCTGGCCACCGCCGACCTCGGCATCGCCCTGGGCACCGGCACCGACGCGGCCATCGCGGCCTCCGACCTCACGCTGGTGAGCGGGGACCTCCGGGTCGCCGCGACCGCCGTACGCCTGGCCCGGCGCACCCTCGGCACCATCCGCGGCAACCTGTTCTGGGCCTTCGCCTACAACGTCGCCGCGCTGCCGATCGCGGCGGCCGGGCTGCTCACCCCGATGCTGGCCGGCGCGGCGATGGCCCTGTCCTCGGTCTTCGTGGTCTCCAACAGCCTGCGCCTGCGCCGGTTCCACTGATCCGCGGCCCCACCGGAGATCCTCCGGAGCCCGACAGAACTACCCCGAAGGGTGAGAGAGCGGCCCTGATCGGGTGGGCACTGTGGTGCCGTGCTCCTCTGGGTCCACCGCGTCCGCCGCGCTCTCGCGCACGCGCTCTGCATCGTCTGAGCCGCGTCTGCCCCCTCCGTCCCGCCTGACCCCAGGCGGGCCGCAGGTGTCCGCTCAGCAGGTCGCGAACAGCACGGGCCCGGTCGACAGGTCGGACAGCACGGCGCTGCCGTCGCGCGGCTCGAGCGCCATCGTCACGACCCGCCCGTCGGCCGCCACCCGCCCGAGCGCGAACCGGTCGCCGAAGTCGCCGCCCTGCCCGGGAGCCGGTCCACCGGCGAGCTCGGCCCGGCTGTCGGCGTTGCGGCGCGCCTGGTCGTCGTCCTCGAAGGCCAGCCCCACGCGCACCGTGCCGTCCCGCTCGGCCGCCATGGCGAAGCCGGTGAGCGGGTCGACGCCCCCCGCGGCGGCGATGAGCTGGTCGGCGCTCGCCTGGTCGCCGTCGTCGGCCTGGGCCATGGCCAGCGCCTTGCAGGCGTAGTCGCCGGTGTACACCGCGGCGGACAGCGGCGACCCGACCGCGCCGGCCACGTCGCGCAGCCCTTCGTCGGAGATCGAGTCCGGCAGCGAGCCGGCGGCGTCGCGGAGGTACGCCGAGGAGTCGCTCGCGAGCAGCAGGTGCTGGTCGTCGTCGAGCGCGAGGTACTGGAACTGCGGCGAGAGGCTGCCACCGTTGCTCTCGGCGATCTGCGCGACGAGTTGCTCGCCGCCCTGCCAGACCCCGCCGGAGGTCTCGTCCGAGGACGGGGGCGTGTAGCCCAGCCCCTCGAAGTCGTCGGCCAGGTCGCCCACGTCCAGCGACGAGGGCAGCCCGACGACGAGGACCGAGCCGGTCGCGCTCTGGGCCAGCAGCTCCCAGGAGACGTCGGCGGGGGAGAAGCCGAACGCCTCCTGGAGCACGGTGGTCGACTCGCCCATCGCCGAGCCGGAGGTGAGGTCGGCGTCGTACCCGTCGAGCAGGAAGTCCTCCACGTCGGAGGCGGGCGAGCGGGCGTCGAGCGAGGCGTGCAGCTCGCGGCGGATGGCCGCCCAGTCGGTCCAGGAGTAGCGCTGGGTCTGCGCCGGTGCGTACCCCATCGCGCGCTCGAGCTCGGTGCGGTGCCGGTCCTGCCACCAGCGCACGCCGACGACCGCGGCGCAGGCGAGGAGCACGAGCGCGACGGCGATCGCCCCGGCGAGGGTGAGCCGGCGTCGCCACGGCTTCGCCACCGGGTCTCCTCCCCGTCGCCTGCGGATGGTTGACTCCCATCATGCCGTCCGGTCACGTGCGCGAGGTGGTCTCGGCCGGCGCGGTGGTCCTCGGTCCGCAGCGCCAGGTGCTGCTGGTGCACCGCCCCAAGTACGACGACTGGTCCTTCCCCAAGGGCAAGGTCGACCGCGGCGAGCACCCGACGGCGGCGGCGGTGCGCGAGGTCGAGGAGGAGACCGGGCTGCGGGTGCGGCTGGGCGTGCCGCTCGGCGGTCAGCGCTACCGCATCAAGGCCGGCGCCAAGCGCGTGCACTACTGGGTCGGCCGGGCCACGGCCGGGACCGACGTCGGCGACTACCAGCCCAACGACGAGATCGACGAGGTCGCCTGGTTCCCCTACGACAAGGCCCGGCGGCGGCTCACCTACCAGTTCGACGTCGAGACCCTCGACGAGGCGATCGGGCAGCGCCCCAAGACGCGCACGCTCGCGGTGCTGCGCCACAGCCGGGCGCGCTCGCGCAAGAGCTGGCGCCACGACGACCGCGACCGGCCCCTGCTCGCCGAGGGCGCGCAGCAGGCGGCGCGGCTCGCGCCGGTCCTCGCGGCCTACGACCTGCGCCGCCTGGTCAGCTCCGGCAGCACCCGCTGCGTCCAGACCCTCGCGCCGTACGCCGAGCAGCGGGACCTGCGGGTCCGCGAGGAGCCGGACCTCAGCGAGGAGGACGCCACCGACGACGGCGTCGAGCGTCTCGTCCGCCGGCTGACCGAGCGGCTCGAGGACCGGCCGGCCCAGGCCGGCGGTCTGGTGCTCTGCACCCACCGACCGGTGCTGCCCAGCGTGTTCGGAGCCCTCGGGCTCGACGACCCGGGGCTAGCGCCGGGCGAGCTGGTCGTGGTCCACCTCCGCAGGGGCGACGTCCGCGCCAGCGAGCGTCACCTCGTCGGTTGAGGCACGCCCGGACGGGCCCCACGGGGTCGTTCACGTGGTGTACGTCTCACGCCCGGCTGAGCGCCATCAGACGGACCGGCTCCGTTCACGCCTCGTTCACCCGGGCCCGCCGGACCAGACACCTCGGCTCCCTACGTTCACGGCGTAAGTCCCGAGACGACTCAGGAGAATCGTTGTGAACAGCTTGTCCATCCGTCGTGCCGTGGTGCCCGGCATCGCCGCGCTCGCCTTGGCCCTCACCGGCTGCGGCGCCGCGAACGACTCCGACGACGACGGCGGCAGCGCCAGCGACGGCGGAAGCAGCAGCAGCACCGACACGGGCGGCGGCGACCTGACCGGCACCCTCAACGGTGGCGGCTCGTCCGCCCAGGAGTCCGCGCAGGGTGTGTGGCGCGCCGGCTTCCAGAGCGCCAACTCCGGCGCGACCGTCAACTACGACCCGGTCGGCTCCGGCACCGGGCGCGAGAACTTCATCTCCAAGGCCTACTCGTTCGCCGGCTCCGACTCGGCGCTGAGCACCGACGAGGGCGAGCTCGACGCCGCCAAGCAGCGCTGCGGTGGCAGCGTCATCGAGGTCCCGGCGTACATCAGCCCCATCGCCGTCATCTACAACCTCTCCGGCGTGGACGAGCTGAACCTCAAGCCCGAGACCATCGCGGCGATCTTCGACGGCCAGATCACCAAGTGGAACGACGACGCGATCGCGGCCGACAACCCGGACGCCGACCTGCCGGACACCGCCATCACGCCGGTGCACCGCTCCGACGACTCCGGCACCACGAGCAACTTCACCGACTACCTCTCCAAGGCCGCCAACGGCGCCTGGACCTACGACCCGGACGGCGTCTGGCCGATCCAGGGCGGCGAGGCCGCTGAGGGCACCTCCGGCCTGGTGGCCGCGGTGAAGTCCGGCGACGGCACCATCGGGTACGCCGACGAGAGCCAGGCCGGCGGCCTCGGCATCGCCTCGCTCGGCGTGGGCGAGGAGTTCAACAAGCCCTCGGCCGAGGGTGCGGCGCAGGTCGTGGCGAACTCGCCGCGGGCCGAGGGTCGCGACGACACCGACATGGCGATCGAGATCGACCGCACCGACACCGACTCGGGCGCCTACCCGCTGCTGCTCACGTCGTACCTGCTCGCGTGCCCGACCTACGACGACGCCAACGAGGGGGCGCTCGTCAAGGGCTTCCTCTCCTACGTCGTCTCGGAGGAGGGCCAGCAGGCCGCCGCCGAGCAGGCCGGCTCCGCGCCGCTCGACTCCTCGCTGGCCGACGAGGCCTCCGGGATCATCGAGCAGATCAAGTAAGGCCCGAGAGGTCCTCGACACCGTGGAGCGGCGAGTCGGCCAGCCGGCCGGCTCGCCGCACCGCGGTCCGGGACCGATCACTGTCGGACCCCATCCAGCAGGAGCAGCGTGACCACCACCACCGAGACTGAGCCGCCCCAGGCCGGGCCCGCGACGCAGCGTGGCGACCGGATCTTCCGCGGCCTCGCCACCGGCGCCGGGTTCGTCATCCTCGGAGCCCTGGCGGCCGTCTTCATCTTCCTCGCCGTCGAGGGCATCCCCGGCATCAGCAAGCCGGCGGGCAACTACGCCCCGCTCGACAGCTTCTGGCCCTACGTCGGCCGCCTGCTCTTCGGCACGATCTTCGCCGCGCTCATCGCGCTGGTGATCGCGGTGCCGTTCGCGCTGGGCATCGCCCTGTTCATCAGCCACTACGCGCCCCGCGCGCTGGCCGTGCCGGTGGCCTACGTGATCGACCTGCTGGCCGCCGTACCCTCCGTGGTCTTCGGCCTCTGGGGCGCCCGCACCCTCGCGCCGCACCTGGTCACCGTGCAGCAGTGGCTCGACGACAACCTCGGCTTCATCCCCTTCTTCAAGGGGCCGGCGTCGGTGACCGGCAAGACCGTGCTCACCGCCGGGGTGGTGCTCGCCATCATGATCCTGCCGATCATCACCGCCATCTCCCGCGAGATCTTCGCCCAGGCCCCGCGCCTGCACGAGGAGGCCGCGCTGGCCCTCGGCGCGACGCGCTGGGAGATGATCCGCTACGCCGTCTTCCCGTACGCCCGCTCGGGCATGGTCTCCGCGATCATGCTGGGCCTGGGCCGGGCCCTCGGCGAGACCATGGCGGTCGCCATGGTGCTCTCGGCCAGCCCCGTCATCACCCTCAACATGATCAGCAACACCAACCCCGCGACCATCGCCTCCAACATCGCCTCGAGCTTCGCCGAGGCGACACCGGCCAAGCTCGCCGTGCTGATCGCGACCGGCCTGGTGCTGTTCGCCTTCACCTTCGGCGTCAACTTCGCCGCCCGCGCGGTGGTCGCCCGGTCCGAGCGGAAGCTGACCCGATGAGCACCGTCGACGCACCGCCCAGCTCGCGGGCCTCCCTGCCGCTGACCGCGCCGCGGCTGCCCACCTGGGCGCCCGGCCTGGTGGCCGTGGTCGCCTTCGGCGCCGCCGGGCTGCTGGCCCTGCTCCTGGGCTGGGGCATCCCCGCCTTCGTCGCGCTGACCGCCGTCCTCTTCATCGTCGGGCTGCCGCTCTGGTCGGCCAGCATCGAGGGCCGCCGCGGTGCGGTGGACCGGCTGATGACCTCGCTGGTGTGGACCGCGTTCGGTGTGGCCGTGATCCCGCTCGTGTGGCTGATCTACACGGTGCTGAGCAAGGGCCTCGGCGAGATCAACGGCGCCTTCCTCACCTACGACATGCGCAACGTCGTGGGCGACGCGCAGGGCGGCATCTACCACGCGATCATCGGCACCCTGCTGGTCACGCTGGCCGCCGCGATCATCTCGGTCCCGGTCGGGCTGTTCTGCGCGATCTACCTGGTCGAGTACGGCAAGGGCACCCGCCTCGCGCGCTGGATCACCTTCCTGGTCGACGTGATGACCGGCATCCCCTCGATCGTGGCCGGTCTCTTCGCGCTGGCGCTGTTCGTGCTGATCTTCGGCCCGCAGATCCGCTTCGGCTTCGGCGGCTCGGTGGCCCTCTCGCTGCTGATGATCCCGATCGTCGTGCGCTCCACCGAGGAGATGCTGCGCCTAGTCCCCGACGACCTGCGCGAGGCGTCGTACGCCCTCGGCGTCCCGAAGTGGCGCACCATCGTCAAGGTCGTCGTGCCCACCTCGCTGGGCGGCATCATCACCGGCGTCATGCTCGCCATCGCCCGGGTCATCGGCGAGACCGCCCCGCTGCTGGTCATCGCCGGCAAGACCGACTCGGTGAACTTCAACCTGTTCGGCGAGCGCATGACGACCCTGCCGGTCTACATCTACTACTCGTTCACCCAGCCGGGCACGGTCGCCTTCGACGCCCCGCCCGGCGCCGAGGCCCCCGGCATCGCACGGGCCTGGGGCGCCGCCCTCGTCCTCATCGCCATCGTGATGGCGCTCAACCTGCTGGCCCGCCTCGTCGGCCGCATCTTCGCAGTCAAGAAGGGCTGATCACCATGGCCAAGAGCATCGACGTCTCCGACCTGGACATCTACTACGGCGACTTCCTCGCCGTGCAGGGCGTCAACATGACCATCAAGGCGCGGTCGGTGACCGCGTTCATCGGCCCCTCCGGCTGCGGCAAGTCCACCGTGCTCCGCTCCCTCAACCGCATGCACGAGGTCATCCCCGGCGCCCGCGTCGAGGGCAAGATCATGGTCGACGGCCAGTCCCTCTACGACCACGCGATCGACCCCGTCGCCGTACGCCGCCAGATCGGCATGGTCTTCCAGCGCCCCAACCCGTTCCCCACGATGTCGATCTACGACAACGTCCTCGCGGGCAACCGGCTCAACTCCAAGCGGATGAAGAAGGCCGAGCAGGACGCCATCGTCGAGAAGTCGCTGCGCGGCGCCAACCTCTGGAACGAGGTCAAGGACCGCCTCAACAAGCCCGGCATGGGCCTCTCCGGCGGTCAGCAGCAGCGCCTCTGCATCGCCCGCGCGATCGCCGTCCAGCCCCAGGTCCTCCTCATGGACGAGCCCTGCTCGGCCCTCGACCCCATCTCCACCTCGGCCGTCGAGGACCTGATCCACGAGCTCAAGTCCGAGTACACGATCGTCATCGTCACCCACAACATGCAGCAGGCCGCCCGCGTCTCCGACGACACCGGCTTCTTCAACCTCAAGGCCGCCGGCCAGCCCGGTCACCTGGTGGAGTTCAACAGCACCAAGAAGATGTTCAGCAACCCCGACAACGAGGCCACCGAGGCCTACATCTCGGGCCGCTTCGGCTGAGACACGTCCTCAGGACCACCACGGCGGGCCATGGTGCTGAGGGCCGAGACCGCCTAGCGTGCCCGTCAGTCCTCACCCGCTCGGGTGAGTGATCACCCTGGGGGCACCGTGCGCACGCGTCATCTCGTCCTGTCCACCGCGACCTCGGCACTGCTGGCGCTCGGCGTCCTGGCGACACTGCCGTCGCCCGCTCACGCGGCCGACACCGACGTCAAGATCAACGAGATCGAGTCCCAGGACGGCTTCCCCGACGACTGGGTCGAGCTGATCAACACCGGCGGTTCGCCGGTCGACATCTCCAGCTACGTGATCCGGGACTCGGGCAACAACATCTTCACCATCCCGGCCGGCACCACGATCCAACCGGGCGCCCTCTTCACCCTGGACGTCGGCAGCCTCGGTGACAGCGACAAGGCGCGCTTCATGACTCCGGGGAGCGCCTCCGAGCTGGACAGCTTCACGTGGACGTCGCCGGCCCACGGGACGTACTCACGGTGCCCCGACGGCACGGGCGGGTTCGTGGACGCCACGCCCAGCAAGAACTCCGCCAACGTCTGTGGCCCGGCCTCGCCATGGCCGGGAGGCAACGCGACCGCTGTGGCCGACGGCGCCAACACGTTCACCGTCGGGGCCGCGAACGCGGCCGGCGACGACGTCAGTGGATTGGCCTACCAGGCGGCCGACGGCGGCAACCCCGCGACGCTGTGGGCGGTCCAGAACACCGAAGGCACGCTCTACAAGCTGGTCAGGAGTGGGGCCACCTGGGTCCGCGACACGACCTACGGCACGAACGGCGCCAAGACCTTGTTCTTCCCGGGCGGCGTCACAGCGCCCGACACCGAGGGGTTGACGCTCACCGGCGCCGGCGTCGCGGGTGGGTTCTTCTCCTCCACCGAGCGTGAAGCCGTCAGCAAGGTGAGCCGCCCGTCGATCCTGCAGTTCGTGGACGGCCCCGGCGCCACCCTGACCGCCGCGCACGAGTGGAACCTCGCGGCCGACTTGGCCTCGGACATCCCCGTTCTCGACGACAACATGGCGCTCGAGGGCGTCACCTGGGTGCCGGACAGCTACCTGACGAGCAAGGGGTTCAGGACCGGTGGCGGGCTGGTCTACGACCCGGCGAGCTACCCCCACCACGGCACCGGCCTCTTCTTCGTCGGCGTGGAGCAGACGGGGACCGTCTACGCCTACGCGCTGGACCTCACCGGCTCGGCCTACACCAGGGTGGCCTCGTTCCCGAGCGGCTTCCCGAGCGTGATGGACCTGACCTACGAACCGGGCACCCGGAAGCTGTGGGCCGTCTGCGACGACACCTGCGGCGGCCGCACGGCGACGTTCGAGGTCAACGCCTCGGGCGCCTTCGCGCGGACCGGGTTCTTCGAGCGTCCGGGCAACCCCGGCTCTGCGAACCTCAACAACGAGGGCTTCGCCATCGCCCCGCAGAGTGAGTGCGTCAACGGGCTGAAGCCGACCTTCTACGCCGACGACAGCAACACCGACGGCCACGTGATCCGCGTCGGGACGCTCAACTGCTCGCTTCCCCGCCTCACCGCATCGCTGACCTCGGCCAAGGCGAAGACCGCCGCCGGCTGGTACGGCGCCCCGGTGACCGTCACGTTCGCGTGCACCGCGGGCTCCCTGCCGCTGAGCGGGGGCTGTCCCGCGCCCGTCACGCTGGGCGGCTCGGGAGCCGACCAGTCGGTGACCCGGTCGATCTCCGACACCGGGGGCACGACGGTCCAGGCGAGCGCGACCGACATCGACATCGACACCGTGGCGCCGACGGTGGCGATCAAGGGCGTGAAGAAGGGCAAGGCCTACCCCAAGAAGAAGAAGCCGACGTGCGAGGCCACCGACACGCTGTCCGGCGTGGCCGGCTGCACCATCACGCAGAAGAAGAAGGGCAAGAAGTACGTCGTGACGGCGACGGCCACCGACCGGGCCGGCAACACGACGACCACGACCTTGACCTACAAGCTCAAGGCCAAGAAGAAGAAGAAGTAGCCGACCAGCACCGCAGACCGGTCCCGGCCCGCAGGGTCGGGGCCGGTCGTGCGCTCAGGGCAGCTGGAAGACGAACCGGCAGATCAGGTAGACCACCGCGGCGGCGGAGCCGGCCATGGGGAAGGTCAGCACCCAGGCGGTGACGATCGAGCGGGCCACGCCCCAGCGGACGGCGGAGAAGCGCTTGGTGGCGCCGGCGCCCATGATCGCCGACGTGATGGTGTGGGTCGTGGAGATGGGCGCCTCGAAGACGAAGGCGGTCGTGTAGAGCACGATCGTGCCGGCGGTCTCGGCGGAGAAGCCGCGGGCGGGGTCGAGGTGGATGATGCGGCGGCCCAGGGTGCGCATGATGCGCCAGCCGCCGGAGTAGGTGCCGAAGGAGATGGCGCCGGCGGAGGCGAGCACGATCCACAGCGGCAGGCCGTCCCGGGGCTCGCCCGCGGCGTTGGTGTAGTAGCCGGCGGTGGTCACGGCCAGGAAGATGACGCCCATCGTCTTCTGGGCGTCCTGGAGGCCGTGGCCGAGTGCGAGCCCGGCGGCCGAGAGGGTCTGCATGATCCGGAAGCCGCGGAAGACCCGGTGCGGGTTGCGGCGGCGGAAGATCCACATGATCGCGAGCATGATCGCGAAGGCCAGCGCGAAGCCGACGATCGGCGAGGCCACCATCGGGATGATGACCTTGTCGAGGATCGTCGACCACTCGATGGTCACGCCGCCGGCGAGCCCGGCGCCGACCAGGCCGCCGATGAGGGCGTGCGAGGAGGACGACGGCAGCCCGAAGTACCAGGTGATGAGGTTCCAGGTGATCGCGCCGAGCAAGCCGGCGAGCACGATGACCAGGCCGTGGTTCTCCGAGACGCCGTCGATGGTCAGCACGCCCTGGACGGTCTTGGCGACCTCCTGGCCGAGCAGCGCGCCGACGAAGTTCATGACCGCGGCCAGGGTGAGCGCGATGCGGGGGGTCAGCGCACGCGTCGACACCGAGGTGGCGATGGCGTTGGCGGCGTCGTGGAAGCCGTTGGTGTAGTCGAAGGCCAGGGCGACGACCACGACCGCGATCACGATCGCGAGCTCCATGTGGGGCTCAGCTCTCCTTGACGGCGATCTGCTCGACGATGTTCGCGACGCTCTCGAAGGCGTCGATCGCGCCCTCGAGCGCCTCCACGATGTCCTTGAGCTTGAGGACCTCGATGGTCTTGAACTCACCCGAGAACAGCTTGGCCAGGATCCGGCGGTGGTTCTTGTCGCCGGCGTTCTCGAGCCGGTTGACCTCGATCCAGAACTCCTCGAGGTTGCCCGGCGTGCGCAGCCCCGGCATCGCGGCCGCGGTGAGCTCGGCACAGCGCTGGAGCACGTCGACCTGCTCGGACAGCTCGGCGGGCAGGACCTTGACCTCGTAGAGCAGGATCAGGTCGACGACCTCGTCCATCATGTCCATGACGTCGTCGAGGCCCGACCCGAGGCGGTAGATGTCCTCGCGGTCGAACGGCGTGACGAAGGTCGAGTTCACCCGCTTGAACAGCGCGTGGGTGGTCTCGTCGGCCTCGTGCTCGGCCTGGCGCATGCGTGCCGCGACGTCGGCGTGGACCGCGGTCTCGCTGAGCATCTCGGCGAGCAGGGCGGCGCCGACCACCAGGTGCTGGGCCGACTCGGTGAACAGGTCGTAGAACGACGTGTCGACCGGGCGGAAGCGCAGGGCCACTGACTCACTCCTGGCGGTTGGGCGGTACCGGTTGCGACCCTCGGCCGGACCGGCCTCTGGACCGCCGAACAGCCTAGGGGGTGTCCGGCCGAGGAGTGCAAGTCAGGGCCTGTTCACCCACCCGTACGCCGGCGCCGGTGGCGCTCGATCAGCGCCTCCTGGTACGCCGTGCGGCCCGCGCCGCGCACCCAGTCGCCGTCGCTGCGCAGCTCCCACGCCGCCGTGTCGGGCGCGAACGCGAGGTCCAGCATCCACCCGACCTCGCCGACCAGCTCGACCTCCGGGAGCCGCACCAGCACCTCGACGCGACGGTCGAGGTTGCGGTGCATCATGTCCGCCGAGCCGATCCAGGCCTCGGGCTCCCCGCCGTTGTCGAACCAGTAGACCCGGCTGTGCTCGAGGAACCGGCCCAGGATCGAGCGGACCTCGATCGACTCCGACAGGCCGGGCACACCGGGCCGCAGCGCGCACATGGCGCGGGTCAGCAGCTGGACCGGGACGCCCTGCTGGGCCGCGAGGTAGAGCGTGTCGATGACCCGCTCGTCGACCAGGGAGTTCATCTTCATCCGGATCCGCGCCGGGCGACCGGCCTGGTGGT
Organism: Nocardioides anomalus; assembly: GCF_011046535.1. Classification (NCBI taxonomy): domain Bacteria; kingdom Bacillati; phylum Actinomycetota; class Actinomycetes; order Propionibacteriales; family Nocardioidaceae; genus Nocardioides; species Nocardioides anomalus. The sequence continues at coordinate 3,932,023 of NZ_CP049257.1, read as the reverse complement.
GCTCGATCTCGCGCTGGATGCGGGACACCAGCCCCGAGCGCACGGAGTCCGGCGCGACCAGCAGCTGCTCGTAGGACGGGTTGCGCGCGAAGCCCGAGAGGTTGTTGAACAGGTGCGCGACGTCCTCGCCGATCAGCTCGTCGGTCGTGAGCAGCCCGAGGTCCTCGTACATCCGCGCGGTCTTGGAGTTGTAGTTGCCGGTCCCGATGTGGGTGTAGCGGCGGATGCCCTCGGGCTCGTCGCGCACCACCAGGGCCAGCTTGCAGTGGGTCTTGAGCCCCACCTGGCCGTAGACGACGTGGCAGCCCGCCTGCTCCAGCTTGCGGGCCCAGCGGATGTTGGCCTCCTCGTCGAAGCGGGCCTTGATCTCGACCAGCACCAGCACCTGCTTGCCGGCCTCGGCGGCGTCGATGAGGGCGTCGATGATCGGTGAGTCGCCGGAGGTCCGGTAGAGCGTCTGCTTGATGGCCAGCACGTGCGGGTCGGCCGCGGCCTGCTCGATGAAGCGCTGCACCGAGGTGGCGAACGAGTCGTAGGGGTGGTGCAGGAGCACGTCGTGGCGACGGGTCGCCTTGAACACGTCCACCGGCGCGGACGACTCGACCTCGGCCAGCAGCGGGTGCGTGGTCGGCACGAAGGCGGCGTACTTGAGCTCCTCGCGGTTCTGGTCGGCGATGCCGTGCAGCCCGCGCAGGTCCAGCGGCCCGGGCAGCCGGACCACCTCCTGCTGGCTGACCCCGAGCTCGGTGACCAGCAGGTCGAGCACGCCCTGGGAGATGGTCTCCTCGACCTCGAGGCGCACCGGCGGGCCGAAGCGGCGGCGCAGCAGCTCCTTCTCGAGGGCGGCGAGGATGTTCTCGGCGTCGTCCTCCTCGACCTCGAGGTCCTCGTTGCGGGTCACCCGGAAGGTGTGCACCTCGAGGATCTCCATGCCGGGGAACAGCCGCTTGAGGTGCTCACCGATCACGTCCTCCAGCGGCACGAACCGTTGGTTGCCGAGCGGCACGAACCGGTCGAAGATCGGCGGCACCTTGACCCGGGCGAAGTGCTCCTTGCCGGTCTTGGGGTTGCGCAGCGTGACCGCGAGGTTGAGCGAGAGCCCGGAGATGTAGGGGAACGGGTGCGCCGGGTCGACGGCCAGCGGCGTCAGGACCGGGAAGATCCGGTCCTTGAAGAGCTTCTTGCAGACCTTCTGCTCGTCGCGGTCGAGGTCGGCCCACCGGACCAGCTCGATGCCGGCCTCGCGCAGCTCGGGGACCAGCACGTCGGCGAACAGCTGCGCGTGCCGCTCGCTGAGCACCCGCGAGCGCTCCCAGAGCCGCTCGAGCACCTCGCGCGGCATCATCCCGGACGCCGCCCGCACCGCCAGCCCCGCCGCGATCCGGCGCTTGAGCCCCGCCACCCGGACCATGAAGAACTCGTCGAGGTTGCTGGTGAAGATGGCCGCGAACCGCACCCGCTCGAGCAGCGGCTGGGCCTCGTCCTCGGCCAGCTCCAGCACCCGCTGGTTGAGCCGCAGCCAGGACAGCTCGCGGTCGAGGAAGCGGTCGTCGTACTTCTCCACCGCGGCCAGCGCCTCGTCGCTCACGACGTACGGCGGCTCGACGTCGAAGGGCTCCTCGGGGACGCCGTCGCCGCGGTTCGCCACGGCCGGGTCGGCGCTGTCCAACGTCATGGGTGCAGTCTGGCACCGGACGGTGAACGGCAGGTGCCGCGTCGCTCAGAAGCGGCGCGACCCGCTCGAGCGCGAGGACGAGCGCCGCGACGACCCGCCGCCGAACGAGCTGCGGTGCCCGGAGCTCCCCGAGAAGCGGCGCCCGCCACCGCCGCCGCCCCAGCCGCTGCCGCCGCCGTTGTCGTCGCTCTCCCACACGAACTGGAACGCCGGGCGCTGCACCGCCCGCGAGACGGCAGGGGCCGAGCCGAAGCGCTGCCGCTGGAAGGTGGCGTCGGGGAAGGTGCGGTTGCGCCAGTAGCCGTTGACGTAGGGCCGGCTGTAGCGGTCCCACTCCCAGTAGGGCCTGACCACGTCGCCGATGCGGATGCTCCGCGTCGGCGGGACCTCGCCGGCGGCGAGCCGGTCGCGGCAGGCGGCGCAGACGGGCACCTCGCGCTCGCGGCCGCCCTCGGGGGTGTACGCCGCCTCGGCGACGCTGGGGCCGTGCCGCGGGTCGAAGAAGCAGGGCGCGGTCTTGTCCGGCACCGGCCGGCCGTGCCGCAGGGCGTCGATGGCGGTGAGCTCGTAGCGGGCGTCGCCGAGGCGCTGCACCACCATCTCGACCTCGCTCGGGGTGTCGACCCGCCGCTCGCCGTCGGTGACGTCGAGCCGCTGCCGGGCCTCCTCGACCAGGTCCAGCACGGTGCGGGTGCGCGTCGCGATCTCCGGCGGGTCCGAGGCGGACGCCGGCGGCAGCGCGCCGACCGTGGTCTCGAGCTCGATGACCTCCTCCTGCAGGCTCGGCCGCAGGGCGTCGGCGACCTGGGCGTCGTCGGCCTTCTCCCGGCGCCGGCGCAGCAGTCGCCGCCCGCCGAGGAAGAGACCGAGGGCCGCGCCGGCGCCGCCGACGATCCAGCCGACGATGGGCCACGGGTTGGTCTGCTCGTCGCCGGCCCGCTCCAGGAACGCCGTCAGCATCGCCTCGTAGTCCGGCGCGCAGCAGTCCACGGCGTGGTCGACGGCCTGCTCGACCCGGTAGAACGGGCGCTCCTCGGAGAACTGCGTCGCCGAGAACGACCGGCCGTCGTAGGACGAGGACGCGTCGACGAGCACGGCGTAGGTCCCGTCCACGCCGACCCGGTCGTAGAGCTGCCCGGGCAGGTCCGCGTCGGGGTAGGCGATCTCGTTGGTCTCGTAGTAGTAGTCCGACGGGGGCTCGGCCGGGTCGTGCTCGCGCAGCGCGTCGGCCGGTACGACGAGCACCCGGACCGGCCCGGGCGTGTCGGCCGCGAGGTCGGAGAGGCGGGCGGCGTCGGCCGCGCTGATCGAGGTGACCGCCGGGTCGACGTACACCCCGGGCCGGGCGAGCCGGGTGGCCGCCTGGTCGAGGTAGGCGTCGGCGCGGCTGGTGTCGGCGTAGGTCCAGTCGTAGCTGTCGTCGACGCCGGTCTGGCCCGACGAGCCCTGGGCGAGCACCCAGAGGAAGCCCACGAAGAGCACGCCCAGCCAGGGCACCACCTTGGCCAGGTTGATCCTCATGCGTGTCCTCTCAGGTGGCGGTGAGCCGCTCGTAGCAGGCCCGGCAGACCGGTACCGGCCGGAGCGTGCCCCCCGGGGGCGCCCACGACACGTCGGCCACCGACGGGCCGTGCTGGGGGTCGACGAAGCACGGCAGCCGGCGCGGGGGAGGAGGGGTGCCGGCGAGCAGCGCCTGGGCGGTGTGCAGCTGCCAGCGGGCGTACTCCGTGGTCTGTCCGAGCGCGCGGAGCTCGTCGTCGGTGGTGAGCGCATCGACCCGGCGCGAGGCGTCGGCGTAGGCGTCCAGGGCGGCCTGGACGTGCGCCGCGACCGCGGGGTCGCTCAGCGGCGGGTCCGCGGCGTCCAGCTCCTCGCCGAGCCGGGTCACGTCCTCGCGGGCCAGCGCGGCGCGCTCCTGGACGGTGTCGGTCTGGTCGCCGTAGGTCGGGAAGCTGGGGGCGTACGCCGCCGGCCCGGCCACGCTCTCACCCGAGGCCCGTCGGCGGGGGAGCGCGCGGCGGCGACGCCACAGCAGGAGCCCGCCCGCGCCCAGGGCCGCGACGACCAGCGCCGCGACCAGCACCGGCACCACCGGGAAGCCGTCCCCGCCCGGGGCGCCCAGCTCGTCGAGGGTGCCGTTCAGGGTCTGGTCGACCTGGCCGAGGGTGTGGTCACGGACCTGCCCGGCCACGATCCGGCCGACGTCGTCGGCGCCGGGTGCGTCGCCGTACCCCGCGGCGTAGGTGCCGGCGCCGCTGAAGCTGACCAGGTAGACGCCGTCCTGCTGGCCCATGCCGACGTAGAGCTCGTCGAGCAGGTCCGAGGCCTCGTCGGCGTCGTCGCCCGGCCCCTGGCGGACCGCGGCCGCCGGCAGGACCGCCACGAAGACGTCGTCACGCCAGCCGTCGATGCGGCCGGCCAGCGCCTCGGCCTGCGACTCGGTGATCGCGCCGCTGTCGGGATCGAGGTAGACCGGCTGGCCGCCCTGCCAGGTGGCCACCACGTCGTCGACGTACTGCTGCGGATCGGCGTGGCCCGGGGCCGGCCCGAGCACGGCCACGAGGGTGCCCAGCACCGACAGCACCATCTGGCTCACCCGGCGAACCTAGGTCATACGCTCCTGTGTCCATGCGGACCAGGGCACACGTGGAGCGGCTCGGCGTCCGCGCGGTGACGGCGCTGCCGGCCGCGGCGCAACGGCGACTGGCCGGGCGACCGGTGCGCCTGGACGGCAACACCCTGGCCACCGACCTACAGCTGCTGCTACGGCTGCAGCGGGCGGTCCGCGCCCCGGACCCGGCCACGGTGCCGGTGCCGCGGGGCCGCGCGCTGGTCCGCGAGACCGCCTGGGAGCTCGGCGGCCGCCAGCCGGTCGGCGAGGTCCGGTCGCTGCGGGTGGCGGACCTCCCGGCGCGGCTGTACGTGCCGGACGGAGCGCCCGCGCGCGGTCCGCTGCTGGTGTTCTTCCACGGCGGCGGCTTCTGGGCCGGCGACCTGGACAGCCACGACGCGGCCTGCCGGTTCCTGTGCCGCGAGGCGGGCGTGAGGGTGCTGTCCGTCGAGTACCGCCAGGGACCCGAGCACCCGTTCCCGGCTGCGCACGACGACGCGGTCGCGGCGTACGGGTGGACCCTCGAGCACGCGGGTGAAGTCGGCGCGGACCTCACCCGGCTCGGGGTGGGCGGCGACTCGGCCGGCGGCAACCTGGCCGCGCACGTGGCCATCGAGGCGGCCCGCTCGGGGTGGCCGTGCGCGGTGCAGCTGCTCGTCTACCCGGCCACGCTCTCGCGGCGCGACACGCCCAGCTCGCGGCTGTTCGCGCACGGGTTCTACCTCACCGAGGAGTTCATGGACCGCGCCACGCTCCTGTACGCCCGGTCCACGCCGCCCGACGAGCCGCGGCTCTCCCCGCTCCACGCCGAGCTCCCGGCCGGGCTGGCGCCGGCCCTGGTCCACACGGCGGGCTTCGACCCGCTGCGCGACGAGGGCGAGGCGTACGCCGACAAGCTGCGCGCCGCCGGGGTCGAGGTGCGCGCGACCCGCTTCCCCGACCAGATCCACGCCTTCCTCAACATCGTCGGGGTGCCCGGGACGTCGCGTTCGGCGGTTCGTCGGATCGCCCGGGAGCTGGCCACTAGCCTCGGGTAGGTGCGTCGCGCCCTGGTCCCGGTCCTCACCACCCTGCTGCTGCTGCTCGGTGTCCCGGCGGTGCACGCCGCGCCGGACCCGGCCGCTCCGGCCGTGGCGAAGGCCTCGAAGCGGGCGCTGTGGTTCGGCGACTCCTACTTCGTGGGCGGTGGCTGCAGCCCGGACGAGTTCCGCGGCATGGCCGCGAACGCCTCCTACGAGCTGGGCTACGACCCGGTCATCCGCGGCGCCGGCGGGACGGGGTTCGTCGCGGCGAACCCGGAGTACGGCATCCCGCCGTACCTCGCCCAGATCCGGCAGGGCGCCTTCGACGTCGGCGACGTCGACCTGGTGGTCGTCGAGGGCGGCTCCAACGACATCGGCCGCTCGCTGAGCAAGATCCGCCGCAACACCAAGCGGGTCCTGCTCATCGCCAAGAAGCGCTTCCCGGGCACGCCGATCATCGTGGTCGGGCCGATGCAGACCTACGGCCCGTGGTCGGACACCGACGGCATCCGCGACGCCATGAAGGCGGTCTCGCGCAAGCTCGGGCTGCGCTTCGTCAACGACCAGAAGTGGACCGCGGGCCACGACGACTGGCTCTGCTCGGACTACGTGCACCCGACGTACGCCGGCCACCAGCAGCTCGGCCACCGCCTGGCGCAGGCGCTGGCCAAGCGGGGGGCGTGACCACCCGGTCCCTACGCTCGGAGGCGTGCTCTCGAGGCGTGCCGCGGCGGTGCTCTGCGCAGCCTCGGTGACCCTGCTGGCGGGGTGCGGCGGCGGCGACACCAGCAGCGACACCGGCAGCACCGTGGCCGGCGACCGGACCCCCGCGGCCGCGCCCAGCGCGTCCGCCCCCACCCTCTCAGCGTCGGCCGCACCCAGCGCGCCCACGACGCCTTCCGCGCTGCCCACCGCGGCCGGGACCAGGGCGCTGTTCTTCGGCGACTCCTACTTCGTGGGTGGCGGCACCACGACCGCCGACAACTCGATGGCCGCCGACGCCGCCCGTGACCTGGGCTGGGCCCCGGTCATCAAGGGCGGCGGCGGGACCGGGTTCGTCTCGGGCAACCCCGAGTTCGGCCTGGAGAACTTCATCGGCCAGATCCGCGGCGGTGCCCTCGACGTCGGTCCGGTCAGCTGGCTGGTCATCGAGGGCGGCGGCAACGACAAGGACGACGACCCGGCGCTCATCCAGCAGCGGGCGGTCGAGGTGCTCCAGGAGGCGGCGTCCGAGCACCCGGAGGCGCAGCTCGTCCTGGTCGGCACGCTCGACCCGACCGTGGACGGCTTCACCGACACCGACGGGGTGATCGGGGCGCTGCGGGCCGCGGCGGAGCAGCAAGGTGTGCCGTACGTCGACGCCCAGCGCTGGCTCGAGGGCCGCCCCGAGCTGATCGGGCCGGACTTCGACCACCCGACGGCCGAGGGTCACCTGCTCGCCGGGCAGAAGCTGGCCGACGCGCTGCTGGCCGTCGCGGCCGGCTCCTAGGCCGTCAGGCCTCGGCTTCCTCCAGCTCGCGCAGGCGGGTGCGGGCCTCGGCCAGCTGCTCGGCCAGCTCGGTCGCGCGCCGCTCGGCGGCGATGCGGGCCTCGACGGCCTCGCGCAGCTCCTGGGAGTGCTCCTCCTTGGCCACCTGGAGGTCGGCGAGCGCCTCGGCCGTGCGCCACTCGGCCGTGGCCCGCTCCTTGCTGGCCCGCGTGGCGCGCTCGGCCTGGGCGCGGGCGGCCTCCTCGGCGGTGCGCCGGGCCTCCTGCGCCTCGCTGGCCGCGCGCTCGGCCTCGATCCGGGCCTGGTGGGCCTCGGTGGCGGCCGTGGCCTGGGCCTCGGCCAGCGCCTCGGCGGCGGCGCGTGCCTGGTGGGCCTCACGGGCCCGGTCGGCGTGCTCCTGAGCGGTGGCGTGGGCGTGGGCCTCGGCGGCCGCCGCGACGGCGGTGAGCGCGTGCTGGTCGCCGGTCCGCGCCTCGGCCTCGGCGCGGGCGCGCTGGGCCTCCTCGGCGCTGGTCGCGCTGGCCGTCGCGGCCTGCTCGGCGGCGGTGCGGGCCTCGTGGGCCTCGCGCGCCTGGTCGGCGTGCTCTCGAGCGGTGGCCTCGGCGGCCTCCCGGCCGCGCAGGGCGGTCTCGGCGGTGCGCTCGGCGTCGGTCCGGGCCTCGGCGGCGGTGGCGGCCTCGGTCGCCGCGCTCGCGGCGTACCCCTCGGCGGCGGTGCGGGCCTCGTGCGCCCGGGCCGCCTCGGTCGCGCGCGCCTCGGCGGCCTGGTGGGCCTCGGCCTCGGCCGCGGCGGCCCGGCGCGCGGTCTCGGCGTGGGTGGCGGCCGCCTCCTCGGCGAGGGAACGAGCGGCGTGTGCGCTCGCCGCCTGCTCGGCCTGGAGGGCGGCGACCTGCTCCGCCGCGGTGCGGTCGGCGACCGCGGACCGGGCGGCCTCGGCCTGCGCGGCCGCGGCCTCCTCCGCCTCGTGGTGCGCCTGCAGCGCGGTCTCGGCGGCGGCGGCGGCCGCGGCGTACCGCTCGGCTCCGGCGCGGGCCGCCTCCGCGTGCTCGGCCGCGGCGCGGTCGGCCTGCGCGCGGGCGTCGTGGGCGACCCGAGCCGCCTCGGCCTGCGCCGCCGCGGCCTCGTGGGCCGCCTGCTCGGCCTGCGCCGCCTGGGTGGTGCGGGCGGCCTGCTCGGTGGCCCGGCGCTCGGCGTCGGCGCGGTCGTCATGGGCCTGCTGGGCCGCCTGCTCCGCCTCGGTGCGCGCGGTGTGGGCCTTGGCGGCCCGCGCGGCCTGCTCCTCGGCGGCGCGCTCGGCCTCGATCCGCGCGGTGTGCGCCTCCCGGGCCCGTGCCTCCGTCTCGGCGCGGGCGTCGTGGGCGGCCCGCGCGGCGTCGGCCTGCTGGCGGGTGGCCTCCTCGGCGGCCGTGCGGGCGACGTGGGCGGCCCGGGCCTGCTCGGCGTGGTCGGAGGCGTTCTCGTGGGCGGCCTGCTCGGCCTCGGCGGCCTCGGTTGCGGCGGAGGACTGGGCGGCGGCCGCCTCCTCGGCCTCGCGGCGCCGAGCGTGGGCCTCGTCGGCGGCCCGCTCGGCGACCAGGCGGGCCTCGTGCGCGGTGCGGGCCAGGTCGGCCTGCTCGGCGCCGGCCTGCTCGGCGTGCTGCCGCTTGAGCTGGGCCGACTGCGCGATGTCCTCGGCCGTGACTCGGCCCTCGTGGGCCAGCCGGGCGGCCCAGGCCTGCTCGGACGCGTGCGCGAGCGCCTCGGCCGCCTCGCCGGCGCGGGCCGCGGCCGCCTCGTGCGCCTGGGTCGCCTCGGCCGCGGCCGTCGCCGCGCGCTCAGCGTTCTCGCGGGCGGTCCGGTCGGCCTCGCGGGTGCGGCCCTCGGCCTCGGTGCGGGCCCGGTGCGCGGCCTCGGCGGCGGTGGCGTGCTCGGCGGCGGCGGTGTCGGCCTGCGTGCGGGCCGCGCTGGCCTCGCGCGCGAGCTCCTCGGCGGCGCTGCGGGCCTCGTGCGCCGTGGTCGCGGCCTCGGCGTGCTCGGCCGCCCGGGCCTCGGCCTCGGCCCGCGCCGCCTGCGCCTGCGCCGCCTCGCTCGCGCGGGCGGCGGCCTGCTCGTGCGCCGCCCGGGCCGAGGCGGCGGCCTCGGTGGCGCTGACCGCGAGCGCGCCGGCCGACTGCTCGGCGGCCAGCCGGGCCGTCTGGGCCTCGTCGGCCGCACGCTCGGCCGCCACCCGCGCCTCGTGCGCCGCGCGGGCGAGCTCGGCCTGCTCCGCCGCGGTCTCCTCGGCCGACGTGCGCTTCATCTGCGCGGACTGGGCGATGTCGTCGGCGGTGGCGCGGCCCTCGTGCGCGGTCCGCGCCAGCCAGGCCTGCTCGGCCGCAGCGGCCTGGGCCTCGGCCGCCTCGGTCGCGCGCGCCTCGGCGGACTGGTGCGCGGCCAGGGCCTCCTGCGCGGCCAGGCTGGCCAACTCGGCGTGCCGTCGGGCGGAGTCCTCGGCCCCCGTGCGCGCCTCGGCCGCCTCGCCCGCCCGGGTCTCGGCCTCGGTCCGCGCGCGGTGGGCCTCCTCCGCGGCCCGGGCGTGGTCGCCGGCCGCGGTGTCGGCCCGGGTGCGGCCCTCGAGCGCCTCCCGGGCCAGGACCTCCACCGCCGCCCGCGCCTCGGCGTGCTCGGCCGCGGCGTCCGCCGCCTCGCGCGCCGCCTGCGCGGCCTGGCCCGCGGCGGCGGCCTGCTCGGCGTGCTCGCGGGCCTGGTCCTCGGCCGCGGCCCGGGCCTGGGCGGCCTCGGCGGCGGCGGTCTCGGCGGCCGCCCTCGCGGCGTACGCCTCCTCGGCGCGCTGGGCGGCCGCGCCGGCCGCGGTGTCCGCTCCGGTGCGGGCCTCGAGCGCCTCGCGGGCCAGGGTCTCGGCCTCCGTGCGGGCCGCGTGGGCGCGCGCGGCCTCCCCGGCGTGCTCGGCCGCGGCGTCCGCCGCTTCGCGCGCGGCCTGTGCGGCCTGGCCCGCGGCGGTGGCCTGCTCGGCGTGCTCGCGGGCCTGGTCCTCGGCCGCGGCCCGGGCCTGGGCGGCCTCGGCGGCGGCGGTCTCGGCGGCCGCCCTGGCGGCGTACGCCTCCTCGGCGCCCCGGGCCGCCTCGCCGGCCGCCGTCGCGCGGTCGGCGTGCTCGCGGGCCGACTCCTCGGCCTCCGCCCTGGCCTCAGCGGCCTGCGCGGCGGTCGTCTCGGCCGCGAGCCGGGCGGCCAGCGCCTGCTCGGCCTCCTCGGCCCGGCCGCGCGCGGCCTCGTGCGCCTGGGTGGCCGAGGCGGAGGCCTCCGCCGCCGCCTGGCCGTGCTCGAGCGCGGCCTGCGCCGCCTCGCGGGTCTGTGCGGTCAGCGACTCGGCCAGCCGCAGCGCGTCGCCCGCCTGCTTCTCGGCTCGGGCGATGGTCGCGCGCGCCCGCTGCTCGGCCTCGGTGACGACCGCCCGCGCGGTCTCCTCGGCCGAGGCCACCAGGTCGCGGGCGCTCTCCTCGGCGGCCATCCGCGCCTGGTGCGCGAGGGCGGCGTGGTCGGCGTGCCGGGTCGCGGCCTCGTCGGCGATCTGCCGGGCCTCGGCGTGCTCGGCGGTGGCCCGCTCGGCCTGCTCCCGCAGCTCGGCCTGCTGGCGGGCGGCGGCCTCGGCGCGCTCGCGGGCCAGCGCGGAGACCTGCGCCTCCTCGAGGGCCTGGGCGCGCACGGTCTCGAACTCGGCCGCCAGCTCCGCGAGCCGCGTCTCGGACGCCCGTCGGTCACGGAAGGCCCGGGCCGCGCTCGCGGCGTGCTGCCGGGCCTGCTCCTCGGCCTCGGCCCGCGCCCGCAGGGCGGTCTCCGCGACCTCGTGCTGCTCCAGGGCCCGCTCCTCGACGCCCGCGCGCGCCGTGCTCGCCTCGTGCGCGGCCTGCTCCGCGACCAGCCGGGCCTCGGCCGCGGTCGCCGCCGCCTCCTCCGCCTGGGCCCGCGCCTGCGCCTGCGCGGTGGCCGCCGCCTCGGCGGCCTCCCGGGCGCGGGCGTGCTGCTCGGCCGCCTCCTCCGCCGTACGCCGACCCTCGGCCAGCTCGGCGCTGGCGCGCTCCAGCTCCGCGCGGGCCTCGTGCGCCTCGCGCGCGGCCGCGGCGTGGTGCGTGGCCAGCTCGTCGGCCTCCTGGCGCGCCCGCGCGGCCCGTTCGGCGGCCTCTTCTGCCGCCAGCCGGTCCGCGGCCTGGGCCGCCGCGGCCTCCTCGGCCGCCCGCCGCAGCTGGTTGGCCCGCTCGGCGGCGCGCGCGTGCTCGCGCAGCCGCGCCTGCACCGCGTCGGAGGCCTCGGGCGACTCGTCGGGGGCGGACGCGGCCGACGGAGGATCAGCCGCTCGAGTCATCGCGGCGAGTCTAGTTGCGCCGGAGCCCGCCTAGCGACTCACGATTTCGGCGCTCAGTAGACGAGCGCCTGCGCGTCCGGCCGCAGCGCCTCCTCGACGAAGACCACCGACCCCGCGATCCGCACCCCGGGCCGGACCTCGTCCTCGGTGATCCCGCGCCGAGCCGCGCACTGCGAGCACACCGTCACCTGGCCCCCGGCCAGCACCGCCTCGAGCAGCTCGGCCAGCGGCGTGGCCAGCGCGAGGTCGAACCCCTCGGCCCGCCCCGGCACCCCGAACCACGCCGCCTCGCCCGTCAGCCACAGCGACACCTCCGCGCCGGCCGCCAGCGCGGTCGACGCCACCGTGAAGCCCTGGTTGCACCGCTCCGGGTCCTCCGTGCCGCAGGTGACCTTGACGACCAGTGGCCTCATGCCGGCGTCAGCCCGAGCAGCGCCCGGGCGCCCGCGCCGTCCATCGGCTCGCGCTGCGCGACCCGCCCCGCCTCGACCGCCCGCTCCACCAGCTGCCGGTTGGACTCCACCGGCACGCCCTTCGCCATCGTGAGCACGTCCTCCATGCCCACTCGCAGGTGCCCGCCCTGGGCCAGCGACGCCAGCATCACGGGCAGTGTCGTGCGCCCGATCCCCGTCGCTGACCACGACGTCACCTCCGCCGGCAGCGCCGCCACCCCCGCGACCAGCGCGGCCGCCGTGCCCGGCATCCCGCCCGGCACCCCCATCACGAAGTCGACGTGCACCTTCCCGCCGTACGGCAGTCCATACTTCCCGAGCAGCCGCTCGAGCGAGGCCACGTGGCCGAGGTCGAAGAGCTCGAACTCCGGCACCACGCCCCGGTCCTGGGTCTGCTGGTAGAGCTCGCAGATGAACGGCCACGGGTTGGAGAACACGTCGTCGCCGAAGTTCGTCGTCCCCATCGTCAGGCTGCACGAGTCCGGCTCCGCGTCCAGCACCCGCAGCCGCAGGTCCAGCGGGTCGTGCACCGAGCCACCCGTCGAGAGCTGCACCACCAGGTCGGTGCTCTCGCGCAGGGCCGCCACCGTGTCCTTGAGCCGCTGCCCGTCCAGCGTCGGCTGGTGCTCCCCGTCGCGGATGTGCACGTGGATCATCGACGCCCCCGCGGCCTCGCACTCGACTGCCGTCGCCACCAGCTCCTCGAGGGTGGTCGGCAGCTGCGGCACGTCCGCCTTGGCGCTCTCGGCTCCAGTGGGGGCGACGGTGATGAGGAGGGGCTCGGGCATGCGACGCATCGTAGGCGCGCCCCTCGGCGGTTTCGGCCGCCGAGTCCTCGGGTATCCGGTGCTGGTCCGACGACCGCGCCGAGAGGGGCACCGATGACCCAGTCCGCTCGCAGGGCCAGCTCCGTCCGTCGGCGCACCGCCATGGTGGTCGCGGCGGCGATCGCAGCGCTGGTGGCGCTGCTGTCACCGGCCCCCGCCCAAGCGGCGCCCGGCCAGGTGACGGTGCACTTCTACGAGGGCTCCACCGACCACGAGTCGTGGACGCACGCGTTCGGCCCGAAGTTCACGATGTGGATCAACGTCTACGGCTGCAGCAGAGACGGACACGTCCAGTGGTTCGTGTACGACCCGACCAAGCAGACGCCGCCGCCCCCCGGCGGCGTGGGGCTGCTCAAGCCGTGGTGGAGCAACCCCACGAACCCGGCGGGCAACGGGGTGTACTCCAAGTACAGCGCGGCCGCTCAGCACATCAAGTACGAGATCGACACCTCGAACGGCTGCAAGTACCGCATCCGGGTGACCGAGTACCGCGCCAGCGTGCCCAGCTGACCGCTCGTCGTGCGAGCAGTGGTGCAGCGGGTCCTCTCGGCGTCGGTCACCGTCGACGACGAGCTCGTCGGCGCCATCGACACCCCCGGCCTCCTGATCTACCTCGGCGTCACCCACAGCGACACCCAGCGCGAGGTCGACTCGCTGGCCCGCAAGATCCACGGCCTGCGCATCCTGCGCGACGAGCAGTCGGTCAGCGAGACCGGAGCACCGGTCCTGGTGGTCAGCCAGTTCACCCTCTACGGCGACGCCCGCAAGGGCCGGCGCCCCACCTGGCAGGCGGCGGCGCCACGCGAGCTGAGCGAGCCCCTGTACGACGCGTTCTGCGGGGCGCTCGGAGGACTGGGGACCAGGACGGAGCGGGGCCGGTTCGGAGCCGACATGCGTGTGGAGTCGATCAACGACGGTCCGATCACGGTCCTCCTCGAGTCGCCCTGATCGGCAACTAGGCTGGGGCGGTGCCGTTCGAGCTGCCCGACGACCTCCACCCCGACTGCGCGCCGGTGGCGTGGCTGCTGGGGACGTGGCGCGGCAACGGGCACCTGGACTACCCGACGATCGAGCCGCACCAGTTCGGCCAGGAGCTGATCTTCACCCACGACGGCCGGCCGTTCTTCCACTACTTCTCACGCAGCTGGATCGTCGACGAGAACGGCGAGAAGGTCCGCGACGCGGCGCTGGAGACCGGCTTCCTGCGCTGCCGGCCCGAGGGCAAGATGGAGTTCCTGCTCACGCACAACACCGGCTTCGTCGAGATCTGGTACGGCGACGCGGCCGACGGCAAGCTCGAGCTGCAGACCGACGCGGTGGTGCGCACCGACAGCGCCAAGGAGTACGTCGCGGGGCACCGCCTCTACGGCAACGTCGAGGGCGACCTGCTCTACGCCTTCGACATGGCCGCGATGGGCCAGGCCCTCCAGCCGCACACGTGGGCCAGGCTGCAGCGAGCATGAGCCCATGAGCGACTGGCGGAGCACGCTGCGGGAGAAGGGCTACCGGCTCACGCCCCAGCGCGAGCTGATCCTCGACGCCGTGGACACGCTCGGCCACGCCACGCCCGACGAGGTCCTGGCCGAGGTCCGCAAGCACTCCGAGGCGCTCAACGTCTCGACGGTCTACCGCACCCTCGAGGTCCTCGAGGAGCTCGGCCTGGTCCGCCACGCGCACCTGTCGGACCGCGCGCCGACGTACCACTCGGTCCGCGACCACGAGCACTTCCACCTCAAGTGCCGGAATTGCCACCGCGTCATCTCCGTTGACCCAGAGGTGCTCGAGCCGCTGCTCGCGCGACTGCGCGCGGACCACGCGTTCGAGGCGGACGTCGGGCACCTGACCGTCTTCGGAACCTGCCAGGAGTGCCCATGACCAGCCCGTCGACCAGCCCGTTGCTCGCGCTGCCCGGGGCGGTGGCCGGCGACGGCGTCGACGCGCCCGTGGCCGCGCACTACGGCTCGTTCAACCTCGAGCAGCGCGCGCTGGAGAACGGCGAGGGCTTCGTCGACCTCTCCCACCGCGAGGTGGTCCGCATCTCGGGCCCCGACCGGCTCACCTGGCTGCACTCGCTGACCACGCAGTTCCTCCAGGGCCTCCAGCCCGGCGTCACGCTGCCGGGCCTGGTCCTCGACCCGCACGGCCACGTGGAGCACGCCTTCGTCGGCACCGACGACGGGGAGGCCTTCACCCTGCACACCGAGCCGGGCCGCGCCGCCGCGCTCGTGGGCTTCCTCGAGCGGATGGTCTTCATGACCCGCGTCGAGATCGCGATCGTCGACGACCTGGCCGTCACCTGGCGCCCGAGCCGCGGGGCGGCGTACGACCGCTTCGAGCTCGTCCCACGCGACCAGCTGTCGGCGTACGCCGAGGCAGCCGGTCCGGCGGCCGGCCTCTGGGCGTACGACGCGCTGCGGATCGCGCGCGGCGAGCCGCGCTTCGGCGTGGACACCGACGAGCGCACCATCCCCAACGAGGTCGGCTGGATCAACGACGCGGTGCACATGGACAAGGGCTGCTACCGCGGTCAGGAGACGGTCGCGCGCGTGCACAACCTCGGCCGCCCGCCGCGACGCCTCACCCTGCTGCACCTCGACGGCTCCGAGAACCGCCTCCCGGCCCCCGGCTCGGACCTGCTGAACGGCGACAAGGTGGTCGGCTCCGTCGGCTCCAGTGCCCGCCACCACGAGCTCGGGCCGATCGCGCTGGCTCTGGTCAAGCGCAACGTCGACCTGGCCGCCGAGCTGGTCGTCGACGGCATGCCCGTGGCCCAGGAGGTCGTGGTCGACCCCGAGGTCGGGCTGCACGTGCGCCCGCTGCGCTGAGGCCGCTGAGGCTCAGGCCTCCGGACGCCAGCGGCGCACGGCGGTCACGAACCGGTCCACGTCCACGACCGACCGGTCCACGGTGACGGTGGGCTTGCCCTTGCGGAGCAGCACCACCCGCCGCTCGGGGCCCGCGCCGACCAGCTCGACCAGCGTCCGCTCGTCGGTGAGGTCGGCGCGCTCGGTGCCTCCGGGCCGGGTCACGACCACCGTGCCCTGCTTGATGGCGACCGAGGACTCGGGCCGGTCCCCGATCCGCAGCGAGGCGGCCAGCGCGATGGTGACGGCCACGGCCAGGAGACCGGGTGCGGTCGCCAGGCGGTCGTGGTAGGCCAGGTAGACCGCGACGGCCGCCGCCGCGAGGTCGGCGAGCGCCAGGACCACGACGACACCCGCGCCGCGGCGTACGGGCGCGAAGGCGACGTCCCCCGGAGCCGGACGGGCGGGAGCGGTCGGGGCGGGCTCGGGAGCCTCGACGGCAGCGGTCTCGCCGGTCGCCTCGAGCTCCGCCTCCAGCTCGGCCACCCGCCGCAGCGCCTCGTCCCGCTCGCGGGCCAGCGCGGCGGCCGTGGTCTCGGCGGCGACGCGGACGGCCTCGGCCCGCTTCTGCTCGGCCAGGGCCTCCTGCGCCTTGAGCTCGGCCTCGCGCCGCGCGGTGTCGGCGTCGATGCGCGCGGACTCCGCCTCGGCCACGCGCTCGGAGACCGGGTCACTCCGCAGCTTGCGCACCCACGGCGAGGGCTCGCGCTCGAGTGGACTGCTCACGGGGGCTCAACGAGCCTCGGCCGGAGAGGTGACGCGATACCCGGCCAGGTATGTCAGGGACGGCGGTACTGCACGTGCGTGTCGGCGTCCGCGTGGGTGAAGCCGAGCCGGCTGTAGGTCTTCACCGCCGGCTCGTTGTCGGACTCGACGTACAGCAGGACCTCCTCGACGCCCAGGCCGTGCAGGTGGTGCAGACCAGCCAGCGTGACGACCCGCCCCAGCCCGCCGCCCTGCGCGGCCGGGTCCACGGCCACGACGTACACCTCGCCCAGCCGCGCGTCGTGCTGCTTGGTCCAGTGGAACGCCGCCAGGGTGCCGTCCCCGCGGTCGGCGACGAGCAGCCCGGCCGGGTCGTACCACGGCTCGGACATCCGCCCCGCCAGGTCCTCGGCGTCCATCGACCCCTGCTCCGGGTGGTGGGCGAACGCGGAGGCGTTGACCCGCAGCACCTCGTCGCGGTCGGCGTCGCGGTAGCCGCGGATCTCGATGCCGTCGGGTACGACGAGCTCGGGCAGCGGCTCGGCGGCCGGCCGCCGCATCACCCACAGCGCCCGCGCCCGCCGCAGTCCGTGCCGCTCGGCCAGCGCGGCCGCCGCGGGGTGGTCCCCGTGCGACCAGGCGGTGACCGGACCGGAGCCCGCGAAGGCCTCGGCGGCCAGCGTGCCGCCCACGCCCCGGCCGCGGGCGCCCGGCGCGACGGCCAGGTCCACGGCGCCGGCGTGGGAGAACGCGAAGCCGTCCTCGCCGGAGGTGGCCAGCGTGCTGCCCTCGAGCCCGTGGTGCTTGAGCCGCAGCTGCGAGGCCTCGTCCAGCGGGTCCTGCTCCCCGGCGTCGACGCAGGCGGTGCGGACGGCGGCGACGACCTCGAGCGGCTCCACGCCCCGAAGGCTAGGCGTTCGAGTCCTCCGACACGTCGGTGCTGACGTCGGAGCGCGCGTCCTTCTCCTTGCTCGGCACCACGAACCGGTAGCCCACGTTGCGCACGGTCCCGATGAGCGTCTCGTTGTCGGGGCCGAGCTTGGCGCGCAGCCGGCGCACGTGCACGTCGACGGTGCGGGTGCCGCCGAAGTAGTCGTAGCCCCACACCTCCTGCAGCAACTGCTGGCGGCTGAACACCCGCCCGGGGTGCTGGGCCAGGAACTTGAGCAGCTCGAACTCCTTGAACGTGAGGTCGAGGTGGCGCTTGCCGATCTTGGCGGTGTACGTCGCCTCGTCGACCACGACCTCGCCGGAGCGGATCACGTGGGCGTCGGGATCGGCGGCCTCACGGGCGGCGACGAGCCGGCCGATGGAGAGCTTGATGCGCGCCTCGAGCTCGGCGGGGCCGCAGGTGTGGAGCAGCACGTCGTCCATGCCCCAGTCGTGGTGCACGACCGCGAGGCCGCCCTCGGTGACCACGAGCAGCACGGGTACGTCGGTCCCGGTGGTCCGCATCAGCCGGCACAGGTCGCGGGCGTGGGCCAGGTCCTGGCGGCCGTCGACCAGCACGAGGTCGGACTCCGGCGCCTCGAGGAGCGCGCTGCCCTCGGCGGGCAGGATCCGCACCTGGTGGCCCAGCAGCGCCAGCCCCGGCAGCACCTCGACCGAGGGCTGGAGAGCGTTGGTCAACAGGAGCAGCGTGCTCATCAGGGGGTCCTCCCAGGACTGGGTACGGACCGAGGCACGACGTCGGGCTCCGGCTTGTGAGGGAACAGAATAGGTAACCCAGCGGACCAATTGGAAGGATCCAACCCGTGCTTGAGACGAACGTCATCCACGTCCGTTACTGGGCCGCCGCGAAAGCCGCCGCCGGGACGGGCTCCGATGACGTCGCGGTGAACGG
This sequence comes from Nocardioides anomalus, assembly GCF_011046535.1. NCBI lineage: Bacteria > Bacillati > Actinomycetota > Actinomycetes > Propionibacteriales > Nocardioidaceae > Nocardioides > Nocardioides anomalus. The sequence continues at coordinate 3,914,196 of NZ_CP049257.1, read as the reverse complement.
ACCCCTGACGCTGGCCGAGCTGCGCCGTGCGGTCGTGGCCCTGCACCCTGACACCCGGCTCGCGGAGGTGCTGGCGGCCTGCTCGACGCTGGTCGGCGAGCAGCCGGTCGGGCGAGCCGACCCCGCGACGTACATCGTCGAGCCGGGCGCCTCGGTGGAGTTCCTGCCGCCCTTCGCAGGCGGCTGACCGGCGGATCCGCTCCCACGCGGGCCCGGTTTCTGCGACCGTGGTCCTGTCGGGGTGGGCGCGCAGGTTCCGGAGGGGGCTGGCATGACCGTCGAGCCGGTCGAGTCGGTGGAGCTCGTCGGCGGCGAGGTGCTGTGGCGGATGACCGTCGAGCACTCGCCGGTCGGCACCACGCTGGTCGCGCCCGACGGACGGCTGCTGAGCGCGAACCGCGCGCTGTGCGAGATGCTCGGCCACACCGAGGAGCAGATCCGCGCGCTCACCTTCCAGCAGATCACCCACCCCGACGACCTGGCGGCCGACCTGGCCCTCGTCGCGGCCACGCTGGCGGGCGAGCGGTCGTCGTACCGCCTGCGCAAGCGCTACCTCCACGCCGACGGCCACGTCGTGCACGGCGACCTGTCGGTCGCGCTGATCCGGGGTGCGGACGGCACGCCGCTGCACTTCGTCTCGCAGATCCTCGACGTCACCGAGGCCGTGCAGTACGCCGAGCGCCTGGCGGCCACGTCGGACGAGCTCGAGCGCCAGCACCGCTACCTGCAGGCCGTCCTCGACTCCGTCGACGTGGGCGTGGCGGTGCACGAGACCGGCGGGTACGTCGTGACCAACCGCCGGCACCAGGACTTCATCGAGCTCGCCCACCCCGAGGGCGCCGACGGCCGGGCGGGTCGGCCCGGCGACCTGTTCAGCCCCTCGGGACGTCGCCTGGAGGCGCACGAGCTGCCGTCGAACCGGGCGGAGGCGGGGGAGGAGTTCGACGACCTCATCATCGAGGTCGGTGCGGACCCCGCCACCCGGCGCGCCCTCGCGGTCTCCTCGCGGGCCATCCACACGCCCGAGGGCGACCACCTCGGCGCCGTGCTCGCCTACAACGACGTCACCGACCTGGTCCGCGCGCTCGCGGCCAAGGACCACTTCGTGGCCGCGGTCTCCCACGAGCTGCGCACGCCCCTGACCTCGGTGCTCGGCAACCTGGAGCTGCTGCGCGACCTCGACGACGTGCCCGCGCACGTGCACGACCGTCTCGACGTCATGGAGCGCAACGCGATCCGCCTGCGCGAGCTCGTCGCCGACCTGCTCACCGTCGCGCAGCTGACCGACGGCCGGGTGCGGCTCGCGCGCTCAGAGGTCGACGTCGGTGTGCTCGTGGTCGAGGCGGCGGACGCCGTGCGCCCCGCCGCCGTCGCGGCCGGCCTCGACCTCTCCGTCGACGTGCCCGCCTCGCCCGTCCTCGCCGACGTCGACGGCCCGCGGCTGCGCCAGGTGGTCGACAACCTGCTCGGGAACGCCGTGAAGTACACCGAGCCCGGCGGCTCGGTCGCCGTACGCCTCGACGCCTCGCCGGACGGCCTCGAGCTCACCGTCGCCGACACCGGCATCGGCGTGGACCCCGACGAGGTCGGCCGGCTGTTCAGCCGCTTCTTCCGCGGCGCCGACGCCGCCTCGCGCCACATCCCCGGTGCGGGCCTCGGCCTCTCGATCGTCCGCTCGATCGTCGACGCCCACGGCGGTCGCGTCAGCGTCACCGGGCGCCCGGGGGAGGGCAGCACCTTCCGCGTCGAGCTCCCGCTGGGCTAGACGTCGAGCTCACGGTCCATCTCGGCCTGGAGCCGCCCGAGCTGCTCGAGGACCGACCTGCGGTGCTCGGCCCGTGCCTTCCGACCGACCACCGGCAGGTCCAGCCGGATCCGCAGCTTGCGCGCCCGCTCGTTCCACGCGGCCGCCCGGTCCCGCTCCTCCGGCGTACGGGCCTCCGCGGCCATCCGCTCGGCCAGGAGCGCGGTCACCTCGACCTTGGCCGCGAGCTGACGGCGCGGCGACCGCGCGGCCAGGCCCTTCCCGGCCTCGACCAGCCGCTCACGCGTCTCGGCGTCGAGCAGCTTCGGCGCCAGCAGGGCCAGCGTGGGCGCGGCCTTGCGCACCACCGCCAGCGCCCGTCCGGTCTGCACCTCCCGATCCTGTCACGCGGACCGGCGCCGCACCCTCCGCACGACCTCGACCACGAGGGCGCCCGCCAGGCCGCCCAGCGTGTTGGCCACGACGTCCACCGTGGACGGCGTGCGGTGGCTGAGGAACAGCCCCTGGAACAGCTCGACGCCCGTGGACAGCACGAACGCGATCGCCGTCCAGTCCTGCCACCGGGTCCGCGCCCACAGCAGCGACCCCAGCGCCGACACCGGCGCCAGGATCGCCGCGTTGGCCAGGAACTCCGCCCGCACCGGTGTCGCCGTCTCCGGCGAGAACCCCAACCGCAGCCCCACGTCCCGCACGTGCTCCACCAGCGCCGACTGCTCGGCCGACGACGGCGCCAGCAGCGCCAGCGCCAGCACCCCGCACCACACCAGCAGGGCCGCCCACAGGACCCGACGTGGCACCAGCACGGACCGAGGGTCGCACGCACCCGCGGGAATGCGGCGCCCGGCGCCCCCGTTCCCCCACACGTGGGAACGGGTCTGGTCGTCATCGCCGTCGCGGTCGTCGCCGCCCTCGGCCTCGGCCTCCACCGCGCCGCCTCCGACGGCCGCTTCCGCGGCACCCGCGCCGTCCGCGGTGCCGCCCCCACGTCCGAGCCGACGGTCGCCTCCGTGCTCGCCGGCACGGCGTACGACGGTCAGCTGGGCGAGCGCGCCACCCTGCTGCAGTTCTCCAGCGCCTTCTGTGCCCCCTGCCGCGCCACCCGCCGCACCCTGGAGGACGTCGCCCGCATCGTCCCCGGCGTCACCCACCTCGAGGTCGACGCCGAGCACCACCTCGACCTGGTCCGCCGCCTCGGCATCTTGCGCACCCCGACGACCCTCGTCCTCGATCCAGACGGACGCGAGGTCACCCGCGCCTCCGGCGCTCCGACGAAGCAGGCCGTCATCGCCTCGCTCGCGCCGCTGGCCTGATCCGGCTCCGCCGGCACCTACGCTCGCGCTGTGCCCAGCGCCGTGGTCCGCGCGAGACGGCTGGTCCTCGGCCTCGTCCCCACCATCAAGACCGTCTACGTCGGCGCGCTGACGATCTACGCACTGCTCGGAGCGCCCGTGCTCTCACCGTGGGTGAACGTCGTCGCGGTGGCGGGGATCCTGGCAGCGGTGCCCGTCGGTGTCGTGGTCCTCAACGTCCTGACGGCACCGCGCGACGAGGTGGCGACCCTCCTGCGCCCCACCGCCGACCAGCGCGGCACCCCCGCGCGGGAGATGGACCGTGCGCACTCGCAGGGTGTCGGCACGTGGTGGTCGGAGATCGCGGACCGCGCGCGGTGGTTCGACGAGTACTTCGCTTACTGGTGGAAGTACGTCGGCATCCCGGCGGACGACATCCACATCCGTCTGACGCACCCCGCTCTCACTCCCTCGACCTACGAAGGCGTCCCCTCCGACCTGGTCGAGCCTCGCCAGCCGCACCGGAAGAAGGCGGCTCTCGTCCGTGCGTCCAACCTCCTCAGCGACTCGGTGCACGAGCTGGACTGCGCACCGTTCGACTACGAGCTGGCCACCTGGGTCAGCCACCACCCTTCGGCCTTCGCCTCGGCCAACGGCGACGTCTCGGTGTTCGGACTCGACGAGTCGATCCCCTACCCGGGGGTCCTGTGCTCGCACAACGTCCTCATGACGGCGGACGGCTGGGTGGTGTGGTCGCTGCGGAACAGCCGCACCGACTTCCACCCCAACGCCTGGTCGGTGTCGTTCGAGGAGCAGGTCGAGGTCGGCCGGCGACTCGACGGCGCGCAGCAGCTCGACCTCACCCTCGGCGACACGGTGAGGCGGGGCGTCGCCGAGGAGTTCGGCCAGGAGACGTCCGACGCGATCGCGGCGCTCCACACGGTGGCGATCGGCAGCGAGATCGTGGACACGCCGGCGCGTTCGGTGCGTGGCGGCGCACCCCTCACCGTGGTCGAGCTGTCGTTCAGCCGTGCCGAGCTCTGGCGCAGCCTGCGGCGCCCCGCCGCCATCAGGGACGCCGATGAGGCCACGGCTTGGATGGCGATCCGGTTTGCCCGGGCGCAGGACGCCGTGGCGCTCCTCACCGGCTTCCCGCCGAACTCGCGGAAGCTGCACCCGCAGCGCATCCGGGAAGCCGGTCGGATCGCTGCCGAGGTGAGCGTGCACCCCACGAGCACCGAGCGTCTCGCCGAGGAGACCGGTTTCGGCTGGCACCCCACCTCGCGGGTCCGGCTGCTGCTCTGGTCGCAGTGGGCCGTCGCCCACGGCTACCTGAGCGACTGAGTGGGGGTCAGCTGCCGAGCAGCCGGCGCAGCTGCTCGATGTCGGCGTCCACCATGAGCCGCGCCAGCTGGTCGGGGTCGGTCTCGGCCTTCCAGCCCAGCACCTCACGCGCCCGGCTCGGGTCGCCGATGAGCGAGTGCACCTCGGTCGGCCGCTCGTACTGCTCGTCGTGGGTGACGTACTGCTCCCAGTCCAGCCCGGCGTGCTCGAACGCGGTCTGGACGAACTGCCGCACCGTGCGCCCCTGGCCCGTGGCCAGCACGAAGTCACCGGGCTCGTCCTGCTGCAGCATCCGCCACATGCCCTCGACGTACTCCGGCGCGTAGCCCCAGTCCCGCACCGCGTCGAGGTTCCCGAGCTGCAGCGAGTCGCGCACCCCCAGCACGATCGCCGCCACACCGAGCGTGACCTTGCGGGTCAGGAAGTTCTCGCCGCGTCGCGGCGACTCGTGGTTGAAGAGGATCCCCGAGCACGCGAAGACGCCGTACGCCTCGCGGTAGTTGGTCGTCACGTAGTGCGCGTAGAGCTTGGCCGCGCCGTACGGCGACCGCGGGTGGAACGGCGTCGTCTCGTTCTGCGGCGGTGCGCTCGCTCCGAACATCTCCGACGTCGACGCCTGGTAGAAGCGGCAGTCGATCTCCGCGGCCCGGATCGCCTCGAGCAGCCGCAGGGCCCCGATGCCGTCGGTCGACGCGGTGTACTCCGGCATCTCGAAGGAGACCTTGACGTGGCTCTGCGCGCCGAGGTTGTAGACCTCGTGCGGCTCGATGGCGTGGATCAGGTTGACGATGCTCACGCCGTCGGTCAGGTCCCCGTAGTGCAGGTGCAGGTCGGGGTCGGCGATGTGGTCGATCCGCCCCCGGTTGATCGTCGACGAGCGCCGCACGAGGCCGTGGACCTCGTAGCCCTTCTCGAGGAGCAGCTCGGCCAGGTACGAGCCGTCCTGCCCGGTGATGCCGGTGACGAAGGCGCGCTTGACCACCCGAGGAGGATAGGGCGTGCTCGAGGCGTCTCATACCGTGGAACACCTGTCCACAAAGCGAGACGTCGGTTGGGCCGGGCTACCGGTCGCGCCCTACTCTCGAAGGGTGTCGACGACCATGCTGACCCGCCGCCGCGCAGTGGACCACTGCCGCGTGCGCTCGTCGCTGTGTCGGCCCTCCTGACGCACTGCCGCTGACCGTCGCTCACGACGGCCGCACCGCAGTACGTCGCACGCCCGGGACCAGCCCGTCCCGCGACCGCACGCGATCAGGAGAGCCATGACCACCACCGCGCAGCAGCGCACGCCGGCGTCCGCCGGCATCGACCCGCGCGGGCCGCAGTTCACCGCGGGCCTCACCGCCGTGGTGCTGGTGGTCGTCCTGCTGCTCCCGACCACCGCCGCGGCCGTCCTGACCGGCGTCCAGGCGGTGCTGTTCGCGGTCGGCGCGACCCGCGGCGTGCAGCACACCCCGCACGCGTGGCTGTTCCGGACGTTCGTGCGTCCGCGCCTGGCCGCACCCGACGAGCTCGAGGACCCGGCGCCGCCGCGGTTCGCGCAGGCGGTCGGGCTGGTCTTCACCTTGGTGGCGCTCATCGGCTTCGGGAGCGGTCTGACCGTCCTCGGCCAGGTCGCCATCGGCTTCGCGCTCGTCGCGGCGCTGCTCAACGCGGTCTTCCGGTTCTGCCTGGGCTGCGAGATGTACCTCCTGATCAAGCGCGCCGCGCACTGACACCAGAGAAACACAGAGAGAAGGAACAGATGACCCGCGAGAGCTCGCTCGTCACCGCCCAGTGGGTGGAGGAGCACCTGGACGACCCGAAGGTCGTGCTGATCGAGGTGGACGAGGACACCACGGCGTACGACAAGGGCCACATCAAGGGCGCCATCAAGCTCGACTGGACCACCGACCTGCAGGACCAGGTGCGACGCGACTTCGTGAACAAGGCGCAGTTCGAGGCGCTCCTGTCCGACCGCGGCGTGGCGAACGACGACACGATCGTGCTGTACGGCGGCAACAACAACTGGTTCGCGGCCTACGCCTACTGGTACTTCAAGCTCTACGGCCACCAGGACGTCAAGCTCCTCGACGGCGGCCGCAAGAAGTGGGAGCTCGACTCGCGCGAGCTGACCGACGACGCCGTGAGCCGGGAGAAGACGTCGTACACCGCGCAGGAGCAGGACAGCAGCATCCGCGCGTTCCGCGACGAGGTCGTCGAGGCCATCGGCACCCAGAACCTCGTCGACGTCCGCAGCCCCGACGAGTACGCCGGCCGCCTGCTCGCCCCGGCGCACCTCCCGCAGGAGCAGGCCCAGCGCGGCGGCCACATCCCCACCGCGGCCAACGTCCCGTGGTCCAAGGCCGCGAACGACGACGGCACCTTCAAGTCCGACGACGAGCTCAAGGAGATCTACTCCGACGCGGGCGTCGACTGGGACAAGGACACCATCGCCTACTGCCGCATCGGCGAGCGCTCCTCGCACACCTGGTTCGTCCTCAAGGAGCTCCTCGGCCAGGACAACGTCAAGAACTACGACGGCTCCTGGACCGAGTACGGCTCGCTCGTCGGCGTCCCCGTGGTCCTCGGCGACGAGAAGGGCGACGCCTGATGTGCGGCGCGACCCGCGGCGGCCTCTCCCTCGACGGCGTCGACGTGGCCAAGGAGGCCGTCATCCAGGGCCAGGTCGTCCGCGGTGAGGAGCCCGTCGGCAATGCCTACGTCCGCCTGCTCGACCGCACCGGCGAGTTCACCGCCGAGGTCCCGACGAGCGCGACCGGCCACTTCCGCTTCTTCGCCAACGAGGGCGACTGGACGCTGCGCACCCTCGCGCCGCGCACCGACCCGGTCGACCGCAAGGTGCACGCCCAGGTCGGCTCGGTCGCCGAGGTGACCGTCGCGATCTGAGCTCCGACACCGACACCTCGACACCGGTCGCCGACGTACGGCGGCCGGTGTCGTCGTCTGGTCAGACGGCTGTGCTCAGCTGCCGCTGTTGATCATGCCGGCGCCGACGGTCACCCCGGTGGCCTCGTCGATGAGGATGAACGAGCCGGTGGTGCGGTTCTTGGAGTACGGGTCGCACAGGAGCGGCTGCGTCGTGCGGAGCTGGATCCGGCCGATCTCGTTGACGCCGAGCTCCTTGGTCTCCTGGTCGCGGTGCAGCGTGTTGACGTCCAGGCGGTACTGGATGTCCTTGACCAGTGCACGCGCCGTCCGCGTGGTGTGCTTGATGGACAGCTTCTGGCGCGGGCGCAGCGGCTGCGTGGTCATCCAGCAGACCATCGCGTCGATGTCCTGGCTGGGCTGCGGGGCGTTGTTGACGCGGGCGATGAGGTCACCGCGGGAGACGTCCACGTCGTCCTCGAGCCGGACCGTGACAGACATGGGCGGGTAGGCCTCGGAGATCTCACGGTCGAAGAGGTCGATGCCGGCGATCTTGCTGGTCATGCCGCTGGGGAGGACGACGACCTCGTCGCCCGGCTTGAGGACGCCGCCGGCGACCTGGCCGGCGTACCCGCGGTAGTCGTGGTGCTCATCCGACTTGGGACGCACGACGTACTGCACCGGGAAGCGGACGTCGACGAGGTCGCGGTCCGAGGCGACGTGGACGTGCTCGAGGTGGTGCATGAGGGTGGGGCCGGAGTACCAGCCCATGTGCTCGGAGCGCTCGACGACGTTGTCGCCCTTGAGGGCCGAGATCGGGATGACCTCGAGGTCGGGGATGTTGAGCTTGGTCGCGAACGAGCGGAACTCGGCGTGGATCTTCTCGTACGTAGCCTGGTCGTAGTCGACGAGGTCCATCTTGTTCACGGCCAGCACGAGGTGCGGGACCCGGAGCAGCGAGAGGATCACCGCGTGGCGGCGGGACTGCTCGGTCAGGCCCTGGCGGGCGTCGACGAGCACGAGGCCGAGGTCGGCGGTGGAGGCGCCGGTGACCATGTTGCGGGTGTACTGCACGTGGCCCGGGGTGTCGGCGATGATGAACTTGCGCTGCGGCGTCGCGAAGTAGCGGTAGGCCACGTCGATGGTGATGCCCTGCTCGCGCTCGGAGCGCAGGCCGTCGGTCAGCAGCGCGAGGTCGGTGTAGTCGTAGCCCTTGCTGAGGCTGGTGGCCTCCACCGCCTCGAGCTGGTCGGCGAAGATCGACTTGGAGTCCAGCAGCAGCCGCCCGATGAGGGTGGACTTGCCGTCGTCGACGGAGCCTGCGGTGGCGAAGCGGAGGAGGTCGGCGTCGCGGCCGGCCAGGCCCTGGACGGGGGTCTCGGTGGTGTCGGCCATCAGAAGTAGCCCTCCTTCTTCCGGTCCTCCATGGCGGCCTCGGAGAACCGGTCGTCGCCACGGGTGGCGCCGCGCTCGGTGACCGTGGCCACGGCGACCTCGGCGATGATCTCGGGGATGGTCGACGCCTCGGACTCCACGCAGCCGGTCAGCGTCAGGTCACCGACGGTGCGGAAGCGGACGGTGCGCTCCTCGACGGTCTCGCCAGAACGCAGCGGGTTGAAGTCCGACTCGGACAGCAGCATCCCGTCGCGCTCGAAGACCCGGCGCTGGTGGGAGAAGTAGATCGAGGGGATCTCGATGTCCTCGCGACCGATGTAGTCCCAGATGTCGAGCTCGGTCCAGTTGCTGATCGGGAAGATCCGCATGTGCTCGCCCTCGTGCAGGCGGCCGTTGTAGAGGCTCCAGAGCTCGGGACGCTGGTTCTTCGGGTCCCACTGGCCGAACTCGTCGCGGTGGGAGTAGACCCGCTCCTTGGCGCGCGCCTTCTCCTCGTCGCGGCGGCCGCCACCGAAGGCGGCCGTGAAGCCGCCCTCCTCGAGGGCGTTCAGCAGGGTGCCGATCTGCAGTCGGTTGCGGCTGGTCTTGCCGTCGTCGACGACCACGCCGTTGGCGATCGCCTCCTCGACCGAGGCCACGATGAGGCGCACGCCGAGCCGGTTGACCCAGTTGTCGCGGGTCTGGAGGACCTCGGGGAAGTCGTAGCCCGTGTCGACCTGCAGCACCGGGAACGGGATCTTGGCCGGGAAGAACGCCTTCTCGGCCAGTCGCATCATGACGATGGAGTCCTTGCCGCCGGAGAACATCAGGACCGGCTTCTCGAACTCCGCCGCGACCTCGCGGAAGATGTGGATCGACTCGGCCTCGAGCTGGTCCAGCTGGCTCAGGCGGTAGTCGGCGTGGGTGACTGACATCAGGTGCGAGAGACCTCTTCTGGCATCGGGGCGCGCTGCGGATGTGCTGGGCAGCAGCCCTCAGGGTATCGGCCGCCCCGTACGGCGGCGAACTGATGGCCAAACTCTGGCAAGGAACTGCAGTTTCGCGCGCCACCCGGTGTGCGGGCAGTGGCCACCTCGGCGTCACGTCGTGCTCAGCCGCGCGACGCTCCGCTCCCTACACTCCGGGTGTGCAGATCTCCGTGTTCGGCTGTGGCTACCTCGGTGCGGTCCACGCCGCGTGCATGGCGTCGCTGGGCCACGAGGTGGTCGGCGTCGACGTCGTCGAGGAGCAGATCGCCGCCCTGGCGGCCGGCCGCCCGCCGTTCCACGAGCCAGGGCTCCAGGAGCTGCTGCGCGACGCCCTGGCCACGGGGCGGCTCGAGTTCACCACCGACCCGTCGCGGGCGGCGGGCGCGACGGTGCACTTCATCTGCGTGGGCACGCCGCAGAAGAAGCACGAGAACGCCGCCGACCTGACCTACGTACGGGCGGCCACCGAGACGGTCTTGGGGCTGCTCAAGCCGGGCGACGTCATCGTCGGCAAGTCGACGGTGCCGGTCGGGACCGCCGAGTCGCTCGCCGAGTGGGTGGAGGAGCGGGAACCCGCCGCGGAGCTGGTGTGGAACCCCGAGTTCCTGCGCGAGGGGCACGCGGTCCAGGACACGCTGCACCCCGACCGCATCGTGTACGGCGTGCGCCCGGGGGAGGGCGGCGTGCGGGCGGCGGCCGTCCTCGACGAGGTGTACGCCGCGGCCCTGGCGGACGGCACGCCGAAGATCGAGACCGACCTGGCGACCTCCCAGCTGGTCAAGGTCGCCGCGAACTCGTTCCTGGCCACCAAGATCTCCTTCATCAACGCCATGGCCGAGCTGTGCGAGGCCACGGGGGCCGACGTGACGCAGCTGGCCGACGCGATCGGCTTCGACGACCGGATCGGGCGGAAGTTCCTCAACGCCGGGGTCGGCTTCGGCGGCGGTTGCCTGCCCAAGGACATCCGGGCCTTCATGGCCCGCGCCGGCGAGCTCGGCGTTGACCAGGCGCTGAGCTTCCTGCGCGAGGTCGACTCCATCAACCTGCGCCGCCGGGTGCGGATGGTGGACCTGGCCCGCGAGGTGTGCGGCGGGTCCATCGTCGGCCGGCGGCTGGCCGTTCTGGGTGCGGCGTTCAAGCCGGACAGCGACGACATCCGCGACTCGCCGGCGCTCAGCGTCGCGGCGCAGATGCAGCTCCAGGGTGCGCAGGTCACGGTCACCGACCCGCAGGCCATCGACAACGCCCGGAAGAAGTGGCCGGACCTGACGTACGCGGAGACGGTCGAGGACGCCGTCCGCGACGCCGAGGCGGTGCTGCTGCTCACCGAGTGGCCGGAGTACGTCGCGCTCGACCCAGCGACGCTCAGGGGTCAGGTCGCAGTGCCGCGCCTCATCGACGGCCGCAACTGCCTCGATCCCGCCGAGTGGCGCGCGGCCGGGTGGACCTACCGCGCGCTCGGGCGGCCCTGAGCCGGCTCCCGGCGTTCGCCCTCGAGCTCGGCGACGGTCGGCGCGCCGAACATCGGCAACCCCTGCTGGCGGCGCAGCAGCCCCCAGATGAGGGGGACGAGCACGATCATCGCGACGCCGATGCCGGCGATGAGGAGCGGGTGCGTCTCGTCCTTGCCGAGCGGGGCCCAGCCGGCCTTGTCGAGCAGGGCCACCCCGCTCATGGTCAGGACGACGACGATGCCGCGGCGGATGAAGGACTGCGGGACACGCGGGGCGATGGCGCTGCCGATGAGGGTGCCGGGGACCGAGCCGATGACCAGCGGGATCAGCAGGTCCCAGTCGAGGCCGTTGAGGGCGATGTTGGAGATCGCCGCGGCCAGCACGAGGGGGACCGCCTGGACCAGGTCGGTGCCGACCAGGCGCACGGCGCTGAGGCCGGGGTAGAGCATCAGCAGGGCGACCATGATGACCGAGCCGCTGCCGACGCTGGTGACGCCGACGAGGAGACCGCCGAGGGCGCCGACGAGCAGGGTGGGTACGGCGCGGATGGGCGGGTTCGGGTCGGCCTCGGCCGCGCCGCCGCGGACCCGGCGCAGGTTGATGTAGAGGCGCAGGGCGTACGTCGAGGCGGCGAGCAGCAGCGCGAAGCCGATCGCCATCTTGAGCACGTAGTCGAGCTGGTCCTCGTCACTGGTCAGCCCGGCGACCAGGTGCGGCCCGAGCAGCGCGAAGGGGACCGAGCCCAGGATCAGCCACTTGGCCAGGGGGAGGTTGGGCGAGCCCTCGCGGGCGTGCACGACCGCGCCGCCGGTCTTGTAGACGGCGGCCGCGGTGAGGTCGGCGGTGACGACCGTCGCGGCGTCGCCGACGCCCAGGAAGATGAGCGCGGGCGTCATGAGGGCGCCGCCGCCCATGCCGGTCAGCCCGACCACGACGCCGACGAAGAAGCCGGCCGCCAGGATCGACAGGGCGGTGGTGGTGAACAGGTCCATCCGGAGCTCTTCCGTGCGCGCGGGCGCGTCAGCGGGAGAGTGCAGGCACCAGCGCGCCCGCCAACTCCTCGAGACGCGCCACGCACCCTGAGGCGGCCTCTGTCCCCGACGATAGGGGTCGCGTCCATCGAGCGTGAGATCGGCGTCGCCCTCACGCCGGGGCGACGTGCTCCAGCAGGCGGCTAGGGGCGGCCGAGGTCGACGTACCCGGCGTCGCGCAGGCCCACGAGGACGTCGTTCAGGGCGTCCGGGATGGTGCGGCCGGTGGTGTCCACGCGGACGTCGGCGTCCTGGGGCTCCTCGTACGGCGAGGAGATGCCGGTGAACTCCGGGATCTCGCCGCGCCGCGCCTTGGCGTAGAGGCCCTTGCGGTCGCGCCGCTCGCACTCCTCCAGCGGCGTGGCCACGTGCACCAGGAAGAACGCGCCGCCGGCGTCCTCGACCATCCGCCGCACGTCCTGCCGCGTCTGGTCGAACGGCGCGATCGGGCTGACCACCGCGACCCCGCCGTGCCGGCTGATCTCGGCGGCCACCCAGCCGATCCGGCGGATGTTGGTCTCGCGGTCCTGTTTGGAGAACGTCAGGCCGGCGGAGAGGTTGCGGCGCACGACGTCGCCGTCGAGCGAGGTCACGGTGCGCTCGCCCTGCTCCAGGAGGAGGTCCACGAAGGCGCGGGCCAGCGTGGACTTGCCGCTGCCGGACAGGCCGGTGAAGAACACGACCAGGCCCTGGCGCTCGGGCGGCGGCCGGTCGTGGTCGACCACGGCGGCTACCTCGCCCGGGTAGTCGTCGTCCGCGTTGTCCAGGGCGTGCACGGGGTCGCCGGCGGCGAACGCCTCCACCACGCGTACGCCGAGGGCGTGGTCCGTCTCCGCGTCACCGTGGGAGGCGAGCGGGGCGGTCACCACGACGGCGTCCGGCAGCAGGCGGGCGGCGGCGCGGGTGGCGCGCACGAGCCCGACCGGCGAGAGCCACGGCGTGCCGGTGCCGGTCAGGGCCAGCAGCGTGACCGGCCCGAGCGGGGCGAGCTCCTCGAGCTGCGCGGTGGTCAGCGGCTCGGTGACGGGGACGACCGTGCGGCCGGCGTACTGCTCGCGGTACGCCGCGGGGGCCAGCGCGAGGTCGCGGAACGGGCCGTACTGCGGGTGGGTCAGCGGCTCGACCACGCCCTCGGGCCAGGAGACCCGAGCCAGGGGCAGCCCCTCGGGGTCGACCAGCTCCACGGCGCCGACGCTGCGGGCCTGGGCGGCGACGTCGTCGGGGAGCGCGAGCGTGACCGGGCTGCCCGGCTCGTTGAAGGCGCGGAGGTCGCTCAGCGCGCCGGTCGAGAGCAGCTCCAGGTCGTCCAGCTCCACCGGTGTCGGGTGGTGCTGCGGCACGGGTGGGGTCGGCACGAGCGCCATCTTCTCAGGCGCCTAGCCTGGCGCGGTGAGTGAGCCTGTCGTCGTCGCCGAGGTCGTCCGCAACGGGTTCGTGGAGTGCCGCCACCGCGGCTCGCTCGTGGCGCTGGCCGCCGACGGGTCGCCCGCGTGGTCGGTCGGCGACGTGTCCTCGCCGGTCCTGCCGCGCTCGAGCAACAAGCCGCTGCAGGCGCTGGGCATGGTGCGGCTCGGACTCGACCTGCCGCCGGAGCTGCTGGCCCTGGCCTGCGCGTCGCACAGCGGCGAGCCGTTCCACATCGAGGGCGTGCGCCGGATCCTGGCGGTGGGCGGGCTCGAGGAGTCCGCGCTGCAGAACGTGCCGGACTACCCGCTCGACGACGCGGCCAGGGAGGCCGCGATCCGGGCCGGTGAGCAGCGGCGGCCGGTGCTCATGAACTGCTCGGGCAAGCACGCGGCCATGCTGCTCACCTGCGTGGTGAACGGCTGGGACACCGCGACGTACCTCGACCCCGAGCACCCCCTGCAGCGGGGCATCGCGGAGACGTTCGCGGAGGTCACCGGTGAGCCGGTCGCCGTGACCGCGGTCGACGGCTGCGGCGCACCACTGCTGTCGGCGTCGCTGACCGGGCTGGCCCGCGGGTTCCGGGCGCTGGCGGTGGCCACCGAGGGCCCCGAGCAGCGGATCGCGGACGCGATCAGGAGCCATCCCGAGTACGTCTCCGGTACGACGCGCGATGAGCGGAGGCTGCTCACGGCCGTGCCCGGGGCGATCGGGAAGGCGGGGGCCGAGGCGTGCTACGCGGTCGCGTTGCCGGACGGCCGCGCGTACGCCCTCAAGATCGACGACGGGGGAGCCCGGGCCCGGCCGGTGGTGATGGCCGAGGCGCTGCGTCGCGACGGCGTACCGACCGAGGCGGGCGTGGACGCCGCGGCGCTGACCGACACCGGTCACGTGCCCGTCCTGGGTGCCGGGGAGCCGGTGGGCGAGGTGCGGTCGGCGTTCTGATTGCTGCTGCTAGCGCCGGGATGGCCCGGCCCCGCTGGCCTTGTGACGCGACGCACAGCGCCTCAGCTTGCTTCTGCTAACTAGAGCAAGCACCATGGAGACATGGCCAAGGGACGAGTCGGCGAGGTCGGCGAGCGCGTCGGGGAGCAGGTCAACAAAACCGCTGGCGCGCTCGGCGAGTACCTCAAGGAGCAGCGCCTCTCGGCGCGGCTCTCGCTGAGGCAGCTGGCCGAGCAGGCAGGGGTCTCCAACCCCTACCTGAGCCAGATCGAGCGCGGCCTGCGCAAGCCCTCCGCCGAGGTGCTGCAGCAGATCGCCAAGGCGATGCGGATCTCCGCGGAGTCGCTGTACGTGCGAGCCGGGATCATCAACCCGGCCGACGGTGTCGGGGGCTCGGTCGAGCTCGCCGTCCTCGGCGACACGCAACTGACCGAGCGGCAGAAGCAGTCGCTGCTCGACGTCTACGCGTCGTTCCTCGCGCAGAACGGCATCCACTCGTCCCCGGCTGCCGCCACCACCACCAAGGAAGAGGAGTGACCACCATGGCCACCACCAAGTTCGACATCAAGACCGAGGCCACCAAGACCCTGCACGCGGGCGTCGGCGCGGCTGACCTGGCCCTCGAGGCCGTCAAGGAGTACGTCGCCGAGGCGCAGAAGCGCATCGAGACCGTCCAGAAGGACGCCGTCAAGGCGTTCGTCGAGGCCCAGAAGTCGGTCCGCGGCCTGGACCTCCAGCCCAAGGCGCTGCGCAGCCAGGCGACCACCGTCGTCACCGCGCGCGTCGACGAGCTGTCCAAGGACGCCCGCGCCCGCCGCACCGCCATCGAGAAGCGCGTCGCCGAGCTGCAGGGTGACGCCCAGAAGCTCGTGAGCACCAGCGTCGCCACCGCGACCGGCACCTTCGACTCGCTGGCCAAGCGCGGCGAGCGCGTGGTCAAGCGGACCCGCAAGGAGACCGCCAGCGTCGTCGACCCGGGCCCGGTGAAGAAGAGCACCGGTGTGACCACCACGGCCAAGAAGGCGCCGGCCAGGAAGGCCACCGCCAAGAAGGCGCCGGCCAAGAAGGCCACCGCCAAGAAGGCGCCGGCCAAGAAGGCCACCGCCAGCAAGTGACCTGAGCAGGTCGTCGACGGCCCCCGCGGATGAGTCCGCGGGGGCCGTCGTGCGTCCTCTAGGCTGGCGGCATGAACGTCTTCCAGGTCGAGGGCACGGTCATGCTCGTCGTGTTCTTCGTCCTGCTGGCGGTGAAGATCTTCGCCCTCGGCAGCTCGCTGCTGTTCTCCGGCGAGGCCTACAAGGCCGCCGACAAGCTGACCAAGCCGGCCTGGTGCATCATCCTCGGGCTCGGGGTCGTGCTGCAGCTGATCGGGTCGCCGATCGGCATCCTGTCGATCGCCTTCACGATCGCGGCGTTCGTCTACCTGGCCGACGTGCGGCCGGCGCTGGCCGGGCTCACCCGCCGGCGCTAGTCCCGACGTACCTCTCCAGGGCGGTCCGCGCGTCCTCGGGCGCGAAGCCGGTGGCCTCGAGCTTGGCGAGGTCGAGCGTGCTGCGCAGCGGCCGGGGGAGAGCCCGTCCTTGCCGGCGTAGTACGCCTCGGTCGTCACCTCGGCGACGTCCTCGGCGTCCCGGCCGCTGAGCGTGAACACCTCGCGCGCCCAACCGTTGAAGGAGCGCGGCTGGCCGCCGTTGCTGACGTTGTAGGTGCCGTACGCCGCGCCGACGTCGAGCAGGTGCCGGGTCGCACGCGAGAGCTCGCTGGTGAAAGTGAGCCGGCCGACCTGGTCGGCGACCACGCTCGGGCTGACGCCGTCGCCGGCCAACCGCTGCATGGTGCGCACGAAGTTGTGGCCGTCCCCGATGACCCACGACGTGCGCAGGACGTAGTGGCGCGGCGCGGTCGCCACGGCCGTGTCGCCGGCGGCCTTGGTCTGGCCGTAGACGCCGAGCGGGGAGAACGGCTCGTCCTCGGTGTGCGGGTCGGCGGTGCCGTCGAAGACGTAGTCGGTCGAGTAGTGCACCAGCGTGAAGCGGTGCTCGGTGGCGAGGCGGGCGAGGGTGGCGGGGGCGCCGGCGTTCGCGGCCCACGCCGTACGCCGGCCGTCGGGGGTCTCGGCGGCGTCGACGGCGGTGTACGCCGCGGCGTTGAGGACGAGGCCGTAACCGTTCCACGGCCACGCGGCGACGGCCTCGGCGTCGGTGACGTCGAGCTCGTCGAGGTCGACCAGGTCGGCGTCGGGGAAGTCGGCCTGGAGGGCGCGGCCGAGCTGGCCCTTGGCCCCGATGATGAGCGTCTTGCGCGGCTTCATCGGCTCGACGTCGCCGAGCATCGGCGTGGTCCGGTCCTTGTCGCTGATCTCCGCCTCGTCGAGCGCAATCGGCCAGGCGATGGCGACGGTGGGGTCGGCCAGGTTGAGCGCGGGGTAGGCCAGGCCGGCGCGCCAGTGGTCGTTGACCAGGTAGGAGTACGTCGTGTCGTCCTCGAGCACCTGGTAGCTGTTGCCGACGCCGCGCGGCACGAACACGGCGACCGACGGGTCGACCTCGAGGGTGAAGACGGTCCCGAAGGACTCGCCCTCGCGCATGTCGACCCACGCGCCGAAGATCCGGCCGTGGGCGATCGAGATGAACTTGTCCCACGGCTCGGTGTGCACGCCGCGGGTCACGCCACGCCGGGCGTTGTGCGCCACGCTGTGCTGGACCGGCCCGAAGTCGGGGAGGCCGAGCGCGGTCATCTTGGCGCGCTGCCAGTTCTCCTTGAACCAGCCGCGGCTGTCCTCGTGCAGCGGGAGGCGGACGACGAGCAGCCCGGGAATCGGGGTCGGCTCGACGCTGAGTTCGGTCACCGGCTCGCTCACTGGCCCTTGGACGCGTAGAAGGCCTCGGTGGCCTGCTTGTGGGGGCGCCACCAGTCCTCGTTCGCGCGGTACCACTCGACGGTGTCGGCCAGCCCGGACTCGAAGTCCTGGAACCGCGGCGACCAGCCCAGCTCGGCGCGCAGCTTGCCCGACTCGATGGCGTAGCGGCGGTCGTGACCGGCCCGGTCGGTGACGAACTCGATGTCGCTCTCGTCGCGCCCGAACAGCCCGAGCAGCGCGGTCACGACCTGGAGGTTGCTCCGCTCGCCGTCCGCACCGATGAGGTAGGTCTCGCCGACCCGGCCCTGCTCGAGGATCCGCAGCACGGCCGAGGAGTGGTCGTCGGCGTGGATCCAGTCGCGGACGTTCAGGCCGTCGCCGTACACCTTGGGCGGCACGCCGTCGATGAGGTTGGTGATCATTCGCGGGATGAACTTCTCGACGTGCTGCCACGGCCCGTAGTTGTTGGAGCAGTTCGAGATCGTGGCGCGCACGCCGAAGCTGCGGACCCACGCCCGGACCAGGTGGTCGGAGCCGGCCTTGGAGGCGGAGTACGGCGAGGAGGGGTTGTACGGCGTGTCCTCGGTGAACCGCTTCGGGTCGTCGAGGTCGAGGTCGCCGTACACCTCGTCGGTGGAGACGTGGTGCAGGCGCACGTCGTGCTTGCGGGACGCCTCGAGCAGCGTGAACGTGCCGACGATGTTGGTCTGGATGAACGGGCTCGGGTCGTGCAGGGAGTTGTCGTTGTGCGACTCCGCGGCGAAGTGCACGACCTCGCGGTGGTCGCTGAACAGCTTGTCGACCAGCGTCGCGTCGGTGATGTCGCCCTCGACCAGCTCGACGCGGTCCTGGGGCAGGGCGTCGATGGACTCGCGGCTCGCGGCGTACGTCAGCTTGTCGAGGACCGTGACCTGGCGGTCGGTCTCCCGGACGAGGTGGTGCACGAAGTTGGAGCCGATGAACCCGGCGCCACCGGTCACGAGAATGCGGTCCACGGGCGTCGAGCCTAGTTTCTGCTCTGCTGGTCCGCTAACTAGGCTGCCTGGCCATGCGTGGAATCATCCTGGCTGGTGGGACGGGGTCCCGGCTGCACCCGATCACCCTCGCGGTGAGCAAGCAGCTCATGCCCGTCTACGACAAGCCGATGATCTACTACCCGCTCACCACGCTGATGCTGGCCGGGATCCAGGACGTCCTGGTCATCACCACGCCCCACGAGGCGGAGCAGTTCCGGCGCCTGCTGGGGGACGGGTCGCAGTTCGGGGTCCGGCTCTCCTACGCCGTGCAGCCGAGCCCGGACGGTCTGGCGCAGGCCTTCATCATCGGCGCCGACCACGTCGGTGACGACCGGGTCGGGCTGGTGCTCGGCGACAACATCTTCTACGGCGACGGGCTCGGCTCCCGCCTGAACCGGTTCGACGACCTCGACGGGGGCGCGGTGTTCGGCTACCGCGTGGCCGACCCGACGGCGTACGGGGTGGTGGAGTTCGACTCCGACTTCAAGGCCCTGTCCCTGGAGGAGAAGCCCGCCGAGCCCAGGAGCGACTACGCCGTCCCGGGGCTCTACTTCTACTCCTCCGACGTGGTCGAGAAGGCCTCCGCGCTGAAGCCGTCGGCGCGCGGCGAGCTGGAGATCACCGACCTGAACCGGACGTACCTCGAGGAGGGGCGGCTGCAGGTCGCGGTGCTGCCCCGCGGTGCGGCGTGGCTGGACACCGGGACGGTGGACGACCTCAACGAGGCCAGCAACTACGTGCGGGCGATCGAGCACCGGCAGGGGCTCAAGATCGGGTGCCCGGAGGAGGTCGCCTGGCGGATGGGGTTCATCGACGACGCGCGGCTGTCCGAGCTCGCGCAGCCCCTGGTGAAGAGCGGGTACGGGACCTACCTCCTCGGACTCCTCGACCACCACTGAGGTGCGCCTTCTCTAGGCTGGCGTCATGAAGGTCCTCGTCACCGGCGGCGCCGGGTACATCGGCTCGATCACGGCCAAGGCGCTGGAGGAGGCCGGGCACGTGCCGGTCGTCCTGGACTCGCTGCTGACCGGGCCGCAGGTGTTCGTGAGGGACCGGATCTTCTACGAGGGCGACATCGCGGACCGGGACCTGCTGGCACGGGTGGTGGACGAGCACCCGGACCTGGACGCGACCATCCACATGGCGGCGCGGATCATCGTGCCGGAGTCGGTGGAGCAGCCCTACGAGTACTACCGGGACAACGTGGCGAAGTCCCTGGAGCTGTTCGACCAGCTCGAGAGGCTCGGCAAGCCGCGGGTGCTGTTCTCCAGCTCGGCCAGCCTGTACGCCGCCAAGGAGGGCTTCGAGGTCCTCGAGGGTGACCCGCTGGCGCCCAACTCGCCGTACGCCCGGACCAAGCACATGATGGAGCAGGTCCTGCAGGACATGGCGGCGGCGACGGAGCTGCGGGCGATCATCCTGCGCTACTTCAACCCGATCGGGTCCGACCCCGACCTGGAGTCGGGGATCTACGCCAAGGAGCCGTCGCACGTGCTGGGGCAGCTGGTGATGGCGGCGCGGGGCCAGAAGGACAGCTTCACGATCACCGGGACCGACCTGCCGACGCGGGACGGGACGGGGATCCGCGACTACATCCACGTCTGGGACATCGCGCGGGCCCACGTGAAGGCGGTCGAGGAGTTCGACCGGGTGCTCGCGGCGACCGGCGAGCCTAGCGTGGTCATCAACCTCGGGACGGGCTCCGGTACGACGGTCCGCGAGCTCGTCGCGGCGTTCGAGGAGGTCTTCGGGCACGAGGTGCCGCTGAGCGAGGCCCCGCCGCGGCCGGGGGACGCCGTGGGCGCGTACGCCAACGTCGACCGGGCGCACGAGCTGCTCGGGTGGCACCACGAGCTGTCGTTGCAGGACGCGATCGCCTCCGCGCTGGCCTGGGGCGAGAAGCGCCAGGAGATCCTGGGCTACGAGTGAGCTGGTTCCTCGCGCCGCTGCTGGCCGCGCTGGCGGCCGGGCCGACGGCCGCGCCCGCCGTACCCGCCGACCAGCCGCTGGCGGGCAAGGTCGTCGTGCTGGACGCCGGGCACCAGCTGGGCAACCACAACTTCCCGGCCGAGATCAACCGGCCGGTGCCGGCCGGCGGGTTCACCAAGCCGTGCAACACGACGGGGACGTCGACCGACGGCGGGTACTCCGAGGCGACGTTCGCCTGGAAGGTGACCAAGCGGCTGCAGGTGAAGCTGGTCAAGGCGGGCGCCACGGTGGTGCTGACCCGGAAGTCCAACTCGGAGGACCGGTGGGGGCCGTGCGTCGACGTCCGGGGCCGGGCCGGCAACGCGCGCGGCGCGGACCTCAAGATCAGCATCCACGGCGACGGGTCGTACGCCGCGGGCGCGCACGGCTTCCACGTGATCTACCCGCCGGACCGGGCACCGTGGACCGACGACATCTTCGCGGCGTCCAGGCGGCTGGCGTCGGTGACCAAGGCGGCGCTGGTCAAGGGCGGGTTCGACGTGGCGACCTACATCGCGGGCGGGGACGGCCTGGACGAGCGCGGCGACCTCGGGACGCTCAACCTGTCCGACGTGCCGACGGTGATGCTGGAGGCCGGCAACATGCGCGACCGCGGCGACGCCGCGGTGATGACGTCTCCGCAGGGTCAGGAGCGGTACGCGCGGGCGCTGGCCCGGGCGATCCGCGAGATGCTGCGCTGAGCCTCGGCGGTGCGACCACCGGAGAGTGGCGATTCCCGGGAATTCGACGCGCCTGCCGGGCACCATGAAGGCATGGTGCTGCTGCTGGTGGCTGTCGTCGCGTGGCTGACGCTGTCGGTCCCGGTCGGTGTCGGAGTCGGTCTCCTCCTCCGGCGTTCCGCCAACGAATCGACCGCGCTTGCTCCCGCTGCGCTCGAAGCCGTGGTCGCGGGACGTCAGTAGTCACCTCGCCAGCCGAGCACGGCTCCGGGTGGTGTCTGGGTCCTGCGCCGTCGACCGAGGATCAGCGTGCCGGCGGCGACGACCACCTCGGGGCCGTCACGGCGATCTTCGTGCCGGCGGGCAGCAGCAGCGCGGCGTGAGGCGGTCGGGTGGCCGGAACCTTCCCGAGAACTAGTCCGTGCCGCAGGCGAGGTAGCACGAACGGGCCATTGGTTGGGTCGGTGCCGTCGTCGTGGACGACAATCAACCCGGCTGCAGGAACGTCGGAACGCAGGACCAAGGGGAGAATCGTGACGCAGGCTCCAGATCGCGAGCGCGTGGTCGCACCTGGGGTGACGCGACGGCCGCGGACGCCGCAGAGCGGTGGCCGGTTCGACCGGACGTCGTGGAACAAGGCCGTGATGGTCCTCAACGTCGCGATCATCGGTGGGCTGACCATCGTCGGGCTGACCTACGTCAGCAACACGCGGGAGTCCGGCACGGACGCCGTGGCGAGCCCGCCGCCGAGCGTGGCCTCGACCCTGGCGCAGCCGGACGAGGACAGTGCCAGTCCCGAGCCGACGGACGTCGCCGCGCCGGCGAGCGAGGCGCCCACGGCGCCCGCCCAGGCGAGCGCGCCGGCGCCCAAGGTGCCCCTGACGATGCGCTCGGACTTCTCCTCCGGCGACGCGTGGCCGGTGGGCGCCGGGTTCCGGGAGGCCGGGACGCTGGCGTGGCCGCTGGGGGTCGTGGACGGGCTGATGACCCACGGGGCAGCGCGGAGCCCGGACGCTGTGAGCTGGCTGGAGAAGTGGACCAAGGCCGACGTACGACGGATCGGGGCGAGGGTGGTCTTCGCGCCGAACCACTCGGGGTCGGCGGCGCTGACCGCGTGGCACACCTCGATCCTGGACCTGGACGGGCAGGCCACGCCGCGGACCGGGATGCGCCTGGTGGTGACGCCGAGCGGGTGGCGGCTGGTGGCCGTCGACGGGCGGGCCGCGGAGACCATCGGGTCCGGGACGTACACCCTGGCGGGCCGGTCGGCGCGCTTCGACCTGGTGCGCAAGGCCGACACCGTGTGGGTCACCGACCCGAGCGGCACCGTGACGTCGGTGAGCGACCCGCGGGTGGCGTCGCTGTCCGGGCCGTGGGCCTCGTGGGAGCTGCGCGACGCCAGGGTCGGCACGCGGCCGGCGGGCTTCGCCGAGGTCTGGGCCGGCTGAGCCTGGCCTCACCGATAAGGGTGACCGTCGCCGACCGGGCCTCGTCCGGTCGTCCCCACGTCGCTTAGTGTTCACGAAGAGCGTGCAGGTTGCTCCGAGCGCAGCTCGCCGGGAACGAACCGACGGCTGCTCCGCAGCGTCACACGAGGCATGGGGGAGTGGATGGTCGAGGTCCGGCGTCTGTGGCGCCTGCTGGGCTCGGTCGCGGTGCTCGCGGTCCTGGCCACGGCGGTGCTCGCCGGTCTGACCCGTCCCTCGTTCGACTCGGCCCGGACCGCGGAGCGCTACCCGGCGGCGTACGCCGCTCCGGCCGCGGAGCCCGCGACGTACGCCGAGCCG
Organism: Nocardioides anomalus; assembly: GCF_011046535.1. NCBI lineage: Bacteria > Bacillati > Actinomycetota > Actinomycetes > Propionibacteriales > Nocardioidaceae > Nocardioides > Nocardioides anomalus. Next base: position 3,891,422 of record NZ_CP049257.1, on the reverse strand, counting down.
GAGGCGGGCGCGCTGCTGGCGCCGTACGACGCGCGCCGGGCGGTGGCCTCGCGCGGCGACCTCGCCTTCACCTGGTCGGTGCAGGGCGCCGCGCTGACCGCGACCGACGTCCCGTCCGTGGCGCTGGCGGCCTACCAGCGCGCGGCCGACGTGATCAACCGCGCGGACCCGTCGTGCCGGCTGGACTGGGAGACGCTGGCCGCGATCGGCAAGGTCGCCTCCGACCACGGCCGGGTGGGCGGCTCGGTGCTCAACGACCGCGCCGTGGTGCACCCGAAGGTGCTCGGGCCCAGGCTGACCGGCAAGAACGGCACCGCCCGTGTCGCCGACACCGACGGCGGCCTCGTCGACGGCGAGCAGCGGGTCGACCGCGCCGTCGGTCCGATGCTGCTCCTGCCGTCGACGTGGTCGGTGGTGCGCGTGGACGGCGACAGCGACGGCCGCCGCAACCCGCAGGACCTCGACGACGCGTCGCTCGGCGTGGCCGTGTTCCTGTGCGCCGGCCCCGGTGACCTGAGCAAGGACGAGCGGCTGCGCGCGGCGGTCAAGCGCTACCACTCCGGACACGAGTGGCTGCGGGCCGTGCTGCGGGTGCGCCACGACTACTGGGTCGACGCCCGCAAGCCCGTCGACACCACCGTGATGGCGCGCGAGCAGCTCCCCGTCACCGGCCCGGGCAGCGACCCGACCGCCGGCGTGACCCTGGTGCCGGACGAGTCCTACGAGGGCGGCACGACGTTCGACGCGGCGCCGCCGGTGCCGTCGCCGTCGGTGAAGCCCACCCCGACCGCGACGCCCCAGCCGACGCCCAGCCCCACGCCCAGTGCGACCCCGACGCCCACGGCGTCCGCGAGCCCCACGGCCGAGCCCAGCGGTGAGCCCAGCACGAAGCCGACCGCCGACCCGACCTGCGAGCCGACCGCGACCGCCACGCCGACGGCCAGCGACGAGCCCACGCCGACCGACGAGCCGACCGCCACGGCCAGTCCCACGGCCGAGCCCACGCCGGGCGACTGCCCCGGGGGGCCGCCGAAGGCCGAGCGGAGCGGGAAGGGCGACCCGGTGGCGACCACCGCGGCGTCCGGTGCGGCCGTGGTCGTGCTGCCGGCGGCCGGCTGGGTGTGGTGGCGCCGGCGCAGGCGCGACGAGGCAGCCGGATAACCTCGCCGGGTGACGCTGCGCCTGGGTCGGCACGAGTTCGCCGACGACGAGACGCTGATGATGGCAATCGTCAACCGGACGCCGGACTCCTTCTACGACCAGGGCGCGACGTACGCCGAGGACGTGGCCTTCGAGCGGGTCGCGCAGGTGGTCGACGAGGGCGCGGAGATCGTCGACATCGGGGGCGTGAAGGCCGGCTACGGGCCGGCGGTGAGCGCCGAGGAGGAGATCGGGCGGGTCGCGTCGTTCGTGGCGCGGGTGCGCGCGGCGTACCCGGACCTGGTCATCAGCGTCGACACCTGGCGCTCGGAGGTGGCGCGGGCGGTCTGCGCCGAGGGCGCGGACGTGCTCAACGACGCGTGGGGCGGCCACGACCCGGCGCTGCTGGAGGTGGCCGCGGAGTTCCGGGCCGGGGTGGTGTGCACGCACACCGGCGGGCTCAAGCCGCGCACGGACCCGCACCGCATCGAGTACGACGACGTGATGGCCTCGGTGCTCGAGGCGACGTTGGGGCTGGCCGAGCGGGCGCTGGCCGCGGGGGTCGCGCGGGAGTCGATCGTCATCGACCCGGCGCACGACTTCGCCAAGAACACCTTCCACTCCCTCGAGGTGACGCGCCGGCTGGGGGAGATGGTGGCGACGGGCTGGCCGGTGCTGGTCTCGCTGTCCAACAAGGACTTCGTGGGCGAGACGCTCGACCTGCCCGCCAAGCAGCGGCTGACCGGGACGCTGGCGGCGACCTCGGTGTGCGCGCTGGCCGGCGCGCGGATCTACCGCGTGCACGAGGTCCGCGAGACCCGGCAGACGGTGGACATGGTCAGCACCATCGCCGGCCGCCGGCTGCCGCAGCGGGCCATCCGGGGGCTGGCGTGACCCGCGTCGTGGTGGCGCCTCCGGTGCTCGCCTTCCTGCCGCAGTACGCCGGCCGCGAGGATCCGGTGCCCGAGGTCCGGGCCGCGGCGCTGGCCGCCGTGGCGTGGCTGGGCGCGGACGTCACCGTGGTGGCCGACGAGCAGGGCCGGCGGGTGGCCGAGCACCTCCTGGCCTCGACCGCGCGGACCGGGGACGAGCCGTCGTACCTTCTCATGGCCAACGGCAGCGCGCGGCGCACCGACGAGTCGCCCGGACCGTACGACGAGCGCGCGGTGCCCTTCGACGACGCCGTGCGGGCGTGGCTGCTCGAGGGGAGCGCGAGGCCGGACCTGGGGCTGGGCGAGGAGCTGTGGGCGACCACGGCGCCGCTCGAGCGGCTGGACGGGCTGGGGCGCCGCGGGGCGGCGCAGGTGGACTACGACGAGGCGCCCCTCGGGGTGCAGTACTGGGTGGTGCGGTGGACCTGCGACAGCTGAGCACGCTGAGCGACGACGACCTGGACGAGCTGTACGCCGCCCCGGAGTCGCCCTGGCTGCGGGTGAACATGATCAGCAGCCTCGACGGCGCTGCGACCGGCGCCGGGGGCACGAGCGGCGGCATCAACAACGACGCCGACCACCGGGTCTTCGAGACGCTGCGCCGGCTGTGCGACGTGGTGGTCGTGGGCGCAGGGACCGCGCGCGACGAGGGCTACGAGGACATCGGCAAGCCGCTCGTCCTGGTCACGCGGAAGGCCGAGGTGCCCGCGCAGCTCCGCGACGCCGAGCGCGGCTCGGTGCTGGTGGCCACCTGCGAGACGGCCCAGCACCTCGACGAGGCGCGTGAGCTGCTCGGCGACGAGCAGGTCCTGGTCCTGGGACGCGACGGTGTCGACCTCGCGGCCCTCAAGGCCACGCTCGCCGAGCGCGGCTGGGGCCACCAGCTCGGCGAGGGTGGCCCGCACCTGCTGCGCGACCTGGTCGCCGACGGCGTGGCCGACGAGCTCGACCTGACCTGGGTGCCGCAGCTGCTCGGGGGCGACCACCCGCGCATCACGGTCGGGGCGGACGTCGACGTGGCCCTACGGCTGGGGCTGCTCCTCGAGGACGCCGGCACGCTCCTCGGCCGCTGGCTGGTGCGTCGGGACTGAGCCGGACCCGTCGCGGGACCGGCGCGCCGGCGGCGGGAGGGTGAAGACGAAGGCGTTGCGGGCCCGGTCGTAGTGGATGTCGCCGCCGTGGGCCAGGACCAGGTCGCGGACGACCGACAGGCCGAGGCCGGAGCCGCCGGTGGCGGTGTCCGCGACCTGGGTGTAGCGGTCGAAGAGCCGCGGCACGAACCCTGCCGGCACACCGGGCCCGGCGTCGGCGACCGAGATGGTCACGCCCCCGGGCAGCGCGGGGTCGGGGCGGGCGCTGATGAGGACGGGCTCGGCGCCGTGCTTCTGGGCGTTGCGGACCAGGTTGGCCAGGACCTGCTGGAGCCGCAGCGGGTCGGCGTACGCCGCGAGGCCGGTCGGGCAGTGGAGCTGGAGGTCGAGGTCGGGGAAGCAGGCGGCGCACTCGCGAAGCTGTTGGTCGAGGTCGACGGGCTCGGGGGTGACGACCAGGTCGCCGTGCTCGAGGGTGGCCGCGGCGAGCAGGTCCTCGGTCAGCAGGGTGAGCCGGCGGGTGAGCATCCAGGAGCGCTCGACCATCCGGTGCGCGAGCGGGCTGTCCAGGTCGTCGTCGCGGAGCAGCTCGAGGTAGCCCTGCAGCCCGGACAGCGGCGTGCGGAGGTCGTGGCTCACGATGGCGGTGAGGTGGTCGCGCAGCCGGTTGGCCTCGAGCAGCTCGGCGTTGCGCTCCTCCAGCCGGTGGGCGGTCTCGGAGGTGTGGACCTGGATCTGCGAGGTCTCGCGCAGGATGGCGAGCAGCACGAAGGCCGACGAGGCCAGGCCCAGCGCGCGGGCCAGGTAGTAGGCGACGGTGTAGCGGTCCTCGAAGAGCGCGGTCAGCCACACGTCGCCGAGGAAGGCCACCGACGCGACCACGGCCCAGCGCTCGAGCCCCTCGGTGCTGCGCCGCCGGGCCACGCCCCAGACCGCGAGCACGACCGCGAGGCCGTTGAGGACGGCGACCGAGACGGTGCCGAAGGGGTCGAGCCGGTTCGCGCCGCCGTCGACGGTGATGGTGGGGAGCCGGTCGGGCGCCACCGCGATCAGCCCGACGAGGGCGCCGGTGAGGACCAGCACGACCACGGCCGAGACCACCACCCGCCGGCCCCGCCCGCGGGCGGTGTCGGAGCGCCGCTCCAGCGCGGCGGGCCAGGGGGCCAGGGCCAGCGCGATGAGCGCCGGCGGCACCACGTGCCGCGAGACCCACAGCCACTGCAGGCTGTTGCTGTCGGTGGCGAACGTCGGCCGGCGGGCGAGCACGCCGGGCACCGCCGCGGCGATGGCGACGGCGACGACGGCCGACCACAGGAAGGCCCACGACAGCGCGAGCAGTCGGGGGAGGCGCCGGCGCGGTACTGGCTCCACAGCAGCAGCACGGTGAGCAGGTCGCAGCCCACCAGGAGGGCCAGCCAGAGCGCGGGGAAGCCCGGCACCTCCGCGAGGGGCTGGGCGCGCCAGGGCAGGACGAGGACGATCACCAGCGGGATCGTCCCCGCGATGACCAGAGGCGCACGCCCCCTCCAGGACGAGTGCCCGACGTCCTCCAACGTCGTCACCACCCCAGTCTTCTGCCCGGGAGCACCCCGGTGTCGCAGAACTGGGGTTCGGCGCCACAAATGGCCCGAAGTGACTAGTCACCCCTCCGGGCGAGGCTCGCGTGGGCCTCGACCAGCGACGGGCCGTACCAGGTCAGCAGCCGGCCGCTGACCAGCCGGGTCGGGGTGCCCGGGAAGGCCTCCGGACCGTCGTCGGCGGTGAAGACGTAGGGCTCGTCGGGCAGCAGCACCAGGTCCACGCCGGCCAGCTCGGTCGGGTCGACCGTGGGGTAGCGGTCCGTGCTGTCGGCGTACGCGTTGGCCCAGCCGAGCCGGCGGGCCAGGTCGCCGGTGAAGGTGCGACCGCCCACGACCATCCACGGGTCGCGCCAGATCGCGACGGCCACGGTGGCGGTGACCTCGGGCAGCGGGCCGAGCCACAGCCTGCGCGCGTGCTCGAGCCAGTCCGGGCGCGGCCAGCCCAGGACGTCGTCGAACAGCTCGTCGTACGCCGCGAAGGCGTCCGGCACGGTCTCGATCCGCGTCACGTGCACGTGGACTCCGGACGCGCGCAGGCGCCGGACGTCGAGCTCGCGGTTCTCCTCCCGGTTCGCGATCACCACGTCCGGGCGCAGGGCGCGGATCGCGGCCAGGTCCGGGTTCTTGGTGCCGCGGACCCGGGCCTCGAGGGTGTCGTCGAGGTCGGCCGGGTGGGTGCACCAGTCGGTGGCGCCGACCAGGGCGTCGCGGTCCACCGAGGCCAGGGCCTCGGTGATGGAGGGGACCAGGCTGACGACCCGCTGGGCGGGCCTCACACGTTGCGCCGGTACGCGCCACCGACCTCGAAGAACGCCTCGGTGACCTGACCGAGCGAGCAGACGCGGGCGGCGTCCATGAGGACGGCGAAGACGTTCTCGTCGTTGGTCGCCGCCTCCTTGAGCCGGGCGAGGGCCGCGGCAGCCTCCTGCTCGTGCGCGGCCTGGAACGCGTGCACCCGCCGCAGCTGGGAGGACTTCTCGTCCTCGGTCGCGCGGGCCAGCTCGACGTGGTCGGGGGTGCCCTCGTCGGCGCCCTCGGATCGGCGGAAGGTGTTGACGCCGATGATCGGCAGCGAGCCGTCGTGCTTGCGGTGCTCGTAGAGCATCGACTCGTCCTGGATCCGGCCGCGCTGGTAGCCGGTCTCCATCGCGCCGAGCACGCCGCCGCGCTCGTTGATGGCGTCGAACTCCTTGAGCACCGCCTCCTCGACCAGGTCGGTCAGCTCGTCGATGATGAACGAGCCCTGGAGCGGGTTCTCGTTCAGCGCCAGGCCCCACTCCTTGTTGATGATGAGCTGGATCGCGAGCGCGCGGCGTACGGACTCGGTGGTGGGGGTGGTGACCGCCTCGTCGTAGGCGTTGGTGTGCAGCGACTGGGCGTTGTCGTAGATCGCGATCAGTGCCTGGAGCGTGGTGCGGATGTCGTTGAAGTCCATCTCCTGCGCGTGCAGGGAACGGCCCGAGGTCTGCACGTGGTACTTCAGCTTCTGGCTGCGCTCTCCGGCGCCGTACTTCTCCTTCATCGCCACCGCCCAGATCCGGCGGGCGACGCGGCCGATGACGGAGTACTCCGGGTCCATGCCGTTGGAGAAGAAGAACGACAGGTTGGGCGCGAAGGCGTCGATGTCCATGCCGCGCGCGAGGTAGGACTCGACGTAGGTGAAGCCGTTGGCCAGGGTGAAGGCGAGCTGGCTGATGGGGTTCGCCCCGGCCTCGGCGATGTGGTAGCCGGAGATGGAGACCGAGTAGAAGTTGCGGATCCCCTGCTCGATGAACCACTCCTGGATGTCGGCCATGCAGCGCAGGCTGAACTCGGTGGAGAACAGGCAGGTGTTCTGGCCCTGGTCCTCCTTGAGGATGTCGGCCTGCACGGTGCCGCGGACGGTCTTGAGCGCCTCGTGGGGGTCGAGCCCGCGCTCGCGGGCCTGGTCCATCGCGGTGTTGAGGAAGAAGGCCAGCACGGTCGGGGCCGGGCCGTTGATGGTCATGCTGACGCTGGTGGTCGGGTCGAGCAGGTCGAAGCCGTCGTAGAGCTGCTTCATGTCGTCCAGCGTGGCCACGCTGACGCCGGAGGTGCCGACCTTGCCGTAGATGTCGGGTCGCTCGTCGGGGTCGCGACCGTAGAGCGTGACCGAGTCGAACGCCGTGGACAGCCGCGTCGCGGGCTGGCCCTCGGAGAGCACCTTGAAGCGCCGGTTGGTGCGCGCCGGGTCGCCCTCGCCGGCGAACATCCGGGCCGGGTCCTCGTTGTCCCGCTTGAACGGGAAGACGCCGGCGGTGAAGGGGAACCGGCCGGGGAGGTTCTCGCGGCGCAGCCAGCGGACCAGCTCGCCGTGGTCCTCGTAGCGGGGCACGGCGACCCGCGGGATGCGGTTGCCGGACAGCGACTCGCGGCCCGGGTGCGCGTCGTACTCGGCGACCACGGAGGGCCACTGCTCGAGCTCGGTGCTGACCTCCCGGTCGAGCGCGGCCTCGGCCGCCTCGAGGCTGGGGGCGAGCGCGGCGCGCGCGTCGGCCACCGTGTCGGCCACCCAGCGCAGCCGCTGCACGGCGCGGGCCTGGTCGACGAGCTCCTCGGTGCGGGCGTGGTGGCCGCGGACGGTCTCGGTGATCTCGGCGAGGTAGCGCGTCCGCTCCGGGGGCACGACGGCGCGCAGCCTGGACGAGTGCCGCACGTCGACCGGGGGCAGGACGCCGGCCTCGAGGTCGAGCACGCCGCGCAGGTGCTGGTAGAGCGCGGTGACGCCGTCGTCGTTGAAGGTCGCCGCGCTGGTGCCGAAGACCGGCATGTCCTCGGGGCGCCGGCCGAACGCCTCACGGTTGCGGACCAGCTGGCGCCCGACGTCGCGCAGGGCGTCCTCGGCGCCACGACGCTCGAACTTGTTGATGGCCACGACGTCGGCGAAGTCGAGCATGTCGATCTTCTCCAGCTGGCTGGCCGCGCCGAACTCCGGCGTCATGACGTACATGCTCGCGTCCACGAACGGCACCACCGCCGCGTCGCCCTGGCCGATGCCCGGGGTCTCCACGACGACCAGGTCGAAGCCGGCCGCCTTGAGCACGGTGATGATGCCGCTGAGGTAGTCGGGCAGCTCGTGCGCCCCGCGGGTCGCCAGGCTCCGGAAGTAGACCCGGTCGCCGTCGACGGCGTTCATCCGGATCCGGTCGCCGAGCAGCGCGCCGCCGCCCTTGCGCCGGGTCGGGTCGACCGCGACCACCGCGACGCGCAGCTTGTCCTGCTGGTCGACGCGGAGCCGGCGCACGAGCTCGTCGGTGAGGCTGGACTTGCCCGAGCCGCCGGTGCCGGTGATGCCCAGGACCGGGACGTGGCGCTGGCCGGCCGCCTGCTCGAGCGCGTGGGTCATGGCGGCGTCGAGGCGGCCCTCCTCCACGCCGGTGATCGCGCGGGCGATGGCCATCCGGTCGCCGCTGATGACCGCGTCGGCCGTGACGGGCTTGCGGTCCCAGAGGTCGAAGTCGAGGTCGCGGACGACGGTGTTGATCATCCCCGGCAGCCCGAGCCGCTGGCCGTCCTCGGGGGAGAAGATCGTCACCCCGCTGGCGCGCAGCCGCTCGATCTCGTCGTGCACGATCACCCCGCCGCCCCCGCCCACGACGTGGACGTGGTCGGCGCCGCGCTCCTTGAGCGACTGGACGAGGTACTCGAAGTACTCGATGTGGCCGCCCTGGTAGCTGCTGACGGCGACGCCCTGGACGTCCTCCTCGACCGCGGCGTCGACGACCTCCTGGACGCTGCGGTTGTGGCCGAGGTGGACCACCTCGCAGCCCTGGGCCATGAAGATCCGGCGCATGATGTTGATCGACGCGTCGTGGCCGTCGAAGAGGCTGCTGGCCGTGACCAGGCGCACCGGGTGCTGCGGGACGTGGAGCTCGCTCATGCGCGTGGACCTTCGTTAGTTGGACGTCCTAGTAATCCTAGCCCGCCGGCGGCGCCGAAGCGAGGCGAGACCGCAGGTAGCGCTGGTCGCCGTAGTCCGTCCGGGCCACCCCGGACGGGCTATGGCGCACCACGGCTCGCTGACGTTGACTGCGCTGGCGCGCTGGGACCTGCCCCGGCGGCGGCAACGGGGAGCGGGGGAACAGGTGCGCGCAGTCGGTGCGTCGAGCAAGGTCGTGGTGGTGGCCATGCTCCTTGCAGCTGTGGGTGCTCTGGACACCTCCGCGGTAGGGGTGGGGACGTCGGACGGGCTGCACGAAGCCCAGCCGACGACGCACGCGAGAGGTCACCGGCACGCCTTGACCATCAGCAACAAGCTGCTGGGGCCGGGTGAGCCGGAGCTCGTGGAGTCGAGTGTCCCCAAGCGGTCCCGGTGCTCGTTGACGGCGACCCACTCCGGCTCCCGGCGCACGGCCCCGAAGCAGGTCCGGAGCAGGGTCGTCCTGGTCGAGACCGGGCGTGTGCAGTTCTCCTGGACGACCGCGCGTCACGCGCTGGCCGGGACCTGGCGGCTGAGTGTCGCCTGTCGCGCCAAGAAGGCGAACGCCGCACGGGTCGTCGCGCACGGCGTGGTCAAGGTCGGCGCCGCCGGCAAGGGCCACTCGACGTCGAAGCGCGACGGGACCGCCCTCACGCGCCGGGTCGAGGTCGACGTGATGCACGCGTCGACCGACGGCATCGGAGCCTCTGGGTGCGAGCCGACAGGGACGGTCCTGGTCCGGGCGGGTGACTGGATGCAGAGCCGTGGCGGCGGTGTGGACGTCTTCTCGAACGGCCCGAAGTGCACGAGTCTGAGCAATCCGTACCAGTGCGTCGAGCTCGTCAACCGGCTCATCACCGCGAAGGGCTGGAGCACCCGCATCCGTGGCGACGCCTGGGAGTTCTGGGACCACGCGAGCAAGACGGACTTCGAACAGCACCCCAACGGCAGCGGCTACATCCCCGTCCCGGGCGACGTCATCGTCTGGTACGGCTCGGGCGACATCGGTCAGTACGGTCACGTGCAGGTCGTCGACTCGGTGTCCGGTTCGACCGTGCACGTCGTGCAGCAGAACTCGGCGGGTGCGCGCGCGGACCTCCAGATCAGCGCCAGCGGCGCCATCGGTGGCCGCAGCTGGCCAGGCAACTCGGAGTACGTCAAGGGCTTCCTGCACGCCAAGAAGAACGTGCTCTCCGCCGCCCAGGCCTTCAACGGTCACATCGTGCAGTGGGACGGAGACCGCAAGACCCAGAAGACCGCCTGGTGGGTGAGTGGCGGGAAGCGGTACTGGATCCCGACCTCGGCCGTCTACTACTGCCTGAAGAACTCCGGAGCGCCTGGCCCCGACGTGCTCACGGCGACCGTCCTCGACAGCCTTCCCGACCAGAACGGCGCGTGGGTCAGGTGCGACTCGTCGGGGACGGGCGTCGGGAGCGGACCTCCACCCACGGAGACCGACCCAGGGGGGCCTGTCGACCCGAACCCGCCACAGCCACCGCCCGCGCCCACGACCTGGGCGGAGACCACCGGCAGCGTGGCCCACACGTGGACCAACTACACCAACGCCGGGGGCTCGGAGGGTCCCACCATCGCCTCGAACCAGACCGTCCAGATCGCCTGCAAGCTGACGGGGTTCCGGGTCGCGGACGGCAACACGTGGTGGTACCGGATCGCCCAGTCGCCGTGGAACGGCGCCTACTACGTCTCGGCCGACGCGTTCTACAACAACGGCGCCACCTCGGGCTCGCTGCGTGGTACGCCGTTCGTCGACAACAACGTGGCGAACTGCTGAGGTCCGCGGCAGCGCTCAGCGCCGGTAGGGCTCCCGGCCGGGCGGCTGGGTGGGCACCGGGGTGAGCGGCTCGACGTGCCGGTTCGCCAGGGTGACCGGCTCGCCGGGGGCGATCGTCACCTGCTGACCGGCGTGACCGAGCGTCACGGGCTCGTCGCCGTCCGCCACGGCGTACGTCGTCCGGGCGGGCTCGGCGCTGACCGTGAGCCGGCTGCCGCGCCAGAGCAGCGAGAAGCTCAGCCGGGTGATGCCGTGCGGGAGCGCGGGGGCGAAGGTGAGCCGGCCGTCGTGGTCGCGCAGGCCGCCGAAGCCGGCGACCAGGCCGAGCCAGGTGCCGGCCAGCGAGGCGATGTGCAGGCCGTCCTTGGTGTTGTGGGCCAGGTTGCGCAGGTCCATGAGCGCGGCCTCGGCGAGGTACTCGTGGGCCAGCTCGAGGTGGCCGACCTCGGCCGCGACCACGGCCTGGGTGCAGGCCGAGAGCGAGCTGTCGCGCACGGTGATCGGCTCGTAGTAGGCGAAGGCGCGGGCCTTCTCCACCGGTGTGAACGCGTCGCCGCGCCAGTGCAGGGCGAGGACCAGGTCGGCCTGCTTGACGACCTGGCGGCGGTAGAGCTCGCCGTACGGCTCGCTCAGCAGCAGCGGGTAGTCGTGGTGGCGCTCGAAGTCCCAGGGTGCGAGGTCGCTGAAGCCGGTGGCCTGCTCGTGCACGCCGAGCTCGTCGTTGAAGGCGACGAGGACCAGGTCGGCGGCGGTCTCCCACGCCGCGATCTCGTCGTCGGTGACCGCGAGCCGGGTGGCGACCTCGCGGTGGCGCTGGGCCACGACGGCGGCCGCCCGCAGGCTCCGCTGGGCCATCAGGTTGGTGTAGACGTTGTCGTCGGCCAGCGCGGAGTACTCGTCGGGGCCGGTGACGCCCTGGATGCGGAACGCGCCGTGGCGGTCGTGGTGGCCCAGCGACATCCACAGCCGGGCGACCTCGACGAGCACCTCGGTGGCCACGTCGCGCTCGAAGGCCTCGTCACCCGTGGCGTGCACGTAGCGGACCAGCGCGTCGACCACGTCGGCGTTGACGTGGAACGCCGCCGTCCCGGCCGGCCAGTACGCCGAGCACTCCTGTCCGCGGATGGTCCGCCAGGCGAACGCCGCGCCGGCCAGGCCGAGCTGCTGGGCGCGCTCGCGGGCCAGGTCGAGGGTGGAGTAGCGCCACAGCAGCGCGTCGGACGCCGCGTCCGGGTGGACGTAGGACAGCACCGGCAGGACGAACATCTCGGTGTCCCAGAACGCGTGGCCGTCGTACCCCGGCCCGGTGAGGCCCTTGGCGGCGATGGCCCGGCGCTCGGCGCGGGCGCCGGCCTGGAGCACGTGGAACAGCGCGAACCGCACGGCCTGCTGGACCTCGTCGTCGCCCTCGACGACCACGTCGGCGGTCTCCCAGAACGCGTCCAGGTAGGCCCGCTGCGCCTCGAGCATCGAGTCCCAGCCCTCCTGCGCGGCGCTGGTCAGCGCGGCCGCGACCTGGTCGCGCAGGGCGGGCACGGTGCGCTGGGAGGACCAGCCGTAGGAGACGTACTTGGTGATGACCAGCGACTCGCCCGGCTCGAGCCGGCACCCGACCGTGGTGCGCGCCCAGTCGGCGTGCGCCTCGGTCGAGACCTCGGTGCCGTCCGGGCCGTGCACGTGGTGGTCCATGGCCGAGGCCATCCGCTGCCGCGAGCCCTTGGTGATGTGCACCAGGTGGGCGCGGGTGGTGTCGCCGAAGTGCTCCTCGGACTCCAGCGGTGACTCCATGGCCGCGGCCACGCGGGGGTCGTCGTCGGCGACGGGCACGGTCTCGTTGGCCACCAGCTCGGACTGCACGATGACGCGCAGCGGCTGGTCCACGGCCTCGACCTCGTGCCGGATGGCCACGATCGAGCGGTGGGTGAAGGAGACGAGCCGGGTGCTGCGGATCCGGACCCGCTGGCCGGCCGGGGTGACCCACTCGACCTCACGGTGCAGGGTGCCCGCGCGCAGGTCGAGGACGCGCTCGTGGCGCTCGAGCTCGCCGTACCGGACGTCGAAGGGCTCGTCGTCGACCAGGACCCGGAACAGCTTGCCGTCGGTCACGTTGACGACGGTCTGGCCGTCCTCGGGGTTGCCGTACGCCGACTCGGCGTAGGGCAGCGGGCGCGACTCGTAGTACGACGACAGGTAGCTCCCGGGCAGCCCGTGCGGGTCGCCCTCGTCGAGGTTGCCGCGCAGCCCGATGTGGCCGTTGCTGAGCGCGAAGACCGACTCGGTGATGGCCAGCCGGTCCAGGTCGAGCTCGGGCTCGCGGACGACCCACGCCTCGACGGGGTACGGCGCCTTCGCCGGCGTCGTCGGGGTGCTCACAGCAGGTCGCCGATGTCGTTGACGACCACGGACGCGCCGTGCTCCTTGAGCGCGTCGGCCTGGTGGGCCCGGTCCACCCCCACCACGAAGCCGAAGTGGCCGGCCCGGCCGGCCTCGACGCCGGCCAGGGCGTCCTCGAAGACGGCGGCCTGGGCGGCCGGCACGCCGAGCTCCTGCGCCGCGGCCAGGAACGTGTCGGGCGCCGGCTTGCCGTGCAGGCCCTGCTCGCGCACGCTGACGCCGTCCACGCGCACCTCGAGCAGGTCCTCGATGCCGGCGGCCTCGACGAAGGCCTGGCAGTTCTCGCTCGAGGACACCACCGCCCGGCGCAGCCCGGCGTCACGCGCGGCCTCGAGGAAGCGGACGGCGCCCGGGTAGGGCTGCACCCCGTCGCGCTTGACCACCTCGAGCAGCAGGCCCTGCTTGCGGTTGCCGATGCCGGAGACGGTGTGCGCGTCCGGCGCGTCGTCGTCCGCGCCCTCGGGCAGCTCGATCCCGCGGGAGGCGAGGAAGTCGCGGACGCCGTCGCGGCGCGGCTTGCCGTCGACGTACGCCGGGTAGTCGCGGTCGATGTCGAACGGTGCCGCGCTCGCGTCGTGCTCGTGGAGGAACTCGTCGAAGGCCTCCTTCCACGCCGCCGCGTGCACCGACGCCGTCGAGGTCAGCACCCCGTCGAGGTCGAAGAGGCAGGCGCGGATGTCGGCGGGCAGGCCGAGGTGCGATTCGCTCACCCCCCAGGTGTACCCGGTCAGTCCACCGTGTCGCCCGCGCGGCGGCGGAGCGCGCCGAGCAGGCCCGTCAGCTCCTCGAGCTGGCGCGCGTCGAGCCCGGGCTGCTCGAAGACCTCGCCGTTGAGCCCGTCGGTGGCCCTCTCGACGACCGCGCGACCGGCGTCGGTGATGGCCGCGAGCACGACCCGGCGGTCCTCGTCCTGGCGCTGGCGCTCGACGTACCCCTGGCGCTCGAGGCGGTCCACCGCGCTCGTCACCGACGTCGGGTGCACCTGGAGCAGGGAGCCGAGCCGGGTCATCGGCATCGCGCCGGCGCTCGAGAAGGACAGCAGGCGCAGGACCTCGTAGCGCGCGAAGGTCAGCTCCAGCGGCCGCAGCACGGCGTCGATGCGCTCCATGAGCAGCTGCTGCGCCCGGACCAGCGAGGTGACCATGACCATGCCGTCGGCGGCGTCAGCCCACCCGTGCCGCACCCACTGCCGGTGCGCCTCGCGGATCGGGTCGCGCTGCTGGTCGGTCATCGCGAGCATCGTAGGGACTCCGGAGCGCGGCCAGCGCGGTCAGCGCCACGGCGGACGCCGCCAGCAGCAGGACCACCCGACCGCCGACCAGGCCGACGAGGGCGGGTGCGACCAGGCTGCCGATCAGGCAGGCGCCGACCATGACCGTGTCCATGAGGCCGAGGGCGCCGGCGCGGTGGTGGTCGGGTACGGCGTCCTGGAGGGCGCCGGTGGCCCGGCTCTCGACGAGCACGCCGGTGGCCCCGGCCAGCGCCAGGACGGGCAGGACGACCCAGTGGACGGGCGTGACGGCGACCAGGACCAGGGCCGCTCCCATCGCGAGCGGGCCGCGGACCGCGGCGTGGCCGCCGGAGAGCAGCGGGGCGGCGAGGGCGCCGAGGCCCAGGCAGGCGGTCGCGGTGCCGAAGCCGGTCTGGCCGGTGCCCCATGCGCCGAGGCAGAGCGGCAGCAGCGCCAGGCCGGTCGCCGTGACCACCAGGTTGAGCAGCCCGGCCAGGGCCAGGGCGCCGCGGGCGGCAGGGGTGCCGAAGACGTGGCGGAGCATCCCCGCCACGGCGTGCGGCGCCCGGTCGGCGGGTCCGGGGACCGTGACGCCGGTGCTGAGCACGAGGCCGAGCGCGGCCAGGGCCACGCCGGCGGCGAGCGTCCACGGTCGCGTCGGCGCGGCCAGCAGCAGCCCACCGAGGGCCGGGCCGACGACCCAGGCCGCGACCTCGATGGTGACGAGCAGCTCGGTGGCGCGGACTCGCTGCGGTCCGCCGATGGCCGGCAGCGCCGCCGCGATGGCGGGGTAGGTCGGTGTGCCGACCGCGACCGCGAGCGCCGCCCCCACGACCGCGAGCGTCGTGTGGCCGGCGGCCAGCGCGAGCGCGGCGGCGCCGAGGAAGAGGACCCGGCCGGCCAGGGTGACCCGGACCAGCCGGTCGCGGCGCACGTGGTCGCCGATGGAGCCGACGGCCCAGGAGAGCAGGACGTACGGCGCCATCCGCGCCGCGCCGGTCAGGCCCGCCACCAGCGGCCCCTGGTCCCAGACCGCCACGACGAGCAGCGGCCAGGGCAGCCCGATCGCGACCGAGGCGCACGCGTAGCCGGCCAGCAGCCGGCGCACCCCCCTCACGAGCGGACGGCGGTGGCCAGCGGGGCGAAGCCGTTGAAGCCGACGCTGGAGTACGTCGCGGTGTAGACGCCCGCGCAGTGGAACCGCACCCGGTCGCCCTCGGCCAGCGCGAGCGGCAGCTCGACCGGCACCCGCTCGTAGAGCACGTCGGCGCTGTCGCACGTCGGACCGGCCAGCACGCAGGGCCCGGTCGGGCCCGCGACGTCGGTGGCCAGCGGGTAGCGGATCGCCTCGTCCAGAGTCTCGATCAGGCCGGTGAAGACGCCGGCGTCGAGGAAGACCCAGCGGGTGCCGGCGCGGTGCACCACGCCGATGACGCTGGCGTGCAGGACGCCGGCCTCGGCCGCGATGCCCCGGCCGGGCTCGGCGATGGTCGTGGGCCGGTCCTCGCCGAAGGCGTCGGCGAGGTGGCGCTCGATCGCAGCGCCGTACGCCTCGGGCGGTGGGCACTGCGCGTCCAGGGCGGTGGGGAACCCGCCGCCCAGGTCGAGCAGCCAGGGGTGGATCCCCTCGGTCCGCAGCGCGGCGAACACCGCCGCCGCGCTGCGGACCGGACCCCCCAGGCCTCGGGATCACGCTGCTGGGAGCCGACGTGGAAGCTGACGCCGGCCACGGTCAGGCCGAGGCGGGCGGCCTCGCGCAGGACGGTCACCGCCTCGCCGGTGGAGCAGCCGAACTTGCGCGAGAGCGGCCAGTCCGAGCCCTCGCCGGAGGTCACCAGCCGGCACAGCACGCGGCTGCCGGGGGCCTCGTCGGCGACCTTGGCCACCTCGGCGAGCGCGTCGACGGCGTACGTCGTCACGCCGAGCCGGGCGGCGAAGCGGACGTCCTCGCGCCGCTTCACCGGGTTGGAGTAGACGAGCCCGCCCGGGTCCGCGCCGGCCAGCGTCGCCGCGGTCATCTCCGCGGGGCTGGCCACGTCGAAGCGGCAGCCCGCGCGGGCCAGCGCCGCGAGCAGGACCGGGTCGGGGTTGGCCTTGACCGCGTAGTGCAGCGCGGTGCCGGGCAGGGCCCGGGCCAGCCGGTGGTACGTCGCGACGGCGTGGGGCACGTCGAGCTCGAGGTACGGCGTCGGGCGGGTGGGGTCGTCCGGTCGGTGCGTGAGGGTCCCGAGACCGTCCACGCGCTCCGGTGTCGGCAGCAGCACGTCGGTCATGGCACCCAGGAGAGCGCCACCGGCGGTCCTGATACATCGGTGCGGCCACCCCACCCGCAGGGAGGGGCTCCCGCGCGGTCGGGAGGTCAGTCCCGGTCACGGTGGCTGAGGTGCGAGGCCGTCCACGGCCGAGCCTCGAAGCACCCGCAGGGGAGGCACCCGCGCGCGTCCGGTGCCCCGCGTCACCTGGCTTCGAGGCTCGTCGCCAGGGCTCCTCGCACCTCAGCCACCGTCGGCGATGCCCGCGTGTTCGTCCCGGAGGTCGCGCTTGACGATCTTGCCGCTCGGGTTCTTGGGCAGCGCGTCGACGAGGACGACGTACTTGGGCGTCTTGTAGCCCGCCAGCACCGAGCGCGCGTGCTCGAGGACGGCCTCGGGCGTGAGGGTCGCGCCGGCCTTGGGCACCACCGCCGCGACCACGGCCTCGACCCACCGCGGGTGGCTGACCCCGAAGACCGCGACCTCGGCCACCCCGTCGAGGCGGTAGATCGCCTCCTCGACCTCGCGCGACGCGACGTTCTCGCCGCCGGTCTTGATCATGTCCTTCTTGCGGTCGACCACGTAGAGGTGACCGGTCTCGTCGACGTACCCGAGGTCGCCGGAGTGGAACCAGCCGCCCCGGAAGGACTCGCGGGTCTTCTCCTCGTCGCGGTGGTAGCCGAGCGTCGCGTGCGGCGAGCGGTGCACGATCTCGCCGACCTCGCCCTGCGCCACCTCGCGGTCCTCGTCGTCGACGATGCGCGTCTCCACGTTGAGCGAGGCGCGCCCGGCCGAACCCGCGTGCGAGAGCTGCTCGTCCGGGCCGAGCGAGGTGGCCAGCGGGGACATCTCGGTCTGACCGTAGAAGTTCCACAGGCGTACGTCGGGCAGCCGCTGCTGCATCTCCTTGAGCACCTCGACCGGCATCGGCGAGGCGCCGTAGTAGCCCTTGGTCAGCGTGGCGAGGTCGGCGTCGTCGAAGCCCGGGTGCCGCAGCAGCCCGATCCACACCGTGGGCGGCGCGAAGAAGCGGTTGGCCCCGTGCTCCTCGATCGCCGCCAGGACCGTCGCCGGGTCCGGCCCGCGCAGGATCACCGACGTCGCGCCGATCCACACGTCCGGGCCGAGGAACACGTCGAGCTGCGCGCAGTGGTAGAGCGGCAGCGAGTGCACGTCGACGTCGTCGGGGGAGTACTCGCCGTCGATCGCGCACGTGGCGTACTGCCACAGCAGCGACCGGCTCGTCAGCAGCGCACCCTTGGGCCGCGACTCGGTGCCCGAGGTGAACATCATCCGGACCGGGTCGTCGTCGCCGACCAGCACCTGCGGCGGCGTGCCTTCGTGGTCCAGCCACTCCTGGAGGTCGGGCCAGTCCTGCGGCGCCTCGGTCTCGCCCAGCCGCACCACGCGCCTGGTCGTCACCGTCCCCTCGCCGGTGGAGGCGAGCGCCGCGTCCGCCGTGGCCACCAGCGCGTCCTCGACCACGAATGCCCTGGCCCCGCTGTGGTCGAGGATGAAGGCGACCTCGTCCGCACCGAGCATGAAGTTCACCGGCACCAGCACCACGCCGATGCGCGCGGTCGCGAAGACCAGCACCGCGAACTGCCACGAGTTGTGGCACAGCAGCGCCAGCCGGTCGCCCTTGACCAGCCCCGCCTCGGCCATCGCCGCCGCCGCCCGGTCCACCACCGCGTCGAGCTCGGCGAAGGTCAGCCGGACGTCGCCGTCGACGACGGCCAGCTTGTCCGGGTAGCGCCGCGCCGAGCGGCGCGGCAGGTCGCCGAGCGACTGGCTGCGGGCGGTGGCGACGAGCTGCGAGGTGTCCACCTCGCCGAACCTAGGCGCGATCTCCCGATTCGGCCACGGGTCTGCGTGGAGCCGCCCACAATGCTGAGGTGCCGCGACCCCACCGGGCGCTCCTGGCAGCGGCTGTGCTCGGCGCGCTGCTCGTCCAGCCCGCGACGCCGACCCCCGTGGCCGCCGCGCCGTCGGGCGCGTGGACGCGCGCGTCGACACGGCTGGACCCGGCCCGGGCGCGGACCGTGACGCCGAGCAGCGCCGCGGCGTACGCCGTGGACCGGGCGGCGCTGGTGGGGTCGCTGGAGCGGGGGCGGGTGGAGCTGCCGGACCCGGACGGGCGGCTGGTGGCCTTCGACGTGTCGCCGACGACGGTGCTGGAGCCGGCGCTGGCCGCGGCGCACCCGGAGCTCCGGACGTGGGCGGGGACGGCGGTGGCGGGTCCGGGCACGGTCCGCATCGACGTGACGCCGGCCGGGGTGCACGCGTCGGTGCTCGGCGACGGGCCGGCGTGGTACGTCGACCCGGCGTACCGCGACGGCGACCGGCTGAGCCTGTCGTACGCCGGCGCGAGCCTGCCGGCGCCGGAGCGCGGGCTGGTCGAGCCGGACCTGCCGCAGGACGCCACCGGGGAAGCGGTGCCGCAGGTGGCCGAGACGCCGGGCGGGCTGGTGACGCTGCGGACCTACCGGCTGGCGCTGCTGTCGGACCCGACCTACGCGGCCTACGTCGCTCCGGGTCTGACGGGCGCCGCGAGCGACGCCGCGGTGCTGGCGGCCAAGGTGACGCTGGTCAACCGGCTGGACCAGGTCTACGGCGACGACCTCGGGATCCGGTTCGTGCTGGTCGACGGGACCGACACCGCGCTCAACCTCGCGACGACCGGGCAGGCGCAGGGCGCGAACGGACCGTGCGGCAAGAGCGCCTGCTTCCCGGCCGGGATGCTGGCCGCGGGCTGCCAGCCGGCGCTGCTGGACCGCAACCGCTGGGTGACAGGGCAGCTGGTCGGCGCGCGCCGCTACGACGTCGGGCACGTGCTGCTCGGGGTGGCCGGCGGCGGTGCGGCGTACCTGGGCGTGGCCGGACACCCGACCAAGGCGGGCGGCTGCACCGGGCTGGCCGCGCCGTCGGGCGACGCGTTCGCCGTGGACTACGTCGCCCACGAGCTCGGCCACCAGCTCGGCGCGACGCACACCTTCGACGGGACCGGCGGCGCGTGCGCGGGCAACCGGTACGGCGTCACGGCGGTCGAGCCCGGCTCGGGCAGCTCGGTGATGGGGTACGCCGGCGTGTGCGGTGCCGACGACCTGCAGCCGCACGCCGACCCGGTCTTCGCCTCGGCCAGCCGCGCCCAGATCGCCGACTACGTGACCGAGGCGCCGGACGCGGTCTTCGAGTGGCAGTCCGTGGCGCTGTCCGGCTTCGACGTCAACGAGTCGTTCCGCCTCTCCTTCGCCGGCACCAGGACCGCGGTCATCACCCGGGGCACGAACTACACCGCCGACGGCATCAAGGCGGCGATCGCGGCGGTGGCGCCGAGCGGCACGTCGGTGCAGGTCCGCCCGTTCTTCGACAGCGACGCCTTCGACGACCGCGGCTTCGCGCTCTACTTCCGCAGCTGGGGGACCACGCTGTTCGCGGACGTCCCCGAGCCGGTGGTGGAGCCGGCCGCCGGCACGTTCACCGCCGCGGTCGACGACATCGACGCCGGCGACCCGGCGGCCGGGAGCGGCGGCGTCGCGACCGCCACGACCAACCACGCACCGGTCGCGACCGCGCCGGCGGACCGGACCATCCCGGTGCGCACGCCGTTCGCGCTCACCGGCAGCGCGACCGACGCCGACCGCGACCCGCTCACCTACACCTGGGAGCAGACCGACGTCAGCGGCCTGGGCACGGGTACGCCGCTGACCACCCAGCCGCGCACGGGCGGCCCGCTGTTCCGGGTCGTCGACGGCGGCCCGACGCGCAGCTTCCCCGACCTCGCGCAGGTGGTCGCCGGGGCGACCAACGCCGCCACCGGCACCTGCCCGACCGGAGCCGGACAGACCGGTTGCCTCGCCGCGCTGCTGCCCACGGCGGCGTACGCCCCGGCCGCGCTGCACCTGCGCCTCACCGCCCGCGACGCGTCGCCGCAGGGCGGCGGCACCGCGTCGGACGACGTGGTGCTGACCCTCGACAAGAGCGTCGGCCCGTTCCGCGTCACCAGCCAGGCCACGCCGGCCACGCTGCCGGGCGGCAGCAGCCAGGTGGTCACGTGGACGACCGGCACGGCGGCGCTGGCCGCCTCGGTGCGCATCACGCTGTCGACCGACGGCGGCGCGACGTACCCGACCGTGCTGGCCGCCGCCACCCCCAACGACGGCAGCGAGACCGTCACCCTGCCCGACCTCACCGCGGGTGCGGCGCGGCTGCGCGTCGAGGCCGTCGGCAACTACTTCTACGACGTCAACCACGCGTCGTTCGCCCTCCAGGGCAGCGGGGCGCCGCCGCCGCTCGTGGTCGAGCACGACGCGGTGCCGACGACCTGGCCCGTGGTCTACAGCGACCCGGCGTCCGTGGCCTTCTCGGCCACCACCGGCCAGGGGCTCGGCGCCCTCACCGCCACCGCGAGCGGTCTCCCGCCGGGGCTCGCGCTCAGCGGGGGCGCCGGGTCGTGGGCCCTCGGCGGTACGCCGACCGCGGAGCCCGGCTCCTACCCCGTGCACGTCAGCGTGTCCGACGGGGTTGCGAGCGAGGGCTTCGACGTGACCGTCACCGTGACGCCCGAGGACGCGGCCGTCGCGCTCACCTCGCCGACCACCATCGCGGGACCGTCGGTGACGCTCACCGCGCAGGTCACCCAGGCGGCCGACGGCAGCCCCGGTGCGCTGGACCGGGCGACGGTGCGCTTCCGCGACGGCAGCACGACGCCGTGCCCGGCCGCGCCGGTGAGCACCGCCGGCGTCGCGACGTGCACCTACGCCGCCGAGCCCGGGCCACACCCGCTGACCCTCACCGTGGGCGGGTCCTACGCCGGGAGCGCGACCGCCACGTTCACCGTCACCAGGGCGCCCCAGGACGCGGCGCCGGACACCACGATCACGTCCGGGCCGGCCGGCTGGCTGCTCTCCGGCACCGGCACCTGGGGCGTGTCCGCGACCCGGGCCGTGGCCATCGACTGCCGGCTCGACGGCGCGCCGGTCCCGTGCGCAGCGCCGTCCCTGACGCTGCGCGACCTCGCCGCCGGCACCCACCGGCTCACGGCCGCCGCCCGCGGCGACGAGACGCCCGCCGCCCGCGAGTTCGCCGTGCCGCTGGACGACGCCGCCCTGACCCCGAGCGGGAGCTGGAAGCGCAAGGCGACCGGCGCGGCGTACCTCGGGACCTGCTCGCAGACCCGGCACCGCGGCGCCGCCCTGTCGACGTACGTGACCGGTGCGCGCGAGCTCGCGCTGCTGGTGCGCACCGGGTCGGGGTACGGCGCGCTCAAGGTCTACCTCGACGGCGCGCTGCTGGCCACCGTGCGCACGGCCGGTCCGGTCGGCTCGCGGGCCGTGCGGATCGGGCACTTCGCGGCGCCCCGCAGCGGGACCGTGCGGATCGTCGCGGCCAAGGACAAGCGGGTGCGCGTCGACGGGCTCGGGGTCTCGACCGCGCCGTTCTGACAGGCTGCCCCCGTGCGCCTGGGGATGACGCTGCCGGTGATGGAGCCCGACCTGTGGGCCGCGCCGGACACGCTCGAGCGCTGGTCCCGGGCGGTCGACGAGGGTCCCTACGCGTCGCTCTGCTTCGGCGAGCGCGTCGCCTTCGACAACCCCGAGACGCTCACCCTGCTCGGCGCGGTCTCCGCCTGGACCTCGCGGGTCCGGCTGGTGACGACGGTGATCGTGCCGCAGCTGCACCAGCCCGTGCCGCTGGCCAAGGCCCTGGCCACCGCCGACCGGCTCTCGCGCGGCCGGCTCACCGTGGGCCTCGGCGTCGGCGGCCGCGAGGAGGACTACCGCGCCGCCGGCTCGACGTACCGCCAGTCCTACCGGACCCTCACCGACCTCGCCGAGCAGGTGCGGGCCGTGTGGCGCGACGGCACCGCCGGTCCGCCGCCGCTGCAGGACGGCGGGCCGCCGCTGCTCGTCGGCACCATGGGGCCCAGGACGCTGCGCTCGGCCGCGTCCTGGGCGTCCGGGCTGGCGGGCGTGACGCTGGACCTGGACGTGCCCGCCGTCTCCGCCCTGTACGACGTGGCCCGGTCGGCCTGGGCCGAGGCCGGCCGGCCCGCACCGCTGCTGACCACGTCGTTCTGGGTCGCGCTCTCCGCCGACCGCGACGCCGCCCGCGCCCAGGTCCACCGCCACCTGAGGCACTACATGGACTGGATCCCGGCCTCCCTGGTCGACGCGATGGCGCCGACCACCGGCTTCGCCGGCACTCCGGCTGAGCTGCGCGACCTGCTGCGCCGGCTCGAGGACGCCGGCACCGACGAGGTCCACCTCATCCCGACCTCCTCCGACGTGGTGCTGGTCGACCAGGTGGCGGAGCTGGCGTGAGGCCCGCTCTGCCCACCTCGTCGCGCCTGACCTACGACGAGATGACCGAGGCCGACCTCGACGACCTGGCCCGGCTGCTCGGCGACGCCGGGGTGATGGCGCACTACCCGCACCCGTTCTCGCGCGACGAGGCGCTGGGGTGGATCCGGTGGCAGCAGCGCAACTACGACCGCGACGGCTTCGGGCTGTGGCTGCTGCGCGACCGCGACGGCGCCTTCGTGGGCGACGGCGGGCTCACCTGGCAGGTCGTGGACGGCGAGGAGCACCTCGAGCTCGGCTACCACCTGCTGCCCGCCCACCAGGGCCTCGGCCTGGCCACCGAGGCGGCCACCGCCTGCCGTGAGCTGGCCCGGGCCCGCGGGGTCGACCACCTCATCGCGATCATCGCGCCCGGCAACGCCGCGTCGGTCGCCGTGGCCGAGCGGGTCGGGCTCACCCTCGACCGGCACACGGTCTCCCGACATGGCCTGCCGGTGGTGGTCTACCGCGCGGAGCTCTGAGCGAGCGCCGCGGCCAGCGCGGCGACGTCGGCCAGCGGCGCGTCGTACCCGGGGAAGTAGCAGCACACCCGCTCGCCCAGGTCGCCGAAGCGCCGGTGCAGCTCGGCCGCGCACTCCTCCGGCGTCCCGCGCACGGCCAGGCGGTCGACCATCTCGTCGGTGACCAGGTCCAGCATGGCCGCGACGTCGCCCCGCTTGGACAGGGCGTTGAGCTCGGGCTGGACCTCGCCCCAGCCCTCGACGTCGAGCACCGGGCGGTACGCCGGCGTGGAGCCGTAGAACGCCAGCAGCCCGCGCACGCCGAGCGTCGCCCGGGCCTGCTGCTCCGGCGTGGTGCCCATGGCCAGGATTGCCTGCGGACACAGCACGAACGGTGTGGCCACCTCCCGCCGGGCGAGTCCCTCCTCGACCGCGGGCAGGGTCCGCTCGCGCACGTGCCGGTGGCTGTGGAACGGCATCACCAGCAGGCCGTCGGCCACCTCGGCCGCGGTGCGCGTCATCACCGGGCCGAGCGCGCCGAGAAGCAGCGGCGGCGGTCCCCACTCCAGCGGACCCGGCACGAACGTCGGCGGCATCAGCGTGTGGCGGGTGTGCTCGCCGCGGAAGTCCAGGGGCGTGCCGTCCTGCCAGGACGTGAGGATCGCGCGGACCGCCCGGACGATCTCGCGCATCCGGGCCGCCGGGGGCGACCAGGTCGCGCCGTACCGGTGCTCGACGTGCGGTCGGATCTGCGAGCCCAGCCCGAGGCGGAACCGCCCCCGGCTCATCCGCTGCAGGTCGTGCGCGGTGTGCGCGAGGTGCATCGGCGAGCGCGGCATCGCGATGGCCACGTTGGTCATCAGGTCGGTCGTGACCCCGGCCGCCGCGGCCGCGGCCAGGGGCAGGAACACGTCGTGCGGCCCCTCGAAGGTGAACAGCCCCGCCACCCCGGCCCCGACCAGCTCGGCCGCACGCGCCGCGGCCCGCTCCGGCGGTCCGTCGAGCTGCACGTCGAGGAGCACGACCGCACGCTACCGACTCGAGTTGTGCACAACCTGGTTGTGTGCCATGTTGGTCGGCGTGCCCGTGACCGACCAGATGGTGTGCTTCGCGGTGTACGCCGCGGCGCGGTCGACCACGCAGGCCTACCGCACTCTGCTCGAGCCGTGGGGGCTCACCTACCCGCAGTACCTCGTCCTCGTCGTGCTCTGGACCGAGGGCGACGTGAGCGTGTCCACGCTCTGCGAGCGGATGCACCTCGACACCGGCACCGTCTCGCCGCTGCTGCGGCGCATGGAGCGCGACGGCCTGCTGCGCCGCGAGCGCCGCGACGCCGACGAGCGCGTCGTGACCGTCGCGCTCACCGCGCGCGGCGAGGAGCTGCGCGAGGAGCTCGCCGGCCTGCCCGAGCGGATCGCCCGCGGCACCGGGCTGCCCGACGAGGCGGCGGCGCACGACCTGATCGGCACCCTGCACCACCTGGACGCGTCCATGCGCGCCGCGGCGGCCGAGCCGCTGCGGGGCTGAACCGAAGGAGACCACCGTGGAGACCCTGTACACCGCCGACGCCCTCGCCACCGGAGCCGGCCGCAACGGCCACGTCCGCAGTGGCGACGGCATCCTCGACCTCGACCTCGCGGTCCCGCAGGAGATGGGCGGCGCCGGTGGCGCGGCCAACCCGGAGATGCTGTTCGCGGCCGGCTACTCCGCCTGCTTCCACTCCGCGCTCCAGGGCGTGGCCCGCCGCCAGAAGGTCGACATCAGCGACAGCACCGTCGGCGCCGAGGTCTCCATCGGCCCGAACGACGCCGGCGGCTTCGAGCTCGCCGTCCGCCTCGAGGTCGTCACCCCCGGCCTCCCGCACGACCAGGCCCAGGCGCTGGCCGACGCCGCGCACCAGGTCTGCCCCTACTCCAACGCCACCCGCGGCAACATCGACGTGCGCGTCGACGTCAGCGATGACTGACCGGTCGACCGGCCTCGCGCGCACCGCCGGCCGGGTCCTGCTCGGCCTCGCCCTCACCGGCGCGGGCGTCACCCACCTGACCGTCGCGCGCCAGGAGTTCCGGGCCCAGGTCCCGGATTTCGTGCCTCTCGACCCCGACACCACCGTGCTGGCCTCCGGTGTCGTCGAGGTCGCCCTCGGCTCCGCGCTGGTGCTCGCCCGCTCCCGACGCACGACGGTCGGCTGGATCGCCGCGGCGTTCTTCGTCGCGGTCTTCCCCGGCAACCTCGCGCAGTGGGTCCACCACCGCGACGGCTTCGGCCTCGACACCGACGCCAAGCGCTTCGCCCGACTGTTCTTCCAGCCGGTGCTGGTCGCCGTCGCGCTCTGGTCGACCGGCGCGTAGCGGGCCTGGCGCCGGCGCTGAGTCAGGCCACCGTCCAGGTGTCCGCGCCGTCGATGAGCGCCTGCAGGTCGCCCGCCGGACCGGCCGCCTCGACCTGCTGACGCACCTGGTCGTCGTACGCCGGGCGCTGCACCGCGCGGAACACCCCGATCGGCACCTGGGCGTCCATCCGCGACAGTGCGAACTGGCGGCTGGGGTTCGTCTCGGCCGGGTCGTGGGCCCAGGTCGCGCCGTCGACGGTGACCTCGAGCCCGGCCTCGAGCCGCAGCAGGCGCGCGGCGCCCTCGGGACCCTTGAGCGCGTCGAACGCGCCGTCGTTGAAGATCGGGCAGTTCTGGTAGATCTCCACCAGCGAGGTGCCACGGTGCGCAGCGGCCGCGGACAGCACCGCCGTGAGGTGCAAGCGGTCGGAGTCGAGGGTGCGGGCCACGAAGCTCGCCTCCGCGCCCAGGGCCAGCGAGACCGGGTTGAACGGGTGGTCGACCGAGCCGGACGGTGTGGACTTGGTGACGAGCCCGGGCGGCGACGTGGGGGAGTACTGACCCTTGGTCAGCCCGTAGATGCGGTTGTTGAACAACAGGATCGTGATGTTCACGTTGCGGCGCATCGCGTGGATGAGGTGGTTGCCACCGATGGAGAGCGCGTCCCCGTCACCGGTCACCACCCACACCGACAGGTCCGGCCGCGTGGTGGCCAAGCCGGTGGCGATGGCCGGCGCCCGGCCGTGGATCGAGTGCAGGCCGTAGGTGTCGAGGTAGTAGGGGAAGCGCGAGGAGCAGCCGATCCCGGAGACGAAGGCGATGTTCTCCCGGCGCAGCCCCAGGTCGGGCAGGAAGCCCTGCACCGCCTTGAGGACCGCGTAGTCGCCGCAGCCGGGACACCAGCGCACCTCCTGGTCGGAGGCGAACTCCTTGCCGGTCTGCGGGGCCTCGACCGGCGGGACGAGCGCGGTGCCGCCCTGGTTCGAGCCCAGCGTGGGCAGGGGCAGGTCGGTCGTGGTCACGCGGGCTCTCCCAGGGTGGCGAGGTGGTCGAGGAGCTCGGCCTCCAGCTGCTCGGCGCGGAACGGCATGCCCCGCACGGTGGTCAGGCGCCGCACGTCGACCAGGTAGCGGTCGCGCAGCAGCGAGGCCAGCTGGCCCAGGTTCATCTCCGGGCACACGACCCGGTCGTAGGAGCGCAGCACCGTCTCCAGGTCCGCCGGGAGCGGGTTCAGGTGCCGCAGGTGCAGCTGGGCGACCGCGTGCCCGTGCCGGCGCAGCCGCCGCACGCCCGCGCCGATGGGGCCGTACGTCGAGCCCCAGCCCACGACGAGCAGCCGCGCGCCCGGTCCGTCGGCGGCCGACGGGTCGTCGACCTCGGCGAGGGGCACGCGCACGGCGTCGACCTTGGCCTGACGCAGCCGCACCATGCGGTCGTGGTTGTCGGCGTCGTAGGAGATGTCGCCGGTCAGGTCGGCCTTCTCGATGCCGCCGATGCGGTGCTCGAGGCCCGCCACCCCGGGCGGCGCCCAGGGCCGGGCCAGCGTCTCCGGGTCCCGGGCGTAGGGGTGGAAGGGCTCGCCGTCGGCCGGGGGTGTCGCGAACGCGGGCTCGATGCGCGGCAGGTCGGCGACCGCGGGCAGCCGCCACGGCTCCGAGCCGTTGGCCAGGTAGCCGTCGGAGAGCAGCACCACCGGCGTGCGGTGCGTGACGGCGATGCGGGCCGCCTCGATGGCGGCGTCGAAGCAGTCCGAGGGCGAGCGAGGCGCGACCACCGGCAACGGGGCCTCGCCGTTGCGGCCGTACATGGCCATCAGCAGGTCGGACTGCTCGGTCTTGGTCGGCAGCCCGGTGGAGGGTCCGCCGCGCTGCACGTCGACGACCACCAGGGGCAGCTCGAGCATCACCGCCAGGCCGATGGTCTCGGCCTTCAGCGCCATGCCCGGTCCCGACGTCGTGGTCACCCCCAGCGCGCCGCCGTACGCCGCGCCGAGGGCCGCGCCGATCCCGGCGATCTCGTCCTCGGCCTGGAACGTGGTGACGCCGAAGGCCTTGTGCTTGCTGAGCTCGTGGAGGATGTCGGAGGCCGGCGTGATCGGGTAGGCGCCGAGGAAGACCGGCAGCCCGCTGAGCCGCCCGGCCGCGACCAGGCCGTAGGCCAGCGCGGTGTTGCCGGTGACGTTGCGGTAGCGACCGGGCGCGGCCGCGGCCGGCTTGACCGTGTAGGACACCGCGAAGACCTCGGTGGTCTCGCCGAAGTTCCAGCCCGCCCGCAGTGCCGCGACGTTGGCGTCGCGGATCTCCGGCTTGCGCGCGAACCGGGCCTGGAGGTGGGCGACGGTGCCCTCGACGTCGCGGCCGTAGAGCCAGGACAGCAGACCCAGGGAGTACATGTTCTTGGCCCGGGCCGCGTCCTTGCGCGAGAGCCCGAACTCCTTGACCGACTCCACCGTCATGCCGGTGAGGTCGAGCGTGTGCACGGCGAGGTCCGCGAGCGACCCGTCCTCGAGCGGGTTCGAGGCGTAGCCCACCTTGGCCAGGTTGCGCGGGGTGAAGTCGTGGGTGTCGACGATGAGCGTCGCCCCGGGCCGCAGGTCGCCGACGTTGGCCTTGAGTGCCGCCGGGTTCATCGCCACCAGGACGTCGGGCCGATCGCCGGGAGTGAGGATGTCGTGGTCGGCGAAGTGGAGCTGGAAGCTCGAGACGCCGGCCATCGTGCCCTGCGGAGCGCGGATCTCGGCCGGGAAGTTCGGCAGCGTGGACAGGTCGTTGCCGAAGCTCGCTGCCTCCTGGGTGAAGCGGTCGCCGGTCAGTTGCATCCCGTCGCCCGAGTCCCCGGCGAAACGGATGACGACCCGGGCGAGCTCCACGACCTGCGGTGCCACGGTTCCTCCCTCGGTCCGCGGCCCTGGCCACAAACCATGATGATGATTATCCTCTAGCGTGAGGGACGTCACCCAGGGTTGTCCAGTCCCGGGCGACCGGAGGCGATGCGTCCCACGACCACCGAGGAGCACGCATGACCAGCACGACCGACACGTCCCTCGAGCGGCGCCTGCAGCGGGTCGAGGACCGCCAGGGCATCCAGGAGCTCGGCGTCCTCTACGGCGTCATCATGGACGAGCGCGACGAGCACGGGATCCGCACGATCTTCACCGAGGACGCCACCCTCGACTCCCAGGACGGCGTCTTCCAGGCCGCGGGGATGGAGTCGATCGTGGAGACCTACCTCGGCCGGTTCGCGGCCCTCGGCCCGACCAACCACTACTCCCACGGGCACGTGGTCAGGTTCCGCGAGGAGGACCCCGACTCGGCGTACGGCCTGCTGACCGGGCACGCCGAGGTGTTCCGCAACGGTGTCGGGATGCAGGTCGCGCTGCGCTACAAGGACGAGTACCGCCGCGACGCCGGCCGCTGGAAGTTCTCCGCGCGGCTGATGTCCTACATGTACTACCTGCCCTCCTCGGAGTACGCCGAGGGCTTCGGCGCCGCCGACAGCATGCGGGCCTACGGCGACCGCCGGCCCAGCGACTGGCCCGAGGTGCTCTACACCGGCAGCTCGCAGTGGCTGCACCGCTACCTGTGAGCTGACACCCTCGCCGGCACCGGCTCGGCGACGTCCTCGATGGTGCGCCCGGGGCGGTAGACGACCGTGAGCGCCAGCATCGCCACCGACAGCCCGAGCATCACCGCGTAGCCGGCCGTGAAGCCGCCGGTGAGGTCGCGCAGCAGTCCGAGGACGACCGGGCCGGCCGCTCCGGCGATGAACGCGACGAGGAAGACCATCGCGCCGAGCCGGGCGGCGTCGGGCTGGGACCGGGTGCTGTCGACGATGAGCAGGAGCCCGAGCGTGGAGCCGCCGCCGACCCCGGCGCCGAAGAACAGCATGGCGGGGACGGACAGCCCGACGGGGTCCAGGAGCAGCATGGTGATGCCGACGCTGGTGCTGACCAGGACGAAGGCCAGGAGCGGTCGGCGGTCGCGCGTGTAGTCGGTCAGCGGGGGCAGCGTCAGCATCGTGGCGAGCTGCACGACCTGGAAGATGACGAACCGGTTGGCCGCCTCCTGGTTGGTCATCCCCAGCGAGACGTAGAGCGGCGTGACCCACGCCAGGCCGCTGAAGCCGACCACCATCTGGTTCGTGGTGAACAGGGTGACCCACCACGCCGTCCGCGAGCGCCACGGCATCCGGTGGTCCACGACCAGCGCCTCGACGGGACGGCCCGCGGTGCTGCGCCGGAGCCGGGGGACGGCGAGCAGCCAGACCGCGGCGGCGGCGGCCGCGATGGCGCCCCAGCTCGCGAGCGCGGGCCGCCACCCGCCGAGCAGGTGCTCCAGGGGCACGACGGTCCCCGCGGCGATCGCGACCCCCATCGCCAGCCCCGCGGAGTAGATGCCCATGGCGAGCCCGCGGATGTGCGGCAGGTGGTGCCCGACGAGCGACGGCATCAGCGCCGATGCGCCGCCCATCGCCAGACCCGCCACGGCGACCGAGACGAAGAGGAGCCCGGCGCCCAGGGGCAGCAGCCGCGCGAGCCCGGCGGCGGCCAGCAGCAGCATGGCGAGGCCGGTGGCGAGCTCGGCGCCGAGACGTGCCCCGAGGCGCTGGCCGATGGGTGCGCTGATGCCCATGAAGACGACGGCGAGCGAGGTGAGGAACCCGGCGGCGGTGTTGCTGAGGTGCAGGTCCTCGTTCATGTCCGTGAGCAGCGGGGGGATGGACCCCAGGCTGGCGCGCAGGTTCAGCCCGATGGCCGCGATGAGCACGACGACCAGCCAGGCGGGGAAGGTGCCGAGGCGCCGGTCGCCCTCGGCGGGGACGGGGATCGGGGCCTGGGTCACCGAGCGGGCTCGAGGCTGGCCGCGCGCGCCTCGGCCACGGCGGTGCGGAACTCCAGCATCCGCTTGCCCATCCCGAGCAGCACGACACCGACGAGGCGACCGTCGCGGTGGTAGCCGACCGCGGCCTCGCCGGCCAGGTCACCGTCGAGCACGCGCACGTCCTCGAGGCCGAGGTGCGGCAGCCCGAAGGACTGCATGCGGACGCCGTACTGCTCGCTCCAGAAGGTGGGCAGCGGTGCGAAGCCGGTGCTGTCGACCTGGGTGCCGGCCAGCCCGGCCAGCAGGCTCGACGCGGCGTGCGTGGCCATGTCGGTCGGCATCGTCCAGTGCTCGACCCGGATGGGCGCGTCGCCGTACGCCCGGACCGGGAAGCGCGCCACGTCGCCGACGGCGACGACGTCGAGCACCGGCTCGCCGTCCCGCAGCGGGTGCAGGCCGTCGTCGCACAGGACGCCGTGGGCGAGGTCGAGGCCCTGCCCGTCCAGGGGTTCGGTGTTGGCCACCGAGCCGACCGCCTCGACGATGACGTCGGCGGCCAGGCCGGCGCCGTTGTCGAGCTCGACCTCGAGGTGCTCGCCGGCGTCGGCCACCGCGCGGACGGTCCGGCCGAGCGCGAAGCGGACGTTGTGCTGCTCGTGGCGGCGCTGCACCTCGCGGCCGACCTGCGCGCCGACGACCCGCTCGAGCGGCGTGCCGAGCGGCTCGACGACCGTGACCTCGCAGCCCCGCTCGACCGCCGTGGCCGCGACCTCGCAGCCGATGAAGCCCGCCCCGATGACGACGACGCGGGTGCCGGGCGCGAGGGAGGGGGCCAGCCGCAGGGCGTCGTCGAGGGTGCGGATGGTGTGCCGCCAGGCGGCGCCGTCGAGCTCGAGCCGGCGGGCGCGGACGCCCGTCGCGTAGACCAGTCCGTCCCAGCCCAGCCCGGTGCCGTCGTCGAGCGCGACCGTGTGGCCGGCGAGGTCGACGGCCCCGACGCGCGTGCCGAGGCGCCACTCGACGTCCTCGGTCGCCGCGCGCTGGCGGAACGGGAGCTTGTCGCGGTCCAGCGTGCCGCGCAGCAGCTCCTTGGACAGCGGCGGTCGGTTGTACGGCGGGTGTGCCTCCTCGCCCAGGACGACGATCCGGCCGGTGTGCCCGGCCGCGCGCAGCCGTTCGCAGGCGCGCAGACCGGCCAGCCCGGCGCCGACGACGGCGATGGTGCTCTCGTGGGGGGTCACGATCGGGCCTTCCTCTCGTGCTCTGTCGCCGCGCTCACGCCGCCGCCGCCCGGCCGGCGCGGGAAGCCGAAGACCATCGCCGGGCCGAGGGTGCCGCCGGCGCCGCCGTAGACCATCCCGGTGGGACCGGCCATGACGTTGCCCGCCGCGAACAGTCCGGGGATGACCGCGCCGTCCACGTCCAGGACGCGGCCGTCCACGTCGGTGCGCGGACCGCCCTTGGTGCCGAGCGTCGAGCTGACCAGCTCGACGGCGTAGTACGGCGCGGTGTCCAGCGGACCGAGTGTGGCCATCGGCCCGGGGTAGGCGCTGCGGTCGCCGCACCACCCGTCGTAGGCGCTGTCGCCGCGGCCGAAGTCGTCGTCGTGACCGGAGTCCACCAGCTTGTTCCAGCGGGTCACGGTCTCCTCCAGCTCGGGCCCCGGCACGTCGATGAGACCGGCCAGCTCGGTCAGCGAGCCGGCGCGGTGGAGGTGGTCGGGGACGGGGCTGCCCGGACCGTTGCCGAAGCAGCCGTAGCGCTGCACGAAGCCCTCGTCGAAGATCAGCCAGGCGGGCTGGTTGACGTAGCGGAACGAGGTGGGGTCGAAGGCGTGGAAGGCACCGCCGAGCGCGTTGTAGTTGGCGGCCTCGTTGGTGAAGCGCCGGCCGCTCCCGTTGACCACGATCGAGCGCGGCAGGGTCCGCTCGCGCAGGACCAGGAAGACGTCGCGGCCGCCGTCGGGCCGCTCGCCGGGCAGCTCCATGACCGGGACCCACCAGGCCTCGCGCATGTTGCCCAGCTGCGCCCCGACCCGCATGGCCATGCGCAGGCCGTCGCCGGTGTTGGTCACCACGCCGGCCGGCGAGCGCATCGGGCCGCGCAGGAAGTCGCGGACCAGGTCGGCGTCGTGCTCGAAGCCGCCGGTGGCCAGCACCACCGCCCCCGCCTCGACCGTGCGCGGGCCGTCCGGACCGTCGAGCTGCACCCCGGTGACGGCGCCGCCCTCGACGACCAGGCGGGTGGCGCGCGTGCCCGTGACCGGCTCGACGCCGCGCTCGAGGCAGCCGGCGAGCAGGCTGCCGACCAGCGCCCGGCCGAGCCCCTCGAGCTGCTCGGCCTCGCGCTCGGCCAGCAGGTCGGGCGGGACCACGCCGGTGCCGCCACCGGTCGGGGTCTCGGCCACGTTCATCCGTCGCGGGGTCCCCACGACCCGGTCGGCCCAGCCCGGGACGCGGGCGTAGGAGAAGAGCACCGGCTCGACCGAGCGGCCCCCCTGCGGCTTCCCGCCGGGGTGCTCAGGGTGGTAGTCGGGGAAGCCGGGCACGAGCTGGAAGTGGCAGGGCGTCTCGTCCTCGAGCCAGTCGAGGAGCTCGGGCACGGTGTCGACGAAGGCCTCGGCGAGCTCGGGCAGGATCATCCCGTGGGAGAGGGACTCCAGGTAGTCCAAGCCCTCCTCCCGTGAGTCCGGTACGCCGGCCGCCTGCGCGTACCGGTTGGCCGGCAGCCACACCACGGCGCTCGCCAGCGCCGTGGTGCCGCCGATCCGCTCGCCCTTCTCGAACAGCGCGACGCGCGCGCCGCCGTGCGCGGCGGCCAGGGCCGCGGTGAGACCGGCTGCCCCGGTGCCGAGCACGACGACGTCGTACCGCTCCTGGGCGGCGGTCGGCGCGCCGGTCGTCACGGGGGTGGCCACGTCTCAGTGCAGCTCGGTGGCCAGGTCGGCCGGCGAGGTGGCGTCGGCGGGCAGCAGCCGCGGCCCGGGCGTGAACGTGGCCGGGATGCTGGTCCAGCCGTTGTTGGTGCCCTGGTGGGGGTAGCGCACGAGCTGGCTGCGGTCCACCTCGTAGTCGCTCATCCGGTGGATGATCTGGGTGAGCAGCTCCTTGGCCATGGCGCGGCCCAGGTGCGCGCCGGCGCAGCGGTGCACGCCGATGCCGAAGGCGGTGTGACGGTTCGGCCAGCGCTCGATGTCCAGGTCGTCGGGGGCCTCGAACAGCTCGGGGTCGCGGTTGGCCGAGGCCCACGAGAGCAGGACGCGGTCGCCCTGCTTCATCGGGCAGCCCATGAACTCGGTGTCCTGGGTGACGGTGCGTGCGAGCCCTTGGGTGGGGGAGAAGAAGCGGAGGAACTCCTCGATGGCGCGGTCCATCTTCTCGGGGTGGTCGAGGAGGTCCTGGCGCACGTCCTGGTGCTCGTGCAGCCAGACCACCGTGTTGCTGACCAGCGAGGCCGTGGTGCCGACGCCGCCGGACAGCAGCAGGTCGACCATCGCGAAGACCTCGTCGTCGGTGACCGCCCGCTCGTCGACCTCGCAGCCGACGAGGTAGCTGATGATGTCGTCGCGCGGGTCGGCGCGGCGCTCGGCGATGATGCCGCGCGTGACCTCCTCGAGGTACGGGAGGTCCACCTTCACGGCCTGGTCGAACTCCTCGGTGCCGGGCACCGCGATGAGCAGCGCGTGGAACGCCGAGGCGTAGCGCTCCCAGTGCTCGATGGGCAGGCCGAGCCAGTCGACCGTGACGATCGCGGGGACACCGATGACCGAGGTCATGTCCGCGTGTCCGGTCTCGATGATGTCGTCGATGAACTTGGTGACGTAGAACTTCACGATCTGCTCCATCCGCGCGATCGCGGCGGGGGCGGTGATCGGGTTGATGAGCTTGCGCCACTTGCGGAACTCGGGCGGGTCGATCTCGATCGGGATGTGGAACGGCGCCGGGGTCTTGGGGATGACCACCGACAGCCCCTCGCCGCCGTGGCTGTTGCGCTCGGAGGAGAAGGTGTCGTCGTCGCGCGAGGCCTCGAAGACCGGCTTGTAGCCCGAGAGGATCCAGTAGCCTCCGTGGGCGTCGGACCAGGCGACGGGTGCCTCGGCGCGCAGCTTGCGGTACGACGCCACCGGGTCCTCGGCGTGCTCGGCCGAGTTGTGGTCGAAGTGCACCACGGGGCAGCGGCCGGTGGGTGTCGTCGAGGCGGTCTCGGTCATCTCGGGATCATCCGTCCTTCGGTGGCTCTTCCCATGAATGTGATGATGGTTATACTCGATTTGCTCGCTGTCAATCTCGTCACAGGCGACGACACCACGCGGGCGGCCGCACGCCGAGTCCCTCGAGGAGGAGCCATGCACGTCAAGGTCGACGACGAGCGCTGCCAGGGCCACGGCCTGTGCCGCATCAGCGCGCCGGACCTGTTCTTCGCGCGTGAGGAGGACGGCAACGCCTACGTGAAGAGCGAGACGGTCCCCCCGGGCCAGGAGGACGAGGCGCAGCTCGCCGCCGACAGCTGCCCCGAACTGGCCATCGAGGTCGACTGACCGTGCCCGGTGGGGCGCCCGGGCCGCTGGTCCTGGCCTCGGGCTCGGCGTACGCCGAGGACCGCCTCGACGCCGTCGAGGCGATGGCGGCGAGCGGCCGCGCGGCGTACCTCGGCTTCGACTGCCTCGCCGAGCGCACGCTGGCGCTCGCCCAGGTGCGACGTCTGGCCGACCCCTCCGCGGGCCAGGACCGCCGCATCGCCGCCCTCGTCCCGCTGCTGCGCTCGCACCTCGCGGCCGGGCGACGGGTGGTCGGCAACTTCGGGGCCGCCAACCCCGACGCCGCCCGCGACGACTTCGTCCGCGCGCTCAAGGAGGTGGGCCTGCCCGGCGTCCGCATCGGCGTCGTGCACGGCGACGAGGTCCGGCTGCTGGTCACCGCGCTCGACGCCGAGCTGCCCGAGCTCGGCACGACCGTCGGCGCGCTCGGTGACCGGGTCGTCTCCGCGCACGTCTACCTGGGTGCCGACGGCATCGTCGACTGCCTGCGCCAGGACGCGCAGATCGTGCTGGGCGGGAGGCTGGCCGACCCCTCGTTGTTCGTCGGGCCGATCTGCCACGAGCTCGGCTGGGAGCTCGACGACTGGGACCGCCTCGGCCACGCCACGATGGTCGGTCACCTGCTCGAGTGCGGCGTGCACTCCACGGGCGGAAACTACGAGGACCCGCCGTACCGCGTCGTGCCCGAGCCGTGGAACCTCGGGTTCCCGATCGCCGAGGTCGAGGACGGTGCCGTCACGATCACCAAGCTCCCGGGGACCGGTGGCGCGGTCGACGCGATGACCATGAAGACCCAGCTCTACTACGAGATCCACGACCCCGCGGCGTACCTCACCCCGGACGTGACCGCGGACTTCACGCAGGTCGAGGTCGAGGACCTCGGCGCCGACCGCGTCCGCATCTCCGGCGCCCGCGGTCACGCACGACCGGACACGCTCAAGGTCCTGGTCGGCATCGACCAGGGCTGGCGCGCCACCGGGGAGATGTCATGGGGTGGCCCGGGCTGCGTCGAGCGGGCGCGGCGCGCCGAGGAGGTCCTGCGCAAGCGACTCGAGCCGTACGCCGCGGAGCTGGACGAGGTGCGCGTGGACCTCCAGGGCGTCGACTCGCTCTTCGGTGTCCGGATGGCCGGCGGCTACCCTTCGGAGGTGCGCCTGCGGCTCGCGGTGCGCACCACCTCGCTGGACGTCGCCCGCACCGCGGCCCACGAGACCGAGCTCCTCTACTTCGGTCCCGCCGGCGGCGGGGGCAACGTCACGTCGGTGGTGCCGGCCATCGGGGTGACCCCGGCCTACGTTCCGCGGGAGCTGGTCCCGGTGCGGACCGAGGTGAGCGGGTCGTGAGGCTGCGCGAGCTCGCGGCCAGCCGGTCCGGCGACAAGGGCGACGTCTCCAACATCTGCGTGTTCGCCTACGACCCGGCCGACTACCCGCTGCTCGTCGAGCGGCTCACCGCCGAGCGGGTCCAGGCGCACTTCGGCGCCCTCGTGGAGGGAGGGGTGGTCCGCTACGAGCTGCCCCGGGTGCACGGGCTGAACTTCGTCCTCGACCGGGCCCTGGGTGGTGGGGTGTCGATGACGCTGCGGGCCGACCCGCACGGCAAGGCCTACCAGTCGCTGATCCTGGATCTCGATCTGTGATGGTGGTGCTCCCCGACACCGCCCGCACCACGTTCGTCGCCGGCGCGTGGACCGCCGGCACCGGCGAGCGGTTCACCTCCGTCGACCCGTCGACCGGCGCACCGCTCGGCGAGTGGACCGGGTCCGGCCCCGACCAGGTGGACGCCGCGGTCGCGGCCGCACGGTCGGCCTTCCTCGACTGGCGCGACGCCGTGCCCGCCGACCGCGCGGCGGTCCTGCGCCGCCTCGCCGACCGGCTCGAGCGCGAGCACGAGCCGCTGGCCCGACTGGTGGCCACCGAGGTCGGCTCGCCGATCACCCTGGCCCGGACCCTGCAGACTGCGACGCCCGTGGCGAACCTCCGCTGGGCGGCGGAGCGTGCGCTGGCCGGACCGCGCGGCGGCTACCGCGAGGAGCTCCCCCCGCTCGCCGGGCCCGCGCCGGCCGGCAGCGTGCTGCTGCGCCGCGGCATCGGTGTGGTCGCCGCGGTCACGCCGTACAACTACCCGCTCAACATGGCGGCGTGGAAGGTCGGCCCGGCCCTCGCCGCCGGCTGCCCCGTCGTCCTGCTGCCCTCGCCCCGGGGCACGCTGTGCACGCTCGCGCTGGTGCGGCTGGCCGAGGAGGCCGGCGTCCCGCCCGGGGTGCTCAACCTGGTCACCGGCGGGGCCGAGGTCGGCCAGCGCCTGACCGGCCACCGGGATGTCGACCTGGTGACGTTCACCGGCTCCAACGCGGTGGGCAGGGAGGTCGCGCGCGCCGCCGCCGAGCACCACACCAAGGTCGTCCTCGAGCTCGGCGGCAAGTCGCCGACGGTGGTGCTGCCCGGCGCCGACCTCGATCGTGTGGTCGGTGCGTCTGTACTGCGGTTCTGCCGCAACGCCGGCCAGGGCTGCGGCGCGACCACCCGGATCCTCGTGCACCGCGACGACGCCGACGCGTTCGTCTCGCGCGCCGTCCGGTTCCTGGAGGAGCAGGTGCCGACCGGCGACCCGCAGGACGAGACGACCGAGGTCGGCCCGCTCATCAGCGCCGAGCACCGCGAGCGGGTCGAGGCCTACCTGGCCCGAGCGGTCGAGCGCGGTGCGCAGGTGCTCACCGGTGGGCGGCGGGGTGACGGCCCCGGCTTCCACCTGCTGCCGACCCTGGTCACCGGCGTCGGCCCCGACGACGAGCTGTGCCAGGAGGAGCTCTTCGCACCGGTCGCCGTGGTGCTCACCTACGACACCGTCGACGAGGCCGTCGCGATCGCGAACCACTCGCGCTACGGGCTCAACGCGCTCGTCTGGGGTCCGCACGACGACGCGGTCGCCGTCGCGCGGCGCCTCGAGACGGGCACGGTCGCGATCAACGGCGGCGGCGGTGCCCGTCCCGACGTGCCCTGGGTCGGGGCCAAGCGCTCCGGCACCGGTGCGGAGATGGGCGAGGACGGATTCGCGGAGTTCTTCACCGTCCAGCACCTGCAGTGGTCGACGGCGTGAGCGCACCGGCCCTGGGCCGGAGCACGGCGTGGCTGGTCGACACCTGGGCGCGCCGGACGCCGGACCGC
This sequence comes from Nocardioides anomalus, assembly GCF_011046535.1. Taxonomy (NCBI): domain Bacteria; kingdom Bacillati; phylum Actinomycetota; class Actinomycetes; order Propionibacteriales; family Nocardioidaceae; genus Nocardioides; species Nocardioides anomalus. The sequence continues at coordinate 3,853,415 of NZ_CP049257.1, read as the reverse complement.
CCCTTCCTCGTCTGGGCGCCCTTCGAGGAGCCGGGCCGGACCTGGACGCGCCTGGAGTTCGCGCGCGACGTCGACGCGGTCGCGGCCGGACTGCACGCCGCGGGCACCGCGCCGGGGGACCGGGTGGCGCTGGTCCTGCCCAACCACCCGTCCTTCCTGCTGACGTGGACGGCGGCGACCACGCTGGGCGCGGTCGCGGTCTGCCTCGACCCCCGGCTCAGCCGGGACGAGCTCGCCTACGCCCTCGGTCACAGTTCCGCCCGGCTCGTCGTCACCACGCCGGAGCGCGCGGACGACGTGGCGCTGGCCGCTCCCGGCGTCCGGGTGGTCACCGACCTCGACGAGCTGCGCCGGGCCCGGCCCGCGGCGTACCCGCGCGCCGCGACGTGGTCGGATCCCGCGAGCATCCAGTACACCTCCGGCACCACCGCCCGCCCCAAGGCCGTGGTCTGGACCCAGGCCAACTGCCTGTGGGCCGGCCAGGTCGGCGCCGTCCACCAGGGGCTCGGCGCCGAGGACGTCTACCTGGTGCACCTGCCGCTGTTCCACACCAACGCCCTCGCCTACTCCTTCCTCCCCAGCCTGTGCGCGGGCGGCACCGTCGTCCTGCAGCCGCGGTTCTCCGCCCGCCGCTTCTGGTCGGCCGCGGTCGATCACCGCGCGACGTGGACCTCAGTGGTCTCCTTCTGCCTGCGCGCGCTCGAGGGGCGCGAGGTCCCCCGGACCACCGCTTCCGCGGCTGGGGCAGCAGCTCGGTCGTCGCCGGTCCCGTCCCCGTCGTCGGCTGGTTCGGGATGACCGAGACCGTCAGCCACCCGGTCGTGAGCGAGCTGTCCCACCCCGGCGTGCCGGGGTCGATGGGGCGGGCCGCGCCGGAGTACGCCGTCCGCGTGGTCGGCGACGACGGGCGATCGGTGCCGCCGGGGGAGGCCGGCGAGCTGCGGGTGCGGGGGATCCGCGGGGTCTCGCTGTTCTCGGAGTACCTCGACGACGCCGAGCGCACCGCGGCGGCGTACGACGAGCACGGCTGGTTCCGGACCGGCGACCGGGTGCGTTGCGACGCGGACGGCTCGTTCTTCTTCGTCGAGCGGGACAAGGACGTGCTCAAGGTCGGCGGCGAGAACGTCGGCGCGCTCGAGGTCGAGCGGGTGCTGCTCGCGCTGCCCGGCGTGCGCGAGGTCGCGGTCGTCGCGCGGCCGGACCGGATGCTGGGGGAGGTGCCGGTGGCCTTCGTGCTCGCTCAGCCCGGCCGCTCGGTGTCGGTGGCCGACGCCGACGCGCGCTGCGCCGACCTGCTCACCCCGCCCAAGCGACCGCGCGAGATCCGCGTGGTCGACGCGCTGCCGCGCTCGACGCTGGAGAAGGTGGCCAAGGCGGAGCTGCGGGCGCTGCTCGCTGCGGAGTCGGCCCAGGAGTCGGCCACCGAGCTGGCCACCGGGCCGGCCGAGGGGTCGTCGTGAGCGGGCCGCTCGCCGGGGTGCGCGTGGTCGAGCTGGCCGGCATCGGGCCCGGCCCGTTCGCGGTCATGCTGCTCGCCGACATGGGCGCCGAGGTGGTGCGCGTCGACCGCACCACCGGGCCGTCGGCGGACTACACGCCCAACCCCGTCCTCGAGCGCGGTCGCCGCTCCCTCGCGCTCGACCTCAAGCACCCCCACGGCGCCGCGGTGCTGCTCGACCTGGTCGCCACGGCGGACGTGCTCGTGGAGAGCTACCGACCGGGCGTGGCCGAGCGGCTCGGCGTTGGCCCCGATGCGTGCCTGGCCCGGAACCCCCGGCTGGTGTACGGCCGGCTCACGGGCTGGGGCCAGGACGGACCGTGGGCCGGCGTGGTCGGCCACGACCTCAACTACATCGGGCTCACCGGCGCCCTGCACAGCATCGGACGCGCCGGCGAGCGACCGGTGCCCCCGCTCAACCTCGTCGGCGACTTCGGCGGCGCCGCCGCCTCGCTCGCGTTCGGCGTCGCCTGCGCGCTGCTCGAGGTCGCCCGCTCCGGTCGCGGCCAGGTCGTCGACGCCAACGTGCTGGAGTCCACGGCGACGCTGATGGGGCTCGTGCACGGCCTGCGCGCCCAGGGCCGCTGGTCCGACGAGCGCGGTCACAACCTGCTCGACTCGGGCTGTCCCTACTACGACGTCTACACCTGCGCGGACGGTCGCTGGGTCGCCTTCGGCGCGGTCGAGCAGCGCTTCTTCCGCACCGCCCTCGGCGTCCTCGGCCTCGACGAGCACGCCGACGCCCACCAGGACCGCAGCCGCTGGCCGGCGCTGCGCGAGGCGCTCACCGACGCGTTCTCCGCCCGCACCCGCGACGAGTGGGCTGCGGCCTTCGACGGCGTCGAGGCCTGCGTGAGCCCGGTGCTGGACCTGGACGAGGCCCGTGCGCACCCGCAGGCGACCGCCCGTGCGGCGTACGCCCCGCTGGCGGACGGCGTGCACCACCAGCCGGCGGTGACGCCGCGCTTCTCCCGGAGCAGCACGCCGGTCCCGGGCGACGCCGTGCCTCCCGGTGCGGACACCGACGAGGTCCTCGCCGAGCTGGGGTACGACGGTCCGCAGGTGCGGCGCCTGCGCGAGTCCGGCGTCGTCGCCTAGTCCTGGGCCTGGTCACGAACCACGCGTGCGACCGACTCCAGCTCGGCCACGGCGGGCACCACGTCCCGGCCGAGGTCGTCGAGGTAGGCGACCACCTCGTCGCTGGTCATGCTCGGCCACTGCGCGCGCACCAGCACCGGGTCGACGGGGAACCGCGCCGCGAAGTCCCGCAGCTGGGCGACGACCTCGTCCGGCGTGCCGATGAACGTCTCCTGCCGGGCCACCTCGCGGAACTGCTGGCTGATCTCGTCCGCGTCGCGCGTGGCCAGCTGTCGCTGGGCGTAGGCCAGCAGCCGGTCCTTGGCCATCGCCTCGAACCGCGCGTAGGCCGCCTCGGTCGTCGGCGCCGGGATGACCTCGCGGCGCAGCGGGTGTCGGACGTGCGGTTTGCCGAGCCGGTCGCGCTCGTCCTCGTAGACCGAGAGCAGCCGGACCAGCTCCGGCCCGCGGGTCTCGGGCGTGATCGGCCAGCCGTCACCGAGCCGCGCCGAGCGACGCACGCCCCGGTCCTTCATCGCGCCGATCCAGATCGGCGGGTGCGGCTGCTGCCACGGCCGGATGTGGGTGTGGCCGTCCTCGACCGACCAGAACCGGCCGGCGTAGGTGACGGTGTCCTGCGTCCACATCTGCTGCATGATCTGCAGCGACTCCTCGAACATCGCGAACCGCTGGGAGAAGTCGACGCCCAGAGCGGTGAACTCGTCCTCCCGGTAGCCCGCACCCGCCCCGACGACCAGCCGGCCGCGGGTGAGGATGTCGAGGGTCGCCAGGTCCTCGGCCAGCATCACCGGGTGGTAGAGCGGCACCTGCACGACGGTGGTCGCCAGCGTCACGTGGTCGTCGAGCTCGGCCGCGATGCGCGCCAGGGTGGGCACCGGCTGGAGCCACCGGAGGTCGCCGTACAGGAAGTGCTGGCCCATCGTGATGTGGGAGAGCCCGTTGCGCTGGGCGGCCTCGACCTGCCTCAGCAGCCCGTCGAGGTGCTCGCGTGGCGAGACGCTGCTGCTGACGTCGCCGAGGATGACACCCATCCGCACAAGTACGCATCATATGCATGGATAGAGGTCCGCGACAGGCGCCCCGGACGCGGGTCGCCGAGGTCGACTCCCGGTTCCTGAGAGTTCCGCTCCACCCTTTACACGAGCATCGCCCACGTCCTATGGTGTCGGTCACATGCGAATCATGCGCATGATTGTCAAAGTATCGAGGAGAAGAGATGGGCGGCTTCAACGGATCGCGGCGCACGCGCCGCGGCGCCACGCTGGCGGTCGCGATGGCGGCAGTGCTCTCGGTCGCCGCATGCGGTGACGACGGCGGCAGCGGGGGCTCCGACGGTGGCGGCGGCATCCCGTCCACGGTCAAGGTCGTCGGCATCGAGCCGCTCACCGGGCCGGCCGCGTTCGCCGGCCTGTCCGCCCAGAAGGGCTACGAGCTGGCGATCAAGCAGATCAACGAGCAGGGCTTCCTCGGGGACGGCAAGAAGATCGACCTCAGCTGGAAGGACACCAAGGGCGATGCCGCGACCGCGGCCAGCGAGATGACCGCGGCGATCGCGGACCGCAACGTCGCCGCGACCTTCGGGTCGGTCTCGAGCCAGGAGGCGGTCGCCCAGTCGCCGCTGGCCCAGAAGGCCGGGCTGCCGGTCATCTACACCCAGGCGGGCAGCGACGGTGTGGTCGTGGGTGACTACACCTACCGCGCCACGCCACTGATGAGCTCGTACTACCCGATCATGAAGAAGTACATCGAGGACAACGGCTGGAAGTCCGTCGGGATCATCTACACCAACATCTCCCCGACCCTCGACGAGATCGGGACCAAGACGCTGCCCGACCTCGCCGAGGAGACGGGCATGGAGGTCACCAAGTCGGTCGAGACCACCTCGGCGACGCAGGACTACTCGGCTGCGATCCAGCAGGTGCTCGACACCGACCCCGACGTCGTGTCGATCCTGCAGATCGGTGCCTCGAACCCGACGGCGATGACCCAGCTGCGCCAGGCCGGCTACACCGGCAAGGTGCTGGGGAACTCCGGCGCGAGCGCCGGCAACCTCAAGCCGGCCGGTGCCGACGGCGCCGGGATGGCGTGGCCCGTCGACTTCGACGCGACCCAGACGGCTCCGTCCAGCCAGCAGTTCGTCAAGGACTACACGGCCGAGTACGGCGAGGACCCGCTGAACTACGCTGCCGAGGCCTACGACGCCGCGTGGTTCCTGGCCCGCTCCATCAAAGAGGCCGGCGACGCGAGCCGCGACGGGATCAAGGACGGGATGAAGACCGAGGCCGGCAAGACCGAGGACGGCGCGCTCGGCAGCGATCTGGCCTGGAAGGACGGCACCATCGAGGTTCCCGGCGTCGTCGTCGAGTGGGACGGCACCGGGACCAAGTTGCTGTACGCCGCGGGCGACAGCTAGCAGCCACGACCCGCGCCGGGGTGGTGGCCGCTGGCCACCGCCCCGGCACCGGGGTCGTCACGACAGGAGAGGGACATGCAGGAAATTCTGACCGCGGTCAGCCTGGGCTCTGTCTACCTGCTCTTCGCGTTGGGCATGAGCCTGACCTGGGGCACGATCGACATCCTCAACTTCTCGCACGGGTCGATCTTCATGTTCTCGACCTTCACCGCCTACCTCCTGCTGGAGTCGGTGTCGCTGCCGCTGGTGGCCGTCCTGCTGATCGGCGTGGTGGTCGGCGCGGTGATGTCCCTGGTGATCCAGAAGCTGGCCTTCGAGCAGATCCTCAAGAGGGCGCGCGACAAGCGCAGCGCGGAGATGCAGATCCTCATCGGCGGCATCGGGGTGGCGACCATCCCCCTGGCCATCGCCCAGCACCACACCAAGAGCAACCCCTTCGGTCTGCAGGAGTCGACCTTCGACGTGACGGTGTGGCGCCACGGCGACCTATTCATCACCAACGTCGCGGTCTACACGATCATCCTCGCGCTGGTCCTGTGGGCCGCGACGACGCTGTGGCTGCGGCTGACCCGCCAGGGCCTGGCGATGCGGGCGATCGGCGTGGACGCCGAGACCGCCAGCCTGATGGGCATCGACCGGCAGCGGCTCGCCCTGCTGACCATGGCGGCCTCGGGCGCCTTCGCCGGGCTCGCCGGCGTGATGTTCACCTACTACCTCGGCGCCATCACCCCGGAGAGCGGTGACACGCTGCTGGTCAAGGCCTTCGCGATCATCATCCTCGGCGGGGTCGGCAGCATGTGGGGCGTGGCCTTCGGTGCCTTCGCCCTGGCGCTCGCCGAGGTCTACGTCCAGGGCCACACCAGCGGCTCGTGGACCGACGCGGTGTCCTTCGGCCTGATCTTCCTCGTCCTGCTGGTACGACCCGCCGGCCTCTTCGGCCGCAAGGAGGTGCGCCGGACATGAGCCTCTTCTACGACTCGCACCTGGTCCTCATCCAGTCGACGCTGACCGGGCTGCTCATGGCCCTGTCCATCCAGGTGCCGCTGCGCATGGGGGTCTTCTCCTTCGCGGGCGCCGGCTGCTACGGCTTCGGCGCGTACGCCGCCGCGCTGCTGGTGATCCACCAGGAGATGGGGGCGCTGGAGGCGATCGCGCTGGCCGCGCTGATGACCGCCGGCATCGGGCTCGTGCTGGGCCTGGTGCTGGCCAGGCTCAACGGCCTCTACCTGGCCATGGCCACCGTCGCCTTCGACCTCATCATCGGCGTCATCGCCGTCAACGGCGGGGAGTTCACCGGCTCCTCGACCGGCCTGTACGGCGTCATCACCGACTTCTCGATGAGCCAGATGTACGTCATCACCGTCGCCGTCGTGGCCCTCATCGCCTTCAGTGAGCTGGGCCGCACCGGTCGCCGGGTGGAGGCGGTCCGCGACGACCCGCAGCTGGCCGCCTCGGTCGGCGTGGACGTGCGGCGCTACCGCATCGTCGCCTTCGTGGTCAGCGGCGCGCTGGGCGGCATCGCCGGCGGCATGAACGTGATGGTCCGCAGCATCATCCAGCCGCTCGACATCGGCTTCACCCTCATCGTGCTCGCGCTCACCATGATCATCGTGGGCGGCGCCCGCTCCTGGGTCGGTGCGGTCATCGGCGCGGTCATCTTCACCTGGCTGCCGGACCTGCTCAGCGCGGTCGGCCAGTGGCAGGAGCTGATCTACGGCATCCTCGTCGCGATCGCCGCCGTGCTGCTGCCCCGCGGCATCCACGGGGTGCTCGTCGACGGCTACCGCTGGGGCAAGCGGCGCCGCCGCGACGGCCGGGCGGAGGAGCTCGCCAGCGACGACGGCGACGAACCCGAGCTCGTCCTCGCGGACCCGGCGCCGACACCGCCGGACCAGCACGGGCTGTCGCGACCCACGACCGACGCGAGGGGACGAGCATGACCACCACCCACCCCGAGCGCCCCGCGCAGGACGACCCCATGGCCGCGGCGCCGGTCCTGGAGGTCCAGGACGTCGCGGTGCACTACGGCGGCGTCAAGGCCGTCGACGGCGTCACCCTCACCATGCGTCCCGGTCTGATCTACGGGATCATCGGTCCCAACGGCTCGGGCAAGAGCACGCTGATCGGCGCCATCACCCGGATGACCAAGCTGACCCGCGGCGACGTGCTGATCGACGGCTCGTCGTACCGCCGCACCCGGCCGCACAAGCTGGCCGCACTGGGGGTGGCCCGCACCTTCCAGACCGTCCGGCTGCTGCCGGACCTCGACGTGCGGCGCAACATCCAGCTCGGCGCGGACACGGCGGGCCGCGGCGGCGGCGACGTCTCGGTGGCCGAGGTCATCGAGCGCACCGGGCTCACCGGCATGGAGGAGTACTTCCCCTCCGAGTTGTCCTACGGCACCCAGCGCCGGGTGGAGATCGCCCGCGCCCTGGTCATGGGGCCCCGGCTGCTGCTCCTCGACGAGCCGACCGCCGGGATGAACCAGACCGAGCGCGCCGAGATCTCCGAGCTGATGCAGGGCATGCGCGGTGGCGGGTTGTGCCAGCTGCTCGTCGAGCACGACGTGCAGATGATGGTGGACACGTGCGACTACGTCTACGCGATGACGTCCGGTCGGCTGATCGCCGAGGGGACGCCGACGGAGGTCGTGCAGAACCCGTTGGTCCAGGAGGCCTACCTCGGAAGGAAGTGGCGCAACGATGCTTGAGGTCAGCGACCTGCACGCGGGCTACGGGAACGTCGAGGCCGTCCGTGGGGTGAGCCTGAGCGCCACCCCCGGCAAGATCACCCTGGTCCTGGGCGCCAACGGCGCAGGCAAGACCACCACGCTCAAGGCGATCGCCGGGCTGCACGCGCCGACCGACGGGCGGGTCACGCTCGACGGCAAGGACATCACCGGGCTGCCCGCCCACAAGATCGTCAAGCGCGGCGTCGCACTCGTGCCCGAGGGGCGCCGGGTGTTCGCCCCGCTCACCGTGGCCGAGAACCTCCGGCTCGGCGGGCACACCGCCTCGCGCAGCGCCTTCGAGAAGACGCTGGCCCAGTGCTACGAGATGTTCCCGATCCTCTCCGAGCGCCGCTCGAGCGCGGCCGGGCTGCTCAGCGGCGGTGAGCAGCAGATGCTCGCCTTCGGCCGGGCCCTGATGTCGCAGCCGACGACGGTGCTGCTCGACGAGCCGTCGATGGGGCTCGCGCCGGTGGTCACCGACTCGATCCTGGCCACGGTGCGGCAGATGGCGGACTCCGGCATCGGCGTACTCATGGTCGAGCAGAACGCCGAGGCCGGTCTGGACGTCGCCGACGAAGTGGTGGCCGTGGCGCGCGGCGAGGTTGTCTGGAGCGGCCCGGCCGCCGAGGCGCGCAACAACGCCTCGGTGCTGCTGGCCTTCCTGGGCGAGGCCGCCCTGGCCGGCGCCGGTGACTGACCGCTCAGCCGAGGATGCGCTGGTCCCAGGGGATCGTCTGCTCCATCAGCTGGGGGTACTTGCGCTCGACGTAGCGCTGCGCGGCCTCGATGTGCTCGCGCATCCGGGCCTCGGACTCGGCCGGGTCGCGCGCGGCGAGCGCGGCGTAGATCTCCTCGTGCGCCTTGAGGATCGCCTGCCGGCGGAAGGCGGGGTAGTCGACGCCGATCTGGGTGCCGTCCATGATCCCGAGCAGCGACTCGATGATGTAGGCGAAGAGCACGTTGCCCGAGGACCACGCGATGATGTCGTGGAAGCGCTTGTTGGCGTCGAGGAACGAGTACTGGTCGTCGATCTCGGCCTTCATCTGGTCGACCGTGCCGCGCAGGTCGACCAGGGAGTCCTCGGTCATCTGCTCGGCCGCCAGCCGCGAGATCATCGGCTCCAGCGCCGTGCGCACCTGGGCGACGTTGCGGAACGGCGCCGCCTGCAGCTGCATGAGCAGCACCAGGGTGCTGCCGAGGTGCGAGGCGTCGGGGTTCTGCAGCACCGGTCCGCCGCGCGGCCCGGGCTTGAGCGAGATGACGCCCTGGAACTCCAGCAGGCGCAGCGCCTCGCGCAAGGTGCCGCGTCCGGTCTGGTACTTCTCGAGCATCGTGCGCTCGGGCTCCAGCAGGTCGCCGGGCCGGAGGCTGCCGCGGATCGCGTCCTGCACGATGCGCTGGGCCACGAGCATCGCCGCCTTCGGAGGCCGTTGGGCCGCCCCGTTGACGCCCGACATGGTCATGGGGACTCCTCCGCGCTGCGAGAAACGTTGACAAACATTAGCACCGATATGCCTGCAGGCGGGTAGGCCGCGGGTGCCAACCTAACCGTTGCAAGGCGCCAGGACGAGAGGGAACACGATGACCGTCGACCACAGGAACCAGCCGGGAACCGCCGGCGAACGGGCCGCGGAGCGGGCCGAGACCGCCCGGGAGATCGGGCTGCTGGTCCGCGACTGGGGTCGTCGCGAGGTCCGCCCGAGCGTCGTCGAGCGCGAGCAGCGCGCCGAGTTCCCGCACGACCTCTACCGGCAGATGGGGGAGCTGGGCTTCTTCGGCTGCTGCTTCCCCGAGTCCCTCGGCGGCACCGGCGCCGGCTTCCGCGCGCTGGCCGCGGTCTCGGAGAACCTGGCCTGGGTCTACCCGCCGCTCTCGGCCTCGATGAACCTCCAGGCCGCCACCGTCCCGCTCACCATCGCCAACTGGGGCTCGACCGCCCAGCGCGAGCGCTGGGTGCCCGGCCTCATCGCCGGCGAGCTGCTCGGCTGCAACGCGATGACCGAGCCCGACGGCGGCTCGGACTTCCTGGGTGCGATGCGCACGCGCGCGGTGCGTGACGGCGACGAGTACGTCATCAACGGCGCGAAGATGTGGATCACCAACGCCAACGTCGCCGACGTGGCCATCGTCTACGCCAAGACCGACCCGGCCGCCGGGCACAAGGGCGTGAGCGCGTTCGTCGTACCGACCGACACCCCGGGCTTCGAGGCCACCCGCGTCCCGTGCCGCGGCCTCGGCAAGCTGATGCCGACCACCTCGATCAGCCTCACCGACGTCCGCGTGCCCGCCGACGCGCTGCTCGGCGACGAGGGCCAGGGCTTCGTCGTCGCCATGAACGCCATGGACTACGGCCGCCTCACCGTCGCCGCCCGCTCGGTCGGCCTGGCCCAGGCCTGCCTCGACGCGGCCCTGGCGTACGCCAACGAGCGCACGGCGTTCGGCGAGAAGATCGGCAGCTTCCAGATGGTCAAGAAGCAGCTCGCCGACATGACCGCCGAGGTCGCCGCCGCCCGCCTGATGGTCGACGTGGCTGCGGCCCGCTACGACGAGGGCGACCTCGCCACCCGCGAGAGCTCGATCGCCAAGTACTACGCCGGCGAGGTCTGCAACCGCGCCGCCCAGGCCACCGCCGAGATCTTCGGCGGCGCCGCCTTCATGGACGAGCTGCCCATCGGCCTCTACCTCAACTTCGCCAAGCTCTGGCAGACCGGCGAGGGCTCGGCCAACATCCAGGCCGTCCTCATCGCCGACGACGCCCTCGGGTGGAAGAGCATGGACCGGCACCGCACGGTGCTCAAGGAGCTGCGAGAGACGGAGGCGCACGCATGAGCGAGGGCACCAGCGAGACCAAGAGCGAGGTGACCCAGCACGCCGGGGGAGACGTCGAGGTCTTCGACAAGGGGACCACCAAGTGGATCCGCCTGAACCGCCCCGAGCGCCGCAACGCCTACGACGGTCCCATGGCCCACGCCATCGCCGACGTCCTCGAGGACGTCTCGACGTACCACTCGGTCGTCATCACCGGCAGCGGCGGCTCCTTCTGCGCCGGCGGCGCCCTCACCGGCCTCGCCGAGCCCGACATGAAGAACATGCGCGGCCTCTACAAGGCCTCGCTCCGCCTCTTCGACGCCATCCGCACCTGCCCGAGGCCCGTCATCGCCGCCGTCAACGGCGCCGCCGCCGGCGGCGGCAACGAGCTCGTCGTCGCCTGCGACCTCGCCATCGCCGCCCGCTCCGCGACGTTCGGCCAGACCGGCCCCAAGGTCGGCAGCTCACCCGTCACCGGCGCCACCAACGTCATGGGCGTCCAGATCGGCGAGAAGCGCGCCAAGGAGCTGAGCATGCTCTGCCGAAGGTACGACGCCCAACGCGCCTACGAGATGGGCCTGGTCAACGAGGTCGTCGGCGACGACCAGCTCGAGCAAGCCGTCGACGCCATGTGCGCCGAGCTCGCTACCAAGAGCCCCCGCTACATCGAGATCACCAAGATCAGCTCCAACCTCTGGTGGAACGCCGCCCGCGACTCCTTCAGCACCGGCCTGGGCATGCTCGTCCAGGCCATCGGCTCACCCGACATGCGCGAGGGCGCGCAGGCCTTCATCGACAAACGCAAGCCAGAGTTCCCCGACCCCGCCTGACGGCGGGCCCGGCGAACTCCGGCCCGCGTTTGTCGATGAAGGCCTGCGCGCCCTCGCGCATGTCGGGTGAGCCGATGGCCTGGACGAGCATGCCCAGGCCGGTGCTGACTTGCCGGGACGTCGAGCCCTGCTGCTGTCCAACTTCTCGGATCACAAATTCTCTGCCGAGCAAAGCGTTGTGTAGTTGGAATCCAGGAAGCGCCTCGTGCCTGTTAGTGCAATGGCCTCGGACGTGCGTCAGTCATCGACCTTGGCCGATTAGCGGTTCGATGGTCGCCGAAAGAAGCCCGGGGTTCGGAACGCGTAACGTCTGCAGGGCTGCGGCCTCCCTGGTAAGTTGAACGAGACATTTTTCAAGCAGTCTCAAGGCTAGTGAGGAGTCGAGTTGAGAAGTGGACGGAGCTTTTCCCTGACTTGATAAGTTTCGGCACGCCTCTAGATCGTCCGCGGGAACAAGGGTAGATTCGGCCAGCTTGAAGACGGCCGCGAGCCCGAGTCTTGCTCGCTCCGATCCGGTATCGCGTCCGATCCGAACGAGGGATCGAGCGATTACAACGAAGTACCGCCCGGCCTCGGTGCGAGTCAGTTTGGCCCGCTCGCGACTCAGGCCAACCGCGGCAACAAGAAGCGCGCTCGCAGGCTCGTCCGCGTCGAGATATGAGAGAGACCAATCGTAGAAGAATCCGCTTGCTGACCGCTCGCGATCACGATATAGGTGCATGCGAGTATACGCGGCGGCGTAGCGCTCTGCGGCAACCTCCGGCTGGCCCATCTTCCGATATAGTGATCCGAGATCGGTTTCGTACACGAGCAGACTCGGCTCTGCCTCCGCGGCCTCGCTGGCAGCGTTTACGGCGATTTGGTATGAGCTAATCTTGGAGTACCCAGCCTCCCGTAGACCGTCCGATATCTTCGTGGGTAGATGCACGACGCGCGAGTAATCGGCCAGCTCTAGGTGACGACCTAGGGCTATCGCCGACCGGACTATATCGCCGTATATCTCTCCGAGGTCAAGACCACGACTACGTCCTCGCAGCAGCCTGATGGCACTTCTTGCAATTTCGGGGTGGCGAACCTGAACAAGCCCTCCCGCTCGTGCGGTCGCGGCTTCGGTTCCTAGGCTGAATTCGACAGTTCGTCTCAGTTCCTTTACGTCGATGCCTAGCAGTTCAGCCCAAAGCCTGCGGTCGATCCCAGCGAGGCCACCGATCTCAAACGCGCACACATAGATAAATGCTTTAAGTAGTGAAACGTGCGAGCCGTCGATAGTGTGCTCTTCAAGATTGTCTAGCATTTCGTTGACGTGTGCATCGAGTCGCGACTGATCGAACCGTAGTCGAAAGAGCCCGCCGAGCAGCGAGCCGTTACTACGCTTATCTGATTCGACAGCGTCCAAAAGGCGTTTGAGTTGCTCGTCCAGACCGCCCTTGTCGCCGAGCAGGCCGAGACCCTTGGGAATCGACGACCAAGCGGCGATGATCGCCCGGCCCTCTCGCCTGCTCAAACGTCCAAAAGTCTCCTCAGACGCAGTAACGTTCGCGAATCGCGAGATATCACCGCGCGCATTCCGCCAGTCCGACAATCGGGCGCCCGCGACGACGTCGAGTTGGCGCCCTTCCAGGGCCCCTGCCAACTCTTCGAGGGCCGGTACGCAATTGTCAGCTTCGTCAACAATTAGTAGAGGGGCTTCCTCTGTAGCAAGGTCTGCGATGGCTGAGACGTCCAACGTGACGCCGGCGTGAGGTCGCCAATATACGTTCCTTCCCGCCTTATGCATCCTGT